>NZ_BOOW01000020.1 GCF_016863435.1 Sinosporangium siamense
GTGGATTCTGCCGCTCTCCGCGCGGACCGCGGAGACAGCGGAGATTCTGGGCGCCAAAGCACATGGACTCGTGGTGCTTCACCGTCTCGGACTGCCGGTGCCTCCCGGGTTCGTCGTCACCACCGAGGCATGCCGGGCATTCCTGCGAGACGGTCGTCTTCCCGACGGACTGGACGCCGAACTCGCGACCGCCATAACCGGCTTGGAGGCGGCGACCGGGCGACGGCTCGGCGGAGCACAGAGGCCGTTGACCGTGTCGGTCCGTTCCGGGGCCGGCGTGTCGATGCCCGGCATGATGAACACCATCCTCAACCTCGGGCTCACCGCCGAGACCACGGCGGCATTGGCGGCCGAGACCGGGGACACGCAGTTCGCGTCGAACTCACGACTGCGGTTCTTGACCGGCTTCGCATCCGCGCTCACCGGCACCGACGTCGACGGCCCGGCGGCCGGGGACGTGGAAGCGGTGCAGCAGCTCATCCGGCAACGATGCGGCAGGCCCATCCCGGACGACGCGACCCGGCAATTGGAGATGGCAGTCGAAACCGTCTTCTCGTCGTGGGACACGCCACGTGCCCGGACCTACCGCGAACTCCACGACATTCCCCACGATCTCGGCACGGCGGCGATCGTGCAGACGATGGTGTTCGGCAACCGCGACGACCACAGCGGCACCGGCGTCGCCTTCAGCCGCGATCCCAACACCGGCGAGAACATCCCGTACGGAGAAGTCCTGTTCGGCCATCAAGGCGAAGCAGTCGTGTCAGGCCGGTCGCTCACCCGGCCCCTGCATGAGCTCGCCGATCGGGAACCGGCTGTGTGGGCGGGCCTGGTCGATGCCCTGAGCCGGGTCGAGGAGCATTATCGCGACGCGTGTTATGTCGAGTTCACCTTCCAGGCCGGCGAGTTGTGGATGTTGCAGGTCCGTTCCGGCCGGTTCGTCGGAGCCGCCGCCGTCCGCGTCGCGACCGACCTGGCCGACGAGGGCGTGATCACACGGCAGGAGGCACTGGTCAGGGTCTCGCCAGAGCACCTCCGGCACGTACGCACACCGCGCATGGCGGCGTCCGCCGATGTCGTGGCCCGGGGAGTGGGAGCGTGCCCCGGTGTCGCGGCCGGCAGGGTGGCCACCACGACCGACGCGGCCGTGCGCATGTCGGCCGACGGGCCGGTCATCCTGGTACGCCCGGAGACCTCCCCCCACGACATGCGCGGCCTGGCCGCCGCCGCCGGAATCGTCACCGCACGGGGCGGCCCGGTCAGCCACGCCGCGGTCGTCGCACGGGCGATGGGCAAACCCGCCGTCGTGGGCGTTACCGACCTCGTCGTCGACGTCACCTCGATAAGAGCCGGTGAGCACACCATCGGTGAGGGCACCCTCGTCACCATCGACGGGACCAGCGGTGAGGTCGCCCTCGGCAGCCCTCCCATCACCACAAACACGGCAGACGGCCCCCTGCGCCGGCTACTCGAATGGGCCGACGACGTGTCGGGCGACCGATCCGGACGAGATGAGGTCCAACGCCTCACCTCGGCCCACACCGCGCTCGGGCACGACTCCCGGCACCGGTGACGCTCGTACGGCGGAGCCCTGACGGTCGCCCTTTGTACGGCGGAGCCGAGCGGAATGACGCCGTGAGGCGCGAAGTCTGAATTCGATCTCTAGTTATATGGGAGTCCTGATGGCGACTCGGCATTTGCACGTGGTGAGGCACGGCGCGGCCAACACGTTCGGCGAACTGACCGACGTGGGGCGGCAGCAGTCGAAACTGGTGGCGGATCGGCTCGCCGGCCTGCCGATCGACGCGATCTGGCATTCGCCCCTGTCCCGGGCGGCACGCTCGGCGGAGATCATCGGCGAATACCTGCCGAACGCTCCTGTGCGGGAGGCGGCCGAACTGATCGACCACGTGCCTCATGTGCCGGACGACATCCCGCCGGCGTGGGCGGGGTTCTTCGACGGATACGACCCCGCGGAAGCGGCTGCGGGCACACGTCTCGCGAACGCGCTGATCGACCGGTTCGCCCGCCCCGCCGACACCGAGACCCACGAGGTCCTGGTCACCCACGCCTATCAGGTGGCCTGGCTGGTGCGGGACGCCCTCGGCGCGCCCTTGGCCCGGTGGCTGGGGTTGAGCTGCGGCAACACGGCGCTGACCGCGATCGAGTATTACAGCGGGGCGGCGCCGACCGTGCTGTTGTACAACGACATGGGCCACCTCCCGCCCGACCTGCGCTGGACGGGGTTCGGCCCCGGCGTCCGGCCATAAGAGCCGGGGCCGGACGGGCAACGGGAAATCTCTCGGAGACTTTTATTCGCTTAACCGGCGACCATCAGATAGAGCAGAGCCGCCAAAGTAGTCCCACTCACAATGGACCGGCTTGCGATCAGGGAAGGAATATCGGCCAGCGGGACCCATTCAACCCGGTCGGCCTCCCACTTCTCAGAAGGCGGACCCAGGTGCGTCGCGGTATCGGCGCGGAAAATGTGGTGCGCCGCATCGGAGATGCCATTGGTCGGTTGCGTGTAGAGCAGCTTACGGAGGGGTCCCGGTCTCCAGCCGGTCTCCTCCTCCACCTCACGCGCTGCGGCGTCGATCGGCGATTCACCGGCCTCGACCCTGCCGATCGGAATCTCCCATCCCCAGGAGTCGGTGATGAACCGATGACGCCAGATCATCAGCACACTGTTCTCGTCGTTTACCACAGTCGCGCCCGCTCCCGCGGGAGTGCGAATGATGCGGTGGCTTAAATTTGTGCCGTCTGGCAGCTCTACTTCGGCGAGCCGGATATTTAACCACTCATCGGTGTATAGCGGTTTCTCCGACCTGACTTTCCAAAGCATGCTGCGCTCCCACCTTGTCCGTCACACGACAGACTACAACCGAGCAGCGGCCTCTCGGCTTCGACAAGGCAATCGAAAGACCATTGCGCATTTCACGCGCATGCGTCCGTCACTGGGCGGGCACGTCGGCGGCCTCCCGGAGCACCTGTTCGGCCTTGGGGGTCATGACGCCCCCGGCGACGCCGTGTGTGGCCGGAGAGAGCATGCCGTATTCCTCCCGGGCCAGCCGTAGCCAGTTTTCCACCGTCTTACGGTCGGCGCCGATCTGCTCGGCGAGCCAGGCCACCGGGCGTTCTTCCTGGGCGACCAGGGCGCAGGTGTAGGCGGAGGCGACGATCGCGTAGAAGACCGGGGGGCGTCCGGCCCTGCCGGGGCGCGGGTTGTCGTCAACCATGCGTTTGACCTGGGCGGCCGCCTTGACGCCGGCCTCCCTGAGTGTGGCGGTGGCGTCTTGAACCGTCATCCGCTGCTCCTTGATGAGGTCGCCCAGTGGGATGGCGCGTAGCACGCCGGGGGTGATGCCTTTGGCGATCTCCTGGGGATCGCCGTCGGGGGCCGCGGTGATGACCATTTGCGAGGGGCCGGACTTCTTTCGCGCCTCGTCCCAGGTGCACAGGATCGACCACGATCCGATCCGAGCGTGGTGGTGATGCCCCTCGGAGTCGATCGGCGGGGGCATCGCACTCTGCGATTGGTCTGTCATAGCCGCCATCGTAGCTAAATATCGGGAGATTTGCATCTGAGTCACAGACTCCCTATATTTATTTGCTCGAAACACTATACCCCCTTAGGGTATATCCGGGACAGAGCTGTGCCCTGTCCCGGATATGAAATCAGGCGCGCCCCGCCGCCGCCTCCTCCTGAGGGGCAGGCGCCGGCTTGCGCATCAGCACCAGCGCGAGTGCGGCACCCACGAGGGCGACCACGGCCGCGCCCACGAACGACGCCTGGAAGCCGTCGGTGAGCTTCACGACGTCGCCCAGCTCGGCGGCCCCTTGAGACATGGCGATCGCCGTCATGACCGCCAGACCGAGGGCCGAACCCACGTTGTAGGTGGTGTTGACGATGCCCGAGGCCAGGCCGGCGTCCTCCGGGCGTGCGCCGGACATCGCCGACATCATGGCGGGGATGTACGCCAGCGACATGCCGACCGCCGCCACAAGGCTGGCCGGGAGGACGTCCACGGCGAAGGTGCCGCCCGGCCGGGCGAGGGCCAGTCCTGCGACGCCCACGGCCAGCACCAGCAGGCCGAGCACGATGAGCGGCTTGGCGCCGAAGCGGCCGAGCAGGCGGGCCGTGATGCCGATCATGAAGATCATGACCGCGATGGTCATCGGCAGCAGCGCCGCGCCGCTGGGGAAGGCGCCGTAGCCGAGGACCTGCTGGAGGTAGAGGTTAAGGAAGTACCACATCGGGATCCACGCCGCGCCGAGCAGCGCCATGGCGAGGTTCGCGGTGGCGAGGCCGGGGGTGCGCCAGATGCCGAGCGGCATGATGGGCTGCTTGACGGCACGCTGGATGAGCAGGAACACCGCGAGAAGCACGACCGCGCCGGCCAGCTCCAGCAGGGTGGCGGCCGAGCCCCAGCCCTGTTCGGGCGCCTGGACGATGGCGAACACGGCCAGCGCGATGCCGGCGGTGACCGCCGCGGCGCCGAGCACGTCGACCGAGCCGCGCCTGCCCTGCACCGCGGGCAGCAGCGCCGGGACGGCGGCGAGGGTGGCCAGGCCGATGGGGATGTAGACGATGAACACCCACGGCCAGCTCAGGTATTCGGTGATGACGCCGCCGAGGAAGACGCCCGCGGTGCCACCGGCCGGCGCGGCTGCGCCGTACAGTGCCATGGCCTTGCCGAGCTCGCGCTGGTTGTGGCCGAAGAGCATCATGAGCAGGGTCATCGCGGCGGGGGCGATCAGCGCGCCGCCGACACCCTGCACCGCCCGGCCGAGGATCTCCACCCAGGCCGTTCCTGCGGCTGCGGCGATCACCGAGCCGGCGATCAAGACGATCCAGCCGGTGGTGAAGATCTTGCGGGCGCCGAACAGGTCGGACAGCCGGCCGCCGAGCAGCAGCAGACCGCCGAAGGCGATCACGTAGGCGTTGAACACCCACTGCAGGCCGCTTTGAGTGAAGCCGAGGTCGCGCTGCATCTCCGGTAGCGCGACACCGATGATCGAGGTGTCCATGATGACCATGAACTGTGCGGCGGCGAGCACAACGAGTGCCCACCACCTGCGGGGATTGACGGCATTCATCGCCGCACTCCTGATTCCTCGCACCATATGATGCGACTTAGGGGTCTGGGGAAGTTCAACAACAGACCGGCCCCAAGGTGGGCGTGCAGGGCAATGCACGCCCACCATTCACTTTCCTAGGACCCGGTCCCGGACAGCTGGTAACCCGCGCGCTCGATCGCGTCGCGAATCTCCTGGTCGGTAAAGCCCGTCCCGCTGACGGTGACCGCGCCGGTGGACAGCTCGACGTCCACACCGGACACGCCGTCCACCTTGCCGATCGCCGCCGAGACGGACGAGACGCAGCTGCCGCAGGTCATGCCGCTCACCGCGAACACGCTCCGGTCAGTCCCCTCGTTCGTGGCGACTGTCACCGGCGCGGCGTCTCCGGTTCCGCACGCACATGCCGTGCACATGTAGTCCTCCTAAAAGTCATACCCTTCGGGGGTATATCTGTAACATACCCCTAGGGGGTTTGCAAACCCCATCGGTATCGCCTCTTTCGATCAGGGAGCAGGAGGTCCGTCCAGAGTTGGAAAAGTCGGTCGCCGTCGCCACGCCGGGACCACGACATCGAGGCCAGGCGGCCGAGCCACCTGACCTCGATGTCGCAACCAAAGGCCCTGCCTGATCAGGGCGTCATGCCGGCTCCGCCGTACACCGGCAGGCGGGCGCCGCACAACCTCGTCGAAGGGCGCCCGCTCCTCCGCCGAATCAGTACGGCGAAGCACGGCACACAACGTCGTGATCAGGGCGTAGCCGTACCTCGTCCGTCGAGCAGCGGCCGGGCCGGCTGCCAGGTGTCCCCGCGGCGGCGGGCCGCCAGGCCCGACAGTGCTTCGAGGACGATCCGGTTGCCGAGGAAGGCGGTGATGTCGGCATGGTCGTAAGGAGGGGAGACCTCGACGACGTCCATGCCCACGACGGGGAGTTCGAAGGCCAGGCGGCGTACGGTGTCCAGCAGTTGGCGGGAGGTCAGCCCCCCGGGCTCGGGGGTGCCGGTGCCGGGGGCCATGCCGGGGTCGACCACGTCGACGTCCACCGACAGGAACACCCCGTCACAGTCGTCGAGCGCGATGGCCATGGCCTCGTCCATGCACTCTTGCAGGCCGCGGGTGACAATCTCGCTCATCTCGTATGAGCGCATGTGCTGGTCGGCCATCCAGTCCAGTGTGTCCGGATCGGGCCAGTAACCACGCAGGCCGATCTGCAGGAATCGGTCACCGCGGACGGCGCCGGATTCCAGCAGGCGGCGCATCGGCTGTCCGTGGCCGTGCAGGTGCCCGAACTCGATGTGCCCGGTGTCGGCGTGCGCGTCGAAGTGAATGACCGAGACCCGGCCCATGCCGTGATGCCGGGCCACGCCGGTGATGTCAGGCAGCGCGATGGTGTGGTCGCCGCCCAGCACGACCGGGATGGCGCCGGAGGCCGCGATCGTGGCCACGGCCTCCTCGACGGCGGTGATGCTGCCCTCGATGTCCCCGGCGAACATCTCCACGTCGCCGGCGTCCAGCACCCGCAGGTCCCGCAGCGCGTCCACACGCATCGACAGCGACGGGCGCGACCCGTCATGCGCGAGGTAGTCGGCCGATCGGATCGCCGACGGACCGAACCGGGTGCCCGGCCGGTGGCTCACGCCCCCGTCGAACGGGGCGCCGACGATCACCACATCGGCGTCCCGGTATGTGGCGGGGTCGTCGAGTGTGCAGGGGTCGATTCCGAGGAACGTGATGTCGGGGCCGAACATCGCTCCGTAGCGGCTCATGGGGTTCTCCTCGCGCAAGTCCCTGATGTTAAAGTCAGGGCTAGATGGCCTGACTTTAAAGTCAGGCGTCGGGCCAGGGCAAGTGGGTGTGACAGGATCCAAGCCGTGAGCACAACCAGCACCGGCACACGCGGCGGCAGGGAGGGCATCCTCCAGGCGGCAGTCGAACTCATCGCCAGGGACGGCTTCGACGGCGTGCGCATCGCCGACATCGCCGCCCGCGCGGGGGTGTCGACCGCGCTGGTGCACTATCACTTCGCCGTCCGCGACCGGTTGCTGACCGACGCGCTCGCCTATTCGCTCACCCGCGCCGAGATCCGGCTGCAGCGCGGCATGCGGAACTCCGGCCGCGACACCCCGGCGAAGCGCCTCGCCGACCTGATCGACTTCCTGCTGCCGCTCACCCACGACGACATCCTCGAAGCCCGCCTCTGGGCCGAGCTGGAGATCCGCTCCACCGGGTCGGAGGACCTCGCCGCCGCCCTCGCCGTACTGCGCCGCCGGGTTCAGGCCCCGCTCATCTCCACCGTCGAGGACGGCCTGCGCACCGGCGACTTCCGCGACTGCGAACCGGGCGAGGTCGCCGTCACGGCCATGGCCCTCCTCGACGGCCTGACGAGGTGGCTCCTCACGGACCCGGGCGGCCTCGCCCTCACCGACGCCCGCCGCCTGGGCGCCCGCCAGCTCACCCTCGCCGTCGGCTTCGACGGCGAACTCCCCTTTCAGCCCCTCCCCGACCCGGGCCCCCCTCCACCTCGCACATCCCCCGGCCGGCCGAGCCCCCGCCGCCGCGCCCCACGCGCCCCGGCTTCGCGACCAGGCGACGCGTAATCATCGGTCGCGGAGTCAGGAGCCGGCGCCACCGAGTCTCGGCGGTCGCACCGCCGTAAGGCACTGCGCACGCGCGTCGTCGATGTGGGGAATGAGGATGTCCAGCGCGGCTGCTTCGTCGGCCGCCTCAAGGGCGTCAAGGAGGCGCCGATGTTCCTGCTTGTCGGGCGACATCGACGTGACGCGGCAGAGTGCGAAGCAGTATGCGATCTCCATGTCGATGCCGACGTAGGCGCGTAACAGGCGCGTGCTCCTGGTCGTCTCGATGAGCGCGCGATGCACGACGCGATCGGCCCGCATGGTCTCCCAGATCACGCTCGGCGATGGAGCTTCCCGTTCAACCGCCTCCAGCCGGTCAAGGTGATCGACCGCGGCTCTCAGCCCGTCGAGCGACGGCCGTCGGCGGCAGATCAGGCGGACGGCTTCGATCTCCAACGCCTCGCGCAGGTCGAAGGCGTCGTTGACGTCGTACGCATCGAACTCGCGCACCCGCGCGCCGCGATGACGGTCGTGCACAAGCACGCCTTCGGCTTCGAGGAGTGCGAGGGCGGCCCGGACGGTGTGCCTGCTCGCTGCGTATCGCTCAGAAAGATCAATTTCGCGAAGCGGGCTTCCGGGGTAGAGCTCCAGCCGCAGGAGACGTTCGCGGAGGTCCTCTGCGATGAGCTCGGCAGCGCTTGCTGCCGTCGAGTCGCGAGATGTCATAGCGACATCTTGACACACAATTACGCTCATCAATATTGTTGCACAATCACTCCGGGCAAACACCTGGTCGCCCTGCGCACCCAAGAGGTCCCGACCTAGGGCAGCGAGGCCAAACCGGCACAGGCACCGACATCCGGCCCGCTCCCCGCCGGCCCCCACCCTCCCCCACTCCCCCGAAACCACGCTCGCCGACCCCTGCCGCCAAGACGCGGGCCCCAGCATAGACAGGCCACCCAGGCGCCCCTGGGTGGAACGATCCAAAACCAACCGCCTCTTACGGGGTGACATCGCCGTCCGGGCTTTCCGATCGACTTTGTTTCACCGCATTAATCCGGTGGTCACCGTACGCCAACGGCCGATCACCGACCGAGGAGAAAGCATGAACCGTCGTTCAGCACTTCAATTCATCGCCGGCGCGGGAAGCGCATCTGTAGTAGCCGCCGGCACCGGATCGCGACCACTCTCCCAAGGCCATCAAGTGCGCCGCGACGGCCCCACCTCGGTCGGCCCCGACCTTCCCGAGGTAGAGCGACTTGTGGCAGCACGGCTTGGAAATTTCGCGAAAGTTCCTGGGTGCGCTCTCGCGATAACCAAGCAGGGGAGGATCGTTTGGGCCCGCGCGTACGGTCAGCGCGATCTACGAGCCGGGCGGCCATTCACCCTTCAGACCACTCACAACATCGCCTCCATCACCAAGACCTACATGGCGACGCTTGTCCTGACTCTCGTAGACAAGCAACTGATCGACCTTGACGCCGATGTCAACGACTATCTGCCCTATAAACTGCGCAGCCCGTTCTTCTCCGCTGTGCCGATCACTCTGCGGATGATGCTGAGCCACACCAGCGGCCTCGCGGAGGTAGGCCCAGAACCGGGACCTTACGCCGACAGCTACCGGGCCGGAGATCTCCCCGCTCGGGATGGTGAGTGGGCGCGGCGCTGTCTCGCGCAGCGGAATCACGCCCGCCATTACGTCTATCCCCCGGAAACCGGTTTCTGGCTCCGCGACGCCCGTCCCGGGCAGGTCCGTAGCTATAGCAATCTCGCCTGGCAACCGATGACGGATGTCATCAAGCACGTCACCGGACGCGACGTGCACGACAAGATGAGGGCGGCCCTCCTCAAACCGCTCGCGATCGGCGACAGCGGATTCCGGCTCGCCGACGCGGACACCGAACCGGCCCTCGGCTACGCCGCCGTCGTCGACGGCAAGGTGCACAACGGTCTTGACTTCGACTACGAGTATCTCTACTCACGCCTCGAAGGAAGTCCCGAGGTAAAAGGCTTCGTGGAGTACGCCCGCTACACGTATGACGTCTTCGCCGACGGAGGCATGCGCACTTCATTGCTCAGCCTCGCGAAATACAGCGCGATGTGGGCGAACGGCGGCGCTCTGCCGGGGGGTCGGCGGGTGCTCAGCCCGAGCGCCGTCACGGCGGCGTTCACTTTGCAGGCGGGTGAGGGCCAGGGAACCGCCGACCACGGCCAGGGACTCGGTTGGGGAGTTTCCTCCCGGCGCCCGGACGGCTGGGTTCACGGCGGTGGCGACCTCGGCACCAACACGTTTGCCCTCGTCCTCCCCAAAACCCAGGCAACGGTTGTCGCGATCAGCAATGTGTCACGTTTTCCGGGCGGAATAGACGACCTCGTGTTCGACGTGGCCGAGCGCGCAGGCGTCTGAACTCAGTTTTACGTCATCACATGGAATCAAGCACGACGAGGAGAGCCATGTGGAAATGGAAGCGGAATAGAACCCGGGTCGCCGCGCCGGTCATGTCGATCGCGATGGCGCTGGCGATCGCGGGATGCGGAACCCAGGATCAAGCGAAACCCGCGAAAGCCGACGCCAAGGCCCCCTATTTCCATCTCCTGCCGGAGAAGATCGCCAAAGCGGGCAGCGTGGTCGTCGCCACCAACGCCACCTACCCGCCCATCGAGTACATGTCCGAGGACAATAAGACGATCATCGGCTTCGACCCCGACCTGGGCGCCGCGCTCGGTAAACAGCTGGGCGTGGAGATGAAGTTCGTGAACGTCACCGAGTTCGACGCGATCATTCCCGGTCTGGTCGCCGGGCGCTACGACATCGCGATGGCGTTCATCAGCGACCTCAAAGAACGCTACGACAAGGTTCATTTCATCGACTACTTCGAGGACCGGGCGGTGCTCATGGTCTCCGCGAAGAACCCGGCCGGCATCGCGTCCTTCTCCGACCTGTGCGGGCGCACCGTCGTGGTGCAGAAGGGGGCGGTCACGGAAAGCCGTACGGCGGAAGCCCCGAACGCCGAGTGTGCCGCCGCAGGCAAGGCCCCGGTCAACATCGTCCAGTTGCCCGCGGCGACCGACAAACAGACACAGCTGAAATCAGGGCGTGCCGACGCGGCGATCACAAACGTACCCAACGCGAGCTACCTGGTGAAGAACGCGCCCGCCGACTTCAAAATCGTGGGCGAGCCGATCGAGGCGCCGGGTTCGCACATCGGCATCGCGGTCCCCGCGCAGGACACGAAACTGAGAGACGCGATCAAAGCGGCGCTGCAGTCGCTGATCGACTCGGGGGAATACAAGACCCTCCTTGAGCGGTATGACCTCGAAGACGGCGCCGTCCCGGCAGCGGTGATCAACGGCGATGGCTGACACCGTGACGACCGACGCGCCGAAACGAGGTGAGCGGTCATCGGACCTCCGGATCGTCCCTCTCCGCCATTGGGGCAGGATCCCGCTCGGGCTCGCCGTCCTGGCCGCTCTCGCCCTCTTCCTTTATGCCCTGGCGGTGAACCCGAACATCAAGTGGGGTGTCGTCGCCGAGCATCTCACCGCCCCCGCGATCCTGCGCGGCGTCGGCGTCACCATCCTCCTGACCGTCGCGTCGATGCTCATCGGCATCGTGCTCGGCGTCGTCACCGCCGTGCTCCGCGGCTCCGACAACCCGGTGCTCGCCTACCTCGCCCGCGGATACATCTGGGCGTTCCGCGGGACGCCTGTGCTCGTGCAGCTCATCTTCTGGTACAACCTCGGCCTGCTGTTCCCCACCATCGGCCTGCCCGTCCCCCTCGTCGCGGAGGTGTGGGTCGTCGAGACGAACACCGTCATCACCGGCTTCACCGCCGCGCTCCTCGGGCTCGGGCTCAACGCCGGCGCCTATATGGCGGAGATCGTTCGTGCGGGGCTCGTGGCCGTGGATCCCGGACAGAGCGAGGCCGCGCTCGCCGTCGGCATGACGAAGGGTCAGACGTTGCGCGCGATCGTGCTTCCGCAGGCCCTGCGGGTGATCGTGCCCCCGACGGGAAACGAGGTGATCACGATGCTCAAGACCAGCGCACTCGTGTCCGTCATCTCCGGCTCCGATCTGCTCACCACGGCGCAGACGATCTACTCACGCAATTTCCACGTCATCGAGCTCTTGATCGTGGTGAGCATCTGGTACATCGCTCTCACCTCGATTCTCACCGCGGGGCAATGGGCACTTGAACGCCGGCTCGCGCCCGGGCGCACAGTGCGGAGCACATCGCGCAGGGAAGCGAGGCGAGCGTGAGCAGCATGCTCGAAGTGATCGACGTCCGTAAGCGGTTCGGCACCACCGAGATCCTCAAAGGGGTTGACCTGCGTGTGGAGCGCGGCTCCGTCGTCTGCCTCCTCGGCCGGTCCGGCTCCGGAAAAAGCACGCTGCTCAGGTGCGTCAACCACCTTGAGACCATCGACGGCGGCCAGATCCTCATCGACGGGCGATACATCGGATATGAACGCCGGGGCGACAGGTTGTTCGAGATCCGTGAACGTGAAATCGCGCGGCGCCGGTCCGAGATAGGGATGGTGTTCCAGAGGTTCAACCTCTTCGCGAACCTGACGGCCTGGGAGAACGTGGCGCTCGCCCCGGCACGTGTGCGCAGGCTCGCCGCGGGCCAGGCCCGAAGCCGGGCCATGGACCTGCTCGACCGGGTCGGCCTCGCGGATAAGGCACATCTATATCCCAACCAGCTCTCAGGCGGTCAGCAGCAGCGCGTCGCCATCGCACGAGCGCTCGCCATGGACCCAAAGCTGATGTTGTTCGACGAGCCCACGTCAGCGCTGGATCCCGAGCTCGTGGCCGAGGTGCTGGCCGTCATGCTCGACCTGGCCCACGACGGCATGACCATGATCGTGGTGACCCACGAGCTGGGCTTCGCGCGCAAGGCGGCCGACCGCGTCGTAATGATGGACGACGGTGTGATCGTCGAGGACGCGCCACCGTCGGTCGTCTTCCACCACCCCGCACACGCGAGCACGCGAGCCTTTCTCGCGCATTGGGCGGACCACTCGGCAGGAACGGAGAAGAAATGAAGAGTGGCGGCGTATTCCCCGAGCAGGGCATCCCCTGGCGCACCCTGGAGCAGGAGCTCAGCGAATATCAGTCGGGAGAGATGCCCTACGAACGCGGGGTGTTCGAGCGTTACTGGCCCGCCTATCCCGATGAGGCCTACCTCGCCTCGCGCTCCGCCCAGTCGATGTTCGCCCACACGAACCTGTTCTCCATGAACGCTCTCCCCTCACTCAAGCGCGTCGAACGCGAGCTGCGTGAGATGGTGGGAGAGATCCTGCACGTCCCGGAGGACGGGGCCGTCACGCTCACCATGGGCGGCACGGAAAGCAACTTCCTCGCGGTGAAGGGCGCCCGCGCCCGCGGCAGGGCGATGGGCATAACACGTCCGAACATCGTCATTCCGATGACCGGGCACCCGTCGTTCGACAAGGCGGGCGACGAGCTCGGCGTGGACGTCAGGCGCATCGAGGTCGACGCCGAGTTCCGTGCAGTTCCGTCGCGCATGCGGGAAAGCGTCGACGAGAACACGATCCTCGTCGCCGGGTCGGCACCGTCCTATCCCCAAGGCGTCATCGACCCGATCGAGGAACTCTCCCGGATGGCGGCGGACTCCGAGGTGTGGATGCACGTCGACGCCTGCGTCGGTGGATTCCTGCTCGGTGCCCTCCGCGAGGTGGACCCCGCCACTCCGCGATTCTCACTCGACATCCCGGGCGTCTGGTCGGTGTCGGCAGACCTGCATAAGTTCGGTCTCTGCCTGAACGGCATCTCCACATTCTCCGTGCGCCACCGCGACCTGCAGAGCCTGCACACCTACACGCTTCCCGAACCGGGCTGGCCGTACCGCGGTTATCAGCGGATCGGCTTCGCCGGCTCCCGGCCGGGAAGCACGATCGCGGCGGCCTGGACCACTCTGCGCACGCTCGGCCGTGAAGGATACGTCCGGGCCGCCGCGAGCATCCACCGCAGCGCGCGCCGGCTGGCCGAGGGAATCGAACGGATCGACGGGCTCCGCGTCGATCTCCCTCCCGAGGCGGGGATCCTGGTGGTCTTCCCCGAACCCGAGGTGGACCTGGAGTCGGTTTCCTCGGCGATGCTCGAGCGCGCGTGGGACGTCTCGACAGCGCTCGCCCCGCCGTCGCTGCACATCCTGCTCAGCCCGCACATGGAACACATCGTCGACCCTTTCCTTCACGACCTGCGGGAAGCCGTCGCCCAGGTGCGCGGCGAAGGACCGAGGGCGACGACCGCGTTCACATACGGAGACTGACGCGTGGCCCCTTACGGACCGATCAGTTTTTCTGCCGTGGAGGCACAGTGACACGAACACCGGCGGTCAATTGCTCCATCATGCTGAAGGACCGTCCCGTCGAACAACGACTCGCCGCGGTCGCCCGGGCCGGTTTCACCGCCGTCGAGTTCTGGTGGCCGTTCGAGACCGCGACGCCGAGTGAGGCCGAGGTCGACGCTTTCGCGTGCGCCATCGAGCGGTCCGGGCTCACGCTGACCGGACTGAACCTCTTCGCCGGCGACATGGGCGGCGGAGACCGCGGCATCGTGTCGTGGCCAGGACGCGAAGCCGAATTCCGGGCGAGCACCGAGGTCGCCTTGGCGCTCGGCAAACGCCTTGGCACCCGCCGATTCAACGCGCTGTACGGCAACCGCCTCGACGGCGTCGAACCGGAGAAGCAAGACGAACTCGCCGTCGCGAACCTGCTTGCCTGCGCCCGGCGTGTCTCCGAGATCGGCGGCATTCTCCTGATCGAGCCGGTGAGCGGTGCGGAGCGTTATCCGCTGCGCACCGCCGCGGACGCCCTGTCCGTCCTCGACCGTGTCTCGGCGGCCGGGCAGGACAATCGCGCACTGCTTTTGGATCTCTACCACCTGGCGGTCAACGGAGACGACATCGCAGGTGTGATCCAACAGCACTCCGCGGTGGTCGGCCACGTGCAAATCGCCGACGCGCCAGGTCGCGGTGTTCCCGGCTCGGGTGAGCTGCCACTGGTGAAATGGGTCGCCGCACTGCGCGCCGCCGGTTACGACGGCCCGGTCGCCCTCGAATACACACACTCCGGCGCCGACCCGTTTGAGAACCTCGACTTCGCCGCATGGAAGGAACTCGCATGACCGTCGTCGCGTTCATCGGTCTCGGCGTCATGGGTGCGCCGATGGCCCACAACCTGGTGAAAGCCGGATTCGACGTCATCGGCTACAACCGTTCCCCGGCACGGGCGGACGCCCTTGTAGCGCGGGGCGGGCGGCGGGCGGATTCCGTCGCCGAGGCCGTCCGCGACGCCGATGTGATCGTCACCATGCTCCCCGACAGCCCCGACGTCGAAGCCGTCGTGCTGGGAGAGGGTGGCGTCCTTGAGGCCGCGCGGCACGACGCGCTGCTCATCGACGCGAGCACCGTGCACCCGGAGACCGGCCGGGCGGTCGCGGCGGCGGCCCAAGCACGCGGCATCCGCGCCCTGGACGCCCCGGTGAGCGGGGGCGAGGCGGGCGCCGTCGAGGGCGCCCTGTCCATCATGGTGGGCGGCGACGAGAAGGTTTACGAATCCGCCCTCCCCGTGCTGCGGGCCATGGGCTCCACCATCGTGCACGTCGGCCCCGCAGGCGCCGGTCAGACGGTCAAAGCGGCCAACCAGCTCATCGTCGCGGGAACCATCGAACTCGTGTCGGAGGCCCTCGTCTTCCTGGACGCCCGCGGAGTGGACCTCGGCGCGGCGGTGCGTGTGCTCGCGGGCGGCCTCGCCGGCAATGCCGTACTCCAGCGCAAGGCGCCCGCGATGCTCGCCCGCGACTTCGCCCCCGGCTTCCGTGTCGACCTGCACCACAAGGACCTCGGCATCGTCCTGGCCGCCGCCCGCGAGGCGGGAGTGTCACTCCCGCTCGGAACCCATGTGGCGGGCCTGATCGCCTCGCTCCGCGCGCAAGGTGGCGGGTCCTTGGATCATTCGGCGCTTCTGCTTCAGGTCGAGTCGCTGTCCGGCCGGCGCAACGAGCTGAACGCCCTCGGAGCCCCACCGGCCTAGATCACCTGATGACGTCGGATAGAAGTTCGTCCAGCGAGGACATGCCGAGGACGGTTCGCCGGCGTTCCCCGTGGTATGTGGAATGCCGGCCGCCCGCAGGGGTGGTGGTCAGGTGGTGAGGGCGACCGCCGCTTCGCGGTACATGACGCTTGGGTCCTCCGACAGCCATGCCTTCACCTGGCGGCTCCAGGCGTCGGCGAGCACCTCGGGCCGGTGTGCCTCGATGCCGTCCAGGGCCGCCGCGACGATCACCTCGGGGGCGGTCTTGTCGCCGTCGTACCAGGCCATCATGTCGGTGTCCGCAGCACCCAGGTGCAGGCCTGTCACCAGGGTGCGCTGGTGGGCCAGCTCCAGGCGGACGTTGTTGGTGAGCGCCCACTCGGCGGCCTTGGCCGCGTGGTAGCCGCCCGCGCCGTCGTAGGCGAGCCAGGAAATCACGGACAGGACGTTGAGGATCGCGCCGTCGGCCAGTTGGGGTGCGAAAGCTCGGATCACGTTGAGGGTGCCGTAGAAGTGGGTGTCCATCTCGCGGCGGATCGCGTCCAGGTCCCCGGTGACCAGGTTCGCCCCGGTGGAGATGCCCGCGTTGTTGATGACGATCTTGACGTCGGGGGCGGCTGCCGCGGCAGCGGCGACCGATGCCGGATCGGTGATGTCGAGGCGCAGCGGGACGACCCCTGGCACGTCGATGAGTTCGGGGCGGCGGGCGGTGGCGTACACCTTGCCGGCGCCGCGGTCGAGAAGGGAAAGGGCGAACTGCCGGCCCAGGCCGCGGTTGGCACCGGTGACCAGCACGTGTGCTCCGTTGATCTGCATGCCGGTTAGGCTAAAACCTGACGTTGACGTCAGAGGCAAGTTTATGTGACGGAGGTCACGATGCGTATCGGTGAGTTGGCGGCGCGGTCGGACGTCAGCGTGAGGGCCTTGCGCTATTACGAGGAGCAGGGGCTGCTGGAGGCGAACCGGAGCGACTCCGGGCAGCGCCACTATCCCGAGTCGGCGGCAGCCCGGGTTCAGCTGATCCAGATGCTCTACGCGGCCGGCCTGTCCAGCCGGACCATCGCAGAGCTGCTGCCCTGCGTCGATGCCAGGGTCAGCACTCCGGAGTCGCGAGCCCGGCTGGCCGTCGAGCGCGATCGCATCGATGCCCAGATCGCCGCGTTGACCCGCACGCGTGACCGCCTCGACGCAGTCATCGCCTTCTCCGGAAGCCCGGGCAGCGGCTGCACATACATCGCGGACCGCGACGTCGCCGCGCAGGCGAGTCACTCCGTGATGCCATAGTCGCGACGGCCAGGCCCGGTCGGGGCTGCGTTATCGCCTGAGGAGCGTGGCCGGGAAGTCCGGTGGGTACTGGTTGCTCTTCCGAAAGGCTTGGTGGCCTGCGGCTGCTCGGGGGGTTTGTAGGGAACTTCGTAGCTCGCGATAATTCGGGGGTAGCTATCGCATTCCATTAAGGTCCCCCTCATGAGATCACCGTTTCGTCTGATCGTCACAGGCGGTGGAACCGGCGGCCACACCTACCCGGCCGCGACCACCGTGCGTGCGCTGCGGGCCAGGCTCGCAAGTCGTGGCCAAGGTCTGGAGGCCCTGTGGATCGGGACGGACAGCGGTTTGGAGGCTCGTGTCGCGCCGGCCGAAGGCATTCCGTTCGCCACGGTCGCCACGGGTAAGATCCGCCGCGCTCGCAACCCACTCAAGATGGTGTCGCCGGCCAACGTCCGGGACATGGCGCGGGTTCCTCTCGGTGTGGCGCAGGCGTACAAGATCGTGTCCGACTTCCAGCCCGACGTCGTGCTGGCCACGGGTGGATACGTCGCCGTTCCGGCGGGGCTGGCCGCGCGTCTGTGTCGCCGGCCTCTTGTGCTCCACGAGCAGACGGTGCGCCTGGGGCTGGCCAACAGGAAACTCGCCTCGTCGGCGGCGCGCATCGCGGTCTCCTCGGAGTCGACGTTGCCGTTGCTGCCGGAGTCGTTGCGCAGCGCCGCGGTCGTCACCGGGAACCCGGTCCGGCCCGAGCTGCTGTCGGGCTCCCCCGAGAGGGCGCTCAAGGTGCTGGGGTTGCCGCTCGACCGGCGGCTGCCCACCGTCTATGTCACCGGTGGGGCGCAGGGCGCCCAGCAGATCAACGGTCTCGTCGGGGACGTGCTGCCATGGCTGCTCGGCCAGGCGAACGTCGTCCATCAGTGCGGCCCGGCCAACGTCGACGAGCTGCGGCAGCGTGCGGAGTCGCTGCCGCCGCACCTGGCCAGTCGCTACCGCCTCGCCGGTTTTGTCGGCCCGGAGCTGCCCGACATCCTGGCGCTGGCCGACGTGGTGGTCTCCCGTAGCGGTGCCGGCACCCTCGCCGAGTTGACCGCCCTCGGCAAGCCCGCGGTCTTCGTCCCGCTTGCCTCCTCGGCGGCCAATGAACAGGTGCACAACGCCCGCCACCTGGCGGACTCGGGCGCGGCCCTGGCCCTGCTCGACGAGGTCACCCCCCATCATCTGGCCGAGGCGGTGGGTCTGCTCCTGGCGGATCCCAACCGGCGTGCCGCCATGGCCGACCGGGCCCGCCACCACGGACGGCCGGACGCGGCCGACAGGCTGGTGGACGTCATCCTATCGACCGCCGATCAGCGCGCGCCTGCCGCTACGGCGGGAGCCTGACAGCCGTCTGTCTCCAACCTGAAGGCAACACGCGAAAGGCCGATTCGGGTACGGCACCCGCCTCGTCGGCCACGGGCCTCGTGTTCTTCGGCTCGCTCCGTGGCGATCAATAGGCCGACTCGGGTACGGCGCCCGCCTTGTCGGCCACGGGCCTCGTGGCCTTCGGCGTACGGCTCTTCGGCCTTGTGACCGAGAGGAAGCCATGGGCGCTCACGCGCGTCCATGGCTTCTGTGCTTGAGCATCGCCCCCACGGCAGGTGGCTATGTTGATTGCCGCTGCGCCTTCCGCCGATAGTGCCGCTGCTGGCACGCGCGCGAGCAGTATTTGCGGTGTCGGCCTCGCGCCGACCGGGTGAACGACCCCGCGCAGACGGCACAGCGACCCGAGAGTGCCGCTGTTTCATCACGCGGCGGACCTGTTTCATCACGCCCCCGGCGCCCCGCCGTACGACGCGGGATCGACTGTGCCGCAGCGACAAGCCCCTGTGCCGCGACAAGCCCGCACGGCGTATGGCGCATCAGCTCGTCGTCGAGGTCCGGGCGCTCCCTGACGATGTCGTCGTCGGGGCATCGCAGCAGATGCAGCAGATCGCGCATCACCTCCAAGTGATCGCTAGGAGGCTCTGCGCTCATACCCTCACTGCCCGGTAAGGCATGGAAACCGCACCCGACCCGGTACGGGCAAACCTCGGCGAGGTCCACTCCGTACCGTGTTGCCGGGTGCGCGGTCAGCGGGGGGACATTCGGATGGCGCCGTCGAGGCGGATGGTTTCGCCGTTGATCATTGGGTTGGCGATGATGTGACCCGCGAGAGCGGCGAACTCGGCGGGGTCGCCGAGGCGCTTCGGATGTTGCATCTGCTCGCTCAGTGAAGCGATCGACTCGTCGGAGACCGTGGCGAACAGTGGGGTGTGGAACAGGCCCGGGGCGATGGTGACCACCCGGATCTGATAGGCGGCGAGGTCGCGGGCGATAGGCAGGGTCATGCCGACAACCCCGGCCTTGGACGCCGCATAGGCGGCCTGGCCGACTTGGCCGTCGAAGGCAGCCACGGACGCGGTGTTGACGATCACGCCGCGTTCGCCGTCGACTGGGGTGGTCCGCGCCATGTGTTCGGCGGCGAGGCGGATGACGTTGAACGTGCCGACGAGGTTGACGGTGACGACGGCGGTGAAGTCGCTCAGGGGAAAGGCGCCACGCGAGCTGACCGTCTTGATCGCGTTGCCGATGCCGGCGCAGTTCACCGCCGCTCGCAGGGGGCCGCGGGCGACGCATCTGTCGATCGCGGCGGCCACGTCGTTCTCGTCGGTGACGTCGCCGGGGATGAAGCCGCCCCGGGAGCCGAGTTCCTTGGCGACGGCTTCGCCGTCCGAGGACGGCAGGTCGAGGATGGTGACGTCGGCACCGGCGGCGTGCAGCTCCCGGACGGTCGCGAGTCCGAGTCCGGAGGCGCCGCCGGTGACGAGTGCTGACGCGCTGGTGAGTTTCATGGGTAGTCCTCTCTCTCCCGACCGGGTGAGTTGATGCCGGATCAAACCGGTGGGGGCAGGGCGACCAGGCGGGCCAGTTCGTCGTGATGCGAGCCGGGAGTGCCGAAGGCGATCTGGTCCGCCTTGGCTCGCTTGAGGTACAGGTGCAGCTGGTGTTCCCATGTCATGCCGATGCCGCCGTGCAACTGGATGGCCTCCTCGGCTACGTGCACCGCGGCCGTCCCGCAGAAGGCCTGCGCGACCGAGGCCGCCACCGCACTTTCGGCAGAAGCACCGCCGGAAGCACCCCCGCACGCGGTCGCGGCGTGCCGTGCCGCCGCCCTCATCGACTCCACCTCGACATACAGGTCGGCAAGACGATGCTTGACGGCCTGAAAGCTCCCGATCGTCCGCCCGAACTGCCGCCGCAGCCGGACATAGTCGACCGTCGTGTCCAGGCACCACTGCGCGAGCCCGAGCTGCTCGGACGCGAGCAGGGCGGCCCCGGTGAGCAGCGCGTCGCCGACCGCGCGCCGACCGGCCTCGGCCGGGGCGAGCAGCTCACCGGGGACACCCGGCAGGGTGACGTCCGCCAACTGCCTGGTCATGTCGAGCGAGGACACCGGCTCGATGTGTGCCGTCGCCGCCGGGACCGCCCAGAGCTCGACGCTCTCACCCGACCGGGCAGCCGGCACCAGCAGAACGTCCGCCTCCAGGGCACCCGCCACGTTGGCGACCCGGCCGTGCAGCTCACCGGCCTCCACGCGTATGTCCAACCCCGCCGCCGCCCCCGGCCCGGCCGCAAGCGGAACAACCAGCGTGACGGTCCGCCGTCCCGCGGCGAGCGCGGACAGGAGCACGGCGGCCGCAGGAGCGGGTGAGGCGAGCAGGGCCGTGGTGCCGACGACCGCGCTCGTCAAGAAGGGAACCGGTGCGACGACCCGGCCGAGCTCCTCCAAGACGACTGCCGCCTCCCGGCAAGAGCCTCCGTCGCCGCCGTGTGCCTCCGGCACGAGCAGCGCCGACAAACGCAGCTCCCTGTTCAGGCCCCGCCACAGGCCGGTGACCAGGCTGCGATCGCCGTCGTAGCAGCCGAGGACCCCGCGAAGCCCGCACCGCTCGTCGAGCAGTTTGCGGACGCCGGCCCGCAGGGCGCCTTCGACGTCGGTGTAGAGCAGGGTGGGTTCGTTGCTCATCTGGCCAGGTCCTTCCATGGCACGCCCTTGTCGGGACGCGGCTCCGCCGGCAATCCGAGAATCCGCTCCGCCACGATCGTGCGCAGGATCTCCGATGTGCCGCCCTCGATCGAGTTCCCCCTGGCCCGGAGATAGCGGTAGCCGGCGTCGCGTCCGGTCAGGTCGACGCTCGACGGGCGCACCATCGGCCATTCCCCATATCGCAACCCCTCGGCGCCGAGGAGTTCGAGCTCCCAGCCGGTGAGCTGCTGGGCGAGCCGCGCGAAGGTCACCTTCAGCGCCGCCCCCTCGGGGCCCGGCTGCCCGGCGGCCAGTTTCTGCCGCAGCCGCGCACCGGCCAGCCGGAGCACCTCCGACTCCACCCACAGGCGCAGCAGTTTGCCGTGCAGCTCGGCCGTGCGCAGGTCAGGCCGCTCCCGCCAGGTGCGGGCGGCGACCCCGATCATGCCGCTCTCACGGGCGTCGGCCCGGCCGCCGATGGCCACCCGCTCATTGTTCAGCGTCGCCGAGGCGACCGCCCAGCCCTGCCCCTCGCCGCCCAGCCGGTGCTCGTCCGGGATGCGAACATCGGTCAGGAACACCTCGTTGAACTCCGCCTCACCGGTGAGCTGACGCAGCGGGCGAACCTCGATCCCCGGCGCGGTCATGTCGCACACGAAGTAGGTCAGCCCCTGGTGTTTGGGCACGTCGGGGTCGGTCCTGGCCAGCAGGATCCCCCACCGCGCGTTGTGCGCGCTCGAGGTCCACACCTTCTGCCCGTTGACGACCCACCCGTCTCCGTCACGGACGGCACGCGTGGCGACCGCCGCCAGGTCGGAGCCCGCTCCCGGCTCGCTGAACAGCTGGCACCAGACTTCCTCGCCTGTCCATATCGGCCGGAGGAACCGCTGCACCTGGGCCGGGGTGCCGAAACGGAGGATCGTCGGCGCCGCCATGCCGAGACCGATGCCGTTGCGGCGCATGTCGTTCTCCGGTGCGCCTGCCGAGGCGAGCAGCCGGTCCACCTCGGGCTGGAATTCGTACGGCAGAGCCAGCCCGCCGGCACCCGGCGGGAAGTGGACCCATGCCAGCCCCTCGTCGAACCGGGCCCCCAGGAACTCCTGTCTGCCCGTCGTCGCCGGATCGTGCTCGGCGAGCAGTCGGCCGACCCTGACGCGCAGGTCGTTCGGCAGCTCGTCCAATGTCGCCTCTCCCCTTTCAGAAGTGATCAAAGCCCTGGTTGTTGGGCATCGCCTCGAACCGGGCTCTGCCGTAAGCGCCCTTATCTCACCGACCGCTCACCAACGTCGCGGTGACGTCCTCCAACCGGCGTCCGGTGGTGCGGGGGCCGAACAGTGCGATGTCCACGCTGCAGATCACCAGCAGGAGGGCCGAGACGCTGAGCACGCCGACCGGCCCGAGCGCCGCCAGAATGGACAGCGCCGCGAACGGCATGAGCGCGGTCGCCAGCCGGGAGAGACCGTTGCCGAGACCGGTCGCGAACCCGCGGGTCTCGGTCGGGAAGATCTCCGGCACGTAGACGCAGGCCGCCGTGGCGAACACGCTGCCGAGCGTGGTGAAGATGAACCCGACCAGCAGCACCACGATCTCCTGATCGGCCACCCCGAACACGATGCCGGCCCCCGCCATGAGCAGTGCGGACACGATGATCAGCCGCTTGCGTTCCACCCTGTCGCCGATTGTCGCGACGACGGCGGCGCCCAGCGGATATCCGACCGCGATCAACCCGGTGTACAGCAGCGACTGGACGATGTCGAAGCCCTTGGCCAGCAGGATGAGCGGGGCGATCGCGCCGATGCCGTAATGCGCCACTCCGGCACACACGTTGAAGACGTTGATCACCACGAGGCGGCCGAGGTAGCGTCCGCGGAACATGTCCCTCACCGGTGCCGCGGACCGGCTTGGCCCGACCGGCTCCACCACCGGAGCGGGCAGCGGCCCCGACTCGCGTTCGGCCTCCTTCTCGATGCCGGCCACGACGGCTTCCGCCTCGGCGTAGCGGCCCCGGCCGGCCAGCCAGCGCGCGGACTCCGGCAGGCTCCGCCGTACCCACAGGAGCAGGACGGCGCCGGAACCGGCGGCGATGAGCAGCCACCGCCACCCCTCGATCAGGAACGTGGTCTGGGCCAGCGGCGCGCCCAGGAAGGCCACCGTCGGGTAGGCGAGGAAGCCAATCGTCATGACCCAGCCGATGTACCTGCCCCGGCTGCCCTTGGGGAGGAACTCGCCCAGATAGGCGCCGACCAGGGTCGACTCGGCGCCGGCGCCGATGCCGGCGACGAACCGGCACGCGGCCAGCACCCACACGTTGGGCGCCGCCGCGGCGAGAAGCCCGAAGACCAGGTAGATGGTGAGGTTGATCAGGAACATCCGGCGGCGGCCGAACCGGTCCCCGAGGTATCCGAGCCCGATGGCGCCGACGAACATGCCGAGGAACACCGAGCAGATCAGGACACCGGACTCGAACGCCGTCAGATTCCACAGCGGTCGCAGGGTCGCGACAAGCGTGCCGCCGAGAACCAGCTCGAAGTACTCGTAGAACAGCCCGATGCCGATGACGCCGGTCAACCGGCGATGCCAGCGGCCGACCGGCAGGCGGTCCAGCCGCGCGGCGATGACCGCCTGCCGGTCGGCCGTGCGTCCCGCGTCATCTCTTCCCGGTGGGACGGAACTCTGGTTGAGGTGGTCGGACATGACGGATCACTTCCTTGGGGGGTACGGCACCGCCAGTGAGTAGGAATTAAGCTGTCCCGGCCGTCACGGCATCAGGTGGTTAGAGAGCGAGGCCGCCACCGCACGAGAGGACCTCGCCGGTGACGTAGTCGGCGTCGGGGGTGCACAGCAGATAGACCGAGCCCGCCGCTTCTGCCGGTGTACCGGCCCGGCCAAGAGGGATCAGGCCGGCCGCCCCGTCGATGACGTTCGACGGAATGCCCACCCGGACCTGCCTGCCCTCGACGTCGATCCACGCCTCGGGCCGGCCGTGGTCGGCGGTGAGCCGGGTGGAGATCATGCCGAAGGCGACCGCGTTGACGTTGACGCGGTATCGCCCCCACTCCTTGGCCAGGGTCTTGGTCAGTCCGACGATGCCCGCCTTCGCCGTCGCGTAGTTGCTCTGACCGGCGTTGCCGCCGAGGCCGGCGAGCGAGGAGATGTTGACGACCTTGCGGTGCACCGGCCGCCCGGCCTCGCCTTCCGCCTTCGCCGCCGCCTTGAAGTGCGGCAAGGCGGCCCGCAGGATGCGGAACGGCGCGTGGAGGTGCACCTCGAGGACCGCGTTCCACTGCTCGTCGGTCATCTTCTGGATCACCGCGTCCCAGGTGTAGCCGGCGTTGTTGACCACGATGTCCAGGCCGCCGAAGCCGTCGATCGCGGTCGAGACGAACCGCTCGGCGAAATCGGCGGACGTGACGCTGCCGACGCAGGTGAGCGCCTCGGAACCGGCGTCGCGCACGGCCTGGGCGGCCTGCTCCGCCGGTTCCTCGTCCATGTCGTTGATCACGATCAGCGCGCCCTCGCGGGCGAGCCGTTCGGCTACCGCGCGTCCGATGCCCCGGCCGGCACCGGACACCAGCGCGACCTTCCCGGTGAGAGTCCCCGCGGCCATCAGACCACCGCCCTTTCCTCGGCGGGGCAGGCGACGACTGCCTCCCCGGCCGCTGTGACCGTGCCGTCCTGTACGGCGACGGAGAGTTCGATACGGGCCAGTCGCTCCCGGCCCTCTTCAATGGCGACCACCCGGCCGGAGCAGACGGGCCGCGCGTGGATCGGTGTGAGCGCCCGGAACCGCACCCGCAGCGACCGGAGGTGGCGTTGCGGGAACCACCGCGTGAGCAGCCGGCCCAGGTAGGCCATCGACAACATTCCGTGGGCGAACACGTCGGGCGAACCCGCCGCCCGTGCCGCGTCGATGTCCACGTGCATCGGGTTGTAGTCACCGGAGGCACCCGCGTACTTCGCCAGCGTCGTGCGGCTCACCGGCTCCACCGCCAGGTCGGGCAGCTCGGCGCCCACGACCCAGGTGATCCCCGTCGTGGCGTTCATCGGTCCTCCCCCAGGATGACGATGACGTTGCGCATGGTCGCGATCAGCTCGTCGTCGCGGGTGATCCGGGTCGACTTGACGATGAAGTCGAGCTGCCGCTGCTCGCGGGAGTAGACGTCGCTGATCAACGACGCGATGTGCAGCCGGTCGCCGGCGTGGGCCATCGCGTGATACTCGAAGGTCTGCTCCCCGTGGCGCACCCGTCCGGTGTCGATGCCCAGTTCGGCCTGGAAGGCGAAGGCCCCCGGGTCGTCCATCTCCAGGCAGAACAGGAAGGTCGGCGGGACCGGCAGATCGGGGTGGCCCGCGGCGCGGGCACTGGCCACGTCGACGTAGACCGGGTCCGTCTCGCCGATCGCCTCGGCGAACCGCCGCAGCCTGGAGCGGTCCACGATCTCGTCGTGTGCGGGAAGCGCCGCGCCGATCAATGCCCGGTCGATCACTTGCCCGCCTTCTCATACATCGTGACGACGCAGGCGCCACCGAGTCCGAGGTTGTGTTGCAGTGCCACCGCCGCGCCCTCGACCTGGCGGCCCCCGGCCTCGCCGCGCAACTGCCAGGTGAGCTCGGCGCACTGCGCCAGGCCGGTCGCGCCCAGCGGATGCCCCTTGGCCAGCAGGCCACCCGAGGGATTGGTGACGATGCGGCCGCCGTAGGTGTTCTGACCGTCGGCGACGAACTTCTCCGCCTCCCCTTCGGGGACCAGGCGCAGCGCCTCGTAGGAGATGACCTCGTTGGTGGCGAAGCAGTCGTGCAGCTCGGCGACCTGAACGTCCTCCGGCCCGAGGCCGGCCTGCCGGTAGACCTGGTCGGCGGCGGCGCGGGCCATCCCGGCGCCGGCCAGCGTCATCATGCCGCCTTCCGTGAAGGTGCCGGGCACGTCGGTCACCATGGCCTGCGCGCGGATCCGGACGTCACGCCGCAGGCCGCGGCTACGGGCGAATTCCGCACTGCAGAGCACGGCGGCCGCGGCGCCACAGGTGGGCGGGCAGCACAGGAGGCGGGTCAGCGGCCCGTACACGGCGGGCGATGCCAGCACCTCCTCCACCGTCAGGGGCTCCCTGAACACGGCGTAGGGATTGGCCGCCGCATGCCGTCGCGCCTTGACCGAGACCTTGGCGAACACCTCGGGTCCCACGTCGTAGGTGCGCATGTACTCCCGGCCGGCACCGCCGAAGAACCGGGCCGCGAGCGGCACGTCCGGCTCGTGGCCCTGCAGTTCTGCCATCGTCTCCTGGCTGCGTGCCATCGGGGAGGGGCGGTCGTCCCAGTGTTCGACCAGCGCTCCGCGGCGCATCTGCTCGAAGCCGAGCACCAGCACGCAGTCCGCGGCGCCACTGGCGATGGCCTGCCGTGCCTGCCAGAGCGCCGTGGAGCCGGTCGCGCAGTTGTTGTTGACGTTGACGATCGGTATCCCGCTCTGCCCCAGTCCGTATAAAGCCGCCTGGCCGGAGGTGGAATCTCCGTAGACGTAGCCGGCGTAGGCCTGGTGAACCTCGGCGTACTCGACGCCGGCGTCCTCCAGCGCGGCCCTGGCGGCCCGCTCGCCCATCACGGCGTAGGGCTCTTCGCGACCGGGTTTGGTGAACGGGATCATCCCGACGCCCACCACATAGACACTGCTCACCTCGGGCCCTCCAACGTTCGATCGACATCTACTTAGCGGTCGATAAATAGAGACTGTAGAAAGCCGCCCGTCGCCGCGTCAACCCTTAATAGATGCGCTTTGACAGTGCGAATACCCGACTTCTATGGTCGAGTTATATCGACCGCTAAGTCAGTGATCTTGAACGAAGGGACCCTACTATGACCAACGCAGTCATCGTCGACGTGATACGCACGGCGTCCGGTCGCGGCAAGCCGGGCGGGGCGCTGTCGGGCATCCACCCCGCCGACCTGCTCGGGCGAATGCTGAGCGCGCTCATGCAACGGAACGAGGTCGACCCGGCGATGGTGGACGACGTCATCGCGGGGTGCGTATCCCAGGTCGGCGATCAGTCGGCCAACGTGGCACGCAGCGCCGTACTCGCCGCGGGGTTTCCGGACGGCGTTCCGGCCACCACGGTCGACCGCCAGTGCGGGTCCAGCCAGCAGGCGCTGCACTTCGCCGCCCAGGGCATCATGGCCGGGGCCTATGACGTGGTGATCGCGGGCGGGGTCGAGTCGATGAGCCGCGTCCCCATGGGGTCAAGCACGCGGGGCGGAGAGCCCTTCGCCCCGGTGGCCTCGCGATACGACGGCCGTCTCGTGCCGCAGGGCATCGCGGCCGAGCTGCTGGCCGCGCGGTGGCGGCTCGACCGGCGGCTGCTGGACGAGTATTCCGCGGAGTCGCACCGCAGAGCCGCCGCATGCGCGGCCGCCGGGGGCTACGACGACGAGATCGTCCCCATCGAGGTGTCCACGGCATCGGGCGAGCGGACCGTCCACAGCCGCGACGAGACGATCCGGCCGGCCACAACCACCGAGACCCTGGGCACGCTGCGCCCCTCCTTCGCCGACCCGGCCGCGGAGCACCGCTTTCCGGAGATCGACTGGCGCATCACGCCGGGGAACTCCTCCCCGCTCACCGACGGCGCCTCGGCGGCGCTGCTGATGTCGGAAGGGCGGGCACAACAGCTTGGCCTGCGGCCGCGTGCCAGGTTGCACGCTTTCGCCGTGACCGGAAGCGACCCGGTGCTCATGCTCACCGGTGTCATCCCGGCCACCCACAAGATCCTGGAACGCTCCGGGCTCAAGATCTCCGACATCGACGCCTTCGAGGTGAACGAGGCGTTCGCGCCGGTGCCGCTGATCTGGCAGGCCGAGTTCGGCGCCGATCCGGCCCGGCTGAACCCGCGCGGCGGCGCCATCGCGCTCGGCCATCCGCTCGGCGCCAGCGGCACCCGGCTGATGGCCACACTGGTCAACCATCTGGAAAGCACGCGCGGGCGCTACGGGCTGCAGGTGATGTGCGAAGGCGGCGGGATGGCCAACGCGACCGTCATCGAGCGGCTGTGACCCCGGCACGGGCGAGGTTCATCGCGTAAGAGGCGTATCGGCCGCTGAGCTCGGTCGGCGAGAGGGCACCGCCCGGGCGGTACCACGTCGCGATCGCCTGGCACATGCCCAGGATCGCCCTGGCCACTTCGGTGACCTCGTCGATCTGGAACACACCGGCGCGCGTGCCGGCGCGAAGAACCTCGATCAGCTTGTCCTCCACCCGCTGGCGATGCCGCCTGTATGCGGCGAGCGCCGCCGGGTCGAGATAGCGCAACTCGGCTTCGAGGAAGGCCAGCCGGTGCCGCTGGGTCATCTGCAGCGCGATGGCCTCGACGAGGACGGCGAGCTGGGACGCGGGGTCGTCCGGAGTGTCCCCTAACGCCCGCGCCACGAACTCCGAGAAATCCCGCGCGGCCAGCTCGACGAGGGCGACCATGATCGCCTGCTTGCTCGCGTAGTGGTAGTAGAGCGCCGGAACCGTCACCCCGACGCGGGAGGCGATGTCGCGCACCGACGCGCCGTGATAGCCCTTCTCGTAGAAGGACTCAAGGGCGCCGGCCAGCAACGGAGGCAACTCCAGCGGCTCGCGCCGCCGCCAGTCGCCGGCCTGCTCATCGCCGCGCATAACCCGCCTTCCCCCGAGATTGCGAGCGTATCAGTCTGCCGGTGAATCCCCGGCGCAACCGGCTCTCACCAGGCGTCGAGCGGCCTGCGGCCACGGTTGGCAGATCGGCTCGCCGTGCGCCACGCGGCGGTGACCCGGCGCCGCGTCTCGATCGGATCGATGACGTCGTCCACTTCGAACACCGCCGCCACCGACAGGGCTTTGCCGTACTCGTAGAGCTGAGCGACCAGTTCCTCGAAGCGGCGCTGGCGCGCTCGCGGGTCGGCGATCGCCTCCAGCTCGGCCCGGTAGCCGAGCCGCACCGCGCCCTCCAGTCCCATCCCGCCGAACTCACCGGTGGGCCACGCCAGGCTGCACACAGGTATGCGCATGCTGCCGCCCGCCATCGCCATGGCGCCGAGTCCGTATGCCTTGCGCAGGGCGACGAACGCGATCGGCACCTCCAGATGCGAGGCGGCGATGAACATCCTGCTGAAGTGCCGCACGGTCGCGGTGCGTTCCGACGCCGCCCCGACCATGAAGCCCGGGGTGTCGCACAGCGACAGCACCGGCAGGTCGTGCGCGTTGCACAGTTGGAGGAAACGCGCGGCCTTGTCCGCCGCGGGCGCGTCGATCGCCCCGCCTTGATGCATCGGGTTGTTGGCCATGATCCCTGCGGGCATGCCGTCGATCCTGGCCAGCGCGGTGATGACACCGACGCCGAAGGACGGCCGCAGCTCCATGACCGAACCGGTGTCCGCGAGCGCCTCCACCACCGCGCGCACGTCATAGGGCCGCAGCCGATCGCCCGGCACCAGATGGCGGAGCAGCCGCTGGTCACCGCAGTCCCCCGCCTGCTCGCCGCCGCCCACCAGCGCCAGGTAGTGCCGCGCCGCCGCCACCGCCGCCGCCTCGTCCTCGACCAGAACGTCGATCACCCCGCCCGCCGTCTGGACCGACGGCGGACCGACGTCCTCGGGCCGCAGGGCGCCTAGACCTGCCGCCTCGATCATGGCGGGACCGCCCATGCCGATGCTGGAGTCCTTCGTGGCGATCACCACGTCGCAGCAGCCGAGGATCGCGGCGTGCCCGGCGAAGCAATAGCCGGACGCGATGCCGACCAGCGGCACCGCGCCGGAGAGCCGGGCCAGCAGTGCGAAGGCGGGCTCGTCCAGACCGGAGACCGCGCCGTGGTCGGTGTCGCCCGACCGGCCGCCGCCGCCCTCCGCGATCACCACGACGGGCAGCGACTCGCGCTGCGCGATCCCCAGCATGCGGTCGGTCTTGCGATGGTTGCGCACACCTTGGGTGCCGGCCAGCACCGTGTAGTCGTACGACATCACGACGCACCGGCGCCCGCCGATCACCCCGATGCCGGCGACCAGGCCGTCGGCCGGAGTGCGCTCGATCAGTTCGGCCGTGGAGCGGCGCTGCCGCTGCGCGGCGACGACCAGCGCACCGTATTCGACGAACGTTCCCGGGTCGCAGAGGTCGTCGATGTTCTCGCGGGCGGTGCGGCGGCCCACCGCCCGCCGGGCGGCGACGGCACGCGGGCGCGCCTCGTCACGCACCCCGCGGTGCCGGTCGAGCACCTCGGCCAGCTCCGGCCGCACCAGGTCGAGGTCCAGCTCTTCGACGGCGTCCTGCTGCTCGTCGTCGCCGGTCGCGGCCAGCACCGCCAGCACATCGCCCTGGCGGACCGAGTCACCGAGGGCGACTCGGATCTCCCGGACGGTCCCCGCGCGGCCGGCCGCGACGACGTGGTGCATCTTCATCGCCTCCAGCACGATCAGGGAGGACGCGGCGCTCACCGCGGCACCCGGCCGGCTTTCCACCGCCACCACGGTGGCGTCCACCGGCGCGGTGATCGTCAGGGGCGCGGGCCCGCCGGCTCCGGGATCCGGGTGCGGCTCCTCGTCGACCAGGTCGGCGAGCCGCCGGTCGACGAAGTCCGTGGTGAGCCGGCCCGACCGCAGCTCAGGCCGCTGGAGCACGGCGTCGAGCAGGCCGATGTTGGTGTACGGCCCAGCCACGTCGAACTCCCGCAGCGCGCGGCGTGCCCTCGCCATGACCGTGGTGACGTCGTCACCGGTGACGATCACCTTGGCGAGCAGCGAGTCATACCGGGTGCCCAGCCGATAGCCGGGATAGCCGTGGGTGTCGACCCGGATCCCCTTGCCCGCGGGGGGCACGAACCGTTCCAGCAGCCCCGCCTGCGGGCGGACCTGCCCGTCCGGCGACACGGTTTCGGCGTTGACCCGGACCTGCAGCGCGACACCCTCCGGTGCGGGCGGCTCGGCCAGACCCAGCGCGGCGAGCGTGGCGCCGCCGGCGAGCCGCAGCTGCACGTCGACCAGGTCGACGCCGGTGATCTCCTCGGTCACCGTGTGTTCGACCTGGAGGCGAGGGTTGCACTCAAGAAAGACCCACTCGTCCCCCGCGACGAGGAACTCGACGGTGCCCACCCCGCGATAGTGCACCGAGCGGCCGATCGCGGTCGCGGCCTGCAGCAGGCCGTCCCTCACCTTGTCGGGCAGATCCACCGCGGGGGCGAGCTCCACCAGCTTTTGCCGGCGTCGCTGCACGCTGCAGTCGCGTTCCCACAGGTGGGTCACCGCACCGGTGCCGTCCCCGACGATCTGGACCTCGATGTGCCGGGCATCGGTCAGCAGCCGCTCGACATACAGTGCGCCGTCGCCGAACGCGTCTGCCGCTTCGGCGGCGCACCGGGCGAAGACGTCCGCGAGCAGATCGGGGTCGTGCACCGGCCGCATGCCCCGGCCGCCGCCGCCGGCGAGTGCCTTGACCATGACCGCTCCCCCGGCGCCGAGCTCGGCCAGAAAGCGGTGCGCCTGCTCGGCCGACACCGGCCCAGGCGTCGCCGCCAGAACCGGGATGCCCAGCTCCTCGGCGTGGCCGCGGGCCCGTGCCTTGTCCCCGAGCAGCGAGAGCTGCTCCGGCGTCGGGCCGACGAAGGTCAGCCCCGCGCGCTCGCAGGATGCGGCGAAGGCGGCGTTCTCGGCGAGGAAGCCGTATCCGGGGTGCACCCGGTCGCACCCGCTGCGCGACGCCACCGCGATCACAGTCTCGGCGTCGAGGTAGGCGGCCGGCCCCGTCCCCGCGAGCGGGTATGCCTCGTCCGCCCGGCGGACATGGGCGCTGTCGGCGTCGTCCTCGGCGTAGACGGCCACCGTGCGGATGCCCAGGTCGGCGGCAGCACCGAGCACTCGGACGGCGATCTCACCGCGATTGGCCACGAGCAGCCCGCCCGTCGTGCCGTGCTCCGGCTCAGGTCTCGCCGCGGCCGCCTGGTTCACCGGCATCTCCTCAGCTCTCCCGCCGCACGACGATCCCCGCCGCTTCGCGATCCCAGGTGCCGTCGCCTATGCCGATATCGCGGAGGTGTGCCTTACGCACCTTCTGAGTGGGCGTCTTCGGCAACTCGGCAACCACGTCGATGTAGCGGGGCACCATGAAATACGGCAGGCGGTCGATCAGGAACTCGGTCAGCGCGACCGGGTCGATCTCCTCGCCCTCGGCCGGGACCACGACCGCCATGATGTCGTCCTCGGTCAGCTCGGAGGCCACGGCCACGACCGCGCTTTCCGCCACCGAGGGGTGGTCGTTGATGACCGACTCCACTTCAAAGCTCGACACGTTCTCGCCCCGGCGGCGCAAGGCGTCTTTGAGCCGGTCGACGAAGTAGTAGCGGCCCTCGTCGTCCCTGCGGAGCACGTCACCGGTGTGCACCCAGCCGTCGCGCAACACCTTGGCGGTCGTGTCCGGCAGACCGTGATATCCGGCCATGACGGTGTGCGGCACCTCGGGCCGCACGAGCAGCTCGCCGGCCTCACCGGGCGGCAGATCGCGATCCTGCTCGTCGACGATCCTCAGTTCGTAGCCCGGGCGGCGGAATCCGGACGCCCCGGGAACCACCGAATCCGGCGGGCCGTACACCACGGCGCCGATCTCGCTCATGCCGTACGCGGTGATGATGTCCACCCCGAACCGCTCACGGAACGCCTGGTAGTCGGCGACCAGGGGCGCCATGCCCACGATCTGCAGAGGGTTGTCCGCGTCGTCCGGGTGCGGCGGCCGGGCGGCCAGCATCTGCGCCATGGCACCGAGCAGCGCCGTGAACGTGATGCCGTGCTCACGCACCAGCGGCCAGAACCGGTTCGGCGAGAACGAAGGCTCCAGCACACAGCTCGCCCGGTGGACCAGCGCCTTGTAGACACCGGACCACTGGCCGGACAGGTGGAACACCGGCAGCGTGACCAGGATGCTGTCGAAATCGCGCGGCCGCACCTGGTCCTCACCAGAGGCGTATGTATAAGCGTGAGCGTGCGACGTCATGACCCCTTTCGAGGCGCCCGTCGTGCCCGAGGTGTACATATAGGCGATCAGCTCCGACGGCCCGACGCGGATGGGCGAAGCCGCAGTGGCGACGTCGAGCTCCTCGAACGGGACGACCCGGAAGCGCCCCGCCGGCAGCGCGTCGCCCGCGCCGCCGCGCACCACCACCGTGCGCACCGACGTCAGGTCGCCCGCCACCCGGGCCAGGCGCTCGCAGTATTGATCCTCCAGCAGCAGGATCTCCGCGCCGGAATCGTTGAGGATGTGCGTCAGGAAGCGGCCCTTGTAGGCGGTGTTCACCGGCACTTCGACCACACCGGTCAGGCTTAGCCCCGACCAGGCGTGGATGGCGTCCATCGAGTTGTCCATCATGAGCGCGACCGGGGCCTCGCGGCGGGCTCCCGCCGCGGCCAGCCCACCGGCGAACCGCAACGAGCGGTCGAAGCTCTCCGCGAAGGTCCAGCGGCCGGACCGGTCGGTCTGAGCCACCTTGTCCGGCACCTCGGCAAGCGCGCGTTCGAACGCGTGGATGAATGTACGCCTCTCCAGCTCCGGCAATGCAGACATTGATCCTCCATGACGAGGTTGCAGGCTTCGGCGAGGTCAGCCCGACGACAAGGGATCGGCGAACCTGGTGCACGTAGGTTACTATATCGACCGCTCAGTACTGTAACGATTAGTCATCGCACATCGCCGAGAGGGGTTCTCATGCCAGGAGCGCTGGAGGGGCTTCGCGTCATCGAGCTGGCCGGCATCGGGCCATGTCCACACGCGGCGATGCTTCTGGCCGACCTCGGCGCAGACGTGGTCCGGCTGGAACGGCCGGCCGCGGATCGGACCGCCGACGCCCGCGACCAGATGCTGCGCAACCGTACGGTGTCCGTCGTCGACCTGAAGTCCCCCGAGCAGCAGGAAGCCGTGCTCGATCTCGTCGGCAAGGCGGACGTGCTGCTGGAAGGCTTCCGGCCCGGCGTGGCCGAGCGTCTCGGCGTGGGGCCCGACGCCTGCCTGCGGCGCAACCCCCGCCTCGTCTACGGCAGGATGACCGGCTGGGGACAGGACGGGCCGCTCGCCCAGCGCGCTGGACACGACATCAACTACATCTCGCTGACCGGCGCACTGCACGCGATCGGCCGCGCCGGCGAGCGGCCGGTTCCGCCGCTGAACCTGGTCGGCGACTTCGGCGGCGGCTCACTGTTCCTCGTCTACGGCGTGCTGGCCGCCCTGTGGGAGCGGGAGCGCTCCGGGCGCGGCCAGGTGGTCGACGCGGCGATCGTGGACGGCGTGAGCGTGCTGCTTCAGCCGATCTGGAGCCTGCGCGCGACCGGCTACTGGTCCGATTCCCGCGCCGACAACCTGCTCGACGGATCCTGGCCGTTCTACGACACCTACGAGTGCGCAGACGGCCGTTACGTCGCCGTCGGTGCCATCGAACCGCAGTTCTACGCCGAACTGGTGGCCGGGCTCGGGCTCGCCGGCGAGCCGCTGCCCGATCAAAACGACCGGTCAGGCTGGCCTCGGCTCCGGGCCCGGTTCACGGCGGTTTTCGCCACCAGGACGAGAGACGAGTGGGCCGCGCACTTCGCCGGCACCGACGCCTGCGTCACGCCGGTCCTGGAGTTCGGCGAGGTCGCCGAGCACCCGCACATGGCCGCACGGCGCGCCGTGCGGAACATCGGCGGAGTCCGGCAGGCCGGAGTCGCACCCCACCTGTCCCGTACGGCGGGAGCCGAGCCCGACGAGCCCCCGAGCACCCCGGTGCCGCTCGCGACCGTGGGCGCACGCTGGTCGGCGCCTGCCGCATCGGCTGCCAGCTAAGCTGCGAGTGAACGGTCGCTCAACGAAGGTGACTCATGCCACGACAGGCTGATCCACGGAAAAAGCAGCGCATCCTCAGCATCGCCACGGATTTGTTCGCGGCGAACGGCTACCACGGCACCGGAACGGCCCAGATAGCCGACGCCGCCGGCATCGGTAAGAGCGCTCTTTACCACCACATCAAGAGCAAGGAGGAGGCCCTCTTCGAGATCAGCCGGCTGCTGCTGGAGGAGCTTGTCCAGGCCGGCGAGCGGATCCACGGAAAGGCGGGCCCGGCGGACGACAAGCTGCGGCAGCTGAGCCGGGAGCTGATCCGCAACATCGGGGCCAACCTGACCGCGTGGCAAGTGGTCAGCGCGGAGTTCGAGCAGCTCACCGGCTATCGCAAGCGGATCATCGCCGAGCTCAGGCGCAGTTATGAGAACACATGGCTCACGGTCATCGAATCCGGCACGGCGGCGGGTCTGTTCCGTGCGCTTGATCCGGTGCAGGCGAAGGCCGTCATCACGATGCACAGCCAGACCTACCTGTGGCTGCGGGCGGACGGCAGGCTGACCCCCGAGGAGATCGCGGACCGGCTTTGCGAGCTGGTGCTTGACGGAATCCACGCCCGGCCGACGCCGACCGGCACCTGACCGGCCTGGCGTCGTCGGCGTGCTCACCGTGCTTCGCCGTACGGTCGTTTCGTGGTCATAGGCGATGGCCGCCCCCGCCCGCCAAGGCCGTGGCGGGCGGGGGTGGCCGTCGCCCGGTGCCGGTCACCTTCGCTCCGCCGTACAGCCGGTCTCCCTGCGCGACGCGACGAAGCGCTGGTCGCCAGGAGATCCGAGGCCGCTGATTCGGGAATTCGGGGTGCCCCTCCGACCTCCGGGGGCCGTCAGGCCGGCGACCTCTTGGCGCCCGGCTAGCCGGCGGCCTGGTCGTACCGGTCGAGGGTGTCGTCCACCATCCGCAGCACCGTGTCGCGGTCGGTGATGCCGAACGCGCCGCCTAGGGCCGCGACCAGCTTGTCGAAGGGGTCGTCCATGGGCAGGCCGGGCAGGTCCCGCGCCAGCTCGGCCACCTCCCACATGCCGTCCTTCTCGGCCTGCGCGCCCCGGGTCCAGCCGTGGTTGACCGCGACCGAGCCGCCGCGGATCGACAGCACCTGCCCGGTGAGCGGGCAGTCCGCGCTGACCAGGTAGGCGGCGATGGGCGCGGTCGTGGCGGGGTGCTGCGGATCGAACGCCCCGGGCTGCGACTCCTGGATGCCCGGCACGCCTGCCGTAAGCCGGGTGCGGACCATGGACGGTGAAACGCAGTTCACGCGCACGCCGTATCTCCGGAGCTCCAAGGCGTTGACCAGGGTCATCGCGGCGACCGCGGCGTTGCCCGCCGCATAAGAGGTCTGGGTGGGCAGCGGGTTGAGCAGGCCCGAGCCCGAGGCCGTGTTGACGATGGCCCGGTCGGCGCGCACACCCGCCACATGCCGTTCGCGCCAGTAGTGCGCCGCCCAGCGGCTGACCGCGAAAGTGCCCCTGAGCTTTACTGCGAGGACGTCGTCGAAGTCGGCCGCGTCCATGACGGCCAGGGGCGCGTTGCGCTCGACCGCCGCGTTGTTGACCACCGCGTGCAGGTCGCCGAACGTCGAGACGGCGGTGTCCACCATGCGCCGGGCGTCGTCCCAGTCCGCCACACTGCCGGTGTCGGCGATCGCGCGGCCACCCCGCGCGACGATCTCATTCACCACGGCGGCGGCCACACCGTCGTCGTGACCGCTGCCGTCGACGGCGACACCCGGGTCGTTGACCACGACGCTCGCGCCCTCGGCCGCGAACAGCAGCGCCTCTTCCCTGCCGATGCCGCGTCCCGCCCCGGTGATCAGGACGACCCGCCCGTCGAGTGCTCCCATGTGCGACTTCCTTCCGCGTGGCAACTGACTACATCGACTGTATCAATACAGTCAATGTAGTCAAAGCCGCCGACCTCCACGCCGTACAGGTGATCCACCACCGACCCGTACCTCCGGGACAGCGGCCCGTACCCGCCACCCGCGAAATGCCCGCCGGCCTCCACCTCCGGGCAACCGCCCCCGGGGATCGTCACGCCCCACCCCTTGAACAGCGTCCGATACACATGCCCGAGGGGGGCTCCTGGCTGTACGGCGAAAGCCCGCCGGCCGGCGTCGTAGCCGACGGCGTCCATCGGGGAGAGGTCGAGCAGCATCCGCACCGCCGGGTCGGCGGTGAAGTTCTCGAAGCAGTGCCCCCCGCTGCCTCTCAATCCGTGAGCAAGGAACACATCCGTCTATCTCATGAGTCGGTGGTGGAACCCTTTGCCCCTCCGACCGGTTGATCCACCCCACCGATCGGATGACCGGCGGCGCTCCCCACCGGTGGGGAGCAGGTGGTGAAAGCCTGCGGCCGGGGTGCCCTACGGGAGTGGGCGCCCGACCGCATGGCCCGGAAACGGGATGGGACTGCCGTAGGGGCCGCCGAGCGGCCCCTACGGTCACTTCCAAAGTCTGCGGACCCTCGTGTCCTCGTCGTCGCGGATTTTCATGATCGTGCTTCCTAAGGCCTTGGCCTTGAGCTTGCCGTCGGCGAGGCCCCGGGCCTTCGCCGTCAGGTCGTCGATGACCGCTCTTGCGGCGTCCTCCACCTCCGGATAGTCCGTCCACGACGGAGTGGAGTCGGCCGGGTCGGCATCGGGGTCGGCCATCACGATGTCGTCGAGGATGTCGGTGAGGGATTGTGCGGCCTTCTCCATCGCCTCGGTCGTCGAGGCGACGTCGTCGCCGTCCAACTCCTTGACCTTCAGGTCGATGGCGGCCTGGAGGGACTCCTTGTCGAACTGGCTCTTCTTCCTCCCTCCGCTCCTTTCGCCGTGGCCCGCGCGGTCGCCGGCGTCGACGGTGGCATAGGGCAGGAGGTTCCTGAAGGACAGGTAAGCCTTGATCGACTCTTCGGGCGACCTGGCGGCCATGACGTTCGCCGCCGCGTTGAAGACGGCCGACAATTGCCCGCCGTCCAGTTGCTCGGCGGGGAGCAGCGAGGCGAGCCCCCTCAGCGGGGCGCCTTTGAGATCGGCGGCCACCTCTTTGGCGATCTGCTTCGTGATCTCGCCCTTCTTGCTCTTGGCCACCAGCCTCTTCACCGCGTCGACCTCGTCCACCCACGCCGTCGTATGAGAGCCCATGCCGGCCACGCCGTACGGCGCGGCGGCCCTGCCCACGATGACAAGCTCGTCGCCGCGGAAGGAGACGACGAGGCTCTCGGTGCTGGAGTCGGCCACCCACTTGCTGTCGGCGGCCGGGGTCGGACGCGGCCCGAGAGTGGCGTGCAGAGCCGCGACGCGTTCGCCCAGTTTTTCGATCGCGTCGTCCTCCGCCTCCATGCCTTTGTCGGCCGCCAGGTATCTCTTGAGCATGCCGACGGCGGCACCGGCGGCGTCGGTCGGGCGGTCCTTGTCCGCCGCGTCGAACGTGAGGAACTCCGACTCCTTGACGGCGTTGGGATAGGCCTCGGCCACTGCCGTCTGGTGGTCGTAGAGCAGGCGGGCGAGGATGAGAGCACTTTCCTCACGCGCATTGTCCGCATCGCCGACCAGCCAGTTCTTCAGCTCTTTCAGACCGTCGGACGACTGCTTCAGGTCCGCATGAGGCCTCATCAGCGACGAGGTGCCGACAGCCGTCTTGCCGAGTGTCAGGTCCGATAACGTGTTCAGGGTCTGCTTGATCTGGGTGGGCATTTCGCGGATCTTGGCGTACTCGCTGGTGCTCAGAGTCCCCGAGAGCTTCTCGGCCTTGTCCTTTAGTTTCATCACTTTCGCGTTGAACGCGGAGATATCGCCGCCTACCGCGGTCGCCACTTGCACGCGCGAGGCACCGGGGGCGAGGAAGCCCGAGAGCAGCGCCTCCACTTCGCCCGACAAGGCCACGAGCTCGTCGATGTGACCCGAGATCTTCTCCATCTTCTTCGGCGAGACCGCGCGGTCGGCCGCCGCCTCGCGGACCGCGGCCTCCGTCGAGAACAACCCCCACAGGTTCTCGCGCGCCGTCTCCCGCTCGGTCGACGAGAGGGCCGTCCCCGGGTTGCTCTCGATCTCCAGCACCTCGGCGCGTGCCGAGCCCTCCCCCGCCCCCTTCGAACCGGTCTGGCTCCCCGCCGGCACCGTGGCATAGGGCAGGAAGTTGAGGTAGGCGAGGTGGTAGCCCATCGCCTCGGACAGCAGGCCGGGTGCGCGGGCGGCGGCCTCCCGGCTCGCCTCATCGATCAGCGGCCTGTTGAGCGCGTCCGCCGCCTGCTTCAACAGGCTGTCCACCTGATGGGCATAGTGTTCGAGGGAGCCCTGGCGGTTCTCCTGGTCGTCGAAGTCCAGTGTCTTCCACAGCTTCATGCCGGGTGACCCGTCGTCGGACATCCATGCCTGCGCCCTGCGCTGCTTCTCGTGCAGCAGCCCCACCGCCTCCTTGACCGGCTTGTCGTAGAGAAGGGAGTGCACGGAGTCGACGACGCTTGCCCAGGAGCCGGTGTGGTCGCCCATCTTGCCGCCGATGAGCGGCGACGGCGTGCGCTGACGGCCGAAGGCAATGCTCTTGATCTTGTCGCCCTTGACGGCGACGTATGGCACGAGCTGGACCTTCTTGCCCGCAGGCAGTCCTCGCGGCTCGATCGAGAAAGCTCGCGGGCCCCGTGGGGCGGGAGGCCACGTGGGGCCGGGGTCCGCGGGCCTCGAATGGGGACGCTTCGCCTTGCTCGCCTTGAGCGAGGTCGGCGAGCCGGCGCGGCTTCCAGACGGACGGCTGTAGATCGACTTCGTACGGGCCTTGATCTTTTTCTTCTTGTCTTTGGGCATCGAGACCTGCCTCGTCAGGGGATCGCTCGGTAGAGCAGGATCAGGGTGAAGCCGGCGAGGGCGCTTGGGTCGCCGGCCGCCGTGAACCGCCACGGGCGCCCGCCCGCGGTCAGGCCGGGAGTCTGCACGAGCCGGCCCGCGGTCAGCGCGAGCCGGGCGTCGCCGTTCAGGAGGAAACGCGCGTTCCCTCCGGCTGTGCCGTACTGCGCGACGACCCCGGTGACCTGCCGTCCCGACATCGACGGGAACAGGGCGGGGGTGATCGGCAGCTCCAGTTCCGTGCCGCTCTCGGCGAAGGCGTCCCACGCGTCGGGGAACTGCGCGGCGACGTCGAGGAACAGCGCCGAAGGGTAGGGCTTGAGCATGCCGCGCACGGCCGTGGCGAAGGTGTCGCCGCCGTCCGAGGCGGTATACCGTACGATGATCACCACGTCGAGCAGCCCCGCCGGGGGACGACGTGTCTCCAGCCGCCATCGCGACACCGCGCCGGTGCCCTCGAACGGCAGATAGCGCGGGTCGTCGTAGCGCAGGTCGAACACGCCGCTGTCCTCGCGGCCCTCCTCGACCTCCGACAGCGCGATCCGCTGGCCGGGGCGCCAGTCGCCGCGCAGGTTCGCGGGCGGCAGGCCCTTGGGGTCGAGCAGATAGCGCACGGCCTTCGGGTCGGGTGACAACACGGTCTTGTTGTCGATCTGGGTGAGGGTCGCGTTGGCGGTGACGGGGCCGTCCGCGGTGATGAAGGCGACGCTCACCGTCTTGATCCGGCGCTGGTAGTGGCCGGGGAAGTCCCGGTCGAAGAGGGTCTCGGTGAGGGCGAACTCGCAGCGTCCGTCGTTCTTCAGCGCCAGCAGGGCGGGTGCGTCGAGGTGGAGCAGCGACACCTTCTTGGTGATCTCCATGCCCCGGCTGCCGGAGTCGAAGTAGGCCTGGTTGAGCCGGTCGAGGTCGAAGCCGAGCTGTTCGCCGGCGAGCAGGCCCTTGCGCCTTGAGTCCCAGTAGGTCCCCCTGATGACGCCGGGCGCCTTTCCGCGCTCGGCCTCGTAGGCGCGTTCGGCGGCGCGGGCCATGTCGAGGGCCATCCGGTAGGTCTGGAAGTAGATCCCAGAAACCTGCCCGACCATCCAGCCGTAGAGCTCGGGCCCGGTGAACTTGGAGGTGAGGAAGTCGGCGACGGCGGCCTGGTGGGCGATCTGCCGCTTGTGGATCTCCAGTTCGCGGCGCGCCGTCACGACCTGGAGTTCCGCGCTTGTGACCTGGTGGCCGATCTGCACGACGTCGGCGCGGCAGGTGTCGCGCTGGAACTCCCAGTCCTGTTCCTGGCGCTCCTGCTCGGCCCGCACTCCGAGCACCTCGCCGATTCCGCTGAAGCCCTCGCCGAAGGAGGAGGAGACCTCCGCGGCGGCCTCCAGGGCCTTGCTGACCTGTTCTCCGCCGACCTCGCTGCCCATGATGAAGGGACCGAGCAGTGCCTGCGGAAAGCCCGCGGCGACCCCCGAGCCGATCCGCAGCCCGGCGGAGACGAACTGCGCGGCGGCACCCATCGCCATCATCGCCAGCTGCGCCTCCTGGAGCGGCGACATGCCGTCGTCGATGAGCTTCTGGTAGTACGCGACCCGGTTCTCTGCGGCGGTCCTAGCGTCGCGGAGCTCGGCGAGGCTCTCCTCGGCGATCTTGACCTCGGTCTCCTTGATCAACGTGGTCAGCGCGAGGATCTCGCCGTCCTGCCGGTTCTGCAGGCGCGTGAGCTCCTCGCTGTCGCGGCGGTCGATGACGTCGAGCAGCTGGCTGCCGAGCTGCTGGAGCCGGTCGGTCAGCTCGCGTGCCCGCTGGTAGACGAAGTCGAACCGGTAGGCGGGCACGGGGCCGCCCGCAGCCGCGGCGAGGGCGTCGGCCGTGCCGCCCGAGGCCGCGCCCCGCACCAGCGCCATGACGTCGAGGGGCGGGTCGAACAGCGGCAGCGGACGGCTGATGCCCAGGAAGTCCAGCGATGCACGGATCTTGGTGAGCCGGTCCTCCACACGCGTCCAGTAGTCGAGGAGCTCGGGGTTGCCCGGCACGAAAAAGTAGGGGTTGGCGATGCCCGAGTGCACGATGTCGCCGTCGATCATCTTGCCGCCGGCGGTGAGGTGCGCGACGTCCTCAGCCCCCGTGGCGTTGCCTGCGGGGGTGTACGGCGCGGCGGGGGGCAGCGTCGCGGGACCGAGCATCACGGGTCGGGGGCCGAGCAGGTCGTAGGCGTAGATGTAGAGCATCCGCGCCTCGTCGACCGTCTCGCTCGTGTACAGCTGGAACAGCATGTCGCCCCAGTCGAGCAGGTTGTCTATGTAGCCCATGACCACGGCCCGCCGGTAGGCCTCGGGACGCAACGCGGCGATCGTGTGCGGGTGGTTTGGATCGTCGAGATATGCCTGGAGGAGTGCCTTCCCGTCTCCCATGAGGTTGTACTGCCGGCGCAGCTGGCCGATCAGCTCCACACGTTCGCCGAGGCCCGCCACACCGGCGCCGGGGGGCATGGTGGCCAGCTTCCTCCTGACCTCGTCGAGGCCGGTGTCCGCGAGGAGGTCGAGGTAGTCCAGCTCGGGCTTGGTGAGTTCGCGGACGTGGCGGAACGCGGGTGCGAGGGTCGCCAGTGCGGCGAGGATGGGCTCCAGCTCCGGCTGGACCGGATTCGGCCCCAGATCGGTGAGGTCCTGGCGGCATCCGGCGATGAGTGCGTCGACGTCGGCGGCGAGGAACGGCAGGAACCGCCAGTAGCGGGTCAGCAGGCCCGGGTCGAAAACGTATTCATACCAGCGGCGGGCCTCCTCGAAGCGCTGGGCTCCGTTGAGCGCCTGCGCGATGAGAAGCGGCGCGTGGAAGAAGAGCTCCCAGTAGTACAGGCCGTTGGAGCTTTCGAAGTCCAGGTGCGCGCTGACCGGGATGTAGCTTCCAAGCTCCGGCCGGACCCGCACCGTCGTGGCGTTCGAGACGGTGGTGCTGAAGGCAGGCAACTCGTCCAGTTCCTGGGTGCTCGGGTCGAGCAGCGCGTCCAAACCTCCGGCGAGCAGACGCCGGTTCAGCTCGGAAGCCGTGCTCGAGGTCAGCCGGATCACCTGGATGGGCAGCGTGGCGATCTCATAGGGGCGCGAAACGGTGTCGCCGAGCGGGTAGCGGGCGTACTTCGGTCCGAGGAAGAAGAACAACTTCGTGTCGCTCTCGAACAGTCCGTTGAACCGGCCGGGGAACCCGTCGGGCACCCCGCGCCAGTTGCCCTCGTAAGGCAGCAACGTGAGGTCGGCGTCGGGTTCCCAGTTGCGGGGGACGCGGGCATACCCGGAGGGGGTGAACGCGTACAGCAGGTTCCCGCGCGGGAACACGCCGCGGATCGCCCGCCTCACGGGTTTCGGATAGCCCGCGTCGATGCATTCGGGAATCGTCGTTCTGTCATCGGGGAGGGTGTACCGGACGTACTCCCTTGGTCCGACGAGAAAGAGCTTGCCGTCGACGATGTAGGACGCCGTGACCGCCCCGCTCCGGCCGAACTCGGTGGGAACCCGGCCGAGGTCGCGCGTGGCGAATCTCTCGTTCAGTCCGTTCAATGTGTACGTGCCGCGGGTGTTGTCGAAGGAGAGCAAGGTCGAGCCGATCCGCAGCTCGGGCCCCGGCTTGGCCTGTTCGGGCACACCGTCCCTGTTGCCGGCGAGCGCGAGGGGCTGGGAGGCCGTTGTGAGGTCGGCGGCCAGCCGCACGTACTTGTCGCCAAAGACGACGAACACATCGCCGCCGGACTGGTGGACTCGCTGCACACCGACGTTGGAGGGCACCTTCCACTTCGATTCCGCCGACTGGCGAGTGAGGAGGTCGGCCGAGGTGACGAACCCGTTGCTCGCCCGCTCGTAGAACACCTCGACGCCGTTGGGGATGGTGAACGCCACATCGACCCGGTCCCAGCGCGGCGGCAGTCCGTCGGCGTTGCCCCGGATCTTCTTGGGGTAACCGGGGTCGAGGTCGCCGAGCGGCACCGTCGCCTGGTAGCGGTAGTAGTCCGCACCGGCGAACAGGTAGAGCCGACCGCCTCGGACCACGCCGGCGTCGACGACACCGGTGCGCCACAGGGAGGTGTCGATGATGCCGAACCTCGTGCCGGTCGGTTTCCGGTTCTGATTGGGCGCGGCCTTGCCGGGGGGAACGGCGATGTACTGTCCGGCGCCGGCGTCGAAGAAGTAGAGGGTTCCGTCCCCGAGGCGGAATGCGGCGTCGACCTGACTCCACGTGGTGGGCAGCTGGTCTTGATTGCCGGCATACGGCAGCGGGGGCTCGGCGGCGCCTTCGTCGGCGATGGGCCTGCACAGGAAGCTTCCGCCCTTGTGGTCCACGCTGAACCAGCGGCCGTCCTGATAGTCCGCCGGCGCGTTGAACCGGACGACCTGGCCCTCTCTGATCGCCGTCTCGGGGGGTTCGGCGAACACGCGCTCGAGGTCGGCGGGCTGGGCCGGGGCGACGGTCGTCGTGGCGGTCAGTCCGTACATCTCGGGGGTGAGGGAGAGGGCCGACTTCACGAAACTCAGATCCCAGCGTCCCGCCGAGGGGAAGGTGATGGCGACATAGCTGCACTGCACGACGACGGAGTCGTGCTCTCCCCCGCCGACGTCCGGCACGTGACGCGACGCCTGCACGGCCAGGTCGACGCCGAAGATCAGACCTTCGAGCTCCTTGTTCGCGTCGGGGTCGGCGATCTGCGCGGCCTTGACGTCGGGGTCGGTCTCCTCGATCTTGGCGTCGAGCACCTGCGCCGGCACCCACTCGCCGTTGAGGTTGAGGAACGAGTAGTAGATCTTCACCCGGAAGAGCGGCGGCGGCGTGCTGACGTCTTGGCGCCCGTCTGCGCCGTCCTTGACGACGACGGTTGACTTGGACGGGTCCTCCTTCGGGACGGGCTCCACGACCGACCAGAAGACGAACACCCGGCCGAAGGCGTGCACCGGGTGGACCCGGTCGGCGTCGATCTGCACGTCCACCTTCAACCAGGGATCCCAGGTGGCCGACAGTTTGCCACCGTCGCGGAACTCGGCGGAGCGGTAGTAGTAGCGGCGCGGCTCGGTGCGGGTGCGCCCGAACAGCACGAGCCGCCGCACCCCGGGCGCGGCCCCGTCGGGGTTCCAGACGTAGCCGCCCGCGATCGCCAGCCGGGAGACCTCGGTGTACTCGTCGAGGTAGCGCTTGTAGGCGGCCTGGACGGTCGCGTCGGTGATGTCGCCCTGGAGCAGGTCGTCCTTCAGCGCGGCGAACGCCGGGGTCTGGCGGGTCCGCAGGTCGGGCCGCAGGTAGTTCTCCGGATAGAGGAAGACCTTGCGGTTGACCTCCCAGGTCCGGTAGCTGCGCATCCAGCTCCACCATTTGCGAAGCCGGGCGCGCACCTCCTCCTCGGGGCCGGAGCCGGCAGGCAGGGTGACGCTCTCCAGGCCGAGCAGATAGCGCTGGAGGTAGAGCTGCGTGGCGGCGATGGCCTCGCGGACCCGCGAGGCCCTGCCCTCACCCCCCATGTCCACGTCGATGTAGTACTGCTCGTAAAGGTCGCGCGAGCTGCCGTGCTGCGGGGTGAGCCGGGCGACGAGCGCGTCGCGCTTGAGCACGTTCAACCGGTCGCGCAGGCGGTCCGACACCGCCCGCCACTCCTGTGCGGCGGTGCGCCGTTCGAGCACGGCGTGCAGCGCCGTGGCGGCCCCGTCGAGATCGGGGGCGGCGCCGAACGCCTTCGCCCAGACGCCATGCAACTCGGGGAGGTCGCTGCCGATCTTGCCTGCCGCGGTGAACAGGTCCACCAGGGTCAGCAGGAACTCGATCTCGAACAGGTTCTCCTCGCGGGTGTCGGCCCGCAGCAGGCCCATGTTGCGCCGGGCCCACCGCACCTCGTCGAGGTCCCGCCCGAACGTCTCGGCCAGGTAGGCGTAGGGGTCCTCGGCGCCGTCGAGGAAGAACGCGGCGAGCCCGTCCGGCTGCGTACGGCACAGCTCGGTGAACCTGACGATCGTGTGCACGTCGTTCAGCCGGTAGTCCGCGGTGCCCGACCAGCGGTGCAGGAAGTCCTGCGGGAACGTGCGGTCCACCACGTGGTAGGGGCCGGAGTAGCGGATGTACCTGTCGCCCTTGAGCAGGTAGGTGCGGCCGTCGAGCACGAACGCGCCGTCGGGGCCGGCCTCGAAGTCGGATGGAATGTCACCCCAGTCGTCCTTGACGGTCCTGGGATAGCCGGACTCGACGTACTCCAGCACGCCGTCGGCCGGGTAGCGCACGTACTGGTCGCCGCTGAACACGTACAGCTCGCCTGAGGGCGCGGTGAAGGCCGCGTCGAGCCTGCCGGCCTCCAGTCCGTTGCGGACCAGGCCCCACTTGCCGCGTATCTCGTCGAGGGTTCCGCCGCACAGGACCTGGCGTCCCTTGAACAGCCGGACGACGCCGTCGGAGCCGCAGAACGCGGCGTCCAGGCCGTTCTGGAAGCCGGGCGGCAACTGCGGGATGTTCAGCTCCGCGGCCAGATCGCCGAGCGCGCGCGGGTAGCCGTCGTCCACCCGCGCGCGGTCCCTGCCCGAGTAGCGCACGTACTGGTCGCCGGAGAACAGGTAGAGCTTCCCCTGGTAGACGAGCGCGGCGTCGACCCGGCCGGTCTCCGCGAGGGTGTTGCGCATCCGGCCGAGGGAGCTCAGCGCGAAGGTGGCGGCCTGGGCGGGTGAGGCGGTGTGGCAGACCCCTTCGATGATCACGTGGATGGTGCGGTCGTTGCCGACGATCGCGTCGACCGGCCGGCCGAGTGCGTCCTCGAAGCTCTCGGGGAACTTGGCGAACGGCTCCTCCTTGCGGAGGTTGCCGGCCGTGAGCTTGGGATAGCCGGGGTCGATGTGGTCGTAGACCCGCCCGGTGTAGCGCACGTACCGGTCGCCGGAGAACAGGTAGGTGTGCTCCCCGCGCCAGACGAACGCCGCGTCAACCGTGCCGTCCGCGGCGAGGAACGGGTTGGGCGAGCCGCCCCAGTGGTCCCTGACCGGGCCGCGGGTGCCGAAGGCGCCGTCGCGGAAGTCCACGCACGTGTCGCCGAAGAAGAACCAGGTGGCTCCGTCGGCCGCGCGCAGCGCCGACCGCAGCTTGTCGGGGGCGTCGAGGCCCTGGCCGAAGCCGGGGTAGAGCCGGTCGATCGGGCGGACGATCGACCAGTGGCCTGCCCGGTCGTCGTAGGACACGCACCGCTTGCCCGCGAGCAGCACCAGCGCGGTGCCCTCGACCAGGACGGCGTCGGGTACGGCGAAGCCGTCCGGGGCGCCGGGGAACACCGAGGCCGCCTCGACGGTGACCGGGTAGCCGCCGTCGGGCGCGGCGTAGGAGGTGCCCGAGTAGACCACGTGCCGGACGCGGCCTTCGGCGTCCGGCCTGCCGTACAGGTGCGTCTTGTCGCGATGCACATAGGCCAGCCCGACGCTTTCGAGACCGCCCCAGTGCTCGGCGATCGGCCGCGGGTCGCCCTCGGCGAGCGCCTGGCCGACGTCGTGCACGACGAACTGGTCACCGCTGAACAGGTAGGTCCTTCCGTCGCGGCCGACGAACGCGGCGTCCACCGCGCCGGTCTCGCGCAGCACGTCACGCGGGCGGCCCCACTCGTCGGCGATCGGGTAGGCGTGGCCGACCTCGGTGTTGAAGCAGTTCGTGCCCTTGAACAGGTAGGTGGTGCCGTCGGCGCCCGTCAGCACGGAGGAAAGACCGCTCGCGAACCCCGCCGGCACAGTGCGCAGCGTGCGCGGCAGGAACGGCGTGGCGGCGACGGTGGTTCCCTCCAGCGCCGACAGCCGCTGCCAGCCCGCGCCGGTCTCGGCCACGATCGAGCCGTTTTCGAGGTATGCGCAGCTCAGCCCCTGGAGGGGCAGGTTGTCGTAGCGGCGCTCAGGCGTGGTGGACACCGCGTGGCACTGCCCGCCCCTGACCAGGTAGAGGGTGCGCCGGTCGGTGAACGCCGCGTCGACCCCGTCGAGCGTGACGGACAGCGCGCCGAGGCCCGGTTCGCCGGCGAGCGCGGAGATCCGGCGGGGGTAGCCGGGGTCTGCGGCCTCCGGGCGGTCCCCGGTGTAGCGCGCGAACTGATCGCCGGAGACCAGATAGGTGCGGGTGAACTCCTGGTCCACACCGTCGACCTTCTCCGTGACGCGCAGGACGAACGCCGCGTCGACCTTTCCTGTGCGGGCGAGATTGTTGGCGACGTGGCCCCACAGGTTGTTCACGGCGGCGGGGTATCCGTCGTCGACCTCGGTGTAGTCGTCGGTGGAGTAGCGCACGTACTGCCCGCCGGAGAACAGGTAGGTCCGGCCGTCGACGCCGACGAAGGCGGCGTCGATCCTGCTGAACGGGATGCTGTCCCACTTCTCGCGCAGCGCCATCGGCTCCGACCACCAGCGGTGCCGGGCGTCGAAGCGCACGAACCGGTCACCGGCGAAGAGGTAGGTGCGCTGGTCCCTTCCGGTGAACACCGCGTCGACCTGCTCGAACTGTATGCCTTCCGGCATGTTCCACCAGTTGTCCGACAGCGGCTTGGGGAAGCCCTGGTCAGGGGTCCGGTAGTCGCGGGTGGAGTAGCGCACGTAGAAGCGCGAGCCGCGGCCGTACACCTTCAGCCGCAGCCCCCTCCGCTCCACGACGAGCGCGACGCGCTCGGCGGTGGTGAGGTCCCAGCGCGGCACCGCCCCACCCGTGATCCCGGTGAGGGTGAGGCCGTGCTCCTGGAAGAGGACGCGCAGCGCGGGGGTGATCCGCCCGGCGTCCAGATCGGCCTGGTGGGCGACCGGCAGCTCGAAGAGCATCCCGCCGTCGCCGAACAGGTAGGTGCAGCCGTCCATGACGAACGACGCGCGCACCCGGTCCAGCCCTCCCCAGTCGCCGGGGATCAGACGCGGATATCCCGGATCGGCGACCGAGTAGTCGGAGGTGGAGTAGCGCAGGTAGGTCTGGCCGCTGAACACGTAGGTGCGGCCGTCGAGCCCGGCGAACGCCGCGTCGACGTGCGCCCCCAGCGGCGGACGCAGGAGCCGGCCCCAGCGTTCCGCCGTCGGCAGGATCGTGCCGGTGCCGTCGAGCGCGACGGTCTTGCCGTCCTTGAACAGGTGCACCACGCCTGACGGGTCGGTGAAAGCGGCCTCCACCCCGCTCTCGAACTGCGGCGGGACGCCCTGGAGGCGGCGCGGCACGCCCTCGTCGGCGACGACGCCGGGGTTCTCGACGCTGTCGGAGTAGCGCAGCGCCTCACCGCCGAGGATCAGGCGCACGGCCGAAGGCTCGGTGTAGGCGGCGTCCAGGCCCTTCAGCTCGGCGAATGCCGACCCGGTCAGGCCCCACACCTCGGCGGCGGGCCGCTCACCTCCCGCGGTGATCGAGCGGTCGCCCGTGAACACGTGCACGACGCCGTCGAGGTCCTGGAAGCAGGCGTCCACGGTCTCCCGTACGGCGGGCAGCGGCAGCCCCTCGAAGGTCCGCCACTCGTCGACGTCGCGCGGGTAGCCCTCGTCGACGGTGTCGTATGTGCCGGAGTAGCGCACGTACTGGTCGCCGGCGAAAAGGTAGGTGCGCCCGTCGAGGTCGGTGAACGCGCTGTCGATCCTGGCCGGATCGGCGAAGGCGTTCTTGACCTTCCCCCACGCCTGGGTCTTGCGGCCCCAGCGGGTGCCGCCCGGTTCACGGGTGTACGCCAGGGGCGAGCCGCCGGCGTCGCGCCCGACGAGCCAGGCGACGCCGCCGGGCCGTACGAACGCCGCGTCCACGGTCGTCAGGGCGGCCAGGTTGGGCGACAGCTCGGTGAGCGGGAGACGGGCCGGGCTGGTGAGGGCGCGGGTGACGGCCGAGTAGGCCCAGTAGCCGCCGTCGTCGCCGAACAGCAGGATCGTGCCGTCTCCGGCGTCGAGCAGGGCCTGGATGCGAGTGACGCCCGGCGGCAGGGTCAGCGGCTCGGGGAACTTGCCGACGAGGTCCTGGTCGGCGAAGACCACACGCACCTCGACGGCGTCGAGGCCGAGCTTGGCGGCGAGCAGGGCGAACCTGCGGATCCTGCGGTGGGCCAGGCGCAGCCGCGGGTCGTCGGGCAGCTCGGGGAGGTCGAGCGCGGGGGCCGCGAGCAGCACGCGGGCCTGCCGCTCGCCGCCGGCGACGCTTACGCACAGCGCCCGCGCGGTGTCCTGGTCGAGGCCGAGCACGTCGGCGAGGCAGGCGTAGAGCGTCTCGTCCTGCCGGCCGGCGAGCGCCACGAGCCGGTCGACGACCTCCTCGACGGCGGCGGTCAGCTCCTTGGCCACGTCGTGGAGCAGGAAGAAGACATCGCGGGAGTAGTCGATCATGCCGGGCAGCTCGAACGCGAGGGAGTTGTCGGCGTTGGCGAAGTAGCCCAGCTTGGCGGCCGGCACCGACTGCCGCTCGTCGAGAGCGCCCGTCTCGACCAGATGGGCGAAAAGCGCGGCGCGCTGCGCGTCGGTGAGGCCGAGGGTGGTGAGCGCCGCCGGCTCCAGCCGGTAGGGGGCCTCGTCCTTGAGCACCTCGACGAGGCGGCCGAACACGAGTTGCTCGTCGGTGGCGCTGAACTGCGGGCCGAGCGAGACGGCGCCCTCGGGGCCGGCGAACCGCGACGGGTCGATCACCCGGCCGTCTGCGAGCTCGACGCCGTCGAGCGCGGCGAAGGCACGGGCGGCGGCGAGCTCGTCGGCGACCTCGGCGAGGTCCTCGGCGTCGAACGTGGTCAGCTCGGTGTGGAAGGCCGCGATCTGGCCGCGCAGCGCGGAGAGCACGGCGATGCGCACCACCGCGAACTCGGCGGCCAGCCCGAAGTCGGCCGGATCCAACGTGAGCAGCCTTGCCTGGTCGGTATAGCGGCCGGCGGCGTCGATGTGGCCGTTGAAGCGCAGGCTCTCCAGCAGCCGGGCCAGCTGGGCTCCGGTGAACCGCAGCCCGGCCAGCGCCGCCTCGTCGAGCTTGAGCGCCTCCTCGCGAAACCGGTCGAGGCGCTCTTGGATGAGGCCGGCGACGGGCTTGACGGCGTCGGCGAGGTCGACGTTCACGGTGAAGCCCGGCGCGTTGCGGGGATCGAGGAAGAAGCCGGGGTCGCGGAGTTCGCCCTCTTCGTCGATGTGGCCGTTGTAGAGGAGGTTGTCGTACAGCTCGGCCCGCAGCTGCGGGGTGAGGCCCTCGACCGCGAGCGTCTCGAGGTCGGACGGATAGTAGGCCGCGGTGCCGTTCACGGTGGCGGAGATCGCGGTGAACAGGGCTTCGCCGTACGGCGTGAAATCGCCCGCGAGGTCCTCGGAGGTCGCGGCGGTGAGCGTGCCGTCGGCGCGCAGCCGCCCCCGATACACCAGATTGCGGAAGATCTTCCCCTGGAGGCGGTCGCCGAGACCGAGTCCTGTGAGGTCCGAGGGGAAGATCACGCCGAGGTCGGTGACGGCCCGGTGGGCGGCGGCCTCGGCTTTGGCACGCTCCACCTCCAGCAGACGGCTGCCGACGGACGCCACGACCCCCTCATCGAACGCGACGAGCACGTCGTGGATCACCTCCGCGGCCCGCTCGCCGAACCGGTCGGACACCAGCGTCCGCGGGGAGAGCGCGACCGGGTCGAGCTCATCGCTCAGCCGGTCGAACAGTGCCTTCAGCTCGCCCGGATCGGGATCGGGCCGGCCGCCGAGGATCTCGGCCAGCTCCGAGCCCTCGAACCCGGCGGTGCGCATCCAGCCGACGACGGCGAACAGCGTCTGCACCAGCCAGAGCGTCGACACCGCCGCCGAGTCCCCGCCCTCAAGGACCTTGTGCAGGTCGCGCGTCTCGGGCCCCGCCTCGCCGAGGACGGCGAACGTCGTATACCGCTGAAGCCCCGGGTCGCCCTCCAGCGCCACGAGCACGTCGAACAGCTCGCCCGCGCCGACGCCGAGCGCCGACGCCAGCAGCCCCACCCGCCGGAGCAGCGAGATCTCCGGCATCGCGATCGTGCCGCGGTCGAACGGGCTGGGGTCGCTCGCCGAGTAGCGCTCCCGATAGCGGCGGACGATCTCCACGATGTCGGGCTCGGCGACGCCGATGACGGCCGCCAGCCGGAAGCGGTAGTCGCGGTTGGCGGGGGTGAGGATGTCGCCCGAGCCGAACTCGACCTTCACCTCCTCGTCGGGCTTCCACTCCACGACAAGCTCGCAGACGTCCTTGATCTCGACCCCGCTCACCCGGCCGAGCCGTACAACCCCCGCCACCGCGCGGAGCGCGGACTTGTCCAGCAGGCCTCCGGCGTACGAGGTCAGCACGAGGTCGAGATCGGTGAGCGAGAGGCCGGTCTTGCGGGCCAGCCGGATCAGCCGGTGCGCCCGGTCGAGCCACCGCGGCGGCAGGTCGGCGGCGCCCCCGGCCGGGATGAGCGCGGACTCGTCGTCCACCTTGAGCGTGACGTCGTTCAACTGCCCGCCGAGCGCGACGAGTTCACGCAGTCGCGGGTGGTCCAGCCCGGTCGCCTCGTTGAACCGCCGGGTGACCAGCAGCGCCTTGAGATCCTCATCGCCGGCGAGGCCGTAGCGCTCCTTGAGCACGGCCGGGTCCGTGCTGGATCCGGTGACGACCTCCACGTCCTCGGCGCTGAGTTCGAGATACTCCCGCGCCGCCACATCGTGGTCGACGCGCGCCGCGAACAGCCGGTAGAGCTCCTCCGGCGTCACCTTCAACTCCTCCAGGCAGACCCGCAGCCGCTCGGAGTGCAGCGAGAACGGGAGCCCGAAAGGGTGCGTGTCGTTACGCAGAGTGTCGTACGGAGCGTTCCCGATCAGCCGCTCCAGCACCTCGTTGACGACGTCGAGGTAGGCGATCTCGGTGAACGTGTTCTTCTCGTCGAGCAGGAACTCCGTCAAGTCGGGCCGCCGCCGCAAGAGCTCAAGCTGGTCGAACGTCCCCTCAAGCAGCCCAAGCAGCTCCACAAAATAAGCGGCCGGTGAGTACACCGACCGCGCGTCGTCCGCCTCGGGAAAACGTATTTCTCCAAACAACCGTGCGTAGTCGGGCGACGATCCTGCGCTCATCATGCTCATCTCCCCAAAAGGCCCCGGAACGGCGCCTCATGATCCCGAAGATGAACAACCCACGCCTACTTACCAGTCCGACATATCTCTAATCCTCCTTTCATCCACTACAAAACTCCCCTTTTCTAGCAAGCCACTGCTTATCGGTGTGTCCCGGACCGTTGGCAGCACACAACCCTGCTGTCACCTGCGAATACGAACCCCGCAGCCTCGCGAACGCCTACATGCCGTTAATACGAATAAATCTCGCAAATTCTCACCCTAAAGAGGGAATCCCCCGCCACCAAGCACCCGGAGCCCCTGCCCCACCCAAAATCCCAGAAAGGAGATGCGCACATCTACCTCCAGGAAAACCACAAACCTCCCTAAATGCCCATAAAAGCCCTCTATTCGCCCCCCAAACGCTCCCTGATCCGCTGCCGCATGCGCAACGCCCTCGGGTCGGAGTAGTCAGAGATCAGCCCCAGAGCCCTCCGCCACTGTTCCCGGCCGGCATCGGCATCGCTCTCCGACAACGCTTCGGCCAAGTCCTCGAGAGCCGTCGCCTCATGCCATCGAAACCCAAGCTCACGCTGAACCACGGCCGCCTGGCGGTGGAAATCCGCAGCCTCACCGTGCCGCCCACCCCGGTGGTACACCCGGCCCGCAGCCTGCCACGCCAACGCCTCACGACTACGGTTACCCGACCGCCGGTGCAGCACCGCCGATCGCTGGTAGGAGACCAACGCCTCGTCGCCTCGCCCAAGCGCGTGCTGAGCGTCGCCAAGCGCAAGCAACCAGAAGCCCTCCAGCGCATGGCTACGGAGGCTCAAAGCGATCTCGTATGCCTCCTGCGCGGCTTCCAGGGCCTGCTCGAGTTCACCGCGGTCAAGATGGATGCAGCTGCGCAGATAGAGAGCGTTGCCGATGGTGTTCTTGTTGCCCAGCTCTCGATGGAGGTTCAATGCCCTGATGCCGACCTCGTCGGCCTCCTCCAATCGTCCCGCGTGGTAGTACACAGAGGCGAGATTGGAACTGACGACGGCGCTCCAGTAGGTCGAGCCCAGGCTTTCAAACAGCAAGCCGGCTTGACGGAGTCTTCTTTCCGCGGCGGGAAGGTCCCTCGACCTGAGATGAGTGATCCCGATGGCGTTGAGCGCGGCCGCCTCGCCTTGCCGGTCGCCGAGCTCCACGTAAACGGCCAGCGCCGCCTCGTGGTGTTCCACGCTCTTGGCCAGTTGGTTGGCAGAAGCGTAGGTGAATCCCAGGCTCTTCAACGAGCCGGCCTCGCCGGCGCGGTCGTTCAGGCGCCGGGACGCCTGCAGACCCAGCTGACCCAGTTCGATCCAATCAATTCCAACCGCGGTCGGGGGCCGGGTGCTCCAGAGAATCAACGACAACTGCCATGCCTGCTTGTCCAGCGCCGCCTGGAGTGCGGCATGGACGACTGGCAGAAAGTTTGACTGTTCGAGCTCGGTCCAGTCCACCGCCTGGTCGTAGGTGAGAAAGGGGGTGGACACCCCGTTGTGCGGGAGATCGAGGGCGATGCGCTCACGCTTGGGCATGATCCACACCTGTGCCGCATCCGTCATGTGGATGTACCAGTCGAGCACACGCTCCAGAGCCTTCAGACGACTCTCAGGGGTTTCCTCCAAGAGAGCCTGGTCCCGCGCGTAGGCCCGCAGCAAGTCGTGAAACTCATACCGGTCAGGAGCCTTTTGCTCCACCATGTGTGCCGCGACCAGGCTGTCAAGCAGATGCCGCGCTTGCCGGATACTCACCTCAGCCAACGAGGCGGCCGCACCGATCCCGAAATCGGCACCCGGATGGAGGCCGAGCAGCCTGAACATGCGTGCGCAATCGATGGACAGCGCTCGATACGACCAGGCGAACACGCTGCGAACCGCCCCCTCGTCCTCATCGTCACCCGTGCTCAGGGCGTTCCAAAGGGCGGAGGTGTCCCGGAGGTCGGCGATCAACTCGTCCAGCCGCATGTGCGGACGGCAAACCGCGCGCTCGGCTGCCACTCTCAATGCCAGTGGAAGGCGCGCGCACAGTGCCGCAAGTTGGACCAACTCCTCGGTGTCATCGTGGGGTCGATACTCCGCGGTGAGCGTGCGAAGCAGAACGACGCACTCCGATTCGATCAGCGCATCGAGTTTCAGGCGTACGGCTCCGTTGTGTACCGCAAGGCCGGACAGGCGGCTACGACTTGTCACCACCGTGAGGCAATGGGAGTTGCCGGGCAGTAGAGGGCGTACCTGGGAGACGGTGGCGGCGTTGTCGAGGACGATCAGCATCCGCCGGTCGGCCAACTCCGATCGGTACATCGCCGCGGCAGACTCGCGATCGCGGGGGACAGCAGCCGAAGGCACACCGAGCGCGCTCAAGAACCGGTGAAGCGCTTCCTCAGGCTTCACCGGCTCGCCGGGGTCGTAACCGCGGAGGTTGATGTACAGCTGGCCGTCCGGAAAGTTGCTCTGCGCTTGGTTCGCCCACTGCAGGGCCAAGGAGGTCTTCCCCACACCCGCTGTGCCGACGATGACGTACACAGCGCTGTGAGTCGGTGACTCTTCTGCCAGTGCCGCGTTCAGGCGCCCTAGTTCATCTGTGCGATTGACAAAGCCCTTTATGGCGGCAAGCAACTGCCGTGGCGTCCGCCCGCCCTGCCGCTTATCCCGCCACTGGCCGTAAAAGTGGACTCCGCCGGACACATTGCCGGCCTGGACAACGTCGCGGGAATGTCCAGACATCTCGGCATGTGTCTCACCGGGGGGCAGCCCCCGATCATTACCCTCTTTAATTGTCTCCACCTAAGCTTTCGGCGGCGGAGGGAGACGTGCCACGTGATTATTGAAGTACTCGATCACGCCTTCTCCGGCCTCGTAGAGTTGTTGTATTAGTTCAGTCCATGAACGGATGACGTCTCGGTCGTAGAACGCGGTGGCTCCATCGGGGACGCCTGATTCTGTATAATGCACTTGATACAGGGCCGCCTGCCCCAGGATGACGATCTCCGGGAGCGGCCCGGGTTCTTCGAGGGAGCCAAGTGTCCTGGCGTTCACGACGCGAATCGGCTTGCCGCACTCCGCCTCGATGCGAAGGGAGTGCAGCTCCCACTGGATGTACGGTGTCAGCGGCTCTTCCACGATCCGCAACCTGTGGAAGGCCGTGTTGTTCTCCCGATCTTTGAGTACACCCCTCAGGAAGCCTTCGCGTAGTTCCTCGAGGTAGGCGAGGGACTCCTCCCATTCCCCACGGCGCAAGGCGTCGCGGCTCGGGGAGCCTATTTCCTCGAAGTGTTGCCGTCGCTCCAGCTTCCAGGAGTTACTGTCGCGGATGATTCCGCGGTAATGTCGGAAGTCCGCGTGGTAGGCGTCTCTGGCGAGGCGTCGTCCGGCCGAAGGGTCGAGAGTGATCCAAGTTTGATTAGGCATCGGGAATGTCGGGTTTTGCTGCGCTGAGCATACGGCCGGGGAAGATGACCAGTCGTTCGTCGTTGCCAATCCTGACCCCATTCGGCAGTCGTGATTGGTATACCTCTGTGAGATCTCGGCCGATGATTGCGATATCGCCGTTATCGAGTTCCCACATGTCTGGGCAGTCGACTTCGTCTTGGGAAGCACCAGTGTCTGAGGGGGATGCGCCCAATCGGCGTTTGAAATCGGCTCGGGGATCGGCTTCCCAGGGGCGGGCCATTGGCTACTCCTTAGATGCTCTTCATTGCGCGATCCCGTAACTTGGGACCACTTACACCCGGTTACGCAGGCTCAATGGCCGAAACGCGGGCCTCCCATCCTCGTTTGCCGTCCGCAGGCGTGACTGCAGCAAACGAGGTTATGGCACTGTGGAGTTGCGTGCGACCCCGATCGGCAAGCAAGCATCTGACTTACGGCAGGCTAGTTCGCGAAGCGTCCGCTTTGTCCTCTACGCAATCATGACTGTACCTCTCGAGTGTGGGCCTGCCTATAGCCGGCCACCCCCGAGGAGACAGAAATGTAGCCAGCAATTGATCGTCGAAATGACAGAACGGTCCAACTAGGACGAACCACTCTTTGGGAAGGGGGTAGGCCTTCCATAGGCGAGAAGTCAGCCAAGTGTGGTGGTTGGAATGCTGAACACTCACGGAATACGACAATCGCCGGCTAGGCACTCGGAGACGCCGTAAGGGTGGCCATTGGGACAAACGCCTGCCGGGCCGATGACCGGGACACCGTACGGTGGCGGTGAGGCCGGGCTACTTGAGGGCGCCGGCCGTCAGGTCGGCGACGATGCGGCGTTGGAAGAAGAGCACGAGGAGCACCAGACTCCTCCTGGCGGGCCACAGCATCACCTCGGCGGCGCAGTACAGCGGCCTGGCAGCGACGAGACCCTCCGCCGCACCTTCGCCCGCCGCCTCGGCATCACCCCAACCGAATACCGCAAACGCTTCACCACCACGCACGGACACGACACGCCACGACCTGGCACAGCCGGCACGGACCAACTCCGCTTTTTAGTGCGCACACCTTTGGCCGTCGCCGTACCGGTGCGATCCGGTACGGCGACGGCCCGGTGTCAGAGCGGTCGGCGAGTGTAGGTGGTCACTGGGTGACGGGGAGCCAGCGCCAGGTGTCTGCGGCGTGGCTCGTGACGATGGTCAACTGGTGGTTCGTTCCGTTCTCGGTGAGGTACATGGGCTCCTCGACCATGTGTGTGCGGAACGAGTAGTTGGTCACCGATATCCCGTCCGGTCCGTTCTGCTCGCACCACAGGTAGCCGTCGCTGTTGGGGCGGAACGAGTTGAGCGTGACCCCGTTGCCGGTCATCGGATCGAGGCTGGCCGCCGTCGAGTTGAGGTACTTGCCGGCGTAGACGAGGTAGTTGCAGTCGGCGCCCTCGGTCTGCCCTGCGGGGATCCTGGTGAACCGCTCGTTGGGCGCGTCCTGGTCGGCGTGCAGGATAACCGGGGTGTTCTCCGCGGTGTGGCCGCCGCTGACGTTGGCCACCAATCGCACCGGCGTGGGGTCGACCAGCCCCAGCTCGGCGACGTCCGACATCTCCTCCGGGCTCTGGAGGAACCAGCGCTGGGTGGCCGAGCCGTCGGCGTCGCGGCCGCGCAGTACGGCACCGCCGTTGTCGGCCGTCAGCATCTGGCCGGTGACCATGTTCTCCAGGGTCCAGGTGCCGTCGCCCTGGTAGATCGGCTGCCAGAGCTGGTCGGTCGCGTAGTGCGCCCACTGCACGATCCGTGCGCCCGGTGCGCCGCCCTCCTGGCCCATGTAGTCCCCGGTGTGCCGGTTCCTCAGCCGGTAGTAGCCGGGGTACTCGGGTTCGGGCCAGAGGTGCCAGGACTGCGACTGCGACTGGCTCTGAGAGTACGACGAGTCGGTGACCGCGTTGGAGCTGCCGCTTTGGTTACTGGCGACGTTGGTGGTGCCCGCGTTGCGCAGCACGACCGCGCTCGACGAGGACGGGACGGCCACCGCTGGCGGCGGGGGCTGGTTGCCGTCCGGCAGTCCCCCGATCTCGTACATGACGGGAAGGTGGTCGGAGAACCGCAGGTTGTGCATGACGCTTGAGGCGGTGACGCGCGGGTCGCGGTTGGTCGGCAGGACGGCGTAGTCCAACCTGCTCGCCGGCTCGCGCGTCGGGTAGGTCGCCGCCGGCGGGTCGGCCACGGTGAACTGCCCGGCGCCGTAGTTGTTCAAGGCGCTTCGCAGCAAGTCGGGGTCGCGGTTGAAGTCGCCCATGACGACCCAGTCCATCGCCGCCCCGTTGGGGCCCGCGGCGCTCATCCTGAGCCGGATCCGGTCCACCAGCCCTGCCATGTCGTTTCCGTTGGGCGAGAAGCCGTGCACGGTGAAGTGGACCATGCCGTTGACGTTCACACCGAGCGCAGGCCGTCCGCCCGGCATGGGGGACTCGACAACGAAGATGTCGGCGGGGGCGATCTGATTGTGTGTCGCGATGGCCAGGTTGACCCGGTTTGGAGGGTTGGTCGTAGAGGTGTCGGTGTGCAGCCAGTAGAGATATCCTTGCGGCCGGCTGGCCGTCCCGCCGTAGCGGTACTCCCGGACCGGGGGATGCGAGCCGTCCGCACGGGCGAAGTTGTTCTGCGGGATGTCGGTGATGTGCCTGGCGCCTCCGGGCGGGGAGCCGGCCTCCTGCAGGAGGATGACCTCGGCGTGCGATTGCCTCGCTATCTGGATCACGCCGCTGAGATACTTGGTGTCGTACGTGCCCGCGGCGTTCGACCCCCCGCCCTGCATGTTCCAGGTCGCGACCCTGCGCGTGTCGCCCTGGCGGGGGTCGACCTGGCCGACGTCGCGCAGGAACAGCGACGTCCTGCGGACGCTCGCGTCGGCCACCACGCCCTGCCCGCTGTAGTCGAGGGTCTCCCGGCCCGACCAGTCGGGGATGCCCTGCCCGCCTTGGCCCAGTGCCCGGAACCGGCGCGGGTTGTCGTTGTCGGAGCCGAACTGGAAGACGGTGTCGGACTGCACGCCGGGACTGCCCGCGGAGTACGGCGTGTACGTCTCGAACGGCCCGCCCGCTGTGGCCTGCTTGATCAGGGTGTTGTTGAAGAAGACGTTCTGCGGTCCCGAGGAGCCGGACCACTTGGCCGCCTTGGGGCCGGCCGCCCACCAGATCGGATACCAGGTTCCGACGTCGGTCTCGCCGCCCTCCCCGCCGCAGTTGGCCGCGCAGTTGCCCGACCGGTGCGCGAACGGGGTCCGTACCGTGTTCCCCTCGAACAGGTTGTAACGCTCCCAGCCGCCGTGCAGGTTCAGGTCGGAGTCGAGGTCGTTGCGGAAGACCACGTTGCCGCTCGCCGACCACTGGAAGGTGAAGTGGCGCAGGTTCCTGCTGGTGTTGTAGGCGTACAGCGAGTCCCACACCCGGCTTCCCCGCAGGTAGCCGTTGCCGCCCTTGCCCTTGTTCCACGCCCCGTCGAAGGTGTTGCGCTCGATCTGCAGGTTGCGCGCCACCTCCGTGACGATCGGATGCGAGCCGATCATCGTGGCGTTGAGCCCGCGCGCCCAGCTGTGCGCCGCCCATTTGAACAGGATGCCGTGCATGGCGTACTCCGGCGCCATGTTGCCGTAGTTGTTGACGGCGTCGGTCGCCGACAGCGCATACGTGCCACCGCCCACCTTGGGCAGCCCGGCCATGTCCTGGGTCATCGCGAAGTTCTCGAATCCGACGCCCTCGACCACCTTCAACGGGGTCACCTTGCTGGCGTACGGAGTCTCCACGATCATCGGCGGCGAACCGTCGGAGGTGGAGTCGACAGGCAGGTCGTACTCCAGTGGGCGGTCCAGCGTGATGGTCTTGGCCGTGGTGTCCTTGCGGACGACCCTGAACATCTGCTGGCGCATGTGCAGGTTTTCCATCAGGCTCTGGTCGGTGACGCCCTGCTGCGCGTAGAAGTTGCGGCTGTTGGCCGCGCCGACCCAGACGTAACCGCCGAGGTGGAACTTGTTCATGTCGGCGTTCGCGACGAGCCGGATGACGCTCTCGCCCTCCTTGGCGGAGAAGCCCGGAGCACCGTCGCGGGCGAGCAGCCGGATGCCGGAGGCCCAGTGCTGGTTGACGCTCCCCTCGAACAGGTCCTTGCGGTTGGCCGGCGCCGACTGCCACTCGTTCTGGTATCTGGTCGCCACGTCGCGGGTCTGCACCCGGAACAGGGCGCGTCCCGGCCAGATCCAGCCGCCCTTACCGATGTCGTTGCCGGTGCCGTACTCCATGCCGTCCTGGTCCCAGCGGCTGCCATCCGGGGTCACCGTGTCGTACCGGGTGTTGACGTCGGGCCGGAACACCAGCTGTGTGCCGCCGGCGCCGGAGCCCTGGCCGCGCAGGATCAGGAAGCTGGCGTCGGCGTAGATCTGCCTGGACACGTCGATCCGCCCTGCCGGCAGTGTGATGAGCGACAGGCGGTGGAAGTTGGCCTGCCCCGAGCACTGACTCTTGATCTGGTCGATGGCGTTCTGCAGTCCGGTGGTGTCGTCCACCCCGTCGTCGGGGACCACCCCGAAGCCGGACGCGAGCTGCTGCGGGGTGATCCGGCAGGACGCGTTGCCGGTGATCTCTCCGTCACCCGGGAGCCCTTGGCCGCCGAGATATCCCACCCGTGACCAGTCGGGCATGCCCGCGGGTGCTGTGATGCGGTTGGCGAAACCGAGATCCGGATCCGAGGACGCGAGCGCGGGCGCCTCCACTGCGGATACGGCCTGGATCGCGGATGAGAACAGGATGAGCATGCCGGCCAGGGCGGCGGCCACACGTGGGGTACGTCTCCCACGACCTCGATTCCGCGCCGGGTTTGTCACGGGGTGGCCGCCGCGGCCGCCTCGGCGACGACGGCGGCCACCGCCGCCGGGTCGGACACGTAGACGGCGTGGCTGCCGGGGGTCTCGACGACGGTGGAGCCGGCCCGCTCGGCCATGGCGCGCTGGGTCGGCGGAGGGATCATCCGGTCCTCGGTCGCGACCAGATACCAGCTGGGCTTGATCCGCCACGCGGGCTGGGCGACCGCTCCGCGCAGCGCCTCCACTCCCCAGGGGACCTGGGAGTCGGCCATGAACTCGGCCTGCTCGACCGGCAGATCCCCGGCGAACGAGGCGGGGAACCTCTCACGGTCCAGGAGCAGGAATCCGTCCACGGGCGGCAGGATCGGCGGGACCGGCGCTCCTGGCGGCGGGTCGGCGATGAGCGAGTTCACCGACTCGCCCTTGTCGGGCGCGAAGGCCGCGATGTAGACCAGGGAAACGACGTCGTCGTGGTTGCCCGCCTCGGTGACGACCACCCCGCCGTAGGAGTGGCCCACCAGGATCACCGGCCCTTCCTGGGCGTCGATGACCTGCCGGGTCGCGGCCACGTCGCCTGCCAGCGACAGCGTCGGGTTCTGTACGACGGAGACGTTGTGGCCGTCGTTCTTCAGCAGGTGGTAGACACCCTGCCAACCGGACCCGTCCACGAACCCGCCGTGAACCAGGACGATCCTCGGGGACGCCGAATCTGTACTCATGCCGCACTCCTTCGCCGATAAGACACCTTGGACACGGCACTCAAGCTAGATCGCGGCATGAAGGATCGATTGAGTCATTTGACTCGGATCAACATGAATCCGTACGGAAAGCCCAGTTAGTGAGCTTGCCCGCTGCTCAGCGTTCCTCGGCCGATTCGGTCAGCGCGTCGCGGAGCGCGGCCCGGGAGACGACACCGAGCTTCGGGAACAGCTGGTATAGGTGGTTCGCGACGGTGCGAGGAGACAGGAAGAGCCGCTCGCCGATTTGCTTGTTGGTGAGCCCTTCGGCAGCGAGCATGGCGATCTCCCGCTGCTGGGGGGTGAGCGAGGCCATCCCCGTGGCCTCCCCCTGCCCTATGGACAGCCCGGTCGCCCGCAGTTCCGTGCCGGCTCTGGCCACCCACGGCCGGGCGTCGAGGCTGCGGAAGGTGTCGAGCGCTGCGGACAACTGGGTGCGGGCCTCGGTGGTGGCCCTGTCGCGCCGCAGGCGTTCGCCGTACACGAGTTGCAGGCGCGCCCGCTCGAACGGCCAGCGCTCGGCACCGGCGGTGGCGAGCGCAGCCTCGAACAACCGGGGATAGCGCCCGCCTGGGGCGACCATTGCCGCCGAAGCGCCGCTGACCATCGCGAGCCGCGGCGAGATCACCGCCACACCGGCCCGGTCCACGGCGGCGGCGTGAGAGGCCGCCTCGGCGTGGCGTCCGGCCCGAACGCATGCCTCGACCAGGTCCGCGATGCTCCACAGCGCGTGCGGGACGTGCGAGGCCAGCACACCCGCCGGGCTGATGGCGGCGGACTGCCGGTAGGCCTCCTCGAAGTCGCCCCTGCCGAGTGCCGCCAGCGCTCTGATCTGCGAGGCGTAGGCCAGGAGAGCGCGCGCCCCTCGCGGCGTCGCCCATCGGGTCAGCCGATCGGCCGACTCTGTGGCGGCCTCCTCCTGACCGCGCGCCGCAGCCAGCATCGCCCGCAAGTAGACCCCGGACCAGGCCGGCATTTGGTAGCCGTGCTTGTCGCACAGCGCCAGCCCCTCGTCGACGACCTGTTCCATCTCCTCCCACCGACCGGTGTGAAAGGCGTCATTGCCCAGAAGGAACAGCGCCTCGATCGCCGCGGTGACCGCTCCGCCGTCGCGGCCGTGTCCGACGGCCCGCCACAAGCCATCGCGGCACTGTCCCAGCCGGTCGACGTAGGCGGCTGCCATGCCGACGCGGGAGATGCGCTCAGGGATGAGCTCCCGGTCCAGGCGCGCGATGACGGTGTCCAGCCGGTCGAGCACCGGCGGCGCCAGGCGGGCAGGGTCGGAGAACGCCTTGCCGATGACGTCCAGCAGCGCGGGCGGCCGCGGCCTGAGGCGGCCGATCGCGGCGTGAAAGGGCTTCCACAGTTCGGCACGTCCGCCGAAGAAGCACACCATGATCAGTGTGTACAGGCTCTGAATCAGCGACTTGTCGCGCACGTCGGCGGGGTCGGCCGCCGTCTCGATCGCACCGACGAGCAGGCGGTGGGCGCTGTCCACGTCGCCGTCGCCGTTGAGGAGGTGGTAGGCGGCGGCGACCGCCGTAAGCAGCGACCCGCCGTGCAGGTCCGCGCGGCGGGCCTGCTCCAGCAGGTGCGGTGCGTCACGCAGGTCGCCGTTGGCGATCGCGCCGATGTACGCGGCCGTCCCCAGCCGCGCGGCCCGGTCGGTGCCCGCCGGGCTCAGTTCGGCCGCGCGTATGAACAGCGTGACGGCCATGACGCCGTCGCCGCGGCACAGGTTGGCGTATGCCACGGCGTGCAGCAGCTCGGCGACCTCCTCATCGGGCCCGCCGGCGGCCTCGGCCACGTGCCAGGCCCGCCGTTCCTGCTGGTCGGCGAGGCGTTCCGCGAGCAGCCGATGGGCGCGGCGGCGCTGCTCACCCGCGGACAACTCCACCACCGCCGAGCCGATCAGCGGATGGCGGAAGAGGAGCCGCCCGCCGTGCTCGACCCGGACCAGCCGCGCCCGTTCCGCGGGGGCCAGCCCGTCTCCGGCGCGCAGGATGTTCAGGTCCCCGGTCCCGTCGAGTACGGCGAGCAGCAGCAGGTCGTAGGTCGCGGAGGGCAGGTCCCTGATCCGTGAGGCGAACACTGTCTGCAGGCGCCGGCTGAGCGGCAGGACCGGGGGCAGTGCCCTGCCCGAGACCCGCTGGAAGTCGCCGAGCGCCACCGGCAACTCCAGCAGGGCCAGCGGGTTGCCCTGCGCGTCGGCCAGCAGCCGCCGGTGAGCGCGGGGGGCCAGCGCAGGAAAGTGGGCCCTCAGCAGGGCGGAGGCGTCCCGCTCCTCCAGGGGCCGCAGGTCGTGGCAGGGCAGTCCCACGTGGTCGAAGAAGCTCTCCTCACCTGAGCGGGACGCCGCGAGCAGCCCGACTCCGCTGCCGGTGAGGCGGCGTGCGACGAAGCTGAGAACGACGGCGCTGGCCCGGTCCAGCCAGGCGATGTCGTCGACGATCACCAGCAGCGGCCGGGCGACAGCGGCCCTGCTCAGGAGGGAGAGAGCCGCGTTGGCCACCAGGAGCCGACCCGGCGGCGCCCCTTCCCTCAGCCCCAAGGCGACGCTCAGCGCCCGCTCGTGTGCCGGGCTCAGGTTCGGCAGGTCGGCGAGCAGCGTGTGGAGAACATGGTGGAGCCCGGCGAAGCTCACCTTGGCCTCGAACTGCGAGCCGGAGGCGCGCAACACCCTGCGGCCGGCCGCCACCCCACGTGCCGCGGCGACATCCAGCAGCGCGGACTTACCGACCCCGGCCTCGCCCAGCAGGATGAGCGCGCCACCGTGCACTGCGGCCCGCTCGGCGAAGGCGTCGATCCGGGCTACGGCCTGTTCGCGCCCTATCAGCGACGCGGCCGGATCGGCGGCAAACGAAAAGTCACCCGAGGGAGGTGCCCCTCCCGTCATCGAACCCACGGCCTGATCCTACGCCGGGCCCCATCACGCGATCAGGGCGAGCCGCCCGCCGTTGTTTTGCGCGTGGCGCGGTCACGGGGCCGTCTCGTTGTTTGCGCTGTGTTGACAGCCGAGTCATCGCCAGATTACGGTCTGGACCGTAAACCTGTGAAGCTTGGAGGCTGAGTGCGGACGGAAGCGGAACCGGAGAAGTGGCCGGCCGGGCGCACCGACGGACTCGTCCACGACCTCAACGATCCTCCGATCGACCTCGCCACCAGGCAGGTCGATGTGGTGTGGCAGGGCTGCGCCAACGAGGTCACGCCGCTGCTCACCACGGCTCCGCCGTACGTGCTCAACGTCACCGGACCGGAGCCGATCTCGGCGTGGCAGGCCGCGCGCTGGATGGCGGACGGCGGGCCGCCGCTGGGCAAGCCAACCAAGTTTGAACGCCGTGACGGCCGATTCTGACATCTTTGAAGGAGGGCCTCGCGTGCTGAGCCCTGAAGTGGTGGACACGACCTCGATCCGCGACCTGTTCCGGCGCGGCCTGGTCATCCCGGCTCATCCGCTGGCGCTGACCGCCGAACGGCGGCTCGACGAGCGGCGGCAGCGGGCACTGACCCGCTATTACGTCGAGGCGGGCGCCGGCGGCCTGGCGGTCGGCGTGCACACCACGCAGTTCGCCATCCACAGCACCGACATGCTGGCTCCGGTGCTGGAGCTCGCGGCCGAGACGGCCCGCGGCTACGACCGCGAGGTCGTGATGGTCGCGGGTGTGACCGGGCCGACGGCTCAAGCCGTGGCCGAAGCCGAGCTGGCCGCCTCCCTCGGCTATCACATGGTGCTGCTGAGCCCGCACCGGGAGCTGACGGAGGACGCGCTGATCGAGCGGGCCCGCGCCGTCGGCGAGGTGCTGCCGGTGATCGGCTTCTATCTGCAGCCGGCGGTCGGCGGGCGCACACTTTCGCGCGACTTCTGGACGAGGCTGGCCTCCATCGAGTCCGTCGCGGGCATCAAGGTCGCGCCGTTCAACCGCTATCGCACACTCGACGTGCTGCACGGCGTCTGCCGGGCCGGCCGGGAGCACGAGGTCGCGCTCTACACCGGCAACGACGACCACATCCTGGCCGACCTCATCGCCCCGCACCGCGTCGTGGTGGACGGGCGGCAGGTCGAGGTGGAGTTCGTCGGCGGGCTTCTCGGCCAGTGGGCCGTGTGGGTGCGCCGGGCGGTGGAGCTGCTGGAGGAGGCGGCCCGCGCCCGCGCCGGGGATGACGCCGCGGTGCGCCGGCTGCTCATCCTCGACGGGCACCTCACCGACGCCAACGCGGCGATCTTCGACGTCCAGCACGGGTTCCACGGGTGCATCCCGGGGATCCACGAGGTGCTGCGCCGCCAAGGGCTGCTCGCCGGACGCTGGTGCCTGGACCCGCAGGAGGAGTTGTCGCCCGGACAGCTCGCCGAGATCGACCGCATCTGGGCCGCCTACCCCTGGCTGCGCGACGACGACTTCGTGGCCGAGGGCCTCGACCGGTGGCTGTCCTAGAGCATCAGCCGGTAGAGGGTGAGCGGCCGGCCGCTCGTCCCGCTGGTGAGGCTGCCGGTCCGCTCGGCCAGGTCGGCGAGTTCGAGCCGGTGAAGCATGCGCCGTGCCGTACGCTGCTGGACCGCGAGCCGCTCGGCGATCTCCCTGGTCGTGAGGGGCTCCCCGCCGGCGGCGGCACGGGCGGCCAGGAGCTTCTCCAGGGTGGACACCGACAGGCCGACGCGGCGGGCCAGCGCCGAGAGGTTCCGCTCGCCCGCCGGGGCGGAGGCGACCGAGTCGAGCACGATGTCGGTGTCGGCGCGCAGCGACAGCACCGCCGCCACCTCGCCGATACGGCGGGCGCGGCTCAGCGCCCGCCGCGCGAGGCTCTCCGCCTCCGCCGCGCTGCGTCCGAGGCCGAATCCGACGCGGACCACGCGGTTGTGGGCGGCGAGCCGGCCGAGCATGGCCAGGCCGGAGAAGCCGCCCGTCGCGTCGTGGAGCGGTCCGCGGGTGGTGACGAGCAGGTGCGTGCCGCCCCGGAAGGCCGCCAGGGTGCCGCCGAGGGCGGTCGCCTCCCGCAGCAGACCTTCGGGGTTGTCCACCTCGATCAGGCCGAGCGCGATCTGCGCGTCCTCCTGCGCCTGGCCTTCGGCGGTCAGCAGCAGTTGGCGGAGCGCGATGCGCGAGGAGTGCACCGAGGGGGCCAGCCGCAGCACGTGCGTATGGTCGCGCAATGCCTCGTGCACCGAGCTGAGGCAGGTGATGACGGGGTGTTTCGGGCCGCGGCGGTGGAAGGCGACGGCCTTCTTGGAGGTCATCTCGGGCCGGTGCGGCAGCATGCGCAGGTGCTCGGTGGGGAGCCCGGCCTCGGCGAACGTGTCCGTCACGTCGGAGGCCGGGAGCGTGTCGATGGACAGCCTGGTGATGTCGAGGCCCTCGTGCTTGAGCCGTACGAGGGCGGTCAGCAGTGTCGCGCCGGAATAGTCGACGAAGGCGCAGGGGCTGGTCAGCACGTCGGCGTCGCGGGCCAGGGTGTAAGGCACCACGCCGGTGAAAAGCCATCCCTCGACCGCGGCCGCGTGGGCCTCGATGATCGCCGGTGCCTGCGACTCGTGGTCGTAGTCGAGGCGCAGAGCGCTGACTCCGGGCTGCTCCTCGCAGATCGCGGCGACGTCGTCGACCAGGTCATGCGGGCCGACGACCCCGACGACGATTCCCACCCGAGTCTCCCTCACCCTGATTACGGTCAAGACCGAAAGGCTAACCGGTGGCGCTGAAGTTTCCAAGCACGGCCGAGCCCGACGGCCGCCCCTCGGAGCGGGCCCGCCACATGCGCCTCTTCGCCGGCAAGGGGTGGGACCGTGCCACCGGGCGCTCGCATGTAACCTTCGGGCTGAGCTACCGCACGACTCCGCCGGAGCCGCCCGGCGGGCGACGGGTCATACCGGCGCGGGCCGGATATCCGAATCAACCACTCCACCGGGTGCCCGTCCGGGACGCGACGGTGCACGGCACCTCGCGCCACCCGCTCCGGGGCAGGCCGGCAGCGTGCCCCGGGGCCGAGCGCATGGCGTCCGAGACGCCGCTCGTCATCGACTGGAACGAGAACTACACAGACGAGCACGTGGACGCCGTCGCGGCGGCGTTGCGGGCCGAGGGCGGGCAATGGAGGCGGCTTCCAGGTGACTTCCGGAGTTACGTTCGCATCTCGGCCATTGACCGGGCGATTCCCGGGAAACTAGGTTTCGGTCGGGACCGGTATTGGTTTGTGAGAAAGGAAAGGCCGATGGGGAAGCTAGCGAAGGCTAGCCTCGCGGCAGCCGCGGGGCTCGTGCTCGCCGGATGCGGATCCGGCGGAGGCACGGGTTCCGAGTCGGGTAAGTCCACGGTGACGTTGTGGATGTACCCGGTCATTCAAGACACAGCGAAGAATCAGGCGTTCTGGCAGAAGATCGAAAAGGACTTCGAAGCCAAGAATGCCGACGTCGACCTCAAGATCGACCTGCAGCCATGGGAAGGGCGGCAGGAGAAGGTGACCACGGCGCTGGTCTCCAAGACCGGTTTCGACCTGGTCGTGCTGGGCCCCGACCAGGTTCCGCAGTATGCCCAGCAGGGCACCATCGAGGCACTGGACGACGTGGTGGCCCCCGCCAAGGCGTCCTACCTGCCCAACTCGCTCACCGCGCTGACCGTCAACGGCACCCTGTACGGCGTGCCGATCTACCAGACGATCACGGCGCCCATCTTCAACAAGAAGGCGTTCGCCGACGCAGGCGTCACGGAGATCCCCGACACGCTGGAAGAGCTCAAGGCCGCCGCACCCAAGCTGGCCGCCAAGAAGGTCGCGGTCCTCGACTACCCGGGCAAGCCCGAAGTCAGCCTCAACCAGAGCTTCTACCCCCTGCTCTGGGCCAACGGCGGCTCCGTGTTCGCCGCGGACGGCAAGAGCGTGGCCTTCAACGGCCCCGAGGGCGTCGAGGCCCTGCAGCTCCTCGTCGACCTGAAGAAGGCAGGCGGCCTGCCCGCCGACGCCGCCAGCAAGGGCAACGAGATCGAAGGCGGCCCCCTGGCGAGCGGCAAGTCGGCGCTCTACCACGCCGCCACCGCCCTCCAGGCCACTCAGCTCGGCGCGGCCATCGGCGAGGAGAACGTCGGGGTCGGCCTGCCGCTGGAAGGCAAGAAGCGGGTGGCGTTCGGCATCCCCGGCGGGCTCGTCCTGGCCAAGCACTCTCCGAACAAGGAAGCGGCCAAGAAGTTCGTGAACTACCTGTCCTCCGCCGAGGTCTCCGCCGACCTGGCCAAGGAATCCGGGTTCTTCCCCGCCCGCACCGACGCGGCGGTGGCCGAGCAGTCGGAGATCGCCAAGGAGTTCGCCAAGTCGCTGGAGTTCGCCTTCCCCGGTGACACGCACCCGCAGGCCCGGCAGGTCATGGCGGCCCTCGCCCCGCACATCCAGTCGGCCCTGCTCGGCAAGGCCGACGCCAAGGCGGCCCTCGACGCGGCAGCCAAGGAGGCCAACGCGCTGCTCGGCGGCGGATGAGATGATCCGGGCCTTCCCGCGCGGGGAAGGCCCTGTTTGTGGAAAGGGTGTGCAGCAAGGTGCGTCATCGTCTACGCGACCCGGTTACAGGTCTCCTGTTCGTCCTGCCGGTGCTCGTGCTCTTCCTGGTCTTCCGGATCTTCCCCACGCTCGGCGTGGCGGGGATGAGCCTGACCGACTGGAAGATCAGCGGTGAGTGGAGTTTCGTCGGGGGCGACAACTACGCCCGCCTATTCGACGATCCGAACTTCTTGACCAGCCTCCAGGTCACTCTGGTCTACTCGGCGATCTATGTGCCGCTGACCGTGCTCGTGGCGCTGGGCACCGCGCTGCTGCTCAACTCCGTGATCTTCATGCGCGGCCTCTTCCGCGGAATGCTCTTCCTGCCCTACGTGACCAGCTTCGTATTCGCCGGCATCATCTGGCGGTGGATCTATGAGTTCGACGGGCTGCTGAACGGCCTGCTGGCCCGGATCGACGTCGGCCCGGTGGCCTTCATGGAAGAGTCGGCACTGGTGCTTCCCGCCTTGGCCCTCGTGTCAGTGTGGAAAGGCTTCGGCTATTCCATGCTGATCCTGCTCGCCGGCCTCAAGGCCATCCCCGGCTCCTACCTCGAAGCCGCCCGCGTCGACGGCGCCGGGCCGTTCCAGCGGTTCCGGCGCATCACACTCCCGCTGCTCAAACCCGCCCTCTTCTTCGTCCTCATCATCGAGACCATCACCGCCTTCCAGGTGTTCGACACCATCTACGTGATGACCGGCGGCGGTCCCGCCCGTGCGAGCTACACGCTCATCTACGGCATCTACGAGCAGGGCTTCCGCTTCTTCGACTTCGGCTACGCGGCCACCCTCGGCATGGTGCTGTTCGCCGTCGTCCTCGTCATCTCGCTGATCCAGCGCCGCCTGATGGACCGGGGTAACACATGACCATCACCGCTTCGCGGCCGAAACCCGCCACCCGTGCCGCGCAGATCCGCGGAGCACGGGCCCGGCGCCGCCGCCGCTGGCCGCTGGTGGCCCTCCTCGCGCTGCTGTCCCTGCTCACGATCAGCCCCTTCATCGCCATGATCATCGTGGCGCTGTCACCCGTCGGCAAACCCACCGTGCCGGCGCAGTGGCCGGAGTCCCTCACGCTGGACAACATCTCGCGGGTGTTCTCGGCCTCCGGCTTCATCGGCTGGACCTTCAACTCACTGGTCTACTCGCTGGTCTCCGTGGTGATCATCCTGCTCACCGCGTCCATGGCCGGATATGCCTTCGCCAAGAAGCGCTTCCCCGGCAGGGACACCATGCTGTGGACCTTCCTCGCCACCATGATGGTGCCCTTCCAGGCCACGCTGATCCCCACCTTCGTCCTCGTCGCCAACCTCGGCGGCGTCGACACCTTCTGGGGGCTCATCATGCCGACACTGGCCAACTCACAGGCCGTGTTCCTCATGCGGCAGTTCATCATGGGCCTCCCCGACGAACTGTTCGAGGCCGCCAAGGTCGACGGAGCCTCCGAGCTGCGTGTCTTCTGGCAGATCGTGCTGCCGCTCACCCGGCCCATCCTCGCCACTCTCGGCGTGTTCGTGTTCCTGTGGCATTGGAACGACTTCCTGTGGCCACTGGTCGCATCGCAGAGCAACGCCACCCGCACCCTCACGGTGGGGCTCACCACACTGCGCACCGAGGAGGTCCAGCTCTCCATGCTGATGGCGTCCGCGGCGATCTCGGTCGTCCCGTGCCTGCTGGTGTTCTTCCTGCTGCAGCGCTACCTGGTCAACAGCATCGCGATGACCGGCATGAAGTAGAGGGCACTGTGCCGAAACTTATGGACGCGCACCGATTGATCGGACCCGTGCCCTTCGACGACCTGCCCGCGGACCCCCGCCCGGAGATGGACCGGCTGGGGATCGACCGGGCCTGCGTCACCCACACGCTGAGCCTCTACTCGGGCGCGCAGGCAGGCAACGAGGCGTTGTTCGCCCTGGACGACCCCAGGCTGATCCCCGTCCCGGCTGTGCTGCCGGGGGACATCGCACTCGACGAGGTCCTTGAGTGGGATGTCCCCCTTGTCAGGCTCTGCCCGAGACGCCATGGCTTCGACCTCAACGGCCCCACCTCCTTGCGCTACCTGTCGGCACTGACCGTGCCCGTCGCCGTCGAGCTCGACGACACAGACCCGGCCCAGCTCCGCGCCCTGGCCGCGCACCTTCCCGACCTGCGCATCCTCCTGCTCAACCCCGGCTACCGCCGGCTGCGCGCCGTCGCCGAGCTCATGGACGCGGCACCCCGCGTGGTCCTGGAGATCGGAACGGTCAACACCCAGGGCGGTGTCGAATGGCTGGCGCGGCGCTTCGGCGCGCGACGCCTCGTCTTCGGCACCGGAGCCCCCGTACTCGACGACTGCGGCCCGCGGTTCCTGCTCGACCACCTGGACCTGCCGCAGCACGACATCGACCTCATCCGGGCCGGCTCACTGGAGGCGCTGCTGTGATCCTCGACGCCCACGGCCACGTGGGGACCTGGCCCGACTTTCTCATTCCCGACCCCACCGCCGACGGCCTCATCGCCACCATGGACCGGATCGGCGTCTCGGCGATGGGCATCAGCCACCTGCTCGCCGTCGGACCGGACGCCGCCGCCGGCAACAGGCTGGCCTTCGAGGCCGCCCGCAGTCACCCCGGCAGGTTCGGCGTGTGGCAGGTCTACAACCCCCACCAGCGCAACCCGCTCGTCACCGAGGGCGTCTGGGGTGTGAAACTCCACCCCGACGTGCACGAATGCCCACTGGACGATCCCCGCTACGACCCGGTGTGGGAGCTCGGCCTCCCCGTGCTGGCCCACGGCCAGACCGACTCGCCGTGGAGCGACCCTTCGAGGTTCGCGGTCGTCGCCGCGCGGCACCCCGACGTGCCGCTGCTGATGGGGCACAGCGGGCTCTGGCCGTACGGCTTCGCCCGTGCGGCCCGGCTGGTCGCCAACCACGCGAACGTGCTGCTGGAGACGTGCGGTTCGAAGACGACGGGCCGCTGGATCGCCCGCCTGGCCGCCATGGCCGGGGCCGACCGCGTCGTGTTCGGCTCCGACGCGTGCTTCCTCGACCTGCGTGTCGGCTTCGGCCGCGTCGCGCTGGCGCCGCTCGCCGAGCCCGACCGCGCCCTGATCCAAGGCGGCAACCTCGCCCGGATCCTCGGGCACCGCCTCACCCCCCGTATCTAAGAGACAGGAGCCTTGAGAGCATGACCCTCGCGATTGACGGCGGCGCCCCCGTACGCACCGACCCGTGGCCCGCCTGGCCGCCGCCGCTCGACGACGCTCAGCGCAGGCTCGTCCACGACGTGCTGGAGAGCGGGTTGTGGGGTGCCACCCAGGGCGGTTCGGTCTGCGCGGATCTGACGGCGGCCGTCGCCGCCATGTCCGGCGTGACGTACGGCGTGGCCGTGGGCAACGCGACCCTCGGCTTGTTCGCGGCGTTGAAGGGCCTCGGGGTGGGGCCGGGGGACGAGGTGATCGTGCCCGCGTACACGTTCGTCGCCTCCGCCACCGCGGTGCTGCTCACCGGCGCCACTCCCGTGATCGCCGATGTGGACCCGGTGCACCTGCACCTTTCGCCCGGCGCGGTCGAGGCCGCGATGAGCCCCCGCACGGTGGCGGTCATGCCGGTCCACCTGGCGGGCAGCCCCGCCGACATGGACGCGCTCGGCGCCGTCGCCTCCCGTGCGGGTCTCGCCGTGGTGGAGGACGCCGCCCAGGCGCACGGCGCCGTTTACCGCGGCAGGCCGGTCGGGGGGCTGGGCCACGCGGGTGTCTACAGTTTCCAGTCGAGCAAGGCGATGACGGCGGGCGAGGGCGGGGTCGTCGTCTGCCGGGACGAGGCGGTCCACGGTTCCATCTGGTCGGTCTGCAACGTCGGGCGCACGCTTGGTGGCCGGTGGTACGAGCACCCCGGTGTCGGCTGGAACCTCCGCCTCACCGAGATCCAGGCCGCCCTGCTTCTCCCCTGGCTGGACCGCCTGCCCGACGAGATCGCCCGGCGCGAGAGGTTCTGCGCCGCGCTGGACCTCGAAGGCCTGCCGGTCACCGCGGTCCCGCAGCCAGAAGGCACCACCGTGGACTCCCGCCACCTGCTCATGCTGCGGCTCGACCCTTCCGTCGATAAGGATTTCGTGCTTGCCGCGATGGCCGCGGAAGGGGTGCCGCTCGACGCCGGCTACCCGCCGCTCGGCACCATGAAGACGCTGACCGACGCGGGCGCCCGGGTCGAGCCGGCACCCGCGGCCGACGAGGCGGCGAAGCACGTGGTCTGGGTGCGCCAGTCGATGCTCATGGACGACCCTTCCCGCGCCCGGGACATCACCGAGGCCCTCGGCAAGGTGATCGGCGGACGCGGCTGACCGCCGCCCGGGTTTCCCGCCGGCGCGGCGCGGGCCGTCCCATGTGACGCCTGCCCACGTGGGACGGCCAGGTGTGCGCCCCTTCGCTCGTAGCTCGGGCGGCGGCTCGCACGCCGCCCGAGCTACGAGCGAAGGGCGGCGGCTCGCACGCCGAGGGCTGCCGGTGCGGCACGGCGTTCCCATGCCGCGTGCCCGGCCCCGAGCATGCCCTTGGCCTTGGCGAAGCCGGCCCGCGACCTCGCCGCTCGTCAGCGTGTCATCACTTCTGCGTAACCGGCTCCGGGCCACTCTCGATAAATTTCGGGCCACACCGAAATCTCCCCCATTGACGTAGATTGCGACCTTTCTTAGGTTTCGGTCTTGGCGTTAATTAGGAAGTTCCTCGCGGGCGCGATAGTGGCCGCCACGATGCTGGCCGGGGCCGCCCCTGCCTCGGCCGACGACGATCGGGGCAGAGGCCGGATCGAAGACCTCGGCGTACCCCTCAAAGACGTGCTCCTCATCGGCGGCCTGGTCGCCCCCGGCCGCGGCGGCAAGACCGTGATCTGGAGCGCCTCCTCCGGTAGCCCCGCCCACCTGAACGCCGTCGACCCGGCCACCGGCACCACCGTCGGGAGGTTCGCGCTGCCGGGCTCAGCCGGCTCCTACGAGCTCGCCGCGGCACCGGGCGGCGGCATCTACGTCGGCACGTACGGCGACGGCCGCCTCTACCACTGGACGGAACAGGGCGGCGTCAAAGACCTCGGCCGTCCCATCGCCTCAGAGAACTTCATCTGGTCGGTGGCCATGGGCGAGGGCGGAACCGTCTACGGCGGCACCTCCCCCGGTGGGCGGTTGTTCTCCTACAACCCCGCGACCGGAATGCGCGACCTCGGGAAACCGTCGCCGTCACACGCCTACGTCCGCAGTGTCGATTACGCCGACGGCAAGCTCTACGCCGGCACCGAGGGCCCGGCCGCCGTCTTCGAGATCGACACCGCCACCGGCATGTCCAAGCAGCTCCCCGTCCCGGGCGGCCTCAACCCGGCCGGCAAATGGGCCTACGACGTGAACGTCGTAGGCGGCTTCCTCTACGTGAGGTACGGCGGAGCATCGCCCAGCGAGCTGCACGTGTGGGACATCGCGGCCGGGGCGTGGGTCGACAAGCTCGACACCGCGCACGGCCTGGACGTCTCCCCGGCGGGGGAGAACGGCGAGGTCTATCTCATCAAGTCCGACGAACTCGTCCGCTACGACCCGCGCAGCCGTACGGTCACCCCCACCGGACTCCCGATCACCGGCCGGGTCGCGAACACCAGAGGCATCGGCTGGGCCGAACTCGGCTTGCCCGACTATCCGGGCAAAAGCGTGGTCGGGCTGCTCTGGCGTGGGCTCATGTTCCGATACAACCCGCAGACCGGCGCGAAGTCGATCGTCCCGACCGACATCCCGGGCGATCCCATCGATGTGACGACGCTCTCCGAGGGGCCGGACCGGCGTGTCTACGCCGGAGGCTTCCTCAACGGCGGATTCGCCGCGATCGACCCGCGCACCGGCGAACGCGAGGAGTTCCACAGCTTCTCCCAGACCGAGGGCATGGTCGCGCACGACGGCAAGCTGTACATCGGTGCCTATCCGGAGGCGCGGGTCTACTCCTACGACCCGAAACTCCCGTGGAACAGCCCGGAATACTCGCCGAGTCTCGGCGCGGCGCCCAATCCCGCGAGGCTGTTCGACCTCAATGCCGACAAGCAGATCAGGCCGCGCGCGATGGTGTCGGCGGGCCGCTACCTCGCCGTCGGCACCATGCCCGACCTCGGGCACCTCGGTGGTTCCCTCGCGGTGTGGGATCCCGAGAAGGGTGTCCTCCAGCACTCCCAGCGCCATGTCGTCAAGGACCAGAGCATCGTGGCGCTCGCCTACCGGAACGGAATCTTGTACGGCGGCACCTCGATCTACAGCGGGCAGACCGCCACCCCGCCCACCCAGCCGGAGGGCAAGATCTTCGCCTGGTCGGTGCGGGAGAAGAAGCTGCTGTGGGAGGCTGTGCCCGCGCCCGGCAAACCCGCTGTGTCCGGCCTCACCTTCGGCATGTCCGGCAGGCTCTGGGGGATCGCCGGAGGCGAGGTCTTCGCCTTCGACACCCGCCACCGCAAGGTGGTCAAGCGGGTGACACTGTCGGACAGCAAGAGCAGCAGCGGCAAACTCATCTACAGCCCGCGCCACGCCATCCTGTACGGCGCGCACGCCGGGACGTCGCTGTTCGCACTCAGCCCGTTGACGGGGCGGCACACCGTGCTCAAGGAGGGGCCCGTGCACCAGATGGCGGTGCACAGGTCCGGGGACGTCTATTTCGCGGAGGGGACGAAGCTCTACCGCTATAGCAGGTAGGCGTTGGCGAGTGAAGCCGGACCTGCAGGTCCGGCGGCTTCACTCGGTGCGGCAGGCTGCTAGGAGCAGAGGCGGTAGGTGTAGAAGTTCTCCGAGCGTGACAGATACATGTGGTCGTCAGCGCCCTTGAGGAGGATGGAGACCGGCCGGACGATTTGCGTCAGGGTCATCGTCGCGGGGTCGATGCGGTAGGCCTTGCCTTGGGTCTTGCCGTACAGCTTGCCGTCCTTCCCGAGCTCGATGTTGGTGTCGAGCCACACCGGCTGCGTCAGCGTCGGCCACGGCAGGTCTGGTGCTTCGTGATGCGGAGGGTCTGGCCGGTCGCCGGGTCCATCTCGTACAGCGCGTCGGGGGTCAGGCCCCACAGCTTTCCGGCGCCGTCGAAGGTGATCGACCCGAGGGTGAGATCGCCGGGGACTGGGGCCGTCTGCCACAGGATCTTGTCGGTGGCGATGTCGTAGGCGAAGACCTGGGCCGCGTCGCCCTGCGGGGTGAGAATGCCGCCGAAGGCCGAGGTCGCGCCGTAGACGACGCCGTCGCGGTAGGCGAGTCCGACGATGCTGTGCCCCGGCACGATGTTCCGCTTGAGCACGCTACGGCCGGTGGCGGGGTCGAGCAGCCCGAGCGCCCCTCCCACGGTGCCCGATTTGGGGACCGTGCCGAACGCCAGCCAGTCGCCCGCGGAGACCATCGCGAACGGCCGCTCCTGCTCCTGCGCGGTCAGGTTCAGCAGGAGCTTCGGGGTGCAGATCCCCATCGGGTTCTCGCCGCCGGAGGTGGAATACCGCACCAGCAGGTTGCCGCCGACCACGTCCACGTCGTAGGCGTAACCTTTGCCCTGGATCGGCGGCTCGATGATGCGTTTGACCGCGCCCTGAGGGTCGACCACCGCGACCTTCATGCTTTCGGCCCCCACACCCGCGTAGACCGTGCCGTCCCGGGCGACCGCAAGGTCGCGGACGAACTGCTCTCCGGGAACGGGGCTGCCGAGGTCTGTGATCTGGCCGGTCGCCGTGTCATATCTGAACAGCTTGCCGCCGGGAGAGGTCCCGCCGTAAACGGCCTTGCCGTCGGGGCTCGCCGCCACCGTCCACACGAACGACTCGCCGGGGATCGCGATGCCCCCTTCGGTGACCTTGTCGGTCGAGGGCGTATACCGGAACAGCCGGCCGCCCGCCTGGCCTGAGATCCCGTTGTAGGTCCCTACGTAGACGGAATGATCGGGTGCCACGGTCACCGCCCACGACCCGAGCCCCAGCTGGAGGGGATGCTCGGCGATCATCGAGCCGGTGAGGGCGTCGCGGATGGACAGAAGCGCGGGCCCCGAGGCACTGGAAGTCACGGAGTACACCCGCGGGCCGTCCGGGTGGTCCTCGTCGAGGGCGGTGCCGGCGATGGTGGTGCCGACCAGGGGAAGTTGTCCGAGGTTCTGGAAACCGCACCCCGAAGGAGGGGCAAGGGTTTCGGCCTGTGCCGGAGCGGCGACGGGAATGAGTAGAACGGCGGCGGCTAATGTCAGGAGGCGCGTTCGCACGGATGCCCTCCACCTTTGTGCACAATAACGGCCTCGACCGTAATTGTTGGACAGGCCTCCTGGCAAGATCCTGCGGCTGCATCGGGCGGAAGAAATGACTCGGCGGGGATCTTCGCGCCCGGAGGCGGGCGGGCAGGGGGTGTCAGCCGGCCTTGGGCGGGTCCTGGGGCTGCGCGTGCTGCAGTTGGACGCAGCATTCACCGGAGCGCGGGGCGAGGATCGCTTGAACGGCCGTCGCCTGCAGTCCTTGCAGATATCCGGCGAGGAAGGCGTGGTTCATGCCGCAAACGAGGTCGGGGGCCCGGGCGGCGAGGGGATGAAAGGGACAGTTGCGCAACCGTAACCGGTCAGGGGCTTCCCGTGCAGGTTCGAAACCGTGCTGGTCGAGCATGTGTTCGCACAAGGTCAGGCCCCGTTCGGCGCCGAGCCGGCCCGGGCGCAGACGTGCGCGATCCTGCCCGCCGAGTTCGCGGCCGTGCTGCCCGGCGGTGCGCATGGCGGCGGTCGCGGCGGTCTCGTTGTCGCCTTCGGTCAAGACGGCTTGGAGGAGGAGGCCTGCCAGCAGTTCATGGCGGCGGTCGGGGATGCTGACCTGGATGGCGCCGCCGGCCGGCTCGTAGACCTTGGGTTGCCGACCGACTTTACGCAGTCCGGTGGGGGACGCGTACCGGGCGCGGAGCAGGCCGGCGTCGACCAGCTTGTCCAGATGGAACGCCGCGAGCTTTCGGGAAATGCCGGCGTCGGCGGCTGCCTCCTCGCGCGTGACGGGCCGGCGGGCACGGCGGACGAAGGCGAAGATCTGCCGCCGGGTGCCTTCACCGAGCACGCCGAGGGAGTCGAGTGCGGCGTCCGCCGGAGATGCCTCCCGGCTCATGTCATTGGTCATATCTTCACGATAACGCCAGTATGCATTGCCTGAAGATGGGGGACGGCTTGCCTATCGGCCTTGCTTGACCATCATCCGCAATAAGACCAAAATCGATTGGCGAAAAGGAGGTGGTTGTGATGATCCAGCCGCACCAGGCCAAGCAGCCGGTCAGCGCCGCGTTCGCCGGCCCGTACGGGCACCCGTTCCACCCCATGCTGGTCACGATCCCGATCGGCGCCTGGGTGGCCGGCCTGGTCTTCGACATCGCCTCACAATTCGCTGCAGATCCGCGCTTCCTGTCCGAGGGGGCGATGTGGCTGATCGCGATCGGCGTGATCGGCGCCCTGGGCGCGGCGATGGCCGGGTTCCTGGACCTGTTCGCCATCCCCGGGGGCACGCGCGCGTTCCGGCTGGCGCTGACCCACATGACGCTGAACCTGCTGGTGATCGCCGCCTACCTCGGCAATTTCCTGTGGCGGCACTCCGAGACCGTCACCGGCGGTGTCCCCGCCGGGCCGCTGGCACTCAATGTGGCCGCCTTCCTGACCTTGGCCGTGTCGGGATGGCTGGGCGGCAGGCTCTCCTTCCGCTACGGCGTCCGCGTGGCAGACGAGGCGACCCAGGCCGAAGGGTTCGTGTCCGCCGGCCGCACCAACTGACACATCGGCTGCCGCACGGTCCTTGTGCGGCCACCAACTATCTGGAGTTCTCATGAACATCGCCGCACTGATCACCTGGATAATCACCGCTCTCGGCGGCTTCTACATGCTCGGCACCTGGCTCGCACGCGGTGGCGCCCGCGGTGGCAGCCACCTACCGGTCCCGGTGATCTTCGGCCATTTCGCGCTTGCCGCCACCGGCCTGATCATCTGGATCATCTACCTCATCATCGACATGAACGTGCTGGCCTGGATCGCCCTCGGCCTACTGGTGCTTGTCGCCGTGCTCGGGTTCGTCATGCTCAGCCGGTGGATCCCGGTATATCGATCCCGCACCGCCGCTCTGGCGGCGGGCGAGCTCACCACCCCCGCCGAGCGGCACTTCCCGGTCGCCGTCGTAGCCGGACACGGGCTGTTCGCCGTCGCGACCGTGATCCTGGTCCTGCTCTCCGCCCTGGACATCGGCGGCAGCTGACATGACTCGGCGTTCCACCGCCGGCTCCACGCCGAGCAAACCTGTATGACCTCGCGTGGAGTTAAGGCCACGGGAACGACCACCTTCACCTCCCCCCTCCTCGGCGCCCGCTAAGGTAGCGAGTTCTGCGCCCTGACCGGCCTGCCCGGATGACCGGCGCGCCCCAGCACAGCTCGAAGGACCACCGTCGTGGAAATCTGGATCAACCCCGCGTGCAGCAAATGCGCTTCCGCGCTCTCGCTGCTGGACGACGCGGGCGCCACCTACACCGTGCGGCGCTACCTGGAAGAACCGCCGTCCGCGGAGGACATCGAAGACGTACTGCAACGCCTCGGCATGCAGCCCTGGCACATCGCCCGCCTCACCGAACCCGCGGCGGCCGAGCTGGGCCTCACCGCGTGGCCGCGTGACGAGAGCCACCGCCGGCAGTGGATCGCGGCGCTGGCCGCCCACCCGATCCTGATCCAACGGCCCATCATCACCGCGGACGACGGCACGGCGGTGATCGGCCGTTCACCCGACTCCGTAAGATCCCTCCTGCCGTAACGGCGCCCTGTCAGCTCGCGTGCAGCGCCAGGGCCCACCGGGAGGGCCCCTCCCCCAATGCCGAGCAGCAGGTTGCCGAAGGCACCCTCCACGGCGCCTTGGCCTGGAGCCCGGACGAGGGGTCGCTGACGTTGACATTGTGCGGGGTCTGAGTCCGCAGCGTAGGTCAAAGCCACCAGACGCTGTCCGGATCTCCGAGGCCCCTCATCGGGCGGCATACTAGTGGCTCCAGTGGTCAGATTGGCCAACCAGCTGGTCGACCCGGGTTCGTGCTTTCGGGAGGCGCCATGATCGACCCCAGTGTTGTTCAGCGACGCGACTCACAGGCCAGCCGGATCGCCCGCATCCTGGTGGACCGCGTCAAGGACGGCAGTTATCCCATCGGGCAGAAGATCCCTAGTGAACGGCAGCTCGCCACCGAGTTCGGTGTCTCTCGTCCGGTGATTCGGGAGGCGCTCTCCACGGTCGGCGCGATGGACATCTTGGATATCCAGATGGGTCGCGGCGCTTATGTCATCGCTGCGCCGGCCGACCCCATCGCCAGCGGCGGCCTCAAGCTCCAGGACGTGGTCAACGTGCGTGAGATCCTCGAGGTGGGGGCAATCCAGCTCACGCTGAAGAAGGAAGCGCCCGCTTTGGAGGGTGTGCGTGCGGCCGCGGAGCGTTTGCAGCAGGCAGCGCGCGATCGAGAAGACACCGTCGAGCCCGATCGCGCCCTGCACGCCGCGATCGTGCAAGCGTCTGGCAGCAGTCTGCTCGCGTCCATCTGGCAGAGCATCGACCAGCAGGTTGTGGAGACCATCCGGATATCGCCACACGGGCGGACCATGAGTCAGGACATCCTCGACCTGCATCAGCGGCTGGCGGACGCGATCATCAACGACGACCTGGACACGGCCGTCAACACGTCGCGGTTGCTCTACGAGGACAACCGGCAGTTTCTGCGAGAGCTGCTCCAGTAGCAGTCACCGGGATAGGGAACCGGCGGAGTCAAGGACGAGACACCGCGCGAGACCTGGCAGGCCATCCTCCTAGGGGCCCTGGAACACCGCCGGCCCCCGGCACCGCACGTTCGCCGGAAGTCGTCGGAGCCCGGCAGACGCTGGACGCGCTCGCCACTCACACCCGTTGAAGCTCAGGGAATGTATACCTGGAAGTAGAAGCCCGGCATCCAAGGGCCACCCCCGCGGAACCAGTAACAGGGGACGAGCCCGTTGTAGTAACCGGTCGCCGCAGCGTCCTCGTAGGCGAGATCGCAGGCGGCCAGGGTCGGGTAGGGGCCTTGCAGATACCAGTCCGGTGCCGGCCAGCCTCCGCTGGCCCCGGCCGCGCTGATCTGGGTGGAGGCGACGGCGGGTGCGGCACCAGCCAGGACACTGGCGCCCAGCGCCACGGCGAGTAAAGCGGAGTGTAATCTGCGGATTTTCATGGGGGGCTCCTCATGTCAGGGAAGGGCACCTTCAGATAAGCACCGACTACCGGTCTTGAAAAGCCCCAACTCTGGCCGGGGCATTGAGGATGACGATTTTAGGACCCCAGTAGTAATGAAGAAATTTCCCACGAAGTTGCCCCTGACCTGCAGGAGAGCCGGGCTCTATGACCGAGGTTTCGGTTCGCTTATGGTATGGGCCGGGGGCTTGAGTAACCGAACGGCCAGCCATTAAGGCGCCTGGCGGGCTCGTCTTATCGTGACTGGCCGTTCTGGCGTCGGCGGTGTCGACGACAAGTGAAAACTGGGTCTGGCACGAACTCCAGAAGGTGGCACCGGGTCGGACACTGCAAATGCGTCGCTCCGAGCTCGACCGGCACCTGATCGAACTTCTCCACCCAGGTTGGCATGAGGTTGCAGGAGCGCTGAATCGCGGTCGGCCCAGTTCCGGATAGACCTTGAGAGACCTGCTACCCGGTCAAGTTCCTGCGATCCGTCACGTCCCCCAGCGGAGACGAGGTCATCGGCTCCTGGGGGTGAAGGTGACCGGAAGGGCCCGGGGGCCGCGGAACGTCGGGGCGTAGCCCCAGACGACCTCGCCGCTCGGGATGTCCAGGGTCAGGTCAGGCAGGCGGCCGAACAACGTGGTGATCGCGATCTCCGTCTCCAGCTTCACCAGATGGCTGCCCAGGCAGGTGTGCGCGCCGTGGCCGAACGCCAGGTGCGGGCGGGCATCACGGGTGAGGTCCAGGGCGCCGGGGTCGGGGAACCGGTTCGGGTCGCGGTTCGCCGCCGCCAGCGACAGCAGCACCACGTCGCCTTCTCCCACGCGGGCGTCCGCGATCGTCATGTCCTCGCCCGCATACCGGTACTCCGCCACGTGCGACGGCGAGTCCAGGCGCAGCAGCTCGTTGATCGCCTGGGACCAGTCGATGTCGCCGCCGAGCAGGGCAGCTCGCCGGCCGGGGTGGTCGAGCAAGCGCAGGATGGTCGTACCGAGGAACTGGATCGTGGTGATGTGACCGGCGCCGATCAACGTCATGACCATCACCTCCAGCTCGTCCTCGGTCAGCGCGCCCGACTCGATCAACCGCGTCGGCAGGTCGTCCCCCGGGTGCGATCGTTTGTAGGCCACCAGCTTCCGGACGTAAGCCAGCACCTCGGCCAGCTTCGCCTCGTCACGCGGCTGCTGGAACTTCGCGCGATACCACATGTCCAGCACGTCGGCGGCGGGCGCGCGTTCGGCTTCCGGGACGCCGAGCAGGTCGTGCATGACGGCGACCGGGATCTCCCGGGTGTACTCGGCGACAAGGTCAGCGCGCCCCCGCCCGGCGAACGACTCGACGGCGTGCGCGCAGGTCCGGGCGATGCGATCGCGCAGGCGGGACACTGCGGCGGGGGTGAACGCCGCGGCGACGAGCCGGCGCAGCCTGGCGTGTCCGGGATCGTTTAGATTGGACAGACCGGGCGGGTGCGGGTCGGGGTTGACCGGGGCGCCGCTGCCCAGGCGGCGGTCCGCCAGGCAGGCGCGGACGTCGTCGTACCGGGTCACCAGCCACATCCGGCCCGGGACGTGCGGGCCGCCGACGGGGCAGACCGGGTCGTGCTCGCGCAACCAGGCGTAGCCCGGGTACGGGTCGGCGGTCACGACGGCCGACCGGCGATCAGCAGCTTCTCCAGCGGGGACGCGGCGAGCGGCACGACCCGCGTCTCGGTGAGCCCGGCCTCGCCCAGCCACGCCGCGAGGTCGGCGTAGCGGTGCATGCCGCCGCCTTGGCCCTGCCACAGGGTCAGGTCGAACATGCCGAGGAACCCGGCGGCGGCCGGGCCCAGCCCGGCCGGTGGTTCCCGGTCATGGTCGAGGATGGCGATGCTTCCCGTGGGGGACAACGATTTCGCCGCGCGCTGGAGCAGCTCGCGGCATTCCTCGGGGCGGTGGCCGTGCAGGACGTTGAACAGCAGCACCAGGTCGTGCCCGGAACCCAGGTCGTCGGTGAGGTAGTCGCCTGCCCGCGCCGTCACCCGGTCCGGCGGGGCGTCTTCGCGGAGGGCCGTGATCGTCTCGGGCAGGTCGAAGACGGTGGCCCTCAGGTCGGGGCGACGGCGGCACAGTTCGACGGTGTGGTCGCCGTGGCCACCCCCGATGTCCAGGACGGTCGCCGCGGGAGGCAGTGCGGCGGCGATGTCGTCGGCCAGGTCCGCGGCGGCACCGGCGAACATCCGGCGCAGGCGGGCCGCGGTGGCGGGGCGCTCGTGCAGCCAGGGGTAGAAGCCGCGGCGGGGCGTGCCGGTGCGGATGGTGTCCTCGATGTCGGCCCAGTACTCGAACAGGACCTCGTGCCAGAACAGTTCGGCGTCCCCCGGGCCGGGCGTCGCGGCGGTCGTGACCCCGTCCTCGTCGTGCCGCAGGTAGCCGAAGGTCACCAGGACGTTCACCAGGCTGCGCACCCCGGCCGGATCACCGCCGATCGTGGTGGCCAGCTTCTCGACGGACAGCGGGCCGGCTTCCAGCGCGGTGAACACCCCGAGCCGGACGCCGGCGATCATGGCCCGGTACCCGGCCGCGCCGAGCCGGTCCAGTACCGGAGCCGGGACACCAAAGGATCCTTCGGGCAATGGCATGATCATCCACTTCCGGAAAACGCGCCGGCACCGGTGAGGAAGTCCAGGTGCCTGCGCAGCATTCGCTCGTTGGCCGGGGGGAACCCCACCCCCACCTCGGCCGCGGCGGCCCAGGTGCGGGAGCAGTCGAACCGCGGGTGCGGGCGGGGGCGTTCGGGCAGGGAGAAGGCGAGCGGGGCGAAAGGCCCGGCCGGGTCGGCGAGCATCCGCTCCCGCCATCGGTGGTACGGCACCACCTCGGTCGGGTGACCGGCCGAGGTGAGGGCGGCGGCGAGGGCGGCACGGGTGAGGCCGCCGTCGCCGTGGTAGTGGTGGTCCCGGCAGAGGTGGTCCGGGGCCTGTGAGAGCGCGACGATTGCCGCGGCCACCGTGTCCACGGGCACCATGTCCAGCACCTCGGCGGTGTCCGGGACGGCGCCCGCGGCGACGCATCCGGTGAGCCATCGGCTGAACGCGGAGCGCGTGTCGGCGGCGCCGGTGGCGGTGTCGCCGACGATGGCCGCGATGCGGTGGATCGAGACGGGCAGGCCGTGGCCGCGGGCGGCTACGGCCATGGCGTCGGCCACCCATTTGCTGAGGTCGTAGCCGCTGGTGAGGCCGCTCGGGTCGGTGGGAGCGTCGGCCTCGGTGACGACGCGGCCGTCGTAGGCGTCACCGAGGAAAACGCCGAGGGTGGAGATCAGGTGCAGCGGGGCGCCGCTGTCGCCGGCCAGGCGCAGGATCGCGGCGGTGGCGTCGACGTGGGCGGGTTTGAGGGCATGGTAGGGCGCGGCGAAATGCGGCACGGCGGCGTTGTGGTAGATCGCGTCCACGGTCGTGAGGGTGTCGTGATCCTCTGTGGACAGACCGAGGCCGGGCGCGGACAGGTCGCCGGGGACCGGGATCACGCGGTCGGTGACCGGCAGCCGATCGATCGAGCTCTGGCGGACGAGGCAGTGGATCCGGGCGTCGGTCCGGGCCAGGAGCTGGTCGAGCAGGTGGCGGCCGAGGAAGCCGGTGGCGCCAGTGAGCAGGATCCGGCGCGGCGTGCCGGCCGGGGGGACGCCGGGTGGGTGGACGGTGCGGAGACGGATTTCGGGTGGGGGGACAGCGTCGGCGCGCAATCGGTCGATCGTGGGCAGGTCCGCCGAGGCACCGTCATCGATGGCTGCCGCGAACGCCGCCACGGTGGGGGCGGTGAATAGTGTGCGCATCGGCACCGTGACGCCGAGGCGGTCGCGGACGGCGGCGAGGACGTGGGCGGCGATGAGCGAGTGCCCGCCGATGGCGAAGAAATCCGCAGTGCGGTCCACGTCGGACTGGTCGAGAACGGTGGCCCAGATGGCGGCGACGGCTCGCTCGGTGGCGGTCCGAGGCGGATCCGCCGGGGCGGAGGGGTTGGTGGGGGGTTCGGGGAGGGCGGTGTTGTCGACCTTACCGGTGCTTGTGGTGGGAAGGGCGTCGAGGACGACCACGGTGTCCGGCACGAGATGCGCGGGCAGGCGGTCGGCGCAGAAGGCGCGCAGGCCGGAAACATCCGGGACGGCGACCCGCGGGCCGGGGGTGGCCGGATCGGATGCGTTCCGGGTGGGTGTGGTCGAGGTCGGGGCGCCGACGTAGCCGATGAGGCGGTCGCCCCTGGCCACCACCACGGCCTCCGCGACGGCCGGGTGCGCGGCGAGCACGGCCGCCACCTCCCCCGGCTCCACCCGGTTGCCGCGGATCTTGACCTGGTCGTCGGCCCGGCCGACGAACTCGAGCGTGCCGTGCGGGTTCAGCCTCGCGAGGTCGCCGGTCCGGTACATGCGGGCGCCGGGGTGGGCGCCGTACGGGTCGGCGAGGAATGCCGCGGCGGTCGCGGCCGGGTTTCCCCGATACCCCCGGGCGGGCGCCGTCCCTCCGATGTAGACCTCACCGACCACGCCGACGGGCACTCGGCGCAGAGCCCGGTCGAGGAGGTGGACGCGGACGTTCGGCAGCGGGCGGCCGATCGGCAGCCGGGTGGGGTGCTCGCGGCCGTCGACGGTGCGATGGCTGGTCGCGCAGACGGTGGCTTCCGTCGGGCCGTAGTGGTTGTAGAGGGGAATGCCGTGCTTCGCCCACGCGCGGACGGTCGCCGCCGGGACGATGTCGCCCCCGATCATCATGATCTCCAACGGGAGGCGTTCCCCGGCGAGATCAGCCACCCAGCGCTGCCAGAGGGGAGCCGCCGTGTCCACCGCGGTCAGCCGGTGCTCGACGCAGAGCTTGAGGAGGTCCGGTCCGGTGAGGCCGCCCGGGTCGGGGTGGACGACCAGGGTGGCCCCGGCCGCGAGGACTGGGAAGATGTCGCCGAACGCGGCGTCGAAGTACGGGGGCGGGACCATGAGGAGGCGGTGCGCGGCGGTGAGGCCGTGTTCGGCGATGAACGCGGTGGTGAGGTTGAGGAGAGTGTCGTGCTGTACTTCGACGCCCTTGGGTTCGCCGGTGGAGCCGGAGGTGTGGACAACGTAGGCGAGCTGGGACGGGTGGATGGACGTGGGTTGGTGGTGGCCGGTGGAGGGGATGGCGTCGCGGGTCAGGACGGTCCTCGCACCGCTGGCGGCGATCAGGGCGTGTTGGCGGGAGGGCGGCTGGGCGGGGTCGATGGGGACGAAGCATCCGCCCGCCTTGAGCACGCCGAGGATCGCGATGATCGCGTCGGCGCTGGACGGGATGGTGATCGCGACCGGGTCCTCGCTCCGGATGCCGGCCTCGCGCAGGTGGCGGGCGACGGCTGAGGATCTGCGGTCCAGGTCGCGATAGGTGAGGGGAGCGGCGGCGAGGTCGAGGACGGCGGTGGCGTCAGGGGTCCGGGCGGTGTGGGCCGCGATCAGGTCGACAACGGTCGTGGCGGCCGGTCGGGTGTGGACGGCCGGGCCGGTGGACGGCGTGTCCGGTCCACCGGGGAAGGCCGGATCGGACCGGGTGTCGAGGGCGGTGTGGACGGCGCTGTCGGCCGGGGACAACAGGTCCAGGTGGGACAGGGGAAGGCCGGGGTGGCGGGCCACGGCCTCCATGACCGCCAGCACCTGGTCGGCGATCCTGGTGATCGTGTCCGCCTCGTACCGGTCGGTGCGGTAGTCGATGAGGGCGGGCCAGTCGCCCTCGCGTTCCCTGATGTGGAGGGTGAGGTCGAAACGGCTGGTGGCGCGGTCGATCGGCAGCGGGGTGGTGGTCAGGCCGGTGAAGGTGACGGGGGCCGTCTCGCGGTTGAGGACCAGCATCGTCCGGAACAGGGGGTGGTCCTCCCGTGGGGTGGGGACCGTGGTGAGGATGTCGGTCAGGGAGATGTCGGCGTGGTCCATCGCGTCGGCCACCACCCCGGTGGCGTCGGCGAGCAGGTCGCGGGGGGTGGCTCGACGGTTCGTGCGGAGCCGGAGCGGGAGGGTGGTGACGAACATGCCGATCACGTCGTCCCACCCGGCCGGGCGGGTGCTGACCGGGGCGCCGACGACGAGGTCGTCACCACCGTCCCGGGTGGAGGAGACGATTGCGAAGACGGCGAGGAGACCGGCGAAGGTGGTGGCCCGTTCGCCCCGGCACCAGGTGGCGAAGCGGTGGGCGAGCCCGGCCGGGACGGTGAACCGGTGGGTGGCACCGGGGACAGCGCCCGCGCGGCGGGGGTGACCCGGGCCGGATTCCGGGTGCGGCGATCCGCCCGACGTGGGGGTTGGGGCCGTGCCGTACGGGTGGTCCGGCGAGGGTCCGGAGGCAGGCGGGGCGTCGCGGAGTGTTTCAGCCCAGAATTCGGTGGTTTCTTGCCGTGGACCCACGGCTGCCGGCGTGGGGATCGGTAGTCCAGGTGCGCTGGTCTCCGCGCTGAGCGCGGCCCTCGGCCCCTGGACATCCGTGGCGCCGGACAGGGGCGAGGAGATCGGATCCACGGTGGTCAGGGTCGTCAGCAGGATCGACATCGATGTGTCGTCGCAGATGACGTGGTGAGCGGTGATCGTCAGGAGATGGGTCTTGGGGGCGGTTCTGATCAGGTGGGCTCGCACCAACGGGCGCCGGGTCAGGTCGAAGGGGTGGTCGGCGTCCCGGGCGGCCAGGCGTTCGGCCTCTGGCCACGGGTCCGCGTGAGCGCTCAGGTCGGTGGTGCGCCAGGCCCTCGCCGGCAACTCGTCCGTGTAAGGCGCCGCGCTCAGCCGCGGGGTGTCGTCATGGACGACGATCGCCGATCGCAGGACGGGATGGGTGGCCAGGGTATGGGCGAACCTGGCGCGCAGGTCCGCCTCGTCCAGCGCACCCTCCAACCGGAACGCGGCGTGCACGACGTAGGCGCCGTCGTCCTGGCCCGCCTGGTGGATGATCCACAGTCCGTGCTGCGGGCCGGACAGCCGTCCTAATGGAGCGGGCACCGGCCCCGGGACGTCCGGGATCTCCGGATTATCGGGATTGCCGTGTCCCGCATCGATCGCGGCGGCCAGGGCGGCGACGGTGGGGTTGGCGAACAGGGTTCTGGTCGTCACCTCCACGCCAACCGACGCCCGGATCCTGGCGACGGCCTTCACCGCCGCCAGGGAATGGCCGCCGGACAGGAAGAAATCGTCGTCGCGGCTTACCGGGCGAGCCAGCAGGCGCGCGAAGATCTCCGCGATCGTGGTCTCCAGACCCGGGTGGGGATCAGGGGCGGCGACGTCCTCCGCCAGTGGGGGCAGAGCGCGTACGTTCAGCTTTCCGGAGCTGGTCAGCGGGAACGCGTCCACGGACACCATCGCCGACGGCACCAGGTAGGCGGGAAGGACACGGCTCAGCCGCTCCCGCACCCTCGGCCAGCGGGGCCGCCCGGCGGCCGGGATCACGTAGGCCACCAGGCGGTCACCGTCACCGGTCACGCGGGCGTCGGCGACCTCCGGGTCCGCCCGCAGCGCCGCCTCCACCTCGGCCGGTTCCACCCGGTGACCACGCACCTTGAGCTGCGCGTCCACCCGCCCGACGAACTCCACGACACCGCCCGGCCGACGGCGCGCCAGGTCGCCGGTCGCGTACATGCGCGCGCCGGGGACCGGCGAGAACGGGTCGGCGACGAACCTCGTCGCCGTCCGGCCGGGCGCGCCGAGATAGCCGCGCGCCAGCGGGAAACCACCCAGGTACACCTCGCCGACCACGTCGTCGTCAACCGGTCGCAGGCCCGCGTTCAGCAGATACACGGCCACGCCGTCGAGCGGGTCGCCGATGCCGAACCGGCTGTCTTGGCGCACCCGCTCGGCGGTCGACCAGATCGTCGTCTCGGTCGGGCCGTACGCGTTCCACAGCTCGGCCCCGCCCAGCGACGCGGCCAGCTCCGGCGTCAGCACCTCCCCGATCGACACCCGGACCCGCACGCACTCCGGCACGCCCCCGGCCGCCACCAGCACCGCCCACACCGACGGGGTGACCTGGACGACCGTGACCGCCTCGGCCGTCAGACGCCGCGCCAGCGCGGGACCGTCCACCACGATCTCCGGCGGTACCGGCACCACCCGGGCGCCCACCGTCAGCGGCCCCACCAGTTCCCACACCGAGATGTCGAACGCCGGGGAGATAACGGCCGCCACCACGTCCCCGGCGTCCAGCCCCACCAAGGCCGTCGACCGGGCCAGCATCCCGGCCACCGCGCGGTGCGGCACGCCCACCGCCTTCGGGCGGCCGGTCGACCCGGACGTGTGGAACACGTATGCCAGTGACTCGGGTGCGATTCCGGGATCGACGCGCTCGAACTCCTCCGGCAGGTCCGGGATCTCGGTCAGCACGACGCGGGCGGCCTCGGTGACGGCCCGGCGCCTCGGCTCGGGCCACAACGGTTCCACCGGCACGTACACCGCGCCCGCCCGCCAGATCCCGAGGACGGCCACCACCAGGTCCGGGCCGCGCGGCAGGTCCACCGCGACCCACGCCTCCGGCCCGGCGCCCTTCGCCCGCAGCACCGAGGCCAGCGCCGCCGAACGGCGCTCCAGCTCGGCGTAGGACAACTCACCCACCGCGCGGCCGTCCGCGCCGAACCGGATCAGCTCCAGCACGGTCGACGGCGCCGGGGCACCGGCGGGCCCGGCCATCACCGAAGACCGTGCCGTCAACGCCGACAACCGGCGATCGGGGTCGGCGCACGCACGGTCCAGCAAGGCCAGCAGCCGCCCGGCGAGACCGTCGACCGTCGCACCGTCGAACAGGTCCGTGTCGTGCTCGGTGACCACGGCCATCTCCGCGCCGCCGGACTCCACCATCACGGTGAGGTCGACGTCGGCCGTGCCCGTGTCCGGCAGCATCCGGTCGGCCCGCACGCCGGGGAGCACCACCTCGGGTGGGTCCTGCATCACGAGGTGCGCCTGGCACAGTGGCGCGTGGCTCAGGTCGCGGGAGGCGCCGACCGCCTCGACGATCCGGTCGAACGGGACCGCCGCGCTGCCTAGTCCCGCCGCGACCGCGCGGCGGACCCTGGCCACCAGCTCGCGGAACGTCGGATCACCGCCGATCCCCACCCGCAACGGCACCGGGTTCACGAACATTCCGACGACGCCGGCGAACTCCGGCCCCGGCCGCCCGGACACCAGGGTGGCGACCACTACGTCGTCCTGACCCGCCGTCGTGCCCAACGTGGCGGCGTACGCGGCCTGCAGCACGACGAACCGGGTGGCGCGCGTGGCGCGGGCGAGCGCGTCGACCCGCGCGGTGAAACCCTCGGGGACGGCGTGGCGGCGCAACTCCCCCCGGAAGGCGCGCATCCTTGGGCGTGGCCGGTCGGTGGGCAGGGTGAGCAGGTCCGGCACACCGTCCAGATCGGACACCCGTCGGGAGGGGTCGTGGTCGATAATGTCCGGCGGCGCTCCAGGATCCGGCAGTGGCCGGGCCGGGTCGGCGTACAGGACGCTGATCTCCTTGCACAGCACCGACAGTGACGTACCGTCGACGACCGCGTGATGCGTGTTGATCACCAGTACGTGGTCGGTCGGCGTGATCCGGCCCAGACGGATCCGGAACAACGGCCCGGTGCGCAGGTCGAACGGCTCCCGTGCGGCCTGCGCCGCGAACGCCTCCGCGTCCGGCACCGTCCGCACCACGACATCCGCGGCGCCCACCGGACCCACCCGTCCGACCGGCTCGCCGTCGACTTCGTCGAATGTGGTGCGCAGCACCGGGTGCCGGGCCACCACCAGATCCGCCGCACGCTGGAGCGCGTCCACCGACACGGGGCCGGCCAACCGGAACACCGCCGGGTTGTTGTGCAGGGGCGCGCCATCGGCGAACGCCTCGAGGAACCACAGTCGCCGAGCCCCGGGCGTGAGCGGGACCGTCATCGGCGCGCTCCCCGATCTCCGAACAGGCGCCGGTACGCCGCCAGATGCTCCGGGTCCGCCCGCAGGAACGGCGCGTCGGCGGCCACCATGTGCCGCACCGCCAGCAACGGCAGCGGGCTGCGCATCGGCCGGAAGTCCGCGTTCCACAGACCGGGCGCGGGCGGCGGTCCCGGGTGGAACTCACCGATCATCAGGCCCCGTTCCACAAACCCGGGCTTCAGCTCCCGCTGCGTGCGGTCGATCTCCCCGGGCGTGACGTCCGGCAGCACCACCAGGATCGCCCGGTATCTGGCCTGCGGCCCCACGCGTGGCGGCAGGTCGGGGAACCAGTCGCGGTAAGCGGTCATCACCGCCCGCAGGTCCGGCCGTCCGGGGTGTACGGCGAGGAAGAGCCCGCCCCGTTCCAGCGAGACGGCCGTGTACGGGCAAACGTCGCCGCCCCGCCCCAGATCGGGGTGCGGTCGGCACAGGTAGGACCGCGCCCACGCCAGCACCACCTCGGCGGCGGCAGGCAGGTCCGGGTGATCCGGCTCGAACAGCGCGACGTCACCCGCCGGGTGGCTCAGCATCTCCCGCTCCGCTTCCGCCACGCCGCAGCGAGCAACGCGACTCCGCCGAGCCCGGCGAGTCCACCGAGGACGCGGTCCTGGCGACGGGCCCGGGCGAGCGCGTCGCCGTACGGGAGGCTGCTGTGGCTGATCATCTCGTACAGCGTCCGCCAGCCCGGTAACAGGCGGCCGAGCGCGAAGTCGATCCGCTTGCGGGCCAGGAACACCGGTGACCGCACCCGGTCGCGCAGCTCCACGAAGTTGCGCGCGGACAACTCGGCGAGCACGTCGGTGTGCGGGCGGCGGCGGGCCTCGAACGCGGCGAGCGCGTCGCCCAAGGCATGCTCGGCGAGACACGCGTCGAGCACCGCGCAGTCCTCGAACGCGGCGTTCATCCCCTGGCCGTAGAACGGGAACACGGCGTGCGCGGCGTCGCCGATGAGGACGACACGGTCGTGCTGCCACGGCGCGGTGCGCACCGACACCAGGCTGCCCGGCTCGTGCGCGAGGAACTGCTTGACCAGGTCCGGCACCAGATCGGTCAGGTCGCCGAACTCCTCGGCCAGGAACGCCCCGGCCCGCGCCGGGTCGCGCAGCCCCGAGAACCCGGTGTCGCCGTCGAACGGCAGGAACACGGTGCCGGTCAGCGATCCGTCCGGGTTGGGGTGTGCCACCACCAGTCCCCGCCTGCTCGGCCACACATGCAACGCCTCCGGTCGGTCGACGGCCGGGATGGTGAACTCCCGGTAGCCCCAGTCCAGGTGCGTCTGGTGGAACTCGGCGCGCACCCGGCGGTGCAGGTGCGTGCGCACGGTCGAGTACGCGCCGTCCGCGCCCACGACGAGATCCGCCGAGAACGTCCGGGCCGGGGTCCGCACCTCCGTACCGGCCAGGCCGGTGACGCGGTGCCCGAACCACAGCCGCACCCGGGGAACCGATTCGGCGGCGTCGAGCAGGGCGATGTTGAGGTCGTGGCGGCGGACCGAGTGCAGCACCTCGGTGTCGTCCGCGCCGTAGGGCTGGTAGGTGACCCGTCCGCTGTGGTGGACGATCCGCCCGCGCATGGGAACCGCTTTGGCCAGGGCCTCATCGAGGAGGCCGATGTCGCGCAGCGCCGCCCGCCCGCGTTCGGACAGCCCGACGCTGATCGACGCGGCGTCCGGGCCGTTCGTGCCGCGCGGGTCGCCGCGCCGCTCCACCACGTCCACCCGGTGGCCGCGGCGGGCCAGCCGGATCGCCAGCATGGTTCCGGCCATACCCGCCCCGACGACGACGATGTTCATGTCCGGACCCTGACCGAGTCCACCGAGGCCACCGGGTCCATCGCGGACAGGACTTTGGCGAGATCGGCAGGTGTGGAGGCGTCGAACACGGTGGCCACGGACGCGTCCACGGCCAGTTCGACCCGGATCCGGCTGGCCAGCGCGGTGGCCATGAGCGAGGTGCCGCCGAGAGCGAAGAAGTCGTCGTCCGGCGCGGCCGAATCCACCGACAGCACCTCGGCGAACAACCGGGCGAGGTCGTCGGCGAGCGCGCCCGACGCCCGCGGCGCGGGCTCGGCGAACGCGGCCCGGTCCAGTTTTCCGTTGGGGGTCAACGGGAAGTGCCCGACCACCTCGATCATGTCCGGGACGAGGTGGGCCGGCAGCCGCTCGGCGAGGTGCGCGCGCAGGTCCGGCACGCTCGCCCCGCGCGGCACCACGTAACCCACCAGGTAGGCGCCGAGCGGTCCGGAGTGGGCGACGACCGCCGCCCGCGCCACCGCCGGGTGAGCGCCGAGCGCGGCCTCCACCTCGGCCGGTTCGACCCGGTGGCCGCGGATCTTCACCTGATCGTCGGCCCGGCCGAGGAACAGCAGGTCACCGTTGGGCAGCACGCGGACCAGGTCGCCGGTGCGGAACATGCGCGACCCGGGCGGACCCCACGGGTCGGCGACGAACCGCTGCGCGGTCGGCCCGGGGCGGCCCAGATAGCCGCGCGCGACCCCGGCGCCGCCGATGTACAGTTCGCCCTCGGTGGCCGGGGCGCACTTCTCGTCCAGCACCCGTAGTTCTGTGCCGGGGATCGCCGCCCCGATCGGCACCACCGGGCCGCCGGTGAGCGGCGCGCTCATGGTGGCGCACGCGGTCGTCTCGGTCGGGCCGTAGGCATTGATCATCCGGCGGCCGGCAGACCATCGGGCGACGAGGTCCGGGCCCGGCGCCTCCCCCGCGACGATCAGGCAGGCGACCGAGGGCAGCGCCATGTCCGGCTGGGTGGCGAGTGCGCTCGGTGGCATGCACACGTGGGTGACGCCGTGCTCGGCGATGAATCGGGCGAACGGTTCGCCGGGCGGAAGGCCCTCGGGCGGCGCGAGAACGAGCGTGGCCCCGGTGAGCAGCGCCATGCACAGGTCGGCGACGGCCACGTCGAAGCCGACCGACGCGTACTGCAACACCCGGGCACCCGGCCCGGCACCGAAGCGTTCCCGTTGCGCCGCGACGAGATGAGCGATCCCCGCGTGGGGAACGACCACGCCCTTGGGGTCTCCGGTCGAGCCGGAGGTGTAGATGACGTAGGCGGCGCACGCGGGATCGGGATCCGCCACCGGAGCGGCGGACACCGCCGCGGCATCCAGCGCCCGCAGCTCCCCCGGCGTCAGCACCAGGGCGGGACGGGCGTCGGCGAGCACGGCGGCCACCCGGTCCGGCGGTTGGGCGGAGTCGACCGGCAGGTACGCGGCTCCCGCGGCGAGCACGGCGACGACGGCCACCACCATGTCCGCGCCGCGCGGGATCGCGACGGCGACGATGTCGTCCGGCCCGACCCCACGGTCTCGCAGCCCGGCCGCCACCACGGAGGCGCGGGCGTCGAGCTCACCGTAGGAGAGCGTGCCGTCAGCGGCGACAACCGCGACCGACTCCGGGGCCCGGGCGACCTGGCGCCGGAACATCCCCACCATCGTCTCGGCCGGTAAGGGATTCACCCTATCTAATCGCGCGTCCACTGCGGTTTCACACTCCGTGACCCACGGAAATCCATTAAGGGAACGAGGGGAACTCTGTCTCATGACGCGGATCAATGTCAACGAGGTCGAAGAAGTGCTTATCTCGGGGCTCACCCGATGCGCCGGAAATTTAGTCCCGCTGGGTCTTTTCGGTGCGACAACCTGGCCAGTATCTTGTAGCCGCTTCCCGAGAGCTGATCAGTTACGCGCTGCCGAGCGTGACCAAGTCGTGCTCGGAAATGGGTTGGGCCATCTGGAGGAGCTCGGATGAGCGGGACATCAACAGGTACGCGACTGAGGGACACGCCACCGACGTTCGTGCCGGTCGACCAGGTAACCGAAACGCGTCTTGTGCGGGTCGCCGGCTCCAGCCCCGACCACGTCAGCGCGCTCGCGCAGTGCCTGGACGACCTCCCGCCGATCCTCGTGCACCGGCCGACCATGCAGGTGATCGATGGCGTGCACCGCCTGCGCGCGGCCAAGCTGCGCGGGGACGCCACCATCGGTGTGCGGTTCGTCGACGGCACCGAGGAGGACGCGTTCATGCTGGCCGTGAGCGCCAACGTGACCCAGGGGTTGCCGCTGACGCTGGCTGACCGCACCGCCGCCGCCGCCCGGATCCTCTCGTCGCATCCGCACTTATCGGACCGCCTGATCGCGTCGACGGCCGGGTTGTCCACCAAGACGGTGGCCGCGATCCGGCAGTGTTCAACCGGGGAAACGACTCAGTTGAACTCCCGCCTCGGCCGCGACGGGAAAGTGCGGCCACTAGACGCCTCCCACGGACGCACGATTGCGAGCCGGGCGATTTCCAACAATCCAGATCTGTCATTGCGGGAGATCGCTCGAATCGCCGGAATATCAGTCGGCACCGCACGGGATGTTCGGGAAAGAATGCGCCGCGGCGAGGATCCTATTCCTCGGCGTCATCGCATTTCAGCGGGATATCCCGCGGAAAAAAACGCACCGGTCAACAACACCGGCGGTGACAACGGCACCAACGGCACGCCTCGCGCCCAACGAGACCGATTCCTGCTCTCGCTGCGCACCGATCCGTCGTTGCGGTTCTCCGAGATCGGCCGCGCGCTCCTGCGGCTGCTCGACGCCAACACCCTCGACGCCGCGCAGTGGGACCGCCTCGCCGCCGCCGTCCCTCAGCGCTGGTCACCGGTCGTTGCCGACCTCGCCATGGACTGCGCGGCTGACTGGTCGGCGCTCGCCTGCCGGGTCCGCGGCCAGATCCACGTCAGCGCGTGAGTCCGGCGCGCACGCCACGGCGACCGCCGCCGCCACCTCGACCACCGCGAACAGCGCGACCACCGGAAGCAGCGCCGACGAGCCGCCGGTGATCGCGACCGCGACCAGCGGAACGAAGCTGGAGATCGTGACGCCCACCTGGTAAGTCACGGCGATCGCGGAGAACCGCACCATGGTCGGGAACAGGTCCACCAGGAACGCCGCCAGCCCACCGTAGATCGCGCCGTGCGCGATGGTCAGCGCGGGGACGAACACCAGGGCGACCAGCGTCGGATCACCCGAGGACAGCCAGGCGCCCGCCGGGATCATCGCCACCACCGCGACCACGTAGCCGAAGATCATGACCCGCCCGCGGCCGAACCGGTCGGACAGCGCGCCGAACACCGGCAGTGTCACGCACTCTGCCAGGGCCGCGATCATCAGCCCGGTCAGCACGGTCGACCGCACCTCCGGCCCGGCCTTCGCCGCGTGCGCCACCAGGAACACGGTGAACATCGCGATCACCGACCCGGTGCCGAGCGAAGCGAGAATGCCGATCACCACGCGGCGCGGCCACCGCCGCAGCACCGTGATCACCGGCACCCGGGCGGCGCGGTTCTCCGCCCGGCCACGCACGAACTCCGGGGTCTCCTCGACCCCGAGCCGGACCCAGACCCCGATGCCGACCAGGACGCTCGATGCCAGGAACGGCAGCCGCCACCCCCAGGTCAGGAAGTCCTCCTCGGGCAGCTTGGAGATCAGCACGAAGGTCAGGTTGCTGCCGAACAACGCCGCCGCGAAGCCCATCGCGGGCCAGCTGCTGAAAAAGCCCCGACGTTCGGGCGGGCCGTGTTCGGTGCTGAGCAGTACCGCGCTTCCCCATTCGCCGCCGATGCCGATGCCCTGCGCGACGCGCAACGTCACCAACAGGACCGGCGCGAGGACACCGGCCGTGTCATAGGTGGGCAGCAGGCCGATGCCGAACGTGGCGAAACCCATGATGAGCAACGTCCACACCATCATCGACTTGCGGCCCACCCGGTCGCCGAAGTGGCCGAACAGCAGGCCGCCCAGCGGGCGGGCGACGAACCCGGCCGCGTAGGTGGCGAACGACGCGAGCACACCGCCGGCAGCCGACGATCCCGGGAAGAACAGCGGGCCGAACACCAGCGCGGACGCCGTCGCGTACAGGTAGAAGTCGTACCACTCGATGGCGGTGCCGACCGTGCTCGCGATCAGCACCCGGCGGACCGAACGGGGCTTCGAGGTCACCCCAGGTGTCATGCGTCCTCACCGGACACGAGCACCCGCCCGCCGAGCTCGTTGGGATCGGCGGCGAGATCGTAGGCCCACACCTGCCGCCCGTCCGCCTCCCAGATCACCTTCCGCCCGTCCGCCCGCACCGCGTGCAGCGCCTTCAGGTCCGGGTAGTCGTCCGAGGCGGCGGCCCGCTCCTGCGGGAAGTAGGTCTCCGAGTACGCCTCGCGGGACGCCCCGGTGCCGTCCGCGAAGAACTCGGTCAGCGAGGCACCGTCCGACGACCGCGGGTCCAGCCCGAGAAGGTCGAGCACCGTCGGCATGATGTCGACCAGCCGCACCTGGCTGTCCACCCTCATCCCCACCGGCACCCCGGGGCCGCTGATGACCAGCGGCACGTGCTGGGTCGCATCGAACAGCAGGCAGCCATGGCCCTCCTCGTACGGGTGGCCGAGGTCGCCGGCGTGGTCGTTGGGATACCACCCGGCCAGGTCCTCGCCGTGATCGGAGAAACACACCACCAGCATCGATTCGATGTCGTGGCCCATCTCGGCGATGCGGCGCAGCAGGAGCTGGACGTAGTGGTCGGTGTAGGCGATCTCGCCTTCGTACGGGTTCGCCACCTCGACGCCGACATCCTCCGGCGGCTCGTACGGCCAGTGCGCGTCGAAGAAGTGCGCGAACAGGAAGAACGGGCCGGCGCCGTCCAGCGACTGAAGCCAGCGGGTGGCGCGTTCGACCACCAGCGGCGCGCGCTTGAGCGCCAGCCCGCGCAGCTTCACGTCGCCGACCGACAGCGGGTCCCGGCCGTCCGGCAGCAGCGGGATCTCGTCGTCGTAGAAGTCGAACCCGCGGTCGATCCCGTACCACTGGTTCAGGCCGGGGCAGGACACCACCGCGCCAGTCGTGTACCCGGCCGCCGACAGGCACTCCGCCAGCGTCGGCACCCGCTTGTCCAGCGCTTCGCGGAACAGGTGCCTGACCCCGTGGCGGGGCGGCTGGAGCCCGGTGAACACAGTGGCGTGGCTGACCGGAGTCAGGGGGCACGACGAGATCGCCTGCGTGAAGCTGACCCCGCTCGCGCGCAGCCGCTCCACGCCGGGGTACTTCCCCGAGTAGGCCACGTCGGCGCGCACGGTGTCCAGGGAGATGAACAGGATGTTCGGTTGTGTGGTCACCGGGATCCCTCTGCATTCCTCTGTCGACGCCAGCGGCACCGAAGGCTAGCAACGGGCTCCCCTCGTACGACAACGACGGACAGTGCGGCATGAACACCAGTGCCGAACAGCACATCCCGCGAATACTGTTGCCTGGCGGAGCGTCCACGATCATGACGCGAGGGAGAATTCACATGGCGCGCAAGTTATCCCTGGCCCTGGAGCTTTATGCCGACGCGAACGGCACCGTCGACCAGCGCTATATCGAGCAGATGCGCAACCAGGACGCCGAACCGGTGCCGACCGATCCCGCGCTGCCGAGGTTCACCCTCGTCGTCGGGCCTTCGCCGTTCACCATGCCGCGCGGTTGGGAGTTCTTCCTCACCTCGCCCTACGAGGGTGCGACGTACATCTCGACCGTGCTGCACAACGCCGGGTACCCGGTGCGCATCGTCGATGTCCGCTACACCCCGAACCCGCTGCAGGCGGCGTACGATCAGATCATCGAAGGCACCGACGTGCTCGGTGTGTGCACGTTCGAGGACAACTTCCCGTTCTGCCGCGCGCTGATGGCGATGGTCCGCGAGTCGCACCCGGACATACCGATCATCTGCGGCGGCTCGCTGGTCACTTCCGTTCCGTCGGTGTTCATGTCGGAGACCGACTGCGACATCGCAGTGATCAGCGAGGGCGAGATCACCATCCTGGAGCTGATGGAGAGTTACGCCCGCGGCTCATGGCAGCAGGATCTCCCGAACGTCAAGGGCATCTGCTACCGGGACGAGAACGGAAAAGCGCGCCGCACGCCGCCGCGCGGCCAGATGATGGATCTCGACGCGCTGCCCAGGATGCGGCTCGACCTGTGGCCTCAGTCGCGGTCGCCGCTCGGCCTGCAGCCGCAGGTGATCTCGTCCTACAGCCGCGGCTGCAAGATGGACTGCTCGTTCTGCTACCGCACCACCCCGCAGGTGCGGGCGAAGTCGCCGGAGAAGATGGACCGCGACCTCGACTGGCTGAAAACCCAGTACGGCGTGGAGTTCTGCTTCTTCGTCGACCTCACGTTCAGCTCGCACCGCGGCCAGACCATCGAGATGTGCGACGTGATCTCCCAGCACGATCTGCGGTGGACCTGTCTGACCCGGTGCGCCGACATGGACGTACCGCGCATCGACGCGATGCGGGAGGCGGGTGCGGACATCATCCTGTACGGCGTCGAGTCGCTGGGCTCCGAGGTGTTGCGCGAGGCCCGCAAGGGCAGCAGCGAGAACCTGACCGTCCGCGCGATGCGCACCACGTTCGAAGGCGGCGTGCGGTTCGGCTCGCTGCTCATCGTCGGTCTGCCGAACGAGACCGAGGAGTCCCTGTCGCACATGGTGCAGTTCGCCGAGCAGTACAACCATGTGACCCGGGTGAAGTACCTGTCGGCCATGCCCGGTACGACGGTGTACCAGGACGCGGTGCGGAACAAGGTGATTCGCAGCGAGATCGACCACCTGAACTGGCTGTCGATCGAACAGGCGCTGCACGAGGACGAGTTCCTGAACGTGAGCGGGCTGCCCGAGCGAGTCTGCCGGGACGCGTACAAGCGTGTGTACGACGCCTATCAGCCCGGCCCGGTGATGGACTTCCGGCACTGGCCGGAGCACTTCCAGTACTTCCACCCGCAGTCGGCCGACGGCACCGAGCGGTCGACGTCGTACGCCGGGACCGGCTGGCGCGCGGAGTGGAGTTCCGCCGCCGCGCCACTGGTTCCCGGTTCCGAACGGTACACCTTGGATAAGGTGGCCGACGCGGAGGTGGCCGCGGTCGGGAGCACTCTGATGGACTGCGGCGCGAAGAAGCTCGTGGTCGGGAGCTGACCGGTGTCCACTCAGGACGGCCCGATCCTGATCATCGGGACCGAGCGCTCCGGGTCGAACCTGCTGCGGCTGGTGCTTGACGCGCACTCGCGGATCGCGGTCCCGCACCCGCCGCACTTCATGCGATACCTGTCCGGCATCCCGTACAACGGTGATGTCGACGCGATGGTGGGCGACGCGATGTGGTTGCTGCGCAACCACATCCACCCGTGGCGGCACGTGATCGACCGGGCCGCGGTGACCGAGGCGGCCGGCCCGTCGCTGTTCGGGGTCGTGTCGGCGATCTACGACCAGTACCGCGTCGCGGAGGGCGCGGCCCGGTGGGGGTGCAAGAGCACGTTCATGGTCGAGCACGTCGACGAGGTGCTCGCCGAACTCCCGGACGCGCGGTTCCTGTGGCTGGTGCGCGATCCCCGCGATGTGGCCGCGTCGGCGAAGCGGGCCGTGTTCGGCTACTGCCACCCGTACCGAATGGCGCTGCGGTGGACGGCCGAACAGGAACTCGCCCGCGCGGCCCTTGCGCGGTGGGGGCCGGGAGTGGTGCACCTGGTGCGGTACGAGGACCTGGTGTCAGCGCCCGACCGGGAGATCCGGGCGATCTGCGACTTCATCGGTGAGGCGGTCGAGCCCGCGATGCTGGCGCACCACCTCAGCGGCAACGCCCGGGTGACCGCGTCGCTGTCGGCGTCCTGGCGAACGGCGGGCGACCCGATCACCACGGCCCGGATCGGCGCCTACCGGCGGGGGCTGTCCGATCGGGAACGGCGGCAGGTGGAGAGCGTGACCGCGCGGGCGATGGAGACGCTTCGCTACCCGTTCGACGGGGCCTCGCTGGACGAACCGGCCCCCGATCCGCTCGGCGTCGCGCTGCGCGGGTTCGCGGTGCGGCTGGCGGTGGAGGCGCGATCGCTGTGCACCGACCGCAACCACTTCCGGCGCTGGCGGCGCGATGCCACCGTCCGCTGGATGCGCCGCCGTGCGACGCCGGCCCGCGCCCTGGTTCTGGCAGGAGAGAGCAGATGAACGAAACGGGAAGCGTCCGCACGCACTTCGCCGACCGCGCGAGCACCTACGACCGGTCCAGTTCGTGGTGCACCGACGACGCACTCGGCGAGCTGATGCTGTCCACGGCCGCGCCCCAGCCGGGCGACGCGGTCCTGGACGTGGCCTGCGGCACCGGACTGGTGTCAAGGCTGTTCGCCGGGCGGGTGCGGCGGCTGGTCGGCGTGGACATCACGCCGGAGATGGCCGAGCAGGCGCGCGACATGCTCGACGAACTGGTGATCGCCCCGGCGGAGGAGCTGCCGTTCGGTGACGGCACGTTCGACATCGTGGTGTGCCGTCAGGGGATCCAGTTCATGACGCTGCCGGACGCGGTGCGGGAGATGGTGCGGGTGACCCGGCCGGGTGGCCGGGTCGTGCTGGCCCACCTGTGCGCCTACGGGGACGACGACCGCGATGAGTACTTCGAGATCCTGCGGCTGCGCAACCCGGCCCGGCGGAACTTCTTCCTGCCCGGCGATGTCGAGGCCCTGCTCGCCGGCGCGGGGTGCGACCCGGTGCGGTCCCAGCGGTACGTGTCGGTGGAGGACGTGGACGTGTGGTCGGACAACGGCGCGATCGGCGAAGACGCGCGGGAGGCCATCCGGGACCGCTACGGGAGGGCGTCACCCGCGTTCCGCGCACGGCACTCGGTGGCCGAGGCGGACGGGCGGATCACCGACCACATGCTGTTCGTCGTCGCCTCGGGAACGAGGGTCTGACGTGGAACCGGACCAGTCCCTTGCCGACGGCGTGCGGGCCGCGTTCCTCGCCGAGGCGGCCACCGCGGCGCGGTACACCTACTTCGCACAGGTCGCCGAGATCGAGGGTCACACCGAGGCGGCCCGGGTGTTCGGCGAGCTCGCCGAGAGTGTGGCCTGCGCCGCCCACGGGCACCTGGATGTGCTGCGCGACCTGCTGGACGGCGACGATCCGGGCGCCGGCCGCGCGCTCGGCGACACCCGCCGCAACCTCGGCGCGGCGATCAGCGGCGACCTCGGGGAGGCCACCGAACGCTACCCCGGCCTGGCGGCGCGGGCCCACATGGACGGCGTGGCCGATCTGGCGAGCTGGCTGGAGACACTGTGCGCGTTGAAGAAGACGCACGTGGACCGGCTGGAGCAGGCCCTCACCGGGCTGACCGAGCCGCGGTTCACCGGGAACGGAGCGCCATGACCACCGACTACACCGCCGAGGCGATCATCGTCTACTCCGGGCTGGAGGCGGTGCGCCGCAACCCGTCGATGTACGTCGGGTCGACCGGCTCGGACGGCGCCCACCACCTGGTGCTCGAACTGGTCGACAACGCCGTGGACGAGGCCGCCGCCGGGCACTGCGGCGCGATCTCCGTGGAGCTGCACGGCGACGGCTCCTGCTCGGTCACCGACGACGGCCGGGGCATCCCCACCGACCCGCACCCGGAGGCCGGGATCCCGGCGTGTGAGCTCGTGCTCACCACGCTGCACTCGGGAGGCAAGTTCGACCACTCCTCGTACGCGACCTCGGCCGGGCTGCACGGCGTCGGCCTGGCCTGCGTGAACGCGTTGTCGGAGTGGTTGCGGCTGGACGTGTGGCGCGACGGCGCTCACCACAGCGAGTCGTTCGCCCGAGGCTCGATCGAGACCCCGCTCAAGCGGGTCGGCGACAGCGGCCGCCGCGGCACCCGGGTGTGGTTCCGCCCGGACCCGGAGATCTTCTCCTCATGCGTGCTCGACGCGGACCTGGTGCACGCCAGGCTGCTCGACATCGCGTACCTGCACCCGGGCCTGCGGGTCGAGCTCACCGACCATCGCACCGGGCGGCACGAGTCGCTGTGCGAGACGACCGGGGTGCGGGGCCTGCTCGCATACCGCGCCCGCGACGCAGAGAAGGTGCACGCCGAGCCGACCACCATCACCTGGGCCGGGGACGGGTGCGTGATCGACGCCGCCGTCCAGTGGACCGAAGGGTACGCGGAGCAGATCTTCAGCTACGTCAACACCATCCGCACCGACCTGGGCGGGTCGCATGTGGACGCCCTGCGCGCCGCGCTGGCCGGGGTGGTGGCCGACCACCTCGGCCCGTCCGCGGACAAGATGACCGTGGTCGACATCCTGGAGGGGCTGACCGCGGTGATCGCGATCCGGATCCCGGACGCGCGGTTCGACGGCCAGACCAAACGCACCCTGCGCAACGACGACGCGGGCGCCCGCGTGTTCGACGTCGTCACCGAGCATGCGCGGCGGGCGCTGGCGGCCGACCCGGAGCTGGCCCGCCGCATCGCCGAACGGGCCATCGACGCGAGCCGGGCCCGGCTCGCCGCGCGGCTGGCCGGGCGGACGGCCCGCTCCCGGACCCGGGCCGTCGAGGTCGACTACGCGGTCTACCAGCGACAGTTCGGGATCCGCTCGAAGGACTGGCACGACTCGTGCGCCTGGCTCACCGACGAGGACCTGCTCGGCAAGCACGCGGAGCTGTGCGCGGTGCCGCCGGACGCGCGGATGCTGGACGTGTGCTGCGGTAGCGGTGTCGTCGGCGGCGCGTTCCGCGGCAGGGTCGGCGAGATGGTCGGGCTGGACCTCACCCCGGAGATGGCCGCGCTCGCCGCCACCCGGCTGGACGTCGTGCACCAGGGCACCGTCTACGACCTGCCGTTCCCCGACGCCAGTTTCGACCTCGTGGTCACCCGGGAGGTGCTGCATCTGCTGCCCCAGCCGGAGCGGCCGGTGTCGGAGATCTTCCGTGTGCTGCGGCCGGGCGGGCAGTTCATCGTCGGGCAGATCGTGCCGTATGCGGACGTGGACGCGTTCTGGATGTTCCGCGTGTTCAAAAAGAAGCAGCCACTGCTGTACCAGATGTTCCGCGAGGAGGACTTCCGGGCGTTGCTCACCGGCGGCGGGTTCACCGACGTGCGGATGGAGGAGTACTTCCTGTGGGAGTCGATCGACCGGTGGATCGACACCCACGAGACGACACCGGCGAACCGGCAGGAGATCTACCGCCTCTACTACGACGCGCCACGCGAGGTGCGTGCCGTACACCCGTTCGAGGTGCTGCCGGACGGCTCGGTGCGCGACCGGTGGCGGTGGTGCGTGTACTCGGTGCGGAAACCCGACCATGCCTAGCCGCACCGTGGATCGCCCGGTCGCCGAGGTCGTGCGCTGCCTTGCGGTGCTGCGGCCGCTGCGGGGCACGCCGGTGCCGCACTTCCGCGCGAAGGTGCGCGATCTCGTCGTCGTCGCGTCGAGTTCGCGGGGCGGGTCGAGCATGCTCGCCGAGCTGCTGCGGTCCTCGCCGCACCTGCTGCACCTGCGCGGTGAGCTGAATCCGCTGCTGCGGCTGGTCGGCCTCGACCACCCGCACAGCGGCACCGGATCCGACGTGCTGGACGCGGCGCACTGGCACGGGCTTCAGCCACGGTCCCGGGCGTTGTTCGAGGCGGAACTGGCACTGGACGCGGGCTCTCCCGGCACCGGCGTGGAGAACCTGGCGGTGGACGCGGCGTGGCGGCTGGTCGTGCAGTGGCCGGGGCTGGGCCTCGATCCCGTCGACCTGGTGCGGACCGCCGAGGCGGTACTGGACCGTGATCTCCCCCGGTTCGCGCGGGCGCTGATCGGTATGGCCGGCGTGAACCCGTGGTACTACGACCTTCCCGGGCGGTCACCGGGACCACGACCGGCCGGGCCGCCCGGTGACGTGCTGCTCGAAGAGCCGCCCTTCGCCCTCCCCCGCCCGTGGCGGCCCGCGGACGAACACGATCTCGCCACGAAGCCACTGGTGATCAAGACGCCGGGCAACGCCTACCGGCTCGGCTTCCTGCGGGCGGCGTTCCCCAACGCGCGCCTGCGGGTGCTGCACCTGACCAGGAACCCGGCCGCGTCGATCAACGGTCTGGTCGACGGGTGGCTGCACCACGGGTTCCACGCGTACCAGCTGGACGAACCGCTGCGCATCGCCGGATACGCCGACGTGCGGCCGGCCGACCGGCACTGGTGGAAGTTCGACCTGCCACCCTGCTGGCCCGCGTACACCGCCGCCGCCCTGCCCCGGGTCTGCGCCCACCAGTGGTTGTCGAGTCACCGTGCGGCGCTCGCGCACGGGACGGATCACACGGTGCGATTCGAGGACCTGATCAGCGGTCCGCACGCCCGCGCGGACGTCGTCGAGCGGATCGCGGACTGGCTGGGGATCCCGTTTGACGGGCCGCTGAAGCGGGCCGCGACCGACGGCATCGCCGCCACCATGGCTACCGCCGCACCACGCCCCGGCCGGTGGCGGGCGCGGGAGGAGGAAATCCGGTCTGCGCTGAGCACCGACGTACTCGCGATGGCGGAGAGGCTTGGCTATGCCCGTGAAGACGACTGGATCTGAGCTGAGCACCCACGGCGGCCCGGGGTGGGTCCCCCGGGTGGCGACGCATGTGGACGAAGTCGCGGCCGGGGATGTGTGGGCGCCGTGCGGGTACCGGTCGGAGACGGCCGCGCTGCGGTCGGTGCTGCTGGTCCGCCCGCCGGACAGCATCGCCGCGGTGCGACGGCCGGGGGACTCGCTCATGCTCGGGCGGGTGGATCTCCCGACGATGCGGGCGCAGTGCGACGCGCTGGCGGACCGCCTGCGGGACAACGGGGTCGAGGTACACCTGACGTCTCCCGCGGCGACGCCCAACGTGGTGTTCGCGCGAGACCTGTTCTGGATGACCCCGGCCGGGGCGGTGCTGGCGCGGATGGCGTCGGCGCAGCGGGCCGGCGAGGAACGGCATGCCGCGCTCGCGCTGGCCGAGGCCGGGTTCCCCATCCTGCGCACGGTGTCCGGCACCGCCCTGTTTGAGGGCGCCGACGCGCTGTGGATCGACCCGTCGACGGTGATCGTCGGTACCGGGTTCCGCACGAACGCGGCCGGCGCGGCCGAGGTCGCCTCGGCGGTCGCGGAACTGGGGGCGCGGGTGGTGACGGTGCCGCTGGCACCGGGCGTACAACACCTGCTGGGGACGGTGGTGTTCCTCGACTCGTCCACCGCCGTCATCCACCGGGCGGCGAGCCCACCGGAGTTGGCGGCGCTGCTCGCGGAGTACGGCTATCGGGTGATCGCGCTGCCGCCGGACGAGGAATTGCTGGTGCGGCGTGGGATGAACCTGCTGGTGCTCGCGCCGGGGCGGGTGCTGATGCCCGCGGGCTGCCCGGGAATCCGGCGGACGCTGGAGCGGGCGGGTGTGACCGTCGACGAGATCGACATCGGCGAGTACCTGCGGGCGGCCGGCGGGATCGGCTGCGTGACCGGGGTGGTGCGCCGTGAGCACTGAGAGCCGGTCACTCGGCCGATCACTGGGGCGGGTACACCGTGGGGTCGTCCAGCGGCACCTTCAGCCAAGAGATCATCTGCCGGAGCTGGTGGTAGGCCGCGAGCCGCTGCTCGTCGGAACCGGCCTCCTCCGCGGCCGCGATCGGCTGCCACAGGCGCGGCACCATCACCGGCCCGAGTTCGAGCAGGCCGCCGCTGCCGCCGGTGGCCCACTTCGCCAGCACGTACCGGGCGATCGCGCCGACCGGGATGTCCAGGTTCCGGGACATGCCGCGCACGGTCTCCAGCGGATCGAGGAGCCCGTAGTCGACCACCTCGGCCTTGAAGTTGGCATGCGGGTCGTCCGGTGGCCAGCACCGTTCCCACTGGCGCAGCCGAACCGTCGGCGTACCGGTCGCGTCGTAGGTGAGGTCATCCATGTCGCCGTCCATATCGCCACCCTAAGGGGGCACCGAGCTTGTCCGACCGGGCAAGGATGAACACCGAAGTCAGGAAAGGAGAACCAGTGAACGCGAACCTGGAGCAAGTCGCGCTCGTTCCGACCGACTCGGGCGCCGTGACCAGCGGCACCGCCACGGCCGACGACGAGGCGATCCGTCAGCAGCTGCGCAGCCTCGGCTACCGCATCTGACCGAACCGCCCCGGCCCTCCCACACGGGAGGGCCGGGGCGTCCCCGCTGAAGAGGCCGAGCACTCGCCGAGGCCGTGGCGGTCGGTACGCAGCCGCAGCCGGGGTGCCCCTCGGGTGGCTCGTGCCCAGTCGTCTCGGTCATTCCGGTCATCCCGGTGATCTGACCGGCGTTCGCCTTGGCGTGCAGTCCCTTCACGTCGCGCCGCACGCACACCTCCAGCGGCGGTTCACCCACGCTTCCCCGTTCACCTCGTCGTGGGCGGCCCGGTATGGCGCGATCACCGGTACCAGCACGATGACGCCGTGCCGGGCCGGCACCATCGCCGACGCCCCGTCCCGCCGGACGTTCTCGCTCCGGTCGCGTGCGCCGGAACCCGGCTCCGGGGAACAGGTCGCGTCGCTTCCCCGTCCAGCACCTGCGCCGGCCCGGGCAGCCGCGATGCCGGCGCCGCGGCTGCCCGGACAGGCCGGCCCTCTCGCCACGCGGATGGCCACCCCCTTTCGTGGGCGATCAACGTGCTGGAGGGCATGAGTGTTGACCACCCGGCGGCGCGTTGTAAGGTGCGGCGACTGGGAGGCGGAATGGCTGAGACGACCAACCCGTTCGACGACGAGAACGGTGTGTTCTGGGTGCTGCGCAACGACGAGGACCAGCACTCGCTGTGGCCGGAGTTCGCTCCGGTGCCCGCCGGGTGGCAAGTGGTGCACGGCCCGGACGGCCGGGCGGCGTGCCTGGCCCACGTCGAGGAGAACTGGACCGACCTGCGTCCGGCCTCCCTGCGCCACGCCATGGACGACTCGACCGGGTGAACTACCGGATGGCGGTGGTGGACCGCTTCGTCACCTGCATCGCACTCCACGTCCGCCCGCCGTCGAAAGACGCCTCGACGGTGAGCGACAACCGGCCTTGTCCTACGCGCGTCGCCCGTGCCGGTCAACGGCACCGTGACGTACTCGGGCGGAAGCGGCTCATGCGGGCGGACCACCCGCTTGTATAGAAAGCCTGCTGACAGCTTGAAGGCCCGCGGGTGCATCAGGCGGGGGTCCGACAGTCGCCGGCTGATTCTCCTCGCCGACCTTAGCCGCGACGGCCTGACCGATCTCATCCGCGTTCAGCGCCGGTACGGCGAGCCATGTGCCGCCGGTGCACACGAAGATGTGGTTCGGCGTCGGCGCGCCCGATCCGCCGCCGGCTGTTCGCCGGTGACCTGACCGGCCCCGACCTGCCGCCCTGGCTCACACGCGCACGATCCAGGTAGTCGGCATATCGGGCCGGGACGAAGGAGGTCGGTGCGCCGACGGGCACCTTACGGCCGCCGAGCCGGTTCATCCCCTTCAAGCTGGCCACCCCCTCCATCAGCTCGCCGGTGCCCGGCCCACCCTGGAAGTCAATGACGGCCAGCACGTTCGGGGGTGAACGGCCGCGGATACGTATACGAGTACTCCAGCTCCGACAGCCTGCCATGGTCCTTCGGCAGCGGTTTCCACGCCTTCGAGGTGTTCTCCCGCGCGGAACCAGGCGTTCCCGGAAAAGGTGGGGAGTGCAACCCTGGAGACACAATCGACCCATGGCACGGCATGGAAAAGATCTACTTAGTGGACTACCTGTATGCCCGGTCGTGCCGAGGGATGAGGGATGGCCCTGCGGTCACCGTACGGTCATGATCTTGGGAAAGACCAAAGCCCTGGTCGCCGATATTTCGGTGACCAGGGCTCTCTTGGTAGCGGGGGCAGGATTTGAACCTGCGACCTCTGGGTTATGAGCCCAGCGAGCTACCGAACTGCTCCACCCCGCGTCGCTGTTGTGCTCTGAAAGCGTATCCGCGATCAGGGGTGGAGGCAAATCGGTGAGCTATGGGCTAGGTGTTGGTGTTGGTGAGGGTGGTGGGGTTGGGCTCGGGGTGGAGCTGGGGGTGGCCTGGGGGGCGGCGGACTTCAGTTTGTCCAAGGCCGACTGGAGGCGCTTCTGGGCTTCGCCGTATTCCGCCCAGTTGGGGGGGTTGGCGGCGAGGGCCTTCTCGGCCTCCTCGTAGGCCTTTTGGGCGTCCCCGATGGCCTTGGCCAGGTCGCCGGTGGCGGCCTTGGGCGGCTCGGGTTGGGGTTGGCCTGGTTGGGCGGGGGGTTTGACTTCGGGGACAGTGCTTTCGCCGAAGACCTGGGCTAGGGCGTCTTTCAGGGTGGGGCCGAAGCCGACCTTGTCGCCGTAGAGGACCAGGACTCGCTGAAGGGTTGGGTAGCGGGCCGAGGTGGCTGCCTTGGGCTGGACGTAGACGGGTTCGACGTACAGGAGGCCGCCGGCGAAGGGCAGGGTCAGGAGGTTGCCGTTGATGACCTCGGTGGCGCCGCCGGTGCCGCGGAGCAGGTTGAGTTCCGTCGACACCCGGGGATCGGAGAAGAAGGTGTTCTGTGCCTGTTCAGGGCCTTGGATGCCGGTGTTGCTTGGCAGTTGGAGCACCTGGAGTTTGGCGTTGGGGTCGCCGGTGGCGTCTACCGCCATGAAGGCCGCCATGTTCTGCCGGTTGTTGGGCACGAACGTGGTGGTCAGGGAGAAACGCGGCTGCGCTTCGCCGGGCATCTTCATGGTGAGGTAGTACGGCGGCTGCTTGCTCTTGCCGGTCGCCGGGTCGGCGGGAACCTTCCAGAAGTCCTGACCACCGTAGAAGGCGCCGGCGTCGGTCACGTGGTATTGCGCGAGGATCTCACGCTGCACCTTGAACATGTCCTCGGGGTAGCGCACGTGCTGGCGGACCTCGGTCTTGTCGAGCTCCGCTCGCGGCTTGATGGTGTTGCCGAAGGCCTTGGTCCAGGTCTTGAGGACGGGGTCGTTCTCGTCCCAGGCGTAGAGCGTCACGGTGCCGTCGTAGGCGTCGACCGTCGCCTTGACGGAGTTGCGCATGTAGTTGACGTCGTCGCGCGGGAGGGGCTGGCCGAGGCGCTCGCTGATCACGTCGGTGGTCAGGGTGCGCAGGCTGCGCCGTTCGGAGTAGGGGTAGTGGTCGGAGGTGGTGTAACCGTCCACGATCCAGACGACCCGCCCGTTGGCGATGGCCGGGTAGGGGTCCTGGTCCAGGGTCAGGTAAGGCGCGACGCGCTGGACACGCTCAAGCGGCTTGCGGACGTACATGATGCGGGAGTCCGAGTTGACGTCGCTCGACAGGAGCAGGTTGGGCTCGCCGTACTTGACCGCGTAGAGCATGCGGGTGAAGAAGTTGCCGATCGGCACACCACCCTTGCCCTGGTAGGTGTAGTTCTTCTGCCCGTTGGGTGCGCGATCGTCGGGGTAGTCGAGTTCGAGTGGCGCCGTGCCGGCCGGGGCGCCCACGATCGAGTATTCCGGAGACTTCTCGCCGAAGTAGATCCGCGGTTCAAACGGCCCGAGACTGCCCGTCGGCGGAATGTCCCGCTCGACGAAGTCGGGGCGGCCGTTCGCGTCGGTGCCGTTACCGGGCGCGGCCACGAATCCGTATCCGTGCGTGTAGACCAGGTGGTTGTTGATCCAGTTTTGCTGGCTCTGCGGCGGCTGACCGATTTCGCGGGTCGCGACGATGGTGTCGCGGCTTACGCCGTCCTCACCCTTGTAGCGGTCGATGTCGAGCTGGTCGGGGAACTGGTAGTAGCCCCTGATCTGCTGCAACTGCTGGAAGGTGGGCGACATGAGGCTCGGGTCGAGCAGGCGGACGCCGGGGATGGTGTTGGCCTCGGTCTGCTGCTCGGCGGTGCTCGCGTCGGTCTTGGCGCTGTAGTTGGTGACCTTGGTGTCGGTCACGTTGTAGGCGTCGCGGGTCGCGTTGATGTTGCGCTGGATGTAGGGGCGCTCGCGGCTCTGCTCGTTGGGCTTGACCTGGAACTGCTCGACCAGGGCGGGGTAGACGCCGCCGATGAGGACGGCGGAGAGCACGAGGAGGCCGAAGGCGACGCCGGGCAGCATGCCGCCGGAGCGGACGATGCCGGCGAAGAACAGCAGGGCGCAGATCAGCGCGATGATCGCGAGGATGGTCTTGGCGGGAAGAACCGCGTTGACGTCGGTATATGTAGCGCCGAAGACCCTGCCTCGTTCGGAGAAGACGAGCCCGAAGCGGTCGATCCAGTAGGCGACCGCCTTCAGCAGCACGAACACTCCCAGGAGCACCGAGAGGTGCACGCGCGCCGCGCGCGAGGCGTGCACTCCGGGCGACTGGAGCCTGAACCCGCCGTAGAGGTAGTGGGTGATCGCGGCCAGGACGATCGCGATGACGATGGCGGTGAACAGGAAGTTCAGCACCATCCGCAGGAACGGATAGGTGAACATGAAGAAGGCGATGTCCATGTTGAACTGCGGGTCGTTCTTGCCGAAGGGTTCGGCGTTGACGAACTGCAGCCAGGTCTTCCACTGCGACGCGGTCGACGAGCCGGCGAAGAGCGCCAGCAGGCCCATGCCGACCAGGAAGATCAACTTCCTATGTGGATCGAGCGCCATGCGATAGCGGTCGGCGCCGCTGGCGCCGCCGAACATCGCCGGGCCGAACATCGGCCTGGTGCGATAGGCCAGCAGCATGTTGCCGCCGACGATCGCGATCATCAGGGCGGCGCCGAGCAGGAAGAGCAGGCTCTGCGTCCAGAGCACTCCCGAGAACACCGCGGTGTAGTCGACCGAGGCGAACCAGAGGTAGTCCGTATAGACACCCGAGAACAACAAGAAAAATGCCACAATCGCGACGAGCGCGATCGCAACGGGGAGAAGCAAGCGTGGCCGGCGAGGCAAGCGCATCGCCCTACCGGCTCCGGGGCTCCGGAAGCTCAAGGCCAACCCCTTGTCTTATAGAGCGACGATCCGTGTCTGGCAACCTACACCGGCATGGGGACAGTCGGGCCACGCCGCCCGGATACGGTCGGGCCGCGGCTCACCCATGCACAGCGGTTACGTACGGCTAACGCCTACAAGGCGAATAAAGTGCCGAACCTGGCCAAATGTGACATAGGCGTGACCAGCCAGGTCAAGGTGCGGGTCACCCTACGCGCGTCACTTCGGGGTGCAGGCCGGGACCGCGCCCTTGCCGGTGCGCAGGGACTCGATGGCCTTGAGCGCGTCGTCCAACTTCGTGACCTTGACCAGCACGAGCCCCGTGGGCGCGGTGGCCAGGGCCTCGGCGCAGTTGTCGGCGGGGGTCAGGAACGCCGTGGCGCCCTTCTCTTTGGCGCCGATCATCTTCTGGGGGATGCCCCCGATTGGCCCCACCTCGCCGTTGGGCGTGATCGTGCCGGTGCCCGCGATGGCCTTGCCGCCGGTCATGGCGCCGGGGGTCAGCTTGTCGATGATGCCGAGGGTGAACATGAGCCCCGCGCTCGGCCCGCCGACGTCGCCGACGTTGATGTTGACCTTGAACGGGAACTTGAACTTGGTCTGCATGTTCACGCCGACCATGGGTTTGCCCTCGGGCCCCTCGACGGTGGGCACCTCCACGTTGACCGACTTGCCGCCCCTGTTCACGAGGAAGTTGAGGGATGCGCCGGGATTGACCGCGCGCACGGCGTCGACCACCTTGGTCGTGTTGTCGGCCGGAGTGGCGCCCACGGAGACTATCTCGTCGCCTGGCTTGAGCTTGCCGTCGGCGGGCTTGCCCTTCTCGACCGAGCCGACGGCCACGACCGACTCATAGGGGATCTTCAAGGCGGTCAGGGCGGCGGCGGTGGCGTCGTCCTGGGAGTTGGTCATCTCGATGGAGTTCTGCCGCTCGACCTGCTCGGCGGTGCTGGTGCGCGGGAAGATGGACTCCTCCGGCACAACCGCCACATTCGGGTCGACCCAGCCCCTTAGTGCCGTGAGCAGGCTGATCCTGGACGGAGGCCCACCTTGGTAGGCCACGGTGACGAGGCTGAGGCTGCCCTGGGTGGGAAAGGTCTCGCGGCCCGTCACGGAGATGACCGGCTTGCCTTTGACCTCGCCGATCGTGTTCTCCGTCGGCCCGGGGCTCAGCACGACGTATGGCACGGGCAGCAGGGCTCCGGTGATCCCCAGCATGAGGCTGAGCAAGCCCGCGACCATCAAGGTCAGCGCTCGTCGGGACATGGACGAAGCCTATGCGTTGCGGGGGCGCGTCATTCGCACGCTCCGACCCACTCGGTCGTCCCGTCCTCGAAGAGTTGATGCTTCCAGATGGGCACCTCACGTTTGAGGTCGTCGATCAGTCTCCGCGACGCCTCGAACGCCTCCGCCCGATGAGCGGAGGAGACGGCGACGATGACCGCGATGTCGCCGAGCTTGAGGTCTCCGACCCTGTGCACGGCGGCCAGCGCCCGCAGCGGGAAGTCCGTGGCGACCTTCTCGGCGACCTTGCGCAGCTCCCCCTCGGCGCTGGGGTGGGCGGAGTAGGACAGACCGGTGACGGACTTGCCGTGGTCATGATCGCGTACGGTGCCCACGAACAGCGTCGTCCCCCCGGCCGACCTGTCACCCACTGCGTTGAGCACCTCGTCGACCGACAGGGGGGTGTCACGGACGCCCAGGAGGCGAATTACATCCACTTTGGCAGCCTACAGGCGGCGCTTACGCCGGGCTCTGCGCACAATTGCCGCTGTTCCTATCACGGCGACCGTCGCACCCGCCGCCGTGATCGTCGCGTCCTTGCCCGACAACCGCCTGCCGACCACGGCGTGTTTGCCGGCCCGCAGCTCAAGCAGCAGTTCGAGGGCCGCCTCGTTGCTCCATGCCGGCTTCCAGCCGGCGTGACGCAGGGCGGCGCAGTCGGCGACCCACGGATAGACCACGTAGCGCAGGTCTGTGGCGGGCGCGGGGGTGATGCCCAGGCGGTGGAGGCGCTGAGCCGTGCCGAAGGTGAGGGCCGCGGGCAGCTCGAAGCGGCGCAGGCCCGAGATCTCCTCGACGCGATCCTGCTCGAGCCAGCCGTCGGAGCCTACGGCGACGGCCCCTGTGACCAGGCCGAGCGCGGCGCACTCCAGCGCCGACACGAGGTCGTCGATGTGGCAGAACTGCCAGCGGGGGTTGCACCCCTTGACGGTGAGCAGGCGGGGGGCCTCGAAATGCCTGGTGACGACGGTGTCGATGCCGGGCCCGACGATGGCGGCGGGCCGGAGCACGGTCACATCCAGGCCGGGGTGGCTGCGGGAGCTTCGCCGTACGAGGGCCTCGATCTCCAGGTAGTCGCCGACCACGCCGGTGTCGGGCTCGGCGGCCACCTCGGCGTCCTCGGGGAGGGGCACGGGGTTCTCGGGGTCGGCGCCGTAGACCATCGCACTTGTGACGAGAACAACACGGCGCACCCGCGCGGCCGCCGAAGCGGTCAAGACGGTCTGCGCGGCACGAAGGTTGTAAAACCGGCGCTCGGCGGGGTCCGCGTCCAAGGCGTAGTCGGCTGCCAAATGGACGAGTACGTCAATATCCGAGATCCGGTTCGCCAAGAGCGGATCCCGTACGTCGATCACTCGCCAAGTGACGTCCTGAACGTCTCCACGACGCTCGTCAATGGCCACCACCCTGCGGAAATCCGAGGATGTGGCTATATGGGCGAGGAACTCCGCACCTAGCCCGGAGGCCGCGCCGGTGACGGCGATGACCGGTGGGCGGTGGCGTTTCGAGGTAGGCACCAGATCCTCACTTTGCACTGACCCGCCGCAGGGCGGCTAACGTGGCGGATGTGGACTCCTCCATCCTGCACGAGGTAGAGCGGTGACTGACCTGCCAGGTCGTGAAAACGACCCCAACGACAATCCCTTCGCCATGTTCGGCAACCCTGAGCAGATCGCGGCGGCGATGCGGCAGTTTGCCGACATGCTGTCGGGACCGCAGAGTGCCGGGCCCGTCAACTGGGACACGGCGAAGACCATCGCCAGACAGACCGTCGTCGCCCACAGTGACCCCAGTGTGATGGAGGGTGAACGTCGGCAGATCGTCGACGCGCTACAACTCGCCGATCTTTGGCTGAACGAGGTCACAACGCTACCCAGCGGGCTCAACTCGCCCGAGGCGTGGAGCCGGTCAGAGTGGATCGAGAAGACGGTCCCGGTCTGGAAGCAGCTCTGCGACCCGATCGCGGCCCGCATGGTCGACACCATGAGCGGCTCCCTCGGCGCGGCCGGGCTGCCCTCTGAGGCCCAGTCGATGGCCGGGCCGCTGATGGGCATGCTCAAGCAAATGGGCGGCATGATGGTCGGCAGCCAGATCGGCCAGGCCCTCGGCTCGCTGGCCCGCGAGGTCGTCGGCTCGACCGACATCGGCCTGCCGCTCTCCCCCACCGCGGCGCTGCTGCCGGGCGGTGTCGCCGCCTTCAGCAAGGGCCTTGAGCTGCCCGCCGACGAGATCCGGCTCTATCTGGCGCTGCGCGAGGCCGCCCACCACCGGCTCTTCCAGCATGTGCCCTGGCTGCGCGCGCACCTGCTCGGTGCCGTCGAGGAATACGCCAGGGGCATCACGGTGGACATGTCCGCGCTGGAGGAGCAGTTCCGCGGCGTCGACATCAACAACCCGCAGCAGCTCCAGGAGATCTTGAGCGGTGGCCCGCTGCTCAAGCCCGAGGAGACCGAACGGCAGAAGGCCGCTCTGGCCCGCCTTGAGACCATGCTGGCGCTCGTCGAGGGGTGGGTGGGCACGGTCGTGGACGCGGCTGCCACCGGCAAGCTGCCCTCCGCCTCCGCCCTGACCGAGACCGTGCGGCGGCGCCGGGCGACGGGTGGTCCGGCCGAGCGCACGTTCGCCACGCTGGTGGGGCTGGAGTTGCGGCCGAGGCGGCTGCGCGAGGCCGCGGCGCTGTGGCAGGCCCTCGCGGCCGAGCGGGGCATCGACGGGCGTGACGCGGTCTGGTCGCACCCCGACCTGATGCCGCGGGCCGAGGACCTCGACGATCCCGACACCTTTGTGCGGGGCGGGGTGGACTTCGACCTGTCCATGCTCGACGACACCCCTCCCGCGAAGGGCGATGAAAAGCCCGGGAAGCCCGAAGACTCAGGTGAGGGGTCCGGAGACGGCACCGCATGAGAATGGATCTCCATCGGGACGCGGTGGAGGCGCTGATCGGTTTCACCGCGCCCACTCCCGAGGAGGAGAGCCTGCGTGAGGAGTTCCTCGCGCATCTGCGCGCCCACGACAGCGCGATGTGGCGCGAGTGTGTGCCCGGCCACCTGACCGCGACGACCGCGGTGATCTCCCACGACGGTGAGCGGGTGCTGCTGACCCTGCACACCAAGGCGCACATGTGGCTGCCCATGGGCGGCCACTGCGAGAACGGCGACACGACGCTGGCCGGCGTGGCACTGCGGGAGGCGACCGAGGAGTCCGGCATCGCCGGTCTGCGCCTGTTGCCGGGGCCGCTGGCCTTGGACAAGCACAAGGTGTGGTGTCATCCTCCGCACTCTTTCCACCTCGATGTGGAGTTCGGGGCGGTCGCGCCTCCCGGGGCGGAGGCGGTGATCAGCGACGAGTCGCTTGACCTGCGCTGGTTCCCCGTCGACGCGGTGCCCGACCCCAGTGACGAGGCGACGCGGCGACTGGCACGGCGAGCGCGGGAGGTGCTCCGCTCGCAGGCTCCTTTTACGCGGGGGTGATGTTTTGGGTGATATCCCTGAGCATTGAGTAGGCACAACGGCTGCGGCACCTGCAGGGGACAGGGGTTGACACCGGCATACGAGCGAGGCAGTTGTTGGACACCATCGCTGAGCAGTCCGTCGGCGGTACCATCGTCACTCCCAACCGTAAAAGGCGGCGATACGGCCATATCGTGCTGTGGCTGATGGTGATCCCAGTCGCCCTGTGGGCGGTCACACGGGTCACGGGCCTGGAAACCGGTTCGTTCGGCACGTCGATCATGACCGCCACGCCTTTCGTCGCCGCCGCGTCGCTGCTCCCGCTGGTCCTGGCCGCCTTTCTGCGAGCGCGTGCGGCTCTCGCCGTCGCGGTCGCCTCCACGATCATGTTGGGGTTCAGCGTGCTGCCACGGGCGTTCGGCAGTCCCGATCCCGCCGTCGGACGCCCGTTGCGGATTCTGACCACCAACATGTTGTTCGGGCGGGCCGATGTGGACCACCTGATGGACCTCGTACGTCGTCTGCGGCCCGATGTGCTGAGCGCGCAGGAACTGACCCCCGGCATGGTCGAACGTCTCGAAGAGGCGGGGCTGAGCGAGCTTCTGCCGTACAACGTGCTTGAGCCGGGGGCGGGGGCGTCCGGCACCGGGTTATACGGTCGATATCCGATGAAGGCGCTGCCTGACCTGTTCACCCGGATCGGGCACCACATGCCGGCGGCGTCCATGGAGTTGCCCGGCGGGCCGCCGGTGGAGATCGTCGCGGTGCATACGTACACGCCGCTGGGGCGGCAGGTGACCGCTTGGAAGAGGGGGCTTGCGGCGCTTCCTCCTTCGTCGCCTGATGTGGTGAGGATCCTCGCGGGTGACTTCAACGCCAGCCTCGACCACGCGGCCTTGCGCGCGGTTTTGTCCCGTGGCTATGTCTCGGCGGCCGATCAGGTGGGCGTGGGTCTCGTGCCCACGTGGCCGGCTGGTGGGTCACGTGGGGCCTTCATCACGATCGATCATGTTCTTGTGCCTGAGCGGGTGAATGTGCTGGGGGTCAACGTTCACGACATTCCGGACACCGACCATCGCGCCATCTTCACGGACCTCCGGGTGCCCTGACGTTCGGCAGGGCTTCGGGTACGGCTTCGGTGCGGCTCCGGCACGGCTTCGGCAGGGCTTCGGTGCGGCTCCAGGACAGCTTCGGCAGGGCTTCGGTACGGCTCCCGCACGACTTCGGCAGGGCTTCGGAACGGCTCCAGGACAGCTTCGGCAGGGCTTCGGTACGGCTCCCGCACGACTTCGGCAGGGCTTCGGAACGGCTCCAGGACGGCTTCGGTACGGCGAAGCCGCCGTAGCCTTCGCGGGGGACGGTCACCGTAGTGCCCGGCCCGACAGCAGCGCCCTGGTGGCCTCCCAGCCCTCCAGGCCGGGGTCCAGGGCGGCCAGGTCCCCCGGAGCGCGCAGACGGTGCCAGCCAGGGCCTGTGGCGACCATCCGGCGGCCCGGGGCGGCGGCGCGCAGGTCGGCGACCACGTCGGGTGCGTCCAGGTCGACGGAGGCCCATGCGGGCAGCGGGAGGTGGGCCGCCACGGCGACCGCTCCGCCTCCGGCGGCCTGGCACACCGTGATCTGGGCGCGGCCGAGCTCTCGGAAGAGTTTGCCGATGAGGAGGGGCGGCAGGTCGGGTGCGTCGGCGCAGACCACCACGGCCTGGGTCGCGTCCGGGCGGGCTGTGGCCATCGCCTCGAAGGCGTCTCTTACGGTGGCCGCGCCGTTCCGCTCGGGGATGGTGATCACGGGGGTGCCGGGCCATACGAGGTCGTCAAGATCCGGCACGGTGGTGATCAGGAAGGGGGACACCAGCTCCAGGCCGGCGACGACTTCGTAGGTGTCCTCGGCGACGGCTCGGAGGAAGGAGTCCCTGTCCAGGCCGGGTGGGGTGGCGGCGCCGGCGGCATTGGTCACCAGAACGGCCACCAGTCGTTTGGGGGGTGTCGCGCCTTGGCCGGGGAGGGGGTTGGGCTCGGGAGCCTCGTGCTTGAGGGCGTCGGGCTCGGGGGCGTCGTGCTTGGGGGTGTCGGGCTCGGGAGCGTCGTGGTTGGGGGTGTCGGGCTCGGGCACATGGTCATGCTGCCACGTTGAAGGCATCCAGTAGGGAGATCGGGTCTTCCAGCGCTTCTTCGGTTTCGGTCTCCTCGTCGGAGCCCCTCGATCCCGTCGCCCCGAACACCTCGCTCACGATGCACCCGAGCACCTCGCTCACGATGCACCCAAGCGCCTCGATCCCGTCGCCCCGAACACCTCGCTCACGTTGCCCCGAACACCTCGCTCACGATGCCGCGAACACCTCGCTCACGATGCACCCGAGCACCTCGATCCCGTCGCCCCGAACACCTCGCTCACGATGCACCCAAGCGCCTCGATCATGGCCGCCACACGACGAGCACCCTGTCTGTGTCGGCCATGTGCGTCTGCCTGGGCCGATTCGGCCCGCCTTTGCCGTCCCCAGGCTCTTCCAGCAGATATCCGTGCCAGCCACGCAGACCGGCACCCATCCGTCACGCGTTGGCCGGCGGAGTGAGTGGCTTGGTTACCCATACCCCCCATGTCGGCCGGTGGGGTGCTTCTCGGGGATCGCGGCTTAGGTCGGGTTGTTGATCACATGGGATCTCCGTACGGTCCCGGAGTGCGTTGCCCGTGATTACCGATACCGCTTGCCTGTCACGGAGGGCGGCGGAGGTGGGAAATGGCAGCGGTGGGCAGGAATGGATTCATTGGTCAGTGGATCATTAGCGCCGAGGTGCTGGGAACGAATGGGGCCTGCCGCGTATTTCTTCACTACTCGGCATTAGTCTCCATCTGACATGCCATCGCCATCGAGAAGCCTTCGAGGAACCCCCTGGCCCGCTCGGCCCTCGGATAGTGATCGACAAGTTCCCAAAAGCGGGGGCCGTGGCTGGGGACAAGCAGGTGGACAAGCTCGTGCATGATCACATAATCGACCACCCATGCGGGCATTCCACGTAGACGGGTGGAAATGCGGATGGTGCCGTGGTCGGGTGTGCAGGACCCCCACCGGTGCTGCTGGTTGTCCACCCAGCGCACGCTCGCGGGCCGGGCCTTGCCGTCGAGGTAGCGCACGGACAGCTCCATGGCCCGTTCGAGCAGCTCCGTGTCGGAGGGGCGCCGGCGTTGCTCCTTGGCGGCGAGTCGATCGAGCATGCGGCGCACCCACTGCTCCTCATCGACCCTGCTCAGCCCGGCGGGGAGCAGCACGATTGTCTTGTCGCCGTCGCGGTATGCGGAAACGGTCCGCCGACGACGAGAACTTCGACGAACCTCGACTGTCTCGGGGGGCACATATGCACGGTAGCCGAGACTCGGCGAAATCCACAGGGGGTGCGCGCCGTTTTCCCTGGTCAATCAAGGTTCGACTATTGCATGGTCGGTCCTGACCGGTATGGGACCTGCCATTTCCGAAATTCACAGTAGGTAACACCGGTCCCCTGGACACCCCAATCATGATGATCGTCACCGACGTCGGGTGTTAGGTGCGGAGTCGGGAAGTGCGTTAGACACGGGGTTCTCTATCCACAGGCGAGCGATGCGGGCGGAGGTTATCCACAGGTCGCGGAGATCGGGTGGGGGCGGGCGCACGGATGTGGGACCCTGACGCGGTCGCACAGAGAAGTGTGACGCAGAACACACCGTACGGGGGTAGGGGCATGCCGCACAACCGGATGAGACGGACACGAGCGAGGGGCGGGGCGCGATGAGACCGAGGGTCAAGCCCGTGCTGCGCCGGGTGAAACGCGACACGCGGACGGTCCAGTTCGGGGTGCACCCGCTGCGGGCGATCACGTTGAACGAGGTGTCGCTCGACGTGGGCGAGCTGATCGACGGCCTCGACGGCACACGCGACCTCGGGCGTGTGCTCGACGACGCGGCGGACAAGGGGTTCGACCGGCGGCAGGTGGAGGAGCTGATCACACTGCTCGACATCCGCGGTCTGCTCGACGACGCCGGCGTGAGCCCGGCGCCGCTGCGCCACATGCCCCTCGCCGAGTCCGAGCGGTTACAACCCGAGCTCGACGCGCTGGCGATCTCCCCTCAGGTCCGCGACGGGGGCCTCGGAGTGCTGGCCCGGCGCAGAGCCGCCCGCGTCCGGGTATACGGCGCGGGCCGGGTCGGCGCGCAGGTCTGCGCGCTGCTGGCGACGTCCGGGGTCGGGGCACTGGACGTGATCGATCCGGCGCCCGCGCGGCGGCGCGACGTGGTTCCCGGCGGGCTGAGCTGGTCGGAGGTCGCCCTGCCGCGGCAGGACGGCGCTGTGGCGCTCGCCCGCAGGCTCGCGCCGTCCGTCGACGCGTGCGCGGGCGAGCGCGCGGGGGGGTCCCGGCCCGACCTGGTGGTGCTGGCGACGGTGGGGCCACTCGACCGGCGCTTGGTGGCCGCGCTTCACGGGCAGGGCGTTCCCCACCTGCTCACCTCGGCATACGAGGGTTATGGGGCGGTAGGTCCGCTTGTTCTCCCTGGTCGCACGGCCTGCATACACTGCATGGAACTGACCCGAAGAGACCGCGACCCGACGTGGCCCACCGTGACCACCCGCCTGGGCGGCTTCCCTCCCGGGGAGATCGCATGCGATGCGGTGCTGTCCACTTTGGTGGCGGCTGAAGCCGCCGGCCATGTGCTGGCGTTTCTCGACGGGCGACCCCAAGTTGTGACGAACGGCACAGTCGATGTCTTGCCTGATTGGCGGTGGAGGCGGCGTACTTGGAATCCCCACCAGAGTTGCCGATGTACTCAAATCCATCCCGGTCACTAAGAATGGTGATATCAAGACCCCCGCCTGAGCGGTATGCGACCTCGGTGACCCCCACCGGGCGCTACGCGCTCATATGAACGACCGAAAGGAGGGAGCGGCGTTCCGGCCGACCAGGCAGCCACGCCGCGGACAAGGTGAGTGACCTTCCACGCCGCGCCATGACTCGTTCCGCGAAACTGGCCGCCCTCCCCATCGGGTTCGCCAGCCGCACGGCCCTCGGCCTTGGCAAAAGGATCGGGGGCAAGTCAGCGGAGATCGTCGCTCAGGAGATCCAGCAGCGCACGGCCGAGCAGATCTTCAGGGTGCTGGGTGAGCTCAAAGGCGGCGCCATGAAACTCGGTCAGGCCCTCTCCATCTTCGAAGCCGCCCTCCCCGCCGAGGTCGCCGGCCCCTACCGCGCCACGCTCACCAAACTCCAGGACTCCGCTCCCCCGCTGCCCACCGCCGCAGTCCACCGCGTGCTGACCGAGCAGCTCGGGGACGACTGGTCCGATTACTTCCTGTCGTTCGACGACTCCCCCGCCGCCGCGGCCTCCATCGGCCAGGTGCATAAGGCCGTGTGGCACGACGGGCGCGAAGTGGCGGTGAAAATCCAATATCCCGGCGCGGGCAAAGCGCTGCTCTCCGATTTCAATCAGCTTGCCCGACTGGGCAAGCTTTTCGGTGTGTTGCTGCCGGGGCTCGACATCAAGGCCGTCCTCGGCGAGTTGCGTGAGCGCGTCGCCGAAGAGCTCGACTATCTTCGCGAGGCCGAAGCCCAGCACGCCTTCGCCGGGGAGTTCGCGGGCGACCCCGACTTCCACGTGCCCGACGTCGTCGCCGCCAACGAGCAGATCATCGTCAGCGAGTGGGTCGACGGCACCCCGCTGTCCCGCGTCATTACCCGCGGCACCAAGGCGCAGCGCGACCGCGCCGGGCTGCTGCTGGTGCGTTTCCTCTTCAGCTCACCCGCCCGCGTGGGCATGCTCCACGCCGACCCCCACCCCGGCAATTTCCGCATGATGTCCGACGGCCGCATGTGCATCCTCGACTTCGGCGCGGTCAGCCGCCTCCCCCAGGGCTATCCCACGGCATTTGGCACCCTCACCCGCCTTTTCAACACCGGCGACATGGAAACCGTGATGCAGGGCCTGCGCGATGAGGGGTTCATCCGCCCCCACATCGAGATCGCCCCCGACGCCCTGCGCAGCTTCCTCGCCCCCTACGTGGAGCCGACCCAGGTCGAGGAGTTCACCTTTAGCCGCGAATGGCTCCGCGCCCAGGCCGCCTCCGCCGCCGACCTCCGCCCCACCAACGTCGTCCGCCAGCTCAACCTGCCCCCGACCTACGTGCTGATCCACCGCGTCCACGCGGCAGGCGTGGGCGTCCTATGCCAACTCGGCACCACCGCCCGCTTCCGCGACGAAGTCATCCGCTGGGTCCCCGGCTTCGCCGACGAAGACGGAAAAGACAGCCCCCTAGCCGCCCTGGCTTAAACCCCTTAGAAACCGCGGATCAGACAGACCAGGACGGGACCACAGGGATCTCAGGCACGGCGTCATGCCCAGACGCATAGAGCAGAATGCCCGATCTAAGGCACAGTTGACGCTGATGATGGTGTCATCAAGTCATGCTGTATCGCACGCCGGAGCTTGATGAGGCCGATCATCGAACGCTTGAGGGGATCGAGCGGATGCGCCACGACATAGGCATCCATATTCGCCCCCAGGCTCGCTGGACAAAGCAGTTGCAGCGCAGCCTTACCGCCAGGGCGATTGTCGGTTCCAACACAATCGAGGGCTATGCGGCGTCTGTGGATGACGTCGAGGCGCTCATGGCCGGCGAAGAGCCGCTGGAATCCAGTGAGCGCACGCGCAGGGAGTTGGAGGGCTACCAGCGTGCGATGACATACAGCCAAAGCCTTTCCGATGCCGGTCCTGGGTTCCGTTTTGACGCAGGCCTGCTGAACGGGCTCCACTTCATGATCCAAGAACATCACCCGGACAAGCGTCCGGGCCGGCTCCGGACTGGGCCTGTTTATGTCACCAGCCCTGATGATCCTGCCGTCGCCGCCTACACCGGGCCAAATTCGGAAACGGTCCCGGGACTCATGGCCGAGCTGGTGGACTGGCTCAACAACGGAGATCTGGACTGTCCGGCGCATGTTCGTGCCTCGATGGCGCATCTGAACCTGGTGAACATCCACCCATGGGCCGACGGCAACGGTCGCATGTCCAGAGCACTGTCCACACTGGTGTTCGCACGCGAGGCCTTGATTCCTCCCGAGTTCTCCTCGATCGAGGAGTGGCTCGGTAGAGGGCAGAATACGTACGCCTACTACCAGGTGCTGAAGGAAGTGGGCGGGTCCGAGTGGAGCCCGGATCGGGACACCCGGCCATGGATCAGATTCTGCTTGCGCGCTCATCATATTCAGGCGCAGCAGGCGAGGCGCCGGGTCGCGCTATTGAGCCGTGCCTGGGCTGAGTTGTCCGATGCTACGGCTGCGGCGGGGCTCGACGAACGAACCGTGTTCGCACTTCTGCCTGCCTTCTGGGGGTCGCGCGTACGGCGTACTGTTTACCAGCTGGATGCCGAGCTGAGCTCTCAGCAAGCCGTCAGAGACATCAGAGAATTGTGTCGCTTGGCATGGCTTGTGCCCGTGGGGAAGGCGCGGGGGCGCTACTACGTGGCGGGTGCGGCCATGCAGCCGGTGTTTTCCTCCGTGCAGCAGTCCACGAAACCCTACGTCGACCCATATCGGGAGTCCGCGGCGTCCTGATGGTGCTGCGATGTGGGACCGGAGCCACCTTGGGCATCGCTTCCTAGAGCGTCGAGGTGGTGCACTGCGTCGCCAGAGGTGCCATCGCGGGGCGAGCCTTAAGCAACACGGAACAGGCCCCCTTCAAAGAAGGGGGCCTGGTGGGTTAGCCATGAAAAGCCGTAGAAAGGGGCCAATGCTCCTATAGGAGCAGCCTGCAACCAACGGAGCAGCAAGCTCAGTGCCCTTATACGAGCCTTTGCAGGGCGTTGCGTAGCCGGAGAGAAGCGCGTTCCACGTTGCGGCGTGCTCGGTTGACGGCGCGGACGCGGGCTATGAGGCGTTGTTTCTCAGCCTCACGGTGAAGCGTCCGTATTCGCTCCCACACGAGCTCTTCATACATAGGGGCTCCGGGCGAGCGGGTGCGGGAATGGCCGGGAATGTGGTCGATCATCGGTGTGATCCTTGTCGGTATTGGAGACGGTTGACCGGTCAGGCCGCTACAGGAGTCTTGCGGGGGCGGCCGCGGGGGCGCTTCCGCGGGACGACGACGCCGCGGAGGATGAGTTCCCCGCCCCAGACACCCCACGGCTCCTCGCGCTCAAGGGCGCGGGCGAGGCAGGATTTCCGGATCGGGCACCCGCCGCAGAGCGCCTTGGCGAACTCCACGTCGTCGGGAGACTCGGCGAACCACAGGTCTGGGTCGGTACGACAGGGGATTTCGGCTTCGTCGATCAGGTCCATGATCGTCTTGGCCCCCATCTGCGTCACCTTTCTGGTAAGAGAGAAAATGATCTTGCTTTTTCACAACCTCGCGGGTGGTCAAGGGACGCGGACAAACAAGAAGGCCGCGGATCCTGTCTGTGGATCCGCGGCCTGGAGGCTCTGCGCCGGTCAGGTTATGACCGGTTGTCTCCAGGTGTTTGGATCACACTGCTGCGTGAGACGCAGCCCACCGTTGGCGGTCTGCTGGGTCAGGTTGCCGAATGCTTCAGCAAGGGCGGGCATGGCCTCGATGTCATCGCCCAGGAGGGCGTCGACGTCGGCGGGCCCCTCGGTCTGAGTGGGCGCTGCTTCGTAGGCGGCTTCGGCGAACGCTTGCGCATCGCGACGACGCAGTCCTGCGACGGACATGCCAAGCTCAGACGTGGCGCCCAAACCGGTTGACACTGCTCCCGTCGACACGACCTCGCCGCCCAGCGCGACAAACTCCACGTGGCGGAGTTTGCCGAGGCCGGCTTGCCACCTGCCATCGCAGGAGGCGGGCAGAGCGATCGTGAGGGAAGGCGGTGCCTCCATGGCCGAATGCGCGGCAAGGCCGAGCATCCGAGCGTTGACGAAGACCGGCTTGGCGTTGGCCGGAGCACTCGGGCATGCGGAAGTGAGCAACGGCTTCACGGAAAGCGTGTGCTTGATCACCGACTGCTCACCTCCATCTGAAGATCGTCGAGTGCCGACACCCGACTCGCTTGTTGAAGACCCTATTCCCCTCTCCGAAAGAGGGCAACATATTTTCTACCTGCTGTTTTACGTTCGCGCCACTCGGATCATGCACTCCTGGACCACCGACACGGCGAGCTCTCCGGAGGGGGTGAACATCTCTCCTCTGGCAAGTCCCCGTGCCCCTCCGGCCCACGGCGATTCCTGGGCGTAGAGGAACCAGTCGTCGGCCCGCAGCGGCCGGTGGAACCACATGGCGTGGTCGAGCGAGGCGCCGATGATCCGCGAGGAGCCCCAGGCGAGTCCGTGGGCCGACAGAACGGTGTCCACGAGCGTGTAGTCGGAGGCATAGGCGGCCAGGACGACATGCAGGAGTGGGTCGTCGGGAAGGTCCGCGTCGTATTTGAACCACACGTTCGTCGACGCCGACCGCAGCGCCGGGTCGGTGTTGGCCTCCCAGATCAGCGGGGAGACGTAGCGCATGTCGACCGGCCGCTCACGCGCGATCCACTCAAGCGCGTCGGGGTTGTCGCCGAGCACGGCGGAGGCCCGCTCGCTGAATGTCGCGAGCGTCTCCGGCGCCGGCACGTCGGGCATGGTGGCCGCCTGGTGCTCGACGCCCGGCTCGACGTGGTGGAACGACGCCGACATCGTGAAGATGCTCTTGCCGTGTTGCACGGCGACGACGCGGCGCGTGGTGAAGGAGCGGCCGTCCCGCACCCGCTCGACGTTGTAGACGATGGGGATGGACGGGTCGCCCGGCCGGATGAAGTAGGCGTGGAGGGAGTGCACGAAACGCTCGGACGACACGGTGCGCCCGGCGGCGACGAGCGCCTGCGCGGCGACCTGCCCGCCGAAGACACGCTGGATGTGCTCCTTCGGGCTGCGCCCCCGGAAGATGTCGAGCTCGATCTGCTCCAGATCGAGCAGGTCCAGGAGTTCTTTGAGCGCGTCGTTCACGAAGCCTCCCGATCGCGGCATATGGCGAGTACGGCGTCGCCGTACCGGTCAAGTTTGACGCGTCCGATGCCCGTGATGCTCAGCAGGTCGGTCTCTGTGGTCGGGGCACGCTCGGCGATGGCCTGGAGGGTGACGTCGGTGAAGACCACATAGGGCGGGATCTTGGCCTCCTTGGCGACCGCCGTACGCCAGTTCTTGAGGTCTTCGAGCAGCCGCTCGTCGAACTCGGCGGGGCAGCCGGCGCACCGGCCGAGCTTTTGCTCCTGCGCGGCGACGAGGGTCTTGGCGCACACCCGGCAGTGCATGGGCACGGCCACCTGGCGGCGCTCGCGGACCGGGGCGGACTCGGCGCGGGGGGCGCGGGGCGCGCGGGAGGTGAGCCCGGTGAGGAACCGCGAGGGGCGGCGGCGCCTGCCGCCGCCGGGGGCGCGGGCGAGGGCCCACGACAGGGTGAGGTGGGCGCGGGCGCGGGTGACGCCGACGTAGAGGAGGCGGCGTTCCTCTTCGAGCTGGTCGGTGGTCTCGGCGTAGACGATCGGGAGCATGCCCTCGGTGAGGCCGACGATGAAGACGGCGTCCCATTCGAGGCCCTTGGCGGCGTGGAGGGAGGCGAGGGTGACGCCTTCGACCGGGGGGACGTGCTGCTCGGCGGCCCGGCGTTCCAGCTCGGCGACGTAGGCCCGCAGGCCCGCGCCTTCGGCGGCGAGGTCTTCCGCGAGGTCGGCGAGGGCTTTGAGCGAGCCCCAGCGTTCGCGGGCGACGCCGCCGGCGGGCGGCTCGGGGGTGAGGCCGATGCCGGACAGGATGTGGTGCACGGTGGGAGCCAGGGCGTCGCCGTCGTCGGCGCGGGCGGCGCCGCGCAGCAGGACGACCGCCTGGCGCACCTCGGGGCGCTCGAAGAACCGGTCGGCGCCGCGCACGAGGTAGGGGATGCCGAGCTTGGCCAGGGCCTGCTCGTAGTTCTCCGACTGGGCGTTGACGCGGAACAGCACGGCGATCTCGCGGGACGGCACGCCTTTGGCGATCAGGTCGCGCACGACCCGCGCGGTGCCGGCGGCCTCGGCCTGCTCGTCGTCGTATTCGACGAAGGCGGGGGGCGGGCCGTCGGCCCGCTGGGCGACGAGTTCGAGGCGGTGGGGGGTGCGGGCGGCGGCGAGCACCTTGTTGGCCAGGCCGACGACCTGCGGCGTGGAGCGGTAATCGCGCACGAGCCGCACGACGGCGGCGCCGGGGTGCTCGACGGCGAACCCGGTGAGATAGCGGGGGGTGGCGCCGGTGAAGGAGTAAATCGTCTGGTTGGGGTCGCCGACGACGCACAGGTCGTCGCGCCCGCCGAGCCAGGTGTCGAGGAGCAGCTTCTGCAGCGGGTTGACGTCCTGGTATTCGTCGACCACGAAATAGCGGTATTGCCCGCGGATCTGCGCGGCTACCTCCGCGTGCTCGGTCATGACGGCGGCGGTGAGCTCGAGGATGGTCTCGAAGTCGACCAGGTGGCGCTCGCGGCGCAGCCGTTCGTAGGTCTCGTAGACACGGGCCATCTCGGCGGCGGGCAGGGGCGGCGTGCGGCCGGACTTGGCGGCGCCGGCCTGGTAGTCGTCGGGGCCGAGCTGGGTGACCTTCGCCCACTCGATCTCCGAGGCGATGTCGCGCAGCTCGGTGCGCTCGGGGGTGCGCCTGAGGACGCGGCACGCCTCGGCGAGCAGCGGGAGTTTGGACTCGATGACCGACGGGGTGTCGCCGCCGATGACGCGTGGCCAGAAGTAGGTGAGCTGGCGCAGGGCCGCCGCGTGGAAGGTGCGCGCCTGCACGCCGGGTGCGCCGAGCTCGCGCAGCCGCTGGCGCAGCTCGCCGGCGGCGCGGGTCGTGAAGGTCACCGCGAGCACACTCTGCGGCTCGACCACGCCGGTGCGCACCGCGTGCGCGATGCGGTGGGTGATGGCCCGCGTCTTGCCGGTGCCCGCCCCGGCGAGCACGCAGACGGGCCCGCTGACGGCCTCGGCGACCTGGAGTTGCTCGGGGTCGAGACCGGAAAGCGCGTCGTCGTGGTCCACGCGAGGCTCCTTACGGTCACGTAACAGCTATTCGGCCACTATCTTCCCAGCAGATCACTCGGGCGTGCGCTGTGGCGCACCATAAGGCGTCTGAACAAGCCACTACATCCTGCCCGGTTGTCGAGATGCAAAAGCTTGGTCACGTACTCCACAATGGGGTCGTGTCGATTGGCCCGGGGGAAGGAAGACGTCCGTGCGATCTGCGGTGTTTGTGAGTGCTTTGGCACTTGCCGCCGGTGCTGTCGTGCCCGCGTCGGCTCATGCGGTCGTCGGTCCCCGCGGTGAACCGACCCCCGCTCCGGTCGTCTCCTCGACCGTCGAGCCCCCGCTCGGCACCTCCGTCGCCGAGGTCGCGTACGGTCCCCACCGCAGGCAGAAAATGGACGTCTGGTGGCAGACGGAAGGCGCCAAACGACCCGGCGTGTTCCTGGTCCACGGCGGCTGGTGGTCGAGCGGCGACAAGAAGTACATGGCCGAGATCACCCGCAGCTACGCCGAACTCGGTTACACCGTCTTCAACCTCAACTACCGGCTGTCGGGTGACGCTGCGTGGCCGGCGCAGCGTGTGGACATGTTCGACGCCATCTCGACGGCCCGCCGCCACGCGGCGCGCTGGTCGTTCGACCCGGGCAACTATGTGATCATCGGCTTCTCTGCCGGTGGCCACCTGGCGTTCTCGACCGGGACGTACGGCAACGGCGTGCCCGGCCTCCGGGGCGTCGTCGGCGTTTCCCCGGTCGCGTCGCCGCTCAAGGCCTACAACGACGGCGCCGACACCCTCGACCCGCTCAAGATCCGCCTGCGGAACGCGGCGATCCGGCTGGCCGGGGGCTGCGAGCCGAAGGGCAGATGCGCCCGCGTCTGGGCGAGCATGGAGGTGCCGTGGCACGCCAGCCGCGGCGACGTGCCGATGTTCGCCGTGCACTCCGAGGACGAGTTCGTGCCGCCGCAGCACAGCCTGGCGCTCAAGGCGGCGCTGAAGCAGGTCGGCGTCTCGATGACGGTCCGCTCGATCCCCGGCACCGACCACAGCGCGCCGCTCTACCGCGCCTTCGGCGTAGCCGACGAGGTGCAGCGCTGGGTCGGCCGCCGGTTGGCCGACCAGTCGAGCGACTCGCGCGACTCCGACCGTTAGACACCTGTGGGGGCGATCGCCCCGGGTGCCGGGAAGATGATGGGGTGTCGCTTTGTTAGCAGTGAGCGCTAACGCCGGATGGAAGGGATAGGTCTTCATGGCGCTCACGGTCTACACCACGAGTTGGTGCGGTCCTTGCAAGAGGCTCAAGAGCCAGCTCACCCGCGAGGGAATCTCCTACCGCGAGATCGACATTGAGGCCGACCCCACGGCGGCCGAGTTCGTGATGAGCGTCAACAACGGCAACCAGGCCGTCCCGACCGTCCTTGTGGTGCCGCCGGGCGGGGGCGACAACATCGTGATGACGAACCCGAGTGTGGCACAGGTGAAAAAGGCCCTCACGGTCTGACCCCGCCCAAACGCGCGACCGCGCACCTCCGGCGATCGGCCGGCGGGCCCGCAGAATCCCTGCCGGCCGCTCCATGATCGCGGTGTTCGGCCACACCGTCCGCTACGGCGAAGCCGGAAAGACGAGGCCGAGCGGGGGCGGCACGTGCCCTCCGTGGCCCCGGTCGCGCGCTCGGTGTCCTGCCGGCGAGGCTTTCGCCGTACGGGACGTCTTGCAACGCCTGCCAACGCGCCCGGCGCGGTCAGCGTCAAGCTGACCGCGCCGGGTCGATGATGCGTGGAGCCGGTCAGGCTCCGTGAGCTGTCGTCATCTCATCCGGTGACCGGACCGGCGGGTCCGGGTCGCCGTCTGGGCGGGACGTCGGCTCAGTGGCAGCCGTGGCAGCCGTGGTGGTGGTGATGCCCGTCGTGGTCGTGATCCCCGTGATGGTGGTGATGATGGGGATGACCGTGGTGGCGCCTGTGATGGCGGTTGTGGTGGTGGTGCCGGCTGTGGTGGTCGTTCTCACGGAACCGCTCGTGACGACGGATGTGCCACGTCCTGGAGCCGCCGTGGTGGGAACCGGAGCTGGCATATCCGCGTCCGCCGCGCAGCGAGGGCTTCTCACCGCGGTGGGAACGGACGTGTCCACCGTAGTTGATGTGCCCGCGCTTGATCTCGTCGCGCACTACGAACTCATGGTGGCAGTGGTGCCGGTTGCAGTTGTGGTGGTGATTGTGGTGGTTGTGGTGGTGATGCCGATGGTGAGCGTGGTGGCGGTCACGGTGGCAACGCACCCCCTTGCAGTGCTTTCTCCAGCAGTCCTCGTGGTGGACACCGTGCGGGTCGTGGTGGAAGCCCGCGTCCACGTAAGCGGTGTGGTGCGGCCGCAGTTTCACCCAGATGCACTTGCACTTGTTGACGTGTGAGTGCCTGCTTTGTGAGACCGGGTGCAGCTGGTCACCCCTGACCGGGGACGTCAAACCGCGCGCGTCGCGCGGCTCGAAGCAGACCTCGACATGTCCGGAGTGGCGAACCGCGAGCCGGAAACGGCCCTGTTCGTCGGTCGTCGTCTCAGCGACGGTGTCGTCTTCTTTGTCATTGGCCTCGACCTTGACGTTTTCGATGCCGGGCTCGCCTTGGTCGCGCTCACCGTTCCGGTTCCGGTCGAACCAGACGATTCCCTCGATGTGCGAGTCGTCGGCGCGTGCCGCGGCCATCTGGCTACTCGCGGCGTTCGTTTTCGCGGGAGCGGCCGCGGCGAGAGCGGTTGTGCCGCCACCCGCCAGTGCGACGATTCCTGCGAATGCAGCGGTGGACAGGGTCGCGAGCACCCTCTTGCCGCCGCCGTCCGCGAATATAGCGGTTATACCCATAATTGCTGTTCCCCCGATCAGCATGGATAGGGCGTCATTAATCGCTTCTGTGCCCGGGGCAAGGTCAACAAAACACCCCTTATTCGATTTATGCTCCCCCGAGCAATATTCGGGAACCACATTCCTCCCCCAAGCACACTGTAAAATGATTGAGGAGCATACTTCGCATGAAAAGCTGATTTATCTGCACAATCCGGACAGATCAAATCGGATAATCCACGACAAGGATTTAAGACTGCCCGAATGCGGAATAACCCCTTCCAGTCCACTCAATGGCCGTTGATCATCATCGCCACGGATATAAACGGCCACGAGTCGGCACAAGGCGACTTATCCGGATCGAGGAACTATGTGCAGACAGGATTCCCTTGGCGCGACGGGCCCGACAGAGCCAGCGAGGCCGGCGAAGCCAACGAGCCCGGCCCCCGAGCCGGCCGAGACCACCGCCCTCAGCCCGGCCGCCCCGGCGCACCGGACCGCCGCACGCCGGTTGCGCCGCTGGTCGCTCCTTCTCATCTCGACCACGATCTCCACCGTCGTGACCGCCCTGCCCGTGATCACGGAGAGCCCCGCGGCCTCCGCCGCGGCCGACTCGCGCCCCACGCTCACGCCCGGCGCCTGCGGCCCGGTGGTGCGCCACCTCCAGCGACGCCTGGCCCACCTGCGCTACGCGCCCGGCCCCGCCACGGGCTGTGTGAACAGGCCGACCATCATGGCCGTGTGGGCCCTGCAGAAGGCGAACCGGCTCCGGCCGGCCTCGGCCGTCGGGCCGCGCACCTGGCGGGCGCTGGACCGGGGGCGTGTGCCCCGCCCGCTCGTGCGCCAGGGCGCGGCCCCGAAACGGGTGGAGATCAATCTGACCCGCCAGCTCATGCACGTCTACCGTAGGAACCGGCTGGCCCTGACCACCCACATCTCCACGGGCGCGCAGCGGAGATACTGCCACAAGGGCCGCTGCGGCTTCGCCATCACGCCGACCGGGAACTTCCGCGTCTACCGCCAGAACAACGGCTGGCGCACGGGCCCGCTGGGCAGCATGTACAAACCGATGTACTTCCGCGGCGGCATCGCCATGCACGGCTCGACCTCGGTGCCGCTCTATCCCGCCTCACATGGATGTGTACGGCTACCGCTCAACGTGGCCCACAACCTGCGCCATCTGGTGAGCAAGGGGCAGCCGGTCTACGTGCGCCGGCCGCCACGTCGCTGAGCGGCGATCAGTCTCCGGAGAGGTGCCCGCCGAACCAGGTCTCGATCAACCTGCGGGCGATCGAGACCTCGGGCGGCAGCCGTACACTCCCCGCCGCGAGAGCCTCGGTGAGCTCGGCCCGCGTATACCACCGCGCCTCGGCGATCTCGTGGGGATCGCAGCGCAGCTCGGTGGTGAGGGCGCGGGTGAAGAAGCCCAGCATCAGGCTGCGTGGGAAGGGCCAGGGCTGGCTGCCGAGGTAGCGGGGGGCGGTGACGGTGACGCCGACCTCCTCGGCGACCTCGCGGATCACGGCCCGCTCCAGCGACTCGCCGGGCTCGACGAAGCCGGCGAGGATCGAGTAGCGGTCCTTCGGCCAGCTCGGCCCCCGGGCGAGCAGCACCCGGTCGGCGTCGTCGTGCACCAGCATGATGACCGCCGGGTCAACGCGGGGGAAGTGCACGCTGGCGTCCCGCGGGCACACGCGCGTGTTGCCGCCTCCCGCGACCTCCGTACGGCTGCCGCAGCGTGGGCAGAACTCGTGACTGGTGTGCCACGCCTCCAGCGCGACGGCGTAGACGAGGAGCCCGGCGTCCCGGTCGCCGAGGAGTGCGCCGATCTGGCGCAGCCCCATGGCGACGGGCCGGCCCTCCGGCACGGTCTCGGCGGTGAGGGGGGCGACTACCCTGCCCTCGGACCTTCCCTCGGCGCCGCGAGCGCCGGGCAGCGGCGCGGACACCGCGAAGTAAGACACACCTCCGTCGTCCACACCGAGGAGGTAGTGCCGGCCGGGCGGTGCCTCGGCCGGGGAGAACAGTTCGATGGCGAGTTCGGTGCCGCTTCTGCGAACCAGGGTGCGGCCCTCGTGGATCACGAGGACTTTGCTGCGGTCGTCGGCCCAGGCCTTCTTCAGCCACTCGTCGTCGCCGCGTAGTGGCGACGATCTGTCTATGGCACTGCGCGCGAGAAGCAGCGGCCCGATAAGTCCATCTTGTGCCGATCGTTCCACACAGTTTCCTTCCAGGAGCCCTGACCATCCTAAAAGGTCTCGCGCGGCGCTCATCATGATCCCGCTTCAGGCTATGATGGCCGTGAGTTAGGTAAGCCTTACCTGAATCCCCCGGGGGTGTCAGTTGCGGGTGTACTTCACCTCGCTGAAAACGACCGGCGCCGTCACCGACGGATTCCTCCCCGCGGCCAAGGCGCTCGGCCGCGAGGTGACGATCCTCACCGACCGGCCCGGCGACTACGCCGCCTGCGGTGTCGAGGTCTTCGGCTGCGACGTGCGCGACCCCCGCGCCGTGATCGACACCATCGCCCACCACGAGCCGCCCGAGGCGGTGTTCACCAACTCCGACCACATCCAGGCGGAGACCGCGATGGTGGCCGACTACTTCGGCCTGCCGGGCAAGGACTGGCGGGCCTGCGCGACGGCCAAGAACAAGGCGCTCATGCGGCGGGCACTCGCCCGTGCCGGGGTCGAGTCGGTCTGGTCGGCGAGGTTGTCCCCCGGCGACCCCGTCCCCGCCGACACCCCCCTGCCCGCCGTGGTCAAACCCCGCGAAGGGGTCGCCAGCGAGCACGTGGTCTACGTCGAGACGCAGCGCGAGCTGGCCGAGGCCGTGCGCACCATCCGCGCGGAGCGGCCGGGCGAGGCCCTGGTCGTGGAGCAATACCTCTCGGGGCCGCTGCACACCCTGGAGACGCTCGGCGACAGCCGCACCGGTGCGCCGAGGGTGCTCGGGGGGTTCAGAACGACACTCGGGCCTCTGCCGTACTTCGTGGAGGAGCGGCTCGACTGGCATCCCGAGGGGCCGCACGAGCACGTGCTGGCGGCGCTGCGGGCGCTCGGGGTGGGGTTCGGGGCGTGCCACACCGAATACGTGGTGACCGAGAGCGGGCCCAGGATCATCGAGATCAACTATCGGGTGATCGGGGACGACTGCGAGTTCCTGCTGGCCGACCTGCTGGGAGTGCCGTTGTTCGAGTGGATCCTGCGGGTGCACCTCGGCGAGGAGCTGCCCACCGCGCCGCCGGCGCCCTCGGTGTACGGCTCCGCCGTGAGCCTGGTCGCCGACCGCGCCGGCCATGTGACCTCGGCGCCGCCCCCGCTCGACGGAGGGCACGACGGACGGGTGCGGCTCTGGCACCGCCCGCTGCGCGCGGTCGGCGACCGCGTCGAGCACACCCACACCAACCGCGACTACCTCGGGCTGCTGCGTGTGATCGGGGCCGACCACGCCGAGGTGGAGGCCGCCGTCACCGCCTTCAGGGCCGAACGCCCCTGGGTGATCGCATGACGCCGCGCGAGCGGGAGGGCTATCTCGCCGCGCGGGTGCTCGACGCGCTGCTGCGGGAGGACTACGGCGAGCTCGGGCGGTGGGTCACCCGCGACAAGGAGGGCGTGGAACTGCTGCTGGCCTCGGGCCGGGCGGTGCGCCTCACGCCGGGCTCGCTCTACCAGGACTTCACCGTCTCCCCCGGCGAGCCGCTGACGCTCGGCGAGGTGCTCGCGACCCTCGGCCACCTTGCCGCCCCGGAGGACGCCGAGGGGGTGCGGGCGTTCGCCGAGGAGTGCCGGGTGGCGCTGGCGAGCCTGACGCTGCACGACGCCCACAGCGGACGGGTGCTCGCGGCGCTGCGCGACGACCCGCCGGACTCGATGATCGCCAGAGAGGTGGTGGCGGCCTTCGTCGACCACCCGGTCTACCCGACCGCGCGGGCCCGTGCGGGGCTCGGCGCCGAGGAGCTGATCGCCTACGCCCCCGAGTTCGGGCCGCGCTTCGGCCTGCGCTGGGCCGCGGTCCCCCGTTCGCGCGTGCGCCGCCAGGAAGGGGGCGGGCAGCCGGAATGGTGGCCGTCCTTCCCCGCGGTGGGGCTGCCGCCGGAGCTCGCGGCCACCCACGAGCTCTTCCCGGTGCACCCGCTGACCGCGCCCGCCCTGACCGGGGTGAACGTGCTGACCGAGGTGAACGTGGCGCCGCTGCCGTTCCTCACCGTGCGCCCCACGTTGTCGATGCGCACCGTCGAGGTGGCGCCCCGGCTGCACCTCAAGCTGCCGCTCACCACCAGCACCCTCGGGTTGCGCAACCGCCGCTCGATCAAGCCGGACACCCTGGCGGACGGCGCGCGGGCCGAACGCCTGCTGCGCGAGGTGCTCGCGGCCGAGCCGGACCTGCCGGTGATGCTCGCCGACGAACAGACCTATGCGCACGCCGGCCACGAATACCTGGGCTGGATGCTGCGCGGCTTCCCCGAGGGGGAGATCGTCCCTGTGGCCTCGCTGCTCGCCCCGTCGCCGCGCGGCGGCACGGTGGTGGCCGAGCTCGCCGCGCGGCATACGGGCGGCGACGTGGCGGCGCTGCTGGAGAGCTATGTGCGTCAGCTGCTGCGGTGCAACGTGACGCTGTTCGTGAGATACGGCGTGGCGCTGGAGGCCCACCAGCAGAACCTGTCGCTGGTCTTCGGCGGCCACGGCCCGCCGCGCCTGCTGGTCAAGGACAACGACGGGCTGCTCGCCTCGCCGGAGCGGCTGCGCCAGGCCGGCGTCACCCCGCCCCGCTTCGCCGACACGCGCATGCTGACCGACGACCCGCACGCCCTGGCGGATGTGTTCGTGACGATCACGCTGCATCTGGCGGCGGCCGCGGTGGTCTTCGGCGCGTTGCCGGAGCGGCGCGCCGTGACGCTGCTGCGGGGGGCGCTGACCGAGGCGCTCGACGAGCACGGGGAGCATCCGATGGCGCGGCTGCTGCGGGCACGCACGCTGGACGCGGCGCGGCTGGTGGGCAAGTCGATGGTCACCGCGGGCACCCTGGTCGACAAGGCGCGCACCGGGGCGCGGGACGTCAACAAGTTCTACGGCACGAGCGGCCCCAACTATCTGCGGCGGCCTCGCGGCGGGTCCAAGATCGGGCGCTCCACCACCCAGGCGATGGTTTCCGAGCGGGGTTAGCACCCCCGCACAAGTCACTTCCATTTGACGAGGGGCACGTCTTCAACATGATCCAAGTGCTCGATGCCGTCGGCGCGCTCGCCGAACGGGCGACGCTGGACGCGCTGCTGCGGTGCTGTGTGCGCGAGGTGGCAGGTCCGAGGGGGCAGGTGTGGCGGGCCGGGCCATACCTGATGGTGCATCTGGCGGGAGCGCTCCTGCGGGTGCGGTCCGCCGGCGGGGCGGCGCTGCGGTTCGACGGCACGGCCGAGCTGCGATGCGGCGGCGAGTGGCGCCCGCTCACGGTGGACGAGCTGGTGGAGCTGGTCGCGGGTGAGCTCGGCGGCGGCAACGAGGAGTTCGCCGCCCAGGTGTCGGCCAGCCGGGAGGTCACGGGCCGCCTGGTCGAGGCGCGCCGCGAGGCCGAGCCTCCCGGCGACCCGTGGCTCGCCTCGGAGCAGGCGCTGGTGTTCGGCCATCCCTTCCACCCGTCGCCCAAGGCCGGAGGGGGCGCCGAGCGGCTGCAATATGCGCCGGAGGCACACGCGCGGTTCCCGCTGCGGATGTTCGCCGTACGCGACGACGTGCTCCACGAGGGCGGTGACACGCGGGCACTCGACGCCCTTGGTACGGCACCGCCGGGTTATGCCCTGCTCCCCGCCCATCCGTGGCAGGCCGACCTGCTGAAGCCGCATCTGGCCGGTCCCCTGGCCGAAGGGCTGCTCCTGGACCTCGGTCCCGGCCGTGAACCCGTCGTGCCCACCTCGTCGGTGCGCACGGTCTACGAGCCGAACGCGGAGATCTGCCTGAAGTTCTCGCTGGACGTCCGCATCACCAACTGTGTGCGGAAGAACGCGTGGTATGAGCTGGAGGGGGCAGTCGAGTTGAACTCCCGGCTCGACCCGGTCTTCGCCGACCTGGCGGCGGCCCATCCCGGCACGTCGCGGCTGCGCGAGCCGGGGTTCCGCTCGGTGGCCCTCGGTCTGCCGCTGCTGGAGGGCCTCGGTGTCATCGTGCGGGAAGGGCCGTGGCGGGTGTGCGGGCCGGAGGTGACGCCGCTGCTCGCCGGGGCGCTCGCCGGCCACGAGGTGCCGCACCCCTGCGGGGAGCGGCGCGCCGCCGATCCGCTCGCCTGGTGGACGGCCTATGTCGAGCGGGTCGCGCCGCCGGTGCTGGACGCCTATCTGCGGCACGGTGTGGTGCTGGAGCCACACCTGCAGAACGTCCTCATCGGGGTGGACAGGTCGGGCATGCCGATCGAGGCTGTCTTCCGCGATCTGGAGGGCACCAAGCTGGTCGCCGGCCGCCACGATCTCACTGGGGTGCCGGACCGGGTGGCCGCCGCCCTCACCTACAGCGCCGAGGCGGGGTGGAGCCGGGTCGTCTACTGCCTGATGGTCAACCATCTGACGGAGATCGCGGCCACCGTCGTGGAAGCCGCCCGCCCGCACGACCCGCACGCCCTTCTGGCCGACCTGTGGGCGTCGGCGTGGAAGGTCCTCTCCGTCTACGCCGACGCCCGCGGCCGGCCCGCCCCTCTCGCGTCCCTGCTCGACGGCTCGCCCCTGCCCGCCAAGGCGAACCTGGCGGTTCGCTGGGCCCGCGCCGCGGACAAGACCGCCGGATACGTCACCGTGCCCGGCCCCTTCCCCGGAGGTTCCCGGTGATCGCGGTTCCCTCGTCGGTGCGTGCGGCGGCCGGGCGGCTGCGCGACTTCCCGGCTTATGTCTATGACCTGGCCGCCCTGTCCACCCATATGCGTGCCGTGCGCTCGGCGCTTCCCGGCGTCGAGCTCTATTACGCGGCCAAGGCCAACCCCGACCCGGCGCTGCTGACCACGCTCGCGCCGCACGTCGACGGGTTCGAGGTCTCCTCCGGCGGTGAGCTGGCCCATGTGCGCTCCGCCGTACCCGGCGCCCGCCTCGCGTTCGGCGGGCCTGGCAAGACCGACGACGAGCTCGCCGCCGCCGCGGGCGCCCACCGGGTGCATGTGGAGAGCCCCGGCGAGCTGCGCCGCCTCCTCGCGATGGGGGTGGAGGCAGACGTGCTGCTCCGCGTCAACCTAGACATCCCCGTCGCCGGGGCGTCTCTGGCCATGGGCGGCGGAGCCACACCCTTCGGGATGGACCCCGCGGGCATCGACGAATGCCTCACCCTGCTCTCCGGCCACCCGGGGGTGCGCCTGCGCGGTGTGCACGCCCACCTGGCGAGCGGCCTTGAGGCCGGGCCGCTGGTCGACCTGGCGGGCGCCGTGCTCGGCTACGCGCGGGGGCTCGGCGTGCGGGAGGTCAACGTGGGGGGCGGCATGGCCGTGGCGTATACCGAGCCGTCCCGGAGGTTCGACTGGGAGGCGTACGGCAAGGGCCTGACAGGCCTGATCGCGGACGGCGAGCGGGTGCGGATCGAGCCGGGGCGGGCGCTCACGGTCTATTGCGGGTGGTATCTCACCCGGGTGATCGACGTGAAGCGGGTGCACGGCGAGCTCTTCGCCGTCGTGGCGGGCGGCACCCACCACCTCCGCACACCGGTGACCAAGGGCCACGACCAGCCGTTCGCGGTGCTGGACGGAGCCGGCGGGCCCGGGGAGCCGGTCACGGTCGTCGGCCAGCTGTGCACGCCGAAGGACGTGCTCGCGAGAAGGGCCGGGACATCGGTTCGTGTGGGCGATGTGCTGGCATTCGGGATGGCGGGGGCTTATGCCTGGAATATCTCCCACCACGAGTTCTTGCTGCACCCCAAACCCAAGTTCTTTTACGTGTGAGGAGCTATTTCCGAGGGACCGATTCGATAAGGGCGACCAGGCCGGCGGCGTCCAGCAGGTTGACGGGGCGAATTGTCTCTCCCCGGCGGACATAATGGAAAGCGGCGCGCACCTTTTCGACCGGCACCTGGGCGAGATCGGCCCAGGCGAGGCGATAAGCCGCGAGCTGCACGGCGACGGCCCGCTCGGCGCGGCCGTGGGGGCGGTCGCCGGTCTTCCAGTCGACGACCTCGTAGCCGCCGTCGGGGCTGCGGAAGACGGCGTCCATGCGACCCCGGATCAGACGATCGGCGATCATCGTCTCGAAGGGGACCTCCATGTCCAAGGGGACACGCCCGGCCCATTCGCTCTCTTCGAAACGCTCCTGGAGTTCGGCGAGCTGGATCTCGCTGTCCGCCGGTTCGTCGACCGCGCCGGGCATCTCGTAGTCGTCGATGAGGCGCTGCTGCCCCCAGCGGGTCTCCAGCCACTTGTGGAAACTGGTGCCGCGCCGGGCGAGAGGCGCGGGTTTGACCGGCACAGGACGGCGGATGCGGCGGGCGAGCTCGCCGGCGTCGGCGGCCAGGGTGACGAGGTTCGACACCGTCAGGGTGGGCGGCAGCTCGACGGCGCGCCTGCCGCCCGCGCGCTCCGTGTCGCGTTCGCGGAGCAGGAGCTCGATGTCGCGTTCCCAGGCGCGGACCCGGTCGAAGGTGTGCACAGGGGCGGTCTCAGCCACAGGGCGGGCGAGCCCGGCGAGGGCCTCCTGCACGAGCTCGGCGCCGTCGAGGACGGCGGCCTGGCGGGGCCCGTCGGGGACGACCGGCCACTCGGCGGAGGCCGGCTCGGCGAGCAGCGGGTTGGCGGCGCCCTCCTCAAGGTCGGCGGCCCAGACGGCGACGCGGCGGCAGGCGGCGCGGATCTCCAGCAGGAAATCAGAGGGTTCGAGGGGCTTGGTGGCGGTCCCCCACCGGTAGCCGGAGGCGATGAGCAGATAGTGCGCCCGCGTGACGGCGACGTAGGCGAGGCGGCGCTCCTCCATGAGGTCGCGGTCGCGGCTGTGCTCGTCGAACCGGGCCAGCTCGTCCTTGGAGAGGCCGGTGAGCCGGGGCAGGTCGCCCGCGTCGCCCCGCAGCGGATAGGGCAGTTTGCGGAAGTTCTCCGTCCAGCGGGAGTTCGTGCGGGGCGTCGCGGGGAACAGGCTGCCCTTGCCGAGGGCGCCCTTGGCCGTGGTCGCCTGCGACAGGCCCGGCACGATGACGACGGGCCACTCCAGGCCCTTGGCGGCGTGCACGGTCATGAGCTTGACGCTGTTGGTCTCGCCGACCCGCCCGGCCTCCAGCCCGAACTCCTCGCTTTCCGCGGCCTTCAGATAGGCGAGGAACGCGCCGAGCGTCGGATCCTCGGCGTCGCCGGCGAACCTCGCCGCCGCGTCGAGGAAGGCGTCGAGGTCGGCGCGGGCCGCGAAGGCCCCCGCCGTGCCCCCGCGGGCCGCCACCTCGATGTCGAGGCCCATGCGGCGCTCGACCTCGGTGATGAGGTCGGGCAGCGGCTGCCCGGTGTGGGCGCGCATGGTGCGCAGCTCGTGGGCGAGTGCGAGCAGCCGCACCCGCGCCACCGGGGAGTACGGCTCAAGCCAGGCGGGCCGTTCCGGCAACTCGTCGAGTGCGTCGACGAGGCTGCCGCGCTCCTCGCTCATTTCGGCGGCGACCTGCTCGACGGGGTCGTCGGGCCGCCTGGCGCCGCTTCTGCTCTCCCGGGTCAGCTCCCGCGCCTGGTCGCCGAGGACACGCAGGTCGGCGGGGCCGATGCGCCACCTGGCGCCGCCGAGGAGGCGCAGCAGGGCGTCGCCGGCGGTCGGGTCGTAGAGCACGCGCAGGGTGGCGACGATGTCGGCCACCTCGGGGACGGTGAGCAGGCCGCCGAGGCCGACCACCTCGACGGGGATGCCGCGGGCCTCCAGCGCGCGGCGCAGCGCCGGGAACTGGGCGCGTTTCCTGGCGAGCACCGCGACGTCGCCCGGCTGCACCGCCGCCGGCCCGCCCCAGGAGCTCTGCGGGGCCTTGTCGCGCTCGCCGGCGCCCCAGGGCAGGCCGTCGGGGGCGGTCTCCTCGCCGAGGACCCACTGCACCTGCTCGGCCACCCACAGGGCCTCGTCCTCGGCGGTCTCGTGGAAGGCGCACACGACCCGGCCGCGCTCCCTGCGGCTCGGCCCGGGGGTGAGCACGGGGACCTCGCCCACCTCGACGCGGAGCGGCAGCTGAACCCGGGCCGCCACGCCGAGCACGTGGTCGCCGTTGCGGAAGCTGACCGACAACTTGGTGACGGGGGCGGGTTCGCCCGCGACGCCGGGGAAGTCGCGGGGGAAGCGGGTGAGGTTGCCGGCCGACGCGCCGCGCCAGCCGTAGATCGACTGGCAGGGGTCGCCCACGGCGGTCACCGCGTGCCCGCCGGAGAACAAGGACCGCAGGAGCGCGAGCTGGGCGTGGCTCGTGTCCTGATATTCGTCGAGCAGCACCACGGGGAACCGGCCGCGCTCGATCTCCCCGACCTCCGGGTGCCGCATGGCGATGCGGGCGGCCAGGGCCATCTGGTCGCCGAAGTCGATGACCTCCCGGGAGCGCTTGAGCCGCTGATATGCCTCGACTAGCGGAAGCATCTGCTCCCTGACCTCCTGGACGGCGAGCGGCCTGCGCTGGGCGAGCACGGTCTTGCCGGTGAGGTCGCCGAAGCGGGCCGCCAGCCACTCGCCGACCTCGCGCACGTCGCCGGGGCCGCGCAGATGCTCGGCCAGCTCCCCCGCGAGGTCGAGCACGGCGGCGGTGACCGACGGCGGGCTCAGCTCGACCTTGTCCATCGGCCCGTCGTAGCCCGCGACGACCCGCGAGGCGAGCTGCCACGACACGGCGGGCGTGATGAGCCGCATGGTGGGCTCCAGGCCCTCGCGCAGCGCGTGGTCGGTGAACAGGCGCGAGGCGTAGGCGTGGTAGGTCGAGATGGTCGGGTCTTCCTCAAGCTGGCCGGCGGACACCAGACCGTGCTCGACCAGGGCGGCCAGGCGCTTGCGCACACGCGCGGCCAGCTCCGCGGCGGCCTTGCGGGTGAAGGTCAGGCCGAGCACACGCTCCGGCCGCACCAGGCCGTTGGCGACCAGCCACACGACACGCCCGGCCATGGTCTCGCTCTTGCCGGAGCCCGCGCCCGCCATCACCACCATGGGGCCGAGGGGGGCGCTGATGACCGCGCTCTGCTCCTCGGTGGGCGTGGGCAGGCCGAGCTTGAGCGCCAGCTCCTCCGGGGTCAGCACACGAGGCTCCCGCCGTACGGCACAGCACTCTCGAAGAACGGCACAGCACTCTCGAAGTACGGCACTGCGGGGGATCGCGGGGTCAGCACACCTGGCCCCCTTGGTCGTTGACCGGGCAGCTGCCCTTGACCGCACACGTGCGGCACCCGTCGTTGACCGTGGCGGAGAACGTCGTGGCCGACATGCCGTCGGCGACTTCCTCCACGAGGGCGGCCGCCCAGCCCGGATCGGGGTCGTCGGCGAGCGCCCGCTGCGTCTGCTCCTTGGCCGTCGGGGCGTCCTTGCCCGCCGCCCCGCCGACCTGCACGAGGGCGGCGCCGCCCGGCTCGGTGAGACCGTGTTTGGCGAACGCCCCGAGCAGCGTGGCGAGCTGATAGACGCCGAGCTGGGGGTTGCGCTGCAGGTCGCCCTTGGGGGGCGATGAGCCGGTCTTGAGGTCGATGATCACCGCCCGGCCGAGCTCGTCCTGCTCGACCCGGTCGACCCGCCCCTTGATCTCGACGTCGGCCGACACCCGCGCGGTCAGGTCGCGTTCGAGTGCGACGAGCTTGCGGGGGTTCTCGTGGTGCCAGCGCACGAATCTGGCGATCATCTTCTCGGCCACGGCGCGCTGTTTGCGGTTGAACCACACCCCGCCGAAGTCGAGCTCGCCCCAGATCTCGTCGAGCCGCCGCCCGAGGTGCTCCTCGCTCGGCATGCCGGTGGCGGCGAGCACCGCAATGGCGTGCACGACCGTGCCGAGGCCGCGGGCGGCGTCAGTGCCGCCGCCGCCGACCGCCGTCTCAAGCAGCCACCGCAGGCCGCAGCGGGTGAAGCTCTCCACGGCCGACGGCGAGATGCGCACGACGCCGTCCGGCCAGCCGATCGGGCGCTCGTCGGACAGGTCGGTGAGGGCGTACCAGTCGTCGGGGTGGGCGCCGCGCACCCCCGCCGCGGCGAGCTTCGCGAGGTGCCCTGCGGCCACGCGGCGCATCTCCTCGGGCCGCGTCGGGTCGCACACGGCGGACCGCAGGTCGGCCACCAGCGCCGGCATGCTGAGCCAGCGGGCGCGGTCGAGGGCGCCGGCCTCCTCGCCGCCGCCCTGCACGAGCTCGGCGAGGAACCGTGAGGGGCGCTCGTCGGTGTCCTCGCCGCCGACGGCGGTGACGACGAGCCGCCGCCTGGCCCGGGTGGCGGCGACGTAGAACAGGCGGCGCTCCTCGGCCAGCAGTTTGGACGACAGCGCCGCGGCGGCGACGGTGCCCTCGATGCGCTCGTCGCCCTCGACGAGGCCGACGAGGTTCTCGATGCCGAGCATCGTCCCGCGCAGCCGCAGGTCGGGCCAGACGCCCTCCTGCACGCCCGCGACGACCACGACGTCCCACTCCAGGCCCTTGGAGCGGTGGGCGGTGAGGATGCGCACCGCCTCGCCGTCGGGTGCGCGCTCGGCCAGCGAGTCGCCCGCGATCTCCTGGGAGGCGAGGTCCTCCAGGAACACCTCGGGCCCGGCCTTCGGCAACCGGTCGACGAACCTCGCCGCCCGGTCGAACAGCGTGACGACCGCGTCGAGGTCGCGGTCGGCCCTGGCCCCGCGGGCGCCCCCGGCGAGCCCCGCGTCGGTCCATTTCTCGGCCAGCCCAGACGCCTGCCACACGGTCCAGAGCACGTCCTCGGCCGAGCCGCCCTGGCGTATGGCGTCGCGTGCCGTGGCGATGAGCTTCGCGACGCGTTCCGCCGGTGCGGCCACGTAGCCCTCGACGCGCACCAGCTCGCGCGCGTCGCGCAGGGCGGCGACCAGCAGCTCGGCCGACGAGCGCGGCGGGAGCAGCCCGCCCTCCTGCGCCTCGTGCTCGGCGACGCGGAGCGCACGCTTGAGGCGGCGCACGCCGATGGTGTCGGTGCCGCCGAGCGCGCCCGTCAGCAGCTCCTCGGCGGTGCCCTCGTCGAGCCTTGCCGGGTCGATGGCGACGCGCAGCAGCGTCACCAGGGGCCGCACCCCCGGCTCCTGCACGAGCGGCACCTCGTCGCCGGCGACGACCACCGGCACGCCCGCGCCGATGAGCGCCCGGCGCAGCGCCGGCACCTGGCGCTCGGCCGACCGCACCAGCACCGCCATGCGCGACCAGGGCACCCCGTCGAGCAGGTGCGCCCGGCGCAGCGTGTCGGCGACGACCGCGGCCTCCTGGCCGGCGCTGTCGGTGAGCAGCGCCTTCACCTCGCCCGGCTCGCCGCCGGTCGGTGAGAGTAGCTCACGGTGGGCGCCCTGGCCCGCGGGGAGCCTCTCGGCGACCCGGCGCGACGCGCGCAGCAGCGCGCCGGAACTGCGGCGGCACACCCGCAGCGCCACCACGGGCGCCTCGTCGCCGCCCGCGGTGCGGAACCTGTGCGGGAACTCCTGGATGCCGCGCACGTCCGCGCCGCGGAAGCCGTAGATCGACTGGTCGGGGTCGCCGACCGCGATGAGGTCGCGGCCGTCGCCGGCGAGCTGCTGGAGCAGGAACTCCTGCGCTGGGTCGGTGTCCTGATATTCGTCGACGAAGACGACGTCGTAGGCCGCGCGTTCCCGCCGCCGCACCTCGCTGCCGGCGAGCAGCCCCGCCGCGGCGCGGATCAGCTCCGAGTAATCGAGCACCGGCACCGGCTCCAGGTCGAACCGCGCGTAGTAGCGGTGGGCGAACCGGCCGACCGCCGCCCAGTCGTCGCGACCGTGGCTCCTGCCGTAGTGGACGAGGTCGTCGCCGTCGAGGCCGCGCTCGGCGGCGCGGGCCAGGAAGTCGCGCAGCTCCTCGGCGAACCCGCGCGTCTTGAGCGCCTCACGCATGCGCTCCGGCCACTCAAGGGCCCCGTCGGACAACTCGCCCGCGAGCAGGCGGCGCACCTCAAGCAGCTGCTCGGGGCCGGTCAGCAGGCGCGGCGGCGGCTCGCCCGCGAGCACCGCCTCCCGCCTGAGCAGCGTGTAGGCATAACTGTGGAAGGTGAGCGCGAGCGGCGTGCGTGTGGTGCGGCGCAACCGGCCGGTAATGCGTTCGCGCAGCTCACCTGCGGCCTTGCGGCTGAAGGTGAGGATCAGCACCCGCTCCGGGTCGACCCCGCGCCGCTCGACGCGGTCGACCACGGTCTCGACGATCGTGGTGGTCTTGCCCGTGCCCGGTCCTGCCAGCACCAGCAGCGGTCCGCTCTCATGAGCCACAACCGCCCGTTGATGCGCGTCCAGCACCGGCGCCTCACGGCGCAAATCATCACTCGAACGCACCAATCGCCACGTCTGAGCACTCACAGTTCAGCATTCCATCAGACCCCAGGGACAGATCGTGCCCACTTGACGTCTCCGGGGTATCTCAGCTTGCCCAAGGAATCTGCGGTGAGCGATGAAAGTCGATGCCGAGCCGGGTCCACCGGGGGCCGTGCGCGGCCAGGCGTACGGCGAAGCCGGCGAAGTCACGTGACGCCTGCGGCGACCAGGCCACCTCCGCGAGAGCGGGGAGGCGGGGGAAGGTGAAAAGTTCGAGTTCGTCCATGGTGGACAGGGTTTCCGTCCACAGGGCGGACTCGACGCCGACGATGTTCTTGTCGGTGACGCCGTCGATGGTGGCCGCCGGGTCCCAGTCGTAGGCGTCGCGCACCTCGATGTAGCCCGCCCACGTGAAGCCGAGCCTGGTGCTCGGGTCGTATTTCATGGCGATGTAGGTCTTGTCAGCCGGCGACATGATGAGCTTGCCGCCGTTGCGCACCGTGGCCAGCGGGTCGTCGGGGGCGACGTTCGACCGCCAGTATTGCGTGAGCGTGTCCTCAGCCGGGGGCACGGCGGCGATCTCCTGCCAGCCGACCATGCTCTTGCCGTTCGCCCTGACGAGCTTCTGCACCTTCTCGATGAACTTCCGGTAGTCGTCCGGCGGGGTCGCGTCCGCCTCGTCGCCGCCGATGTGGATGTAGGGCCCGGGGGTGAGCCCGGCGACCGTCCTCACGACATCGGCGAGGAATCTGTCGGTCGCCGGGCTCCCGAGGCAGAGCGAGCTGAACCCCACCTCGATCCCGGTGTACGGCTCGCGCGGCTTGCCGTCGCAGTTGAGCTCGGCATAGGCCGCGAGGGCCGCGTTCGTGTGCCCGGGCACGTCGATCTCGGGGACGACCTCGACGAACCGCTCCCGGGCGTAGGCGACGATCTCCCGGTAGTCCTCCGCCGTGTAGAAGCCGCCCTCGCCGCCCCCCACAGCGGTGCGCCCGCCGACCTCGGTGAGCCTGGGCCATCCTTCGATCTCCAGCCGCCATCCCTGGTCGTCGGTCAGGTGGAGGTGGAGGATGTTCATCTTGTAGGCGGCGATGTGGTCGATGTAGCGCTTCACGTCCTGCACGGGGAAGAAGTGCCGCGCCACATCGAGCATCGCTCCCCGCCAGCCATATCGCGGTTTATCGCGAATTTTCATGCCGGGCAGGGTGATGGGCTTCGCCGTACCAGGCTCGGGGAGGAGCTGACGGAGGGTCTGCACCGCATAGAACAGCCCCCGGGGGCTGACGGCCCCCAACTTCACCCCGCCCTCCGCCACGGTCAGCTCATAACCCTCAACTCCCAGGTCGTAGGTATCCCCCGGCAGCTCGAGGGTGATCGCGCCCCCCTCACCCAGGCGCGGAGGCTTCCCGGTTACCTCCTCGACGGCCTTGGCGAGGTTGTGCACGATCGCCGTATCGATATGGGCGCCGGCACTGATGGCGACGTCCGGCGTGAGCGTAAAAGGTCTTCCCTCGTAGCTCAGCGAGGAGGGCTGCGGGATGACCACGTGCTTCATGGTGGCGGGCTGGAGTGCACTCGAGTCAACCGAGCACCCCGAAATTCCTAGGAATCCCGCAAAGAGCACCAGGACAGCCCATAACCTCATGCCCCGATTGCACCACCGCCCGGGACGTCGATCAAGAAAATAAGAAAGTTTGTTTCCTATTCGTGAGCCGCGCACGGCTCCGCCCCGGCTCCCGCTTCACTGGCGGGAGCCGGGGCGGAGCGCGGTTGCTCAGGCCGGGTCGAAGATGTGCTCGACCAGGCGGGCCGTGGCCTTGCCGTCGTCCTTGGGGGCGTATGTCGCGCGGAAGCCCGCGTAGCGATCGGCGTGCTTGGGGGTGAGGGCGTCGATGTCCCGGACGGCGTCGACGGCCTGGGCGGCGGTGGCGGCCACGGGGCCGGGGGCCTGGTCCTTCAGGTCGAGGTAGAGGCCGCGCCTGGTGGCGTAGCGGTCCAGATCGTAGGCGAAGGTGACGACCGGGCGGCCCGTGGCGACGAAGTCGAACATGGCCGAGGAGTAGTCGGTGACCAGGACATCGGCCACCAAGAACAAGTCAGTGATATCCGGATAAGTCGTGACGTCGGTGACGAAGTCGTCCTGACGGGTGATGCCCGGAACGGGGGTCGCGCCCGGCTTGGGGAAGGTGGGGACGACCGGGATCGCCTGCATCGGATGGGCACGCACCAGCAGGTGATGGTCGGCGCCCAGAACCTTCCTGGCGAGCTTGAGGTCGAGCTTCACCGTGCTGTTCTTGCGGTCATAGTCCCGCCACGTCGGTGCGTAGAGCACGATCTTCCGACCGGCGGGCACCCCGAGTCTGCGCCGGATTCTCTCCGCGAGCTCGTCGCGACCTTCGAGAGCGAGCACGTCGTTGCGGGGCAGCCCGCTCTCCAGCACCTCGCCCTGATAGCCGAAGGCGCGGCGCAACACCGAGGTGGCCCAGGGGCTCTGCGTGACCAGCAGGTCCCAGCCCCGCACGTCGGCCGCCTGGCGATACCACACGGGCGGCTTGGGGTCCCGGGACATGTGCGGCAGGTCGTTGCCGATGTGCTTGGCCGGCGTGCCGTTCCACACCTGCACGACCTTCTGGTCGTCGCGGGCCTTGAACCACTGCGGCAGCAGCCCGTTGGCCACCACGAACCGCGCCCTGGCGAGGGCGGCGTAGTGCTCCCGCCCCCCGGCGCGCACCACGGTGGGGACGACGCCCTGGCCGAGGCCGAGTTCGGCGGAGCCCGGCGGGACGAAGGCGCCGTCCTTGACGACCCAGATGTGCTCCCGGTCGTCGCCACGGCGCAGCCGCTCCTCGTAGACCGCGCGCACGCTGTCGGCGTAGTGCCGCCCGTCGTTGACGACGTAGACCGTGGCCTCGCGCAGCGGCGCGGAACGCTCGGCGGGATATACCGAGCGCCGCAGGGCGAACAGCCCTCCCGCGCCCTTCTCGTCGGCGGGCTTGTCCTCGGCCACCGCCAGCACCGGGATGTCGAACCGGGTGGAGACCAGGCGATACTCGCGGCCGTTCACCACACGCGGCTCCTCGTCCAGCGAGGGCAGCAGGTCGTGGGCGACGCGCACCGGCACAACCTCTCCTGCGGGGTGGCGGACCGTGAGAGCCCAGTTGCCCGACGCCAGCGGCACCGTCTCGCCGAACCTCGGCATCGCGGCCGGGGAGAGGACCGCGGTGAACCGGTCCCCGTCCCGCTCGATCGGCACCTCGTAGCTGAGCCCGGTGCGGCTGCGCAGCGTCAAAGAACGCGGCCCCGCGTCCGGGTCGGGGTAGGAGCCGCTGAGTGTGAGGCGGGCGGAGCCGTTCCACTCCACGGAGGTGATCACTGGGCGCACGCGGTGCGCGGACACCACGACCCGGTCGCGGCGGTCGGCGAGTACGGTGACCTCACGGTCGCCTTCGAGCAGACGCGTCTCCGCGGCCCGGCCGAGCATGACGGGGGCCGCCGGGTCGCCCTTGGGCTCGATCCACAGGCGGCGGCCGTCCTTCTCGGCGAGGAGCGAGGCCACGGCGAGGGACACGACGACGTTGGTGCCGCCCTCGGCGGGGCTGAAGTCGGCCGACATGCGGTGGCCGCCGAGGCGGGCGTGGCCGCGGGCGATCGTGCGGCCGGGGAGGAAGACGGTGAGTTCGAGCCGCTCGTCCACCAGGCGCACCGAAGACAACTCGGCGCGGGTCGGCTGGAGCACCACCTGGACGGCGCGGTCTGAGGTCCACACCGGGCGCACCCAGCGGTTGGCGCCGAGTTCGAGGCCCGTGGGACGTTCCGTACGGCCCGGCACGGGACCGCGGAGCAGGCCGGTGGCTCTGGCCGCGCGGCTCCAGATGACGATCTCGGCGCGCCACGTGGTGGTGTCGCGGACCACGGGCCGGCGGCGCAGCAGCCGCCGCCCGCCGCGCACCAGGGCGCGCACAGCGGCCCGCCAGCGAAGCGCTCCCGGGCGGAGCTCCGCGGTGAAGCCGGACCAGTCGTAGTTGCAGCCGAGCTCCCGCGCGCCGTGGGTGGCCTCTGGCCGGTGGATCCTGCGGGTGCGCAGCCGCACGGGGGGCAGCCAGCGCGGGCCGCGCAGCACGACGGTGGCGCGGTTGAAGCGCCTGCCGCGTACGGAGAGTCCGGCGAGGTAGGCGTGTCCCGTGATGCGCAGGCGGCCGTTCACCCAGGAGATGTCGTCGATCTGGGTGATCGGCACGAGGTCGGCGGCGCGGAGGCGGTAGAGGCTCTTCGGGAGCTGGTCCTGGAAGGGGAGGTCGGCATACCAGCGCAGGCCGTGCCGTACGCGCCGCTGGGGCTCGGCGGCGGCGGTGACGAGCTCCAGGAGCATGTCGCCGTCGACGAGCGCGGCCTCGGGGCGGGTCTCGACGAGGTGGTAGGCGAGGCGGCGTTCCACCGGCAGGTCGAGCTTGACCTTGGGGTCGACGGTCGCGAGGTAGGGCTTGAGGTGGCCGAGGAACTCGCGGCGGCGGGCGGGTCCGCGCTTGACCGCCGTGTCGAAGCGCGTGCCGAGGGGGCCGCCGAGCACCTGGCTGTCGAAGGTCTTACGCTCGGCGGGGGGAAGGCCGCCGGCGCGCACGATCTTCATGATCTCGTCGAGGGGCTCGCCCCTGTCGCAGAGATCCTGGACAGCCCGCAGGCGGTCGGCGGCGAGGTCACCGCTGGACTGCGTTGCTGTGACGCCGGTGGCCATGAGACGGCACCGCCTTTCGGGACAGGTCGCGGGCCCCAGAGCATTGGTTGCGAGCATCCTTCACCCGTGTCGCGGGTCTGCCCCGGAAGCCGTGACCGCCAGGTGCGCGGAACCTGAGCGGGGACGCCGGAGCCGGCGACGCCGAAAAGGCGACCAAAGGGGGGCACCCTCATCCGGACCCGCGGTGTGGGATGAAGAAGGCTTGCTGTCTCGGCCAATGGTAATGCGCACCACAGGGGGAGCAATCGCCCATCTGACACCGAGAGTGCGTACGCCCTGGTCAGCGGTCGATGATAGGAAATTTAGAGGGTTGTTCCATCCCAGCGCGCCTGCCGCATATCCGCTCTTTGACCACGGAGCGGAGTCCCTTCGTCACGCCACATCACCAAACACTCGGCCTCGTGCCCCTGCACCGGCAGTCCGCTCGCCCGCACCACACGCCACCATGGCACTCCCCCGCCCCAATGGGACATCACGCGTCCCACCTGCCGGGGGCCACCCTCGCCGAGATATTCGGCTATGTCTCCATATGTCATGACCAGACCGGGCGGGATACGTTCCACCAGATCAAGCACACGTTCGGCGAAGGGTGTGGGCTCCATGCGACCCCCGGGTCAGACGTTCGGCCAGGCCGTAGGACCTTCGCCGAGGATCTCATCCAGTTTGCCGAGCGCGAACACCGAATTCCCGCTGACCTGCTCCACAATGCCGTCGCGGACCACGTAGAGCTCGCCGTCCTCCCCCGTCAGGCGCCCTCCGAGGGCCTTGGCCAGCCGCGCGAGCTGGGCGACCTGCCAGTCCGACCCCGGCTGCCCGCGGAGCGCGCCGTTCCAGCTTCCCACCACGTGGGCGGCCTGGCCGTGGCGCGCCACGACCTCGCCCGCCTCCGCCGACCCGTGCAGCTCGAAGCCAACCGCCAAGACCGCACCGGCGAGCTCGGCGTAGGGGAGCGGAGACTCACGCTCCACCCGCAACTCGTAACCCATGAGGCGCGACCTTAGCGAAGGTTTGCCGGTGCCGATGCCGGGAAAGGATGAGGATTTTGACCATTGTCCGAACTTGAGGTTGTTCACCCGTTCCGGGACTTGGGTCGGCTATGTGCCTGACATGCTCGGAATGCGCGGCGCAGCGACATGCACGGCGGATACCCCACGTCCGAAAAGTCACCAAAACCGCATCCGAATCGTGATCAACTCGTCCGGCATGCAAGGCCGTTCTCATGCCTTCCTGTACTGCGGAGCCAGGCGACCGTGACGTCGGCCGCTGTGCCGGGCTCTAGGTCGGGCCGGAGGTGTGCTCGGAGCGGCGGGTGAGCACGACGATCACGCCGGTGAAGGTCAGGAGCCCGGCCAGGATGCCCGAGATGTACAACCACATCTTCACCGGGTCGGGCCCCGGCGCCCCGACAGCCTGGGGAGGGCCGCCGCCGAAGTGAGTGGTGCCGGGGACGTCGGTGGAGGTGCGATAGCCGGAGAGTTCCCCGGCCTTGGCGAGCACCGCGGCGGCGTCGACGGTGCCGAAGCCGACGCGGTCGTCGTAGCCGCGATCGGGGCGATTGTGGGTTCCGGTGGCCATGGCGCGCGCGACGAGTTCGGGGCGCAGCTTCGGGTGGCGGGACTTCACCAGGGCGGCCACACCGGCGACGAGTGCGGCCGAGGCGCTCGTGCCGCGGGCTGTGCCGTACTTTCCGCCGGGGACGGCTATGGGGACGTCCACGCCGGGGGCGGCGACGAGGACGGACAGGTTGCTTGTCGCGAAGGGCGCGGGGAGGCCGTCGCGGCCGACGGAGCCGACGCCGATGACGCCGGTGTAGCCCGCGGGGTAGCTCCAGATGGAGCTGTGGGGGGTGTCGGCGCGGCCGGGTTTGCCGTCGTTGCCGACGGCGGCCACGACGACGGCGCCTTTGGTGAGGGCGTGGGAGAGCGCCTCGCGTTCGGACCTGTGGGGGGTGTAGACGCCGATGGACAGGTTGATGACCTGGGCGCCGTGGTCGGCGGCGTAGCGGATGGCGCGGGCGAGCGGGCTGTCGCGGCGGCCGGGTTCGTCGCGCAGGTTGCCGGGCCGGTCGGGGGCGTCCTGGGTCAGCCGCAGGGAGAGCACGCGGGCTTCGGGCGCGGTGCCGACGATGCCGCCCCCGGCGCCGGTGCCGGCGATGAGGGAGGCCATGGCGGTGCCGTGCTGCCCCGGAGGGACGGCGGTGCGTTCGACCACCTGGCTGACCATGTTGGGGCCGCTGACGACCTTGCCCTTGAGCTCGCGCACGTTGGGGTCGACGCCGCTGTCGATGACGGCGACGGTGACGCCGGCACCTTTGGTGACGGCCCAGGCGCGCTCCATGTTGAGGGCGGACAGGACCCAGCGCTGGCGTTCGCGTATGGAGGGGGTGGGGGCGGCGGCGCCGGTGAGGGTGACGGCGGCGCACAGGGCCGCGACGGCGGTGAGGGCGGGGCGCACGGTCAGCATTCGTTTCCCTGGGTGCAGCGTGGGACGTCCGGTGGCTGCCCGAGGGAGCGGGCGATGCGCGCGGCGACCGATTGGGCCGTGGGCCAGAGTTCGCTGTGGAGCGATTCGTGGGGCGGGACGGCTTCGCGGGTGCGCCCGTCGGTGTATCCGGCGGTGGAGAACACGAGGTACGGCCCGGCCCCGACCCACCCGGTGCGTTGCCGCTGGGCGGCGCCGAAGAGGTCGGCCACGGTGCCGGGGAAGGCCACGGGCCGCACGCCGACGCGGTCGTCGACGGGCAGGAGGGCCGAGGCGGAGGTCCTGGCCTCCTCGTCCTCCATGACGGCCACGCCGACCGTCATGACGAACGTGCCGCTTTGGTCGACGTAGGTGGCGCGCAGCATCGTGCGGCATCCGTGCTCTTCGAAGGCGGTCGCCACTTGCGGGTCGACCGCGTTGGTGCAGGCGGTCTCGGGGGCGATGCCGATCCGGCGGGCGTATTGCTGGGCGCGTTCGAGGCCGATGTATTCGACCTCCTCGGGGAAGACGAGTGCCGCGGGCCAGGCGCGCCAGCGGCGGGCGATGTCCTGCCTGACATATTCCTCACGTTCGGCGGAGGTGAGGGGCCTGGCGCGGGACTCGGCGATGCCGCCCACCAGCCCGAGCAGCACGTTGCTTGCGGCGACGGCCAGGATGGTGCCCATCAGCAGCAGGAACGCCGTCCGGAGCCGGATGCCGCGTTCCAGCTCCCGCCGGGCGGCGAGCACGTGGTCGTTCTGGCTTTTGCCGTATGGCTTGCCGCCGTAAGCCGGCCTTGTGAGCGGGCGGCCGGTGCCTGTGCCGGGGCGGCGGGTGAGAGGGGCGGCAGGCCAGGATTTAACCGACGCTTTACGGCTTGCTGGGCGCGTGCGGCGCGGCGGATCCCCCTGGGGCGCCGGAGCGAACTCCGGGCGTCCGTCAGGTTCGTCCGGCCTCCCGTGCTGTGACATGTCCTCAATGCTCCATGGGCGAGCTGGCACCCCATCTTGTCGCTGTCATCCCCTGAAGTGGCCTTTCCTACTCACCGCCCCCTGGGTGGGCGGATGCGAAGTACGTGATCGACTCCGGAGGATGGCGCCGCGCCCTGCCGACCAGAACCGCCATCACTCCCACCGAGACGAGGGCCGCCACGGCGGCGACCACGGCGACACCACCGTAGATCGTGATCCGGCCGCTGTCGCGGCGCACCACCACAACCGGCCCGCGCGGCGCGCGGGCCGCCGGGCTTCCCCGTCCGGGGCGAAGGGATTTGCCGGGATCGTGAGCGCGGGCGCCCACCGCCGTGAAGCTGTGCCGGGCGATGCGGCCCGCCTCGGCGAGCGCGCGGTCGGCGTTGACCACGCCGAAGCCCAGATCGGTGTCGTAGCCCCCGGAGGGGCGCCGGGTGGCGCCCGCCGTGAGCGCCTGGATCACCAGGGCGGGGGGCAGATCGGGGTGCTTGGCCCGGATCAGCGCGGCCACGCCCGAGACGAGCGCGGTCGCCTGGGAGGTGCCTTTCCCCACCCAGTACTCGTCGCCCGGCCCGGCGCCGAGGATGTCGACACCGGGGGCGGCCAGCAGGACCGAGGGGTTCCAGTTCGAGAACGACGCGCGGCGCAGTCCCTGATCGGCGGCGGCGACCGAGACGACGCCGGGGAAGGCCGCCGGATAGGAGTAGGGCGCGAATCCCGCGCCGCCGGGGTCGACCGCCCCCTCGTTGCCCGCCGCGGCGACCAGTACGGTGCCCTTGGAGATCGCGTAGCGGATGGCCGAGCGCTCCTCCTCGGTCGCGAGCTCCTTGGAGATGGACATGTTGATCACGTCGGCGCCCCGGTCGACGGCGTAGCGGATGCCTTTGGCGACGACGTTCTCGAAGCGGGCCTCGGTGTTGAAGTCGCGGAACCCGGGCTCCTCGTCCTCCAGGATCACCCGCACCGACAGCACCTTCGCCCGCGGCGCGACCCCGATCACCCCGGACAGCCCGCCGGGTCCGTGCCCATGCCCGGCGATCAGGGACGCCATGTAGGTGCCGTGGAGTTGCCGGGGCGGGATGCCTGGCGGGTTCGCCCCTTCGGTGAAGTCCCTGCCGACGATCACCGAGCCCTCAAGGTCGCGGTGGCCGGGGTCGACGCCGGAGTCCAGCACGGCGACCATGACGCCCTCGCCTTTGGTGACGCGCCACGCCTCCGGCAGGTCGAGCGTGTCGAGCACCCGGGCCTGGCCGCCCCTGACGCCGTCGTTGTCCGTGCGCGCCCACGCGGCCAGAGCGGCGGGGCCGAGCACGACGGGCCCGGCGGCCAGGCCGACGGCGGTCAGGCGCATGAGGAGCTTCCGTGCGCGCCCCGGCCTGCCGCTCAGCAACGCCACTCCCGGGCCTCGCCGCAGTCGGGCATCTGCGGCCGGCTCAGGACGGCCAGCACCCGCTCCCCCAGATCCGGGGCGAACGCAAACATGCCCGGCCGCTGCTGCCCCACCGCTCTGGCGGGGCGCCCGTCGATCTGCCCCGCCGTCGTCAGCACGACGTACGGCCCGGCCTGCCGTACAGATCCCGCCTGGCGGCCTTGGGAGGTGAAGCGGTCGCTCACGGTGCCGGGAAACGCCAGGGCCCGCAGGCCCGGGGAAGGTTTGCCGGAGTGCGGGAGCGCGGCTCTGGCCCGGACGGCGGCATGCTCGTTGGGGAAGGCCACCACGCCGACGGTGACGAGGACGCCTTGGAGGGCGTCGAGGTAGGTCGCGCGCAGCACACCTTGGCATCCGGCCTTCGCGAGGGCCGTGCGGAGGGCACGATCCAAGGCGGACGCGCATCTGGTGTCAGGAGATATGCCGACCCGGGCTGCCTGCTCCTCTCCGCCCTGTTCGGCGGAGTAGGCGAGGGTCTCAGGGAAGATGCGCCCGGCGGGCCAGACCCACCATCGGCGCGCCACCTCCTCGGCGGAGGCGCGGCGCAGTTCGTCGGTGCTGGGGCCCCTGGTCAACTCGGTCCCAGCCGCTCCCGCGGCCACCCCGGCGACGACCGCGCAGATCAATGTCAGCGCCGACGCCACGACGAGGGCCGGCCAGACCGGGCGCGCACTCCGGCCAGGGACATCAGTCACGGCTCGACTTTAATGCTGAAGACCGGGTAACAGCCGCACTTCTCCGCCATACCGCCACGGCTTCGGCAATCCGGAAGGTGACCGGCGCGTACGGCGACGCCCCGCCGACCTGAGCCGGCGGGGCGTGCAATCGTCGATATGCCGGACCTCAGTAGGTCGGCAGGCTGGGGTCGATCGACTTGACCCAGCTCAGCACGCCGCCGCCGACGTGGACGGCGTCGGAGAAGCCGGCGTTCTTCAAGATCGCGAGCACCTCGGCCGAACGTGCGCCCGACTTGCAGTGCAGGACGATCTTGCGGTCCTGCGGGAGACCCTCGAGCGCCGCGCCGCTGATGAACTCGCCCTTCGGGATGAGCACAGCGCCGGGGATGTTGACGATCTCATACTCGTTGGGCTCGCGGACGTCCACGACGTAGATGTCGTCGCCGCGGTCCTGCATCTCCTTGAGCTCCAGCGCGGTGATCGTCGCGCCGGAGGCCGCCTGCTGGGCCTCGTCGGACACCGTGCCGCAGAAGGCCTCATAGTCCTCAAGGAGCTGGGTGATCGTCGGGTTCTTCCCGCACAGCGGGCACTCGGGGTCCTTGCGGACCTTGACCGCGCGATATTGCATCTCCAGCGCGTCGTAGATCATCAGACGGCCCACGAGCGGATCGCCGATGCCGGTGAGCAGCTTGATCGCCTCGTTGACCTGGATCGAGCCGACCGAGGCGCACAGCACGCCGAGCACACCGCCCTCGGCGCAGGAGGGCACCATGCCGGGCGGCGGGGGCTCGGGGTAGAGGCAGCGGTAGCAAGGGCCGTGCTCGGCCCAGAAGACGCTCGCCTGGCCGTCGAACCGATAGATCGAGCCCCAGACATAGGGCTTGCCGAGCAGCACGGCCGCGTCGTTGACCATGTAGCGCGTCGCGAAGTTGTCGGTCCCGTCCACGATCAGGTCGTAGCCGGAGAAGATCTCCATGACGTTGTCGGTGCTGAGCGCCACGTTGTGCACCACGACGTCGACCAGCGGGTTGATCTCCTTGACGCTGGCCGCGGCGCTCTCGGCCTTGAGACGGCCCACGTCGGACTGGCCGTGGATGATCTGGCGCTGCAGGTTGGACTCGTCGACGATGTCGAAGTCGATCACTCCCAGCGTGCCGACCCCGGCCGCCGCGAGATACATGAGCGCGGGGGACCCGAGGCCACCGGCACCCACACACAGCACCTTGGCGTTCTTCAGCCGCTTCTGCCCCGCCATCCCCACATCGGGAATGATCAGATGGCGCGAGTAGCGGCGCACCTCGTCAACTGTCAGCTCGGCTGCCGGCTCTACCAGCGGTGGCAACGACACTTTTCTCCGCTCCCGTTTTCAGGGGAATGATCAGGGGTCTACGGCGCACCGCACCGTGCGCCCCGCACATGCAAACCTAGCCCGGCCGCCGGGCATTCCCAACCACCGGCCCCGACTACCGGAACATGAGCCGGGCGGAGTTGTGGATCAAGCTAAGGCGCCCGCCGACCGGGGTCGCGCCGCCGGCTCCACGGCCTCCCAGGCGCCTCAGGCCGCTTGGGCCGCCACCGCGTGTGCGATCAGCTCTCTGGCCTCCCGGGCGACCAGGTCGGGGAACTCCATCTGCGCCACGTGCCCCGCGTTGGGCAGCAGCACGAGCCGCACCTTGGGGAAGGTACGGCCGGCGCGGGCGGCCATGCGCGGGTCCACGAGCCGGTCCTTGCGCCCGTGGATCACGAGCGTCGGGGCGATGATCTTCGCGGCCTGCCGCCAGAGATTATCCTCCCCCCGCCGGAAGTACTCCGACACGATGCCGCGGGCCGAGGCGGCCAGCGCCTGACCGGCGTAGGCGAGGGCGTCGCGGCGGCGCAGCTCCTCTATGGCCTCCCGCAAGCGCTCAGGGTGCACCCGGGCGAGGTCGGCGTAGCACATGGCGAGCGTCGCGTTGATCCGCTTCTCCGCCGGCAGCACGCGGAGGTGCTCGACGGCCCACTCCCCGATGCGGGGGGCGGCGGACACCACGACTCGGGCCGGGCCGTACCTCGGGAGCAGATCGGGCAGCGCCGGCGAGACGAGGATCAGCGACCGCACCAGGTCGGGCCGGGTGGCGGCGAGGCGGACCGAGACGGCTCCGCCGAGCGAGTTGCCGAACAGGTGCACGGGACCGCGGTCGAGATTCTCGATCAGGCGGATCACCGACTGCGTGTGGGCGTCCACGGAGTAGTCGCCGCTCGGCGGGGCCGGCGAGTAGCCCGCCCCCGGCAGGTCGACGGCGTGCCCGGCGACGACGTCGCGCAACTCGTTCATCAGGTCGGTCCAGTTGGTGGCCGAGCCCGCGAGTCCGTGGACGAACACTGCGGTCTCCGTCGCGGTCTGCGGGGTCGAACGCACGAAGACCTCTTGTTCTCCGAGGTCGACCAGTTGTCCGGGCCACACCGGGATCGGCTCGTTCACCGCGCCTCCTCTGTCAGCGCCTCCGCTCAGCCTTACGGCTTCCGACGATAGCCGCCCTTGGCGCAGGACGGTTATTGAGTCGGATGTCTTTATATACCCACAATGTACAACCGATAACCCCATTTAATTATTTCACCCCCACACAAATAACCGCAATTCCACATATATCAACACAAATTAGGACACGCAAAGCAGCATAAAGGGCTTCCAGTTGATCTCTGGAAGCCCTTCTCCGTCTGAACTTTTGGGCCCCACCTCCGCCCGTCCCGCTTCGCGATCTCTACCAGACTCCCCCACACACCCTCTGATCAGCCCACACGCCTCAGAAAGGTCATAGGGCATCCACTTAATACATCGCTTTTATCCAGTCCAACTCACCACACTTAGCAAAGACTCTCCGTATTCAGTAGATAACTATCCGTAATCAGTTTCATGGTCACGAATCAGGACATCAAGGCCAATAGCCCCTCGGGCCGATCATTCGGAAAGGGAAGTAGAAGATGAACCTGAAGCGACTCTCGAACGTGCTCGTCGCTGCGGCCATCGCCGGTGGCGGCGTGGTCACAGTCGGCGCAGCCACTGCAATCACTGCTTCGCCCGCCGCCGCCAGCTCGCACGGCGCGCGTTGTGGCAAGCACTTCTGCCTCTACAAGGTCCACGTCGTGAAGGTGCGTCGATTCAGGACGTTCGACCACCACGACCACCACCACCACTTCAACCGGTTCCACCACCACCGTCACCACCACCACCGCCCGCATCACCACCACCACGACGGGCATCATGGGCATCACGGGCATGACGGTGACCACTGGGACGGTGACGGCGAGGGCGGCGGCGGCGACTTCCGTGACGGACACCGTCACCACCGTCACCACCGGCACCACCACCACAACTGCTCCCACGGCCACTGCAGCCGGGCCGGAGAGCACTTCCTCTTCTACAAGAAGAAGATCAAGATCGTGAAGGCCGGGGCCAGTCACCACCGCAGATGGCGTCGATAGTCCCAGCCGAACGAGACGGACATGCCAGGTCGCGATGACCTGCTTGCCCTAAGACGTCAAGCGTGACGTCGGCGTCGTGGCACCTCCCAGGTGCCACGACGCTCACGCGTGCAGGACCCATCGGACAGAGTCCGGCCTTGCCGGCGGCGTGCACCGCTTGGGCCGGCGAGGTGCGGACGGACGCAGGAACCGCCCGATACGGCAGGTCCCGGCGCGGCATGCGCTACCCGAAGGCACCCGGCACCCCGGCATACCGACCGGCCGGGCGCCGAGCACCACGGGCGGCCGGCGCGGGCGCCGGGAGTCGTCGGCGCAGCCGGGCGTGAGGCCGCGGGCGGCGGCCTGGTGGGGACGAGCGCCGGAAGTGCCCCGGGGCGCTCACGGCGGACCCGGTGGCTACGCTGCGTAAGCGTGGCGGTCAGGCGGGTGGGGCGCTTACCGCGTGTCCGGCGGTCACCCTCCGTGCGGTCAGGCGGTTTTGCGGGGCTTGCGCCGGGCCGGGGCCTTGGCTTCCCTGGGTTCCTTTTCCGTCTTGCTCGCGGCTCGGGCCGGGCGTTTGGGTTTGGCCTCCTTGGCTTCTGCCGTACGGGGGGCCTTGGGACCGGCGGCTTCGCGTTCGCGTTTGGCGGCTTCGACGCTGGCGCGCAGGGCGGCCATGAGGTCGACGGAGGGACCGGCCTCCTCGGCGGGGGCGGCGGGGGCGACCACCTCGCGGCCCGCCACCTTGGCCTCGATGACCTCCTGGAGCGCCTCGCGGTAGGCGTCGCGGTATTCCGCGGGGTCGAAGTCGGCCACCATGGTCGTGATCAGCGACTCGGCCATGCTTACCTCGGCCTGCCGTACCTCGATGTCCTCCTCCAGGAAGGGGAAGGAGGCGACGCGGATCTCGTCCGGCCAGAGCATGGTCTCCAGCACGAACACCCCGTCGCGCACCCGCAGGGTCGCGAGCGACTCGCGCTGGCGGAGCGCGACCTTGACGACCGCGACCTGGCCGGAGCGCTCCAGGGCGTCCCGGAGGAGCACGTACGGCCGGGCGCCCTGGGCGTCGGGCTCCAGGAAGTAGGACTTGGCGAAGTAGATCGGGTCGATCTGCTCGGCAGGGGTGAACTGGAGCACGTCGATGCGGCGGGAGGTGGACAGCGGCAGGTCCTCGAAGTCCTCGTCGGTCAGCACCACCATCTCGCCCGTGGCGAGCTCATATCCCTTGGCGATGTCGCCGAAGGACACCTCTTGCCCGCACACGCTGCACACGCGGCGATACTTGATGCGCCCGCCGTCGGTGCGGTGCACCTGGTTGAAGGACACGTCCTTCTGCTCGGTGGCCGAATAGACCTTCACGGGGATCATAACCAGCCCGAAGGAGATCGCACCCTTCCAAATGCTGCGCATAGCCGTCCTCCCGAGGTCGACCTCATTCGATACTAATTTCCGACCACACGTTCGAACAGTGCACCTTTTCTGCCCTCAGACCGCTTTGTACGGCGAAGCCGGATCCACGCAGGTCACGCACCCGGCGACGTGGCGTGAGCCGGGCCGAGACGATTGAGTCCATGACGAGGCAGAACCCTTAATCCCGGATTACTCGCCATGAGGCACATACCCCTCATGGGGGATCCAATGCCATATCCGATCGCGCCGATGCTGGCCGTATCCGGCCGGCTACCTGCGGATCTGGCGAACTACGCCCTAGAGGTCAAGTGGGATGGCATCCGGGCCGTGGTGTACGTCCGGGAGGACGGGATACGCGTTACCGGTCGTAGGGGGACGGACTTCACCCGCCGCTACCCGGAGGTCGCCGACGCCGTCGACGTCCTCGGCGGACAGGGCCACGCCGGGCACCGGGCCGTGCTCGACGGGGAGGTCGTGGCGCTCGACGAGACCGGGCGTCCCAGCTTCGAGCTGCTCCAGCGTCGTATGCACGTGGAGAACCCCGGCGCGGCGGGCCTGCTGGCCGAGGTTCCGGTGCGTTATCTGCCCTTCGATCTGCTCTACCTCGACGGCCACACTTTGCTGGCTCTGCCGTACACCGAGCGCAGGGAGCTGCTGGGCTCGCTCGGCCTGGACGTGCCGCCCGCCTTTCCCGGCGAAGGCGGGGATCTGCTCACGGCCACCCGCGAACAGGGGCTGGAGGGGGTGGTGGCCAAGAGGCTGGACTCTCCGTACCGGCCGGGGCGCAGGGTGGACTGGTGGATCAAGGTGAAGCACCTGTCGACGCGGGAGGTGGTGATCGCCGGGTGGCGGCCCGGGGCCGGGCGGCGAGCCGGAGGGATCGGGTCGCTGCTGATGGGGGCGTTCGGGGAGAGCGGGCTCGTCTACATCGGACACGTCGGCACGGGCTTTTCCGACGCGGCGCTCGACGCCCTGTACTCCCTGCTCACACCGCTGGAGATCCCGGACAGCCCCTTCGCCGAGCGGCCCCCCTGGGACATCGCCAAAAACGCGAAATGGGTTCGGCCGGAGGTGGTGGGGGAAGTGGCCTACACGATGTGGACACGCGACGTGCGGCTGCGCAACCCCGCCTGGAGGGGGCTGCGGCCGGACAAGGCTCCGGGGGAGGTGCGGCTGTGAGTGCGGCGAAGGATAACCGGGTGACCGTGCATGTGGGCGGTCGCGACCTGTCCTTGAGCAACCTCGGCAAGGTCCTCTACCCCGAGACCGGCTTCACGAAGGCCGAGGTGATCGACTATTACACGCGGATCGCCCCGGTGATGCTTCCCCACCTGCGGGGACGGCCCCTGACCGTGAAGCGCTACCCCAACGGGGTCGACGGGGCCTTCTTCTTCGAGAAGAACGCCCCCGCGCACACCCCCGGCTGGATACGCACGGTGACGCTTCCCGTGCCCGGCAGCTCCAAAGGCCGGGAGACGATCGACTTCCCCGTCGTGGAGGATCTGCCGACCCTCGTCTACTTCGCCAACCTCGCCGCGCTCGAACTCCACGTGCCCATGTGGCGCGTCGACGACGACGGCGCCGCGCAGCCGCCCGACACCCTCGTGTTCGACCTCGACCCCGGCGAGCCGGCCACGATCGTGGAGTGCTGCCTGGTGGCGCAGCTGATCCGCGGGGAGCTCGAGGCCGAAGGCATCACCTCGTGGCCGAAGACCAGCGGCGGCAAGGGGCTCCAGCTTTACGCGCCGTGGGAGGGCGGCCACCCCTCCGACTACGCCAAAGCCATCGCCCGCAGGCTGGAAAAGGCCCACCCGGACGCCGTCGTCAGCGTGATGGCCCGCAAGGCCAGACCCGGCAAGGTGTTCATCGACTGGAGCCAGAACAACCCCGCCAAGACCACAGTCGCCCCCTACTCGCTCAGAGCCCGTGAACGACCCACCGCCTCGACCCCGCTGACCTGGCAGGAGGTGGAGGACTGCACGGACCCGGGCGACCTCGTCCTCACCTCATCCGACGTCCTGTCCCGGGTGGAACACCAAGGGGACCTGTTCTCGGAGGTGGCGAAATAGGGGGTGGCCGCGACGCCCCGATGCGGGTTACCTCCTCGCGAAATCAAAATCGAAAAGTAGTGTGGGATTGAGCGGCGGGCTGCCTGGACGGAGCCGCGCTCACCTGCATACTCGCGGGGCCGGTTTCAATGGCGAACTGGAGGGAGTTACGCAGATGTCGGAGATGGATCAACACGGCGACGAGCCCGTCCTGGTCGCGGAGGAGGAGATCGCGGCCGAGGCCGCCGAGGCCGACGCCGTCGAGCAGCACCTCACCCTCCGAGACGACGGCAACCAATGGCCGGACCACGGCACGCCTCTGGAGGCCGATCCGGCCGACGCGGCCGATCAGGCCCGCGGCGTCAACCTCGACGAAGACGACTATCGCTGAGCGGATTACCCACACGTAGGATGTGCGAGACCCTGGAGACATGGAGCCACCCAAGGAGAACGCCGTGACCGCTACCCCGGACGCCAAGCCCCGGGGCACCCGGCTGCCCCGGATGGCCCGCCGCCGCCAGCTGCTCAGCGCCGCCCAGGAAGTCTTCGTCGAGAACGGCTATCACGCGGCGGCGATGGACGAGATCGCCGAGCGCGCCGGGGTCAGCAAGCCGGTCCTTTACCAGCATTTCCCGGGCAAGCTTGAGCTCTACCTCGCCCTGCTCGACCTGCACGTCGAGGACATGGTGAAGAGGTGCCGCGACGCGCTCGACTCCACCACGGAGAACAAGCAGCGGGTCCGGGCCACGTTCGGGGCGTTCTTCGACTTCGTGTCCGGCCAGGGAGAGGCGTTCCGCCTGGTCTTCGAGTCCGACCTGCGCAACGTCGCCCCCGTCCGCCAGCGTGTCGAGCGTTCCCTCCGCGACTGCGCCGAGATGATCAGCCAGGTCATCCAGGAGGACACCGGCTGCTCCAGCGAGGAGGCCCATCTCCTCGGCGTCGCCCTCGTCGGCATGGCCGAGGTCAGCGCGCGTTACTGGGTGACCACCCACGGGGCCATCCCGCAGGACGCCGCCGAGCAACTGGTCGCCCGCCTCGCCTGGCGCGGCATCAGCGGCTTTCCCCGCACCAGCGACCACTGACCTGTTCACCTGATCCTGGTCTTCCGGCACCGGGCCTGGTCGTACGGCCCTGCTGACTTGGCGCTGCTGATCCGGCGTTGTTGATTTGGCGCTGCTGATCCGGCCCTGCTGACTTGGCGCTGCTGATCCGGCGCTGCTGATTTGGCCCCGTTGGTTTAACCCCGTTGGTTTGGCCCTGTTCACGTGGCCCTGGCACTTGCCCCTGTTCGCTTGGCGCGATCAGGGCCCCATCGGGCCGCCTTCCGGGGTGACGATGGTCCATGGGCGGCGGTCACGTCTCCCTCGGCGAAAGGGAACCTGATGGAAATCAAGATCAGCGTGCGGTCGGTGCACCGGGAGATCGTCGTCGAGACCGATCTCACCGCTGAGCAGGTCGAAGAGGAGGTCCGCATGGCGATGGCCGCCGACCGCGGCGTCTTCGCGATCGAAGACGTCAAGGGCCGCCGCATCATCGTCCCGGTCGCCTCTCTCGGTTTCGTCGAGATCGGCGGCGACGAGCTCCGCCCCGTCGGCTTCGGCGGCACCCTCTAGCGGTTTCACGGCTCACTGCAGCGGCTCCCCTGCGGGTTTCCACCGCCACGGGCTCCACAGCCGTGGTCCACAGCCGTGGTTCGACAGCCGCACCCGGGCGGTCCCGAAGGCCGGCGTGCCCGGGTGCTCGGCGCGCCCGGCGACACCGTCCCGGCCGTCCCAAAGGACACCGTCCCGGCCGTCCCGCAGGACACCGTCCCGGCCGTCCCGCAGGATGCCGTCCCGGCCGTCCCGAAGGTGGCGCGGCACAAGGGCGATCCAGGCGCCCGGCATGCCCGGAGACCCCCGCCGATCGCCCCCGCCCTCCCCAATGGTGGCGCGCTGCCGGCCCCTGCGGGGCCGGCAGCGCGGATCGGCCGGGTTTCTAGGACCTGCCCTCTCCCGCACACATCCTGCGTGTTGCCAGGTGGCAGCAGCGCGGGCGGCGTTGTCGTGGCGTTTCGTGGAGGATGTTGTCGCTGCTGGGACAGATCGCGTTCTCTCGTCGCAACACCGGACGCGATGTCCAGCGATTCGGCCCACATCTCATCAGGGAAGTGTCATAGCGCCGCGAGGCCCTCATATCAGGCACGCTACCGCCGACGGTGCGGTTTTTGTCCACGGACTCGGCCAAGGAATTCTTGTGAGCGTCCAAGCCGGCGGCGCCGTATACGGACTTAGGGGCCCGGGGTGAGGCCCAGGGCGGACATGCGTTTGCCGTGGGCCTCGGTGAGACGGGCGAACATGCGGGAGATCTCGGCGAGGTCCTCGCCGTGAGCGTCGACCAGCATCTGGGCGAGGCTCGGCCGGGCGGCGGCCACACGCTGGCCCTGGCTGAGGGCCTCGCCCACGAGGCGCCTGGCCCATAGGGCGAGGCGGCCGCTGACCTTGGGGTCGGCCTCGATGGCGGCGCGCACACGCTCGACGGCGAATTCGGATCTGCCCTCGTCGGCGACCGCCTCGTCCACGAGGTTCTTCGTGGCGGAGTCGAGGTGGCGGGCGGCCTCGCGGTAGAAGTCGAGAGCGATCCCGTTGCCGGCGTAAGCCTTGACCAGGGCCTCCAGCCAGTCCGACGGCTGGGTTTGGGTGTGCCAGTCGTCGAGGGCGGTGACGAACGGCTCCATCGCGGCCTCAGGGTCCACGCCGAGGGACTCCAGCCACTGGCTGAGCAGCCGGAAGTGGGCATATTCGGTGGCCGCGAGGTCACTGAGCGCAGCCCTGTCGGTCAGCGTGGGGGCGAACCTGGTGGCGTCCTCCGCCATGCGCAGGAACCCGGTCAGCTCGGCGTAGGCCAGGACACCTAGGAGATCGACGACACCCGGCGCCTGAGGGGAATCACTCATGGATGCAGCGTACGAGGATCCCCTCGCAACCCCCCACTTCAGCCACGCCACAGGGGCTGTCTCGGTGGAAAAACATGTCGAACGCCAAGAAATCGGTTCTCCGTTGTGGTATCGAGTACACTGCTCTGTGAAAGTGCGACCGCACTGTGTAAATCCAGGAGGATTGTCTCCTGGACCCCCATGTTTGGCGTTCGCCACTGCGGTCGCGATGACGTGAGAGGGCTGGCTTCTCCGCGAGGACCCCGGACGGGGGATCGTTCGAACCCGTGGTCCCGGCGGGCCCGCCTTCACTGGAGACTGAGGCAGGCCACGCTGACGACTTTCCGAGACCTCGGAGTCATACCAGAGATCGCCGATGCCCTCGAGACCGAGGGCATCACGACGCCGTTTCCGATTCAGGAGATGGCCCTACCGCTCGCACTGAGCAGCCAGGACGTGATCGGCCAGGCGCGCACAGGCACGGGCAAGACCTACGCCTTCGGCATCCCGATGCTGCAACGCATCGGCAAGCCCCGCAAAAACCGCAAAAAGCCGCGCGGCCTCGTGGTCGTGCCCACGCGTGAGCTAGCGCTCCAGGTCACGGAGGATCTCGTGGCCGCGGGTGGCAAGCTCGGCTCGCGCGTGCTTTCTGTGTATGGCGGGCGGGCCTACGAGCCCCAGGTCGAAGCGCTCAAGACCGGTGTCGACGTCGTCGTCGGCACCCCGGGCCGGCTGCTCGACCTCGTGAAGCAAAAGCACCTCGACCTTGGCCAGACGGCCATGCTGGTGCTCGACGAGGCCGACCGCATGCTCGATCTGGGCTTCCTGCCCGACATCGAGCGGATCATCAAGCTCATCCCCGCGGAGCGGCAGACCATGCTGTTCTCCGCGACCATGCCGGGGGAGATCGTCTCCCTTGCCAGGAAGTATCTCAACCGTCCCACCCACGTGCGGGCCGAGAGCACGCAGAGCGAGGGTGAGGCCAAGCCGGACATCGCACAGCATGTCTGGCGGGTGCACCGCATGGACAAGATCGAGATCGTGGGCCGGATGCTCCAAGCGGACGGCCGCGGGCTCACGATGGTCTTCTGCGAGACCAAGCGTGCCTGCGACATGGTCGCCGAGCAGCTCGAAACCCGCGGCTTCGCCGCGGCGCCGGTCCACGGCGACCTCGGTCAGGGGCAGCGGGAGCAGGCGCTCCGCGCGTTCAAGAACGGCAAGATCGACGTGCTCGTCGCCACCGACGTGGCGGCGCGGGGCATCGACATCGACGACGTCACGCACGTCGTCAACTACGACTGCCCCCAGGACGAGAAGGCCTACGTCCACCGCATCGGGCGCACCGGGCGGGCCGGGCGCACCGGCATCGCGGTGACCTTCGTGGAGTGGGAGGAACTCACCCGCTGGAAGGTCATCAACGGCGCGCTGAACCTCGCCTTCGCCGAGCCGGTGGAAACCTACTCGACCTCGCCGCACGTCTTCACCGAGCTGTCCATCCCCGAGGGCACCAAGGGTGTGCTTCCGCACGCCCAGCGCTCCCGGGCCGGTCTGGCCGCGGAGAGGATCGAGGACCTCGGCGAGACCGGCCGCTCCCGCGGACGCCGGCGCGACGAACGCGAAGAGCGTGAGACGCGCCCGCGCCGCGACCGCCAGCGCCGGCGCACCCGCGGCGGCAGGCTCGATGAGACCGCGGCCGGCACACCGGCCACGGAGGTTCTCAGCACGCCGGCATCCCCCGCTCCAGAGCCGGAGGTCTCGTTGGACAAGCGCCGCACCCGCGCATCGGACGACGCCACGCTTCTCGACCAGCCCGAGGCCACCCAGCCCGGCTCGGCCGACGGCGCCGCCCCCACCCGGCGCGCACGCACCCGCCGCACGACGGGAGCCGCCGTGGACGCCGTGTCCACGGCTCTGCCGGAGGCCGCTACGTTCCAGCCGCAGCTGCCCGAGGTGGAGCACGCCGAGCCCAGACCGGAGGCCGAACGCATCGTTCCGGCTTCGCCGTTCATGGTGATCTTCCAGTCGCCGGACCTCGCGACCGACGACGACGAGATCGCCCCTTCCGCTGCCACGGAGCGCGCCGCCCAGCGCCGCCGCCCCCCGCAGCACCCGCGGCGGCCCCGCCGCAGCTGACCCACCCCACGGCCCCGCCGCCTACCGCGGCGGGGCCCGCACGTCTGTGTCACGCCGGTATACGCCGAAGCCCGGCGAGCGCCAGGCTTATGCGCCGGCCTGCGCCGTTGAGCGCCGGGACAACACGTAATCCGCGGCGGACGGGGGCCGGCATGAAGGCTGTGTCACGAGAGGTGTACGGAGCGACACCAATGTGTGACTTTTGGCGGTGTCTTCGGGGCAAGCGCTAGGTATTGTGGTCCTACGTGAGCACGCCACGCTTCCTTACCCTGCCAGACGGAGTCTGCCAAACGCAGGTCGAGACTTCGGTGGGAAAGTTCGCCGCCCTTGAGGCGCTTCCGGTGTCCGGCATTCCCGAGCGATGGCCCGCGCTACTGGTCCCGGGGTTGACCGGCAGCAAGGAAGACTTCATCGCGATCATGCAGTCCCTGGCCCTGTCCGGGCGCCGCATCATCGCGATCGACATGCGAGGACAGTTTGAGACGCCCGGCCCCGACGACCCCGGGGCCTACACCTGCGCGGCCCTCGGCGACGACGTCGACGAGCTGGCCGCCGTGCTCGGCGAGGGTGGACCGGTGCATCTCGTGGGCCACTCCTTCGGAGGGCTCGTCAGCCGCGAGGCGGTGATCGACGGGCGCACGAAGTTCGCGTCGTTCACGCTCATGGACGCCGGGCCGGCGGCGATCGTGGGCAGGCGTCAGGAGACCGGGCGCACGATCATCAATGAGCTGCCGCTGGGAGTGGAGCACATCTGGTCCAGCCGGCTGGAGGCCGACGCGGTGGCGGCGGGGGTGCCCGAGGAGATCGTCTGCTTTCTCCGCAAACGGCTGATGTCCAACTCCGTGACCGGGTTGACGGTCATGGCGGAAGAGGTGCTCACCGCCCGCGACCGCACCGACGAGCTGGCCGAGATCGCCGTGCCCACACTGGTGATCTACGGTGAGGGGGACGACGGCTGGCCGCCCCACATCCAGGCGGACATGGCGGGCCGCCTCAACGCCGAATGCATCGTGGTGCCGGGTGCCATGCACTCCCCCGCCGTCGAGGCGCCGGAGACGACGGCGGCGGCCCTCACCCGCTTCTGGAACGCTGCGGAGAGCCGCTACCGCACCCTCTGAGCATCGAGACCCTCTGAGCATTGAGCACGACACGATTGAGCGTCCCCCGGACCGGTCCTCGCCTGGGGGACGTTCATCGCCGGCGGAAGAGCGCCGTCAGTCGTCGTTGATGTTGAGTTTGATGCCCGCCGCCCGGGTGCCGTCGGTCAGGGGGCCCTCCGGCTTGTCCTCGGCCACGCGGGTCAGGGAGCCGCCGATCCAGTCGTCGAAGTGGCGCTCAAGGTCGCCGATCGTGGTCTCCTCGCCGTGGGTCGGCAACACCCGCGTGGCGTGGGGCAAGGTGAACAACCGGGCCCCGATGGCGGTGAGCTGGTCGGCCAGGGCGGGATATTCGCCGCCGAGGCGGCCGGGGCCGTCGGCCTGCAGCGTCTTGCCGGTGAAGACCACGCCCAGCGCCTCGCTATAGAGCGACACGCCGCCGGCGGTCACGCCGGGGGTGGCGAGGACCTCAAGCTCGACGCCGGCGACGCCGAACAGTCCCTCGTCGTCCATGTCGATGTCGGGCCAGGTCTCCGACCAGGTCTCGCGCCACAGGCGCTTGTCCTTGGGATGCAAGGCGATCACGGCCTCGTCGCGCGCGGCCACCTCGATCGCCGCTCCCACGTGGTCGGGCAGGCCGTGAGTGCAGATGACGGCGAGCGCCTCACGCTCGCCGATCTTTTCCAGGATCTCCTCGGCGTCCCTGGGGGCGTCGATGACGATGACCTCGTTGTCGTCGCCGACGATCCACGTGTTGTTTTCGACCTTGTGCTCGACGCCGTCGACGTCGACCACACCCTCGGTCACCACTCGCTCGATACGCGCTGTCACGCCACTAGACATTACCGCTGCCGCGCCCCGGATGAACTGAGCCTTTCCCGGCCCGTGCCGTACACCTCACGTGCCGTCGGTTTCCAGGCGGGTTGTGAGGGCACCGAAGGGCAGGTCGAACTCGTGTCCGTTGTCGCGGAGGTCGAGGAGGGAGAGCTGGCCGAGGGCGATGAGGCAGCCGGCGTCGGCGGGCCAGGCGACCATCCAGAGCCAGTTGCCGAGGGCCTCTCCCGCGTAGACGGCGCGGTCGGCCGCGGATTCCACCCACCACAGGGCGACTGGATGCCCCATCGCGTGGACTTTGGCGTGGGTTGTGCCCTGACCGAAGCCAGGCCCCGGATCGGGCCCTGAGAGGCCCGCGTAGGCGGCTCCGAGCCCCACTCCGGGTTCCTCGGCCACGACGAGCAGGTCCCCGGGCCCGTAGGTCACCGACGGGCCGCTGAGGGCCACGACGGAGGCGCGGGCGGCACCCTGCTCGTTCGCCACCTCGGCGAAGCCGGAGATCATCCAGTCGGCCGGAAGTGGCCAGGGCAACCACAGCGGCACCTCGGAGCGCTCCCGCAAGTGCTGGAGCGCCTCGGGGGTGGGCCTGAGGGGGGGCTGGAGGGGGAGGACGTCGCCGTGTTCGGCACATCGCCACGCGCTCGACCATGAGTTAGGAGCTTGAAGCGGTCCGAAACATCGCGGGCAGATGGGCACGGATCTCACGCCTACCTACGCTGCGTCGCCAAATCCCATACGTCAAGACCACTGCCGTTATCCAGCCGTAATATTAGCCATGTGCGGGTAAATTGCGTCGGGGCCATCATCAGCGACCGATTCGGACGCCTCCTTCTGATCAAGCGCGGCCGGCCTCCGTCCGCGGGCCTCTGGTCGTTGCCGGGCGGCCGGGTCGAGGCGGGCGAGAGCGACGCCGAGGCCGTGCGCCGGGAGATCTTCGAGGAGACCGGCCTGCGGGTGGCGGTCGGCGAACTCGCGGGCACGGTGGAGCGCCCCGGTCCCGGCGGGGTGGTCTACGTGATCCGCGACTACCTCGCCGTCGCCGCGGACGGCTCCTCCCCCACACCCGGTGACGACGCCGCCGACGCGAGGTGGTTCACGCGGGCGCAAGCCGTACGGCTGCCGCTGAGCCCCGGCCTGGCCGACGCCCTCACCGAGTGGGGGATCCTTGATCAGCCGTCGAACGAGGTGCGCCAGACCAACAAGTGATCGGCGCTGTAGGTCGTCGACCGGCCGAGTGCGATCACCTCGCCCTCCGACTCCACGACCGCGCCGAGATATTGTGTGCCCGCCCCGGCGAGGCCGTCGCCTTCCGGCATCTGCCGCTGCCAGGCGAGGCCGTCCTCGGAGATCCACGCGGCACTGTCGCCGTCTCCCGCCGCGCCGTGCCACCCGACGGCGACGAACCCGTCGGGCGCGCCGGCGACGTCCTGTACGGCGGAGGCCTCGTCGGCCGGGATCCACGCATATTCCCACGTGGAGCCGTTGTCGCCGGAGGCGGCCGAGAAGGTGCGCCGCACCCCCTGCACCTGGGCGGTGCCGATCGCGACGATCCGGCCGTCGCGCACCGCGACGTGGCGCAGACCGGCCGAGGACGCCTCGGGCGGCAGCACCCCCTTGCGCTGGGTCCACTCGGTGCCGCCTGCGGAGAGCCAGACCACGCTGTCCTCATGGGCGTTGCCGCCCGCCCCGCCGACCGCGACGAAGCCCTCGGAGGTGGCGGCGACGTCGTGGATGCGGATGTTCGTGCCGCCCGCGGGGAGCTTGCCCGCACGGGTGAACTGCCGCAGGTCGGAGGTGAACCACAGGGCCGCCGACTTGCGGCCCCCGAGCCCTCCCTCCTCCCCGGCGAGCACGTAGCCCGTCTCCCCTGCGGCCACGGCGTGCGCGGCGAGGTAGGGGAGGTCGGGCTTGGCGGCGAGCGGCCCCTCTGCGGGGATGCCGCGCCAGGTCCTGCCGTCGGCCGAGCTGACGGCCAGCACGCGGGTGTAGGCGGCGCCGCTCATGGTGCTGCCGACGGCAAGCCAGCCCTGCGGGCCGTAGGCGACGTCGGTCAGGGTCTGCTTGCCGGGGCCGGACAGGATCTGCGCGGGTCCCGCAGCCGCCCAGTCGTCCCCGCCGGTGCCGGTCCAGATGCCGGCCTCCCCCGCCGCCGAACCGACCGTGACGTAGCGGCCCTCGCCGACGGCCACCCGGTTGATCTCGCGGGCGACGCGGGTGAGCCCGGAGATCTCCTTGAGGGGCACAGAGGCCACGGGGCCGCCCTTGGCCGCCGTCATCAGGACGAGCTGGTTGTCCTTTTCGCCGGCTCGGTCGCCGCCGACCACGAGGGTTCCGCCGCCCGAGATGGTCAGGTCGCGCAGGGTCGCCTTGGGCAACTTTCCGAGGTCGGTGTGTTTGGACCAGCTCTTGCCGTTCGTGCTGGTGTGGATGACATATCGCTCCCAGCTCTTCTCGGCGATGGCCGCCACGCCCGACCCGAAGGAGGTCAGCCGGTTGACGCCGCCGCCGTCGCGGGAGAAGCCCTTGATGGAGCCGCACGATCGCCACTCGGCCCCGGAGGGCGAGCAGTAGACGCGCACGTCGCCGTCGTCGGTGCGCTGCCTGATCGGCACCAGCACGAAGGCGTCGCGGAGCGCGGCCAGCGCCCCCGGCCTCGGGGCGACGTCCGCCAGGGAGGCGCCGGTGCGCTTCCAGGTGCGCCCGCCGTCGGAGGAGCGCAGGATGATTGACGCCGAGTCGCCCTGGCCGGGCTCGGCGAGGGCGACCACCGACTTGCCTCTGGCCACCACGGCCTTGATGGTCTGGACCTTGTCGGGGCCGCCGATCTTCTTGCTGTCGATCCGGTCCCATTCGCGCCCGTCGGCGGACACCCAGGCCACGGGGGCCATCCCGCCGCCGTGCGGGGTGCCGCCCACCGCGACGAAGCCCGCCTCGGTCCTCGCGATGTCGGTGACCTGGTCGACGGGCTGGAAGACGGAGAGTCCGCGGGAGTCGGCGGCGACCCACTCCCTGCCGTCGTCGCTGCTCCAGAACCCGCGTGCCGCGGGGGCCGAGTCGGTGGGGCTCTCGCTGCTGACGGCCAGCCATTTGCCGTCGCCGCCGACGACCCGGCCGACCGTGGTCGCCGTGCCCGCCGGACCTTTCACCTTGCCGAGCCGCCAGGTGGCGCCGTTGTCGTCGGAGGTCAGGAACAGGGGCCTCGGCACGGGGCTCGTGGTGTCGCTGCCCACGGCCACGATCGTGGCGCCGTCGGAGGTGACGGCGTTGAGCACCTGGTTGGAGCCGCCCCCGCCGGAGGGCACCGCGAAGAGCCCGTCGCCCGGCCGCCCCTCGCCGGCGGCCAGCCGCAACCCTGTGGCGAAGGGCCCTACGCCCTGCCAGACGATCACACCGACGCCGGCCAGCACGATCGCGACGGCGACCAGCACGATCGGCGAGAGCGGCGTGAAGCCGCGCCGGCGCCTGCGGGTGGGCGTCGAGCGGCGTAACGCGGACGGGGGCACGGCCCGGTGAGAGCCCGGCCCCTGGCCGTCCGGCGGCGCGTTCGGGGCGAGCAGGTCGGGCCGGGTCGGACGCCCGGTCGGCGGTCCGCCCACGCGGTGCACGGGGTCTTCAGGGGGTTCAGTGGTCTTTGGGGGTTCGGGCGCCGGGGAGATGTCGCGTGAGCGCCGGGGCGACATGGGCATGGAGTACGGCTTGCGCGGCGGGCCGGAGGCCACCAGCTTGTCCGGCCGGTTGCGGACCCGCCCCGGCGGACCGCCGGGCGCGGACTCCTCGGTGCCGGCCCCGTCGCCGGTGGGGGTCCTGCCGCCCGTGGCGGGCGAGTCGTACGGCCTGCGGCGGGGGCTCGGCGAATCCGTCAGGGGGTCCTCCCTGTGGGGCGCGCCGTCGTCGTGGTGCGGCGCCGCGAACGGGGGCATGCCCCACGGGGACGCGAGCGGAACACCTCTGGCGGCTTCGCCCGCTGCGGGTCCTGGGGGGGCGTGCTGGAGTGTCGGAGGTGGTCGTTCCTCCCGGGATGACGGTGATGTGCCGTGCGGTGTCGCGCGGTCTGTGCCGCCGCCGTGCGGCGGGCTCCATCGTGAGCGCGGGTCGTGGGAGCCCGAGGCCACGCTCAGCACCTCCTCATCGGGAGCTTGCCCGGCTCGGGGGAGTCAGCCCCAAGCCGTGTTATTTGTGCAATTTTTCCCGGCATGTCAGATAACCGGTGGCATTCAGCATCTTTCATGCTCACTGCCGTAGGCCAGACAAGGATTCCTCCCACCCTAGGCCGTCCGTCGACGGCTAGCGAGATGGCATGAAATCGGCTCACGAGTACCCCAAGTGCTGGAAACGATCACATCTCCTCTCCCCTGGGGGACAGTACTCAAAGCGGGGTGTCGGCACCGGGAACGTAACGAGGGGGCGTAACTGTCCTGCATCCAGAGCAGCATGCCCGAGCGGATATTGGCGAGACCTCTCTAGGGAGATTTGCTGTATTTACCCAGAAAGCGTGGGAACGCCCCTACGGACCGCGAACCGGCAGACGAGCAGTGCAAACACACTGAGCTGCACAAATGTCCCGACAAAGTACTGCCAGGGCACAGAACCCTGGATCAGGGCGTTCTCCAGCGTGCCGGCCGCCGCACTCACCCCGAAGGCCATCACATTGTTCACCACGTGCAACGCGATTGGAGCCTCCAGGCCACCCGTGCGGACCGCGAGCCACCCCATCAGCGCACCGAACAGCAGCACGTCCACCACACCCCAGTCGGTGTAGCCGTGCAGCGAGGCGAAAATGACCGCCCCCACCAGGATGCCCGGCCACGGGGTGCGCAACACCGCCCCGAAGGCCTGAATCAGCCACCCGCGCAACGCGTATTCCTCGGCGGCGGCCTGGAACGGCACGATCAGCAGCACCACGAGGATGGCCGGCAGGAAGCTCTCCCATCCCACCCAGCCGAAAACGCCCGATGTGCTGTGCCCGGACAGGGCGAGCGCGGCCACCGACGCCACCTGCCCCAGGACCTGGGCCACCACCGCGATCAGCACGCAGATGCCCAGCCAGCGCCAGCGCACCCGGCCGGCCACCGACGACAATGTGCCCGGTGGCCGGCGCTGCACGGCCCACGCCACCAGATAGACCACGGGGAGCACCAGCGCCAGCGAGAGCAGGCTCACGGTGAGCTCGAACAGGGGGTCCCCGAAGAGCCGGCCGGAGGTCGCGGCCACCGGCACCCCGGCTATCACGGCCACCACGCTGCCCACCATGATCACCGACACCCCGACGGCCAGGAACCCGACCGCCACGAGCAGCGAGCCCACCAGCGGCCGCCACCAGGTGTTCACGGCGTTTCGCGCCATGTGATCGAACCGCGTGCCCGAGGCCGGCGCCAGAGCCCACGGACCGCGCGTCGCGGGCGGATAGTTCGGGTACGGCACGGGCCCGTGTGGCCCGCCGTACACATAGTGCCCTTGTGCGGGACTCTGCCCGTGCGCCTGCGGCGGCTGGGCGGGGTCCGTCCCGGGGGGCTGCCAGTGCTGATTCGACCCGTCCATGCCCCTATTGTCCAGCTTTGCCCCTCATGCTCATGCCGTACCCGCAGGTCAGGCGGTGGGCGGCGTAAAGGAACCGGTCCTGGCGAGCCCCGCGGCCCGCCCCTTGGCGGCGACGACGAGAGCCATCTTGCGCGACGCCTCGTCGATCATCTCGTCGCCCAGCATGACGGCGCCTCGCCGTTCGATCGTCGTGTAGTAGTCGTAAGCGTCGAGCACCAGCTCGGCGTGATCGTAGTCCTCCTGCGACGGGGAGAACACCTCGTTGGCGGCCTCGATCTGCCCCGGATGCAGCACCCACTTGCCGTCGAACCCCAGCGCCGCCGCCCGGCCCGCCACCCGCCTGAAGCCGTCGACGTCGTGGATCTGGAGGTAAGGTCCGTCGACGGCCTGCAGGTCGTGACTGCGGGCGGCCATGAGAATGCGCATCAGGATGTAGTGATAGGCGTCGCCCTCGGTGTATCCGGGCGGCTGCTCCCCCACGACCAGCGTGCGCATGTTGATCGACGCCATGAAGTCGGCCGGGCCGAACACCAGCGTCTCCAAGCGCGGCGACGAGGCCGCGATGTCGTCGATGCGCACCAGGCCCTTGGCGTTCTCGATCTGCGCCTCGATCCCGATGCGGCCCACCGGCAGGCCCACGGCCCGCTCGATCTGCGTGAGCAGAGTGTCGAGCCACGTCACCGCGGAGGGGTCCTGCACCTTGGGCAGCATGACGCAGTGCAGCCGGTCGCCCGCGCCCTCCACGACCTCGATCACATCGCGGTAGGCCCACGGCGTGGTCACGTCGTTGACCCGCACCACCACAGTCTTGCCCGACCAGTCGCCCTCGCGCAGGGCTGCCACGACGTTCTTGCGCGCGTCCTCCTTGGCGAGGGGGGCAACCGAGTCCTCAAGATCCAGAAAGACCTCGTCGGCGGCCAGGCCCTGGGCCTTGGCGAGGAAACGGGGATTGCTGCCGGGCACCGCGAGACACGACCGTCGGGAACGCATGCCCCCACGCTACTGGCCCCCTACCGGCTCGGCCTCTATGGGGATCCCCCACAAAGCAAGGCCTCCGTTGTTGGCGTCGACCTCTTACGACTCGTCTCGACCCCATCCGGAGAATGGACACGAAGTACGAATGGAGAACACCATGGCCAACATCTCCGCAGTCGGCAAAACCGCCGTACTGTCCGACCTCCTGCCCGGGAGCCGCGTCCGCGACGCGATCCTCGTCGTCGGCGCCGCCCTCCTCACCGGCGCGGCCGCGCAGGTCAGCTTCCTCATCCCGGGAACCCCCGTCCCGGTCACACTCCAGACCTTCGCCGCCCTGTTCGCCGGCGCCGCCCTCGGTTTCCCCCGGGCCTTCCTCGGCATGTCGCTCTACCTCGTCCTCGGCCAGCTCGGCGTGCCGTGGCTCGCCCCCGAGGGCGGCAACGCCACCCTCGGATACGTCGTCGGCTTCATCCTGGCCGCCAGCGTCGTGGGAGCGCTTTCCCAGCGCGGAGGCGACCGCACCCCGCTGCGCACCATCGCCACGATGGCGCTCGGCACCCTGCTCATCTACGCCGCGGGTGTGCCGTGGCTGATGGTCGCCACCGGATCCGACCTCGGCGGCGCCATCGCGGACGGCATGGTGCCCTTCCTCCTGGCCGACACCCTCAAGATCCTTGTCGCCGCGGGAGTGCTCCCCCTCGCGTGGAAGCTCGCCGGCCGGCGCTGACGCCGGCCGATGTACGGCTCGTGCCCCCGTGGCGCGAGCCGTACATTTGTCTTGTGATCGTGATCGAAGAGGGCGCCAAGAAGTCGAGCGTCCTGTGGATCTCCCTGCCGGGCTCCACCCGGCCCAGGCTCGCCTGGCACACGTGGCACGACGGCGCGATCTACGTCGTGTGCGGCGGCGCCGAGCAGCCCCTGCCCGGCCTCGCCGAGGCGGCCAGGGTGCGGGTGACCCTGCGCAGCAAGGACAACGGCTCGGCGCTCACCGAGTTCGACGCCGCCGTCGAGGTGGTCGACCAGGCCACGGCCCCCGAGGCCGTCGCCGCCCTCGCCAAGGACCGCCTCAACGCCCCAGACGCCGCCACCCTGACCGATCGCTGGGCGGCGACCGTCACGGTGGTACGGCTGACGCCCGCCTCTTAGCGCGTCGCCGGACCGTTCAGGTCTCGGCCCGGCCCTCCGGCTGTGCCCCCCACACGGAGAACGTCGGCCGCTCACGCTGCCTGGGATCCCACCCCGAGCAGAAGACGAACCCCTTCACGCTGCCCGCCAGCGCCAGTTTGAGGTGTCCTTCACCGATGCTGACCAGTTCCCGGAAGTCCTCCCGCTTGCCGTGCTCTCGCACCCATTTGGACTCCATGCTGTGTTCCGGCCCGCCACGCGGCATGCACTCCTTGATGAACGCCTCCTGTTCGGGTGTGTTGTCCGGCAGCACGATCGTGGAGAGCGGGTCCCGCGTGGTCACGGCGTCGGTTGGCGCCTCCGACAAGCCGACCGGCACCGCGACCGCCACTGACGCGGCGGCAGCACGGCGGCCAGCCATGTCGCACGGCGGCGTGTTCTCCCTCGGCGGATCGCCCCTCTGGCCAGCACCAGCGGGTCGGCGGGCCGGGCGCGCGCCGCGACGCCTCGGGGTTGCCGCGGATTCCTCTCCAGCGGGTGGCCGTCTTGGCCAGCGCCGTCTGCAGCAGGTCCTCGGCCTCGTGCTGATCACCGGTCAGCACGTAGGCCAGCCTTAAGAGGCTGTCGGACCGCGCCACCACGAACTCCGTGAACGCGGTCTCGTCGTCGGGTCTCACAAATGGGCTCCTCGTGTCTCCCCCGTTGAGACGGAGCCCATTGCCGAAAACTATGGCGTGCTTTCAGGAGGTGTCGTTCAGGGGCGTGGTCCGGCACGGCGGGGCGCTCTCAGGTGAAGGCACGGCCGTCTCCAGCGGGGCGGGGCCTTCTCAGGTGGGGGCGCCGGCCATCTCCGGCACGGGGGGCGCCGTCACCGGGCTCGGCCGTACGACGGCGGTCTGGGCGATGAGGGCGCCGGCCAGGACGATGAGACCGCCGAGGATCTGGTGGAGGCCGAGGGCCTCGCCGAGGAGGACGAAGGCGGCGAGGGAGCCCGCGATCACCTCGAGGGAGGCGACCGTGGAGCCGACCGCGGCCGAGAGGCGGCGGAGGGCGACGATGCTGGTCAGGTAGGCGATGACGGTCGCGCCGAGCACCAGCGCCGCGAAGGGGACGAGCGCCGGCAGGGTCGTGGTGCCCACGGTGGCGGTGCCGCCGAGCCGCTCCCAGGGGATGTTCCACGGCTGGGAGATCGGGATCAGGACCGTCGCCGCCCCGATCAGGCCCCAGGCGACGAGGCCGAAGGGGTCGATCTCATCCGCGAAGCTATCGCTGAGCAGGAAATATCCGGCGCAGCAGGCGGCGGCCCCCAGCGCGAGCAACAATCCCAGGGCGTCGATCTTCAGCCCGGCCCACACCTCCACCACGATCGCGAGCCCTGCCACGGCGATGAGGGCCCCGGCGAACGCGGCGAGCGGTAGCCGTACCTTCCTCACGAAACGCACCCAGAACACGACGGCCACCGGCGAGGTGTACTCGATCAGGAGTGTCACCCCGACCGGAAGCCGGGTGAGGGCGAGGAAGAAGAGCGCCTGCATGCCGGCCACCGCCACGGCGGCGTAGAGGGCGAAATGCGGGAGGCTCTTGCGGGGTATGCGGAGTGCGCGCGGCCGGAAGACCGCCAGGGCCGCCATGAGGATCAGCCCGGCCGCCGCCATGCGCATCCACACGGCTTCCAGCGGGGCGAAGCCCGCCGCGCCGAGGAACTTCGCCGTCGGGCCGGACAACGAGAAGCAGACCACGGACACGAGGGCGACGGCGAGCCCGCCCCTCCGGCCGGCGACACCAAGCATCAACCCACGTCTCCCGTAATGAGCATTTATCAGCTTTGATGCTGTCACAGGTGGTCGAATGCCAGCAATGCGGTATCAGCCGGTGAGATCGGGGGCCAGGGGGTGGCCTGGAGCGGCTGTCCGATTACCCTGCGAATGTGAGGATCTTCGTAGCTCGGTTGCCCGGGACTCCGGTCTTCGACCCGGCCGGAGACCAGATCGGGCGTGTCCGCGACGTCGTCGTCGCCCTGCGCGGCAGGGTGCCCCCACCTGTTCACGGCTTCGTCGTCGAGGTGCAACCTCGCAGAAGGGTGTTCCTTCCGATCACCCGGGTACGGAGCATCGAAGCCGGTTCACTCATCTTCAGCGGCGCGATCAACATGCGAAGGTTCGAGCTACGCGCCACCGAGACACTCGTGATCGGGGAAATGCTCGACCTGGAGGTCGAGGTGTCCGGAGAAACAGGGGGCAAGCGGATGAGAGTGCACGACCTGGCCATGGAGCAGGTCCGCCCGTCCGACTGGCAACTCACCAAGGTCGCCGTGATCAAGGCCGGGCGCGGCTTCCGGCGCCGCGGCGAGACACGCGTGCTCGACTGGCACGAGGTCGCCGGCTTCGGCGTAATCCAGGCCGACCAGGACGCCGCCGCCCTCATCGCCGCCTTCGAGTCCCTGCGCGCCGCCGACCTCGCCAGCGCCCTGCACTCCCTGCCCGACAAACGCCGCTCCGAGGTCGCTCTCGCCCTCGACGACGAGCGCCTCGCCGACGTCCTCGAGGAGATGCCGGAGCGCGACCAGATCGACATCGTCGGCCGGCTCTCCCCCGAACGCGCCGCGGACGTCCTCGAGGCCATGGACCCCGACGACGCCGCCGACCTCCTCCAGGACCTCCCCGGTCACCAGGCCGAAGCCCTCCTGGCCCTGATGGAGCCCAGCGAGGCCGCCCCCCTGCGCCGCCTCCTCACCTACGACGAGAACACCGCGGGCGGCATGATGACCAGCGAACCCGTCATCTTCCCGCCCACCGCCACCGTCGCCGACGCCCTCGCCCACATCCGCCAGCGCGACCTCACCCCCTCCATCGCCGCCCAGGTCTACGTCACCAGGCCGCCCACCGAGACCCCCAGCGGCACCTACCTCGGCGTCGCCCACTTCCAGCGCCTCCTGCGCGACCCTCCCTCCACACTTCTCGGGCGCGTCCTCGACGAATCCGTCGACCCCATCCGCCCGGAGTTCGTCCTCTCCGAAGTCGCCGTCGCGCTCGCGAACTACAACCTCATGGCCGTCCCCGTGGTCGACGAACTCGGCCGCCTCCTCGGCGCCGTCACCGTCGACGACGTGCTCGACCACCTGCTCCCCGCCGACTGGCGCGAACGCGGCGGAGGCATCCACCGTGGCTGAACGTCTCGACCAACCCCGCGCCGCCCGCCGCACCCTCGTCGGCCCCCACTACGACCCCGAAGCCTTCGGCCAGCTCTCCGAACGCATCGCACGCTTCCTCGGCACGGCGCGGTTCCTCGTCTATATGACCGGGATGATCTTCCTGTGGGTCGTGTGGAACAGCCTCGCCCCCGAGCTCCTGCGCTTCGACCCGTATCCGTTCATCTTCCTGACCCTGGTCCTGTCCCTCCAGGCCTCCTACGCGGCCCCCCTGATCCTCCTGGCCCAGAACCGCCAGGCCGACCGCGACCGCGTTACCTACGAACAGGACCGCACGGCGGCCGACCGCAACCGGGCCGAGATCGAATACCTCACCCGGGAGATCGCCGGCCTCCGCCTGGCCCTGAGCGAGGTCGCCACCCGCGACTTCATCCGCTCCGAACTCCAACGCCTCACCGAGGAACGCGAAGACCGCACCCCGTGACGCCCGACGCGCTGTGGACAACTCCGATCCGCTGCGGAATGTTGGCTTCGCCAAGACCGACAACAATGCGGCAGGACGTCGACTGGTCGACGTCGTGGGCGGTAACGGATTCCGGACCGGGCGGCCTCCGGCTCAGGACATAACCGTAATCGGATATCCCGCCCTGAGCCCTTACCCCGGCAATCGCCGGCATTCCTGCCGAGGCCGCACCTCGGTCTTCAACGACGACCGGATCGTCGTCAACTGCCGGCTCACGGCGGGCTTGAACGGTGGCTCTGGGGTGACCGAGTTCAACAGCGGCAGGGGCACCGGCTACATCAACGGCACCTCGATCGGCCGGGACGCGACACGCTGGGCAAGTCCGTACTTTGACGAGTTCGGCTGGGATCTTTACGTCTACGCCGACAATCTGTAACAAGCCGTACCGTATCGGTTCCCGCCCCGCCACCTGGGGGCCGATGCGGGGGCACAGGCCACGGGGACGGCTTCCGCCGTACGGTTTCCGAGAGCATGGACCGGATGCGGATTCGGCATACCTCCTCTGGGTTCATACCATGGACTCATGGCACCTTCCCCGGAACAGGTGACAGCCGCGCTCGCAACGGTCAATGACCCCGAGATCCGTCGGCCGATCACTGAGCTTGACATGGTCAAGAGCGTTGACATCACCCCCGACGGGTTGGTGCGTGTAGGGATCTACCTCACGGTCGCCGGCTGTCCGATGCGTGACAGGATCACCCGCGACGTCACCGAAGCCGTCACCAGAGTCGGCGGTGTGGCGGGCGTGCAGGTCGAGCTCGACGTCATGAGCACCGAGCAACGCAAGACCCTCCAGACGAAGCTGCGTGGCAACCGCGGCCCCGAGAAGGAGATCCCGTTCGCCAAGCCCGGCTCGCTGACCCGCGTGTTCGCGGTGGCGAGCGGCAAGGGCGGCGTCGGCAAGTCGTCGGTCACGGTCAACCTGGCCGCGGCGATGGCCGCCGACGGCCTCAAGGTCGGTGTGGTCGACGCCGACATCTACGGCCACTCGGTGCCCCGCATGCTCGGCGTGTCGGAGCGGCCGACCAAGGTCGAAGACATGATCATGCCGCCGGTGGCGCACGACATCAAGGTCATCTCGGTGGGCATGTTCAAGCCGGAGGGCAACAGCGCCGTGGTGTGGCGTGGCCCGATGCTGGACCGTGCGCTGCACCAGTTCCTCGCTGACGTCTACTGGGGCGATCTGGACATCCTGCTGATGGACCTGCCGCCGGGCACCGGCGACATCGCGATCTCCGTGGCGCAGCGCATGCCGACGGCGGAGATCCTGGTCGTGACGACGCCGCAGATGGCATCCGCCGAGGTGGCGGAGCGGGCGGGCTCGATCGCGGCGCAGACCCACCAGCAGATCGCCGGCGTGATCGAGAACATGGCCTGGCTCCCCTGCCCCCACTGCGACGAGCGCATCTCGGTCTTCGGCGAGGGCGGCGGCCAGACGGTCGCCGACGCGCTGACCCGCACGCTAGGCACCCGGGTGCCGCTGCTCGGCCAGGTGCCGATCGACATGCGCCTGCGCGAAGGCGGCGACGAGGGCAAACCGCTCGTGCTGACCGACCCCGACGCTCCCGCGGCGGCCGAGTTGCGCCGCATCGCCGAGGGGCTGAGCAGGCGGTCCAGCAGCCTCAAGGGCATGCAGCTCGGCCTGGCCCCCACCGGCCGGGGCTGATCCCCTCCGCCGCGCCTATCAAGCCCTGTCATGAAGCAAGGCCCGAGCCGTCCGGCTCGGGCCTTGCTTCGTGCTTCGCGCTTCGTGCTTTGACGCTTGTGGCGCGGCTCAGAGCGCCGCTCAGGTGGCCTCAGGGTCGTAGGGAGGCACTTGCCCATAGTCGAGGTCATCAGCGCCTGAGAGGGCATATGACGGCGTATAGGGCGGATCGTACGGAGGAGTCGACGTGGACGTGGTGCGGAAGTCGTCCTCAATGTCGGTCAGCAGGTGCTTGCGCACGAAGTTCTTGGGGTTGAGGTCGGAAGGGTCGAAATCCGCGAACTCCGGCCCCAGGCCGGACCGCAGGTCGTCCTTGGCCGACATCGCCATACGCCGCAGCTTGCGCAGACCCTTCCCCGCCTGCGCGGCGGCCTCGGGCAGCTTCTCCGGCCCGAAGACCAAGAGCGCGATGATCACCAGCGCCCCGATCTCCAACAAACCGAGGTTCAACACCGCGTTCTCCTACCGCCACTAGTCGCCGAGGTGGCCTGAGGACACACAGCCCCCCCATCGGATTCAGACTAACGCCCCAACAGGACAGACGCACCCACGCAAACCCGCCACCCCACCCCGGCCCCTCAGCCCGCCGCGAACACCCGGTACGGCACGGTCCCCTGAGGCAGCACCGTCCAACCGGGAGCCCCTCCCACCCCCCCTCGTCACCCCAGGCACACGCCGAACTCCCGATCTCCAACCAGGTAAAACCCGGCGGCGCCCACCGGGGATGAAACGGCCCGCCTGACGCTCTTGGCCACCTCCGCCCAGTCGCCTAGGACCAGTCGAGCGTGTGCCACACAAACCTTGCAGGACCGGTCGCTGGGTAGCTCGGAGCCCCCTACCGCACCGCCGGGTGCACCCACCGGACGCAAGCTGTACAACCCGAGACCGGTCCCCTCCGGGCCAGGCGCCGGACGGGATGCGCTTGGCGGAGGCGTAGGTCCCCGAACCCCGAGACCGGTCCCCTCCGGGCCGCAGAGCGGCGGGATGCGCCTGATGGCGAAGCCGGACCAGAGGGCAGGCGGATATGGGCCTGGCGGAGGCCCTGGGACGCCGGTGCGCCCACCGGGCGCAAGCTGTACGCCCCAAACCGGTCCCCCCCAGGCCACGGGGCGGCGGGATGCGCCTGATGGCGGAGCCGGACCAGAGGGCAGGCGGACATGCGCTCGATGGAGGAGCCAGGCCGGGAGGCGGGCGGGCATGCTCCTGGCGGAGGCCGCGGGCCTCCGAAGCCTTCGACAGGCCAAGTGGGCGCAAGCCGTACAACCCGAGACCGGTCCCCTCCGACCCGCAAGGCGGGCGGGCATGCGCCTGGCGGAGGCTGCAGGCTCCCGGAACCGCAAGACCCGTGAGCCGCAGGCCACCGAGCCGCCGGGAGGCCGGTCGGGCGCCTGCCGTACAACGTGTTGGGCCCCGGCTTTCAACCGTGGGGGTTGGAAGGCGGGGCCCGTCGGGTGGGGATTGTTCAGGAGGGGCGGGGGCGGGGGGTGGGGACCGTGCCTGCCTCTACGGTGATTGTTGTGTTGCCTTCCTGGCCGGCGCGGCGGTATTTGACGGTGAGCTTCTCGCCGGGGGCCTTGCTGCGGATCAGGGCGATGAGTTCGTCGCTGCTCTGCAGGGTCAGGCTGTTGATCTCAAGGATGACGTCGCCGGGCTTGAGGCCAGCCTTGTCGGCGGGGCCGCCGGGGGTGATCGGCTGGGTGCCGGCGCGGGGCTCGGAGTCGATGCGCACGCCCTGGCCGCGGTATTCGGGGTCGAGCACGACGCCGATGCGGGACCGCTTGGCGACGCCCGTGGTGATCAGCTCTTCGGCGACCCGGCGGGCGTGGTTGGCGGGGATGGCGAAGCCGAGGCCGATGCTGCCGCCCTGGCCGGTGACGGAGCGGCCGAGGGTGGCGATGGCGGAGTTGACGCCGATCACCTGCCCGCCGGCGTTGACGAGCGGCCCGCCCGAGTTGCCGGGGTTGATCGCGGCGTCGGTCTGGATGGCGTTGATGTAGCTGGGGTCGGCGGAGCCGGAGTCCTCGCCCGCGGTGACCGGGCGGTTGAGGGAGCTGACGATGCCCTGGGTGACGGTGCCGGTGAGGCCGAGGGGCGAGCCGACTGCGATCACGGGGTCGCCGACGACGACCTGGTCGGAGTTGCCTAGGGTCAGCTCGGGCACGCCGAACACCTCGTCGGGCTTGACCACGGCGAGGTCGGAGCCGGCGTCGAACCCGACGATGCGGGCGCCCGTCGTCTTGCGGTTGTGGAACACCACCTGAATCTCGCCGCCCCCCTGGGCGGAGGCGACCACGTGGTTGTTGGTCAGGACATAACCACCCTTGATCACCAGGCCGGAGCCGGTGCCGGCCTCACTGGCGCCCTTCACCTGGAGGGAGACCACGCTCGGCAGCACCCGGGCCGCGATGCCCGCGACGGAGTCGGGGGCGCGGCCGGTGGCGCCCGAGGGGGGCGGGTCGAGCCGGTAGGCCGGGTCGGAGCCGCTCGCGCCGCCGCTGCCACGCGACAGCAGGTGGGTGCCGACGCTGCCGGCGATCGAGGACAGGAGCGCGACGACGAGGGTCAGCACCACGATGAATCCGGTGCGCGGCCCCCGCGGCTGCTCCGGCGGCCGGGCCCCGATGGGGGTGGCGGCGGGCGGAGGCGGCGGCGCCCAGCCGGGCCCCATGCCGTATGCCTGCGCGGGAGGCGGCGGAGAGCCGGGCGGCGGCGAGGGCTGCGGATAGCCGCCGGCGGGCGGGCCGTAAGGTCCCGAAGGGGAGGCGAACGCCGCCGTGTCACGCGCGGGCGCGGGCGGGCCGGCCTCCTCGACGGTGGTCGTCTCCCAAGGGTCGGCGGGCCGCTGTGCGCCCTCCTGCGGGCGCGTCTGGAAGGTCTCGTCGGCGGGCAGGAAATCCGGCCGCGCGTCGGGAGGCGACGTCTCCTCGGGGGCCGACGGAGTGCGGCCCTGCCCCTGCTCGGGCTCTTGGGCACGCCTGTCGTCGGTCATGTATAGATCACCCCTTGTCTCACGCGCGGCAGCTCCTGTCGGAGCGATGCTATTTTCTCGGCTTGGCCATACGAGAGATGTAAAGCCGAGAGCCCGCCCCGAGGCGAGGGGGCCGACTTACTCGAAGGGGTTGACCCAGGCGAAAACGGCTTGGGCTCCGCGCCCGAGCCTCTCCCACACCCCGGGCTCGGGATCATGAGGCAGCGCGGCGACCGCGGCGTCGACCATGTCCGCCGGCGCGTCGGTGAAGACGGTGTAGACATGACCTCCACTCGCCCAGATCAACTCCTGCTCGACCGAGTCTCGAACCCAGATCGTATGCCCACCGCGGCGTTCGGAGCGCCAGCCCCCCAGTCCCTCCTCGTCGAGGGTGCCGGGCTGGACGAAGACCGAGATGACCGACAATCCGTCGGAGTAGCCGAGGCGGAGGTAGCCGCCCTCGGCTTCGGACGCGGAGAAGAGCTCAAGCCTGCCGGGGAGCACGCTGGGGAAGGTCCAGCCTTTCGCCTGGAGCGCGAGAACGTCGGGGGCCGCGTAGACGGAGGTGTCCGTGGCCGCGGCGATCTTGGGCGCGGCGGCCGTGGACCGGAAGTCGATGAAAGCGCTCGCGCTGGCCAGGCGCCCCCGGCCGTCGAGGATCTCGCGGCGCAGGATGACGCCGCTGGCATCGTCGATCCAGTAGCGCGCGGCGTCGGCGCCGCCGGGGCGCACCACATGCACGACGCTGCTGGGCCGCCCGCAGACCTGGCCGCCGCCCGCCGCCACCACCTGGTAGTTGCGGGCCATAACGTCGATCATCTCGTCCTGCGGGGCGACCAGGCCGCCCGCAGGAGAGGCCGGATCGACGCGTTCGAGGGTGCCGGAGGCCTCGGGGTCGGTCACCGTCGGCCGGACGGTCATGCCGAGCCCCGGCGTGCTCGTGATCTCGATCAGCGACGAGACCGACCCGTGCGGGCTCCACGAGGTCACGAACTGCGTGCCGTAGTAGGACTCGGCGCGTGCCGCGCCTGCGGCCTGGCGGAGCAGGGCCAGGCCGCTGTCGTCGGTCTCATTGTCGTCGGGCGCGGCCGCGTGGGCGGAACCACCCGTCACCGCGAGCACCAGGAGCAGGACCGCCGCCGAGGCGACGGCGGCGGTGGGCAGGCGGCTCACGGCCGAGGAACGGCAGAAGCAGGCGTTCCGTAGGGAACCGTGGTGTTGTGCTGCTGCTTGAACATCTCAACCGGCGGGACCACGGGCTTCGGGTCGGAACCTCCGACAACGAAGAGCGTGCCGATCGCGACGGCCGCTGAAGCGACACCTGCCGCGACATATCCCACTTTGCGTCTAGTGCTGCTTCGCTGCCCACGCCCCGGACCGGTCAGTCCGAACCCGACGCCCCGCCGCGGCCGGTTGTCCACGGGCGCGAAACTATAGGGCCCCGGTAGCGAAACCCCGCCAAAGGCAGGTGCGGACTTCTCTTGGGAGCTCCCATCTGGAAAGGGACGCATCCTGGGCGGCAATGGGCCACCCGGCTCACCCATACGAAGAAGCGACATGGTCAGGTCGGTCGGCATCGACGGCCCCGGCAAGGCGCGCAGCCGCCCCTTGAGGGCGCGCATGGCCTCGACCTCCGACCTGCAGTCGGCGCAGAAAGTCAGGTGGGCGAGCGCGCGCTCGCGCTCGTGGTGGTTCAGTTCGCCGTCGACGAGCGCGGAAACGCGCTCTCCAAGATGGCTCATATCTACACTTCCTCCCCACGTGTCATGGTCGGGGGGAGTGGCTCGCTCCGGGGTGCCCGGTGGTCCAGCGCCTCCCTGAGCTGCGCGCGGCCACGGTGGATCCGGCTGCGGACCGTGCCCAGCTTGACACCGAGCGTGGCCGCGATCTCCTCGTAGGAGAGGCCCTCGATGTCACACAGCACAACAGCCGCTCGGAATTCAGGCGCCAGAGCATCGAGCGCCGCTTGAATATCGGCCTCAAGATGAGCGTCGTCATAGACCTGGGCGGGAGACGGCTCGCGCCCGCGCAGCCGCTCGGCCGCGTCGTCCGCGAGTCCCTCGAAACGGATGCGCTGCCTGCGCCGCGCCATGTCGAGGAAAAGGTTGGTGGTGATCCGGTGCAGCCAACCCTCGAACGTGCCGGGCTGGTAGTTCGACAACGACCGGAAAACCCGGACAAACACCTCTTGTGTGAGGTCTTCGGCGTCGTGCACGTTGCCGGTCAGCCGATAGGCCAGCCGATACACACGAGCCGAATGCGTCCGAACGACATCCTCCCAACTGGGAGGCGTCCATTCAGACAAGGGAGCATCCGCCTGGTGGTCGGGCTCGTCCACCAGCACTCCTCTCTCCGGGACCACCGCTACCGCCATAGTGCCTGGTTTCGTCCCTCCGTGCGTACTCACTACCCACTGGGGCGGCAAAGGCCGCTTAAACCGTGCAACGCACCGGGGGTGACATGAGTTCCCGATCCTGGTTGACTCCCCTAGGCTTCGAGCCAGTGACCGGTCAGCACAAGGGTGGGAGGAGAGGCCGATGACCGCGACGCCGACCAGTCCGGTGGAGGCCACTCTGGCCTATGCCGAGGATTTTCACCATGAGGACGAGATCCTCATAACCGCTCGCGCCCGAGGGGAGGAACTCGGCGCGATGCCCATCCGGCCCGGCGGCGGAGCCGCACTCTGCTTCCTCGCCACCGCGATCAACGCCAAGGCGGTCGTGGAGATCGGCACCGGCTGCGGTGTCTCCGGCCTCTGGCTCCTGCGCGGCATGCGCCCCGACGGCCAGCTCACCAGCGTCGACGTCGAGCCCGAGCACCAGCGCATGGCCCGCCAGGTCTTCGGCGCCGCAGGATTCTCCGGCGGCCGCACCCGCCTCATCGCCGGCCGCGCCCTGGACGTGCTGCCCCGCCTCGCCGACGGCAGCTACGACCTCGTCTTCTGCGACGGCGCCAAGCTGGAATACGCCGACTATCTGGCCGAGGCCGTGCGCCTCCTGCGCGTCGGGGGCATTGTCGCCTTCGACAACGCCCTCTGGCGCCACCGCGTGCCCGACCCCACCCAGCGCGACCCCGACACCGTCGCCCTCCGCGAGGTCGGCCGCCTCGTGCAGAGCGAGGAGCGCCTCCGGCCACTCCTCATCCCTCTCGGCGACGGCCTCCTGGCGGCCATCAAACTCGCCTGAGGCCCCCACCGAACCTGAGGCCCCCACCGATCGGGCGCCGCTCCTGGCGCCCGATCGCGAACCCTCGCGACCGGGTTCCTGATCGCGAAGCCCCGTGGGCGTCCGGACATCTGGCCGGAAATCTGATCGCGAGCCGCCGGCCCGCGGCCGGCCGCGGACACACTTTCCCCGGCACCGACGCCTAGCGCCGCGCACGCCTCCCATCACGAGACCCCATGGCTGTGAACGCCATTTCCCGTGCCTTGCGCGCCGCTTTCCGTGCCTTGACGCCCCAACGGGGCCACGGCGCCTCAGGCCGGTCCCCGAAAAGCTTTGCTCCCGGGCCGAGATCGGCTTTGCCGTACCGGCGTCACCGAGGTCGGCCCTGGAACCCGCCACATCCGCAGGTACGGCAGTGGCCTGGAGAGCAGCCGATCGGAAAGCATGACCGTCGAGCCCCGAGTGCCGCAGGAAAGCGGAAGGCCTGGCCGGTGGGGTCACCCGGTGGCCAGGCCCTGCTTGCTTCTCCCAGGGTCGTCTCAGGCCCTTCTCCCGGACGGCGGGGTCAGGAGGGGTCGGTGGTCAGCCATTGGAGAAGGAGACGCACTCCGAAGCCGGTCGCGCCCTTGGCGTTAAGGCCCGCGTCGACGGTGCTGCGGCCGACGCCGGCGATGTCGAGGTGGGCCCAGGGGCGCTGACCGACGAACTCGCGGAGGAACAGGGCGGCGGTCACCACCTGGGCGCCGTAGGTGTTGGCGGTCTCCAGGTTGGCGAGGTCGGCGACGTCGGATTTGAGCGCGGGCCGATAGTCCTCGACGAGCGGCATGAGCCACAGGGGGTCGCCGGCGGTGCGGCCGGCGGCGGCGAGATCGTCGGCGAGGGTGTCGTCGGAGGAGAAGTAGGCGCAGACGTCGCGGCCCAGGGCGACGGTCACGGCGCCGGTGAGAGTGGCGAGGTCGATCACCACGTCGGGGTCGAGGGCGGCGTCGGCGTAGGCGAGGGCGTCGGCCAGGACGAGGCGGCCTTCGGCGTCGGTGTTGCGCACCTCGACGGTGCGTCCGCCGTAGTGGGTGATGATGTCGCCTGGCCGCATGGCGCTGCCGGACGGCATGTTCTCCGCGGCGGCGACCAGGCCGGTGACCTTGGCCTTGACGCCCAGCTCGCGCAGCGCGCCCATGACCGCGATCACGACTCCGCCGCCCGCCATGTCGGTCTTCTGGAGCTTCATGGCGTCTGTGGGCTTGAGTGACAGGCCACCACTGTCGAAGGTGATGCCCTTGCCGACGAGCACGATGTGCCGGAGCGCCGTGCCGTCGTGGTCGTCGGGCTCGTAGGTCATCTGGATCAGCCGCGGCTCATATGCCGATCCCCCGCCCACGGCGAGAATGCCGCCGAAGCCCTCGTCACGCAGCCTCTCCACGTCCCAGACGACGGTGGGGAGCCCTTGTTCGGCGGCGCGCTCGGCGAGCCAGACGGGGCTTTTCACGGAGCCTGGCGTGTTGGCGAGGTCCCTGGCCACGGCGACGGCGCGGGCGAGGATCTCCCCCCTGCGCACGGCAGACTCGATCGAGCCGGAGACCTTGGCCTCCTCCCCGGCGGGCGCCTCGCCCGCGGACACGGCGAACTCGACCGCGGCGACGGCCTTGGACGGCGCGGACCCCATAGTGAACGTGTAACTGGCGAGAAGGACACCTTCGACGAAGGCCGCGACCTCCCCGTCGGGCAGCACCACGCTCAAGGAGGGACGGCCCTTGGCCGCCCGCGCGACCGCCGCCCCGGCGCGGCGCAACGCGGCGGCCCCGGCGTCGCCGACCCCGTAGAGCAACACGCGCCCCACGCTCTCGCCGCGCACCACGGGCACCTCGACAATCTCTCCCGCCTCGCCTTTGGCCTCGTGGTAGGCCAGCAACCCGGCCACGGGCACGGGTAGGTCGGGGGCGTCGGGCAACAGGTCGCGGCCGAAGGGTATGGCCAGCAACTGTGCGCCGTCACTCGCGTGAGAGCGTACGGTGACCGAGGTGTCCAGTGGCACGTCTTCTCCTTGCGTATTCCGGGGGGCGCGGCATGAGCGCAATTCGTCCGGTTCGCGAGTCTGGCGTACCGCGCTGACTCTGGCCAGTTCCCCCAGTCAAGGACCTACTTCGCCTTTAACGAACGATCGACGTCGGAGCGGAATCGTTCCGTGGGCTTGCCCTGGCAACGCGATGGCCCCGGCGCAAATGCCGCTCCTACGGCGACATGCGTCCGGGGCCGTCTGAAGCCTGCGTTTGCAGGACCGACCTCGCGGGGACGTCCCCCGTCAGCCCACTACGTTCTTCAACGCGTCTCCGAGGTCGCGAGCCTCGTCGGCGGACAACTCGACGACGAGCCGGCCGCCACCTTCCAGAGGGACCCGCATGACAATGCCTCGGCCTTCCTTGGTGACCTCCAGCGGACCATCGCCGGTCCGTGGCTTCATCGCCGCCATGCGTGTATCCCTTCCTGCATTGGACTCCGCGGTTGCGATCCCCGACCGCCCCAACGGGTGGCCGACGCATTCACGTCTTCTGTGATGTCCTATTATCCCGCCTCGGAGCCACTTCCGGGTAACGATCTCCTCCCGGAATGCGGACACGACCCGCTCGCCCCGGCCCTGACCCGGCACTTGACCGTCCCGCGTCAACGACCCGGAACCCGGCTCTGATCAGCGCAAACTCATCCAGGCGAGCGCATGCCCACGCGGGCCCGTCCCGCTTCGCAAAGGCGTTCGGCACGTGTCCGGAGTTCGCCTGAGGCGCATGACCCGGACTCACCGCGAGGGGGTCATTGAGCGCGAACGAGACCAAGAGCCGCCTTCCCGAGCACGACGGGAAGCAAGGGTGAGCGGGGAAAGAATTTACCCTTTCATAAGGATGATTTGACCTCACATTGCCCCTCCAAAGCCCGCGAGCGCGGCGGCAGGATCACGCCGGAGGAACCCGCCTTTCCGGGGTAGGGCACAGCCACGCAAGACCGGGTCCGCAGGAGCCGCCAGGCCGGCCCCACCACGCCCACGGATGTTTCGAACGTCCAACACAGTCGGCACCGCCACCTATTCCCCAGCTTTCACAGGAGTCCCACAGGTACGTGCTGCCGAGGGGGCGCTGGACCTGTATCGCACCCTCGTCGAGCGGGTACGGCAGGAGGCCTGCGCCCGGGGATGGCGACCTCCTGTCCGGAACCCGGCAACCGCCCTGAACACCCTCACCGACCCGCCGAGCGGGTGCTCGGGGACACAGGAGAACACCGGGAGACAGGAGGGGGCAGAACCCCCTCACCACGACATAAGCGCACGTCATCCGCACCAAGCCTCCGACAACTTCGATTTTCTTGACAACTGAAATTGTCGGTGAGAGGCTAGGCCGCATGTTCGACGCCGCATCGGATCACAGTCGCCGTCCACCCGGTTGTGCGGATCCACGCGCCTGAGACGAAGGGGTGCCCAACGTGGGTCGCGAGTGGGAGCAATACGACGAGGTCGAGGTCGACGCGACCCCGGAGCAGGTATGGGAGGCCATCGCCACCGGACCGGGCTATGACTCCTGGTTCATGGGACGCACCGAGCTGGACCCGGGCGAGGGCGGTGCCGTCCGCACAGACCTGGGGGGTTACGTCATGGAGTCGACGATCACCGAGTGGGAGCCGCTGCGGCGGTTCGCCTTCCGCGGTGACGAGAGTCCTGACGGGCGGTTCATCGCCTTCCAGTTCTTCATCGAGGGGCGCGAGCGGTCCGGCACGACGCTGCGGCTGGTGACCAACGGGTTCCTCCCCGGCGACGACTGGGAGGCCGAGTTCGAGGCGATGCGCATAGGCGGCGCGATGTACTTCGCCACGCTCGTCGCGTATCTCACCCACTTCGCCGGGCGCACCGCCACGCCGATCACGGTGTCGGCTCCGGCTGTGCCGTACGCCGTGGCGGTGTTCGAGCGGCTGCCGGAGGCGCTTGGGCTGGCCGCCGAGCCGGCGGTCGGTGACCGGACGCGGGTCGCGCCGGACGGCCTGCCGGAGATCGACGGCGTCGTGGACTTCGTCAACCGGGATGCGATCGGGATCCGGACGCACGATGCGCTGTACCGCTTTGTGCGGGGGTTCGACGGCCCGATGGTCGTCACGCACCATGTCTTCGCCGAGAGCGTGGACCGCAAGGAAGCCGAGCAGGCATGGCGGGCATGGCTGGCCCGTCTGTCCGCTTGAGAGGTAAAAGGAGAAAGTCAGATGAGAAAGATCGTGAGTGGACTCTTCATCTCGCTCGACGGCGTGGTGGAGGCCCCTGACCAGTGGCACTTCCCCTACTTCGACGATGACATGGGCAACGCCGTCCAGAACATGATGAAGGACAGCGACGCCATGCTCCTGGGACGTCACACATATGAGGAGTTCGCGGCATACTGGCCCACCTCGACCGACGAGATCGCCGGCCACATGAACGGCACCCAGAAATACGTCGTGTCCAACACCCTCAATTCGCTCGACTGGCAGAACTCGACGCTGATCAGCGGCGACGTCGCCAAGGAGCTGACCCGGCTCAAGGAGCAGCCCGGCCAGAACATCAGCGCGACCGGCAGCGGCACACTCGTCGCCTCGTTGCTGCGGGAGGGGCTGCTCGACGAGCTGCACCTGCTGGTGCACCCGATCGTGGTCGGCACCGGCAAGCGGCTCTTCGAGGAAGGCTCACAGGTGCCGCTGCGCCTGACCGACTCGCAGATCTTCGGCAGCGGTGTGCTCTACCTGACGTATCAGCGGGCGGATTCATAACGTGGAGCGCCGCATGTGGTGCGGTCGCCCGGCCGCATCACACAGGGCGTTCACATGACCAGGCGAAGCCCGTCGACCGCCCCGGCGTTCACGTGGGCAGGCGGAGCCCGTCGACCGTCTCCCGCACCCAGCAGTCGGCCAGGTGGTCGTTGACGAGGCCGATCGCCTGCATGAGGGCGTAGGCCGTGGTGGGGCCGACGAACCTGAACCCGTGCCTCTTGAGCTCCTTGGCCAGCGCCTTGGATCCGGGGGTGACGGCGGGCACGTCGGCGAGGGTCTTCGGCATCGGCGCGGTGAGGTCGGCGTGCGCCCACACCAGCGCCGACAGACCGCCGGACACCTCAAGAGCCACCCTGGCGTTGGCCACAGCTGCTTCGATCTTGGCTCGGTTGCGCACGATGCCGGTGTCGGTCAGCAGGCGCTCCACGTCGGCTTCGCCGTACTCCGCGACCGCCGCGATGGAGAAGCCGTCGAAGGCCTTACGGAAGTTCTCCCGCTTGCGGAGGATAGTCAACCAGGACAGACCTGATTGGAACGCCTCCAGGGTGAGCCGTTCGAACACCCGGTCGTCTCCGCGGACCGGGCGTCCCCATTCGTCGTCGTGATAGGCCAGGTAGTCGGGAGCCGAGGTCACCCATCCGCAACGGCGAAGCTCGGTCACCGCTTCGGCTCCGAATCGCCTGGCTTGTCGTCCTCCGGGGCCTTGGCCTCCGGGTCCTTGTCCTCTGAGGAAGCGTCCTTTTCGACCGGCTCGGCTGCCTTCTCCTCCGCAGGGACGGCGGCCGGCTTGTCCTCGATCGGCTTGTCCGCGGAGCCTGCGATCTTTTTGTCCGCAGGAAGGGCGGCCGGAGCCGCCAACTCCTCCGTCACCTCAGAAGTGACCGCGTCCTTCTTGTCCACGGGGACGGCTGCCGGAGCCGCCGGCTCTTTCGTCCCCTCGACAGTGACCGCGTCCTCCGAGCCCGCGACCTTCTTGTCCGCAGGGACGGCAGCCGGGCCCGCCAGCTCCTCCGTCACCTCAGTAGTGACCGCGTCCTTCGGCTTCTCCGCTCCCACGGGCCCGCCGAGCTCGCGCAGGGTCCCGTTCTCGCGGGCCGGGATCGTGGGCTCGTGCATGGTGCGGGGGTCGGTTCCGGGCCGGGCGTGGATCTCCTGGCGGTTGCGCAGCCGAGTCGACAGAAGCTCGGCGATGCGCTGCTCCAGCACCGCGATCTTGGTGTCTCGCTCGCCGATGGCGGCGGCGGCGCGGTGCAGCGTCTCGTCCACACTCTGGGTGTGATAGCCCACCAGACTGACCGGCAGACGCAGTGCCATGAAGTCGACGGGGGCGAGGCGCTTGGCCTCGGGCAGGTCGACCGGCGGCACGTCCGGGGCGAACTCGGTCAGCTCCCCGGCTCGGCCCTGCGCGACGAGCACGACACAGGCCAGCACGGCCAAGGCGGCGAGTACGAGGACAACGACCACAAGGGCATCGTGCCACAATTCAGACTCAGCCGGTCTCGGACCCCGTCAGATCACCTACCGCACCGGACGCATCGCGGAGAGCAAGGCATAACATCGAGGGCTATGACGCCCGTGGTGCTCACTCTGGATGCCCCCCGTGACCCGGCGTGGGTCGAGGCGCGTTCCGTCGACGAGATCGAGACCTTGGTGCGCGACGGTCACACCGTCCTCGTCACCCCTGCTGCGCTGCTCGGCGGGGGCGACACGGCAGGTGAGGCCGCCGAGCTCGCCGCCGCCTCGGTGTGCGCGTGGCTGGGCGCGAGGATTTTCCGTACGGCACGGCCGGACGCGGTGCGCCAGGCGCTCGACATGACCGACTCCCTGGCCGGGCGGCGCCCGCCGGCGGTGACCCGCCGCGGCCTCGCCTGAGCCCGCGAACCCCGGGGCCGCGAGCCTGAGCCCGCAAACCTGAGCCCGCAAGCCTGGGGCCGCGAACCTGAGCCCGCGCGCCTGGGGCCGGGCACCCGGGGCCGTCAGTCACGCCCTGGCCGGGCGGCGAACCGCCGTCGATGACCCGCCGCGGCCTCGCCTGAGCCCGCGAACCCCGGGGCCGCGAGCCTGAGCCCGCAAACCTGAGCCCGCAAGCCTGGGGCCGCGAGCCTGAGCCCGCGCGCCTGGGGCCGGGCGCCCGGGGCCGTCAGTCACGCCCTGGCCGGGCGGCGAACCGCCGTCGATGACCCGCCGCGGCCTCGCCTGAGCCCCCAAACCTGGGGCCGCGAGCCCGGGGCCGTCAGTCGACGCGCTCGGCCAGCTCTTCCGTGCTGGGGCTGACCGCCTGGGGCCGGCTTTCGATGTGGTCGAGGGCCTCGGCGACACTTGTCGTCCACGAGATCGCGTCAAAGACGTGCGGCCGGGTGAAGCCCTGGTCGTACATCCCCTCGATGAGCTCCCGCAGCGGCCGGTAGAGCCCCCACGGGTCCAGCACCACCAGAGGGCGTGCGTGCAGGCCGAGCACGCGCGCCGTCCAGATCTCAAACAGCTCCTCCAGCGTGCCGATGCCGCCGGGCAGCACGAGGAAGGCGTCGGACCTGGCATCCATGACACCCTTACGTTCCCGCATGTCGGCGGTGATGATGAGCTCGTCGGAGTCCTCGTCTGCGATCTCCACGTCGCGTAGGACCTCGGGGATCACCCCGACCGTGCGCCCGCCGGCGGCGCGTACGGCACGGGCCACGGCGCCCATGCACGAGATCTTGGCGCCCCCGCTCACCAGATGGTGCCCGCGTCGTGCGATCTCGGTGCCGGTCTGCGTGGCGAGGTCCAGATAACGCTGGTCGATCCGCTGGCTGGAGGCACAGTAGACGCAGATGAACACGGGCACGCTCCCAAGTCAGGCCGATGGAGTGGATTCACCATACTTAGCCGCTTAGCCCGATCAAGGAGGAAGGGCCGCCAAGCCTGATCGAGGAGGGAGGACAGGGTGCGCGAAGCCGACGGCTAGATGTCGACGGCGCCCTCCTCGGCGAGCTCGCGCACGTCGCGCGTGCCGTCGGCTCGGGCGATCATGGCGACCGCCTCGTCCACGTCGTCGGTCATCTGGATCAGGTCCAGGTCCTTCTCGGAGATCATGCCCTCGGACAGCAGCGTGGAGCGGATCCAGCCGAGCAGGCCGCCCCAGTATTCCGTCCCCATCAGCACCACGGGGAACGAGGTGACCTTGCCGGTCTGCACAAGCGTCAGCGCCTCGAACAGCTCGTCCAGCGTGCCGAACCCCCCTGGCAGGCTGACGAAGCCGGAGGCGTACTTGACGAACATGGTCTTCCGCACGAAGAAGTAGCGGAACTCGATCCCGAGGTCCACGTAGTCGTTGATGCCCTGCTCGAACGGCAACTCGATGCCGAGCCCCACCGAGACTCCGCCGGCCTCCCTGGCACCGCGGTTGGCGGCCTCCATGCAGCCGGGGCCGCCGCCGGTGATGACCGCGTAACCCGCCTCGGCCAGGGCCCGGCCCAGCCGGACGCCGAGCGCGTAGCCGGGGGTGCCCTCACGGCTGCGGGCCGAGCCGAACACGGTGACGGCCTGCGGCAACTCGGCGAGCTGCCCGAAGCCTTCGACGAACTCCGCCTGAATCCGCATGACCCGCCACGGGTCCATGTGCAACCAGTCGGCCGGGCCCCGGCGGTCGAGTAGCCGCTGGTCATAGGTGGATTCGGGAACCAGGTCACCTCTGCGTAGTGAAGGACCTTGGCGGCGTTCTGGACGACTCTGTCTCATGGGGCACACGGTAGCCCCCTTTGGCATACCGACGACAAAAAGAATCTTGAAAAACTCGGTGGACCAGGGGAACCACTAGTGAACAGGGCCGCGTCTAAGAGACGAGGGTGCTGCTCGGGACTGAAAGTGGCTTTCCCCGCCAAATGGCCGGCGAGGAAAGCCACTTTCGTTTGTCTGCGGTGCTGACGCAACAGCGCTGACACAACCGTGCTGACACAACAGCGCTGAGACAACAGTGCTTTCGCAACAGCGCTTGCGCAACAGGAGGTCTCGCCTCAGGCAGGTCTCGCCTCAGGCAGGTCTCGCCTCAGGCAAGCCAGGCCAGCATCGCCTGCTCACACTCGGCGATCTGGCTCAGCCGCACGTGCTCGTCCCGCTGGTGGGCGAAGTTCGGGTCGCCGGGGCCATAGTTGACGGCAGGCACACCGACCGCCGAAAACCGCGACACGTCCGTCCATCCGTACTTCGCGCGGGGAGTGCCGCCCACGGCGGCGGTGAAGGCCGAGGCCGCCGGATGCGTGAGCCCCGGGCGGGCACCCGGCGATCCGTCGGTGAAGACCACGTCGAACCCGTCGAAGATCTTGCGCACGTGCTCCTGGGCGTCGCCGAGGTCGCGGTCGGGGGCGAAACGATAGTTCACCGTGACCACACACTCATCGGGGATCACATTGCCCGCCACCCCGCCGCGCACCCCGACGGCGGAGAGCCCCTCACGGAACTCCAGTCCGTCGACGATCGGGCGGCGCGGCTCGTAGGAGTTGAGCGTCTCAAGGATCGGCTGGATGCCGTGGATGGCGTTCACCCCGAACCACGACCGGGCACTGTGGGCACGCTTGCCGCCGGTCCTCACCTCGGCCCGCAGGGTGCCCTGGCACCCGCCCTCGATGACGCCGTCGGTCGGCTCCATGAGCACCGCGAAGTCGGCCACCAGCCACTCCGGGTGGTTGCGGCTGAGCCGGCCGAGACCGTTGCGCTCGGCCTCGACCTCCTCGCAGTCGTAGAAGACATAGGTCACGTCGACACGAGGCGAGGTGACGGCGGCGGCGAGCTTCAGCGCCACGGCGACACCGCTCTTCATGTCGGCGGTGCCGCAGCCGTAGAGCAGGTCGCCCTCCACCCGGCTCGGCAGATTGCCGGCGATCGGCACCGTGTCCAGATGGCCCGCGATCACCACACGCTCGGCCCTGCCCGCGTATGTGCTCGCCACGATGGCGTCACCGTCACGCCGCACAGTCAGATGCGCCAGCGGGCGAAGCGCTCCCTCAACGGCGTCGGCCAGCGCACGCTCGTCACCACTGACCGACTCGATGTCCACGATGCGGGCCGTCAACTCGCCGACGTCCTGCGTGAGATCCAACCACATGGAACACGAGCCTATCCCCCCACTCCCCACAGCCCTTCGAACGCGCCCAACACCCTCCACCTGCTCCTTTTGTCCCCCCGGCCAAACCCCCTTGCACGTACGGAACATCCACCGAGACGTGTCGCCCCGAAGGCCCGCCTTATGCCTGAGGAGCGACTGCAGGGCGGGGGCTTCGCCGTACAGGCCACGGCATGGCGCCGCCGTACAGGCCCATGGGCAAGGCGTCGCCGCACAGGATGCCAGGCGGCGCCGTGAAAGCCGTGAAGCCGTGGGAGCCGCAGGACCGGGTGGGTCAGGCGTTGGCGCCGTGTTCGCGGAGGATCTCGTTGAGTTTGAGCTTGTCGTGCTGCTCGCCCTCTTCGAGGCGCTTGAGGACCAGCATGCAGCGCATGCCGAAGTCGCCGCCCGGGAAGGACTTGACCTTGGTGCCCTCGACGCACACCGACCAGGCGGGGGCCTCGCCGCGCGGGAGTTCCTCGCCGGTCTGCACGTCGTAGACGCGGGTGCTGGCGGTCAGCACCACGCCGGCGCCCAGTTTGGCGCCCTTGCGCACGCGGGCGCCGTCGACGACCATGCAGCGGGAGCCGATGAAGGCGTCGTCCTCGACGACGACGGGCACGGCGTTCGGGGGTTCGAGCACGCCGCCGATGCCGACGCCGCCCGACAGGTGGACGTTCTTCCCGATCTGGGCGCAGGAGCCGACGGTCGCCCAGGTGTCGACCATGGTGCCGGAGTCCACGTAGGCGCCGATGTTGGTGTACGAGGGCATGAGCACCACGCCGGGGGCGAGGTAGGAGCCCCAGCGGGCGATGGCGCCGGGCACGACGCGCACACCCTCGAAGGTGGTCTTGAGCGGGATGCGGTCGTTGTGCTGGAAGTCCCCGACCTGGGACCGCGACATGCCGAGGACGCGGAAGCCGAGCAGGATGGCACGCTTGGCGCGCTCGTCCACGACGACCTCATCGGTGGCCTCGTCGACGAAGGCGACCCTGCCCTTCCCGGTGTCGAGAAGGTCGACGGCGCCGACGATGGCGCCCCGTGCTTCCGCGTCGGCAGGCGACAGCTCCGCGCGGCGCTCCCACAGCTCGTCGATGACGGCGGGCAGCGGGCTGGAATAGCTCTGGGTCATGGCCTGGGAGCTTAGCCGTACGGGGATGATCTTCATGCCCCGCGTCGGCGCATACCGACCAGAGGAACGTTCCAGAATGCACGTGCTGGGGGTGTGGGCGGGTAGGTTCTCTGTCGTGCGAAGGCACTTCTCCAAAGGGGTTTTGACAATTGCGATCGTCGTCTTGGTGCTGGGGGTGGCCATCACATGGGGGGTCTACTCGCTGCTCAAGCGGGCGACTCCACTAGCGCAGGGAGCACACTGCAAGATTGCCACTCCACAAGGTGACCTGGAAATGGACGTCGACCAGGCCGTCGTGGCGGCGACGATCGCCGCGGTTGCCGAGCGCCGCCGGCTGCCCGAGCGGGCGGTGGTGATCGCATACGCGACCGGGATCCAGGAGTCGAAGCTGCTGAACATCCCGTTCGGCGACCGGGACTCCGTCGGGGTCTTCCAGCAGCGCCCCTCGATGGGGTGGGGCACGCAAAAGCAGCTCCTCGACGTCGTCTACTCGACGGACAAGTTCTTCGAGGGCCTCGTCAAGGTGAAGAACTACCAGCGGATCCCGCTCCACATCGCCGCGCAGGAGGTGCAGCGGTCGGCCGACGGTTCGCTTTACGCCCAGCACGAGAACGACGCCAAGATCATGGCCGCGGCCTTCACCGGCCGGGTGCCGGCGGCGCTGCAGTGCTGGACTCCCCCGCCCAAGGACGAGAGCAAGGTCAAAAAGCCCCGGGTGGAGGCGGCGAGCCGCGAGCTGCGGCGCGCGCTCGGCGACACTCCGGTGAGCGGCGACAAGATCACGGCCTCCTCCACCCGGCGCGGGTGGCTCGTGGCGGCCTGGTCGGTGGCCCATGCTCGTGACTACGGGTTGCGGGGCGTGCGTTACGACGGCCGCGCCTGGGCGGCGGACGCCGGCTTCGAGGGGTGGCAGGAAGACGACGGCGCCACGACACGGCATGTGATCCTTAACCGCCCGGCCCCTGCGGCCTGACACCGCCGGGCCAGACCAAAACCCCCGGCACACCAAAGGGCCCCAGCGCCCTGGAACGAGGTGTGCCGGAAGCCCTCAGACACGTTCGATCGACCCGGGAGGCAGCGGCTCGGCATAGGCCGCCGCCCACGCCTCCCCCTGAACCCGGTCAAACGACAACAGCCGCCCGTCGGCGGCGCGGTAGTCGGCGAAGTCGAGCAGCCCCCGATCCGGGTAGCCCGTCCTGCCCTCGGATTTGAAGGCGATCGTCCCCCGGTCGGCCGGGGAGAACTCAACCCCCTCCATGACCAATGTGCTCTTGGCGGGGATCATGCCCTGGGTGGGCACGGACGTCCACAGGAGGACCTCCAGGTGAGGAGGGTCCGCCTCCAATAAACCCGGCCGCACCTCGATGGACAACCACTGGGACCTCGGCGTGCCGTCGTCGAGCAGCAACTCGGTCCACTGCCGCCCCTGCCAGGACAGGTGCATGGCGCCGGGCACCCGCGCGCGGATGCCCTGGCAGTCGATGGTGTCCCCCACCTTGATGGTGCGGGGGTCGAAATAGTCGGTGCCGACCTGCCCGGCGCGCCCGGTGGGCGCGGCGAGCGGAGGGGCGGGCGTGTCGGGAGCGGGTGGGTCTGGCGGGCCCGGCGCCGTGGGAAGCGGCGGCTTACGCCGGTCTCTCTGTCTCGTCGCGAAGAACGCGATGAGGAGAAGCAGGAGCAGAGCGATGCTGAGAGCGAGGACGACCGCCGAGGTCATGGCGCGGCACCTTACTGGAGCCGGCCGGCAGCAGCGGCGATGCGCTCGTCCGTGGCGGTGACGCCGATCCGGACGTGGTTCTTCCCGGCTTCGCCGTAGAAATCGCCCGGTGCGACGAGGATGCCGCGTTCGGCGAGCCACCGCACCTGGTCCCAGCAGCCGGTGCCGTTGGTGGCCCAGAGATAGAGCCCGGCGGTGGAGTGCTCGATCGTCCAGCCGGCGGCCTCCAGCAGCGGCCGAAGCGCGGCCCGCCGCGCTGCGTATAGATCGCGCTGGCGGTCGGCGTGCTCGTCGTCGCCGAGCGCCGCGGCCATGGCGGCCTGGACGGGCGCCGGCACCATCATGCCGGCGTGCTTGCGGACCTCCAGGAGCCGGCGGATCAGCGCCGGATCGCCGGTGACGAACGCCGCGCGATATCCGGCGAGGTTGGACCTCTTCGACAGGGAATGCACGGCGAGCAGGCCATCGTGGGAGCCGCCGCACACCTCCGGGTGGAGCACCGACACCGGCTGCTCCTCGAACCCGAGCCCGATGTAGCACTCGTCGGACGCCACGACCGCCCCGTGCTCCCGCGCCCAGTCCACGACCTTGCGCAGGTGGGGCACGCCGAGCACCCGGCCGGTCGGGTTGGACGGCGAGTTGACCCACACGAGCGGCACCCGCTCCGGCCCGAGGCTCACGAGGCCGTCCGTCGCGTACGGCGAAGCCCCGGCGAGCCTCGCCCCGACGTCGTAGGTCGGGTAGGCCAGCTCGGGAAAGACGACCCGGTCGCCTGAGCCCACGCCGAGCAGCGTGGGCAACCAGGCGACCAGTTCCTTGGACCCGATCGTCGGCAGAACGTCGACCGGGTCCACAGCAACCCCATGCTGCCTGTGCAGCCACCCCGCCGCGGCCCGCCGCACCGTGTCGGTGCCGTGGGTCGTCGGATAACCGGGACTGTTCGACGCGTTGGCGAGCGCCTTCCTGACCACATCGGGCACCGGATCGACCGGAGTGCCCACCGAGAGGTCCACGATCCCGTCGGGATGCGACTCCGCGAGCTTCTTGTACGGCACAAGCCGGTCCCAGGGGAAGTCGGGCAGCGCGCTTACCATCTGCGTCCTCACGTGATCGTCATGTGGTCGAGGGCTTGGCCGCCTCAGGCTTCAGGCACGTCGACATGGCCGGCCCCGAGACCCCGGTGAAGGGGCTCCCTGCCCGGGGTGAGGGCAGGCTCGGACATTCTCAACCGTCTACGCGTCCCTATGGAAGTGGACAGCCCGGCCAGGGGAGGCGACTCCCGGCTCGGCCCACCCGAGGGTCACGGGATGGTGAAATCGGGGTCAGTGTTCCCCACCCGGCGGCGCTGCGGCGACCACGGGGTGGTCGCTCTCGATCTTGCCAACCTTGGAGGCACCACCGGGTGAGCCGAGCTCGTCGAAGAACTCGACGTTCGCCTTGTAGTAGTCCTTCCACTGGTCGGGTAGATCGTCCTCATAGAAGATCGCCTCTACCGGGCAGACCGGCTCGCACGCACCGCAGTCCACGCACTCGTCGGGGTGGATGTAGAGCATGCGGTTGCCCTCGTAGATGCAATCGACGGGGCATTCTTCGATGCATGCCTTGTCTAGGACATCAACGCAAGGCTGCGCGATGACGTAGGTCACCTCGGGCTCCTTCTTTCTCCGCACCTTGGCACGACTTCGATCGCGGGTTGCTATGCCTAGTATTGCCGTGCCAAGCAAATGTCTGAAACAGCAGGGGGGCGAAGTCGGTGACTCCTCGGTTCGGAGCGCGCCTGGCGGTGGCCATCACACCCTCCGACGTCGGCAAACGAGTGACCGTGCGACGCGCCGACCAGGGCGGTTTCCGCGACGTCGTGGGCACTCTGATCTCGTGGACGGACGGCACACTCACCATTGTCCGCCGTGACGGCACCGTCGCGGAAATCTCGGAAAAATCCCTGGTGGCGGCCAAGGTCGTGGTCCCGCGCTGAGACAATCTGCGGCGCGGGCGACGGCCGCGCCTCCTCGACGCGAGGATTGACTGCGCGCAGTATTCTTAGGGTGACCGTACGTAACATTCTCGCAACGACCCTAGGCTGCGTGGTCCTGTCCGGCGTGCTCTCCGGGTGCGGCTCGGCCGATGAGCGGGTCTATCCGCCGCCCAATCCGCAGGGGGCGTCGCTCGCCGCGGGCTTCTCCACGATGGATCGCCTCATCGAGGCGGCCAAGAAGGAGGGTGTGCTCAACGTCGCGGCGCTGCCGCGCGACTGGGTCAACTACGGCGAGATCATCGACATCTTCGCCAACGAATACGGCATCAAGGTCAGCCAGCTGGATCCGGGCGGCAACAGCCAGAGAGAGATCGAGGCCGTCAAGCGGGGCGGCGCTCAGGCGCCCGACGTGCTCGACCTGACGCTGGACGCGGCGGTGGCCAATTCTGAGCTCTTCGCGCCTTACAAGGTGCTCGGGTGGCAGGACATCCCGGACGACCTCAAAGAGCCGGGCGGCGCCTGGTATGCGGCTTACGGGGGCTACATCTCGATCGGCTATGACTCGCGCAAGGTGCAGCCGCCGACGACCTTCGCCGACCTGCTCAAACCCGGTTACACCGTCGCCTTGCCCGGAGATCCGCGGGAGACCGTGGCGGCGTTCAGCGGGGTGATGGCCACGTCGTTGTCGGCCGGACGGCCGGAGGCGGCCCGCGGGGTGGAGTTCTTCGGCAAACTGAAGCAGGCCGGCAACCTCGCCGACCCGAAGGGCCAGGCCACCGCCGTGCTCGACTGGGATTATCTGAACTCCGCGCGGGCGGCCAAGGAGCCCGGGGCGTGGAAGGTGACGATTCCGCGCGACGCGGTGCTCGGGTCTTATTACGTGCAGGCCGTCAACCGCAAGGCGCCGCATCCGGCGGCGGCCCGGCTGTGGCAGGAGTTCCTGTTCTCCGACCGGGGGCAGAACCTGTTCCTCAAGGGCTTCGCACGTCCGGCGAGGATGGAGGCGCTGCTGATGAAGGGCACGGTCGACCAGGAGGCCGCGGACAGGCTCCCGGCGGCTCTGGGCAAGCCGGTGATCCTCACCGTTCCGCAGACGGACGAGGCCAAGTCCTACTTGCACCGCTCCTGGGCCAAGACCCTGGGTTGAGGCGAATCTGTGAGAATCCTGGCTATTAGTACACCTACCATGCGCTTGGGCAGGTGATGCGGGGAGTGGGATAGATATGTCATGGGCACATCCAGGCTCTAAAGTGTCATCTCCATGGAGTCTTGAGGCACCTTGCCGAAGATTGTGAGCTGATGGTCTTGCGCTACGTCACCCCGACAACGACGCGGTGGAACGCAAGGACCTACGACAGCTCGTTCGGCTATGTCTCCGCCCTCGGCGCCCCGCTGGTCGACCTGCTCGACCCCCAACCCGGCGAACGCATCCTGGATCTCGGCTGCGGCACCGGGGTGCTCACCGCCGAGATCCACTCGCGGGGCGCGGAGGTGCTCGGCATCGACGGCTCCGCCATGATGATCGAGAAGGCCCTAGCGCATTACCCCGGGCTGGACTTCATCGTGGGCGACGGGCACGACTTCAGCGTGGCCCAGCAGTACGACGCGGTCTTCTCCAACGCCGCCCTTCACTGGATGAGCCGCGACCCCGACATGGTGATCGCCAACGTGCGCGAGGCGCTCAGGCCCGGCGGGCGTTTCATCGCCGAGATGGGCGGAGCGGGCAACTGCGCCGAACTCCGGGCCGCCCTGGCGACCGCCTGGCGGGAACACGGCCTCGGCGAACCGGAGTTCCCGTGGTACTTCCCCACCCCGGCCGAATATTCGCTCCGGCTGGAGAAGGAGGGCTTTGTGGTGCGACTCCTCGAACACTTCGAACGTCCGACACCTTTGAACGAGTGCCCCGGAGGCGCCGCAGACTGGGTGCGGATGTTCGCCGCGGAGCAGCTCACCAAGGCGCCGGCCGACCAGGTCGAGCCGCTGCTGCGCCGGGTCAACGAACTGGCCGCCCCCGCGCTCCGCACGGAGAACGGCTGGATGGCCGACTACGTTCGGCTGCGATTCGCTGCCGTTCGCCGCTAACAGGGCCCAACACATGGGGGCGATTTGCCAGACTATGGTCTGTTCCGTGGTTCCCGTCTGTAGCAGCACAGGACAGTATGGCGAGGCTTGGGCCATGAGAGGCGAAAGGCTGGTGAACGGTGACTCAGCCGGAGAGGGAACAGAGAGATGAACTTCTGCCTCAGTGACCTCGTACCGCCGCTCCGATGGAGCGACGCGGCCGTCATCCCCCGGCTCAGGGAGTGGCCCGACCTGCCCCCGGCCTGGTGGCGCAGCACACCGATCTCCCGGCTGCTCCACACGGTCGGCCCGGAGGCCCTCGGCGACCTGCTGACCGACCTCGCCGTCGATCAGTGGCCCGCCGCCGCCGTCGGCGACATCCTGCCCGCGCTACACGTGCTGGACCCCGACGACCTGGACAACCCACAGGTCTCGATCGCCCTCGACCGCGCCGGCTCGTTCCCGGGCCTGCTCGCCCTCACCGGCCGCGAACTCCTCGACCAGCCGTTTGTCCACGCCCGCCCGGTGCTGCGAGCCTTGTTCACCGGGGTTCTCGCACGGCTGGCGCCGGCTCAGGCGGGCACCCCGGCCTCGGCCCCGCCGGCGCGTGAGGCGGAGGAGCAGGCCGCGTCCCGGGAAGAGGTGCAGGGGACCGACAAGCAGGAGTCCGACAAACCGGGCGCCGAGGTGCGGAGCTCGCCGGCGCAGGCCGTGCTGGCCCAGGCCACTTCGGCGCTCGCCGCCTCCGCCCAGGCCGCGCTGGGGCAACCGGACGCGGCAGAGGCCGAGGCCGACTCCCCCGCCAAAGACTCGGCCGAGCCGGCGCAGGACACACCTTCCCCCTCGGAGGTCGGGAGGAAGGACAAGGCATCCGAGCAGGGTGCGGCGGAGCCCGCTTCAGCGGGTGCCGACGAGCCGGAGCCGGGTCAGGCCGCCCAGAAGCAGGACATCCTTGAGCCGGACGACGCCACATCGGGTGACACCGAATCGGGCGGCACAAAAGCGAGCGGCACAGAAGCGAGCGGCACGGAAGCGAGCGGCACGGAAGCGAGCGGCGCCGAAAAGGGCAGTGACGGAAAGCGCAGTGACGGAAAGGGCAGCGCCGAAGCGGAGGGTGAGGAGCGGGCTGCTGATTCCGCCCAGGGCACCCCGCCGAATGCCGACCAGGCCGACGATGCCTCCGAGCGGAGCCCGGCCACCCCACCCGCGGAAACCGCCGGCGAACCTCCGGCGGAGCGGGCGGGCGCGCTTGAAGGCAGCGCCGTAAAAGACAGTGCCGTAAAAGACAGTGCCATAAAGGACGGTGCCGCAAAGGACGGTGCTGCAAAGGGCGGTGCTGCAAAGGGCGGTGCTGCGGAAAGCAGCGCCGCAGACGGCAGCGCCGAAGAGACCAACCCCGCAACAGGCAGCGCGGCAGACGGCAAGGCCGAAGAAGGCAGTGCCGTAGAGAACAGTGCCGCGGAAAACAACGCCGAGGGCAGCGCCGCAGAAGCCTCTGCGGAGAGCGCGGGCAAGGCGGAGGAGAACGACGCCAAGGGCGGCGGCAGCGGGACCGAGGAAAGCAAGAACAGCAAGGACGGCAAGGACGGCGACGCGGAGGCCGAGGAGAACGGGCCGCACGGTGGTGTGCCGCTGGCGGAGCCGTTGGAGCCGTTGCCGCCCGCCGAGCCGGCTGCGGGACAGGACGCCGCCGGGCAGGAGGCGGAGCGGGCGAGTGGGCCCGCGGCGCCGATGCCTGCGGGGCCGCCCGTCCCGGAGCCGGCGGCGAAGGCGGGGACGCCGTTCCTGCCGTTCACGCCGGCGCCGAAACGGCGGGAGGACGGTTTCGCCTCGACGACGGGTGATCAGGGCGGGTTGAAGATCGACCTGCACGCTCTGATCGAGGCGTCTTTCGCGGGGCTGGACGACAAGAGCTGGGCGGTGGCGCAGAACCGGGTGTTCACCGACGCGCCGTCGTCGTCCGATGAGCTGGCGAAGTTGTTCGCGGTGTCGGCGGCCGACATAGAGGAAATCGAAGCCGACATGCGGGTGCGGTTGAAGAAGTGGCTCGTCAGTGACGAGGCCACGCCGTACCGGGCGCATGCGGCCGAGACGCAGAAGCAGCTGGGGAAGGCGGCGCCGAAGGCGCGGTTGCTGGCGCTGGCGGAGTGGCACGGCAAGGAGTTGCACGCGCTGGATGTGCCGGCGTGGCAGTTCGTGCTGGCGACGCTGCCTGGTTATCGCCTGATCGACGGCTGGGTGGTGGACGGCGATCTGGCGGAGTTGCAGGAGCGCACCCGGGAGCTGATCATCGGCTCGGAGCGGCCGCCCACGGTGAGCAAGGCGCTGGAGCTTGTGGTGTCGCTCGGCATCCACCCCGATCTGGCGAAGGAGTGGCTGGAGAACGTTCCGCAGCTGCGGATCACGCCGCCGGATCGCAACGGCACTCCTCCGCAGCAGCAGGAGGGACGGGACGAGGGCGGCCAGGGCGAGGCTGAGCAGACGCCGCAGTCCCCGGCTCCCGCGGCGGCGCCGGTGCGGGCGTTGAAGGACGTGTCGGCGACCAGGCGGTGTTTCCGGCAGCCGGACGGACGCTGGTGGTTGCGGGTGGATGTGACGGTGGACCACCTGAAGAACGCTGAGTGTTCGCTGCCGAGTGGTTTCGCGGCTTATCTGGGGCTTGCACCGGATGAGCGGAGGACGGTGCGGAGCGCGGCGGGCGACGTCACGTTGAGCTGGATCTCGGGTCCGGCGATCGAGTCGGTGCTGCCGCTGCTGACGGACGTCGGCGCGAAGGAGGGGGGTCACCTGTTCCTGACGTTGTCGGAGGAGGGCGTGTTGCGCGCCCGGCATCTGGCGGCGGCGGGACCGGGGGTGGACCCGCTGACAAAGGCACTGCGCCTGGTGGGGTATACGGCTCCGGGTGGCACGATTGAGCAGGCGGCAAGGGTGATAGCGACCAGAATCGGCATGTCGGGTCAGGTGACCGTGCCCGACCTCATGTCCCGGCTGCGTGAACGTGGGGACCGCGACCTGCTGTCCCTACTGGCCTGAGCGAGGTCGCCCACGTGCCACGTTTAGCCATCGCACCGGAGTTCCCCAGGGACCTCGCGACCCTGGCCGATTCCGTGCGCCGCGACGTGGTCGTGGCGGTGAGACGGTTTCTCGCGTCGATGGCGGCCGCCCCGCACGCCGAACGTGTGCGGGGCGCCAGGGACGACCGTATGGCCACCCTGCGCCTGGCGGACCGGCACCGCGGTGTGGTGGTGCGGCAGCGGGATGTGTACTGGTTGCTCGCGGTGCTTCCCGACGCCGAGGCGTGGTTGTTCGCGCAGAGGTTCCGGGTGGGGGTGAACCTGGAGATCGGCGTGGTGGAGCTGTGGGACGCCGAGGCGCTGGAACGCATCGAGCCCGCTTTGCACCGCGCCGCCGAGACGACCGAGTCGCGGCTGCTGTCGCATGTCTGCGACGCCGATCTGCTGTCGGTGGGGATCGACCCGCAGTTCCTGCCGCTGGTACGGCTGGTCGCCACCGAGATCGCGCTGGAGGCGATCGAGCCGCTGATCCCGCGCACGCAGTTCCTGCCGCTGGCGGTGCTGGCGCGGGGCGGCACGCTGGCCGACGCCTGGCGTGAGCTGGCGTCGTGCCGCACCGCGGCGGTCGTGCCGGGGCCGATCGCCCCCGACGATCTGCACGCGGCGCTGCGCCGCAGCCCCGACCGGGCGATGTTCACCCCCGACCGGCACGAGCTGGACCGGGTGCTGACCCGCCCGCTTTGGTGCACGTTCCTGTATCCGCAGCAACATCGTCTGGCCCGCACCGACCGCTACGACCGGCCGGTGCTCGTCACGGGCGGCGCCGGCACGGGCAAGACGCTCGTCGCGCTGCACCGGGCCGCGCATCTGGCGCGGCAGGGGGCCGGGGCGGTGTTGCTGGTGTCGTTCTCGCAGCGGCTCAGCAGCGACCTGTCCGCCCGGCTCGACCTGCTGATCGACGACGACGTGGTGCGCAAGCGGGTGGAGGTCGGCAACGTCGACCGGCTGGCGCAGCGGATCGTCGCCGAGGCCGAGGGCCGGCAGCCGACGCTGGCGGGCAACGCCGAACTGGCCGAGTTGTGGCAGGAGGCCGGCGAGCTGTCGGGCACGTCCCACGGCGCGGCGTTCCTGATGCGCGAGTGGGAGCAGGTGGTTCTCGCCCAGAACCTCCAGACCTTGGATGAATATCGCAACGCCGAGCGGTTCGGGCGCAGCGTGGAGCTTTCCGGGGCCGAACGTGAGGCGGTGTGGAAGGCCATCACCTACGTGATGACCAGGCTGCGGGAGTCGGGCCGACGCACCCTGCTGCAACTGGCCGCGGAGGCGTCTGCGCTGCTCGGCCGGTCGACCGGCGATCTGCTTGACGAGACGGGGCCGAGGCGGGAGCCGTACCGGCACATCGTGGTGGACGAGGCGCAGGATTTGCACCCGGCGCAGTGGCGGCTGCTGCGGGCCGCGGTGCCGAGGGCCTCCAACGACCTGTTCATCGTGGGCGACCCGCACCAGCGGATCTTCGACACGCGGGTGACGCTGAGCGCGGTGGGCATCAGCGCGGTGCCGCGCCGGCTGCACGCGTCCCACCGGCTGCCGCAGGAGATCCTGTCGTTCGGGGTGCGGCTGCGCGGCGGGGGGCCGGTGGACGGCCTGGTGGAGGGCGTGCAGGAGATGTACGGCTATCGCGCCACGCGGCCGGGTGCCCGGCCCGTGGTGCGGGCGTACGACTCCCTTGAATCCGAGCTCAACGGACTTGTCACCCACATCACCACCTGGCTGGGTGAAGACGTGGAACCCGACCAGATCGCAGTCGCGGCTCGCACGACCGACCTGGTGCGTGACGCGCGTACGGCACTGCGCACCGCGGGGCTCGCGGTTAGGGTGACCACACTGCACGGTATGAAGGGGCTGGAGTTCCGGCGGGTGGCGGTGATCGGCGTGGCGGACGGTGTGGTGCCCGCCCCCGGCGCGCTCACCCCCGCGGGCGAGGACCCCACGGCACGCGCCCACGATCTCCAGCGTGAGCGTGGGTTGCTTTACGTGGCGTGCACACGTGCCTACGAACTGCTTTACGTGTCCTACTCAGGGAGGGCGAGCCCCTTCCTGCCACCCTGATCACATAGTCTGAACTGCGGATATCTTCCCTTTTGCCGGTTGGACCCCAATGAACCTGAGTCTGAGCGACATCGCGCCGCCCCTGCGCTGGACATCCCCCGGCCAGATCGCGCCCATCGCCAACGATCCACGCCTCCCCGAGGCGTGGTGGCAGGCGATCCCGCTCGACCGCGCCTGCGCCACCCTCGGCGCATCCGACGTGGCCGCGCGGCTCGCCGACCTCACCCTCGCGTCCTGGGGCCACTTGATATTGGGGGACGTGCTTCCGCTCCTCAGGTTCACCGACCCGGTGGAAAGCACCCGCACCGCCGACGGGCTCGGCAGAGACACCGTGCACAAGCTCTTCAGCGGCGTCATCGAACGGCTGCTGATCCCCGCCGAGGAACGCTCGGCCGTGCCCCTGCCACCGTCACGGCCCGAACGGCCGCTGCCGGAGGTCATCGACGAGGTCTTCGAAGGGCTCGACGAGCGCCAGCGGGCCATCGCGAGAGACCGACTGTACGCCTCGCAGCGGGCCACGCTCGACGAACTCGCCCAGAGGTTCTCCGTCACCCGGGAACGCATCCGGCAGATCGAACGTGACCTGCGTGAACACGTCGACGAATGGCTCGGCGGGCCCGACGCCGCCCCGCTCGTCGCCCACGTCTCCTGGCTGCGGGGGCGCCTTGGCTCCGCCGTACCGGCCGACGACCTCGCCGCCGCCGTGCCGTGGCACCGCACCGAGCTCACCACACTCACCATCCCCGCGTGGCGGTTCGTGCGCACGCTGCTGACCGGCTATGAGCAGGTCGACGGCTGGCTCGTCACCGGCGGCGCCGACGAGCTGCGGGAGAAGACCCGGCAGCTCTTCACCGACGGGCCCCGGCCCCTCCCGGAAGCCGTCACCGTGGTCGCCCAGCTCGGCGTGCGCGAAGACGTCGCCGAGCGCTGGATCGCCGCCGTGCCCCAGCTGCGCCTCCTCGAAGAACACGTGGTCGCCTGGCCGCGCAGCGTCAACGAGAAGGCCGAAGCGGTGCTCGCCGTCACCGGGAGCGCCCTGACCCCCGAGGAGATCCAGGAGCGCATCGGCGAGGACTACAGCCTCGTCGGCATCCGCAACCAGCTCACCGCCGACGACCGGTTCCTGCGGGTCGACCGGAACAAGTACGGACTGACCCGGTGGGGCGGCGAGGAATATCTCGGCATCCGGGAAATGATCGTCCGGGAGATCGAGCGGGCCGGCGGCGAGGCGTCGGTCTCCACGATCGTCGCCAACCTGACCTCCCGCTACGACGTCAGCGAAAGCTCCGTGCGCGCCTACGCCGGCGGCCCCGGCTTCGAACGCACCCAGCGCGGCTGGGTGCGCGTCGCAGGCTCCGACGGCAACGGCGCCTACCAGCCGCGCAAGGACGTCTCGGAGACCCGGCGCTGCTTCCGCAGCCGCGACGGCCGCTGGTGGCACCGCGTCGACGTCAACGCCGAACACCTCCGCGGCTCCGGCTCCCCCCTGCCCACCGGCTTCGCCGCCTACCTCGGTATGGCCCCCGGCGGCCAGCTCACTGGCTCCGCCCCCTCCGGCGACGTGGTCATCAGCTGGCATAACCAGCCCACCATGGGGTCGATCCGCAACATCCTCTCCGAGTCCAACGCGGCCGAGGGCGACCACGTCTTCCTCACCGTCTCCGACGGCGGCGAACTCCTCACCCGCTACCTCCCCGCCGCACCCCCCGCCATGCCCCCGGTCAACCGCGCCCTCCACCTCATCGGCTACACCGCCCCCGTCGCCTCGGAAGCCGAAGGCTACCGCCTCATCGGCGCCCGCATCGGCCTCCCCGAGACCGCCCCCCGAGAGGACATCATCGCCAGACTCCGCGAACGCGGCGACCGAGACATCCTCGGCTTCCTCGGGGTGTAACAGGCACGGTCACCGCGGTTCGCCTCTCCTGCGAACTCCCAACTCCCAGGATTGGGAGAATCTGGGAGCAAACTGGGAGCACCAGCGTCCACCCACGCTGACCTGGCACTTCTCCGGGGCGATCACCCAACTGGGAGAAGCTGGGAACAGACTGGGAGCAGTGGCGCCCCACCCCGCTGACCTGGCGTGTCACCGAATCCTCCCAAGGCGATCTTCCAACTCCCAGAACTGGGAGAACCTGGGAGCAAACTGTGAGCAGGCTCAGCCCACAGTCGCCATCTCGTGTTTTACTAGGTCGACAGCCCCAACTCCCAGAACTGGGAGAACCTGGGAGCAAACTGGGAGATCGCCTGGATGGTGGTCCCCGCCGAGCGCACGAAACTCGAGGCCAGATGCGAACCCCACAGGTGCCACCCCCGACCGCCGAGGTGCTTCAACGGCTCAGCGACCCGCGAGTGCTGGCCATTCTGGCGGGTCACGACCATGGGACGCCCTATCACCATTGGGAGGACACCCGATATCGGAAACCTCCACAGGAGTTGTCACGAGAAGAATGGTGGGCGGTCATCAAGGCGGCCCGGCTCGCCGACAGCCGGCGCATCCCCCTCGCGGACACCGCGGGCAGGCCATTCTTCTACTGTCTCCCCGACGAGGTGCTGCGGGATAACGAGTTCGTCAGCACACAAACGGGCGGCGGCATCGGCCTGGGGGAAGACGTGGCCAACCCCGCCGTGCGGGACCAATACCTCGTCAACTCACTGATCGAGGAGGCGGTCACCTCCAGCCAGCTGGAGGGCGCAAGGACCGACAAGCGTGTCGCTCAAGCGATGATCAGGTCGGGGCGCGAACCTCGCGACAAGAGCGAGCGCATGATCCTGAACAACTTCCGGGCCATGGAGTTCGTAAGCGAGATCCGCTCCGAACCACTCACCCCGGAGATCATCTGCCAGATCCAGCGCATCGCCACCGAAGGGACCTTGGACAACCCGGCGAGCGCCGGAAGGTTCCAACTCCCGCACGAGGAGCGTGTCGGCGTCTACGACACCGAGGGAAACCTCCTTTACCGGCCGCCGCCGGCCGAGGTGCTGCCCGAACGCATTGAGCAGCTGTGCAGATTCGCCAACACCATGGACAGCGGACCGTATCTTCCGTGCGCGGTCCGGGCGATCGTCATCCATTTCATGCTGGCTTATGAACATCCTTTCGAGGACGGAAACGGGCGGACGGCGCGGCTGCTTTTCTATTGGTCGATGCTGCACCACGGATATTGGCTAACGGAGTTCATCTCCATATCCAGCATCATCGGCAGAGCGCCCGCGAAATACGGCCGCGCCTTTCTCCGGACCGAGACCGACGACAACGATCTCACCTATTTCATTCTCTTCCATCTGCGGGTCCTGCGCACCGCAATCGATGAACTCCACACCTACCTCGCCCGGAAGGTCACCGAGGTCCGCGAGCTGACCGGGAAGCTGCACAACGAAGCCGGCCATTTCAATCACCGGCAGCTCGCACTGCTCGGCGACGCCCTCAAGAACCCCGGCGCGAGCTACTCCGTCCAGTCCCACCGAACCTCGCACCGCGTGTCCGCGGAGACGGCCCGGCAGGACCTTTTGGAGCTTGAGGGCAATGGTTTCCTGGAGAAAAGCCGCATGGGCAAGAAATTCGTCTACCGCCCCAGAGCGAATCTCGCAGAGAAGGTCAGAATGTTCAGCGGCACCCACCCGGAAATCGGTTAATCCTCCGGTGATTGCGGGCTTATGACGATGCCGTCCTCGTCGCTGTAGAGCCAGGAGCCGGAGGCAGTAGAGCTTTGATCGCCTCCTGTCGGCGCATGGACTCGGGGTCGTCGAAACGCGAGAGGATGCCCAGTGCTTCACGACCGTGCCGCGCCGCTTCCTCCTCTGCTCCCAGGGCATGCAAAGCGGCGGCCAGGTCTCCCAGTGCGAGGGCGAGGAACCATTGGTGGCCGATGTCGCGGTGGACCGCCGCCGCGCGACGGTGGAAGTCGGCGGCCTCGGAGTGGCGCTCCATTCCCTGATAGGCCCGGCCGGTGCCGCTCCAGGCGAGGGCTTCACGAGTGCGGTCCCCGATGGTGCGCTGGATGACGGCTGAACGTTGGCAGGAGATCAGAGCCTCGGGGAACCGGCCTGCTGCGCACTGGACCTCTCCGAGTTCAATCAGCCAGAAACCTTCCCACATCTGGTTTCTATGCGCTTGGGCAATGGCGATGGCGTCTTCGATGTACGGCAGAGCCTCGGCCGGTCGGCCGGCTCTGCGGAGATTCATGCTGATCAGGCGTAGGGCGTTGCCCTCGCTTCCGGCGTTGCCCTGGGAGCGGTAGGAAGCGAGGGCGGCCTCCAGCATTGTGGCGGCGAGTTCGTGTTCGCCGAGTTCGGCGTGCACCTGGCCGAGGTTGCCGGAGACCACGGCCTCCCGTCCTGGCTCGTTGAGCTCTGCATATATCGCCGCGCTCGCCGTGAAATGCGTTTGGGCCTCACGCAGGCGATGTGCACGGAGGTGAACCAGTCCCAGCCGGTTGCGGGATCTCGCCTCACCCTGACGGTCACCGAGCTCGCGGTAGACGGCCAAGGCTGCTTCGGCGTACTCGATCGCCTTGTCTGAACGCTGAGCCTGTGTGTAGGCCATGGCGAGGCCGTCGAGGTTCTCGGCTTCGCCGTACCGATCCCCGAGGAGGCGTGCGGCGTCGAGGCCGCGCTGCCCGACCTCGAACCAGTGCTGAAACTCGTTGAGGCGCGCGTAGATCTCTTTGAGGACGGCGGAGAGTCGCCACACCGTCGCATGGTGCCCGGTGTCGAAGGCGGATCTCACGACGTCGACGAGGTTGCTGCGCTCCGCTTCGTACCAGGCCATCGCGGCGTCGTAGTCGGGGAAGGCCGGTGGCCTCGGCTCGTCGGCGGCATCGCTCAGGCGGATCGGAGCCGGCCCCGGCACGATGTGGGCCCGGGCCGCGGCGGCGCCCAGCGTATACCAGGAATACAACCGCTGCTCGATCACGCGGCGACTTGCCGCGGTCTCCTCGCGCTCGATCTGGTCGATGGCATAGGCACGCAACAGATCATGGAACTGATAGCGGCCGGGTCGATGCTGCTCAACGAGGTGTGCCCCGGCCAGGAGATCCAAAGTGGGGCGCACGCGGACCTCGTCCGTTCCGGCCACGGCGGCTGCGGCAGCTGTGCTGAAGTCGGCTCCCGGGTGGACTCCGAGCGTGCGGAACAGCCGGGCGGCCTCTTCCGGCAGCGCCCGATAGGACCAGGCGAACACTCCACGCACGGCATCGGCTTCCTCGCCGTCGACGACCGTCAACGCCTCCCACAGGCCGGATTCGTCGCGGAGATCAGCGATCAGTTCGCTGAGCGGCATCCACGGACGACTCGCCGCCCGCTCGGCTGCGATCCGCAGGGCGAGCGGCAGGCCCGCACAAAGCCGGGAGAGTTCGGCGAGCGAGTCCGGGTCGTCGCCGCCGCGGTAGGCGTCGGTGACCCGGCGCAGCAGCGCGATGGCGTCTTGTTCCGGCAGAATGCCGAGTGTCAGGCGTTCCGCGCCGTCGCGGGCGACAAGTGCCGACAACCTGTTGCGGCTGGTGATCAGAACCAGGCATCCGGCGGCGCCCGGGAGGAGAGGACGGATCTGGCCTGCGGTCACGGCGTTGTCCAAGACCACCAGCAGGCGGCGGCCGGCCAGCAGGGATCGATAGAGGGCCGACCTGTCGTCGAGGTCGCTGGGAATCGCGGCCGGTTCGACACCGAGTGCTCGCAGGAAACGTTCGAGCACGTATGCGGCTTCCAGGGGAGGGCCGGGATCATAGCCCCTGAGGTTGACGTAGAGCTGTCCGTCGGGAAACCGCTCCTTGGCGCGATGTGCCCAGTGAAGTGCGAGTGAAGTCTTGCCGACCCCGGCGGTGCCGACGATCACCGCGATGGTAACCGCGGATCCTTCGTGCTCGTGATCGTCGAGCGTCGCCTCCAGGCGCGTGAGTTCGTGTCCGCGGTTGACGAAGCCCCGCACGTCTCGGGGAAGCTCGCGGGGTATCCGCGGTGCCTGGCGGGCGGCCTGTTGAAAGTGCACCCCACCGTAGACATCTCTCGCCTGGACGACGTCTGACGCATTGCCGGACAGGATCGACTGCGAGTCGCCGGACGGGGGATCCGGCGTGGGGGCCGGTTCCTGGCCCTGCACGTCCAGCCCTCCGGTTCCGGGTGAGCGATCACGACTTCACGGCCGGAGGGGCGAGTCCGGCTACTTCGCGAGCGAAGTAGGAGCGGATGTCCTCGCCTTGTTCGTGCAGGGACTTGATGACATGCCGGCAGCGCTCGATCAGCAGGGGATCGGTGAAGCGTGTGGATCCGTCACCAACGCCTTGTGCGGTGTAGTGAATTCGATACATCGTCTTGGCGCCCAGGGTGATGATTTCCGGAAACGGCCCCGACGTCTCTCGGTCAGCCGTCTGGTCGACGGTCACAATGTGAATGCGCTCTCCGCACTCCGCCCTGAGGTTGAGCAGATGCAGTTCCCACTGGAGGTAAGGCGTCAACGGCCACTCGACGACGCGCACCCGATAGGACGCCACGCCTCGATTCGCATGCTCGCCGAAATATTCTTCGAGCCTGTTTCTTCCCTCTGCGATGAGCCGGAGCGCGGTCTGCCAGTCACCGGCGTCGAACGCCTCCCAACTCGGCACTCCCGGTTCCGCGAACGACTGCCGGCGCTCGAGTTTCCATGACTCGTCGTCGTAGAGCCGCTGGTATTCGGTCCTGAACTCCGCCCTGTAGACGGCTCTTTCGAGCCGCTCGCCGGAAAAACCCTCAAGGAGGTCAGTCATCGGGGAGGTCTGCCTTTGCGGAGACGAACGTGGAGCGTGGGATCACTACCAGACTCTCCCCTTCGGCGATCTTCAGGTCCGCGGGGAGGCGGGAGGCATAGGCACCGGTGAGATCTTGACCGACAACAACGATATCCCCGTTATCCAGCTCCCAGATATCGGGGCACTCATCGTCGTTGCCGGTGTGTCCAAGCGCGGCAGGAGTGTCGCCGAGCCGCCTCGAGAGCGAGGCCGTTGGATCGGCGCGCCAAGGAATGCTCATGCGGCGCTCCCCTCGCCACTCTTCTCGGTGGCGGCAATCTATCACGACAAAGAGGAATGGATTTCCCCGGTTAGCAGAAAGTTGCCGCCTCGTGAGCTATAACTACCTGATCCCGCAATCGGTGACAATCGTAGATAAATCGACTAATCCTCCAGTGGTTCCGGGCTTACGACGATGCCGTCTTCGTCGCTGTAGAGCCAGGCGCCGGGGGTGAAGGTGGTGTCGCCGAAGGAGACGGGGATGTCTACTTCGCCGGTGCCGGTCTTGGTGCTTTTGCGGGGGTTTGAGCCGAGGGCCTTGATGCCGAGGTCGAGGGTGGAGAGGGCGACGGTGTCGCGGACGGCGCCGTTGACGACGACGCCGGACCAGTTGTTCCCGACGGCGGAGGCGGCGATGAGGTCGCCCATGAGGGCGGTGCGCAAGGAGGCGCCACCGTCGACGACCAGGACGCGCGCGTTGCCGGGGGTGGCAAGGATCTGTTTGACCAGGGCGTTGTCTTCGAGGCAGCGGATGGTGGCGACCTGGCCGCTGAAGCGGTCGCGTGTGCCGAACGAGCGGAACTGAGTGACGCAGCTCGACAGGGCGTCACCGTACTTGTCGATGAGGTCGGCCGTCGTGAAGTCCATGAGAGGGATTCTGCCCAAGAGTAGGGCGAAGGTGACCCTGACCCCGCCGGTTTGAGCAACGTGGCAGGTGCCGGCTGCTCACAAAACACGACCTGCCGAGCTCGGGCTCCTGCTTTCGGGGGGCGGACAATAGAGATCATCTGAAGTCCATGCCCTCACGTTGAGATCTTGCTACGGTTTCGGAGGATACTTAATCGACCCTGACCGAAGGTTACGGCACCCTCACGAACTTGCGACTTCAGTCAGGGGCCTGCCCTGGCCTGCCTTACGAGTAAGGAAATCGTATCAGGCAGCGAGCTTTTCCCTTCGCGCATATAGGTTAAACTTTTGGAGAGCATTGACCTAGTGAACCTCTGGGACTATTCTCCCACGAAGGGATGTGTATGATGCCAAGTCTTTGGGAAGCGGATCCGGCGGCGTCGTTCAAACGTCGACTAGGAAAATCAGCGCTTGAACTCGACCAGACCAACGATGGCCCTACATGTCCCGACATATGGGAGCTGGACAACGGCGATATCGCCATCATCGGTCGAGATCTGACGACAAACTACACCAGCAGGCTACCTGCCGGGGTGAAGGTCGGCCTCGACGAACGGCTCGTCGTCATTCCCGGCGTCATGCTCAAGGCCGCAAAACCGGATATATCAGATGAGTGAAATTCTGCCTGTCTTTCCAGGCCACCGGCTGGGCCTAGATGATTACATCGCCGACTACTACCACTACTTCTGGCAGACCGACAGCACCGGTTGCTGGAAGCTGGAACGCCGACAGACCTTCAGAGAACTGAACAATCCCAGTTGGGAGGCCTCCTCCCAGGGGGACTGGCCATGCGCCTTGAAGCTGCTGGAGGAGGGGCGTGCTCAGGTCAAGGACTATCAGCGGCGCGTCCTGGAGCACGGATTCGAGTTCCGCCGTGTGCGCATCGTGGAGGTGCCCTTCAGCGCGTACTTGATATGGGAGCTGAACTCGCTGCTCATCCGCCATGAATACGGTGAGAGGATCCGTGTCGTAACCGGAGGTGCGATCAGCCGGTTCGAGAGGCACGCCCCTCTTCCCGAGATCGTCGTTCTGGGAACCCAGGTCGTTTATCAAGTGATCTACGGGAGCAGCGGCCTGGCGGAAGGTGCGATGAAATCCACGGATCCAACGGACATCCGATTCTGGGCGGACTTCATTGAGCGGCTATACGGAGACGGCGAGGAACTCGACAGCTACTTCCAACGGGAGGTCGCCGGACTGCGTCCCGTTGAAGAGGAATAGGGCGACGGCGGTGACTTACGGGAACGATTGAGTGAGATGTCCGACCAGGGCAAAGGCGCTGAATCCCAGAACGACCTCTCAGGACAAGCACATGAGGTGGTTCAAGCCGGCCGGATAAGCGGCGGTGTCCACTTTCATAGGGCAGGCCGGGATAAACAGGATCCTCCGCGGCAACTGCCTGCCGACGTGCGTGGATTCGTCAATCGAACCGAGGGGATCGAATATCTCGACCTGATTCTCTCAGGCAGCGAGCCGGGTTCGAGGGCAGCCGTCACGTGTGTCATCGCGGGCACGGCCGGCGTGGGCAAGACCTCGCTCGCGGTTCATTGGGCACACCGGGTGGCGGAGAGTTTTCCCGACGGGCAGCTGTATGCGAATCTTCGCGGCTACGATCCTGGAGAGCCGGCCACCGCCGGAGAAGTGCTGGATTATTTCCTTCGTGCACTAGGCGTCCCCGCCGGCTCCATCCCGTCCGGTCTCGAACCGAGGGCGGCGCTCTATCGCTCCCGTTTGGCGGGGCGGCGCGTGTTGATTGTGCTGGACAACGCCGCGACCGTCGGCCAGGTCAGACCGCTGCTACCGGGCGTCGCCGGGTGCATGGTTTTGATCACCAGTCGCGGCCGGCTGTCCGGGCTGGTGGCCCGCGACGGTGCATATCGACTGCCGCTCGCTCTATTGACCGACCAGCAAGCCGTTGAATTGCTGCGGCGCGCAACTGCGGGCCACCGGTCGGCGGACGAGACCGGCGAGCTCGAAGAGCTGGCCGGTCTTTGCGCCCGCCTGCCGCTCGCTCTGCGCATCGCGGCCGAACGCGCTCTCGCTCGTCCCTGGACCCCGATGCGAAACCTGGTCGAGGACCTACGGGATGAATCGGGGCTTTGGGACGCGCTGACAGCGGGAGACGACGATGAGTCCGATGCGGTTCGCACCGTTTTCGCGTGGTCTTACCGTGCGTTGTCTGATGACACCAGCCGGCTCTTCCGACTTCTTGGCCTGCATCCCGGCTCCGAGTTCAGCTCCCGTGCGGCCGCGGTGCTCGGCGACCTGCCGGTCGGGCGCACCCGGCGGCTGCTCGACGACCTCGTCGGTGCACATCTGCTGGAACAGTCCCAGCCCGACCGCTATCAGTTCCACGACCTGCTCCGGCTGTTCGCCACAGATCAGGCCCATGCCGAAGAGTCCCTTGAAACCTGCCGGGCCGGAGTGCGGCGCATATTGACCTGGTATCTCCACACGGTCAAGGCCGCCGCTTCGCTCTTGGCGCCGGAGGGTGCGAGTTTTCCGCTCCACGGTGTCGAGGGGAGTGATAAAGCGCTCGGTTTCGCAGACCGTGAGGAGGCGGAGCACTGGTTCAGGCAGGAGGCAGGCAATCTGCGTGCCGCTGTCTCCGCAGCGGCACGCACAGATATGGATGAGCTGGCCTGGCACCTTTCCGCGGCGTTGTTTCCTGTTTACGCCAACCGCAATCAGTTCGAGGACTGGATCGGGACCAGCACCATCGCCCTGGAGGCGGTCCGTCGCACAGACGATCGCCGGGGAGAGGCGAGGATTCTCGAGAGTCTCGGCAAAGCCCGTCTTCAGTCCTCGAGAAGGAGTGAGGGGATCGGCTTCCAGACGGCGGCACTCGCCATCTATCGCGATCTCGGAGACCGGCTCGGCGAGATAACCTCCACCAATGCCATCGGGCTCGCTCACCTGCGCGGTCGTGAACTCGACCGGGCATTGTTGCTGTTCGAGCAGGTGCACGCCATTGCCGTTGAGCTCGGCAGTGACTACTGGGTGGCGATGTCGTGCAACAACTCCGCCAACGTCTACCTTGAACGGGATCAATTCCATGAGGCCCTCGGCCGGCTTCATCGGGCTCTGGAGATCCTGCGGCGGCTTGACCTCCCCGCTTACGTGGGCGACGCCCTGCGAGGTCTCAGCCATGCGCATCGCGGTCTGCGGGAGCCGCGCAAGGCGAGCGTGCTGATCGAAGAGGCGATCCGGATCGACCAAGAACAGCGCAATCCCGCGTGGGAGGCGCATTGGCTGCTTGAGCAAAGCCGAGTGCACATGGATCTCGGCGAATTTTCCGAGGCCCTGATCTGTTGCCAACGCGCCGCCGCGCACCAGCGGGGGATCGGCGACCGCGGTCGAGAGGCATGGGCCCTTGACGCGACAGGTGAGGTCTACCAGCGGCTTGACCGCCATGAGGAGGCGGCCGGGTTTCACAAGGTGGCGCTCAAGGTCTTCCGCGAGCTCGGAGACAGCTGGAATACGGCCGTCGTGTTGAACCATCTGGCCGACGCTCTGCAAGCCATCGGAGCTGAAGGCGAGGCCGAGCCCCTGTGGCGTGAGGCGATGGCATTGGTAGCCGAGTTCGACGACCCACGGGCGAATCGGCTCCGGGACAGGATTCGTTCCACAGGCCTCTTCTGAGAATTCCTGCCGGCCGTCCGGCCAGGTAGGCACGCGCGGGGATGGTCAAGCGGGCCCATCCGTGCGCCCTTTGGGCGACCGTGGGGTCTCGTCGTGAGGCCATAAGGGGGATTTGCCCGGAACCGGCGAGAGGGGAGTCCGCTCTCGGCGTAGTGGGGATGCGTACCTTGCAGCCGGGAATCGTGGGGGTTTCCCGAGTTGATGGACTGCTGAGGGCTGTCAAACTTGGTCGGGTACATCAAGCGAATCTTCTTCACGCTCCGGAGTCGCCTTTGTCGGGTGGTTGGCCGAAGGGGCGCGGCGTGGGCTGGAGTGGGTTCTCCGGGGAGGTTGTGTGAGGCTCAAGCTGTTCGCACGGTTGCCGCGGCCGTGGCGCTGGGTGGCGCGGATCGTCAGCGTTCTCCTTGTGCTGGCGTTGGTCTTCGCGGGGGCGGCGGTCTGGGCGGTGCAGAGATCGTTCCCGCAGGTGGACGGCACGCTTACGGTGAAGGGCCTCACCGGAAAGGTCACGATTTATCGGGATAAATTCGGCATTCCACATATTTATGCGGATACGTCGGAAGACCTGTTTATGGCGCAAGGCTATGTGCACGCTCAGGACCGGTTCTGGGAGATGGATTTCCGCCGGCACGTCACGGCCGGCCGGCTGTCCGAGCTGTTCGGCAAGGCGACGCTGACCGAGGACAAGGTCATCCGGACGATGGGCTGGCGCAGGGTGGCGGAGAAGGAGCTCCCCATGTTGAGCGAGTCGACGCGGCGCTACCTCGACGCCTACGCCAAGGGTGTGAACGCCTGGCTCGCCGACAACGGCGGGGCCACCGAGCGCGGCCTCGAATACGCCGTGCTGATGGCCACCGTCCCGGATTACGAGCCCGCCGTTTGGACCGCGGTCGACTCGCTGGCCTGGTTGAAGGCGATGGCCTGGGATCTGCGCTCCAATGTGGAGGACGAGGTCGAGCGGGCGACGGCCGCGGCGGGGTTGTCCAAGGAGCGGGTGGAGGCGCTATGGCCGGATTATCCATACGACAGGCACGCGCCGATCGTCACCAGAGGCGGCATCAGCGGTGGCGGTTTCGACCAGAACACCGAGGCGCGGGACGTCGAGGGGCGGGACAAGGACCGGGAGGGCACCAAGGCGCGTGACATGAGGGGCAGCCGGGAAAGCGGCGAAGGAGGCACGCGCGACGCGCGGGCGGGGCAGGTGTCGCCAGACACGGCGGTGGCCGGAGGGGCACGACCCGGCGCGCCGTACGGCGGAGCCACGGCTCCGCGGGCGGCTGCCGATGGGGAGGCGTCGAAGGTCGAGCGGCCGGCCCCGGAGCCGGCGGGCGAGAAGGCCCAGCCGTCGCCGGCTACGGCGGAGCCGAGCGATGACGCAGGCGCACAGACCACTACGGAAGAGGCCACGCCGTCGCCGGAGGAGGCACAGACCGGGGCGGCGCTGGCGCGGGTGGCGGCGGCGATGCGGTCGGTGCCCGATCTGATCGGCCGCGGCGAACGGGAGGGGCTCGGGTCGAACTCGTGGGTGGTGAGCGGGCGGCACACGGCGTCGGGCAAGCCGCTGCTGGCGAACGACCCGCACCTCGGGGCGTCGATGCCCTCGGTCTGGTATCAAGTCGGCCTGCACTGCCGCACTCGCTCTGGAGCGTGCCCGTTCGATGTGACGGGGTTCTCGTTCGCGGGTCTGCCCGGTGTGATGATCGGGCAGAACGACCGGATCGCGTGGGGGTTCACGAACCTCGCCCCGGATGTCGCGGACCTCTACCTGGAGAAGGTGCGTGACGACACCTACCTCTATCGCGGGCAGTGGCGGCCGCTGACGACACGCGAGGAGGAGATCAAGGTCGCGGGGGGCGACGCGGTCAAGGTGACGGTGCGGGAGACGGGCAACGGGCCGATCATGTCCGAGGTGCACCGTGCCACGGGCCGCGCGCAGGACGGCGGGGGCAAGGCCGCCGGCGAGACGGCGGACGCGGTGTCGATGCGCTGGACGGCGCTTCAGCCGGGCACGTCGGCGGATGCGATCTTCACCCTCAACGCGGCCCGCGACTGGGCGGAGTTCCGCACGGCGGCGTCCCAGTTCGCCGTCCCCTCACAAAACCTGATTTATGCCGACATCGAGGGCAACATCGGTTACCAGGCGCCGGGAGTGATCCCCGTCCGGGCGAAGGGCGACGGCAGGTGGCCCGTTCCCGGATGGACCGGTGAATACGAGTGGACCGGCACCATCCCCTTTGGCGACCTCCCCAGCGTGTTCAATCCCCCCGAGGGCTACATCGTCACCGCCAACAACGCGGTCATCGACCCGGCGAAATACCCGCCGCTGCTGACGAAGGACTGGTCGTACGGTTACCGCTCGCAACGCATCCTCGACCGCCTGAAGGGGTCCGTGAAGACGGGCAAGATCGATGCGGCGGAGATGAGCCGCATCCAGCAGGACAGCGCCAACGGCATGGCCGCGGTGCTGCGGCCCGAGCTGATGAAGATCCCCCTGGCCGGTCCGAGCCAGGAGGCCCGCGAGCTGCTGCGCACCTGGGACTTCTCGCAGGACGCCGACTCGGCCCCCGCGGCCTACTTCAACGCGGTGTGGCGGCACCTGCTCGTCGAGACGTTCAACGACGATCTTCCCGAGGGCGCGCGGCCCGAGGGCGGCAGCCGGTGGTTCGAGGTCGTGCGGAGGATGCTGGCCGAGCCGGCGGATCCGTTCTGGGATGACTCGCGCACCCCCATCGTCGAGCGCAGGGATGACATCCTCCGCCGGAGCCTGGCTCTGGCCTACGGCGAGCTGCGGGAGCGCCTCGGTGACAATCCCAAACGGTGGCGCTGGAGTGACCTCCACACCCTGACCTTGGTCAACGAGAGCCTGGGCAAGTCGGGGATCGCCCCGGTCGAGTGGCTGTTCAACCGCGGCCCGATCGCCGCCCCCGGCAGCAGGGACGCGGTCAACGCGGTGAGCTGGGACGTGCAGGAGGGCTACGAGGTCACCGCGGTGCCGTCGATGCGCATGGTGGTGGACCTCGCGGACGCCGACAAATCCCGCTGGATCAACCTCACAGGCGCCTCAGGCCACGCTTTCCACGACAACTACTGGGATCAGGCCCCCTTGTGGGCGAACGGGGAGACCACCCCCATGCTCGCCCGAGAGGAGTCGATCCGAGCAGCCGCGACCCACACGCTCACCCTGTCCCCGGGCTGAAAACGACCCCCCGGTCCTGAAACCGCACATGCGGAATGCGGGTTGCGGGGTGGGGCGGAAGACTTGCGCTCATCGAGCATGGGAACAGCTCCCCAGCCGTGCCGGCGCCTGGTCACCGCGTCTCCTCTCCGCAACCGGCGCCTCACGAGTGGCGCCGGCCGGGGGGATCCTCAAAGGACCGGGAAAGATCCTCAAAGGACCGGGAAAGGTGGCCGGCGCAGGCCGAGGTTGGCTGGGGCCTCAGGCTCGCCCCCGCCGCCCCTTCCTGCGCGGTCTACGCCACCAAGGAGGTCGTCGCACATAGCCGCCGTCGTCCAGACCGGCGAGCCGCTCGAAGGGATTCCAGCTCCAGTGATCGCCACAGGCGGCGTAGGACACCGCGAGCCCGGTGACGTACATCGGCAACATCAGCACCCCCAGGCAGAACGCGTATTGCGTGGCGTGCCTGTCCTCGTGACGCAGGAGGTCGCTGCGGGAAAGGAGGGCGAGGTCGTGCTTGGTCAGCACGACGTTGCCGATGGTGAACGCCCTCGCTATGGGAAAGCCGTAGCGATAGCCGACCGCCAGGATCAGCCCGTCGGGGCCGGGAGTGCGGCGGGCACCCCCGATCACGCTGACGAGCAGACCCAGCGGGGTGCTCAAGTTGACGTAGTTGATCACGCGGCGGGCCGTCGTCCAGCGCGTGCTCTCACCGGGTGCCATGTGCGCTCCTCACCGGCGGAATACCCCCGTTTTCCCTATCCCCACGGGGATGTAGTGCGATACCAGGTCGTGACCAGAAATCTCACGTCGCGGTTGACCATGTCGGTCATGCCGAGATAATTACCGGAACAACTGTCCCTTTCGACGCCCCCGATCATGAATGGCATCCCCCTGCTCATGAGATCGATCATCGTGGCGGCCCTGGTGTGTTTTATCGCGCTCGGTGCTGTCGGCGGCCTCATACTCCTCCAGACCCCCGCAGGCGACTCCGACTCTCTCACGCTCAGATCCGCCGGATCCATCGTCAACGAACCCGGCCAGGCGGGTGACCTGCGTCTTCAGACCCCCACGCCGACGCCGGCCCCCACCGCCACTCCTGCGGCCACCCCCTCCTACACGGCCACCACCAAGATTATTAAGAAGAGCGGCTCGTCCTACCTCCAGGTCAAGGTCAAGACGCGGTCGAGCGCCAAGTTCAATGTGCGGCAGCGCGTCTGCCGCGGCGACTCCTGCCGCACCCAGTCGGCCGACCTGATCGTGGCGAGCGGCCAGACCCTCAGCACGACCCCCAAGCTGGGCAAGGGCTCCTACCGCAAGAGCGGGCGGCACGTGGTCACGGTGCTGCCGCTGCCCACGGTCACCGCGACCGTGACGGCGACGCCCACGGTGACCACCACGGTCACCGCCACCCCGAGGGTCACGGTCACGACCACCCCGGCCCCCACCCCCGGCCCGACGGTCACCGCGACGGTCACGGTGACGGCCACGCCGGGCGCCACGACCCGCCCCACGGCCAACCCGGACCGCTGCGGCGCGCCGGACAACAACTGGGGCCTGCACTACTGCGCATCGCCCGGCAACCTCGTCACCTCCGCCCCTGCCGGTCTGTGTGACAGCGGGATCTTCGAGTGCATCCCCAACTTCAACAACGGCACGGGCCACATCGTCGTCTGCAGCGACGGCAAGCTCAGCAAATCGGGCGGGATCGGGGGGAGCTGCTCCTCCCACGGCGGCAACAAGGCCGACGTCCGGGACGGCTGGGTGCCCCCGAGCAACACCGAGGAGCCGATCGAGGAGGAAGACCCCCTGTCCCAGTGGCCGGGCTGATTCCCCCTCAAAGCCTCCGGTAGCGGCCCTCGTAGTAAAGCAAAGGGCTCGTCTCCGCAGCCCCCGAGTGCATCTCCACGACGGAGCCGACCACGATCGAATGGTCGCCTCCGTCGTGGACCGCGCTGGTGCGGCACGCCAGTGTGGCCACGGCCCCGTCCAAGAGCGCGACGCCCAGAGAACCGCGGCGGTAGCCATACCCTTCGAGTGGCCGGGAAAGATCACGCCCGCGCCGGGCGAACTCCGACGACGCCGACTCCATCGTGTCGGCGAGCACCGACACCCCCCACACCCCCGCCTTGAGCACCACGTCGTGGAACCTCGACCGCCGATCGGGGCAGAAGAGCACAAGCAGCGGGTCCAGCGACACCGATGTGAACGAGTTGACCGTCATCGCATGGTCGACGCCGTCGAGGCGGGTGGTGATCACGGTGACGCCGGTGGCGAAGCGGCCGACGACGCGGCGGAAGGCGTCCTGGGCGAGTTCCTGTTCGACCCGCGCGTGGGAGACGGCGGGCGGGGGCCAGAGCATCCATTCGAGCGGCTGCTCGTGCGACCAGGCGGGCAGGTGCGGGCGGCGGGGGGACGGGCGCTGATCGGAACTGCGCATGGACGGACCCGCCTATCGAGGTGACCCGGGGAGGTGGCTGCGCAGCAGCCAGGATCCGGCAGCCGCGGCGTTCGACGGCACGAGGAGCACCGCGAGCACCATAACCGCGAAGCCCCCGAAAAGGTAGACGCGGCCGGCGAGGTCGTCGACGAAGACCAGGTCCCTGCCGGGTGGCTCGGTGAGCAGGACCGTGGTGACGACGACCCAGCCGAGGGCGGTCGTGATGGCCGCGACGCGGCTTTGGGCGAGCCGCCCCATGCCGTTGACGACGGCGAACAGCACGATCAGGCAGACGACGGCGGCGACGGGAAGGTCGTTCCCGAAATACCAGTGTTGTCCGAACGCGCCGATCGTGCCGACGACGAGTCCCAGCACGATGAGGGTGCCGTGGAGCATGCCGGTCAGGATCGGCGGCGGGATCCTGGGGCCCCTGGGCTCGGGCTCCACCTCGGGGGTGGGGACCAGGGGAGTCTCACTCATAGACATCGAGGCTAGTTGATGCCCGCGAAAAGATCGGATTCACGAGGTTCGCCCAGTCCACCCGCTTCGATGGGGGCGCCGGGTACGGCACCGCCTCGGCGGCCGGTCTTGAGTATGTAATGCTCGACCCCGAGCGCCTCCTGCCCGATGTTGTTGGACAGGGCGAACCACGGGGCGTCGACGCTGATCTGGGTCGCGTGGGCCCGCATGGCGTCGAGTTTGGCGCCCACGTAGGGGCGGGCGTCGATCTCGGTGGTGATCTCGTCGTCGGTGCTGCCGAAGGGCAGTTCGTCGACGTCGCCGGGGAAGAACTCGGTGCCTGCCTCGCGCATGGCCTCGGCGGTGCGGCGCAGGACGGACTTGGGTATGGCGGTGAAGTAGAACTTGGCGACGCGCCAAGGCTCGCCCTCGCCGTGGGCGGGGTCGGCGGCGAGGTCGGCGGCGCGCCACGCCACGCGGTAGGCCTGGATGTGGTCGGGGTGGCCGTAGAAGCCGTTCTCGTCGTAGGTCACGAGCACCTGGGGCCGCACCTCGCGAATGACCTTGACCAGCTCTCCTGCGGCCTCGTCGAGGTCGGCCTGCCAGAACGCCTTCGGGTGCTCGTTGGAGGCGACGCCCATCATCCCGGAGTCGCGCCAGCGCCCCGGGCCGCCGAGGAAGCGGTGGTCGGTGACGCCGAGGGCCTCGCACGCCTTGGCCAGCTCGTCGATGCGATATTCGCCGAGCCTGTCCTCCCGGTCGGCCGCGAGGTGGCCGAGGTCTTCCGGAATGACCTCACCCTCCTCACCAAGCGTGCAGGTGACAAGCGTGACGTGGGCACCTTCCGCCGCATATTTCGCCATGGTCGCCCCGGTGCCAATGGCCTCGTCGTCGGGGTGAGCATGCACAAGCAGCAAACGCCGGTCATTCATACGGCTGAGCCTAACGTTCCCGCAAATCACTGGCAGGATGGGGGACTATGGGTGAGAGCTTCCCGCGTCTACAGGCCAAGACCCGCAGATTCTCCCTAGGGGTCCCCAGAGGTATCACCATCGTCGACGCCACCCGCGTCGTCTTCCTGCGCTCCCGAGGCGGCACCGATCCGGTGACCTGCCTGTGGGAGTTCGATCTCATAACCGCGACCGAGCGGCTGATCGCCGACCCGCGCGCCCTCAACGTGGATGAGGAGAACCTCCCGCCCGAGGAGCGCGCCAGGCGCGAGCGGGCCAGAGAGGGGGCCGGCGGCATTGTCGCCTACTCGGTCGACGGGGCGGTGAGACGGGCGGCCTTCGCGCTGGCCGGCGGGCTCTATGTGGCGGAGATCGCCTCGGGCGAGGTGCGCCACATCGCCACCCCGGGCCCGGCGGTTGAGCCGCGCCTGTCGCCCGACGGCACCCGGATCGCCTATGTGTGCGGCGGCGCGCTGCGTGTGCTCGACCTCGGCAGCGGCGCCGACACCGCGCTCGCCCACCCCGAGACCACCACGGTGGCCTACGGCCTGGCCGACTTCATCGCGGCCGAGGAACTCGACCGCTCACGCGGCTTTTGGTGGTCGCCGTCGAGCGACGCGCTGCTGGTGGCGCGGGTCGACGTGGCGCCGGTGCAGCGGTGGTTCATCGCCGACCCGACGCACCCCGAGCGGGAGCCGGTCGAACACCACTATCCGGCGGCCGGCACCGCCAACGCCAGGGTCGAGCTGTTCGTCATGAACCTCGCCGGGGACAGGGTGGCTGTGCCGTACAGCCAGGAATACCTGGTGGAGGCGCTGTGGGACCTCCACGGCCTGGCGATCGTGACGCTCTCCCGGGATCAGCGCTCGCTGCGGCTGCTTGAGGTCGACCCGGTGACGGGGGCCTCGACGCAGATCCGGGAGGAGACCGACGAGGCCTGGGTGGAGCTCGGGTCCGGCACTCCGGCGCGCCTGTCGGACGGCACACTCGTGTGGATCGCGCCCGCCGAGGGCGGGCACCGCCTGTTCATCGGCGATCGGCCGGTCACCCCGCCGACGCTCCAGGTGCGCGCCGTGCTCGACATCGACGACGACACCGTGTTGTTCCGGGCCAGCGGCGGCGACCCGGCCTCAGTCCAGCTCTGGACCTGGGCCGCCGGCGTGATCAGCCCGATCACGCCGGAGCCCGGCGTCTACTCCGGCACCCGCTGCGCCGGGGTCACCGTGATCACCTCGCAGGACATGGAGAGCGACGGCGCCACCGTCAAGGTCGTCCGCCCGGGGCACCCGCCGGTCACCATTCCCAACCTGGCCGAGCGGCCGGGGCTGGACCTGCGGGTCTCGCTCCTGCGGGCGGGCGCACGGGATCTGTCGACCGCCGTGGTGTTCCCCTCGTGGCACGAGCCGGGCTCGGCGAGGTTGCCGGTGCTCATGGATCCGTACGGCGGCCCGCACGCTCAGCGTGTGCTGACGGCGCGCAGCGCCTACCTGACCAGCCAGTGGTTCGCCGAGCAGGGCTTCGCCGTGGTCGTCGTGGACGGCAGGGGCACCCCGGGCCGGGGCCCGGCGTTCGAGCGGGAGATCCTGGACGACCTCGCGGGGCCGATCCTCGACGACCAGGTCGACGCGCTCGCCGGCGTGGCCAAGCAGTTCCCGGGCGACCTGGACCTCACGCGGGTCGGGATCCGGGGCTGGTCGTTCGGCGGCTATCTCGCCGCTCTGGCCGTGCTCCGCAGGCCCGACGTCTTCCACAGCGCGGTCGCGGGGGCGCCGGTGACCGAGTGGCGGTTGTACGACACGGCTTACACCGAGCGCTACCTCGGCGACCCCAAGGCCCGGCCGCACATCTACGATCAGTCGTCGTTGTTCGACGACGCCGGCAAGCTCGACCGGCCGCTGCTGCTGATCCACGGCCTGGCCGACGACAACGTGGTGGCCGCCCACACCCTGAAGTTGTCGTCGGCGCTCATGGCCGCGGGCCGCCCGCACACGGTGCTACCGCTGTCGGGCGTCACCCACATGACCCCGCAGGAGGTCGTGGCGGAAAACCTCCTCCTGCTCCAGGTGGAGTTCCTGAAGCGCACGCTGGGCATGAGCTAGCTCGCGGCCGGCTCCCTCGGCGCCGGGGCCCGCTCGGTCCCGGCGCCGTGCCAGCTCTCCCAGAGGGCCGCGTAGGACCCGCCCGCGGCGACGAGCTCGTCGTGGGAGCCGAGCTCGGTGATGCGCCCGTCCTCGACGACGGCGACGCGGTCGGCGTCGTGGGCCGTGTAGAGCCGGTGCGCGATGGCGATCACCGTGCGGCCCTCCAGCACCGCCGCGAGCGAACGCTCCAGGTGCCGGGCCGCCTTCGGGTCGATGAGCGAGGTGGCCTCGTCGAGCACGAGCGTGTGCGGGTCGGCGAGCACGAGCCGGGCGAGGGCGAGCTGCTGCGCCTGGGCCGGTGAGACGATCTCTCCGCCGGAGCCGACGACCGTGTCGAGCCCGCCGGGCAGCGCCTCGACCCACTCCCATGCCTCCACGGCGGACAGCGCCCGGATCACCGCCTCGTCGTCGGCCTCGGGCCGGGCGATCAGCACGTTGTCGCGCAGGGTGCCGCGGAACACGTGGTGTTCCTGGGTGACGAGGGCGACGTGGCCGCGGAGCTCGTCGAGCGGCAGGTCGACGAGGGGCACCCCGCCCAGGGTGACCGCCCCCTCGCGGGGTCCGTGGATGCCGGCGAGCAGCCGCCCGAGGGTCGACTTGCCGGCGCCGGAGGGCCCCACCATCGCGATGCGCTCGCCGGGCGCGATGGTCAGCGACACGTCGTGCAGCACGTCGTGCCCCTCGCGGTAGGCGAACCTGACCCCGGTCGCCACGATCTCCTCACCGCGGGGTACGGCGTCGCCCGGCACCCGGTCGTCCGGCACGTTGGCCACGCCGAGGAGCCGGGACATGGCCGCGCCGCCGACCTGCAGTTCGTCGATCCACGACAGGAGCCGGTCGAGCGGGTCGATGAGGAGCTGGATGTAGAGGGTGGCGGCGGTGACCTGCCACAGCGCGGCCCAGCCCTGGATGTAGAAGACGCCGCCGGCGACCAGCGTGGCCACCACGGGGATGACGTAGCCGACCTCGATGCTGGGGAACCACACCGTGCGCAGGCGCAGGGTGTAACGCTCGGCGGTGTAGGAGCGGCTGATGTCGTCGTCGACCCGCTGGTGCCTGCGCCGCTGGAGGCCGAGGGCCTCGATCGTGCGGGCGCCCTCCACGGTCTCGGCGAGCCCCTCGGTCATGTCGGCGTAGGCGGCGTTCTCCCTCAGGTAGCCGTCCCTGGCCCGCTTGAGATACCAGCGGGTCGATACCCAGAGCAGCGGGACCGCGATCAGGCTGGGCAGGGCCAGCAGCGGCCCCACGATCAGCAGGGCACCGACGGCGAAGACGCAGGTCACCATCGCGATCAGGGTCTCGGGCACGGCCTGGCGCACGCTGCGCTGCAAGGCCGACACGTCGCGCGAGGTGCGGGTGATCAGGTCGCCCGAGCCCGCGCGCTCGACGGTGGACAGCGGCAGGGACAGGACGCGGTCGACGAACTCCTCGCGCAGCTCGGCCAGCACCTTCTCGCCGAGCCGCGACGAGGCGAAGATCGCGAGCTTCACCAGCACGCCCTGCGCCACGAGGAAGCCGACGATGGCGAGCACGATGAGCGGCACGTCGACGCCGCCACGCCGCTCCACGCCCTCGACGAGCCGCCCGAGCAGCGGCGGCGAGGCGAGCCCCGCCACGGCGGCCAGGGCGTGCATGCCGAGGGCGTAGGTCAGCTCCTTCGGATATTTGAGCATCAGTCGCCGCGCGTAGGCACGCACCTGGGCCTGGTCGGCGACCGGCAGGCTCCGCCCGCTCATGATCAATTCTCCCCTCGGGTCACGGTCGCCCGATATCCGGCGTCTCGCGACAACAGCTCGTGGTGGGTGCCCTCCGCGCGGACCACTCCGTCCGCCAGATGAAGCACACGGTCGGTACGGCCCAGCACGAGTGGACTGGTCGTGCACACCAGCGTGGTGCGGCCCTTCCTGGCGGCGGCGAGCCGCTCGGCGATGCGGGCCTCGCTGTGGGCGTCGACGGCGCTGGTGGGCTCGACGAGGATCAGCACCTCGGGGTCGGCGAGGAGGGCGCGGGCGAGCCGGAGCCGCTGCTGCTGGCCGCCGGAGAACTCCCGGCCCGACTCGGCTACGTGGGAGGCGAGTCCGCCGGGGAGGGCGTCCACGATGTCCTCGGCGCAGGCCGCGCGCAGCGCCAGCCGTACCTTCTCGTCGTCGGCCTCACCGGTGATGTCGAGCTCGTCGCGCAGGCGGCCGGCGAACAGCCTGGCGTTGTTGTCCGCCACCAGGATGCGGCGGCGCACCTCCGCCGGCGCCAGGTCGGCGAGGGGCGTGCCGCCGAAGCGCACGTCGCCCTCGGTGTAGCGGCCGAGGCGGTCGGCGACGGCGATGGCCTCCTCGGGCGTATCGGTCACGAGCGCGGTGAACATGCCGGGCTGTACGGCGACGCCCGACTCGGTGTCGACCAGCTCTCCCCCGGCCTCCGTCCCGGCGCCGCCCTTGATCTCAGGCTCGATGGACAGGATGTTCACGATGCGGCGGGCGGCGACGTGGCCCTTGGTGATGGCGTCGGCGGCCTCGGTGAGGGTGCGCAGCGGGGCGATGAGGAAGAGCGCGTAGCCGTAGAACGCGACGAGCTGCCCGGCGGTGATCGAGCCGCCCAGGGCGAGGGTGGCGCCGACGCCGGTCACGGTGGCGATCAGCAGGCCGGGCAGCAGCACCTGCGCGCCCTCCATGAACGACTCCACCTTGGCGACCCGGACGCCCGCCGCCCGCACCCGCTGGGACTCCTCTTGGTAGCGGGCGGAGAAGACGGGTTCGCCGCCGACGCCGCGCAGCACGCGCAGGCCGGCGACGATGTCGGCGGCGCGGGTGGCGAGGTCGCCTTGAAGCTCCCGCTGGGCGTTCTGGCGCTTGTGGAGGGGTTTGAGCAGCGGGCCGACGGCGACCACCATGATCGGCACGCCGATCAGCACCAGCAGGCCGAGGGCGGGCGAGGTGACCAGCAGGATGACGGTGACGGTGATGATCGCCACGATCGAGCCCGAGGCCCGCAGGAGGATGTCGAAGGCGCTGCCGATGTAGGCGATGTCGGAGGTGCCGACGCTGACGGTCTCCCCCGTGGAGAGCCGCTTCGGCAGCGTCGCCCCCAGCCTCGTGGCGTGCCGGGTCGTCAGCTGGACGGTGCGGTAGGCCGCGGCGAGCCAGTTGAAGACCGCGTAGCGGTGGCGTATGACGCCGCTGACCGCCTGGACGACGCCGAGGGCCAAGAGCACGGCGCCCCAGATCAGGAGGGCGTCGAGGTCCTTGGCGGTGATCGCGTCGATGCCGTTGCCGATGACGGCGGGGACGAATGCCTGAGCGAGGTACCACAGGATGGCGAGGAGGATCCCGATTGTGAGCGGTCTCGCCTGGCGGCGGACGTTCCACAGGAGATATCTGCTTGGGCTTCTGAGGTCTGGGGTGCCGGGATCGGCCTCGGGTAGGGAGCGCATAGCCTCTCCAGGCTGGCAAATCCCCCCTTTTACCGGCAAATGCTTTTCGGGGCGGCGAAACAGCGTCTTGGAGTCACCTTTGCGGCGCGGTGACGGCGCGGCGACAGGGCGCCACGGGGAGCCGGAGGGAGCCTCGGAGCCCCTGCGGGACGGCGTGGCCGGCGCTCGCGGCACGGCGCTGGGCGGGCTCCCGCCGTACGGGCGCCGTAGAACTCCCGCGAAAAACGAGGCCGGAGGGGGCCCCGCGCGGTGGGCTCCTCCGGCCTGGGGATCACGTGGTGGACTACTTGGCCGACAGGTAGTCGCGGTTCATCCGGGCGATCGTGGACAGCGGGATGCCCTTCGGGCAGACCGCCGTGCATTCGCCGGTGTTGGTGCAGCCGCCGAAGCCCTCGGCGTCCATCTGCTCGACCATGGCCTTGGCGCGGGAGTCGCGTTCCGGCTGGCCCTGCGGCAGGAGGCCCAGGTGGGTGATCTTGGCGGCGGTGAACAGCGAGGCCGAGCCGTTCGGGCAGGCCGCGACGCAGGCGCCGCAGCCGATGCAGGTGGCGGCGTCGAAGGCGGCGTCCGCCGCGTCCTTCTGCACGGGCAGGCTGTGGGCGTCGGGGGCCGAGCCCGCCGGCACCGAGATGAAGCCGCCGGCCTGGATGATGCGGTCGAACGACGTACGGTCGACCACCAGGTCCTTGACGACCGGGAAGGCCGCGGCGCGCCAGGGCTCGATGGTGATGGTGTCGCCGTCGTTGAAGTGGCGCATGTGGAGCTGGCAGGTCGTGGTGGCCCGCTGCTCGCCGTGCGGCACGCCGTTGATCACCATGCCGCACATGCCGCAGATGCCCTCACGGCAGTCGTGGTCGAACGCGATCGGCTCGTCGCCCTCGACGATGAGCCGGTCGTTCAGCACGTCGAGCATCTCCAGGAAGGACATGTCCGGCGAGACGTCGACGACCTTGTAGGTCACCATCCGGCCCTTGTCCTCCGGGCCCTTCTGGCGCCAGACGCGCAGCGTCAGGTTCATGGTGCTCACTTGTAGCTCCGCTGGGTCATCTTCACGTATTCGTACTCGAGCGTTTCCTTGTGCAGCACCGGGGTGCCGTCAGGGTTCCACTCCCAGGCGGCGACGTAGGCGAAGGCGTCGTCGTCGCGCAGGGCCTCGCCCTCCTCGGTCTGGGACTCGGCGCGGAAGTGGCCGCCGCAGGACTCGGTGCGGTGCAGGGCGTCCAGGCACATGAGCTCGGCCAGCTCGAAGAAGTCGGCCACCCGCCCGGCACGCTCCAGCGCCTGGTTGAGCTCCTCGTTGACGCCGGAGACCTTGACCCGCGCCCAGAACTCCTTCTTGAGCTCGGGGATCAGCTCCAGGGCTTTGCGCAGGCTCTCCTCGGAGCGCTCCATGCCGCAGTAGTCCCACATGATCTTGCCGAGCTCGCGGTGGAAGGAGTCCGCCGTACGGTCACCCTGCACGGACAGCAGTCTGTCGATCTTGTCCTGCACCTGGCCCACGGCCTCTTCGATGTCCTCCTGCGCGATGTCGCCGAAGTCGCCGGCGCCCGCGAGGTAGTCGCCGACCGTGGTGGGCAGCACGAAGTAGCCGTCGGCCAGGCCCTGCATGAGGGCCGAGGCGCCGAGGCGGTTCGCGCCGTGGTCGGAGAAGTTGGCCTCGCCGATCACGAACAGGCCGGGGACGGTCGACTGGAGGTCGTAGTCGACCCAAAGGCCGCCCATCGTGTAGTGCACGGCGGGGTAGATGCGCATCGGCTGCTCGTAGGGGTTCTCCCCGGTGATGCGCTCATACATCTCGAAGAGGTTGCCGTACTTCTTCTCCACCGCGTCCCGGCCGAGGCGGCGGATCGCGTCGGCGAAGTCGAGGTAGACGCCGAGGCCGCCGGGGCCGACGCCGCGGCCCTCGTCGCAGACGTTCTTGGCGGCGCGGGAGGCGATGTCGCGGGGCACGAGGTTGCCGAAGGACGGGTAGATGCGCTCCAGGTAGTAGTCGCGCTCGACCTCGGGGATCTCATGGGCCGGACGGCTGTCGCCCTTGGTCTTCGGCACCCATACGCGGCCGTCGTTGCGTAGCGACTCCGACATCAGGGTCAGCTTGGACTGGTATTCGCCGCTGACGGGGATGCAGGTCGGGTGGATCTGCGTGTAGCAGGGGTTCCCGAAGTAGGCGCCGCGGCGGTGGGCGCGCCAGATGGCGGTGGTGTTGCAGCCCTTGGCGTTGGTGGAGAGGAAGAACACGTTGCCGTAGCCGCCGCTGGCGAGCACGACGGCGTCGGCGAGGTGGGTCTCGATCTCGCCGGTGACCATGTCGCGCACGACGACGCCGCGGGCCCGCCCGCCGCTGACGATGACGTCGAGCATCTCGTGGCGGGTGTGCATGGTGACCGTGCCGGCCGCGATCTGGCGCTCCAGGGCCTGGTAGGCGCCGAGCAGGAGCTGCTGGCCCGTCTGGCCTCTGGCGTAGAAGGTGCGGGACACCTGGGCGCCGCCGAAGGAGCGGGTGTCGAGCAGGCCGCCGTATTCCCGGGCGAACGGCACGCCCTGCGCGACGGCCTGGTCAATGATGTTCACGCTGACCTGGGCGAGGCGGTAGACGTTGGACTCGCGTGAGCGGAAGTCGCCGCCCTTGACCGTGTCGTAGAACAGCCGGTAGATCGAGTCGCCGTCGCCCCGGTAGTTCTTGGCCGCGTTGATGCCGCCCTGGGCGGCGATGGAGTGGGCGCGGCGCGGGGAGTCCTGGTAGCAGAAGGACGTGACCTGGTAGCCGAGCTCACCGAGGGTCGCGGCGGCCGAACCGCCCGCGAGGCCGGTGCCGATCACGATGACGCGGAGTTTGCGCTTGTTGGCGGGGTTGACGAGCTTGGCGGCGAAACGCCGCTTGTCCCAGCGCTCCTCGACGGGGCCCTCAGGGGCTTTCGCGTCCTGGATCGGCTCGCCGACGGTGTAGTGCATCACTTCAAGACTCCGATCATCACCGCGAACGGGACCGCGAGGAACCCGGCCACGAGGAGCAGGGAGAAGACGGCGGCGCCCGCAGAAAGGCCCTGCCGTGCACGTGCGTTGCCGACGCCGAGCGTCTGGAAGGCGCTCCACAGACCGTGCCTGAGGTGCAGGCCGAGCATGATCACAGACAGGGCGTAGAAGACGGTCACCCACCAGCGCTCAAGCGCGAAGCCCTGCACCATGCGGTCGTACGGCAGGCCCGCCGGGCCCGCGGGGTTGACCACCGCGAAGGTGAGGTCGAGCAGGTGCCAGACGAGGAACAGCACGATGATGAGGCCGCCGAAGCGCATGGTGTGCGTGGCGTAGCCGGACGCCTGGTTCTTCCGCTTGGCGGCGTACTTAACGGGCCGCGCCTTGTTCGCCCGCCGGGCCAGCGAGATCGCCGACCACATGTGCAGGATCACGGCGGCGGCCAGCACGACCTCGACGAGCGTCAGCACCGTGCGGCGCGGCACGGCGGGCTCACCCACCGTGCGGAGCCACTCGGCGTAGTCGTTGAACGCCTGGGGGCCCGAGAACATCTTCAGGTTGCCGAGCACGTGGCCGACCAGGAAGAGCACCATGACGGCCCCGGTCACGGCCATGACGGCCTTCTTGCCGTTGCTGGTGGTGAATCGGGAGGGTTTCTTCGTTGCCGGCTTGGGGCTTGACGCTGCGGGAGGGCGCACCAGGCTGGTGGCCGATCCCCGGTCGATCGTCGCGGTCACAGTGGTTAACGCTAGGTATGCGGAAATCTGACCGTCCAAGTCATCACGAGTCTCGTTTCCATAGCTGCGAGCTATGATCTGTGGTTTCGCGGGCGCTCAGCCCTCATCAAGTGCCGCTTTTGCGACCAATCTCACAGCCCTGACCTCGTGTTCGTCGAGTATGCGACCTTGGGGTGCCGGTCCCACGACCAGATGGCTTCATGCCTGGGGCGCCGGATATTGATCTTGGCGATAGCCGTACGCTATGGAAGTGTGCAGCTCCAGCAACTCGCCTACTTCGTCACCGTGGCAGAAACCCGGCATTTCACTCAGGCTGCCGAGCGTATGCGGGTCGCACAGCCGTCGCTGAGCAAGCAGATCAAGGCGCTGGAGACCGAGCTCGGGGCACCATTGTTCAGCCGGGCGCGGGGCAACGTGACGCTGACCCCGGCGGGTGAGGCACTGCTCCCCCTGGCCAGGCGCATGCTGGCCGACGCCGACACCGCGCGCCGCGAGGTCGGCGAGCTGGCCGGGCTGCGGCGCGGCCGGGTGCGGCTCGGGGCGACGCCGTCGCTCTGCGCGGGGCTGCTGGCCGACGCGCTGGCGAGGTTCCACCGCGACTATCCGGGCATCGAGTTGCTCGTCGAGGAGGGCGGGTCGCGCGACCTGGTGCGGGCGCTGGCCCGGGGGCAGCTCGACCTGGCGCTGATCATCCTGCCGCTCCAGGGGGACGACCCGGCCCTGGTGACCGAGGAGATCCTGCGCGAGCACCTCGTGGTGGCCTCCCCGTCACACGCCAGGGGCCGGGTGCGCAAGCCGTACATGAGGATCGACGAGTTGCGCGGGCGGCCGATGGTGATGTTCCGCCGGGGCTACGACCTGCGGGAGGCGACGCTCAGTGCGTGCCGTCAGGCGGGGTTCGAGCCGCGGTTCGCGGTCGAGGGCGGCGAGATGGACGCGGTGCTGCGCTTCGTGGAGGCGGGGCTCGGCGTGGCGGTGGTGCCGTCGATGGTGCTGGACGGGCGGCCCGGGCTGACGGGCACGCCGCTGATGCCGCCGGGGCTGCGGCGCACGGTCGCGCTGGCGCACCGCAAGGACGTGGAGCCGACGCGCGCCGCGCAGGCGTTCCGGGCGACGCTGGTGTTCTACCTGGCCGAGGCGGCCCATGAGCAGAGTCTGCCGGCGGGGGTCGAGCTCATCACGGCGGCGAAGCGCCGGTAACCGCGTCTGAGCTGCCGGGAAGCGCCCACGCTCCCAGTGGGGCGCGAGGTTGGGGTGAGATTTCCGTTTCATTGCGAATGCCGGTTATGCCCCGGTCCACGCTCTGACGTGATAGGAATCACACCCAGTGAGGGAAAGAGTGAGTGACCGCGCTCACATACCGGGGTGCCGTCACCGTAACGTATCCCCCACTAATCGCGTGTACGGAGCGCAGTGCGACCATGGGCAGAGTGACACGTGCACCCTGCACAAGGCTCCACGTGCTACCGGATGACGAGCGCGACCGCGCCTGCTGGAGGCGTCCAGATCCAGCCCGCGCGGCACCCGCTAACGACCCGGACCCTCTGGCGAGCGGGGTCCGTGGGAGGTGGAGAAGTCTCTGATGTCCCAGATGACGACCGACAACTCGGTCAGGCGACAACGAGCACAACTCAAGGTACGTACGCTGCGCACCGACCGATGGTGGCTGGCTCCGGCCTTCACCTTCGCCGCGCTGGCGTTGTTCGTTGTGTACGGTTTTTGGGCGATCTTCGACCCCAGCTACTTCGTCGAACCCTACGTCGCGCCCTTCTCGTCGCCCTGCCTGGCCACGTCCTGCCCTGAAGGCGCACGCTTCCTGGGCTTCGCCCCCTTCGGCGACTGGTTCACGTTGCCGCCCGGCATCCTCATCCTCGGGCTGCCCGCCGGCTTCCGTCTCACCTGTTACTACTACCGCAAGTCGTACTACCGGTCGTTCTGGCTCTCGCCGCCCGCGTGCGCCGTGGCCGAGCCGCACAAGAAGTACTCCGGCGAGACGCGCTTCCCGCTGATCATCCAGAACGTCCACCGCTACTTCTTCTACGGCGCCATCGTCATCGGCGCCGTGCTGAGCTACGACGCGGTCATCGCCTTCCGCGACAAGCACGGCGAGTGGGGTCACATGGGGCTCGGCACGCTGATCCTGGTGATCAACGCCGTGCTCATCGTGCTCTACACCCTGTCCTGCCACTCCTGCCGGCACATCACCGCCGGGCGGCTTAACCACTTCTCGCGCCATCCGCTGCGCTACAAGGCGTGGACCTGGGTGTCCAAGCTCAACGCCAAACACCAGCAACTGGCCTGGGTGTCGATGTTCTCCGTCATGATCGCCGACCTCTACGTGCGGCTCGTGGCCAAGGGCGTCATCACCGACATCCAATTCTTCTAAGCCGTCCACATAGGAACCCTGGATAGTCATGGAAATCGAACGCCAACAATTCGACGTAGTCGTGATCGGCGCGGGCGGCGCCGGCCTCAGAGCCGCCATCGAGGCGCGTCAGCAGGGCAAGCGCACCGCCATCCTGTGCAAGTCGCTGTTCGGCAAGGCCCACACGGTCATGGCCGAGGGCGGCGCGGCGGCCGCCATGGGCAACGTCAACAGCGACGACAACTGGAAGGTGCACTTCCGGGACACCATGCGCGGCGGCAAGTTCCTCAACAACTGGCGCATGGCCGAGCTGCACGCCAAGGAGTCACCCGACCGCGTGTGGGAGCTTGAGGCGTGGGGCGCGCTCTTCGACCGCACCAAAGACGGCAAGATCAGCCAGCGCAACTTCGGCGGCCACGAATATCCCCGTCTGGCCCATGTCGGCGACCGCACCGGCCTGGAGCTGATCCGCACCCTCCAGCAGCGCGTGGTCGCGCTCCAGCAGGAGGACGCCGAGCGCACGGGCGACCCCGAGGCCTATATCAAGGTCTTCGCGGAGTTCACCGTCACGCGGCTGCTGAAGGACGGCGACGCCATCGCGGGCGCCTTCGGCTACTGGCGGGAGAACGGCACCCTGGTCGTCTTCGAGGCCCCCGCCGTCGTGCTGGCCACCGGCGGCATCGGCAAGTCCTACGTGGTCACCTCCAACTCGTGGGAATACACCGGTGACGGGCACGCGCTGGCGCTGCTGGCCGGAGCCAAGCTCATCAACATGGAGTTCATCCAGTTCCACCCCACCGGGATGGTCTGGCCCCCGTCCGTTCGCGGGATCCTCGTCACCGAGTCGGTGCGTGGAGACGGCGGGGTGCTGCGCAACTCCGAGGGCAAGCGCTTCATGTTCGACTACATCCCCGAGGTGTTCAAGGACAAATACGCGACCACCGAGGAGGAGGGCGACCGCTGGTATACCGACCAGGCCAACAACCGGCGCCCTCCGGAGCTGCTGCCTCGCGATGAGGTGGCGCGTGCCATCAACTCCGAGGTGAAGGCCGGCCGCGGATCCCCGCAGGGCGGGGTGTTCCTCGACGTCTCGACCCGGCTGCCCGCCGCCGAGATCGTCAGGCGGCTGCCGTCGATGCACCACCAGTTCAAGGAGCTGGCCGACGTCGACATCACCAAGGAGCCCATGCAGGTCGGCCCCACCTGCCACTACATCATGGGCGGCGTCGAGGTCGAGGCCGACACCGGGGCCGCCGCCGTCCCCGGCCTGTTCGCGGCGGGTGAGGTCTCCGGCGGCATGCACGGCTCCAACCGCCTCGGCGGCAACTCGCTGTCGGACCTGCTCGTCTTCGGCCGCCGCGCCGGAGCCGGAGCCGCGGCCTACGTCGACCGCCTGGCCACCCGGCCCAAGATCTCCGACGAGGCGGTGGAGGCGGCCCGCCAGGAGGCCCTCGCGCCGCTGGAGCGCACCGGCGAGAACCCCTACGAGCTCCACCAGGAGCTCCAGCGCAGCATGAACGAGCTGGTCGGCATCATCCGGACCTCCCGCGAGGTCTCCGAGGCGCTCGGCGTGGTCGGGAAGCTCCGCGCCCGGGCCAAGAACGTCGGCGCGGCCGGCGGACGGATCTACAACCCCGGCTGGCACCTCGCCCTCGACCTGCGCAACATGCTGCTCGTGTCCGAGTGCGTCGCCCGCGCCGCCCTCATCCGCGAGGAGAGCCGGGGCGGCCACACCCGCGACGACTTCCCGGTGATGTCGCCGGACTGGCGGCGTAAGCTGCTCGTCTGCTCGGCGTCGGAGGACGGCCAGGACGTCACCGTCGAGGAGCAGGTTCAGCCGGCCATGCGCGACGACCTCATCGTGCTGTTCGACCGGGACGAGCTGAAGAAGTATCTGACCGAGGAAGAGCTGGCCGACTTCGACGCGGTGGCCAAGGAGGCGTCATGAGTTACAAGGCGAAATTCCGCGTCTGGCGCGGCGAAAGCGGCGAGGGCAAACTGGAGGACTTCACCGTCGAGGTGAACGAGGGTGAGGTCGTGCTCGACATCATCCACAGGCTCCAGGCCACCCAGGCGCCCGACCTCGCCGTCCGATGGAACTGCAAGGCCGGCAAGTGCGGCTCGTGTTCGGTCGAGATCAACGGCAAGCCGCGCCTCAGTTGCATGACCCGGATGTCGACCTTCAGCGAGGACGAGGTCATCACGGTCACGCCGATGCGCACCTTCCCCGTCATCAAGGACCTCGTCACCGACGTTTCCTTCAACTACGAGAAGGCGCGGCAGATCCCCTCCTTCACGCCGCCCAAGGACGTGAAGCCCGGGGAATACCGCATGCAGCAGATCGACGTAGAGCGGTCCCAGGAGTTCCGCAAGTGCATCGAGTGCTTCATGTGCAACAACGTCTGCCACGTCATCCGTGACCACGACGAGAACAAGCAGTCGTTCGCCGGGCCGCGTTTCCTCATGCGGATCGCCGAGCTCGACATGCACCCCTACGACGTGGCCGACCGCAAGGACATGGCGCAGGAGGACCACGGTCTCGGTTACTGCAACATCACCAAGTGCTGCACCGAGGTCTGCCCAGAGCACATCAAGATCACCGACAACGCGTTGATCCCGATGAAGGAGCGGGTCGTCGACCGCAAATACGACCCGCTGGTGTGGCTGGGTAACAAGATCTTCAAGCGCTCGTCGAGCAAGACGGGCTGAGCCTCACGTTCCAGCACGGGCCGGGATCCCGGCCCGTGGTGACATGAGTACGGCGGAGCCCGGACGTGGACTCCGCCGTACTAGGGGCGTACTACTTCTTGCCCTTCGGGTCCTTCGGGTCCTTCTTGCCGAAGCCGAAGCGGCGGCGCTTCTCCTCCACCGTGGGGTGGACCGCTGTGGTGTCGTCGTCCACCGGAGGGGCCGGGCTCTTCGCCGGCGGCTCAGTTGTGCCCACAGGCGGCTGGGGAACGGTCTGCGGGGCCGGCGGTGGCTGGACGCCCGGGAAGGTGGGGGCGGCGGTCTGCGGGGCGCCGGGGTGGACGACAGGGGTGCCGGTGGTGGCGTCGTAGGCCTGGCCGGTGGCGGGGTCGATCAGATAGCCGGTCGACGGGTCGTACATCATGCCGTGCCCCTGCCTGCCCGGATCCCCGGGATAGACGCCGGGCTGGGGATAGGCCGGGTAAGCCTGGACCGGGACGAAGCTAATGATCGGGGCATATGCCGGACCGCCCTGGTAGGCGGAGGTCGCATAACCCGGACCCGCCGGATAGGACGGATAGCCGCCCATGGGCGGAACGGGCCTGCGCGGACCCACCTTGCGGACCGCCGCGGCGTGCGCCATGCGGCGAAGATGCCCCTCGAAGATGAGCACACCGAACAACGCGAGCAACACCAGGATCAGCGCGGGGATGCCCAGCATGCGGCTGAGCCTCGTCTGGTTGTATTCCGGCGACGCCTCGCGCAATTCCATCTGCACCGACTCGTCGGACGCCTCCTCCATGCCCTGGAATGTGTCCGTTGGAGTCGTCGTCGGGGCGGCGCTCGGGTCGCCCGCCGTGGGGAACGCCAACTGCGGGGCGGAGTCCTCCGGGGTCGCGGACGGAGTCGTGACAGGCGGAGGCTGGATCTGCTGCTGCGGCGGCTGCGGGGCCGGTGCCTGCGGCGTGGCACTCGTCTGCGGCGTGGGTGCCGTGCTCGGAGCGGTCGTCCGCGGACGCTTGGGCGTGGCGGTGATGGTCTTCGTCACCGTGGCGGTCGCGGTGCCGGTCGGTTCCTCCGGGGGCTGGCCCGGGGTGCGGGTGACGGTGACGGTCTCCACGGGCTCCGGATCACCGCTGGCACCGGGGTCGCCGCTGGCGCCGGGTTCACCCCCCGGGATCTCTGACGCCTGCACCGACGCGGCGGCGAGGCTCGTGTCCCCACTCATCAGCGGCGCGGCCGCGAGCGTCACAAGACCGGCGAGGCCCAGGGACAAGGCCGCCGCCGATATGGCCCTGGATCGTGCGAGTGCCGCCACCGGTGCCCTCCGCGATATCCCCGTGGTAAGTCAGAGGAAATTCTATGCGGGCAAAAGTAACAGTAAACCCCTGTATTCACTACACCAGGCGTTTCATCGGCTGATTGTGACGTGACAACGCGAACTTTGTGCAGGTGGCTGACGCTTCGGGTCAGATCCTGGTCAATGTATGACGTCGTCGAATCACACTCTGCGCCCACAGAAGCCCGGTCAACCCGCCGACCGCCCCCACCGCGAACAACCACCCCACCACACCAGTCAACGGCCTCTCCGGCTCTGCTCTGACCTGCCTCTTCCCGATCGCGACCGCCCTCGGCCAGGGCGCCCCCAGCGGCTCCCGGCCGGACACACCGAGATCCGGCCCCGGAGTGGCCTCCGGCAACCGCACCGCGGGCTCCCCGAAACCCAACATGCCGGCCATGCCTTCGGGACTCAGCCCCGCCCCGATATCTGCCCCCGGCGGAACGGCACCCGGCACTTGTGCACCCGGAGGCAGAGCACCCGGCACCTGCGCGGCGGGAGCCGGAGCCGCCGCATTGGGTGCCGCCGCATTAGGTGGCGCCGGGTTAGGTGGCGCCGGGTTAGGTGCCACTGGCTTAGGTGCCGCTGCATTGGACGCCGCATCAGGTACGGCATGAGCCCGATCGGCCGGCCGGCTGTCTCGCGTGGCCCCGATCTCGCCTCCCGGCCTCACCCCTGCCTGGCCGCTCGCACTCCCCGCCCCCGGCGTGGACCCCACATGACCCGGCACACCCCCCGCAACACCCGGAGCGATCACCACCCCCGCCGAACCCGGCCGCACTCCCCCGCCGACCCCCGCACCGGCGGAGCCCCCGACGCCCTCGCCGCCGACCCCGAACCCGAGAGCCGCTCCAGATCCCGCCTCCCCAGCCGGCCCCACCGATCCGCCCGGCTCCCGCGCACTCCCCTGCGGACCGTTCCCCGGCGGCCCGGCCGAGGCGTCCACCGCGGTGGGCCGAGGTGCCGCGCCCACCTGCCGCTCCACACCCGGGCGAAGCCCGGCGGCCGCCTGCGGCACACGCGCCCCGCTCGCGGTCAGGTCCGCGCCGGCTCCCGCCGGATCGACCGGCTCGGAGCCCCCCGCCCGGCCACCCGAACTCGTCCCGCCGTGCACCCGGCGCGCGCCCGCAGCGCCCCCGAGGTCGCCGACGACCGGCGAGCACCACCCGGCGACACCCTCCGAGACCCTCCGCTCACGCCTCGGCACCCACGCACACCCGGGTTCCCCCGAACGGGCCTCCCGTGAAGGCACGCCGGCAGGAAGCTCACCTGCAGAAGAGCCCGTGGCGGAAGGCACCGGAGAGCCCAGCCCCGAAAAGGCCGAAGACGCCGGAGCGCCATACACAAACACCCCCGGTGTCGGCTCCGCCCCCGCGTTCGCCACGGCGTGGACCGCACCACCTCCCGAGGTGAGGGTCAGCACGCCGACGCCACACACCGATGCCAGCCGGGCGCGAGCCCACCAGTCGGTCACCACGCTTCTCCGTTCCCCCGATACGGACTCGCGTCAACAACTGTCAGTAATCGTTATGTCACCCCACGACGGGAATAACCCTCGCGGAGGAAATCTTCCACAGCCCGCACAATGGGCAGGTCGGCCGGCAACCACGGCACGCCGTACAGCTCGTCCGCCGTGAGCCAGCGAAGGTCGAGGTGCTCCTTAGCCTCCGGCACCCCCGAGACGATCTCGGCCAGCCACACCCGCATGATGTAGCCCTTGCCGAGAGGCCAGTCGCCGCCGACGCGGCGGCCGAGGCGGACGTGCACGCCGAGCTCCTCGACGCACTCGCGCACGAGCGCGTCGGCCTCGTGCTCGCCGGGGTCGACCTTGCCGCCGGGGAACTCCCACCCGCCCGCCAGCTCGGGCGGCTCGGCCCGCTGGGCGGCGAGCAGGCGTCCGTCCTCGACGATGGCGGCTCCGACCACGAGCACGTCGGTGAGCATGGAGCATCCTCCCCCGGAATTGGCGCGAGCGGCGTCTAAGCGCGCCGCTCGCGGCCGACCTTGCGCCCGATTGTGTCAGCCCTGCTGGATCCGTTTGAGCTGCTCCACAACATCGGGGTGAGCGAGCGGCCGGGTGTAGCCCATAATCTTGGCCCTATTCCTGTATGTCGTCACCTTGATGGGGCCACACAGGGTGCACCGCGCCTCAATCATTTTGCCGGGCGAGACGACCATTCCCACATGGCCGGGATTGTTTGGCCCGGTGCCCGGCCCGGCGTCGAAGAACACCAGGTCTCCCGGCTGTTCCGCACCGGCCTCAACACGTATGCCGAAAGGCCACTGCACAAAAGTCGTGCGCGGGATCGACAACCCCGCCTGCCGGTAGGCCATGTAGATGATGCCCGAGCAGTCGTAGCCGTCCGGCCCGGTGCCGCCCCAGATGTACGGCTTGCCGCGCTGAGCCAGCGCGTAGTCGAGGATCTTGCGGACCACGTCGTTCGGCGCCGCCGCCACCAGCGGGTCGTCGCAGCTCTCGTCGGCCTCGGGCGGCGTCTTGATCTGCCCGTCCTTCGCGTAACGCTTGGCGATCTCCAGCACTTGGTCGACGTACCACCAGGCCCGGTTGTAGACGAACAGGGCCCGCCGCACATTCTCCGGAGCGCCGTTGCGCTTGAGCATCTTGGCCGCGCCGAGGATCGCGTCCGCCGGGTTGTAGACGTCGGCCCACCCGTCGCCGTCGCCGTCGGAGGCGTAGCCGTTGAAGGTCGACGGAATCTTGATCTTGGACTTGCCGCCCCACGTGCTGATGAGGAACTGCATGGGACCGGCGGCCCCGGCGTAGTTCGTGCCGCTGCTCACGCCTCTCAGCGTGGAGCGCCCGTGGTCGGTCTCACGTTTGCCCACCGCGGCCAGCACATTCCACGGCACACCGATGTCCTTGCCGTGCTTGCGGTAGAGCTCCATGTAGTCCGAGGGGATGTCGGTCCCCGCCGCCTCCGACTCGTCGTCGCCGGGGTTCAGGTCGACCTCGCCGCAGTCGGGCCCGGAGGTGGTGTTGAAGAAGGAAGGCACGGTGATCATGATCATCGGGGCGACGATCACGGTCAGCAGAAGCAACCCGGCCAGGCCCACGAGGAGGGCGATGCGCACCCGGGGGGTCAATGCTCGTTGTCTCCCTCCTGGCCGTCGCCTGCGGGTTGCAGGTCGAAGACCCGCCATTCGGCGCCGACCTGGGTCAGCGTCACGGCGTATTCCTCCGCCCGGTCGGCGGGGCCGTTCTTGCTCTCGATGTTCTGCATGCTGCGCACCACGAGGATCACCGAGGTGCGGTCGACCTTGCGGATCTCCTTGAGCTTCGCGTCGGCCTTGGCCACGATCTGGTCGGCGCGGTCACGCTCGACGGTGCCCGGCGCGGTGATGGTGCGGGTGAGCAGGCCGCCCAGCTCACCCGTGGCGTAGGCGGACACGCGGCGGGCCCGCGCCACCGGGTCCTCGTCGTGCTTGTAGGTGCCGTGCTCCTCAACGAAACGTTCGGCCACATCGGCCGCGGCGGCCAGCTCCTCCTTGCTCATCGGCAGATAGGAGTAGATGTCGAACGGCGCGAGGCTTCCCGTCGGGCGGGGCACGGGCGGCAGCGCGCCCGTGCCCTCCTCACGCCTGTCGCTTTCGCCGTCGGCCTGGCTCGCACCGACGGGCTCCGCCGTGCCTCCCTCGTCGCTCGGGCCGAGCGTCAGGAAGATGCCCACCGCCGCGAGCACCGCGACCAGTCCGGCGAACGCGAGCCCCCTGCGCCCGCCACCTACCTGTGACACGTATCAGTCCCTGTCAGAGCTCGACGGGCGAAGCCAGAACGGCACCGGCGGCTCGCCGCCGCCACCGCCGCCACCACTGCGACCACTGCCGCCCTCACGCCCGGACGACGATTCGGTACGGCCGAGCCAGAGTGGCGGCGCCTCCGAACGGCGTGACCCGTTCGACCCGCCACCGGACCCGCCGGAACGGCCGCCTCCACCGGATCGGCTGGAACCGCCGCCGAACAGGCTGCCGCCGCCGGAGCCGCGCGAACCCGACGAGGAACCGGAGGATCCACCGCCGAACAACGCGCCACCGCCGCTCGTGCGCTCACCCCGAGCCCGGGGCACCCTCGCCCCGCCGGAGCCGCCAGAACCGCCGGAGCCGCGGGAACCACCCGAGGCGCGCGATCCGCCCGAGCCGCCGAACAGGCCGCCGCCGCGGCCCCCACCCCCGCCGCCTCCGCTGGAGCCGGAGGAGCCCGACCGGGGAGCGCGGGAGGAGGTGCCCGACGAGCCGCCCACGGGCGCCCATCCGCCTGCCGACCTGCCGCCGAACCACCCGCCCAGAGCGCCGCCCGACGGGCTGCCCGAGCCGCCACCGCCGCCGGGAGTGCCGACCGAGGGGCCGGACGCTCCCGCCGACCTGGCCGGGCCGGGGCGTGTGCCCGACAGGTTGAGCGGCGGCGCCGCTCCCGTGCGGGCGGGCGCCGCGCCCCGCGCGCCGAGCTTACGCTTGGCGCCGCCTGTGGCGTCGGTGTCGAGCGGGGCCGGCTGCACCCCGACGGGCACACGGGCGCCGGAAGGCGTCGTGCCCTGGGCGTCCTCGCCGCGGACCCTGCCCTGCGCCACCGCCCCTGCCGCCGCGCCCGCGCTGCCGCCCATGGCGGCGGCCTGGACGAGGGGCTCGGCCTTGCGCATGCCCCAGCGCCCGACGCGGGCCGCCGCGACGGGAGGCAGCACGTTGGCGGCGCGGCTGAGCATCGGCGACGTGGCCGCCTCACCCAGCATGCGCGTGGCGATCGAGTGGCCGTCCATCCTGGCGAACAGGTGCTGGAACGGACGCCGGTAGAAGAACACCGCGATCGTCATCAGCGCCATGAACAGCAGCTGCATGCCCCACGACAGGGCCGTCGACATGATCAGCATGTAGCCGTAGACGAGCACACTGAGCACCAGCGCCAGCACCGCCTGCCGGAGCAGTGTGCCGATCAGCATCTCGATCCAGCGCATCGCGATGATGCGCCCGGTTCCCGGATGCACACCGATGAGCAGGAAGATCGGCCCGAGCACCAGCAGTAGCAGGAATCCGATCTTGAGTACGAGCAGCGTCACCGCCACCAGGAAGATCAGGAGTCCCGCGACCATCGCGGCCATGAAGGCGCCGATGGAGATGCCGAGCCGGCTGGTCCAGTCCTTGCCCTGGAAGATGAAGAAGGCCGGCGTGTCCCGCAGCTTGCTGGCGACCTCGTCCTCGTAGCGGGCCTGGTGGGCACTGCTGTTGGGACTCTGCTGCCCTTGCTCCTGCCGGTCGATGGCCTGGGCGTCGAGCACCCGGTGGCCGAACTCCTGCACCAGTCTGGAGTCGGAGTCGGCGGTGCCGAGCAACCCGGCGAGCCACGGCTTGGCCACCAGGGTGCACCACAACGCGTCGGCGTTCTGCTCGACGGCCGACGTGCCGGCTTTGCCGTATCCCTCGGTGGGCTCCTTGCCCCCCTTCAGGGGCATGCAGGCGGTGCCGCTCGCGCCGGGCAGGTTGGCGAAGGCCGAGTTGATGACCTCGCCGGTCTTGTCAGTGACGACCTTGCCCATGCCGGTGAAGTCGCCGGGCCGGCTGAGGAACCACACCGCCACCGTCACCGCGAGCACCATCCACACGACACCCTCGGTCGTTGTGGTGGCGCGTTTGCGGATCAGGCCGTACCACGCCAGCCAGACCGCGCCGAGGATGATGACGGGCCGGAGATACGGCCAATACAACGCCGAGGCGAGGTTGGTGATGACACCGTCAACCATGTCCTTGATGGACTGGAGCGGCCCTTCGGTGGTGGCCGCCTGATAGGTCGTGATGGTGAGCCGGTCGATGGCCTTGGCGCCCTCGAAGATGGCGTTGGCCCACGAGTTGCCGATCACGGCGGCTATGTCGCTGCACCCTAGCTCGTAGGTGTGCCAGAACATGCCGCTCATGCCGTACCGCTCGTAGTTGGTCGCGGGTTCCGGCACGGGCAGGTTGCCACCGACTGTGCCGGTGCCCGTGTTGGCGGGTAGCCCCTCACCGGCCACCCGCACTCTGGATTCGTCGGGCAGCGGTGGACGGATCAGACCGTCCATGCTGTTGCCCACGACCTCTGGAGCGAGCTCAGGGGAAAGATCACATGGTCCGGCGGCTGCGGGCGTCGATCCGAGGATCAACGGCAGCGCCAGAACGCCGACAAATGCCACGAGTATGAGAGCGATGCGCTTGCGGAGTCGTCCGCGTTTGCGCCGCCGTCCCTGCGGAGGGACCGTCATTACCGCACCTCCTGCGCCGCCGACCCCGTCCTACCCACACCCCTGTGAAGATCATGCCCGCTGTCGCTGGGTTTGTCGTGCGTCGGGTTCGTGTCGAGCCAATCGAGCAGCTCAGGCGATATGAGATCTACGCCAATTCGGCCAGCTCTGCCGTCCAGATCCCTAAATATGCACTCGCCGTTACCCAGGGAACGGAGCACCGCTTTGTGCTCCTCCGAGGCATCGACACCGAGCAGCGACATCACGTGGTCGACCTCGACACGCTCGGTCGACCGGAACGCGAACACCGATGACAGACAGTTCGTCACCTGCTCGTTGAGCAGGTCCCCCGCGTTCTGTGACACAAGCACCAGCGCGGTGTTCCGCGAACGGCCCATCCGGCTGACCTCCGGGACGAGCTTCGCCCCCTCAGGGGTGGAAGTGATCGCCCACGCCTCGTCCAGGAAGATCGCCTTCGGCGCCCTCCGGTCGAGGCCGTTCATGAGTCGCCGCGCGAACTGCGAGACGAGATAGAGCAGCGCCACCGAAAGCCGCTGCTCGTATGAATAGTCGTCGCGCCCCGTCGACACGTCGGGCAGCGTGAGCCCGCCGAGCGTGAACACCGTCGTCCACCCCTCGGTGTCGATCTGGTCGCCGCCCGAGGCGTCGAAGCAGAGCCGGGCGAGATGCATCTCCGACATCGAACGCAGCACCGCGCCGAGGTTCTTCGACGCGGGATCCTCGGTCTGCTCCAGGTGGTCGACCACCTTGCCGAGCGACGGGTCGGTGCCGTTGGACACGGCGGCCACCGCCTGGATCATGGCCGACTCGCGCTCCTCCGACATGCGCGGCAGCAGCAGGCGGAGTGTCTCGGTGGCCATCGTCTTCTTCGTCGCGATGTCGTCACCGAAGGAGAACGGGTCTAGCAACCCCGGCGCGGCCGACCCCAGCGGGATGATGCGCGCCCTGCGGTTCCGGCTCTGCAAGAGCTTGACCAGGGACTCCGCGTCGCCCTTCGGGTCGATCACCGCGATCGTGACGCCGCGCATGGCCATTTGGTACATCAGCAGCAGCGCCAGCGTCGTCTTGCCGCCGCCGGGCTCGCCGGTGATCGCGATGGCGGTCGGCCGGTTGCGCGCCGCCGCCACCAGCGGGTCGAAGTGCACGATGCTGCGGGCACGCCCCAGGGTCTCCCCGATGTACGGCCCGAGCCAGCCCGAGCCGCCGTCCTCGGTGCGGTCGCCGAGGTCCACCGTGGCCGTCGACATGCCGCCGGCGATCGTGCGGAGCGGCTGGCGCTGCGCGTAGGCGTTGACGCGCAGCCCCTCGCCCGGCAGCGCCTCGCAGAACAGCGAGAACTGGTCGCCGGTCGAGTTCACGATGTCGATGCCGATGTCGCGGTAGTGCTCCACCACGGCCTCGACCCGCTGGATGCAGATCTCCTCCGTGGGCGCGGTCACGCTCAGCCGATGCCAGCCGTACACGAACGGCAGGCGCTCCTTGGTGATGCCGTGCTCGAGCATGCGGGCCGCGTCGATCTGCTCGGCCAGCGCGATCGGGGCCTCGGCCCCGGCCTCGCGGATGTGGATGTCCATGTCGCGGGCGTGGGCGAGTTTGCGTGCGACGTCCTTGCTGGCCTTCACCGGGGGGATCAGGCGCATCCGCGAGGACAGCTCGACCGGGAAGGGGAGCTGGTCGGCGAAGTGCACCCAGGGTTCGCCGTCGGGGAACGGCATCAGGTCGGGGAAACGCGCGAACGACATGTGCGCCACGAAGGAGTCACCCGCCGGCTGCTCGATCTTGAGCAGCGACCTGCCGTTGTGGATCGTGCCCTCGACCAGGGTCTCGATCTCGCCCTTGCCCCACCGGCGCTTCGGGCTCGCCGACGACGGCGGATCGCTGAGCGAACCGGTGGCGGCGTGCTGGAACAACCAGGCGATCTCATTGGAGGTCGCGTGGCGTGCGTATAGCGCGCTCCCCGCCAGTGCGCGGCCGAGGCGCTCCGCGTGCTCGGTCCAGCGGCTGATCTCGCTGTCCGGCACGTGGTCGTCCTCGATGCCGAGGGCCTTCTCGCTGCGCTGGTAGAAGCCAAACAACTGCGACAACACGCCGTTGCCGAGCTGGGCTCTCGCGCCGCGCGGGCCTAGGCGCACGCCGAGGTAGACCTCCTTGCTCCAGAAGTCCTTCGCCCAGACGTGGCTGTACATCTCCTCCAGGTAGTCGCGCCAGCCCGCCCCCTCGTCGGAGGTCGCGTTGAGCGCGAGCGCCCAGTCGGCCGCCGGGTAGGTGCGGTGCGCCACCCGCAGGTGCACCTCCGCGTCCGTCATGCGGATCGCGGCGAGCGCGATCGTCACATTGGTGGCGAGGGCCTCTCTCTCCTCCGGGGTGACAAACTCATAGCTGACCGTGGGAAGTCTGAAATATGCCCATGCTGCGGAGTCGGTGAGGAGAACACGGTCGTCGAAGTACCGCACCGCCAGACGACTCCGCGCCCGCGACGCCCTGCTCACCGAGAATTCACCGTGTCTCCCGCACTTGCACCTGGGGAGAGGTGCACGGGACGAATAAGGCTCACTGCGCCACTTCCTCCTCGCTGTGCCGTACCCTCTGCGGGCCGCCGAAGCCGGCCGTCACGACGCCCGCGAGCGCGAGATAGGCCCTGCGGCTCGCGGCCCGCAAACGTGCCGGATCGACCACCGGCGCGCCACCCGGGGCAAGGTCATCCTCCCAGGGCACCCGCACGATCGCCCGGCAGCGTCCACTCGCCACCGCCTCCGCCTGCTCGACGTCCGGCATGCTGCGGCGACTCACGCCGTTCACCACCAAGACCGCTCTGCGCCGCAGATCCCCGCTGCCGTGGCCGTCCAGCCACTCGTAGGTCATCGCCACGGCCTCCGCCGCGTCCTCGTTCGCCGGCACGACCAGCACCAACTGATCGGCGTACGGCAGGACCCGCGCCGCGAGGGCCGCCGCCGGATCCACGATCATCAGCTTGAAGTGGTTGTCCAGCACGCCCATCGCCTGGCCCAGGCGCTGATCGGAGAACAACGTGCGGTCCGCCAGGCGCTGCGCCGCGGCCGCGTCGGTGTCCGCCCCCACCACCTCAAGCCCCGAAGGGCACCGGCTGGTGTAGTTGCGCACACTCAGGTAGCCGCCGACCTGGTCGATGCCGCTCAGCAACGACGACAACGTCTCAGGCGACTCCGGCTTGATCTTGGTGGAGAGGCTGTTGGCGCCGGTGTTCGCGTCGACCGCCAGGATGCGCTCGTCCCGGAAACGGGCGAACGTGTGCCCCAGCATGAGCGCCGTCGTCGTCTGCCCCGCACCGCCCGTGCACCCGAGCACCACGATCCGGCGGCTGCCCGCGAACGCGCCCCGCGTCCGCGCCTCGTCGACCTCCGAGCCGTCCGTACGGCTGCCGCCGGTCCCGATGACCACCTGCGCCAACCGGCGCCAGCCACCCGAGGGGTCGCGGCCCACCACGGACTCGACCCGGCGGACACGCGTCGTACGCGGCTCCTCTTCGCCGTCCGACGCCCGCGGCCCCGGGACCGGGGGCAACACGGCGCCCTCCTGGCGGGCCTGGGCCGACGGGACGGCCCGGATCGACACCGGGGGCAGTGCGGGTGTGTCGGTCCGCTCTTGGGGTTCGTCGGGGTCGTTTCGGCGGGTTGCCTTGGGGTCGTTGGAGTGTGGACTCTCCGGGCCCTTTTCGCGGGACTGTGTCCACCTGTCGGTGACCGCTCTTGGCAGCTCCACTGGCACCGGGGCCCGTTCCGCCTCTACCGGGGTGGCGGGGTCCGCGGTGGCGGCCAGGCGTCGGAGCCTTCGCAGGGCTTCGGCTCCTATTGGGGCCTGGCCGGAGGCCTCGGTTTTTACGGGGGGCTCGGCTTTGGTGGGGGGCTCGTGGCTTGCGGCGGCGGGGGTGGGGTGGTGGGGGGTCTCGGGTTTGGGGGTTTCGGGGGTGTTGGTGCCTTGGGCGTCGGTGGAGGGGGTGAAGGGTTCCACCACGGCGGGCGAGGCCGCCGGCTCGGTGAAGCGGTAGGAGAAGGTGCCGGGCACTTCGTGGGGGGTCGGGGCATCCGGTCGCGTGGGGGCGGTGGGCGCCTCGGGCGTCACTTCGACAGCCCCGGCCGGAGGTTCGTCGGCCGGGTGCTCCTCGTGCGTTGCCGTGACCGCCTTGACCTCGGCCGGGGGTTCGTCGGCCGAGTGCTCGTCGGTCGGGTGCTCGTCGGTCGGGTGCTCGTCGGTCGGGTGCTCCTTCTCCGGGCGGTCCTTGTGCGGGCGGTCCTTGTGCGGGCGGTCCTTGTGCGGGCGGCTCTCGTGCGGAACGGCGACGTCCGCGGCCGGGGGCTCGGCCTCGGCTGACGCCGCCACCTCCACCGGCTTGTCGGGTGTCACCACTTGCGTGGCTTCCGGCTTGGCTTCCCGCAGGGACTCGGTTGTCTGCCGGGACTCGGCTGCCGGATCTTCAGGCGTCGCCGCCCGCGCCGCCACCGGTGCGTCGGCTGCCGCCGCTTGGAGGTGCGCAGGTTCGTCGGCGGGTTCGCCGGAGGGCGAGGCCGGCTCGGCGGGGGTCGCCTTCGGTGTCGCGTCCAGTGCTCGGGACAGGTCGGAGAAGGTCGGCTTGCGCGCGCCGGATGTCCCCTTGCCGGGGCTCTTGCGTGTGGCGGGTGCGGGGGATGGTGATGGCGCGTCGGTGTTCGCCTGTGACTCGTCCGCCGTCCCGGGCGTCGCCTCCGCCGCGACGGGGGTGATCGTCGGGAGGACGGGGATCGCGTCCGGGGCCGACGAGGACGGCGGCACCTTGGAGACAGTCGGAAGCACGGACGGACCGGGCGCTTCGGAAACAGACGGGAGCGCAGACAGAGTGGGCGTCTCGGAAACAGACGGGAGCGCAGACGGCGCGAGCGCCTCGGGAAGGACCGGGACGGCGGTGGGAGGGGAGGAGGCCTCCGGGACAACAGGCCGCACGGATGGCGTGGACGCCTTGGAGATCTCCGTGACCGGTGGGAGGGAGACTGTCTCCGGGCTCGCGGCCGGCACGACAGGGGTCGGCGTCTCAAGTGCGGGGGCCGGGTTTTGCACGGCTTCGCCGTACACACCCTGGGGGGTCGCCGGCGCGGGTGGCGCCGACGGGCCCGGGAGGCTTCCCGCGTGGCGTGGTGCCCGTGTGCGGTCGTCCGCCGGGCGGCGGGTCCTCTCGGGTGTCGCCCACGGGTCGCGCCTTCTACGGCCGCCTCGTGCGGGCTCGGAGCCGGTCGTGGCCGGGGGCATGCCGTGGGCGACCAGGTCGCCGGTGGCCTGGGAGGTGTCCTTGCCCTTGGCGGAGGTGGGCGGCAGTGCGGGGGCCGTCCACGAGGTCGTGTCCGTCAGGGGGGCCCGGGTCGCGGCGGCTGCCGCGGCGGCCACAGCGGGACGGACCCGGCCCGGAGCGGGGGCGGCCTCCCGCTTGGGCGTCTTCGCCTTGTCCTTGGCCTTGGCCTTCGACTTGGCCTTGTCCTTGGCTTTGTCCTTGGCCAGAGCGTGACGGGCCTTCACGCGGGCCGGCTCGGTGCGCCACACGCGGCCGGTCAGCGTGATCTCCGACGGCTCGGAGAGCGGGGTCATGCGGCACCAGGTGCGGGGTTCGCTCAAGTAGCGGACGTAGGACTGGATGAGCTCGGTGAGGCGCTTGCTTTCGATGACCGGCCGGGTGGAAAGCCAGGTGACGACTCCCGGCGGCACAAGGTAGAGCACATGCCAGGGGGCCTCAAAGCTGATGCCGATCAGCCAGAGCAGGAGTGACCACGGGGCCAGCACACCCACGAACACGCCGATCCAGACGATCGGAAGGGGCATGGGAAGCCGCAGGTCGTACAGCTTGTAGAGACGCTTCTCGATTCGCCAGATGTTGGTATATGTGGGGAGATCCACTCGCCCTCCTCTCCACCCCTCGTTCAATCACCGCTCTGGGAAGATCTCAACCATCACCTGATCCCCAGCGCGCCCGCGATGGCCCTGGCGGTCACCTCGATGATGTTGGGCGCATAAAAGATCACACCGATCGCGATGGCCAAAAGGATGAACTGGACAAATCTCGTGATCTCCCGTGTGAAGAGGAAGAAGAGGGCGACCAGCGACACGATCACAAGGAAGAGCGGAGCGAAGACACTGCGGAGCAGGTTGGCCAGCCCCTCGGTGTTGATGCCCGTCGGCACAGGGGTCGGCGAGGCGGCTGCCGCAGCGGCGTTGACCACGTCAACCGACTGCATCAAGACGGTCTTCAGCATGAAATCAGCTCCTCCTGGGGGGTTCGATCAGCCACGGTGAGCGCCTTTCACCCCGGCGGGAAACACGGTCACCCTGGCGGGGAACCCGGTGATCGCCTTCCGGTGAGGAGAGCCGGATGCCGCACCGGCCCGCCTCAACCGAGTGCCGCCGTGGAAAAGGAGGGAAAAACTCGACCGGGCAGTGGTGGCTCACAGCTCGATGGCTCACAGCTCACCCCAGGGTCCGGCTAGCACCGCTGATCTCCTTGATGTACCACTTGTCACTTTGCTTCTCGACGATCAGGTCGTAAGCCTGCTCGAGCTTGCCCTCCGATGCCGCGGGAGCCTCCGGATTCGTCTGAGCACCCGCCGACGGCACACTCCAGGTCACCTCCACCCGGACCTTACGGACATTGCCTCCCGGGGGCACATGCACCTTGTCGAGCGAGACGAAGTCGAAGGCACTGTCAAAGCTCTCCAACCTCACATCCGCCGCGACGAAGCGCTGCAGATCGACAGGATCACCCTCCGCGTATTTCTCGAAGAAGCCTTGAAGCTGAGGACGCAGCTCTACTTCCGTCGCCTCATCCCTGCTCTCCTCAGGCGGCGAGGGGAACGCAGCCTTGGCGGGGGCCGGGAGCACGGCCGGATATTCCGGCACCACCAGCCCGCCACCCGAGGCGAAAACCGGCACGGAAAGCATCATGCGTCGATTGCCTGACTGGAAGAGCAGAACCACCACTGCATTGCGGTCGTCGGTAACCTTCGTTTCGTAAGGCTGAATGGCACCGGCCTCCATTTTGCCGAGGCCGTCCCAGCCGAACTGCGTCGGAGCCCCATCGGGAAGATAGGCCGCGAGGCGGCCGGCCCGCACGTCGGGCTTTGCCCCATCGAAGTTCAGATAGACCTGAGCGAACTGAACGGCGAACGCCTCGGCCTTCGCCACCGGGAACTTCGGCTGCGCCTCTGGCACCACCCCGGCGGGGGCGCTCCCCTGGGTCAGCCGCTCGAACGGTGCGCGGACCCCGTTGACCACCACTACGATGATCAACGCCCACAACACGGCCCGCCCGGCCCACACGAACCATCGCCCGCCGCCACCGGACCAACCGCCCCTGCGCGAGGCGCCTCTGCCTCGCTTGGACGACCGGTCGAGGTCCGACAAGTCTGAAAATGCTGGTAGGTCAGAGTCCCCAGCCACCCGAGAGTCGTGCTGGACAGTTGACCTTCGAGCCATCACGCCTCCGCTCGCGCCGATCCCCCGGCTTGGCGCGACCTCGCCCTACACCTTGACCCGGCTGATCCGTGGTGAAGTAATCACCCTATCGGCCCTGCCAATTGTTCCAGGAAAGCCACGCCCATGCTGCAGGCATCCTCTCCTAGGGGCAAACACCGTCCACATAGCGAACCACCCACCTCCGAGCAGCATCCGGCAGGCTCGCATTACCGCAGGCCAACCCGTGTCGCCATTACCAAGAAGCCACTGAGCGCTTACCGGATAGCCACACTATTCTGCCCATCCCCCCACAACCCACCCAATAGCGCATTTACCGCCCAAATGGGCACGTTTACGACATTTCCCCCAACCAAAACCCCACACACAGCGTGCCCACCCGACTCCCCTCCGGAGCGGAGCCGACCCCATGCGTCACGTCAGGCGATCTCCAAGAGCCCGCAGCAGCCGGACCCCGACGCGGAAGAGCGACCACGCCCGACCAAGGTGATCATATTGACGGCCCCAGACCGGCGAAGCCCCTTATAAGGCAAGGCCGAAAAACACATTCGGCAAGCCGTGGTGTACAGCGTGGCAACATTAGTCCCAAGGACATCGAGGCGGTCCGCCTTGGCGAAATGATGAATGACCATGGCATCGGCTATGAGCCGGGGCAACGAGTTGCTCTGCCCGGCCACACTCATGGAGCATCGTCTTCTTCGATCCTGGGCAGATCCGCCAAACTCTGAAGCTGACCGTGCATCAACTCCAGGGCTCGGTTACCCGCGATCCGCCCCTGTCGATATGCCTCCATTACGGCGTGTGCAAAGCTCGGAGGCACACGGATGGCGCCGAGGTCGGGCAGAGGGGTCCATCCCAGGGAGTCTCTGAACTCTGCATAGGTCGGCGTATTCGGACGAAGCTTTTTTCTTCGCCTGCGGTTATCAACCCTGCCGCACGAGCCTGTCGCAGAACAAGAGTCCAAGAAGTGCGGTATTCAGCTGCGAGCCTGACGAGAATCGATCGGCTCGACGCATTCGCCTCTCGGGCCCGGCGAACGACTTCCACAGGCAAGAGGAGCTCCGCCGCGAAAGCATCTATCATCGCTTCTCGTTCAGACCGGGAAGCGTTGACTCCTGCATCTGTTGAATATTCATCGCCGAGTATTAAGTGCCCCAGTTCGTGAGCCGCAGTGCTGCGCCGCCGACCCGGAAGGCCACTGAGGCTCACAACGGCTGCCGCTATATCACCGTCGACAGCCGAGGCTCCGTCCCCCGGAAGATCGGTCACAAGGACATATTGACCGCACCGCTCGCTGAGCCCGGCCATGGAGTCTATGGCAGAGGCCCCCAAACCAAGGTCACCTCTTAGCCATCTGGCAGCCTCCGCCGCGGCCGAGGGCCCGTCGACCTTGTGCGGGTATCGCTTAATCGGCTTCAGGTCGAGTGTGCCCAGTGATACGAGCATGCCGATCTCACGAATCCATGCGGCCAGTGAACTGTCGAGGCGATAGGAGATCTGGGCAGAGTTCGTCACCGTGTCCTCAGCCAGTGGCGTGCGATGTGACATCACCGCCGGCGGCGTGTTGAGGAAGTGCCCCATAGGCATATCAAGCGCACGGGACAGTCGGACAAGCTCCAGCGCATCAAGCCGCCTTGAACCGGCCTCAATCTTGCTGATCATGGTTCGATCAAGATCGGTTTTCTGCGCAAGCTGCTCTTGCGACATCCGCATGGTCAACCGCGCTTCACGGACCCTTTCCCCGATCTCACTCCAGTCGAGGGTGGTCATGGTGCGATAATCGCACACCCGCCAGTGAGTGGACAGACTGTCAGCGCACCCGGGATAACTTTGCTCAACCGCCAAGATGACCCCGTCGTACATCGTCTCCTGCGAGGACACAGGGCTGTCCCTGATGGTGCGGAGCACCAGAAGGCCGAGCTCGCTCCACCTACGGGGTTCCGGGAGCACAACTTTCCTGGGCGCGCGCTGACAGCGACCCAGCTTGAGCCCTCGCTATCGGCTTTCTCCACTACAAGGTCAGGAATCAGCGCTAGCGGGAATCTCTCAGTTTGAGAGGAGAGGTGTTGGTATGCGTGCGGTGATGTTTGAGCGGTTTGGGCAGGTGCCTGAGGTTGTTGAAGTGCCTGATCCCGCGCCTACCGAGGACGGGGTGGTGGTCAGGGTGGAGGCCACGGGGCTGTGTCGTAGTGACTGGCACGGGTGGATGGGCCACGATCCCGACATCCGGGTGCCGCACGTGCCGGGGCATGAGCTGGCCGGGGAGGTGGTGGCCGCGGGGGCGTTGGTGCGGAACTGGGAGCCTGGGGATCGGGTGACCGTGCCGTTTGTGAGTGCCTGCGGGCGGTGTGCGATGTGTGCGCAGGGCGATCAGCAGGTGTGTGAGCGGCAAGAGCAGCCGGGGTTCACCTACTGGGGGTCGTTCGCGGAGTATGTGTTGCTTCATCACGCGGACGTCAATCTTGTCGCTCTCCCGGCCACCATGGCCTACGGCACCGCGGCGAGTCTTGGGTGCCGGTTCGCGACGGCGTTCAGGGCGGTGGTGGTTCAGGGGCGGGTCCGGCCGGGTGAGTGGGTCGCCGTGCACGGGTGCGGCGGGGTGGGGTTGTCCGCGGTGATGATCGCGGTCGCGTGCGGGGCCAGGGTGGTGGCGATCGACGTGTCCCCGGAGGCGCTGGTGCTCGCCGGGGAGCTCGGAGCGGCAGTCTGCCTGAACGCCCCGACGGTCGAGGCGATCCGGGACGCCACCGGGGGTGGGGCTCACGTGTCGCTGGACGCCCTGGGGAGCCCGGTCACCATGGCGGCCTCGGTGAGGTGTCTCCGGCGGCGTGGGCGGCATGTGCAGGTGGGTCTGCTGCCCCTGGGCGACCCCGAGGTGCCACTGGGGCTGGTGCTGGCCCACGAGCTGGAGATCCTCGGCAGCCACGGCATGGCGGCCCACGCCTACCCGCCCATGATGGCCATGATCGAGGCGGGCACACTCCGCCCGGACCGCCTGATCACCTCGACCATCGAGCTGGCCGCCGCTCCCACGGCGCTCTCCACGATGGGCACCGTGCCCGGCGTCACCGTCATCACGCCACAGATCTGACATCCGGAGTACGGCAAAAGCCCGGCTCACGCCGTACCCGAACCAGAACCCGACCACCTCTCGAGTACGGCAAAAGCCCCGCTCACGCCGTGCCCGACCAGGTCACACGTTGAAGCGGAACTCCACCACGTCGCCGTCGCGCATGACGTAGTCCTTGCCCTCGATGCGGGCCTTGCCCGCGGAGCGGGCGGCGGCGAGGGAGCCGGCTTCGACGAGGTCGGTGAAGGAGACGACCTCGGCCTTGATGAAGCCGCGCTGGAAGTCGGTGTGGATGACGCCGGCGGCCTCGGGGGCGGTGGCGGACTTGCGGATGGTCCAGGCGCGGGCCTCTTTGGGGCCGGCGGTGAGGTAGGTCTGCAGGCCGAGGGTCTCGAAGCCGACGCGGGCGAGCTGCGACAGGCCGGACTCCTCCTGGCCGACGGACTGGAGGAGCTCCAGCGCCTCCTCGTCGGACAGTTCGACGAGCTCGGACTCGATCTTGGCGTCGAGGAAGACGGCCTCCGCGGGGGCGACGATGGCGGAGAGTTTGGCGCGCAGGTCGGCGTCGACGAGTTCGTCGGCGTCGAGGTTGAAGACGTAGAGGAACGGCTTGGCCGTCAGCAGGTGAAGCTCGCGCAGGTCGGCGGGGTCGATGCCGGCGGCCTTGGCGCCGGCGTAAAGCGTGGTGCCGCCGTCGAGCACCTTGACGGCGGCTTCGGCCGCGTCGAGGGCGAACTTGCGGTCCTTGTTGAACTTGGCTTCCTTGGCGAGGCGCGGGAGGGCCTTCTCCAGGGTCTGGAGGTCGGCGAGGATCAACTCGGTGTTGATCGTCTCGATGTCGCGCTGGGGCGACACGTCGCCGTCGACGTGGGTGACGTCGGGGTCGTTGAAGACCCGGATGACCTGGCAGATCGCGTCGGTCTCGCGGATGTTGGCGAGGAACTGGTTGCCGCGCCCCTGCCCTTCTGACGCTCCCCGGACGAGGCCGGCGATGTCCACGAACTCCACCTTGGCGGGCAGGATCCGGGCGGAGCCAAAGATCTCAGCGAGCTTGTCCAGGCGCGCGTCGGGAACACCGACGATGCCCACGTTGGGCTCGATGGTGGCGAACGGGTAGTTCGCCGCGAGGGCGTTGCCGCTCTTGGTCAGCGCGTTGAAAAGCGTGGACTTGCCAACGTTGGGCAGGCCGACGATGCCGATGCTCAGGCTCACGTAGGCCGAGTTTAGAGGGCCGGGCGCACTGCCCGCTCCCCGGACACCGTGTCAGCGGGCCGACAATCGGCGTAGACAGGTCACAGGCCGGAGAGTGCGGTGATCGCTCACACGCAGGTAGTGGTCCGATTCTTGCCGACATTTCTCATGGGAGACCGCAAAATCCACCACCCGCGCCCACGCGTCCGAGGAGGTGCAGGCCACCTTGCGGAGCGCCGACCTGGCCACGAGGCGAACGTTGGGCTTGGCCAGGCAGTGGCCGCGGCCGAGCACCCGGCCGCCCGGACCGAGGCAGACCAGGGCGTCCCGCCCCACAGCGATCGTCTCCACCGTCGCCGAAGGGCATTTTTCCGGACTTATCGTGACCGCTAGGGCTTTGCCGTACCACGTGCCGCTTGTGCACGGCCGCTCCCCGCCGCCGGCGTCCACGCAGTCGCCGCTCCGCAACACCCCGCCCCCGCCGCCGGGATCGCCCGGGTGCGGGGGGCTCAGGTTGCGCAGGCACGCCGTACGGCTGCCGCGGACGGCGGCGAACTCATCGGTGTTGGGCGGGCACTGGGCGGGCGAACCCTCGACGACACGCGTCACCGTGCCCGCGGCGCCGGCGCACGAGGCGAGGACGAACGTGCCGGGCTCGCGGCGCACGCACGCCCCCGCCTCCCACGACGTGGCACTCGGGCGGACCGTGGCCGCGGCCTGGCCGCCGCGCCGCTGCTCCTCCACGACCCGCGTGACGATCACGACGACGCCCGCGGTCACCACGGCGAGGGACACCGCCACCGCCAACCCGAGGGACAGCGCCGGCCTAGGATGAAAGCCGCTCCCCGTGTTCACATCAACACCTTGCGTGACAATGCCTGCTGCACACAAGCGGAATGCGATATCCCCGGTCGATGCCGGACGCGTGTCGGGCGAGGCGAGCGCCCATCGGCCCTGAAATCATGCGCCTTGTGGACGTCATGGCACTCGCTTTCCAGCTCGCCGTGGGCCTGGCGGCCGGCCTCGCGATCGGCTACGCGATCGGCAAGTCGCACGGCGCGGCTGCCGCGGCCCGCGTCGCCGAAGCCGAGGCCCGCGCCAAGGCCGCCGAGGAGAAACTCGCATATGTCGAGGAGCAGCTCACCGACCGTTTCCAGGCGATCTCCACCCGCGCGCTCGACGTCAACAACCTCCGGTTCCTGGAACTCGCCGAATCCCGCCTCGCCGCCACCCGCGCCGAGGCGGCAGGCGACCTCGACCAGCGCCGGCAGGCCGTCGAGCACATGATCGAGCCCCTCCGCACCGCCCTCGACAAGATCGAGAACCAGCTCCGCGACACCGAGTCGGGCCAGCGCGCCGCGCGGGCCGAGCTCGCCAAGCAGATGGAGTTCGTACGGCACAGCGCAGGAGAACTGAAAGACCAGACCACCGCCCTGGTCCGGGCGTTGCAGCGACCGGAGGCGCGGGGCCGCTGGGGTGAGCTCCAACTGCGCCGCGTGGCCGAGATCGCCGGCATGCAGCGCCACTGCGACTTCGACGAGCAGGCGACGGCGGCGACCGCGGAGGGCACGCAACGGCCCGACATGGTCGTACGGCTCGCCGGAGGCAAGAACATCGTCGTGGACTCCAAGGTCTCGCTCGCCGCCTACCTGGAGGCGGCAGAAGCCGGGGAGCCGGAGGTGCAGTCCGCCCGCCTCGACGCACACGCCAGGCACGTGCGCGAGCACGTCGACCGGCTCGCGGCGAAGGCGTATTGGCAGGCGTTCTCCCCGGCCCCTGAGTTCGTGGTGCTCTTCATCCCCGGCGAGGCGTTCCTCGCTCCCGCCCTGGAACGCGACCCGGCGCTGCTTGAGCACGCGATGGGCCGGCGTGTGCACATCGCCACCCCGACCACGCTGATCACCATGCTCCGCACCGCGCAATACGCCTGGCAGCAGGCCGCGCTCAGCGACAACGCACGCGTGGTGTTCGAACTCGGGCGGGAACTCTACGAACGCCTCGGCAGCCTCGGCCGCAATGTCGAACAACTGGGGAGATCACTCAACCGCGCCGTCGAAAACTACAACAAGACAGTCGGATCACTTGAAAGCCGAGTCCTGGTGACGGCACGCAAACTCCACGACCTAGGGGTCGTTGACAGCAAACTGGACACGCCGAACCTCGTGGAGGAACTCCCGCGCGCTCTGGCCTCCCCCGAACTGATTCAGGAAGAGAACCCAAGCTCACCTCTGATGTCGCGCGTCAACGGTAAATTGGCGGGCGACCCGTCATGACGTGCACCGCCGCGGCGTGCGCGACGATGGAAGCGGCGAGACACAGGCGAAGGGGGCCAGGATGAGCGGGGGCACTCAGCCGGCACGGCCTGCCCGCGTCAAGCTGACCGCCCGGGGATCCATCGTGTTCATCCTGCTGGTGTCGCTGGCCGGGCACACCCTCACGTCGTGGACGGGCGTGGCCGTCCTCACCGGGATATCGTTCGTGTCCGCCTGCCTGATCGGCGTCCTGCTGCTCAACCGGCGCGACCTGCTGTCGCTCGTCGTCACGCCGCCACTGGTGTTCCTCGTCGCCGCCGTGGCCGCCGAGGCCGTCCGCGCCCTCGGCAGCGGTTCCGTGCTCCAGACCTTCGCCCTCGGCATGTTCACCACGTTGTCGAGCGGCGCCCCTTGGCTGTTCGCCGGCTCCGCCGTAGTCCTCGCGGTCGCCTGGCGCCGCGGCCTCCGCGACAACGTCCGCACCCTCCGCGACGAACTCCAAGCCCCCCGCCCAACCCCTGCAGCTACCGCCCAGCTCACCCCTCAGCCCAGCCCGCACCCCGACCCCCAGCCCGGTCCGCAGTCCGGTCCGCAGCCCGGCAAAGAACCTCCCTCTCCAAAGGCCAAGGACACCCGCAACAAGGGCAAACGCCGCAACAAGGTCGAGTTCATGCCCGAACCAGAGGGCTACTTCGAACCCAGGGTGTACGGCACAACCCGCGAGACGGACTCCCCCAAACCCTGACCCCCAAGGCACCACGCTGCCACAGCCGGCCCGCGGCACAGCGGAACCCCAGATTGCCCGGCGACGAGGGACCGACAAGCCGACGGCGAGCCTCGAACACCTGCCCGGTCCTGTCCGAGTACCGCTGCGGGGAGAAGCCCCGCAAAGCAGGCCGGCCGACTCCAACCGCCTGACACCACACCAGCGGCTGCAGGGGGACGAGGGCACGAGACCCACGGAGCACGAGATAGACGGACATAGCTGGGAGGCGGGAGCGGGGAGGCTGGGGACTCGCGGCGAGCCCTGAGCATCCTGCCCGGTCCTGTCCGAGCACCGCGACGGGCGAGAGACCCTGCAAAGCAGGCCGGCCCGCTCCGCTCTGGCCGACCAGCGAGGGTGGGGGAAATGAGGAGGCCCGGCGGGGTGCGCCGGGCCGGAGGGGTGTGGGGGTTAGGAGCGGAGGTCGCGGCGGAGTTCGTGGGGGAGGGCGAAGTGGACTTTTTCGGCCATGGACTCCACCTCGGTCACGTCGGTGTAGCCGCGGGCGGCCAGGTGGGTGAGGACGCCTTGGACCAGTTCCTCGGGGACTGAGGCGCCGCTGCTGAGGCCGACGGTGGTGACGGCCTCGAACCACTCGTCGCGGATGAAGCTCGCGTCGTCGACCAGGTAGGCGGCCTTGGCGCCGGCGGCCAAGGCTACCTCGACCATGCGCTTGGAGTTGGAGGAGTTGTCGGAGCCGACCACGAGGAAGAGCTCGGACTCCTGGGCGATCTCCTTCACGGCGACCTGCCGGTTTTGGGTGGCGTAGCAGATGTCGTCGCTGGGCGGGTTCATGAGGTTGGGGAAACGCTCCCGCAGTCTGTCGACCGTTTCGATGGTCTCGTCGACGGACAGGGTGGTCTGGGACAACCACACCACACGGTTGGGGTCGCGGACCTGCACCCCCTGCACGCCTTCGAGGCCGTCGACGAGCTGGATGTGCTCCGGGGCCTCGCCGGCGGTGCCTTCCACCTCTTCGTGGCCTTCGTGACCGATCAGCAGGATGTCGTAGTCATTGGAGGCAAACCTTTTTGCCTCCTTGTGGACCTTGGTGACGAGTGGACAGGTCGCGTCGATGGTGCGCAGCCTGCGGTCGGCCGCCTCCTGGTGCACGGCGGGCGACACGCCGTGGGCGGAGAACACCACGATCGCGCCTTCTGGCACTTCAGCGGTCTCTTCCACGAAGATCGCACCCTTGGCTTCGAGGGTCTTGACCACGTGGGTGTTGTGCACAATCTGCTTGCGCACATAGATCGGCGCTCCATAACGTTCGAGCGCCTGTTCGACGGCGAGGACCGCCCGGTCCACTCCTGCGCAATAGCCTCGAGGCTTCGCGACGAGAACGCGTCGGGTCGTCGGGGTCACCGCAGCAGTCATGTTTCCTATGCTACGTGGAACGACGAAGGGCACCACGCGCGCGGCCACGCACTCGGAGCCATTCAGTCTTGCCAGACTTAACATCCAATACCTGACCTCCCAGGGAGTCGGCATGTCACTTACGGACTTCGTCCGTTCCATCGCAAAGTCCTTCCGCGACGCCCTCTCAGGTCGAGAGGAGTCCAAGGACACGAAAGAGGCCGAGAAGGCCGCCAAGCCCGATGACACCACGGCGACGCAGGCACCGCAGGACACCAAGGAGTCCCCCGCCGACCTGCCCGCCCAGGTGATCCAGACCGTCACGACCGGAGTCGAAGAGGCGATCCTGCTCGGCGACCGCGTCGTCCGCTCGACGCTCAAGCGCATAGCGGGGCAGGAGGAAGAGGAAGAGCAGGCCAAGAAGGACACGTCCGCGGACACCGCCGAAGGCGCCAAGACCGACGCCAAGGAGGCGGAGGGTTCTGAGCCCGCCCGCCGCGCACCGGTGATCTTCGCTCCGCGCACGCCGGAGGGCGGCGGCCCCGACTCCAACGGCGCTCCGGCGAGCCGCCCCGAGCCGGTCATCTTCAAGCCCGCCAAGGCCGCCGAGCCGGTCGCAGCCGAGCCCGAGCTGGCACAGCCCAACGGAGCCAACGGCGCTAATGGGGCCAACGGGGCAGGGACCAAGGGGGCCGCCGAGGTGTCCACCGCCGTCACGGCCACGACCATTCCCAGCACGCCCGAGGCCGCCAAGGACGGCGAAGCCGAAAAGGCGGACGAGGCGGAAAAGGCTGTCAAGGACGGCGAGACCGTCGCCGAGGCGACCAAGAAGCGCGCGACCAGGAAGACCTCCACGAAGCCCGCGGACGAGACGACGGCCGCGGCACCCGCGGAGGCCACCGTGGAGACCGCCGAGGCCACCGTGGAGGCACCGGCCGCGCCCAAGAAGCGCACCACCACCCGCAAGACCACGGCCAAGGCCGCCGAGCCCGCCGCCGAGGCGCCCAAGAAGCGTGCGCCCAGGAAGACCGCCGAGGAGACGTCCGCGGCACCCGCGGAGGCCACCGTGGAGACCGCTGAGGCCGCCGTGGAGGCTCCCGCCGCGCCCAAGAAGCGTGCGCCCGGGAAGGCTGCGGCGAAGCCCGCTGAGGAGACGGTTGAGGCCGCCGCCGAGGCCCCGGCCAAGAAGCGCGCCACCCGTAAGACCACGGCCAAGCCCGCAGCGGAAACAGTCGAGGCCGCCGCCGAGGCACCTGCCGCGCCCAAGAAGCGCGCCAGCACCCGCAAGGCCGCCACGGACACCGCTCCGAAGACGCGTGCCCCCGGGAAGGCCGCCACCGCCGCTCCCGAGGCCGCAGCTCCCGAGGTTGAGGAGGCGACGCCCGCCGCGGCTCCCACGCAGGCCGAGGAGGCCGTGAGCGCCACCGGCACGGCCGCTCAGGCCACGGCCGACACCGTGAACGACACCGCCCAGGCGGCGGACGCCGCCGCGGCTCCCGCCGTACCGGCCGAGCCGATGCCCGGATACGCCGACCTGACGATCGCCTCCCTCCGGGGGCGGTTGCGCAGCCAGTCGGTCGAGCAGATCCAGGCGCTGCTCGCCTACGAGCGGGCGACGACCGATCGGGAGGCCGTCGTGAAGATGTACGAAAACCGGCTCGCCAAGCTGGAAGCCGGAGAATAGTCCGCCGCGCCCCATAGGCTCCCCCCATGAGCGCGAAAACCTCGCCGGAACAGCCGTTGCCGGTCCGCACGGTGCTTCAGATGGTGGCCGGGTGGATCGGCAAGCTCGGCACAGTCTGGGTGGAAGGGCAGATCACCGAGCTGACCGCTCGCGGCGGCACGGTGTTCGTGACGTTGCGCGACCCGGTCGCCAACGTGTCGGCGCGGGTCACATGCCCTCGGGGTGTCTATGAGGCCAGCGTGCCCCGTCCGGTGGACGGGGCCAGAGTGGTGGTCCACGCCAAACCCGACTTCTGGGTCAACCGTGGGTCGTTCGCGTTCACGGCGTTGGAGATCCGGCCGGTCGGGGTGGGTGAGCTGCTCGCCCGGCTGGAGCGGCTCCGGCGGCTCCTCGCGTCCGAAGGGTTGTTCAACGCCGATCGCAAGCGGCGGCTGCCGTTCCTTCCCGGCGCCATCGGGCTGATCTGCGGCCGCGACTCGGCGGCCGAGCGCGACGTGCTGGAGAACGCGCGGCGCCGCTGGCCGGCGGTGCGGTTCAAGGTCGAGCAGGTGGCCGTACAGGGGCCATACGCCGTGGGCGAAGTCACCGAGGCGCTCCGCAAGCTCGACGCCGACCGCGACATCGACGTGATCATCGTGGCGCGGGGTGGGGGGTCGCTTGAGGATCTTCTTCCGTTCTCGGACGAGTCGCTTGTGCGCACCGTCGCGGCCTGCCGCACCCCGGTCGTGAGCGCGATCGGCCATGAGCAGGACAGCCCGATCCTGGACCTCGTGGCCGATCTCCGGGCCTCGACTCCCACGGACGCGGCCAAGAAGGTCGTCCCCGATGTCGGCGAGCAGCTCGTGCTGATCCGCCAGCTTCGTGATCGTGGGCGGCGCGTAGTCGGCGGCTGGGTCGAGCGCGAACGCGCCTGGCTCGCCTCCATGCGCTCCCGCCCCTCCCTCGCCGACCCCGTCCGCGAGATCGAACGCCGCGCCGAGCAGACCGACCAGCTCCGCGACCGCGCCCGCCGCTGCCTCAGCGGCTCCCTCGACCGCGCCGGGGACGACCTCCAGCACATCCGCGCCCGCCTCATCGCCCTGTCACCCGCCGCCACCCTCGAACGCGGCTACGCCATCGCCCAGCGCCCCGACGGCGAGGTCATCCGCCACGCCGCCGACGTCGCCCCAGGCGACCCCCTCACCCTCCGCTTCACCGACGGCCGCCTGCCGGTCCGCGCCGAAGCCGACCCCGAACCTTCCAGCTGAATTACGGCAGAAGCCCCCATGGCCCGCCCGCGCCGCCCTGGCTCAAGGTCTTCTCGCGAGCGTGCCGTCGCACATATGACCCGCCGCCACCCTCGCACCATTGGCCTCGTCACAGCCGGCCGCCGCGAAGGTCGTGTGGGCTTCGCCGTACAAGCACCCCCTCGCAGGAGCGTCGCGGAAACCGGCACCGCCCCTCCGCCGGCCAAGGTCACCTCGTGAGGGCGCCCGCTCGCGTGTGCTTCGCCGTACCCCGGGTGTGCGACCCGGCTCCGGACCTTGGCGGGTGCGTCTCCCGGAGGGGCGTCAGGGCCTAGGGTGGGTGTGTGGCAGCAGCAGAAGAGGCGGCGACGCCCTCCTACGAGAAGGCGCGAGAAGAGCTGGCCGACGTGGTCCGCCGGCTTGAGGCGGGTGGGCTCACGCTGGAGCAGTCGATCGAGCTGTGGGAGCGGGGGGAGCGGCTCGCGGCGGTGTGCGAGGAGTGGCTCCAGGGCGCCCGGGTGAAGCTGGCGGCGGCCATGGCGCGCAGGTCGGACTTGTCAGAGGACGAGGAAGAGGGCGACTCCCCCTTCTGACGCCCCCGTCCTTCTGCCCCCACGTGACCACTTCCGCCCGTGTGGCTGCCCGTCTTCGCGGGTTCGACTCACACTGAGCGGGCCAAACGGCCGGCTATGTAGTGGGTTTGGGTTGCTGCTTGAGGGATGCCGCCAGCGTGCTGAGCTCGTCCCAGTCCGCCGTGCCCGTGACAATCAGGGTCGCGTCGGGCAGGAAACGCACGAGGCTGCGCTGGTCCTTGTCCTTGCGGAAGCGCTCTTCCCAAGTGGCACCGGCGATGTCGCGTTTGCCGACGACGGCCTCGCTGTTGGCCAGGCGGCTCGCGAACTTGTCGGCCGGCTTCTCGTCGCTCTGCACCAGCATGGCGTGGGCCCTCTTGGCGGTGGCGAAGCCGAGGCGCCAGGTGTGGGTGCCCTTCTCGGTGGTCATCCGGGAGCTGGTCGGCACCCAGTTGGCGGTGGGCGCCGACGGGGCCCACACGGTGTAGGGGGCGGCGCGGCCCAGGTTGGCGATGTCCATCGAGTAGTCGACCCGGGGGATGTGCTCCTCACGGCTCTGTGGCGCGATGAGCAGGAAAATGCCGACCAGGCCGAAGCACACGGCGACGGCGACGACGTATCCGTAAAATCCCTGGGTGAAGCGCTGCACGAATGCCGAGATTACCCGCTCACAGGCCCGGTCGGCCCCCCGGGCGGCGGATCGGGCGCCTCACCTGCGACGAGACCTCCGACGGCAAATTCGATCCAGAAAGCCGTAGATCGAACATGACCGACGGACATCACGCCCCTGGGCGCCGGATCTGCCCGATGATGGCGAGGATGTCCTCCGCCATCTTGCGCGCCGTCTCCTCGTCCCCCATCAGCACCACCTCCGAGGTGGCGGCGGCCAGGGCTCCGGTGATGACGACCACCAGCGCCCCCTCGTCCCCCTCGAACAGCGCCGCGTTGCGCTTGGCCCACTGCCGCATGCGGTCGCGCATGGTGACCTCGAAGCCAGGGGGACCGTCGCCGCGCAGGAAGAGTGCGGCGAGGTCGCGTTCGGCGAGGCAGCCCTCGAGGTAGGCGCGGGCGCCGGCGATGAACTGCCGCATCGGGTCGCTCTCACCGGCGGCGCGTGCGGTGTGCACGGCCTGCTTGGTGCGCTGGGTCTGGCGGGCCTGAAACTCTTCGAACAGCGTCAAGTAGAGATCGGCTTTGCCGGAAAAGTGATGGTAAAGACTTCCGACGCTGGCTCCCGCCCGGGCGACCACATCGGTCACTCCAGCCTCGGCGAAACCGTTCGTGACGAAGATCTCCCGCGCCGCTTCCAAGAGCGCGGTGCGTGTAGCCGCGCCCCGCTCAGAGGTGCGAACTGTCACGCCTGTCACCGACCGTCCCGCGTCACTGCTCATGGTGGGCACATTATCCTCCCTCAGATCGGTGAAAGGGGGCTGACTACGATCGTGGCAGTAGTCCATGAGAGGGGTCCGTAACCATGTCCGATCAAATGTACGATCAGACCTCTGTTCCAGCCGCCCTCGCTACAGGCGCCCGCGCGCCCGATCGCAACCTGGCTCTTGAGCTTGTGCGTGTCACCGAGGCGGCGGCGATGGCCGCGGCCCGGTGGGTGGGCCGGGGTGACAAGAACGGCGCCGACGGCGCGGCCGTCAACGCCATGCGCCAGTTGATCAACACGGTGTCCATGAACGGCGTTGTGGTGATCGGTGAGGGCGAGAAGGACAACGCGCCCATGCTCTTCAACGGTGAGCGCATCGGCGACGGCAGTGGTCCGGAGTGCGATGTGGCGGTCGACCCGATCGACGGCACCCGCTTGACGGCGATGGGCATGACGAACGCCATTTCTGTGATCGCCGTGAGTGAGCGCGGCTCCATGTACGACCCGTCCGCGGTCTTCTACATGGAGAAGCTGGTGACCGGCCCGGAGGCCGCCGACGCGGTGGACATCGAGGCGCCGGTGGCCGACAACGTGCGGGCGGTGGCGCGGGCCAAGGGTGCTTCGCCGTCCGACGTGACGGTGGTGATCCTCGACCGGCCGCGCCACGAGTCGATCGTGAAGGAGATCAGGAACACCGGGGCGCGCATCAAGTTCATCACCGACGGCGACGTCGCGGGCGCGATCATGGCCGCCCGGGCGGGCACCGGTGTGGATCTGATGCTCGGCATCGGCGGCACGCCGGAGGGCATCATCGCCGCGTGTGCGCTCAAGTGCCTGGGCGGTGTGATCCAGGGCCGCCTGTGGCCGCAGAACGACGACGAGCGCCGCCGCGCCCTCGACGCCGGGCTTGAGCTGGACCGGGTGCTCACCACCGACGACCTCGTGACGTCCGACGACGTGTTCTTCGCGGCGACGGGCATCACCGAGGGCGAGCTGATGGAGGGCGTGCGGTTCCGCGGTGGCAACGCGGTCACCAATTCGCTGGTCATGAGGGGCCGGTCGGGCACGATCCGGCACATCAAGAGCGAGCATCAGCTCACCAAGCTAAGGGCCTACAGCGCGATCAACTTCGACAGCGCGATCTGACGTTCCCGGCTTCCCCCAGGCCGCCGGTCCGCCGCGAACCACCCCCGCCGGGATCATCACCGCAACAGGCGGCGCAGCCGCCAACCTCCCGGCGGCCTCGGGGTCTTCGGGGTCTTCGCATGGATCGACCCCATCGCGATGAACCCCGCGATCTCGATGGTCGGCGCGTCGCCCGCGTCGCCGGTCTTGACGTTGCTCTTCTTGCTGCCGAGTACGGCGGAAGCCGGCATGATGACCCGCACCCCCTTCGGCACGAGCAACGTGAGCGAGCCACCGAGGATCGTGACCTGGACGCGGATGTGGTCGGTCTGGAGCACCGCCTCCCGCAGGTCGAGGGTGACGTTGGCGCAGATGGCGGTCGCGGAATAGTGCGGCGGGACGATCCAGCGGCCCTCCTTGCGCTCGGACCGGAAGAACGCCATGGCAGGCCGCGTGTCGGTGCGCAGCGGCTGCGACTCGGGCGGCAGCAGGTCGGCGACGAGCCGGTTGAGCTCGCCGAGGGTGCGGGCGCGGAAGGCGAGCTCGGTGCGTTCCTCGAACTCGCGCATGGTGAGCCGCCCGTCCGCCGTGGAGTCGCGGAGGACGGTCACGATCAGCTCCCGGTCGGAGTCGGCCGCGCGCAACTGGTCGGGACGCGGCGCGCCGCCGGAGAAAGAGGGCACGAAGCCACGCCCCTGCAGAAAACCATCCACTCTACGAGAGTAGAACGCCGGGGCGGAGAAAACGTCGTGGAGTTCTGTCGGTGTCGAATCCTATGGTTGGGCCATGACGAACCTTGCCCCGGCGATCTTCATCCGCGGCGCGGTCAAACGCTATGGCGAGATCACGGCGGTCGACGGGCTTGACCTCGTGGTGCCCGACGGCATCTGCCTGGGCCTGCTCGGCCCCAACGGAGCGGGAAAATCGACGACGATGCGGCTGCTGACGGGGCAGTCGCGGGCCGACGCGGGTGAGATCCGGATGCTGGGCCTGCCGATGCCCGCCCAATCCAAGCAGGTGCGTGCGCTGATGGGCGTCGTGCCGCAGATGGACAACCTCGATGAGGATCTGACGGTGCGCGACAACCTGGCGGTGTTCGCGCACCTCTACCGCGTGGCCAAAGGTGAGCGTGAGGCGGCGGTGCGCCGGGCGATGGGCATCGCGCAGCTCACCGATCGCGCGGGCACCCGGGTGAGCAAGTTGTCGGGCGGCATGCGCCGCCGCCTGCTGATCGCCCGGGGTCTCGTGCACTCGCCGCGGCTGGTGCTGCTCGACGAGCCGACCGTGGGCCTCGACCCGCAGATCCGGCAGGAGCTCTGGTCGCTGATCTCCCGCCTGCGGGAGGACGGCGTGACGACGCTCATGTCGACGCACTACATCGAGGAGGCCGAGCGGCTCGCCGACGAGTGCGCGCTGATGTCGCACGGCAAGGTGGTGGCCAGGGGCACCCCCGGCGAGCTGATCAAGGAGCACGCGGGTGAGGAGGTGCAGGAGCACTTCGCGCCGTCGGAGCGGCTGGCGGAGCTTGAGTCGCTGGCCAAGGGCCTCGGCTTGTCGACGCGGCGCACGGGGCCCTCAGTGTCGGTGCTCAAGTCCGAGCAGCTGACCGAGGAGCAGCGGGCCCGGCTCGGCCCGCCCAACGTGCGCAGGGCGCCCACTTTGGAAGACGTGTTCGTGGTCCTCACGGGGGAGACGGTGGAATGAGCACCGGGGAGACGATTGCCGAGGCCGCCGGGGCCGCCCGCGGGGAGGAGTCCGCGCCGCGGGTGAGGGCGTTCGAGTGGGCGCCCGTGCGCGGGGTGTGGCGGCGTGAGCTCGCGCTTTATCGCCGCTACTGGCCCTCGACCTCGTTCGCCTCCGTCGTCGAGCCGACGATCTATCTTTTGGCCTTCGGATATGGCTTCGGTTCGATCATCGGCACCGTCTACGGCTACGAATACCGCGAGTTCGTCGCGACCGGCGTGGTAGCCACGGCGGTGTTGTTCATCGGCGCCTTCGGCGGCATGTTCAACACCTTCATCCGCCGCAGTTTCCAGCGCACCTACGACGCGATGCTCGCCGCCCCCGTCGACGTGCGCGAGCTCGTGACCGCCGAGGCGTCGTGGCTCGCGGCCAAGGCGGGGGTCTACGGCTGCGCGCCGCTGCTCGTCGGCATCGCGTTCGGGCTGGACCCGAGCTGGGGCATGCTGCTGGTGCCGTTCATCGGCTTCCTCACCGGGTTGCTCTTCAGCCTGTTCGGCATCTGGGTGTCGGCGATCGTGCCTTCGATCAACACGTTCGACTACATCATCACCGGGGTGATGACGCCGCTGTTCCTGGTCGCGGGCACATTCTTCCCGGTCGACCAGCTTCCCGCGTGGGCGTCCACGGCGGCGTGGTTCAACCCGCTCTACCACTGCGTGGAGCTGGTGCGCGACTCGGTCTTCGGCAAACTCGGCGTGCACGACCTGACCCATGTGGGGGTCCTGATCGCCTACACGGCCTTCCTGTGGGGCCTCGCGGTGTGGAAGATGCGCGCCCGCCTCATCGACTGAGGCCGGGGCCGGAGGGTCCGGGAGCGGTAGCGGCCTCGATCGGCTGAGCCCGCGGCCCGGCCGCGCCCCGCTCCGCGGGTTATCCGCAACCGGGAAGCAGCCGCAGCGCCAAGGCCGACACGACCTCGTCGGCGCGGCAGCCAGGCGAAGCCGACGGCCGTGGCCGAAGGGCCGTGGCCGGTGCGATGGGGGCAAGAGGTCCGGTGGCGGCCTCGATCGACTGAGCCGGGGTCCGGTCGGGACCGGAGGGCCCGGCGGCGATGGCGGGCTCGATCGGCTGAGCTGCCGCCCGGCCGCGTTCTGCGGGTTATCCGCGGCCGGGGAGCAGCCGCAGCGCCAGGGCCGACACGACCTCGTCGGCGCGGCGCGGCGGCAGCCGGGCGAAGCCGACGACCAGGGCCGGGGGTCCGTGGCGGGTGCGCATGGGGGCGAGGCGTTCGGCGGGCAGGCCGGCGGCGATGGTGGCCTCGACGGCGGCGTCCTCGTCCCAGTCCGCGGGGAGCTCCAGGCACACGTGCATGCCGGCCGGCACGCCGCGCACCCGCACCTGCGGCAGGTGACGGCCGAGGGCGGCGATCAGCGCGTCGCGGCGTGCCCGATATTCGCGGCGCATGCGCCGCAGGTGCCTGTCGTAGGCACCGGTGGCGATGAAGTGGGCGAGCGCATATTGCTCGATGACGGGTGAGCCGAGGTCGAGCAGGCCGCGGGCGCGGCGCACGGCGCGGGCCAGGCGGGGCGGCGCCACGATCCAGCCGAGGCGCAGGCCGGGGGCGAGGGCCTTGCTGACCGAGCCGGCCAGCACCACGTTGCCGGGGGCGAGACCCTGAAGGCAGCCGACGGGGTCGCGGTCGAAACGGAACTCCGCGTTGTAGTCGTCCTCGATGATTATCGCGCCGGTGTCGGCGGCCCAGGCGGCCAGGGCGGTGCGGCGCGCCGGGGACAACACGACGCCGGTCGGATATTGGTGGGCGGGGGTGACGAGCACGGCGTCCGCGCCGGTGCCGCGGAGGGCGTTGACGTCGATGCCCTCGTCGTCGACGGGCACGGGCACGGTTTTGACCCCGGCGGCGCCGATGACGAGCCCCTGGCGGTCGCTGGAGGGGTCCTCGACGGCGAGGAGCGCGCCGGGGCCGAGGGTGCGCAGGGTGAGGCTGAGCCCCTGCACGACGCCGCCCACGATGACGACGGTCATCGGGGTGACGTCGGCGGCGCGCACCCGGCCGAGGTAGGCGGCGATCTCCTCGCGGAGTTCGAGCACACCGGCGGGGTCGGGATAGTCGAACGCCTCGGCCGGCATCGTGGTGAGCACATGTCTGACCGAGGAAAGCCACCGTTCCCGGGGGAAGGCGGCGAACTCCGGCGAGGTGGGTCTGTACGGCGAAGCCAGCCGGGTGTGTTGCGGGAAGTCCGGCTGAGCACCGACGGTGACGGCGGCCGCCGCGACAAAGGTGCCGGCGCCGACCTTGGACACCAGAAACCCTTCTGCCACAAGCTGCTCATACGCCTCGACCACCACACCGCGCGACACGCCGAGGTCCTTGGCGAGCTCACGGCTGGCGGGCAGCCGCACATCCGCGACAAGCCTGCCGTGCCGGATCGCGTCGCGGAGTTCGCGGGCGATCTGCCCGGCCATGTTGCCCGCCGTGCGGTTGAGCAATAGGTGGAGATCGGCCAATTGGTCCCCCATTCTTCGTTCCCATTGGACCAGATATGTGAGCCATTGGCTTCCTAGCATTCCCCTTATGAACGGAGCCGCACCGGGGTGCACCACAGCTGCCCTCGACTCCAGGCTGCCCGACGCCGCGCCGGCCCCTGCCCGCGCCGTCCCGGGCGGACGAGGTCTTTCCGTCGCGGGTGCCGCGACCGCTATGTTCCTGGTGGGCACCCTCGCACCCGTCTCCGATCTGATCAAGGAGTTTCCCGTCTACGGGGGCCAAGCGCTGCGTTACGCGGCGGGCGCCGCGGTGCTGTTCGTGGTCTGCATGGTGATGCGCCTGCCTTTCGTACGGCTCACGCTTCGTGAGCTTGGCCTGCTCGTGGCGTTGACGACGCTTGGGCTGGTCCTGTTCAGCGTGAGCATCGTGGAGGCGGCCAGGTATGGCGGCGCGACGCTGGTCGGCACGCTCCTCGGGGCCACACCGCTCATGCTGGCGCTCGCGAGCGGCAGGAGGCCGTCGCCGCGGCTGCTGCTCGGGGCGAGCGCGGTGGGGGCGGGCACGGTCGTGGCCACCGGGCTGGGCACCGGTGGCCCGATCGCGCTGGCCTGGGCGGTCACGACGCTGATCTGCGAGGTGAGTTTCTCGCTGCTTGCCGTGACACTGCTGCCCAAGCTGGGGCCGATCCGGACCTCGGCCTACGCGACGGCTCTCGCCGTACCGATGTTCCTGATCATCGGCTGGGTCGCGCACGGGACCGCGATGATGCGGATGCCGACGGTCTCGGAAGTACTGGGGTTCGGGTACATCAGCATCCTTGTCACGGTGTTCGCGTTCTTGCTGTGGTACTCCGCGTTGCAGCGCCTGGGTACGGGGAAAGCGGGATTGTTCGCGGGGCTGATCCCGATCGGGACGATGATCACGGCCATGGTGGTCGGGCTTGGGATGCCGACGATCGGCGAATGGGGCGGTGCCGTACTCGTCGTGGCGGGGATCGTGATCGGGCTCAAAGCACAGGAAAGCCCGGCGGAGGACGCTGGGACGCGCCCACCGCGGGTGCCGGCGACCGCCTCGTCCCTGAGTGCGGACTCGCGGCGATGACGGCGATCAGCGAACCGGCCACTGTCGGTCGGGGCCGCTGATGCCCTTCAGGACGATCGCCACCAGGCCTATGCCGAGGGCGAGGATGATGACTATCCCGAGGCCGATCATGACCCACATGCCTGCGTCCATGACTTCCCCTCTCTCGACCTGAATCGAATGTCATGGATTGGGGCTTATGTCCCACTCTATGACGGTTACTCGTGCTCTATCGCGGTTACTCAGGGAAATTCGGCTCCGATGGGGATGCTGGACGTCACTGTTCCCCCAAGAGTCGGGATCGATCGGGCTCAGTCGTACCCTCTACTGGATGCTGCCCGGTCGAGTGGCGGGCGGCGCCGGCGACCGCGCGCTTGAATCAGAGGATCAATGACGATGCCCGAGTTCGACTACACCGACCTGCTTCCCACTGGGCCCGACGAGACCGAATATCGCCTGGTCACCTCGGAGGGGGTGCGGATCGTCGAGGCGGCGGGCCGCAGGTTCCTGGAGGTCGACCCCGAAGCCTTGCGGCTGCTGACCGAGACCGCAATTCACGACATTTCCCACTTCCTGCGCTCATCGCATCTCGCTCAGCTTCGCAAGATCATTGACGACCCGGAGGCGAGCGGCAACGACCGCTTCGTCGCGCTCGACCTCCTGAAGAACGCCTCCATCTCCGCCGGCGGCGTGCTGCCCATGTGCCAGGACACCGGCACCGCGATCGTGATGGGCAAGCGCGGGCGGCACGTGCTGACCGACGGCAGGGACGCCGAGCACATCTCGCAGGGCGTCTACGACGCCTACACCCGGCTCAACCTGCGCTACTCGCAGATGGCGCCGCTGACCATGTGGGAGGAGAAGAACACCGGCAACAACCTGCCGGCTCAGATCGAGCTTTACGCCGAGGACCCCCAGGGGCACGCGGACGAATACAAGCTGCTCTTCATGGCCAAGGGCGGCGGCAGCGCCAACAAGTCCTTCCTCTACCAGGAGACCAAGGCGGTGCTCAACGAGAAGCGGCTGCTGGCGTTCCTGGAGGAGAAGATCCGCTCCCTCGGCACCGCCGCCTGCCCGCCCTATCACCTCGCCGTCGTCGTGGGCGGCACCAGCGCGGAGTTCGCCCTTAAGACGGCGAAATACGCCTCGGCCCGCTACCTGGACGAGCTCCCCACCGAAGGGTCGCCCAACGGGCACGGCTTCCGTGACGTCGAGTTCGAGGCCAAGGTGTTCGAGCTGACGCAGAAGCTTGGCATCGGGGCGCAGTTCGGCGGCAAATACTTCTGCCACGACGTTCGGGTCATCCGGCTGCCCCGGCACGGCGCGTCCTGCCCGGTGGCCATCGCGGTCTCCTGCAGCGCCGACCGGCAGGCCCTCGCCAAGATCACGCCGGAAGGGGTGTTCCTTGAGAGGCTGGAGACCGACCCGGCGCAGTTCCTGCCCGAGACCACCGACGAACACCTGTCGGACGACGTCCTCAACGTCGACCTCAACCGGCCCATGAGCGAGATCCTTGCCGAGCTCACGAAATATCCGGTCAAGACCCGCCTCAGCCTCACCGGCCCCCTCGTCGTCGCCCGCGACATCGCCCACGCCAAGATCGCCGAACTCCTGGACGAGGGCGGCGACCTGCCCGGCTACCTGCGCGACCACGCCGTTTACTACGCCGGCCCCGCCAAGACCCCCGAAGGCTACGCCTCCGGCTCCTTCGGGCCCACCACGGCGGGACGCATGGACTCCTACGTCGAGAGGTTCCAGGCGGCGGGCGGTTCCCTCGTCATGCTGGCCAAGGGCAACCGCAGCCGCCAGGTGACCGAGGCGTGTGAGAAGTTCGGCGGGTTCTACCTGGGCTCCATCGGCGGCCCGGCCGCCCGGCTCGCGCAGGACTGCATCAAGAAGGTCGAGGTCCTCGAATATCAGGAACTGGGGATGGAAGCCGTCTGGAAGATCGAAGTCGAGGACTTCCCCGCCTTCATCGTCGTCGACGACAAGGGCAACGACTTCTTCACCGACACGACCGGCCCCGCCCTGACCATCGGCCGCCGCCGGTCGTAGCAGACCTTGCTCCTGCGATCTTCGCCTCTCCACTCAGCCGGCTTCACATGCCGCCCGCTCGCCGGCTGGGTGGCGTCGCGGGTGCTGGTAGCGGTCGTGGTGGCGTTGGCGTGGCCCGGGGAGCCGGTCTTAGGCAGCCGGTCTTACGACCGCCGGTCCTAGACGGCCCGTTCCAGACAGCCCACCCTAGGCTGCCGCTCGCGGACAGCCGGTCGTAGCACACTCACTTTGGCCCGAGCCTCCTTAGAGGTCTCGGGCCGCCCCATTTTGGGGCGTTGATCAGCCCTGGTCCGGACGCGACGCGATCCGCACCCGCCCGGCGGTCCCCTGTCCTCTCCCAGAGCGCCCCCGCGTACGGCAGAAGCCAAGGAAAACAGCAACTGCCAGGGAAGACAGTCGGCACCAGGAGATGCACACCTGGGCCTCCCGTGTCGTTCACCCGTGGTGATGGCGGCGCGGGAGGCCCCGGAGACCAAACTGACACCTGCCATCATGCAGCAGTTGCGAACTACTCGCAATTACCCCCCAGGTAGATCTCTGACCACTCGTTGATGGTCCTAGGACGCAAGGCTGATGCACCTGCAAACTGGTTGCAATAGGGTCGGAAGCGATCAACGAGGAGGTTGACCCATGGGTACCTACGCACTCCCTGACATGCCCTACGACTACGCGGCCCTGGAGCCCGCCATCACCGGGGAGATCCTGGAGCTCCACCACGCCAAGCACCACGCCGCCTACGTGAAGGGGGCCAACGACACGCTGGACCGGCTGGCCGAGGCCCGGGACAAGCAGGATTTCGGTGGCCTGGTCGGACTGGAGAAGACGTTCGCCTTCAACCTGTCGGGGCACGTCCTGCATTCGATCTTCTGGGAGAACCTCTCCCCAGACGGCGGAGACCGCCCCGACGGGGAGTTGCGGGCGGCCATTGACGATCACTTCGGCGGCTTCGAGGCTTTCCAGAGGCAACTGAGCACCGCCACAGCGAGTGTCCAGGGCTCCGGCTGGGGGATCCTGGCGTGGGAACCGCTCGGCCGTAGGCTTATCGTTGAGCAGGTCTACGACCACCACGGCAACGTCGGCATGAACACGACGCCATTGCTCGTGTTCGACGCCTGGGAGCACGCCTACTACCTGCAATACCGCAACGTGCGCCCGGACTACGTCGAGAAGCTGTGGGGTCTCGTGAACTGGAACGACGTACAGAGGCGATTTGCTGACGCCACCAGTCAACCCCGCTGACCGAAGAACTCGACAAATTATCGGCCCTGTCTCTACAGGTCGCATTACGCAAATCGGTAAGCTGCCACCCATGCGTGCGCCCTCCGGATATCTTCTCGCCGCGCGCTACCGGCTTATCGAGCCGGTCGGCCGCGGCGGCATGGGCACCGTGTGGCGGGCACGCGATGAGCGTCTCGACCGCGATGTCGCTGTCAAGGAAGTGCGGCTGCCCGCCGTTCTCGACGAGGAGCTCCGCGCCGAGCTCTGTGCTCGGACCGAGCGTGAGGGGCGGGCGACCACCATGGTCGCCCATCCCTCGGTCATCCACGTCTACGACGTCGTGACCGAGGACGACCGGCCGTGGATCGTGATGGAGCTGCTCCAGGCACGTTCCCTTGAGCAGATGATCCGCGACGACGGCGCCCTGCCGCCGCGCCGGGTGGCGGAGATCGGGCGGCAGATCATCGGCGCGCTGCGCGCCGTGCACGCGAAAGGCATCCTGCACCGTGACGTGAAGCCCAGCAATGTGCTTGTCGTCGAGGAACGCGCGGTGCTGACCGACTTCGGGCTCGCCGCACTGGAAGGTGACACTTCCATTACTCAGGCGGGCATCGTTATTGGGTCCGCGGGTTATATCGCTCCAGAGCGGGTGCTCGGCGCCAAAGCAAGCCCCGCCGGCGACCTGTGGTCGCTCGGCGCGACGCTCTACACCGCCGTCGAGGGCCGGGGCCTGTCCGGGCGCCGTACGGCTGCCGCCGCACTGGCCGCCTTGACGAGTGGTGCGCCGATCCCCATGGACAAGGCCGGCCCGCTGGCTCCGGTGTTGCGCGCTCTGCTGCGGATCGATCCGGAGACCCGGGTCGACGGGGCCCGCGCCTCGCTGATGCTGGCGCGTGTGGCGGCGGGCGGGTCGGCGGAGGAGCCGCTGGCGCAGGCCGCGCGCAAGTCGGTGCGCACGTCGACCGCGATCTCCGTACCCTCGTTCACGCGCCGCCCCGCCCATCGGGGGCTGCACCGGGCGGACGCCAAGCCGCAGGCGGGCAGACCGGCGCCCACGGCTCCGGCCACTCCACCCCCGCCACCGGCGGCGGAGCGGTCGGCGGCGGGGATTCCCCGTGGACACCGCCGGCCGAGTGAGGGCGTTCACCGCAAACCGGATCCTCGGCCCGCTGCCCGACCTTTCATCCGTTTTTTGGCACCCGTGATCCAGACGCTGCTCCCTCGCAGCCTTTGGCCGCGTGAACTTCGCAAGCGCGGGTAAAGCAAAAAGCAAGGTCAATCGCTATCGTTTTACTATGCCGGAATCGCGCATGCTCGCTGGCCGCTACGAGCTGATCGCGCCAATCGGCCGAGGAACGATGGGAACGGTGTGGCGTGCCCACGATCATTCGCTCGGGCGTGAGGTCGCCATCAAAGAGATCCGCCAAGATCCCGGTCTCAACGAAGACCAACGGGACGAACTCCGGGAGCGCATGATCCGCGAGGGTCGCAGCGCCGCCCGGGTGACCCACCCGTCGGTCGCCACGGTGTATGACGCGATCGTCGAACTCAGCAGCCCCTGGATCATCATGGAGCTGGTCGAGGGCCGCTCCCTGGAGCACATCATCGACGAGGAGGGGCCGCTGCCGCCGCGACTGGTGGCCGAGATCGGCTCCGACCTGCTCAGCGCGCTGCGCGCCGCCCACGCGCAGGGCATCCTGCACCGCGACGTCAAACCCGGCAACGTGCTACTCACCCGGACCGGGCGCGTCGTCCTCACCGACTTCGGCATCGCCAAGGCCGAGGGGGACAGCAATCTCACCAAAACCGGCATGGTGATCGGCTCCCCCGGCTACACCGCGCCGGAACGCGCCAGAGGTGACTACACCGGCCCCGAATCGGACCTGTGGTCCCTCGGCGCGACGTTGTACTTCGCCGTCGAGGGCCGCCCCGCCTACGAGCGCGCCACCGTCGCCGCCACCCTCACCGCGCTGATGACCGAGGACGCCGATCCGCCCACCCAGGCCGGCCCCCTGCGCCAGGTCCTCGACGGGCTGCTGGACAAGGACCACCTCGCCCGGATCGGCCCCGGCAGGGCGGCTGCCATGCTGCGCTCGGTGGCAGACACCCCGACGAGCGAGATCCCGGTCTTCCCCGGCCCCGAGGCCGACCTGGACGACCACGACCGGGGCGGCTGGCCGCAACCACCACGCCGCGAAAGCGCGTGGCAGGAGCAGGCCCGTCACGACCAGGTACGGCACAGCGCGAGCCGGCAGCAGCACCCCGATGTGCCCGCCCAGCGGCCCGCCTCCCACCCCGGCGCACCGCAGGCGCCGGCCGCCGGCGCCCGGCGGCCCGGACATGTCCCGCCTCCCCCGGCGCCTCCCATCCCCGTGGCGGGACAACCCCCGATAGACGACGAAGGCATCGACCCGAACCGCACGGTGATGGTCGCCCGGCCCGCCAGACGTCCCCTGCCCGGCTACCCCCCTCCGTCCCGGCACCCCGAACCGCCCGAACCACCCGAGAGCCACTCCCCCAACGGCTCCGCCCCCGGCTTGTGGCACCCGGACGGCCCCGACACACACGACCACGACGGCTCCTCCGGCCATGACGGACACCTGGGCCACCTGGTCGCCCCCCTCAACCCGGGCGGCCCGCCCCGAAGGGGCCGCGTCCCCCGCGACCACCGCCCGCCCGGCGGCGGCGCGGGCTATCCGGCCGACCCGGCTGCGCCGTACGGCACCCCGGAACGGCGTGACGAGGACGGCCTGGACGCGGACCTCTTCGGCATGGGGCGCGGCGGCGCCCCGGACACCGGCGGGAAGCCGGAGGGCGGCAGGATCGGCAAGATCCTCCTGGTGGGCGTCGGCATACTCGCGCTCGCACTGATCGTCATCATGGTGGCGTCATCCCTGTGAACCTCTTTTGAGCGGCGCCGCTCACCACACTCGTGACCCGATGAAGGCCGCCGGGCCGGTGAGGGTGAGCGGCACCTGGGGTTCCCAGTCAAAAGGTCCTCACCTTAGGCACAGACACCCGTGAGCTCGGATAACCGCCGTGATGCAGAGTGGACAACATGACGGACTTCCGAATTGAACGTGACTCAATGGGTGAGGTCGAAGTCCCCGCGTCCGCCAAGTGGCGTGCCCAGACGCAACGGGCCATCGAGAACTTCCCCATCTCCGGACGTGGTCTCGAACCCGCCCATATAGCCGCGCTCGGCCTGGTCAAAGCCCTCGCCGCCGAGGTGAACGGCGAGCTCGGCGTGATCGCCCCCGACCTCGCGGAGGCCATCGCGCAGGCCGCCACCGACGTGGCCGAGAACGAACACGACGAGGAGTTCCCGCTTGACGTCTTCCAGACGGGTTCGGGCACCTCGTCCAACATGAACGCCAACGAGGTGATCGCCACGCTCGCCGAGGAGCGCCTCGGCCGGCCGGTCCACCCCAACGACCACGTCAACGCCTCCCAGTCGTCCAACGACGTCTTCCCCACGACCATCCACATCGCGGCCACGACCGAGACCGTCTACCACCTGATCCCCTCGTTCGAACACCTGGCGCACGAACTGCGGATGAAGTCCGCAGAGTTCGCCGAGGTCGTCAAAGCCGGGCGCACCCACCTCATGGACGCCACGCCCGTGACGCTGGGGCAGGAGTTCGGCGGCTACGCCACGCAGATCGACCACGCCGTGGCCAGGGTGAGGTCGGCGTTGACCCGGGTGACCGTACTCCCCCTCGGCGGCACCGCCGTCGGCACGGGCGTGAACACTCCACCCGGATTCGCCGCCGCCGTCATCGAGAAACTCCGCGAGGCCACCGGCCTGCCCTTCACCGAGGCGGCCGACCACTTCGAGGCGCAGAGCGCGCGGGACGCGATCGTCGAACTCTCAGGGCAACTCCGCGTCGCCGCCGTCTCCCTCAACAAGATCGCCAACGACCTGCGCTGGATGGGCTCCGGCCCCACCGCCGGACTCGGCGAGATCAACCTGCCCGACCTCCAGCCCGGTTCGTCGATCATGCCGGGCAAGGTCAACCCGGTCGTGCCCGAAGCCGTCGGCATGGTCGCCGCCCAGGTCATCGGCAACGACGCCACCATCGCCTTCGCCGGCGCCTCGGGCAACTTCGAGCTCAACGTCATGCTGCCGGTCATCGGGCGCAACATCCTGGAGTCCATCCGGCTGCTCGCGAACGCCTCGCGCCTGCTCGCTGACCGGTGCGTCAGCGGCATCACGGCCAACGTCGAACGTTTGCGGCAGTACGCCGAATCCTCGCCGTCCATCGTCACCCCGCTCAACCGGTACGTGGGCTACGAGGAAGCCGCGAAAATCGCGAAACAGGCGCTGGCCGAGCGGAAAACCATCCGCGACGTCGTCGTCGAACGCGGCCACATCGCCAATGGCACCCTCACCGAAGCCCAGCTCGACGAGCTCCTCGACGTCTTGGCCATGACCCGGCCTCCGAAGTAAGGACACCGTGTCGGCACAATGTCGGCGTGACAGAGCACGTGTTCCTCGAACTGCTGGCCAGGGAGGCCGGCGCTGTGGAGTTCGAGGAACCGCTGCTCGCCGCCCGCGCCGCCGGCGCCGACCCCGGCATCCTCGCCCGGCTGGAACGCGCCAAAGTCGAGGCCCTGAAAGTGCGGGCCCTGCTACGCCGCCGTGCCCGCCGCGAAGCCGAACTCTCCGCCCTTTACGACTCGGCCGGTGACCTCGCGGGACTGCGCGACCTCGACGACGTGCTTGAGGCCATCGTGCGCCGCGCCCGCCGGCTCCTCTCCACCGACACCGCCACCCTCGCACTTCGCGACCCCGAACGCGGCGACACCTACGTCCGGGTCACTGACGGCTCCGTCTCCGCCCGCTTCCGCTCACTCCGCCTGGCCATGGGCGACGGCCTCGGCGGCCTGGTCGCCCAGGCGGGCACGCCGTACGCGACACCCGACTACTTCGCCGACGGGGGCTTCCTGCACACGACCGACATCGATCGGGCCGTGCGGGAGGAGGGTCTTGTCGCGATCCTGGGCGTGCCGCTCCGGCTCGGCGGTGAGGTCATCGGCGTATTGCTCGCCGCCGACCGGGCACCCCGGCCCTTCGCACCGGAGGAGGTCGCGCTGCTCGGCTCCCTCGCCGCCCACGCCGCGGTGGCGATCGACAACGCGCGGCTGCTGGCGGAGACCCGCACGGCCCTGACCGAACTTGAGGCGGCCAACCAGCGCATACGGTCGCAGAGCGCTGCCGTTGAGCGGGCCGGGGTGGCCCACGATCGCATGGCCGCGCTGGTGCTGCGAGGTGGTGGCGTCGCGGATGTCGCGGCCGTGGTCACCCAGGTGCTCGGCGGAGGTCTCACCGTTTTCGACGGGGGCGGCGTCACCCTGCACGGCGACGAAGCGTGGAGCCCGGCGGTCGGCCAGGCCGCGCATGAGGCCCGTTCCCTTGGCCGTGCCGTACGGCACAGCGGGCTTTTGGTGGCTTCCGTGGAGGTCGACGGCGATCCGGTGTGCACGCTGGTGCTTGAGGGGGTGGATGCCGAACCGGGCTCCGGCGGGGTCGAGCCCGACGACCGCCTGCTGATCTTGGAAAGGGCGGCCCTGGTCACCGCCCTCCTGCTGTTGTCCCGGCGAAACGTGGCCGAGGCCGAGGGGCGGGTGCGCGGCGAACTGCTCGACGACTTGATCTCCCGCCCCGGCTCGGCCGGCCTGCAAGAGCGTGCCCGCCGCCTCCGGGTCGATCTGTGCGCACCACACCTGGTGATCGTCGCCCGGCACGACGGATCCCGGGAACGGGCGGCGTTCTGGGCCGCTTCGACAGCCACTGTGGCGGGAGGACTCGCTACGGCACGTGACGAAGAGGTAATCCTCCTCCTTCCCGCGCCTCAAAGGGCCACTAGAACGACGTACGGCACAAGTCCACATACAGAGGGCACCCTCACCGCAAAACGCCTAGCAGCCGATCTGAGCGCCTCCCTCGGCAAGCCGGCCACCGCAGGCGCCTCACAGATCGTCCACACCCCCACCGACGTCGCCCCGGCATATCGCGAAGCCCGCCGCTGCGCCGACGCCCTCCTGTCCCTCGGCCGCCCCGGCGACGGCGCCGCAGCCGCCGACCTCGGCTTCGTGGGACTTCTTATGGGGGAACAGCGGGACGTGGGAGGGTACATCGCCGGGCTCCTAGGGCCAGTGATCGACTACGACCGCCGCCGGGGCACGTCCTTGGTGAACACACTGTCGGCGTATTTCGCCTCCGGCGGCTCACTGACCCGAACCGCCGAAACCCTCCACATTCACGTGAACACCGTCAGCCAGCGGTTGGAACGCATCACCCACCTCCTCGGCGCCGACTGGCAGACCCCCACCCGCTCCCTGGAACTCCACGTAGCCCTACACCTCCACCACCTCGGCCCCACCGACACCCCCGACACGTGACGCCGGCCGACCCGCCCCAAAACCAATTCGACGACGAGAAATACGGCGAAGCCGAACCCACGGCGAAGCCGAACCGTGAGCTTGTCGTGCCGCTACCCGGCGGTCACCACCACCGGCAGCACGGGCCGACCTTGTTCGCACGCCCGATCCAGGCTGGCCGGCAGGCCGCCCCGCCAGCGGCCCAGCGCGTGGTCGGTGGGATCGGGTCGCGCCCCACCGGGCGGTTGGGCCTGCAAGCCCCGGCGTGTGCGGACCCCGGCGGCGTGCCGGTGGGGCCGGCAGACCGAGGAGTTCACTGCGACCCGCCAGGCGATCGGTCCGGACACGTGGGCCGCGGGCTGCAGCCCGGTGGCGATCCGGTGCCGGGCGCCGGCGCGGTGCCATCGGCGGAGCAGGGTGCGGACCGCCTGCCGGGATCCGTAGCACTCGGGCACGTCACGCCAGGGCGCTCCCACGCGCTTCCGCCACCTGATCGCGGCCGTGACCGCCTCGGACTGCGGCGCGTCCCCGCGCTGCCCGGCGGTCACCGCCACCGGCAGCATGCGCCGGCTCTGCCCGCACGCCAGGTGCGGCTGCCGCTTGGTCTGCTTGGAGGGTCGTTCTTCGCCGCCGGGAGCAGCGGCGCCAGGGCCGTCCACTGGGCATCGGCGAGGTCGAACCGCCTCGTCACCGCCAAGTTGGCCGCGTGATCTCCGGTGTTCGGGTTCTTCTTGGTCGTTGAACGCTCTGCCGGAGATCTCTTTGTTCAGGGGCCGCGACACACCGCTAAAGCTGGCCCTACGTGAGGTAGCGGTTTCTTCCCCTTCGGATCAGGTGGGCTAGGGCTCGGGCGCCGGGGAGGTGTCTGGCGAAGCGGCGGAAGGCGGTGTCGCGGGTGAAGAGGGAGCGTTGGGTGGGGTCGACCGCCGCGGTGGGGCGGACTTCGACGCGGGAGCCGCGGCCGACGAGGAGGCCGAAGCGCAGGCCGACCTCTTTGCCTTCGACGCGGAGGAGTGGGGTCCAGGCGCCGGCGCCGAGGAAGCCGTCGGCGGCGAAGCGGCGGATGGGGAGTTTGGCGATGAGCTGTCCGGGCAGCCGGCCGGGCACGCCGGGTTCGACGAGAGCGGGGGCGGAGACTTCGCGGCCGACGCCGAGGATTTGGCGGAAGGCGAGCTCGACGGGTGGGCCGCCGCTCGGCGGGACGTATGGCACGGGCACGACGACATAGACATATCCATCGCGGCGGGTGACGGAGGCGCCGAGGGACACGAGGGCGATGGATTCGGCGAAGGAGCGGGGCTCGACGCACACCCCGAACTCGCCGTCGTCGGACCAGCAGGGCACGACGAGCCGCCGCGGATAGTCGGCGAGCACGCCGAGGCACTGCAGGGGGGTCTCGGCCCGCTGCACGCGGGTGCGGGCGTGGTGGCCTCCGCCGTACATCCGCACGTGGACCTCCCACAGGCCGGCGGGCAGGGGGTTGCCGACGGCGGCGCAGCCAACGTCGAGGCGGGCCTCGCCGGTGACGCGGATGCGGATGCGGTCGCCGTCTGGGAGGTGGGTGGCGCGGCAGTCGACGGGCAGCATGTAGATCACGCCGCTGTCGACGTGGCGCACGTAGACCTCGACGCGGGAGCGGGCGACGGCTTCGGTGACGTCGGCGACGTCGGTGGTGATGATGCCGCGGTCGAGATGGACGGGCGGCTCCCAGAACACGCGGTCGCCCTCGACGCGGAACCGCTGCGGCACTCCGCCGTGGCCGATGACCTCGACGTCGAGCCGCATCACCAGGATGTCGCCCTCCCATCGCACCTCGCACAGGTCGGCGGCGAGCTGGGTGGCGCGGGAGGCGCGGGCGAGTGTGGTGATCTGGTCGAGCCGCCCGGCGCGCAGCAGGGCGGACATGGCCCGGAAGTGCACGGGCAGGTGCGCGTCGATCTGCGGCGGGAAGCGCTCGGCCACGAGGTCGCGGTAGGGCGCGTATATCGCGTATCGCTCGTGGGAGGAGGTTTCCACGCGCGGGTTGAGGAAGGCCCGCAGGACGACGGTCCGCAACCAGTGGGAGTAGATGCGGTCGCGGTGCCGGCCGGGCTCGGTGTGGGCGTCGACGATGTCGAGGAGGGTGCGCAGCTCGGCGGCGGTGTCGGCGGGCCGGGCGGCGAGTGGCACGGCGGGCTCGCCGAGATGGCAGCAGATCTGGTCGGCAAGGACCGTGATGATCTTCGCGGTGAGATAGGCGTGGACGGCGAAGGCCTGCTCGGCCACGCGCCCGCCGGATTCGTCGAACCGCAGGTGCTGGGTTTCGAGGAACTCCTTGCGGTAGAGCTTGTGCGGGGTGAGCAGCGTCAGCAGCTTGTCGCGCAGGATGTCGGCCCGCTCGCGGTTGCCGGAGAAGGCCGCCTGCGGCGGGCCCTGCTCGCGCACGAGCCGCCCCACGACGACGTCGGCGTCGGTCTCCACCGCCCGGAGGTGCAGGCGGCGCAGCGCGCCCCGGTCGAGCCGGTCGCCTTGGTCGAGGAGGTAGACATAGTCGCCCCGGGCGACGGCGAGCCCGATGTTGCGGGCCCGCATGATCGAGTCGCCGGCCGGCAGGTGCAGCACCCTGACGTTGGGCCGCCCCGCCGAGATGGTGTCGAGCCGCTCGGCGGTGCCGTCGACTGAGCCGGTGTCGGCGAAGACGACCTCGTATTCCTCCTCAGGGAGCGATTGCTCCAGCACGGAGCGAATGCACGCATCCGCCGTGTCACCGGGGTTGCGGACCGGCACGACCACGCTGACCTTCACACCCATGCCGCCAAGCGTGCGACGCGCACGCCCGCGGGGCACTCAGGCTTGCCGTATCCAGGGACAAGCGTGACCGGCGACGGGTCCCTCTTCACCCTTGTCCGGCATCTCCATGGCGCTGGATTGCCATCCCAGGAGATCCCGTTCGAGAAGAGGGCTCTCCGCCCTTAGTACCACCCCACGCGCTGGGAATGACCCCAAGCACCACACGGCGAGCCGTAACGACCCTTGATGTAGCCGAGCCCCCATTCGATCTGGGTGGCCGGGTTGACCTGCCAGTCGGCGCCGGCGCTGGCCATCTTGGTGCCGGGGAGCGACTGGGGGATGCCGTATGCACCGCTGTAGCGGTTCATCGCGCGCTCGTTCCAGTTGCTCTCTTTTTCCCAGAGTTTCTCCAGGCAGCCCCACTCGGCGGCCCAGCCGCGAGCGGCGTTCATCCTCTGGCCCAGCGCCTTGTTGCTGCCGGGGTCGGGCTTGGAGCCCGGCGGGAAGCTGAAGCCGCCGCCCTTGGGCGGCTCCTCCGGAACGTAGACGGGGCTGAGCTTGCGCTTCTGGCCGTCGCGGCCCTCTTTGAGCTCGTCGGCGCGCAGCGCCTGGGCTGCCTGCGCCTTCAGAATGTCCACCTCGGGGTCGGGCGCGAAGGGGTCGCCCTGCCCGCTGAGGCCGGCGAGCTCTTGCAGCGTCAGCGGCGTGCGGGGGGCGTTGGCGTTGTCGATCGCGGTGTTGACCACATAGACACCGCCGCCGACCAGGACGACCATCGTCGTGCCGAAGATGATCGCGCGCTTGGGCGTCAACCAGGAGGAGCCTGGCCGACGGGAGCCCCGGCGGCGACCTCGGGGGCTTGCGGGCTGCTGTGGACCTGAATTCACGACCTATGAGCTTGCCGTGAGGAGGGGGGTGGTGCGCAACCGGAACGTGGATTTCTCCTGGGGGATTAATGACCTAACTTCCTGGTTAGGTCACATTTCTTGGAGTGGTGTGATTTTCATCACATTGCCCGGCTCACCCTTCGTACCCCCGCACCGAAGGGTGAGCCCACGCCAGGATCTCGATACGAGGTGCAGGTTCCGTTCGCGCCACGTCACAGTTCTGTGACAGGTAGGGGTTTGTGGTGGAGTGGAACAATAATGACCGCGTGGCAGGCATCCTCCTGGTCGAAGACGACCCTTCCGTTCGCACGGCACTTGAACTCGCCCTGAGCAGGCAAGGCCACTCGGTGACGGCGTACGGCACCGGCGAGGAGGCCCTCGACCACGTCAGGGCGCGGCGCCCCGAGATCGCGATCCTGGACGTCATGTTGCCAGGGATCAACGGCGTGGAGGTATGCCGGAGAATCAGGAAACTCGATCAACTCCCCGTGATCCTTCTCACAGCACGCGGTGACGACCTCGACATCGTCGTCGGCCTGGAGGCCGGAGCCGACGACTACGTGGTCAAGCCCGTCGAACCACGTGTCCTCGACGCCCGGATCAGGGCGGTTCTACGCCGGGTGGAGTCGACCGCGACCGACCGCATCTCCTTCGGCGACCTCGTCATCGACCGGGGAGCGCTCAAGGTCAGCCTGGCCGGCCGCGAGATCCACCTCACCCCGACCGAGCTGCGGCTGCTGCTTGAGCTGGTGCGCCACCCCGGCCAGGTGCTCAACCGCCGCTATCTGCTGCGCGTCATCTGGGACCACACACACGCGGGCGACTCGCGGCTGGTCGACACCTGTGTGCAAAGGGTGCGCGCCAAGCTGGAGAAGGTGCCCGCCAATCCAACCTATATCCAGACCGTCCGCGGCTTCGGCTATCGGTTCAGCCCCCCGTGAACACGCTGCGGCAGCTCTTCCCCACCGGTCTGCGCGTCCGCCTCGTCATCACCTTCACGCTCGTGGCGGTGGCCGCCTCCGCATTGGTCGCGAGCATGGGATATGAGCTGGCCAAGAACGCCCTGACCAAGCGTACCGAGGACGTGGCCGTGACGAGTGTGGTCACCGTACTCGAGCGCATCACCGTGCCGCTCGGGTCGCTCTGGCCTGGCGAGCTGCCGCCGACCGCGCAGGACCTGGAGGAGCTGCGGTCCTCCCTCGGCGGATCCGGCCGGCAGGTCGTCATGGAATATGCCGACAACGTGTACGGCGCAGGCACGCTGACCATCGAGAACGTCCCCAACGAGTTACGGGCCCGGGCGGCCTGGCGGCTCGTCACGCAGCGGGTGCGGGTCGGCGACAACTTATGGTTGCTCATCGGCACACAGGTGCAGCGCACCGCACGCGACGGCGAGGTCCAGCCCACCGGTCTGAAGGTCTTCGTCTTCGTCTCCCTGGAGGAGGAGCAGCGCCTGCTCAACGAGCTGCGCAGCTCCCTCGCCACCGCCGGCGGCATCACGCTGCTCATCGCGCTCACCGGGGCGTTGTTCTCCGCGCGGCGCGTCCTGCTCCCCGTGCGGCGGCTCCGCGACGCGGCCCGCGCGCTCGGCGCGGGCCACCTCAACACCCGCCTGCCGGTGCGGGGCCGCGACGAGCTCGCCGAGCTGACCGCCACCTTCAACGAGACGGCGGCGGCGCTGGAGAAGAGCGTCACCGAGCTGCGCACACTGGAGGCCATCGCCCGCCGCTTCGTGGCCGATGTCTCCCACGAACTCCGCACCCCGCTCACCGCCATGACCGCGGTCACCGAGCTGCTGCTGGAGGAGGCCGAGCGCCTGCCCGACGCGCCGGCGGAAGCCGTACGCCTGGTGGTGCACGAGGTCGAGCGCCTGCGCGTGCTGGTCGAGCAGCTCATCGAGACCAGCAAGTTCGACTCGGGCGCCGCCACGTTGAGCCTGGAGACGGTGAACGTCGCCGAGGTCGTCTTCGATTCGCTGGAGGTCAGGGGATGGACCGACACCGTGAAGCTGGACGTGCCATCCGAGATGACCTTCAATCTGGATCCGCGGCGCTTCGACGTGATCGTGGCGAACCTCGTGGGCAACGCCCACCGGCACGGCGCGCCCCCGATCGAGTTGCATGTGCGCGAGACACCCAACGGGCTGGAGCTGAAGGTGCGCGACCACGGCGACGGCATCCCCCCTGAGGCGCTCGGGCGGGTATTCGACCGTTTCTTTAAGTCGAAGAGCGTAGGAAGCGGCCTCGGCCTCCCGATCGCCAGATCCAACGCCCAGCTCCACGGAGGAACGATCTCGGTGAGAGTCCAGAAACCCGGCACACTTTTCACAGTCTGGTTGCCGCGCACATGAGCCCCTCCCCCGCGTTCCGCCTGTCACGTGCCACCATCGGATCCGGCCTGCTCAAGCTCGTGATGCCGGCGCGGCGGAGGGAGATCAGACGGCGGGTCGCGCCGCCTGTGGCGATGTTTCTGGTGCTGGGAACGTTCCTCGGATGCGGCGTGCAGCCGACCGACCCGGTGGAGCGCGGTGTGGCGCCCGTCATCGTCGCCGAGCCGCGGCTCATCACCATCTATCTGTTACGCGGCGGCCGTCTGGTGCCGGTGCCGGTCTATGTGCAGTCGACCGCCATAGAGGATGTCATGGCCACCCTGTTCGAGGTGGGTGAGCAGCCGCCCGGGGAGAAACTGACGAGCGCGCTGGACGGGCTCACCCACCGGGAGAGCAAGCTGAGCAGATACGGCGCGTTCGTGCGCAACGACCCGGATGTGGCCTCGGGGCTCCGCCTCCACGTGTCGGTGGGCGGCGTGCGCCCGCTGACCCGCACCGCGCTGGCCCAGATCACGTGCACCGCGCGGGGCGTGCGGGACGAGATATGGGTCGTACGGATCACTCAGGTGGACAGGGGCAAATCACGGTCACTGGGGGAGCACATCTGCGGCGCGTTCCACGATCTGGCGCAACCGGGCACCGAGCTCCCCCCGTGACCGCTCCCAAGACGAGTCGAAGGACGGCGGACGACGTCAGAGGCCTGGGATCAGAGGCTGACGTCCTCCAGCATCTCGGTGACGAGGGCCGCGATGGGCGACCTTTCCGAGCGGGTCAGGGTGACATGGGCGAACAGCGGATGCCCCTTGAGCTTCTCCACCACGGCGACCACGCCGTCGTGCCGCCCCACCCGCAGGTTGTCGCGCTGGGCGACGTCGTGGGTGAGCACCACGCGCGAGTTGGCGCCGATGCGGGACAACACGGTGAGCAGCACGCCGCGCTCAAGTGACTGGGCCTCGTCCACGATCACGAAGGCGTCGTGAAGCGAGCGGCCGCGGATGTGGGTGAGCGGCAGGACCTCCAGCATGCCTCGCTCAAGGACCTCCTCGATCACCTCGGGTGTGGTGACCGCGCCGAGCGTGTCGTAGACCGCCTGCGCCCAGGGGCCCATCTTGTCGTTCTCCGAGCCCGGCAGGTAGCCGAGGTCCTGCCCGCCCACGGCGTACAACGGGCGGAAGACCACGACCTTGCGGTGCTGGCGGCGCTCCAGCACCGCTTCCAGGCCGGCGCAGAGCGCGAGTGCGGACTTGCCGGTGCCGGCCCTGCCGCCGAGGGAGACGATGCCGACCTCGGGGTCCATGAGCAGGTCCAGGGCGATGCGCTGCTCGGCAGAACGGCCGTGCAGGCCGAACACCTCGCGGTCGCCGCGCACCAGCTTCACCGACTTGTCGGGCAGCATGCGCCCGAGCGCCGAGCCCTTGGCCGACAGCAGCCGCAGGCCGGTGTGGCAGGGCAGGTCGCGGGCCTCCTCGATGTCGGCGGTGCCCTTCTCGAAGAGTGCCGCGATGTCGCCGGCGGCCACCTGGAGCTCGGCCATGCCGGTCCAGCCGGACTCCGCGACGAGTTCGGCGCGGTATTCCTCGGCGGCCAGGCCGATCGAGGCGGCCTTCACCCGCATGGGCAGGTCCTTGGACACGAGCACCACGTCGCAGCCCTCGGCCGCCAGGTGGCGGGCCACAGTCAGGATGCGGGTGTCGCTGTCGCCGAGCCTGAACCCGACGGGCAGGATCGAGGGGTCACTGTGGTTGAGCTCCACCCGGAGGGTGCCGTCGCCGACGGGCATGGGCCCGTCCAGCCTGCCGTGCCGGATACGCAGATCATCGAGGTAACGCAGCGCCTTGCGGGCGAAGTATCCGAGCTCGGGATGGTGCCGTTTGTTCTCGAGCTCGGTTATCACGACGATGGGCAGGACCACGTCGTGCTCGGCGAACCTCGTCAGCGAGGCCGGGTCGGCGAGCAGGACGGATGTGTCCAACACGTAGGTTCGCCGCTGTGGTGCGCGGCGCCGGGACGACGACTTGCGGGCGGTCGGCCGCTTGGCTACCGGCGACGACTGCTCACTTGAGGACGACGGGATGGTCGAGGACACTGCCACGCGATCTCCCCCGGGCGCCTGGTAGGGGCGCCCTGCCAGATGAGGTGGTGAGCGGACCGGACCCGCGCGCACGCCCGTGCCTGCATAAGGCGGCGCCGGATCCCGGCCCCTCTTGGCAGATCGTGGCGCAAAGGCGGGCCCTCTCCGGAGTAGCCGGTCGATGCCCGGCTACGTCCTACGGTAGGTCCTGTAAGCCCCATTCCCAAGAGGTCAAGCCTGACCGAAAGGGGGTGTTCACGTGCCGTTTCCGGCCCATTGCCGGGATAGGACGGACGTGTTTCGGGTGCGTCAGCCTTCGGGATTTCGGCTTCAGGAGCCGTACCGCCGGTGCCGCGCGCCATATGAGCGGATCGCCCGCAAAAAATCAACTCTGCGGAAGTCAGGCCAGTAGGCCTCGCAGAAGTAGAACTCAGAGTGGGCGCTCTGCCAGAGCAGGAATCCGGAGAGTCGCTGCTCCCCCGACGTGCGGATGACGAGATCCGGGTCGGGCAGGCCACGCGTATAGAGATGCTCGGCGATGTGCTCCACATCGAGGACCTCGACGAGGTCCTCGATGCTCGCGCCCCTGCTCGCATGTTCCTGGAGCAGAGAACGCACCGCATCAGCGATCTCACGTCTTCCTCCATACCCAACTGCCACGTTCACAATCAGGCCAGGACGGTGCGATGTCGCTTCTTTGGCATATTTCAGGACACGTGCGGTCTGGTCGGGCAGAAGATCAAGGGCCCCCACGGGGTTGATGTTCCAGCCGGAGTCGACGAGCTCCTGGACCACATCCTCGATGATCCGCATGAGAGGCTCAAGCTCGTCTTTGGGCCGCTCAAGGTTGTCGCTGGACAGCAGCCAGACCGTGACCACCTCGACCCCGGCCTCGCTGCACCACGCCACCAGCTCGCTGATCTTGTCGGCGCCCTTGCGGTGACCTCGGCTGACGTCCTTGATGCCCATCGAGCGCGCCCAGCGGCGATTGCCGTCGACGATCACCGCGACATGGCGAGGGATCATGGCCGGTGTGAGCTTGGCCTCCAGCCGACGCTCATACAACCGGTACACCAGCTCGCGCACGCCCAATGGAGTCCCTCCCCTCGGCGCCCTCTCCTGCCCAAAAGAGCGGCGCTGACAGGCAATTATCGCCGCCTTCGCCACCGCCCGGCGCCTGTAGCCGCATTCTCATCGGGCACAAAGCCGGAAAATCGACTCTCCGCCTCGGCTACCAGTGCGTTCACGAAATCCGCGAGTTCCGACGAGGTCAGCACCGCGCGCAGCCCCACCCCGGTCGAGCCCCACGCCTCCACAAACGCGCGCCTGGTCAACCGCCATTCCCCCGCCGCACGACGTTCCCCGCCGGAGTGCCCGCCGACCCAGACCGGAATGGTGCGCAACTGGCACCGCAACTCGCCCCCGTGGGCCGCCCCGGACCGCGACATGTAGCGAAACGCGAACAACTCGCCGTTCCCCTTCTCCTCGGGAAAACGGTCGTCCGGATCCGGCCACGGCCCGGTCCCCTCACCCCCGCCGTCCCGCGCCTGGGCCACCGCGTCGGCGAACCGGGAGAGAAACCACCCGCACCGCTCCCCCACGACCCCGTACGGCGTGCCGTCCCGGCGCAACTCCAAGGTGATCTCGTACGGCATGCCCATGCTGTCCTTGCACACCACCGGCATCACGGTCAGAAATGACCCATCTACACAACGCAGTCTCCCCACCTCACATGGGGTATCCCTGCCACACACCACCAAACCCGACAGCACTCCACGCGATGGTCAAACCACACAGGTCAGGTGCGCCCCACAGCCCACCTCATCCGGCTCACGACCGCGGCACCCTCCCGCGGAGGAACCCTGCCGGGGTTGTCCCGTAGAGAGCCGTTTTCGTCAGGCTGGGGCCGCCGGTTGTCCGCAGAGGGCCCATCTGTACAGGGCCCGTCTAATGACCGCGATGCTCTCCTCTAATCGCCACCGCCCCCTCCGTCACCGCCACCGCCATCTCCACCGCTCCCGAAGATGTAGCCGCCCCCACTCCCCGGCCTCCTGCGCGACCGCGGCGCCGGGGCCCGCCTGCGCCCCGCCGTACTCCCGCCGCGAGGACTTCCACCGCCAGGCCGCTTGGGCGGCGCCGGCGGGTGCAGCGGCAAGGTGCCCGAGGGCTTGGGGGGCGGAGGGGGCGGAGGCGGAGGCGCTTGAACGCCGGAAGGCCGCGCCGCCCGCCGGCGCCTGGACAGGAAGACCGCGAGAAGGCCCACCCCAAGGAGAACGAGTAAGACGACCACGATGACGACGCTCGACGTCACATCCACTCCAGAGACCTCCGACAGCTCAGGCCATCACTTTCTCCAGCAGATCGCTTAGCTCCACTAGTACCTCGTGGACGCCGCACATGAGCGCCACCACCTTGGATCACCTCAACCCATTGGACACACCCACCACTCGCCGCGACCCACGTCTCCCTCGCACCGCAAATGCACGGCATACACCTCGCCGAATCGCGCGCCGCGCGGACGGACGAAAGCGCGCCACGCTCACGACGGCGCGCTCCCCGCGCCCACCCCTTGCCCACCTCGGCCTCCCCGAGGCCGAGGCCCCAGCCCACCGTGCGGACAGGTGTTCGAAACTGCGTTTCGCCTGGCGGCGAAACGCCTGCCCCTGTCCTGCTGCGCAGGGGTCCGATTCCTCCCCCGCCTGAAGGCGGGGGTCTCCTCGGAGGTATCTGATGACGCCCTCCGCCCTCCGCATTGGCGGGTCATGTCCCGGCACAGCGGAGGGCGCGGTCTGCCACTGCGCCGCGGCGGGCCCGGCCACGGCTCTCAGGAGGCCCTCTCCCCTCGGCATTGGCGGGTCATGTCCCGGCACAGCGGACGGCGCGGTCTGCCACTGCGCCGCGGCGGGCCCGGCCACGGTTCTCAGGAGGCCCTACGCCGCCCGGTACAGTTCTCAGGAGGCCCTACGCCAAAGGCGGCGCCACCACACCTGCCGGACGACTGAAGCGTGTTCTTCGGGCAGCTGGCCGCGTTCGCGGAGCCAGGCGGCGAAGTGTTCGGCGTCGGTGCGCACGCGGCCGGGTGGGGGCCTGCCCTCGGCGTAGGCGGCGAACAAGCGGGGGAACTCAGCCCCGAGGGCAGTCCCCAGTTCGGGCATGACCCTGGCCACGAGGCGGCGGCGTTTGGCCGCGAGGCTCTGTGTCTGGGCCTCGATGCGGGTCCGGTCGAAGCCCTCGGGCACCGCGCCGCCGGCCACCAGGGCGGCGAGCAGCTCGGCCTGCGCCGCGGCCAGCGCCGCCCGCGCCTCCTTGAGGGACCCCGCGCGCGGGGGCTCGCCTCCGCGCGGAGCAGGCCATGCTCGACGATGCCCGACGGACTCCACACCCGGGGGCTCGCCGATCGGCGCCCCGTCACTCATCCGCTTCACTCATCCGCACCGCATCCACCGCCATCGCCGAAGTCACCCCCGTAGTCTCGCCCGCCTCCCCATCCGCCGCCGTCGCCGACGGTGAGCACCACCCAGACGAGGCATCCGGCCAGCCAGACCCCTGCCGTGACACGGAAGAGCATCTCCCACCACATGCTCACTCTCCTCGCCGGCTGTGCCGTACAGGCCTCATTCCCCGCCGTCGCCGCATCCGCCGTCACCGCCGGAACCCTCGTCTTCGCCGTCACGCCCGCCGCCCTCGCCGCGGACGGCCGCGACGATCACGACGACGAGGAAGAGCAGCACCGGCGCCCCGGCGAAGATGAGCACTTCGGCCACACGGCCCTCCTCAGAGCTCCTCCGTACGGCGGTGCCGTCCCCTGGCCCCGCCCGGGCGGCGCTCAAGGCGCGCCATGCACCAGTGCGCGAGAAGCAATAGGGGGAAGCCCAGGAACAGGCTCAGAACCATGTACCTGACCACGTCGGGCGCGAACCCCAGCACGGCGTCGGCCGCCGTGGAGAACACCTCAGGAAGCACGGGCCACCGCCTCGCGGACGCGGTCGAGCTCTCCCGCCAGGACGGCGTCGGAGGGATAGGCGGCGTCCCACTCCAGCAGCACGCCGGGCGGGGCCACGCGGGAGCAAAGCTCGGTGAGGATCTCCAGCACCTCCTCGGGCACCGACTCGGTGTGCGTGTCGAGCCAGAGCCCGTGGCCACCCACGTGGCCGCCGGCCACGTGCACATAGGCGACCTCGGTCAGCGGCAGCGTGTCGAGGGCCTCGACGGCGGGCAGTCCGAGGTTGCGCTGGTTGGTGTAGAGGTTGGCCACGTCGATCAGCAGGGACACGCCGGTGCGCTCGACCAGTTCGCCGAGGAACTGCGCCTCGGTCATCTCGTCCTGCGGCCACCCGAACAGCGCGGCCACGTTTTCCAGGGCGAGCGGCACGGGGAGGGCGTCCTGGGCCCGCCGCACGTTGTCGGCGACGACCGAGAGGGCCTCGCGGGTGCGGGGCACGGGAAGCAGGTGGCCGGCCGAGAGGTCGCCCGCGCGCACGAAGGCCACGTGCTCGCTCACCAGAGGCGACCCCAGAGCCTCCGCGCAGGCCGCCAGATGGGCCAGGCGGGCGGGATCGGGGGGCTCGGCACCTCCGAGGCTCAGGCCGACCCCGTGCGGGACGACAGGCACTCCTCGGCCGCGCAGCACGGTCAATGAGTCGGGCAGGTGCTCCGGTCCGATGTTCTCGGCGATGACCTCGACGAAGCCCACATCCGGCAGGCGCTCCACCGTGCGGTCGATCTCCGGTCGCCATCCGATGCCGACTCCGAGCGAAGGCACGACCAGGTTCTCCTCATTCGCCGGCGCGGCTGATCGCCACGCACGCCCGTATCCCTCAAATGTGACTGATCTTTCTGAAACCAGCCATACATGGTTTTGCACCCTGAAATCCGGCGCTTTTCAGCGGCTTGCCACCAATAAGCCGCCGGGGGTGTCCCCCACAATCGGCGGACACCCCCAGACACGCGCTTCACCTCCGGCCGCTCGGATCACCCGCATGCGGGTGATCCGCGGAGCGGGCCCCGAGGATCCCGCGGTTGCGAATCAACCTCCTCCGCAACCACCACCCCCGCATCCCGACCCGCCACTGCTACTGCTGCTGCCGCCGTCTCCACCGCCGCCGTCACCGCCGCCACTGCTGCTGCCGCTCCCGTCGGAGCCGCCCCAGTGGCCCATGTCGGCGCCGGAGTCGCTGCCGCCGCCGCAGGCACCCGTGACCACGGCACCGCTCGACACCGAGTCGGGGGCGGCCAGCTGCTCGCGGAGCTCGGGGTCTTCGACCTCGTTCATGCCGTAGAGGGCGATGGGCAACATCGCCGCCGCGGCTATGCCCGCCGGATGCACGCGCCGCTTGGGACGCTTGGTGTCGCCGTCGTCCTCGGAGTCCTCGTCGCCCGCCTTGGCGTCGGCCTTGGCGCTGGCCTTGGTGTCGGCGTCCGCCGTGTGATGTACGCCGGGGGCGTGCAGACGTTTGGCGGACATCACCACCTCACGGCCGGGACCGCTCAGGACATCGCTCAACGCCTGATTGTGTCTTCGCAACATGGCGAAACCGCCGACTCCCGCGACCGCGGCCACGATGACGGCGGCCGTGGCCGTCAACTGGGGGTGCACGAACGTGATCTCGGCGATCAGCGAGGCCACGGCGAACACGATCGAGACGACCGAGGCGATCTTGAGGCCCGTGGCGCGCCGGCGCATCTTCCCCAGCGCCGCCGTGGCGATCACCAGGCCGTTGCCCGACAGGCGGTCTCTCATGGCGCTCAGGGCCTCGCCACTGGCCACCTGCCGCCGCAGGGCCCCCAACTGCATAGAGCCCCCCGCGCCGTTGAGCGCTGCCAGGATGTCGCGCTCGACGGGCTCGGAGGGCTGAGACACGCCGCTGACCACGGTCACGAGCCCGCCCCTGGCGATACGGACGGCCTCGGCAGCCGTCATACCTGCCAGAGCGGTGTTGATGACGCGGCGTGGCCCTCCTGCGAGATAGGCCAGCTCCAGCGTCGACAGGTCGTCGCGGTGGAGGCTCGCCGCCACCTCGCGTGCCCGTGCGTGTTCAGCGGTCAGCCTGTTGGCTGAAGTCCCTGTATAGATGGCCGTCGCGGCCGCGCCGACCAGTAACCCAAACTCCATACCGAACCTCCCCTTCCGCAAAGGAGGAGTTTTTCCGTCATGGTGGCAGAAGCACCATGCCGTGGGGAGGGTTCTCGCATCATTTGGAGCCTCGTAGACGATCTCGCCCATAAAAGATCACGGGGGTGTCCGACGCCGTTGGCGGACACCCCCGGAAAGCTCGGGTTCAAATCCGAGACATCAGCTCAGCCCAGACGGGTGACCAGGTCTCGATATTCGTCCCAGAGCTCATTCGGAAGCTGATTGCCGAACTTTTGGAAATGGGCCGGGATCAGGGACGCCTCGCGACGCCACACGTCGGGGTCGACCTCCAGCAGGGTCTCAAGGTCGGCCCTGTCGAGGTCGAGACCCTCGGTGTCCAGGGCCGACGCCGCGGGAACGAACCCGATGGGCGTGGCCTCGGCCTCCGCCTCGCCGTTGAGGCGCTCGACGATCCACTTGAGCACCCGGCTGTTCTCGCCGAAGCCCGGCCACAGGAAGGAGCCGTCCTCCCCCTTGCGGAACCAGTTGACGTAGTAGATGCGCGGCAGCCTGTCCGGGTCGGCCATCTTGCCGATCTTGAGCCAGTGGGCGAAGTAGTCGCCCATGTTGTAGCCGCAGAAGGGCAGCATCGCGAACGGGTCGTGGCGCAGCTCGCCGACCGTGCCCTCGGCCGCCGCCGTCTTCTCCGAGGCGACGTTGGCCCCGAGGAACACGCCGTGCTGCCAGCTCCGCGACTCGGTCACGAGAGGCACGGCAGTGGCCCGGCGTCCGCCGAACAGGATGGCCGAGATCGGCACACCCGCGGGGTCCTGCCACTCGGGCGCGATCGTGGGGCACTGGGCGGCGGGGGTGGTGAAGCGCGCGTTCGGGTGAGCCGCGGGCTCAGCGCTGTCCGAGGTCCAGTCGCGCCCCTTCCAGTCGGTCAGGTGCGCCGGCTTCTCGTCGGTGAGCCCCTCCCACCACACGTCGCCGTCGTCGGTGAGGGCCACGTTGGTGAAGATGCTGTTGCCCCAGAGCGTCCTGATCGCGTTGGCGTTGGTGGTCTCGCCGGTGCCGGGCGCCACGCCGAAGAAGCCCGCCTCGGGGTTGATCGCGTAGAGCCGGCCACCCTCGCCGAAGCGCATCCAGGCGATGTCGTCGCCGATGGTCTCGACCTTCCAACCGGGAATGGTCGGCTGCAGCATGGCGAGGTTGGTCTTGCCGCACGCGCTCGGGAAGGCTGCGGCGACGTAGCGGGGCTCACCCTTCGGCGGGGTCAGCTTGAGGATCAGCATGTGCTCGGCGAGCCAGCCCTCGTCGCGCGCCATGACGCTGGCGATGCGGAGCGCGTAGCACTTCTTGCCGAGGAGCGCGTTGCCGCCGTAGCCCGACCCGTAGGACCAGATCTCCCTGGTCTCGGGGAAGTGGCTGATGTACTTCGTCTGGTTGCAGGGCCACGGCACGTCCTTCTGGCCCGGCGCGAGAGGGGCGCCGACCGAGTGCACGGCCTTGACGTAGTCGCCGCGCTTCTCGATGAGGCGCAGCGCCCGCTCGCCCATGCGTGTCATCACCCGCATCGACACCACGACATAAGGAGAGTCGGTGATCTCCACGCCGAGCTGGGAGATGTCACCGCCGAGCGGCCCCATGCAGAACGGCACAACGTACATGACCCGGCCCCGCATCGAGCCTTTGAACAACTTGCCGAAAGTGGCTCGCATTTCGCCGGGGGCGATCCAGTTGTTCGTCGGGCCCGCGTCCTCCTCGCGTTCGGAGCAGATGTAGGTGCGGTCCTCAACCCTGGCGACGTCTGTGGGGTCGGAGACGGCGTAGAAACTGTTCTGCCGCGTGCTGAGGCGCTTGAACGTGCCCTGCTCCACCAGCAGGTTCGTCAGGCGCGTCCACTCGGCCTCGGATCCGTCGCACCACTCGACGCGGTCCGGCTGGGTCAGCTCGGCGATCTCGTTCACCCAGGCGGCCAGCTCGGCGTGCGACGTCGAGGCGGTCATCTCAGTAGAAAGGGACACGACAGCGGCTCCTTACGCTCTCAGGGGCCAGAACATCATCAATGAAGAATCCGTACTTAATCCAATTGGCGTAGACCACTTGAACTCTTCTCGCCAGACCGTTTCCACGATCGGGCGTCCGCGTTTCAGCTCTGTTCCCAGGCGGTGAATTCCATGAGGCACACACCCCGCCCGCCGGGACCGGACACCGGCCTTTCAGCGGCCGTCAACCCTGCATGTCAGAGCAGGCAGGGGCTGTGGTACAGAGAACACCTACCCACTTACCGGATGTTTAATAGAGCGATTTCACGCATTGGTTCAGACCATTCGGAGAGGTCTAAACCAATCCGGTAAGAGGTTTAGTCCATTCGCCGCCCGTTCGCCCTGCCCAGCCCGGGGAACCGGCCACCGGAATGGCGGGCGCAGAGCCGCAGGGCCGCTTGTGAATCTTTTTCCAAATTCGCCCGCAGGAACGTCTCCACGCCTCCCGGGCGGCGGTTCGCGGCCCCTCCCGTCCGGCGATCACCGGAACCGCCCTCGGGAGTTGACAGCGGGCCGGGGGCGGCGCCCCCTGGGCACGCTCCCACGATCCCGGCGAACACGACGCCCAATAGTGGCCCAATCGCATGATCATCGGCACTTAGGGTGTGGCGAACATCACCGTCCGGTTACGACCCTGCCGTGCCCTTCTCGAACAGGGGTTCGCGGACGGTGTGTACCGGATCCCCGGTCAGCGGACGCGGGCCGCGACACCGGGGCTGATCCGTACGACCCCGGCGAGGTTGCGGGTGGACACCGGGGAGATCTTGACGACGTCGCCGGTGCGCGGCGCGTGGAGCATCTTCCCGTCACCCCAGTAGATGGCCACATGGGAGACATAGCCGGGGTTGGTGGGGTCGTGCCGCCAGAAGATCAGGTCACCCGGTTGTATCTGCGCCATCGGCACGTGCGGCCCCGCGACGAACTGCTGGTGCGTCACACGCGGCACCCGGATGCCCGCCTGGGCGTAGGCCCACTGCACAAGCCCCGAGCAGTCGAAGGTGTCCGGCCCCTCCGCGCCCCAGACGTATGGCCGGCCGAGCTTGCTCGCCGCCGCGGTGAGCGCCGTGCGGATCTGATCGCTGCTCATGAAGGACTCCGCCGACCACGGAATCTGACCGGTCTGCCCGGTCTGCCCCGAGCCGCCCGCCGTGACCTTGGGCGCCACCGGGTTGACCGAGGCGATCTGCGTGCCCTTGGGCAGCACCCGCAGCAGTGTGCGCCGCAGTTTGGCCGAGTCGACCGAGGGTGCGCTCACCACGAGGGCGTTGTTCTCGGGCAGGCCGAGGGACCTGGCGGTCTGCCGCGACACCACGGCGTCGATCGTGCCGAGGCCCATCGTGGCGTAAGCACCGATCCGCAGGGAGCGCGCCCCGCTCTTCGCGGTGCCGCCGAGCCGTAACCCGCCGTCGTTGCCGAGCACGAACGACACCGCCACATCACCGGCTGCGACGTTGGCCCAGAGGGAGTCGGAGTTCGCCGTGCTCTTCGGCGTATAGGCCCGGAAGGAGGACGGGGAGACACCGAGCGTCTGCACCTTCTTGCCGTCCATCGTCACCGAGGCGGCGTCGGCGAGCTCGACCGCGCGCACCCCTTTGACCCGCGCGACCCGGTCCGCCGTGCTCTGGTCGATGCTCTTGCGGGCCACCACGAACAGGTGAGGCTTGCGTAAGCCCTTCAGCGGCGCGACCTGCTCGACCACGGGCCTGACCGGACCGGTGCCGGCGACGAAGCCGTCGGCGCCCGACGCCGTGCCCGACGCGGGCTCACCGCCGCGCCGCTCGGCCGGCATGCGCATCAGGCCGGTGCCCGCCGCACTCGGCTCCGGCTCGGCCGCCGACATGTCCGCCAGGGCCATCAGACCGACGACCAGCGTGCCCGCCACCGCCGCGCCGACGACGCCCATGACGCGCCGCACGACAACCGGGCCCGCGCCGTACGGCCAGAGCCTCGGACGGTAGGCGAGGTCGCGTCTGGCCTCGGCGAGCGCGCGGGTGAGGCCACCGCGCGGGGGGGAGGGGGGATGCGGAGGTGGCTGAGGTGGAACACGCGCCCGCTGGTCGAGCACGGCACCACCCCTTCTCATGTCGCGCGAACCCCGCCCCCAAAAGCTCTACCTGAAGATCAGCAGGGAGGCAATGGCCATTTTTCCCAGCATCGCTGACGTCGGCCGTCATCGTCTGACTTTTGGCCGAACGATCAGCCAAGAGAAGGGATCGGCCCCTAAAACGCGATGACCCACCGGGGGGCGCCCCGCCCCCGATGGGTCAACTGAACATCTCGGCCCCACTCAGGCGGCCCGCTGGTCGGCCGTGCGGATCGTCGCTCGGCTCACTCGGTTTGGCCCCGATGCGCGGGTCGCGTCATGGCTCAGACATGGCTAGTTGCCGACGTAAGGCACCGCTTCCAAGATCTCCACGGTGTTCTGCCGTCCGTTCGGCATGGTGTAGGTGGCCTTCTCACCGATCTTCTTGCCGTTGATCGCGGAGCCGAGGGGCGACCTCGGTGAGTAGACGTCGATGGGTGCGCCGCTCTCCTCGCGGGAGGCGAGCAGGAAGGTCACCTCGTCCTCGTCGCCGTCGAAGCGGATCGTGACGGTCATGCCCGGCCCGACCACACCCTCGGTGCGCGGCGCCTCCCCGACTCGCGCGCTGTCCAGAAGGTGGCGCAGTTGGAGGATGCGGCCCTCCATCTTGCCCTGCTCTTCCTTCGCCGCGTGATAGCCGCCGTTCTCGCGAAGGTCGCCCTCCTCACGAGCGGCTTCGATCTTCCTCGCGATGTCGACGCGCCCGGGGCCCGAGAGGTATTCCAACTCCGCCTTCAGGCGGTCGTACGCCTCCTGCGTAAGCCAGGTGACGTTCTCGTCGTGGGACTCGGCCACGGGTTCTCCTTGCTTCCTCTGGGGGCTTGAGCTTGGTTGCGGACGTTCGAATCTCGACAGGCTAACAAGTCAGACGCTCGAACGCTTCCCCAAATATCTCACTATATGAGATAGCAGTAGTGAACGCTGACCGACGTGGCCTGGGCGCTTGTCGCCAGCCGCTCCGAAAGCCGGGCATATCCCCCTCCGGCGGGGATAGTGACCTCGCGACTGCCCACCTCCACATGGTTGACGTCATCGGCCCGGATCCGGCAGACGGCACCACGATCGGACGGCTTGACTACTTCGAATGTTATCCCGGCAGAGTCGGCTCTACTCGTGTCGAAAGTGATCGTCTGATCGATGACCTCAGGGTTGCCCTTCGCGGCCAGCATCACGTATCCCCAGCCACCCGCGAACACCGCGACGAGCACCCCAATCACGGCATGCACGATGAATCGCCCACGCCGTGCGGGTCTGTCCGGGAGATCGTCAGGAGTGCCGAGAACAGGGACGGTCTGGTAGCCGTTCTCGGCGTCTCTGGTGACCATGAAGGAATCTCCCTGCACTTCCTCGGTGTTATCCGAAACAATTGTCCCCTGCGGGGGGCCCGCCCTCGCTTCTGCCCAAGCAAACTACCCGGCGGCAGAGTGAAAGACCCCAAGAGGAGACTTCGAGCCCGTGTCCGCATCGTTCAGGCTGATGGCCGTGCACGCCCATCCCGATGACGAGTCCAGCAAGGGTGCCGCGACCATGGCGCGTTACGTCGCGGAAGGTGTGGACGTGCTCGTGTGCACCCTCACCGGCGGCGAGCGGGGATCGATCCTCAACCCGAAGATGGACCGCCCCGAGATCCTCGAGAACATCGCCGAGGTCAGACGGCTTGAAATGGAGCGTGCCCGCGAGATCCTCGGGGTGGAGCAGCGCTTTCTCGGTTTCGTCGACTCGGGCCTGCCGGACAGCGAGGAGGAGCCGCTTCCCGAGGGCTGCTTCGCCCTTCAGCCTCTGGAGATCGCCGCCGCGCCCCTGGTGGCCGCCGTGCGGGAGTTCCGGCCCCACGTGATCTTGACCTATGACGACGACGGGGGCTATCCGCACCCCGACCACATCATGACCAACCGCGTCTCCGTGGAGGCCTTCGAGGCCGCAGGCGACCCCGACCGCTATCCCGGCACCGGCGACCCGTGGCAGCCGCTGAAGCTCTACTACCAGATGGGGTTCAGCAAGCAGAAGTTCGAGGCGCTGCACGACGCCATGACCACCCGCGGCATCGGCTCCCCCTACGCCGACTGGATCAGCAGGTGGGAGGACCGCCCCGAGAAGTGGCCCGTCACCACCAAGGTGCCCTGCGGCGAATACTACGAGTTGCGCGACCAGGCGCTGATCGCCCACGCCACACAGGTCGACCCCGACGGCTTCTGGTTCACCTGCCCCATCGACCTCCAGCGTGAGGTCTGGCCCACCGAGGACTACCACCTCGCCCGTTCCCTCGTCCCGAGCGCGCTGCCCGAGGACGACCTGTTCGCCGGCATTCACGCCGAGGAGGTCTCGCAGGCCTGCCATTGACAGCGGGCGAAGACTCCGCCGGTGGGAGCACGCATGTCAGGTGGCAGACTGGAGGTGTGAACCCTTCCAGCGCCATCACCTCGGCCGTGAGCCCGGGCATCCTCGGATTCCTGGTCATCGCCGCGATCGGGCTCGCGTTGTTCCTGCTTCTCAAGTCGATGAACAGGCACATCGCGAAGATCGAGGTGCCCTTCGAGGCCGACTTCAAGAAGGCCGACCAAAAGAAGAGGGTCGACTTCAAGAAGCCGAAGGAGAACGGCACCTCCTGAGGGGTCGTTCTCCTTCTTCCCCCTCCCCTTGCCGCAGGGGGAGTGCGTCGGCGGCTGCCCTGTCTGACATAGGGTCGGTGCTGGATCGGCTTTAAGGGAGGCATGTGATGGGGGAGAACATCCGGGTTGCCGATAACCCCGAGGCGTCCCGTTATGAGGTGTACGTCGATGACACCCTCGCCGGCTTCGCGGACTACCGCCTGCGCCGGGACAAGATCGTCTTTCCGCACACCGAGGTGCGCGCGGAGTTCGAGGGACGGGGGCTCGGCGGTCGCCTCGCCCAGGCGGCACTGGAGGCGAGCCGGGACGCGGGGTTGACGGTGGTGCCTGCTTGCCCATTCATTTCCGCATATATCCGTCGCCACCCGGAGTTCGTGGAGTTGGTGGACGAGTCCTACCTCCACACCGTCCGCTCAGACAGCTAACCTTCTGGCCGCGCCGTACGGCATGAGCCATCTTCTGGCCGCGCCGCACGGCATTAGCCGGGACGGCCTCATCCACCTCATTTGCTCGGACACCCCTGGCTGCGCCGTACGGCATGAGCCGGGATGTCCGCGGCCAGCCCCTTCCTGCGCGAGCCCGGTTGACTTCGCCCCGCCAAGGCCGTCCGTGCGCGGCACAGGTCCCGTGGGCTCGTGCCGTATACGTCTCAATCGGCCGGCGCCCAGGCCTTCTCCAGCGCCTTCGGCAGGCCCCACCAGCCCAGCGGAGTGAGGATCTCGGCGCGGTCGACCACCCCGAGGCGCTCCCACAGCGGCACCACCGAGGCGAACAGCGTCTCGATCGCCTCAAGGTCGTCAGGATCGTCCATCTCGACGTCGATGTCCTCGGACTCGGCGATCAGCCGTGCAACCCGCTCCGGCGACGCCAGCACGCCAGGGCCGCGGCGCACCAGCGCCGCCACGACCGCGAGCCAGTCGGCGTGGTGGATCGCGCAGAGGGCCGCGAGCGTGGAGTCCTCCAGGCTGAGCCCGGCGTCGAGATCGGCGAACCGCTCCGTCAGGTCGTCCGCGGCGAGGTCGGAGATCGGCCCGGCGATGCCCGCCACCACCGTCAGCCATAGTTCGAGATCGTCGCGCGGAAACTCGTCGCCCTGGAACCCCGCGCACGCCTTGAGCACGTTGCCGGGATAGACCGGATCGACCAGCAGACGCCGCAACTCGCCGCACACCTCCGCCAGCTCGGCGGGAGAGGGCTCCCGCGGCTGCACAGGCGCCTCTGCGACGATGCGCCGCAACTCGCTGAGGGCGAACGCCTCCTCCTCGTCCCAGGCCGCGAACAGCTCCTCGTCCTGTTCGTCGCCGATCACGATGCTCGGCACCCGGCCGTCGGGCAGCGGGGTGTTGAGCCACTGCGCCTGCACGGTTTCGTAGGCGTCCCGGGCGGCCCGGTCGCCCGACGCCAGCGCGTCCGGGTCGATCTCGCCCTCGGCGACCAGCTCCTCCAGATGTGCGACGAGCATCGCGTGCAGCTCGACCGCCTGGGGGCCGCGCTCGTCCTCCTCCGGCCAGACGAAGTAGTCGCGCGTCAGCAGGATCGGCTCGGTGCCGCTGGACTCAAGCCACCGGTGCACGTCGCCGATGGTGGCGGTGCCCGCCTCGATGGACAGCAGGGTCGACTGCGCGGTCTCCCAGAACACCGCGCTGAGCGGATTGCCCTCGGCCAGCATGCCGCGGCGCAGTCCGGGGAGAGCGACGAGCGCCGCCCCCGAGGGCACAGAAAGCAGGGCCCTGATCACGTCTCTCCTGGTCAGAGAGGCGACAGGCCGACCGGCGCAAGCTGAGACGTCGTGCGGATCCACGAGCATTGAGCCTACGCCCCCGCCCCCGCCTCCCGCATCCACCGGTTTACGGGCCGTCGTTATGTTGTGATGCATGAGCAATCTGGACATCCACCCGGACGTCACCGTCTGCGGCGGCCACCGCGACACCGCCGCCCACCCCGTGCACGAACTCTTCCCCGGGCGTGAGGTGCTTCTCGGCGAAAGCACGAAGGTGCGCAGGCTCCTGCCGACACTGGGCCGCCGCATGGTCGGCGCCTGGTGCTTCATCGACCACTACGGGCCGGACGACATCGTCGGCGAACCCGGCATGCAGGTGCCGCCCCACCCGCACATCGGCCTGCAGACCGTGAGCTGGCTGCTCGACGGCGAGGTGCTGCATCGGGACAGCCTGGGCAGCCTGCAGACGCTACGGCCGGGCGAACTCGGCCTCATGACCGCCGGACGCGCCATCGCGCACTCGGAGGAGTCCCCCGCCGACCACCCAGACCTCCTGCACGGCGCGCAGCTCTGGGTCGCCCTGCCGGACGCCCACCGCCACGTCTCCCCCGCCTTCGAACACCACGGGAACCTGCCGGTGCTCCGGGAACGGCGGCTCACCGCCACCGTCATCATGGGCGAACTCGCCGGGGCCACCTCTCCCGGCACCGCCTACACACCGCTGGTCGGAGCCGACCTGCTGCTCTCCCCCGAGGCCGACCTGTCCCTGCCGGTGGAGCGCGACTTCGAACACGCCGTGCTCAGCGTGTACGGCGAAGCCGAGATCGACGGAGTGCCGGTCTCGCCCGGGTCGCTGCTCTACCTCGGCACCGGCCGCCGCGAACTGCGCATCCGCTCAGCGGCGGGCAGCCGGCTGATGCTGCTCGGCGGCGAACCCTTCGACGAGGAGATCGTCATGTGGTGGAACTTCGTCGGGCGCACCGGCCAGGAAATCGCCGAGGCCCGCCGCGAATGGGCGGAAGGCGAACTCTTCGGCACCGTGCACGGCTATGCCGGACCGCGTCTCAACGCGCCTCCGCTGCCGCCCACCCCGCTCAAACCCCGGGGGCGCAGCCGTTAGGGCATACCCGCTGGGCAGAACTACTTCACTCGGACTATAGTTCAGCGAGTTAAGCTTTCTGTCCGCGGGCGGTGCCGTGCGCGCCGTCGCGCTTGCTCCCCATGCGAGGGGTCCCCATGTTCATCGCGCTGGTTGTCGTGTCCATCCTCGTAGCCCTGGGTTTCGTCCTGGCCGGGCTCCCCAAGGCCATAGGTAACCCGGCCATCGTCAAAGAGCTCGGCCGCCTCGGCGTGTCCCCCGGCTTCACCCGCATCACCGGCACCCTGGAGGTCCTCGGCGGCCTCGGCACACTCGCCGGCATCTGGATCGGCATCCTCGGCATCCTCGCCCCGATCGGGCTGATCATCGTCATGATCGGGGCCATCGTCACCCACGTCCGCGCGGGCGACCCGGCGAGCCAGACGGCCCGCCCGGTGCCGCTCTTGGTCCTCGCGCTCGCGGCACTCATCCTGCGCGCCCTCACCCTCTAAACCGGCCTGGCCACCGGTTTCCGGCGTGCCAGGTTAGTTTGGGGGCACTGGTCGGTTGCGGGCACCGGGCTGATTTGGCCCGTTTGGGCACGTCAGGATGATTTGGCGGCGCTCACCCCGCGCCGGCCCCGACGCGGACGCGGCTCCTGGTTGCGTACGGCACAAGCCTGGTGGCTTATGCCGTACAAAATCCTGGAATGTCGCTTGAGGCGGGATCGTTTCCGTGGTGAAACTGATTTCCGGGAGGGCCACACGCATGCCGACGCCGCCGCACCCCCACGACGACGAGATCGAGACCCTAGACCGGTTGATCATTGCGATGCTGCGGCTCAGGTTCCACCTCGACACCACAGCCGCCGGGATCGGCCTGTCCGCCCCCCAGGCCCACGCCCTGCTCCGCCTGGGCGAGCCCCTCCGCCTCGGTGAGATCGCCGGCCAAATGCACTGCGAACCCTCCCACATCACCGGCATCGCCGACGCCCTCGAACAACGCGGCCTCGCCGTACGCCAGCCCGACCCCGCCGACCGCCGCGCCAAACAGCTCATCGCCACCCTCGAAGGCCATGAACTCCGCCGCAAGTTCATCGCCGGCCTCCTCCAAGACATGCCGGTCCTGTCCCCCCTCAACCCCGCCGACCGCGCCACCCTCCTCACCCTCCTCCGCACCGCGGACACCACCATCCCCTGAGGTGACCAGGAGTGACAACTGATCTATACGAGGGCGCCTCCGACTGGCGTGTCGCGTACTCCACACCCCGATAGAAGTCTGGGTCTATCTTTGACTGTGAGAAAGGTGGTGGAGATGAGCGCTCAGCCTGTCCACGAAGAAGGACCGAGGGTTCCTCGCACCATCGGCGGCATCTCCAACGCACTGCGTGGCAGCCGGCGAGCCCAGTTCTTCGCCGAGTTGTTGGAGGCTCAGCAAGGTCCAGAGTTGGATGGTGTGATCTCGGCATGGTGGGGACGTGCCATGCTGGACACCGATCCCGATCGTGATCGCATCCATGCAGCCGCTGAGGCCGGGACCCTTCCGACTACGACTATGGATGAGATTGCACGCAGACGACAGGAGTGCACCGCCTAGCGATTGAGGATGATGATCTATGGCCGGTCATACCGTCTGAGATCGTGGCCGAGACACTCGCCGATCCGTCTATCTCGGCAGACGTGTTCTCCACCGTGGTAGCGCTCACGGTCTCCATCTGCGAAAATCCTTGGCTGCTTGGGAGCGGCCAAGCCAGCATGGATCCAGATTTGCGAGAGATCCTCATCCCAAAGGGCCACGGCATCGCGGAATACCGCAGCGATAGGAAGCACCAGCGAGTGCTTCTCACGCGACTCGTTCTCTTCTGACGCCCGAAGAGGAGGGTGGGCGACGGGGCCTGGAAGGCTGTGAAACGCTGGCACTATGAACCGGCTTGGCAGAGCTACGTCTCCCTATCTCCTCCAGCACGTCGACAACCCGGTCCACTGGTTTGAGTGGGGCGAGGAGGCGTTCGCCGAAGCGCGGCGGCGGGATGTGCCGCTGCTGATCAGCGTGGGTTACTCGGCCTGCCACTGGTGCCATGTCATGGCCCACGAGTCCTTCGAGGACGAGGCGACGGCGGCCAAGATGAATGCGAACTTCGTCAACGTCAAGGTCGATCGCGAGGAGCGGCCGGATGTCGACGCGGTCTACATGTCCGCCACCCAGGCCATGACGGGGCAGGGCGGATGGCCGATGACGGTGTTCGCGACGCCTGAGGGGCACCCGTTCTATTGCGGCACCTATTTCCCGCGGCAGCAGTTTCACCGGCTGCTCGACGGGGTGGCCCAGGTGTGGCGCGACGAGCGCGATCAGGTGCTCGGGCAGGGGGCGAAGGTCGTCGCCGCGCTGAACGACGGCGGGGACTTCCCCACCGGGCCGCAGCCGACCCACGACACGCTGGCGGAAGCCGTACTCAATCTTAAAAGCGGGTTCGATCCGGTGCGTGGCGGGTTTGGGGGCGCGCCGAAGTTCCCGCCGTCCATGGTGCTGGAGTTTCTGCTGCGGGAAGGCGGCCAGGAAGCGATTTCCATGGCCGGGCACACGTTGGCGGCGATGGCGAGGGGCGGCATTTACGATCAGCTCGCCGGGGGGTTCGCGCGCTACAGCGTGGACGCCGAGTGGGTTGTGCCGCATTTCGAGAAAATGCTCTACGACAATGCTCTGCTGCTGCGTGTCTACACGCACTGGTGGCGGGCCACGGGCACGGTGCTCGCGCGCAGGATCGCGTTGGAGACCGCCGACTGGCTGCTGGCGGAAATGCGCACCGAGCAGGGCGGGTTCGCCTCGGCGCTGGACGCCGACAGTGAGGGTGTTGAGGGGAAGTTCTACGTCTGGACGCCCGACCAGCTGCGTGAGGTACTTGGGGAGGAGGACGCGGCGTTCGCCATGTCGGTCTTCTCCGTCACGCCGGGGGGCACGTTCGAGCACGGCAGTTCGGTGCTGCAGTTCCTGTCCGACACGCCCGACACGACGCGCCTCGCGCATGTGCGGGAGACGCTGCTGCGGGCGCGGGCGGAGCGGGTACGGCCCGGCCGGGACGACAAGGTGGTCGCGTCGTGGAACGGGCTGGCAATCGCCGCGCTCGCGGAAACCGGGCTGCTGTTCGAACGGCAGGACCTGGTCGACGCGGCCCGTGAGACGGCCGAACTCCTGGACAAGGTGCACATGCAGGGCGGAAGGCTGGCCCGCACGTCCAAGGACGGACGGGTGGGGGCCAACGCCGGGGTGCTTGACGATTACGCCAACGTGGCGGAGGGGTTGCTGGCGCTCTACTCGGTGACCGGGGAAAGCCGGTGGTTCGAGCGGGCGGGTGCACTGCTTGAGGTGATTCTGGACCACTTCGGGGACGGGGAGGGTGGTTTCTACGACACGGCGGACGACGCTGAGAGCCTCTTCCAGCGCCCGAAGGACACCACCGACAACGCCACCCCGTCCGGGCGGTTCGCGGCGGCGGGCGCACTCCTGACCTACGCCGCCCTCACCGGCTCCGCCCGTCACCGCGAAGCCGCCCACGCCGCCCTCGGCACCGCCTCCGTCCTGGCCCCCCGCCACGCCCGCTTCGCCGGCTGGGGCCTCGCCGTCGCCGAAGCCGCCCTAGCCGGCCCGGTCGAGGTCGCGGTGGTGGGGCCTTTGGACTCCCTCGACACTCGTGCCCTTCACAGGACCGCGCTCCTGTCGCGCTCTCCTGGCCTTGTGGTGGCGCTCCACGACCCGGCGGAGGAGCCTGGGACTGGCAACAGCCTGGTTCCTCTCCTGGAGGGACGAGAACTCGTCCGAGGACGACCTGCGGCTTACGTGTGCCGCGACTTCACGTGCCGCATGCCGGTCACAACCGCAGCCGACTTGGCCACAGAACTTGGGGGCACACAACTCCATAAAACCACCGAATGAAAACAGGGCTATGGCTCCGCAACAGCGCAGGTAGGCGAGTGTTGGCCCCGCAGGCGCGGGGATGTTCCTGGAGCGCTCTAAAAAGGGGGGGCCTCCCTCAGGTCGGCCCCGCAGGCGCGGGGATGTTCCCCAGGTCGCGACGTCGGGCACCTCGGTGGCTGCGTCGGCCCCGCAGGCGCGGGGATGTTCCGGAGATCGCGCGCCGCGTCTCCCACCCCGTCCAGTCGGCCCCGCACACGCGGGGATGTTCCTGGCGGCTACTGGGCATGCATGGGCGGCATCCGGTCGGCCCCGCACGCGCGGGGATGTTCCGCCCATCGACGCGCTCAGAGACACCGCCGCCGTGTCGGCCCCGCACGCGGGGATGTTCCTCACACGGTTATGGAAGGTGACGGCGACGTCCGGTCGGCCCCGCACGCGCGGGGATGTTCCTGCAGTCATGTAGATGTAGGCGCGGCCGTGTACGTCAGTCCCGGACACTCGGGGATGTTCCCATCGCAGCGGCGGCGAGGTCGCCGTCCAGGGCGTCGGCCCCGCACGCGAGGGGATGATCCTGAGTAGGTGCGGCAGTAAGGGCAGGCTGGCGGGTCGGCCCCGCACGTGCGGGGATGATCGCCCACCATGCCCCGGGAGATCAGGGAAGCCCGGCCCGTCACCTCCACCGAGGTAGAGGTGACGCACACCTGCCCAACCGTGCAAGCAGGGCCCGAGAGCCCGACCCGCCTACCGGGTGTCGCGCTGGACGGGGATGTTCTGGACCGGTCCCTCGTCCTGGCCCCCGCCGAGGCGGCGTTCGTTGCCCTGGTTGTCGCCTGGTCCCGGGCCTTGGCCTGGGCCGCCGGGGTTCTCGCCATCCGGTTGGCCGTCGGGGTTGTCCGGGCCACGTGGGTTGTTGGGGTTGGCGGGTGTGTCGGGGCCGGTTGTCGGGGGTGAGGTGCCGGGAGGGGTGGCGTTCTGGTCGGGGGCGGGGTTGATGCCCTGGTCGCCGTTCGGGTCACCGTACCAATCGTCGCCCTCGGGGTAGTTGTCGTCGGGGAAGTCCCAGCCGAAGTCGGAGGCTTCGGGGAACTGTTCGACGGGTTTGCCCTTCATGGCCTCGGTCATGAAGGCTCGCCAGATCTGGGCAGGCATGCCTCCGCCGTACTGCTCGTATCCCCCGACCTTCACGGTCTTGTTGTCGTCGCGGAACATGTTGACGGCGGTGGAGAGTTGCGGCGTGTAGCCCACGAACCAGGCGGCGCGGGACTTGTCGGTCGTGCCGGTCTTGCCAGCTACGGGCCGGTCCCAGAGGCGGGCGGCGGTGCCGGTGCCGGCCTCGACGACCTGGGTCATGGCGTAGGTGGTGTCGGCGGCGGTCTGCTCGGTGAAGGCGCGTTTGCCGGGAACGTCGATGGTGGTCTTCTCGCCGTCGGCGTCCGTGATCGAGCGGATCACGTGGGCCTCGTGGTAGATGCCCTCGGCGGCGAAGGCCGCGTAGCCGGTCGCCTGCTGGACGGCGCTGACCGACGCCACGCCGAGCGGGAAGGTCGGGGCGTCCTCATGCGGCGCGAGCTGGGATTCGGGGATGCCGGCGGCCCTGGCCGCCTCGGCCACCTTGTCGAGCCCGATGCGCTGGCTGAGGTCGACGAACGCGGTGTTGACCGAGTCCTTGGTCGCGGTGACGAGGTTGACCTCACCGTAGGAGCGCCCGCTTGAGTTGGGGATGTCGTGGGAGGCGACCCGCATCGGCGAGTTGCCGTTGACGCGGGTCGACAGCTTGAGCCCGTCTTCCAGAGCGGCGGCCAGCGCGTAGGACTTGAAGGTGGAGCCCGCCATGACCTTGGCGTAGAACGCGTTGTCGACCTTGCTGTCCTCCCAGGAGCGGCCGCCGTAGAAGGCGAGCACCTCGCCGTTGCGGGGGTCGACGGCGGCGAGGCCTGTGCGCACCTTCTTCGGGGTGGAGTCGGGCAGGACGGAGGTCACGGCGCGCTCGGCGGCCTTCATGAGATTTTTGTCGAAGGTCGTGACGATGCGCAGGCCGCCTTGGTTGATCTGTTCCTCGGTGTAGCCGCGCCGTGCCAACTCGGCGTTGACCTGGTCGATCATATAGTTGTCCTGCCCCTTGGGCGCGAAGACCCCCTTGGGCTTCTTCAGCGTGGGGAAACGCTGGTCGGCGGCCTGTTCGGCGGTGAGGGCGCCGGTCTCGACCATGGCCGCGATCACGCTCTTCCAGCGCGCCTCTGCGGCGTCGCGCATGGCGCCGGTGGGGTTGGCGAAGTTGGACGGCTGCTGGATCACCGCGGCGAGGTAGGCGCTCTCGGCGATGGTCAGGTCGCGGACGTTCTTGCGGAAGTAGGCGTCGGCGGCGGCCTGCACGCCCCAGGCGCTGCGGCCGAAGTAGATCGTGTTGAGATATTGCTCAAGCACCCAGTCCTTGGACTTCGACTGGTCGACCTTGAGCGAGATCATGATCTCTTTGAGCTTGCGGACGATAGAACGTTCCTGGCCAAGCCCGCTGTAGTAGTTGCGCACCATCTGCTGGGTGATGGTGGATCCGCCCTGGAGCTGCTGACCGGTCACGGTCGACCAGACGGCGCGGGCGGTGCCGGAGACCGACACGCCGCTGTCGCGGTAGAAGGTGCGGTTCTCCACGGCGATCACCGCGTCGCGGAGGTGTTCGGGCACCTTGGACAGCTCGACCGCCTTGCGGTTGACACCCTGTTTGGCCAGCACGGTCTTGCCGTCGCGGTAGTAGATCACCGATGCCTGGGCGGTGGCCTCCGGCTGAGTGCTGTCCGGAATCGGGGTGAGCGCCCAGGCCACGGCGAAGGCTCCCACGCCGAGTAGCAGGCCGCTGCCCGTCAAAACCAACAACACCCGGAGAATCCGTCGCTTTCGCACGTCTATCTCCGTCCCTCACACACGCCACAAACCCCCACTTGCACGATCAACCGTCCCCCCGGCACCGAGCATCAAGCGAAATTTCAGGGTAAACGACCGATAACTATGCCTGTGTTCCCTATGACCGACTATGACTGGCTTTGAGCGCATATCAACGCTTGTGGTCGACAACGATGGAATTGATCTAGTTCGGAGAACCCCGCTCCGAGATCGCCGACGACAGCCGGATCAGGAGCCTGTCGACGCGTGCGACCTGGGGTTCATGCTAGGAGACGAACAACTCTTCACTCTGGATGCTAAGCCTTAATGGTCTCTGTGACGTGGAACATCGGCGACCAATGGCAAAACGCGATAAGGCACGGGGGTGTCCAACGCGATCACCGAAGACGTCCGCAGCACCCCCGGCACGTCGACGATCAAATCGATGACCCGCTGTAAGTCGGCATTGCTGCGCGCGACCACCCGGCAGAACAGGTCGCCGCCCCCGGAGGTCGTGTGCACTTCCAGCACCTCGGGAATGCGCGCGAGGCCGTGCGCGACCGGGTCGTGCCCGCTGATCTGGCGAATCTCCAATGTGACGAAGGCCATCACGTCGTAGCCGAGGGCAGCGGGCGAGATGTCGGGCCCGAAGCCGGTGATCACCCCACGCGCGACCAGCCGGTCGAGCCTCGCCTGCACGGTCCCCCTGGCCACGGCGAGGCGGCGCGAACACTCCAGCACGCCGAGCCTCGGCTCCTCGGTCAGGAGCAGGATGAGACGGGCGTCGAGTTGATCAATCGTCATGATGTACAGCTACTCCACGATAGCCCTCGATCCACCATACAGATTGTCCAGCAAATCAGTCCACTCTTGCGCAACCCGCCCACCAAATCCGACAGTAACCGCATGAACGACATTTTCCCTGTTCACGGCATGGACGCTGTGGTCTTCGCGGTCAGCAACGCCAAACAGGCCGCCCACTATTACTCGACCGCCTTCGGCATGCGCCTGGTCGCCTACCGCGGGCCGGAGAACGGCAGCCGTGACGAGGCGGCTTACGTCCTCACCTCGGGTAGCGCCCGTTTCGTGTTCCGGGGATCGGTTCGCGCGGGCACCGACCTCAGCCGCCACGTGGCCGATCACGGTGACGGCGTGACCGACCTCGCCCTCGACGTGCCCGACGTCGACGCCGCCTACGCCCACGCCGTCAAGGCGGGCGCCCGCGGCCTCGACGAGCCCTACACCATGGAGGACGAGCACGGCAAGGTACGGCTGGCCGCCATCGCGACCTACGGCGAGACCCAGCACACGCTGGTCGACCGGAGCAACTACTCCGGCCCCTACCTGCCCGGCTACGTAGCCGCCGAGCCGCTCGTGGCGCCGCCGGACGTCAAGAACGGCCGCGTCTTCCAGGCGATCGACCACTGCGTCGGCAACGTCGAACTCGGCAAGATGGACGAGTGGGTCGAGTTCTACAAGCGGGTCATGGGCTTCACCAACATGGCGGAGTTCATCGGTGACGACATCGCGACCGAGTATTCCGCGCTGATGTCCAAGGTCGTCGCCGACGGCAGCCGCAAGGTCAAATTCCCGCTCAACGAGCCGGCCATCAGCAAGAAGAAGTCGCAGATCGACGAATACCTGGAGTTCTACGGCGGGCCCGGCGTGCAGCACATCGCCCTGGCCACCAACGACATCCTCTCGACCGTCGACCACATGCGGGCCGCCGGCGTGCAGTTCCTCGCCACCCCCGACTCCTACTACGACGACCCCGAGCTGCGCGCCCGCATCGGAGAGGTGCGCGTGCCGATCGAGGAGCTCAAGAAGCGCCGCATCCTGGTCGACCGCGACGAGGACGGCTACCTCCTGCAGATCTTCACCAAGCCCGTGCAGGACCGCCCGACCGTCTTCTTCGAACTCATCGAACGGCACGGCTCCCTCGGCTTCGGCAAGGGCAACTTCAAGGCGCTCTTCGAGGCCATCGAGCGTGAGCAGGACCTGCGCGGCAACCTCTGATACCGGCCCCAGGTAAGCCCTTCACGCTCTCTTTGCGTGTCGCGGGCTTTGCAGTAGGCGGCGCGTGGTGATCTCCCTCAAATGGGAGCACCACCGCCGCCTCCGGGCGAACCACCGCCCGATCGTCCATATCGCGACCCCTACATCGACCCGCCCCCCGGCCAGTCGCCCCCTGAAGGTGAACCCTGGTCTCCACCGCCCCGCGGCGGCCCGCAGTACGGCGAAGCCCCGCCCGGCTACAGAGGCGGACCCGGCCCGGTGCCGGCGCCGCTCGGCGGACGCTGGCGGCGGCTGTTCGCGGGCATCGTCGACTCGATCATCATCAGCCTGATCAGCACCCCGGTCACCTGGCAGACCTGGAGCCACGTCCTAGACGAGGAGAGAGGCGCCTGGGCGCGGATCAACCTCTCGCAGACCTTCTTCCTGGCCGTCGTGGCATTCCTCTACTACTGGCTGCTCCAGGCGTATTGGCACGGTCAGACCATCGGGAAGAAGATCTTCGGCCTGCGTGTCATCAGCGAGACCGGGGAGAGGCTCGCCGTGGGCCAGGCGGCGATCCGGCAGGCCGTGATGGCGGTCCTCGCCTGGTTGTGCTGCCTGTGGATCATCGACCTTGGCTGGATCCTCATAGACCCAAGAAAGCAGGCCATCCACGACAAGGCAGCCAGAACTCTTGTGGTGGATAGCTGACCAGTGGTGACTACTTAGCGTAAGCTCTTTGTCACTCGACGGAGGTGTCACACACCGAGCACAGGGGGCACGCGCGGCTGATGAGGTCATGGTCACTGGCAACGACGACGTCCGTCACCCTCCTCGCCTTGCTCGCCTGTTCGGCGTCCAACGGCGAGAGCCTGTCCTCACCGCCGGTGGGATCCGAGCATCCCGCCCGCTCCACCGTGCAGGGCACGGTGGGCGCGGCCGGCATCGGCGACCCAGACTTCCCCAGTGACGGCAACGGCGGCTACGACGTCACGCATTACAGCCTCAAGCTCGCCTACACGCCGAGCAGCAAACACCTCGCCGGCGTCGCCTCCATCAGCGCCACGGCGCTCCACGACCTCGCGCGGTTCAACCTCGACCTGTCCGGGCTGCACGTCGCGTCGGTGACGCTGGACGGCGCCCCCGCGCAGTTCACCCGCGAGGGCAGCGAGCTGATGATCAGCCCCGCCGCACAGCTCGCCAAAGGGGCGAAGTTCACGGTCCGGGTGGCCTACTCCGGCACTCCCAAACCCGTACGAGGCTCCTCCAACCTCGGCACCTACGGATTCATCCCCACCTCCGACGGCGCCTTCGTGGTCTGCGAGCCCAACGGGGCCAAAACGTGGTTCCCCGCCAACGACCACCCCGCCGACAAGGCGACATTCGACTTCGAGCTGACCGTGCCCAAGGGGCTCACCGCCCTCGCCAACGGCGAACTCGTCGCCGGGCCGGTCACCACCGACGGCAAGACCACCTTCATCTGGCGCGAACGCCACCCGATGGTGACCTACCTCGCCACCATGACCCTCGGCGACTTCGCCCTCCGCACCGGCACAACCCCCCGCGGCCTGGCCAACCTCGCCGCCGTGGCACCGAAATACAACAACCAGCTCGACCGGGTCTTCCGGCTGTCGGGCCGCATCACCGACTACTGGAGCACGGTCTTCGGCCCTTACCCGTTCTCCTCCACAGGAGGCGTAGTCGACGACCTCAACACCGGCTATGCCCTGGAAAACCAGACCAAGCCGATGTATGGCGGATTCATCCCCGATGAGAGCATCATCGCCCACGAGCTCGCCCACCAGTGGTTCGGCGACAGCGTGAGCATCAAACGCTGGAACGACCTCTGGCTCAACGAGGGCTTCGCGACCTACGCCGAGTGGTTGTGGGCCGAGCACAACCGCACCATCACCGCCGAGCAGGTCTTCCGCGGACGCATGTCCATGACCAGCTCCCCCATCTGGAACTACCCACCCGGCAAGGCCAGGCCCGACGACCTGTTCAACGAGTCCGTCTACACCCGCGGCGCCATGACCCTCCACGCCCTGCGCCAGCGCATCGGCGACGCGACCTTCTTCAAGGTGCTCCGCACCTGGGCTCAGAATCACGCGTACGGCCACGCCACGACAGACGACTTCATCACCCTGGCCGAACGCCTCTCCGGCCGGCAACTCGACAGCCTCTTCGACGTGTGGCTCTACAAACGCGGCCGCCCCGAATGGCCCGAACGCCCCCGCCGCCAAACCCGCCCAACCCCTGGCAACTCACGCCCCACCCCAACTCCCACCGCTTCACCGGCTCCCACCCGCCAGGCCGGCCCCTACCGGCGCTAGCACTCATGCAGGCGGGCTCAGGGGCAAGGACTTGATCGTATGAAACCGCACTTGCAGATGGTGGATCTCCAAGCCGTCCCGTCTTCAATGCATCAGAGATCCTGGGAAGGATGTCCCGCGCAGTAGCCATAAAGAGCTTTAGGCCAGCCGCGCAGGTCAACGACATCAAAATCAGAGGGCTAGAGCTGCAGCACTGTGGGTGGTGGTGCCGCAGGGGCAGTATCGTCGTGTGGTGACCGCTGACTCGCTCTTTGACCTACACCTTCCGCATCCAGCGGACCCACCAGGGCGCTCGGGGCAAAATGGCGAGGTTTTCACTCGCCGGTGGGTGGTTGATCTCATGCTCGATCTTGTGGGCTATACCCCCGATCGAAACCTTGCCTCTATGCGAATAGTCGAGCCTGCGTGCGGCGAGGGCGCTTTCCTCGGTCCCATCGTCCAGCGACTCAGTGCTTCTTGCCGGAGACACAAGCGATCATTGCTAGAAGCTGCCTCAGCAATCGAAGCGATCGATCTACTCGCTCACAATGTGCAGCAAGCTCAACAGCTCGTATCACGACTGCTTATAGATGATGGCTGGAACGCGATCGAAGTAGACAAAGTCGTCCAAGGATGGATCTTGCAGGGGGATTACCTACTGCGTAGTCGATCCAGCGAATCAGCCGATTTTGTGGTTGGTAACCCGCCTTATATTCGTTTGGAAGACGTACCTGAAGTACGCATGGCGGCCTACCGTCGGTCGTGTAATACGATGGGCGGACGTGCTGATATCTACGTGGGATTCTACGAAAAAGGTTTGGTCAGCCTCAAGAGCGACGGAAAACTCGCCTTCATCTGCGCAGACCGTTGGATGCGTAACCAATACGGCAGAGGGCTCCGACAGTTGATCGCGAGGCAATACAGCATGGATCTAGCGTTGATCATGCATGATGTGGATGCGTTCGAGGATCAGGTCTCCGCTTACCCAGCAATTACCGTGATCAGTAATCGCACTCAAGGCACGGCGATCGCCGCCGATACACGCCGCTCCTTCAGCAGTGCTCAGGCGCACGAGTTTGCATCCTGGACGACTAGTAGCAACGATCAGTATGTCGATACCGAAACCTATCATGCGGCCAGGCTTCCTCATTGGTTTGCAGGTGATGACTCCTGGCCTTCAGCCTCTCCCGCCAGACTGGCGATGCTAGAAGAGCTCAGTCAGCGATACCAGCTCCTCGAAGATAGAAGGACTGGGACGCGAGTCGGTATTGGCGTAGCTACTGGAGCCGACAAAATCTTTATCACAGATAGAGCCGATCTCGTAGAGACAGATCGCCTGCTCCCACTATCTATGGTCAGGGACACAAAGACTGGGATTTTTGAGTGGAACGGCTCATATCTCGTGAACCCCTGGGACAGCGCGGGAAACTTGGTTGATTTGACCAACTACCCAAGACTGGCGTCCTACTTCAAGAGGCACGCCTCAGTGCTCCGAAAGCGCCACATTGCGATCAAACAGCCTAGTCGGTGGTACAAGACTATTGATAAAGTAGACCCCCATCTCACCGCCCAGCCCAAACTGCTTCTTCCAGACATGAAGATGACCATTCATCCCGTGCTAGATGAAGGCGGATACTATCCGCACCATAATCTATACTTTATAGTCTCTGATTCATGGGATCTAAGAGTCCTTGGTGGACTAATGCTGTCCAAGGTGGCCGAGGCCTTTGTTGAGGCCTACGCCGTTAAAATGCGTGGCGGAACTCTCCGTTTTCAGGCACAGTATTTGCGTAAGATCCGCGTCCCCAATCAAGATGATATCGACGAGTCAACCTGCAACGCTCTTCGTGAAGCCTTCGAAAAGCGGGATTCGTCAGCCGCCACCGAGGCCGCCTTGCGGGCATACGGCCTAGATCACCTGCCAGACTAGGAGACACATGCGTCAACATCCGGCACAGCACGCTGTGAATATGTTTTGGGAACTTCGCGAAAGAGCGGCAAAGAAGCAGTCGGATGCAGGCCGATCTGATGCCGGATTCCGCAGCGCAGTAACTGCGGGACAACATATGCGAGAACTCGAAGAGGTGGTCATTCAAGAGTTTGTCGAATCAGGGATCCCACGAGACTGCATCCGCCAAAAGACTGGCGTGGAACTTCCCGGCTACTATAGAGCAGCAAAGAAATGGGATATTGTCGTTGTACACCGAGGATCCCTAATCGCTGCGATCGAATTCAAATCGCAGGTCGGACCATCCTTCGGCAACAACGTTAATAATCGCATTGAGGAGGCAATAGGATCGGCAACCGATGTATGGCGCGCTTACGAAGAAGGCACGTTTGGTAGCCTCCGACCTTGGTTGGGCTACTTCTTCATCCTCGAAGCGACCCCGAAGTCCATGACCCCCATCTCCGTACCCACCACAGTTTCTCCGGTGGAGAAGGTATTTATTAACACTTCCTACATGGATCGCTACAGGATTCTTTGCCAGCGACTCGTACGTGAGCGCCTGTATGACGCCGCATGCTTCATCACCACCACTCCGGGTTCTTCAGAGGCCACAGCTGTTCTCAATGAACCCGATCCCGAGCTAGGTTTTGCAAACTTTGCAGCAGCCATCGCCGGCCGAGTCGTTTACACACTCGGACTTCCCGACACAGGGATAGGCGGCAAACAGGAAATTATCCTCTAGCCAAGCCACCCAGATTCAGAGTAGCAAGCCAACGAGAAGACCCCCGCTATTGCCGGGGGTCCTTTCGATGCGGTTCTGCTTGCCTTGTCGCTCCGGCCTGCGCAGCCGCGGGTCGCCGACAGGAAATGGCGGTGAGTGCTATATGGGCTCGGGCACGACTTTCATCGATGACATGCCGTGCTCTTCGCCAAAGGCCGCCAGGATTAGCAGCGACTCTTGCCGATAAGGGTGTCCAGACGGTCGCGGATGCCATTACCATTGTCCGCACACCACACCCACACGTTGCCCGCCTCAACACTCCTCACGTAATGTTTGTTTCCCACGTGCGTGTGAACTCTCGTGTGCGACGGGCAGGCACCTGACCACGTCGGACCCCTCAAGCACCTTTAGCACGACGGGGACTTTGGCTGAACCAGTGTGGCCGGGTCTTACGAGAGCGGGGGCTTGCCTTCGGTGTAGAGCCAGGAGTTGAACAGGCCGTCGAGCTTGCGGCCCGAGATCTGCTCGGCGAGGGCGAGCAGGTCGGCGGTGCGGGCGTGGGAGTGGGCGTATTTGTAGTTCCACTGCTTGAGCAGCTTGAAGAAGTCGTCGTCGCCGAGGGCGGTGCGGAGGGCGTGGACGGTCATGGCGCCGCGTGTGTAGACCGAGCCGGCGAAGAGGTCGTTGCGGCCGGGGTCGCCGGGCAGGGGTTTCTTCCACATGCGGTTGCTGTCGGGGGCGGCGTAGTAGCGGTCGAAGGTGGCCTGGGCGGTGGGACCGCCGTGCTGCTCGTCCCACAGCCACTCGGCGTAGGTCGCGAAGCCTTCGTTGAGCCAGATGTCGCGCCAGTCGCCGGGGGACACGTTGTTGCCGAACCACTGGTGGGCCATCTCGTGCACGATGAGGTCGGTGGCGGGCACCCCGGTGTCGTAAACGGGCCTGGTCTGGGTCTCCAGCGCGTAGCCGACGCCGACCTTGTCGACGATGCCGCCGATCGACGAGTAGGGATAGCGGCCGAAGAGCTTGGCGCCCCAGGCGGTGACCTCGGCGGTCTTGGCGTGCAGGCCCCCGTCGTCGGCGGAGGCGGCCGGGTCGACCGCGGTGATGTTGAGCAGCCCGCCCGAGGTGCTGCGCTTCACGGTGAACTTGCCGATGGCCACGGTAAGCAGATAGCTGGCCATGGGCTCGCTGCTGCGCCAGACCGAGGTGGTGCGGCCGTCACGGGTGCGCTCCGGGCCCTGAGGTTCGCCGGAGGCGAGAGCCGTGAGGCCCTTGGGGACGGTGACGCGGACGCGGTAGGACGCCTTGTCCTTGGGGTGGTCGTTGACGGGCACGAAGGAGCGGGCGCCGTCGGGCTCGGACATGACGACCGCGCCGTCGACGGTCGGGAGCCAGCCGTAGCGGCCGAGGCCGGCGTCGTTGATCTCCTTCAGCGGGCCGGCGTAGGCCACCTCGACCTCGAAGGTGCGGCCGGACTGGATCGGGCGGGAGGGGGTGATGACCAGCTCCTGCCCCTCACGCCTGAACTCGGCGGGCCTGCCGTCGACCTTGACCCGGCTAATCTCGGGGCCTTCGAAGTCGAGGTTGAAACGGGAGAGGCTCTGCGTGGCCTTCGCCCGCATCGTGGAGGAGGCGTCGACCGTGCGCGTGGCCGGGCTGAAGTCGAGATCCAGGTCGTAGTGGAGGGCGTCGTAGCCTCCGTTGCCCGCCTGCGGCAGGTAGGAGTCGCCGAGCCCTGCGGCCCCCGGGGTGGCCGCCTGGAAGACGTGGGCCGGAGCCGCAGTGGGGACGAGCAGGAACGCCGCTGTGGAGACAGCCGCGGCCACGATGGGGGCGGTTCGTCGCATGTGAACTCCAGACCTGGTGGCGGATTCCCAGGGAAGGTATCCGCTACGCGCGCTCCAGGTCTAGGAAACTAAGTAGATCTTCTTCCATGCTTCAGAACCCGGATCACACCGGGTTTCCTCGATCGCCGCTCCTCCCGTTTACACCGTCAACGGCTTTACACCGCCAACGGCATCCGGACCCATATGCACACCACCCCACCTTGCCTCGCAGCCATATCCACGCCACTCGCCCGGTTGCCAAGCGAGACAACCACCGATCGTGGCCGCCTGCGACGGCCCTCGACGGGCCCACCTTCACGGGTGCGGGGCTACGGAGTCGTGGTTCGCGATGGTTTGGGGTTCATGGTTGCTGTTAAGTGGGCTATGGCCGGGATGGGGAAGAGCATCAGGTACAGGTTCGGGATCCACCAGGCGAGGGAGAAGTCTCCGCGCAGGGTCCAGAAGGCGATCGCCATCAGGCCGGATGCCATGGTCAGGACGAGGGAGACCAGCATCAGGGGCGAGTGGTTGAGCCGCAGGCTGATCAGGCCGGTGAAGGCGGCTACAAGGTCGATCCAGAGGAACGACCAGTTCCAGTCCACCATGAGCGGGTTCGCGTAGTCGGCGAAGGCCCATTCAGGGGGCAGGAGTCCTAACCCGATGACGCTGAAGTAGACCAGGAAGCCCAGGTCGGTCAGCAGCATGAGGACCTTAGTCGTGCGCAGCATCGACAAGCTCCAGAAGGTAGGCACGGGTGCGTCTGTGGAGCTCGGGGCCGGGCTCGCCCAGGCCGAACAGCCTGGCCGCCCACCACCCGTCGACCGCCAGCCGGACGGCGGTGGCGACGGCGGGGTCGACGCCGTCCTCGACGAGTCTGGCCTGCCAGGCCTCGTAGCGCTGCCGGAGCGGCGCGAGTCCCGCCGGATCGACGAGCACTCCGGCCAGCAGGGCGACGGTCACACGGTCGATGGGTGCGCTCGCGGTGGGCTCGGCGGGGATGGTGGCCTCGATGTAGGCACGCAGGTAGTCGCCCGGTCTCGCCCCCGCCTGGGCCAGGGCGTGGTCGAATGCCTGGGTCAGCCGTTCCACCATCGCCCCGACCAGCCGCTGTTTGGTGGGGAAGTGGTAGAAGAGGCCGCCTTTGGAAACGCCGGCCTGCTTGGCCACGGCTTCCAGGGTCAGGGATTCCGCGCCCTGGCTCAGCAGCACCTCGGCGGCGGCGTCCAGCAGACGCTCTTTGGAACTGGGTCTCACCATAGATCAAACTATACCGGCCAACCGGTGCACTTATCGTGATATGACGGATCGCCCGGCAGCGGTGCTCCATGGCCGGGTGGTGCTGTCGTTGCCGGTGGGGGCGAACTGCCCCGCCTTCGGGTCGTAGACGAAGGGCATCACGGCTCACCGCCGACCGGTGGGGACGTGGCGGCGTGTGCAGGTGGCGGCGGAGCGCGAGCCACGAACACGACAGGCGGGGGCGGAGTTCACCGCCGCCGCCTGACCTGGCTCATGCCGTACCCGACTCTTAAAAACCGCCTTTCAAAGACCGCCCCCTGAAGACCGGCTCTGGAAGACCGGCCCCAAAAGGGTCAGCCGAAGATCAGCTTGTAACCGTCCCCCCGCAAGGCGCCGAGCACCTCGTCGCAGTGGGCCGGCCCTCTCGTCTCCAGCTGGAGCAGCACCTCGACCTCGTCCAAGTGCAGGCGTGCCCCCACGCGCTCGTGTACGACCTCCAGGACGTTGGCGCCGAGGTCGGCCAGGCGGCCCAGGAGGGTGGCGAGGGCGCCGGGGCGGTCGGGGAGGCGGATGCGGAAGGCGAGATAGCGTCCGGCGGCGGCGAGGCCGTGGCGGAGGACCTTGGAGAGCAGGAGGGGGTCGATGTTGCCGCCCGAAAGTACGGTGACCACGGGCGGGTCGAAGGCGTGGGGGTGGGCCAGGATCGCGGCGACGCCTACGACGCCGGCGGGCTCGACGACCTGTTTGGAGCGTTCGAGGCAGAGCACGAGCGCCTTGGAGATCTCCTCCTCGGTGACGGTCACGACGCTGTCGACCAGATAGTGGATGAGCTCGAACGGCAGGTCGCCGGGGCGGCCGACGGCGATGCCGTCGGCCATGGTGGTGGCGGGTTCGACGAGCACGGGGTGGCCGGCGGCGAGGGAGGCGGGATAGGCGGCGGCGCGCTCGGCCTGGACGCCGACGATGCGCAGGCCGGGCCGGAGGGATTTGGCGGCCAGGGCTACGCCGGCGGCGAGCCCTCCCCCGCCTATGCCGACGACGACGGTGCCGGTCTCGGGGAGCTGCTCGATGATCTCAAGCCCGATGGTGCCCTGGCCGGCGATGACGTCGGGGTGGTCGAAGGGGTGGATGAAGACCGCGCCGGTGTGCTCGGCGTGCTCGCGGGCGGCGGTGAGGGCGGGGTCGACGGTGTGTCCTGCGAAGACGACGTCCGCGCCGTAAGAGCGGGTGGCGGCGATCTTGGGCAGCGGGGCGCCCTCGGGCATGTAGACCGTGGCCTTGGCGCCGACGAGCCCGGCGGCGAGCGCGACGCCCTGGGCGTGGTTGCCGGCGCTGGCGGCCACGACTCCCCGTGAGCGCTCCTCCTCGGTGAGCCGGGCGATGCGCACGTAAGCGCCGCGGATCTTGAACGAGCCCGCACGCTGGAGGTTTTCGCATTTGAGGTAGACGGGCCCGCCCACGGCCTCGGAGAGGAGGCGGGAGTGGAGCACGGGCGTGTGCACGACCACATCGGAGAGCAGATCGCGGGCGGCGACCACGTCGTCGTAGGTCACCTCGGGTTTCGCCATGTCAGCAGTCTGCCACCCGACGGCGGGCCGCCACGATGGGGTCCGCCGATCCACAAAGCTGCTTTGACCGAGTTGCCATACTTCGCTGCCCGAAGTATGGTCTTCCAGTATGGCGAAAGGATCACCTTCGGTCAGCGAGCCGACGTACTTCATCCTGGCCGCCCTGCTCGACGGCCCACTCCATGGGCACGGGATCATCAAGCGGACCATGGTCCTCTCGGAGGACCGGGTGAAACTGCCGGTCGGCACGCTTTACGGTGCGCTCGACCGGCTCGCGGCAAACGGACTGATCGCCGTGGATCGTGAGGAGGTCGTCGACGGGCGGCCACGCCGCTATTTCGTGATCACCGACGACGGGCGCGGGGTGGTCTCCGCGGAGGCTTACCGCATGCAGCAAGCCGCCTCGATCGTGGTGAACCGGATTCCACGCCCGGGGGCGACATTCTCATGACCGTCGGCACCGAGCCCCGCGCCGCCAGGGGGGGCCGGCACGGCGTTGATGGAACGACGATGCCGCTCTCTGATGCGTGTTTACCCTCGTGGATACCGTGATGGTTACGGCGAAGAGCTCATAGGCACCCTGCTGGACACCGCAGAGCCCGGCAGGACCTTCCCTTCGTTCCGCGAGGCCGTGGCTCTGGTCCGGGGAGGGCTCCGGGCCAGAGCCGAATACGCCGCGGTCGGCATCCCTTGGGCAGATGGTCTGCACTTGGGAACGCTGATCCTGGCGGTGGCGAACTTCGCGTACCTCGCGCCCTTCTTCAGGGAGCTTCCCCTCTGGGTGGGCATGTCGGCGTTCCTGGTGCTGGCCGTGATGCGCGGCTGGTTATGGACGGCACTGCCGTTCGCGGCGTTGATCGGTTTCAAGTCGGGGTCGATCGCGCTGGGCGTGCCGTTGCTGGACCAAACGCTGGTGCCGGTCATCGCGGACGATCTCTGGGATCGACCCGCGATGTACGGCATGGGCGGACCGGTGGCCCCGTTGATCACGTATGCCGTGCTCTTCCTGGGGATCGCGGTCCTCGCCGCCAGGAAAAGGCGGGTGAAGGTCCGCTCTTGGTGGTGGTGGGCGACCGTGCCCGCTCTGTCGTTCAGCGACCCGGCGTGGCTGGACGTGGCCGGCCGGAGTGCGGGCACGATGAGCAGGATCGTGCTGGAGACGGCGCTTCTGCTGATGGCCGTCTTCGCCGGATATATCGCGAAGGATCCTCGCTGGGCCGTCGCGGCGGCGATCTACCTCGTGTCGATGCTCGCCGTCCTCGCGGAGATCACCGTTGAGAACATCGTCACCTACACGCCGCAGGACGTGGCCCACTGGCTCCTGCTCTTCTTCTTGACAGTGGCCGCCGCGGCTGTGCCGTACCAAGCCAGGCGGCAGGTCCTGCTCTAACCCGGGCTGGACCGTGTAAATCCGACCGGAGCCCCCGGGCCGGGCGCCGATCCCCCCTGCACGCACAACGTGATCTGTCGAGGCGGCGTCCCGCATGGTGACGTGCCTTCTCCTCACCATGCCTTCTCACGAATCGAGTCCCAGTATGCATCTGAGAAAGTGCGTCGCCCTGCTCGTGCTGCCCGCCGCGGTCCTCACCGGCTGCGGGGCCGACGGCGGTGGCGATGAGGCGGGCGGTTCCCGGCCTGCGGCTCCCACCGTTTCCAAAGGGGACCGGCTCCAGGCATCGGAGGGCCCGGTCCCGGTGCGAGCGAGGTCTCCGACGACGAGGCCGGTACGCCGCAGACGCTGTCGCAGGGCCAGGCGAAGACCCACCTGACCGCTGAGATCAAAGACGCGCTCGACGACCTGGAATGCGGCAGGGACTTCTACGCCGCCTACACACCGAAAGAGACCGAGGTCATCAATGAGGTGCGCCAGGAATACGCCGTGGACAGCGGAATCATATGGTGAGCCGCCGCTCGCGGGCCGCCGCCCCCGCCGCTGATCGCGGTGTCCGTCAGGCCGCCTCCGCCCTCCCCCGCAGTGAACGGAGCACACGTTTCATGTCCGCACGGTTGTACACCGGAATTCTCGCGCTTTCCCTAGCCGTGCTCGCCGGCTGCGGCGGGCAGGGTGAGCAGAACACCGCCGCCCCCGCGGGGGAAGGGGCTTCGCCGGATTCCGGCCAGAACAAGCCAAGGCTCGTGCAGGACCATGTCGCGGCGTGCATGAAGGAGCAGGGATTCAAGTACATCTCCTACACGCCTTCCGACGTCAAGACCGAAGAGGACCGGAAGATGGAGTCCGGCGACTACGAGACCATGAAGAAATACCGGTCGAAGTACGGTTACGGCTCCTTCGCCTTCGAGGTCTACCCCGAACACCGCGATTCCGGCGCGCGCAGGTCGCCGAATCCGAACGATAAGATGACGGGAAGCCTGTCGGCCGCGCAGCGCACGGCATATGACAAGGCCCATAACGCGTGTTCCCTGAGCGCGGCCAAATCCGTGCTCGGGATGAAGGTGTCGAAGTACGACGACATTCTCAAGGAACAAGTCGCCGTGATGACGGGCATGCGGCAGCGGATTCTCGACGGCGACCCCAACTTGGTCCAACTGGCGCAGAAGTTCGGCGACTGCATGAAAGCCAAGGGCTACGAGATCACGTCTATGAAACCGACGAACATCGTGGGCCGGGGCGCCAGCACCTTCATCCAGGAGCGGTCGAAGGTGCTCGGCCTGGACGACGGGCCGCCGGAGGAGGGCGAGGGGAAGAAGCTCTCGCCGACGCAGGCCAGGGCCTATCTGGCCAAGGAGATCAAGGACGCGCTCGACGACCTGGAGTGCGGCAAGGATTTCTACGCCGCCTACACGCCGAAGGAAACGGAAGTCTTCGATCAGGTGCGTCAGGACTACTCAGTGGAGTCCGGAATCATCTGGTAGCCCGCCTCCCGCAAGCCGCCGCCCCGTCGCTGATCGCGGTGGCCGTCGAGTGGAAAACGCGGAAAACATTGCGGAGTCGAAGGCCGCCGGCCGCCTCCGCCCTCCCCCGCAGTGAACGGAGCACATGTTTCATGTCCGCACGGCTATATACCGGAATCCTCGCGCTTTCCCTCGCCGCACTCGCCGGCTGCGGCGGGCAGGGCGAGCGGAACACCGCCGCCCCCGCGGGCGCGCCCGCGAGCGAAGGGGCGCCTGCCGCAGGCCAGGACAGACAGCAGCTCGTGCAAAGCCACCTCGTCGGCTGCATGAAGGAAAAGGGCTTCAAGTACATCGCATACGCGCGTCCCCTCGTCAAAAGCGAGGAGGAGCGGAAGATGAAGTCCGGCGACTACGAGACCATGAAGAAACACCGGTCGAAGTACGGCTACGGCGCCTTCGCCCACGAGGTCTACCCCGATGAGTTGAGCGCCGAGAGCACGTCGGCGAATCCCAACGACAAAATCGTGGCGAGCCTGTCGACCACGCAGCGGACCGCACACAGGAATGCCCAGGAGGCATGCTCCGTGGAGGCGGCCAAATCCGTGCTCGGGATGAAGGTGTCGAACTACGACGACGTTCTCGAGTCGCAGGCCACCGCGATCAAGAGCGCGAGGGACCGTTCCCTCGACGGCGACACCGCCCTGGTCCAGTCGGCCCAGAAGTTCGGCGAATGCATGAAGGGCAGGGGATACGAGGTCGCCTCCCTCAAACCAACGGAGATCGCGACTCGGGGGGAGAACCACTTCTTTGGTGAGCGGGCGGAGGCGCTCGGTCACACCCTGGAGGCGATGAAGGCCGGCGGGCCCAGGAAACTCGCGCCGGAGCAGGCCAGAGCCGCTCTGACGCGGGAGATCAAGGACGCGCTCGACGACCTGGAGTGCGGCAAGGACTTCTACGCCGCCTATCTGCCGAAGAACTTGGACGTCACAAACCAAGTGCGCCAGGCAAACGACCTGGACACCGGGTTCACATGGTAAGCGCCGGCTCCACTCGGGATAAGAAATCCACGGAAACCTCCAAGGAATCACGGTGAAATCCCCCAAGCGGATCCTGGCCCTCGTCGTGGGCGGGGTCCTGCTCATCGCGGGGGGTGGCTGGCTCGTCGGCAACCAACTGCGGTCGCCCGCCGACGAGGCCGCCTCCCGCAAACCGCCGCCCCCGTCGCTGATCACGGTGGCCGTCGAGCGGAAGAAGCTCACCAGCACCGTCGCGGTGAGCGGCACCCTGGCCTACGGCTCGCCGCTGCCCGTCACCCTCGGCGGCGTGGTGGGCACCGGCACGGCGTCGACCAGCGCCGCAGGTGAGGCACAGCGGGTCACGCGCGCGCCGCGGGTGGGCCGGGTCCGCGAGGGGTCGGTGATGATGGAGGTCAACGGCCGCCCGGTGTTCACCTTGCGGGGGAAGGTGCCGATGCACCGCACCATCACGCTCGGCACCTCCGGCGCCGACGTGCGGCAACTCCAGCGTGCGCTGCGCCGGCTCGGGTTCGGCAGCCCGACGTCGGGCACCTTCGACCAGGCGACGGCCACCGCTCTGAAGAACTGGTATGCCAAGCGCGGCTACAAGGCGCAGGAGCCGTCGCTTGACGCGCAGCGATCCATCGACGATCTGCGGCGCAGTGTACGCATCGCCGAGGAGACCCTGCTCAGCGAGAAGAAGGCGCTCGACGAGGGCCGCGACCTCTACCTTTTGAAGATCAAATACGACAACGCCCGCAGAGATCTGGAGCTCGCGCAGAAGGCGCTCCAGCGCACGCGGAGCACCAACGAGACGCCCGAGGACCGGGAGAAGATCGGCACGATGCAGGCCGCCATCCGCACCGCCGAGGAAAGCCTGCATGAGGCCGAGCAGGCGCTCGCGGCGGCCAAGCCGGAAGACGACAAGCGCCTGCTCCAGCTCAAGGTCGACAACGCCCGCCAAAGCCTGGACGAGGCGAACGCCGCCCTCGTGAACTACAGCGAGCAGCAGACCCTGACCCGGGACAAACTGCTGGAAGAGCAGCGTAAGGCGCTGCGCACAGCGGACGAGGCGTTCCTCGCCGCCGAGCGCGACCTGCGCAACGCCCGCAGACTCTCCCCTCAACGCCTGAAGGTGAGCAATGCCCAGCAGAGCCTGGCCGACGCCCGGCGGTTGCTGGGCGAACAGCTCAAGACGCACGGCATCAGCCTGCCCCCCGGCGAGATCGTCTTCCTCCCCACGCTTCCGGCACGGATTGACAAGGTGGAGGTCAAAGCTGGCGCGGTCGTGGAGAGCAAGGTGGCGACGGTGACCAGTTCGTCCTTCGCCATCACCGGTTCGGTCGACGTCGCCGAGGCGAAGCTGCTCAAGGTGGGCCTGTCGGCCACCATGGAGACCGGCGACGGGCGAACGTTCCCCGCGAAGGTCACCGCCATCGGCGCGAGGGCCCGCATCGACAGTGGCGAGGACAAGCCCAAGGGGGAGCAGAACGAGGAGCCGGCCATCGGCGCCGAGCCCGTGCTGCTCACCCCGACGACGACCAAGGGGCTGCGGGCACTCGTCGGCACACCGGTCACCGTACGCATCTCCGTGGGCGAGACCGACGAGCCCGTGCTCACGGTGCCGGTCGCGGCGGTCGTGACCTCGGCCGACGGCAAGCCGCGGGTGCAGGTGGAGACGAGTACGGACAAGACCAAGGAGGTCGAGGTCCGCACCGGGCTCACTGCGGACGGGGACGTGGAGATCACCCCGGTGAACTCAGCGGACCTCAAAGAGGGCGACCGGGTCGTGGTCGGGAATGCGTGAGAAAACACCACTTGAGTCGATATTGCACAACACAGCACCCCGTGGCTCGACTCCGCACGACCCAACAGCGCATCGTGGAAGTTCAACCGAGGTCATTCGCCTTCAGGACGTCAGCCGGGTCTTCCCCTCGGACCCACCGGTATACGCCCTGTCGAAGGTGTCGCTGATCGTTGGGCAGGGTGACTATCTGGCCATCGTGGGCCCTTCGGGGTCTGGGAAGTCCACCCTGCTCAACACTCTTGGCCTCCTCGACCGCCCCACGAGCGGCAGTTATCTGCTCGACGGCATCGAGACCACCAAGCTCAAGGACAAACAACGCACCTGGTTGCGTGGCAGCCGCATCGGCTTCATCTACCAGTCCTTTCACCTGCTTCCCCAGCGCAGCGTGGTGGAGAACGTAATGCTGGCCGAGGTGTACGGCGGGAGGGATCGGCGTCATCGCCGGAAGCGGGCGATCGACGCGTTGGAGCAGGTCGGCATGGGGCATCGGGTGCAGTTTCTGCCCAACCGGCTGTCCGGTGGCGAGCGGCAACGTGTCGCCATCGCCCGGGCGCTGATGGGCTCGCCGTCCCTGCTGCTCTGCGACGAACCCACCGGCAACCTCGACACCCGCAACACCGACGCGGTGCTCGACCTGTTCGACTCGCTGCGAGACCAGGGCATGACGCTCGTCGTGATCACTCACGAGGACCAGGTGAGCACGCGTGCGCAGCGCCGGGTCCGGATCAGCGACGGCGTCCTCACCGAGGAGCACTGATGCCTCCACACCGTTCGGTGGACGCGGAGCCGGCGGGCGCAGCGCCCAGGTCGACAGAACCCGGCTCGACAGAGCCCAGGTCGAGCGAGCCCCGGTCCAGGGCGAGGCGTCGGTCCGCGGCGGCGAAGACCGTTCGTGCGTCGAGCATGGACCCGCGTGATCTGTGGGCGGAGGCGCTCGCCGGGGTGCTGGCGCGCCCGGTGCGTTCTGCTCTGACCACGCTCGGCACCGTGCTCGGCATCACCACGCTTGTCATCACCATGGGCATCGCCGCCACTGCGGGCAACCAGATCGTCGGCCGCTTCGACGAGCTGACCGTCACCACGATCAGCGTCGACGTGCCCCAGGACAAGAAGAACCCCCTGGTCACCTGGAAGGCCCCGGCGGAGCTCACCCGTTTGCGGGGCGTCACCTCGGTCGCGGCCATCGCCCAGACGGACAAGAGCACCAACCTCGCGGTCAAGGCCAACAACCTGGTGGATCCGACGGCGGTGAGCGAGCAGAGCATGACCGTGCTGGCCGCCACGCCGGACCTGCCGACGGCCGCCAAGGGCCGCATGGTCAAGGGGAGGTTCTTCGATGACGGCCACGACCGGCGCGGCGAACGGGTGGCCGTGCTGGGTGAGCAGGCGGCGAAACTGCTCAAGATCTCCGGGCTGGAGAAGGCACCCGCCGTGTTCATCGGCGGACGCGCATATACCGTGATCGGCATCCTCGGCGATCTGCGGCGCGAGCAGATCCTGGGATCGGCGGTCATCGTGCCCCGCTCGGTCGGCGCCGACTTCGATATTCGTCACGTGTCCCGTGTGCTGATCAACACCTCCCTCGGCGCGGCCGACATGATCGCCAAGCAAGTGCCCACGGCCCTCAGCCCGAACCGCGCCCCCGAGCTTCACGTCGCCGCCCCGCCCAGCCCCAAACGGGCCAAGGAGGGCGTGGAGAGCGACGTCAACAGCCTGTTCCTGATCCTCGGGCTGGTCTCGCTCGTCGTGGGCGCGGTCGGCATCGCGAACGTCACCCTCGTCACGGTGATGGAACGCGTCGCCGAGATCGGCCTGCGCCGCTCCCTCGGCGCCGCCCGGCGGCACATAGCGGGGCAGTTCCTGCTGGAGTCGACCCTGATCGGCCTGACCGGGGGCGTGATCGGCACGAGCGTGGGCGTGGTGGCGGTGGTCGCGGTGTCCGCCATCCGCGAGTGGACCCCCGTCCTCGACCTCCAACTGGCCCTGCTCGCCCCCGTCGCAGGTGCCGTTGTGGGCCTCCTCGCCGGCCTCTACCCGGCGTTGCGCGCCGCCCGCATGGAACCGGTCGACGCCCTCCGCTGACCCCACCACGTACGGCGGAAGCCAGACATCTGACGTAGTTCATCCCACCAAGCAGACGACACCGGAAAGTGGCGCGGGCAAAGGGGGCCAAGAGAACAGTGTGTTGACCTCTCGGCCTCCCCCTCCCAGGGGCCGGTGCCAGAGGCCGGTCGCGACCGTGAACCGGGGTCGCCGCGGGTTTTAACGGGCGCTGTCAGTCGGCGCTGTCAGTCGGCGCTGCTAGACGGCTCGGCGCTGCTAGACGACGCTGTCAGACGGCGCTGGTCGACCGCGAGACTCGGCGCGGCCCGTTACCCGGAATCAGGACCTGGACACCGCGGTGAGCTTGTCTACGTCGGGGGCGTAGACGGTCATCCAGTGCGGATGCAGCCGGTAGTAGACCACATCGTTGTCCCAGTCGAAGGAGTCGTCGCCGTAGAAGTCCTTGAAGTAGGCGCGCAGGTAAGGCCAGTCCGCGGCCGGCTCGCCGTGCTGGGGGTTGAGGATCTCCACCGTGCCGTGCGTGAACACGCCCAGGTCCTCCCCGCGCATGTGCGCGGCACTGGCGGCGGGACGGGCGGCGAGATGGCGGGCCTTGGCGGCGTCGCGCGCCGTGCCGAAGCACCACTTTCCGTGGAGGAAGTGCCCGTCCACACCGCTGATCCGCGGTTCGCCCTTCGCCGTCACGGTGGACAGGGCGAGAGTGCACATGCCGGTCAGGACCCGGGTGACCTGCTCCGCGGTCAGAGTGTTCTCGGTGACGATCGAGCGGAGGTGCGAGGTGGAGCTGGAAAGGGAGGCTTCGAGGAGATCCTGAAGCTCCTTGAGCTCTTCGGGCGTTTCGCGCATTGAGGTCCTTGTCTATCCATGAGGCTCCGGTCCACACCCACATCCGTGCCGACCGGGGAATCCATAGTTGCTGTAAAACCCGACGTCTTGTGTCATGTTTTCTCACCCGTCCCGCGGACGCCGCCGGGCCCCTGGTCGGCGTTCCTTCTTCGGTCTTGTCCCGGAAGCCGCACAAGACGACGATCATCAGCCCCCAAACTCACCCGGCCCCCGAGGAGGCGGCCAAGGGTCTGGCGCCAGCCGTAAATCTCGTGTCCCTTGAACTCACGACGGGCAGAACTCACGACGGGCAGAACTAACAACAGGGCGGGCCCTACTCGCCCGGGGACCCGTCGCCGGATGACCAAGGCCCGTCGCCGGGAGACCAATACCGGTCGCCCGCGAGAACCAGGGCCGCCGCGCCGACGAGGCCGGCGTCCTGGCCGAGGGCGGCGGGGACGACGTGGAGGCGGCGGGAGAAGTCCATGCGGGCGTGTTCGCGGAGGGTGACCTCCAGGGGGCCGAACAGGGGGGCTCCGGCCTGGGAGACGCCGCCGCCGATGGTGACGAGGTCGAGGTCGCACAGGTGGGTGGCGGAGGCGATGGCGAGGCCGAGTGCGTGGCCGGCGCGGGCCATGGCGGCCAGGGCGATCTCGTCGCCGATGAGGGCGTCGGCGGCGAGGCGGCGGGCTGTGGCGGAGCCGTATTCGCGGTAGGCGTCGTCGTGGATCTCGGGGGTGACGGGGCGCCAGCCGTGGTCGAGGGCCCAGGCGGCGACGGCGGGGCCGCGGGCGACGGCTTCGAGGCAGCCGCGGCCGCCGCAGCCGCAGGCGGGTCCTTCGGGTTCGACGATGACGTGGCCGATGTGGCCGGCGTTGCCGGTGCCGCCGTCGATGACGCGGTCGCCGAGGATGAGGCCGCCGCCGACGCCGGTGGAGACGACCATGCCGAGCATGTTGCGGGTGCCTTTGCCGGCGCCGCGCCAGTGTTCGGCGACGGCGACGCAGATGGCGTCGTTGTGGATGCGGACCGGCACGCCGGGGAATCGCACGGCGAGCTGTGCCCGCAGCGGGAATCTGCGCCAGCCCGCCATGTTGAGGGGGGACACCTCACCGCCGGGCCAGGTCATGGGCCCGCCGCAGCCGATCCCGACGCCGCTGACGCTTTCGCCTTCGCAGATGTGGTCGATCAGGCTGGAGAGGGTGTGCCAGAGTTCGTCGGCGTCGGCGGTCGGGGGTGTGGCGATGCGGCCGGCACGGTGGATCTCGCCGTCGGGGGCGACGATCGCGGCGGCGAACTTGGTGCCCCCGATATCGATGGCGAGCACTGCTGAGGAGGGTGTCACCGGTAGTCCTCACCGACGGCACCCCGGACCACGCCGGGCCGGCCCTGTCGCCTAGGTCGTCGCATAGGTCTTTTCACGGGGCCGGTGCCGTCTCAGCGCCGAGGTGAGGAGAAGACCAGGATGGACGCGGTGAAGGCATGCACATGATTGTGCCCGCCCACGGGTCCGACCTCCCCTGCGGCGAAGAATCCAGCGACGCCGACGGGGCCGAGCGTGTCGCGCAGGGCCATGGCGTCGTGGTCCGAGCTGCCGAACATGGACGATCCTCTGCCGTTGCAGGAGAACAGCAGCGCGCCGTCCACTCCCCCGAATTCCTCCTGGTGCGCTTCGAGCAGTTGGTAGATGTCCTCGTCGGCGGCCGCCGCGTCGCGCACTTGGAAGCGCACGGTCCTGCCGATCTCCACGACGTCGCCGATCGCGACGGCTTCGCGTTCGGGGTCGATGCCGAGGACGCCGCGGATCAGGAAGTCACCCCGTTCGTGCCGTTCGGCGTATTCGTCCATGGCCAGGCCGATCTGCAGCCCGGAGGCGACGAGTTCGCGGTCGTCTTCGTCGAGCGCGCTGACGATCTCTTCCAGCCTGGCGAGCGCGGGTTGCCCGGCCAGTTCGAGGAGGAGGTTCTCCTCGGCCCTGGTGACCACCATCGTGGGGCCGATGGGCCGGCAGCCCTGGCTGACCACGGTGCTGACGTTCATGGGGCCGCTGAGCATGACGCCGACGGCCCCCTCGTTGTAGACCTCGCCGTCGGCGAACAGCCGGACCGAGCCCCTGCCCTGGAGACCGTTGGCCATGCCGCCGATGAGCGGCAGTTCGCCGAGCACCTCGGAGGAGCGCTCGACGAAGGCGTCGGTCGGGAAGGTGTAAGGGTCGGCCAGCAGGATCGCGACCCGGTCGTCGGGGTCGCGGTCGGGCAGGCCGACGACGACGTAACGCTCGTTCGCGCGCATGGTGTCGAGCGCGAACGTCGTCAGCCGCGCGCCTTCGAGGGTGGCCGCCCAGGCGCTCACCGAGGGGGTCAGTTCGACTCCCTGGCCGTCGCCGATCACCCCCGTGGCGCTGCATCCGATGATGTTGGCTCCGGGGGCACACCGCATGGCCCGCTGTCCCGCTCTGACCACGTCGTCTGGGTCGTCGCCGCAGACGAAGAAACACACGAGGTCAGGGGGACCGCTAAGGCCGGATACGGCCTGCCGTACCGCCGATTCGGCCGCAGACTCAAGATCGGGTCCAGTCGCGAGACCGTCGGCGAAGCGGCTTGTCATCAATGCCACATGTACTCGCCTCCTCCGACGAAGGTAGCCCTCTTGGCCCGATTCTCCCCACTTGGGGGACTTGCACGCTTCCCAAGGGTCACGCAATGGTCAAGATCCGCAGACGCCTCGAATGAGCATTTTTCATATCTGCTGGGTATGGCAACGTATGAGGTGAGATGAGGGCACTTCCAGCGGTGCCCCAGTGGACGGCATGAAAAGGCGCAATGCCAATCAGGCTGCCAGATCCGGCGATAGCCACGTAGTCTCAATCACGTGCATCAAACGCCCGGAGCCCGCACTCTGCGTGAGTTGCGTGAGAGCGGCCATGTCCACCGCACGGTCAAGGCGGAGATCCGCGAAAACCTCCTGGCCAGGTTGCGCGCCGGGGAATCGAGGTTCCCGGGAATAGTCGGCTTCGACGACACCGTGCTCCCCCGCCTGGAGCGAGCGCTTCTGGCCGGACACGACCTGGTTTTGCTGGGAGAGAGAGGGCAGGGCAAGACCCGGTTGATCCGCACGATAGCGGGACTGCTCGACGAGTGGACGCCGGTCGTCGAGAAATGCGAGATCAACGACCACCCCTACGCCCCGGTCTGCGTACGATGCGTGCGTCTGGCCGCCGAGGCGGGGGACGACCTCCCGATCTCCTGGCGCCACCGGGACGAACGCTACTGCGAGAAACTCGCCACCCCCGACACCTCCGTGGGCGACCTGATCGGCGACGTCGACCCGATCAAGATCGCCGAGGGACGCACCCTCGGCGACCCCGAGACCGTGCACTACGGGCTTGTGCCCCGCAGCAACCGCGGCGTCTTCTCGGTCAACGAGCTGCCCGACCTCGCCGAGCGCATCCAGGTGTCCCTGCTCAACGTGCTGGAGGAGCGGGATGTGCAGGTCAGGGGCTATAGCCTGCGCCTCCCCCTGGACCTGCTGCTGATCGCCAGCGCCAACCCGGAGGACTACACCAACCGGGGACGCATCATCACCCCGCTCAAGGACCGCTTCGGCGCGGAGATCCGCACCCACTACCCGCTCGACCTGGCCGCCGAGCTCCGGCTGATCCGGCAGGAGGCCAGGCTCGACTGGAACGGCCTCGGCTCCGACCTGCCCGGCCATCTCGTCGACGTGATCGCGAGGTTCACCCGGCTGGTCCGGGAGTCCACCGCCGTGGACGCGCGGTCGGGCGTGTCGGCACGCTTCGCCGTCGCGGCCGCCGAGACCGCCTCGGCTTCCGCCGTACGGCGGGCGGCGCTGGCCGGTGAGGAGCATGCGGTGGCCCGCATCTGCGACCTACCAGGCATCGTCCACACATTGCGCGGAAAAGTGGAGTTCGAGGTGAGCGAGGAAGGGCGCGAGACGGAGATCCTCGCCCATCTCCTGCGCCGGGCCACGGCGGAGACCTTCCGCAGCACGCTCGGCGGCACCGACCTCGTGCCGCTTCTGGAGAAGTTCACCGACGGCGGGCAGGTGGAGTCCGGGGAGCTGGTCCCGGCCGCCGAGTTGTTGCGGCGGGTCGGCACCGTGGCGGGGCTGTCGAAGATCATGGCGGGGGTCGGCATGGGCGAGGGGGACGAATCTCCCGGCCACGCCGCGGCGGCGGTGGAGTTCGCCCTGGAGGGCCTGTTCCTCACCCGTCGCCTGTCCAAGGACGACGTTGACGGCGTCATGACCTATCGGACGTGATCCAGGGAGATGTCCTACCGCTATAGCCGCTATCACGACGGGCCCGACCCGTTGGCTCCGCCGTACGACGTGCGGGCGGCGCTGGACGAGATGGGCGACGCCATCCTGGCCGGCTCGACCCCGGTGCACGCCCTGCGCGACCTGCTCAAGCGGGGGCTGCCCGGCACCGGGGAGCGCCGGGGGCTGGCCGGGATGCTGGCGGAGGTACGGCGGCGCCGGGCCGAGCTGCGCGAGAGCGGGCGCCTTTCCGGCACCCTGGAGCGGGCGCGCGAGTTGCTGGACCGGGCCCTGGACCTTGAGCGGGCGGAGCTCGCCGGGCCGCCCGGCGAGCTTGACGACGAGACGCGGCTGCGGCTGGCCGAGCTCGACAACCTGCCGGACGACACGGCGGGCGCGATCAGGGAGCTGGCGTCCTATCGGTGGCGGTCGGAGGAGGCGCGGCAGGCGTTCGAGGAGCTACGCGACCTTTTGCGCAGCGAGGTGCTGGACAGTCAGTTCCACGGACTGCGGGACTCGCTCACCAATCCGGACCCGGCGGTGCTGGCGCGGGTGCGGGACATGATCGCCGAGCTCAACGAGATGCTCGACCGGGACGCCCGCGGCGAGCATACCCAAGAAGACTTTGCCCGGTTTTTTGAGAAATATGGCGACCTCTTGGGCGGTAAGCCGAAGAATCTTGAGGAGCTGGTCGATCTCCTTGCCCGCCGTGCCGCCGCCACCCAGCGGATGCTCGCCTCCCTCACCCCGAGGCAGCGAGCCGAACTCTCCGCCCTCATGGCCGAGACCCTCGAACACAGCGGCCTCGGCGAGCAGATGCGCCGCCTCGGCGACGCCCTCCTGCGCAGACGGCCCGATCTGGTCTGGGACACCCCGGAACGGCTCTCCGGCGACACCCCCCTCGGCATGTCCGACGCCGTCACCGCCATCGAGGAACTCGCCGACCTGAGCGGCCTCGAAGCCGCCCTGCGCCTCGACTACCCGGGCGCGACCCTCGACGACATCGACGAGGAAGCCGTACGGCGGGCCCTCGGCAGGTCGGCCGTCGACGACCTCAACACGCTGCGCCAGATCGAAAGGGAGCTCGAACGGCAGGGCTACCTCCGCCGCCGGCGCGGCAAACTGGAGCTCACCCCCAAGGCCGTGCGCCGCCTCGGCGAAACCGCGCTCCGCCGCATCTTCACCTCGATGTCGGCGGGCCGCCGCGGCGACCGCGAGCAGCACGACGCGGGCGCGGCGGGCGAGCTCACCGGCGCGTCACGGCCCTGGCACTACGGCGACGAGCAGCCGCTCGACGTGGTGCGCACCGTCGTCAACGGAGTGCGGCGAGGCGCGGTGCGCCCGCGCCCCGGCGGAGCCGAGGTGCGGCTCACCGTGGACGACTTCGAGGTGGCCGAGACCGAACGGCGCACCGCGGCAGCCGTGTGCCTGCTCGTGGACCTGTCCTACTCCATGGCGCTGCGCGGCACCTGGGCCGCCGCCAAGCAGACCGCGCTGGCCCTGCAGGCCCTGGTGTCCACGAGGTTCCCGCAGGACGCCGTGCAGATCATCGGTTTTTCGAACTATGCCCGCGTGCTGCTGGCCGACGAGCTCGCCGGCCTCGACTGGGACATGGTCCAAGGCACCAACCTGCACCACGCGCTCTTGATCGCGGGCCGCCACCTCGACCGGCACCCCGACTTCGAGCCGGTGGTGCTCATGGTCACCGACGGCGAACCGACCGCACACCTCATGCGCAACGGCCAGTGTGCCTTCGCGTGGCCACCCTCGCCCGAGACGCTTCAGCTCACCTTGGCCGAGGTGGACAAGATGACCCGGCGCAAGGCGACGATCAACGTCTTCATGCTGGCGGACGACGAACGCCTCGTCGGGTTCGTCAACGACGTGGCCCGGCGCAACGGGGGCCGAGTCTTCTCCCCGAGTGCCGACCGGCTGGGGGAGTATGTCGTCAACGACTTCCTCCGCACCCGCCGCGGCCACTGACCCGAGGCTGGCACGACCCGAGGCTGGCACGACCCGAGGCCGGCACGACCCGAGGCCGGCACGACCGGCGGTGGGCGGGGCAGCATTGGCCCATGGGGGTGGCGGGTCCTCGATCCGACCGCCGGGGTAAAGGTCACCCCGGCGGCGGGGCGTCACATGCGAACGGGGGCCATCGCTCCCGCGGAACTCAACACGTATTCGCTCAGGGCCATGTCGAAGCCGTCACGGCGGTGGCGATATGACCGATAGCACGGTCTGAAGGCAGTGCTGCCGCCGATGCCGCGGCGCGCGTCGGCCAGGGCCTCCGGCACGCGGTCGGGTCGCGGCAGCAGGCCGCCTCCGAGATAGCGGACATCGGTGAGCACAGACCTCAGGCCACGCTCACCGGCGATGAGTCGGCCAAGCCGCCAACCGCTCTCCTCATCCCACACCAAGGCGTTCCCGTCGACCATGCGAAGGGTCGCCTCGCGTGGATCGAAGGGTCCCGCCCACCAGTCGACGACATCGACGCCGAGGGTCTCGACGACCTGGAGCAGATAGAAGGCGGGCTGGGTCAGCCACTCATCGGTGTATGGCTCGACGTATCTCACGGCCACCATTAGCACCCCTTTGAGCTTCAGCGATCAGGATCCGGCCTCGTTGCTCGCGTTGCACCCCGAGTCAGCACACCGAGTAATGAGCCAGCCGCGATACTACCCACAGCCCCGGGGTGCTCGTGACGTGTTTCACAATGAAGCCTCCCACCATCGTCCGCCGGGCCGTGATAGGCGCACCTTCCGACCATGATCGGCATCATGCGCCAGAGCCCGGATTCCGCATGATCGCCATAGATGCCGGGCACGACCTAATTCACGATGCGGTCATGATCATAAAAGTCTCCGCATAGAAGTCCACAAGAACCGGCAACCATTTCAGCGGTAGAGGCGTCATAAGTAGGGGAAGGATCTCCAAATATGAGTAATTCGTCGGGGCACGGGGAGGAGTGATTTCATGGCCGCGGCGATCTTCATTCTCACAATGATCGGCTTAGCAAGTGCCTTCTTCGAGCTGACACTCGGTTCCCTTTCAGGGGCCTCGCGCACTGGAGTTGCGCGCGAGGATAAGGAGACCGTGCAGCTCAGCGGGCATGCCGCGACCGAGGTCGAGGTGGGCGCGGTCAAATGAATTGACCAATGAAATCGCCCGACTTCATCTCCTGGCCTCCCGGTGCGACCACCGGGGGGCTAATCTCTGCCCATGCCGCACGTGTTGCTCTGGCTCCACATCGCCTTCGCGATTTTCACCATCGGCCCGGTCACGGCCACCACCATGACCACCCCTCGCTATATCCGGGCAAAAGACGTCAATGTGGTGCGCTACCTGCACCGGGCCACTCGGATCTTCGGTGTCGGGACTCTCGGTGTCTTCCTCTTCGGCGCCCTGCTCGGCGGCAGCTCCCTGGGCCGGCCATACCTCTCGGTCTCGATGACCTTGTTCATCGTGGCGCTCGTCCTGCTTGTGATCATCGACCGGGATCAGCGCAGCGCCGTCCGAGTGCTCTCCGCGAAGCCTTCGGACGGCGAAGCCGGAGCTGCGGACCTCAAAGTGCAGACGGCCCGGATCGCGACCCTCGCCGGGATTGTCTCGCTGATCTGGCTGGTGATCCTGGTGCTGATGATCTGGTTCTGACACCCGCCCCGCAGCCCCTTGGTTTCGGCGGCACCGGATCACGGGGCCGGCACGTCACAGAGACAGGGCCTGCGACAGGCCGGCGAGCAGATCCTCGACCGACTCGATGCCCTGTCACAGAGCCAGGGCCTGCGACAGGTCGGCGAGCAGATCCTCGACCGACTCGATGCCCACCGACAGCCGCACGAGGTCGCCCGGCACCTCCAGCGGAGATCCGGCGGCCGACGCGTGCGTCATGCGCCCCGGGTGCTCGATCAGCGACTCCACCCCGCCGAGCGACTCCCCGAGCGTGAACAACTGCGCCCTGTTGCACACCTCCACCGCGGCCTCCTCTCCCCCGGCGACCCGGAAGGAGACCATGCCGCCGAACCGCCTCATCTGCTTGGCGGCCACCTCGTGCCCGGGGTGACCGGACAGCCCGGGATAGAGCACCGACGCCACGTTCGGGTGGGCCTCAAGCAGCTCCACCACGCGCTCGGCGTTGTCGCAGTGGCGGTCCATGCGCACCCCGAGGGTCTTGATGCCCCGCAGCGTCAGCCACGCGTCGAACGGCCCGGCCACCGCACCCATGGCGTTCTGGTGGTAGACGAGCTCCTCGGCCAGCCCACTGTCGGCCGCGATCAGCGCGCCGCCGACCACGTCGGAGTGCCCGCCCATGTATTTCGTGGTCGAGTGCACCACCACGTCGGCGCCGAAGGCCAGCGGCTGCTGGAGGTACGGCGAAGCGAACGTGTTGTCGACCACCAGCCTGGCCCCGCCGTCCCTGGCGACCTGCGCGAGCGCCGCCATGTCGGCGATGCCGAGCAGCGGGTTGGTCGGGGTCTCCACCCAGACGACCTTGGTCTCGGGGCGCATGGCCGCGCGCACCGCGTCGACGTCGCCGAGCGGCACCGGGGTGTAGGCGAGGCCCCAGCGCTCAAGCACCCGGGCGAAGAGCCGGTATGTGCCGCCGTAGGCGTCGTCCGGGATCAGCACGTGGTCGCCGGGACGGCACACCGCGCGCAGCAGGGTGTCCTCCGCGGCGAGGCCCGAGGCGAAGGCGAGTCCCCGGACACCGCCTTCCAGGGCGGCGAGGCACTCTTCGAGTGCGGTCCTCGTGGGATTGGCCGAGCGGCTGTATTCGTAGCCGGATCGCAGGCCACCGACGCCGTCTTGCTTGTATGTGGATGTCGCGTAGATCGGGGGCACGACCGCGCCGGTCAGCGGGTCTGCTTCCTGACCTGCGTGGATGGCTAGCGTCTCGAAACCTTTGTTCATGCCGCCCACGCTATCCCCCGCCGGGGGGCGTTTCGGCGATCCCCAGTGACTGTGCATGACGACCGAGCCGATCCCGGTTCGACTCGGTCTTGTGCATGTGGGTGCTTTCCGAGGCATCAGCCTAGGTCAGAGGGGGTGTGGTGAACTGCGGTCACTTGGCGTGTCGTTCGGCTTGTGCCGTACCGGTCACAGAAAGTAGGTGGATTTCCTGGCTGTATGGGATCGTTCTCAGGCGGCCTGGGTCCCGCAGACGCTCTCGCCGCGCAGCGGCAGCCGCACGACGTCGGCCGAGTGCCGGGAAACCGGGATGTGCCGGCCACTCGACCCCTTGGTGTCCTCGCCGTTGATGCGGGACAGCAGCACCGGGTCCGCCAGGGCGCACAGGGTGACGATCAAGGTTCCCACGGCCAGAGCGACGATCGCGATGACGGTCATTTTTCCTTCCCCCTTCGACGTCTTCAATCTTGCGTCAAAGAGGCGTTAGCGCACGTCGGCCGAAGGTGGGGTTGGGCAATGGGAGGGTCGGCCGAACGGTTGATATGAGCATTGCACTTCCGGCCTAAGCTCAATGTCCGTGGCGGACACGCATCGCATCGTGGAATGGATCAGAAGGCTCAGCGAGCTGGCGATGATCAGTGTGCTCGCCATGGCACTTCTTCTCGACATGCTCTATGTGAGGTTTAACCTTTTCCAAGGTCTCCTGGCCTTCAGCGGGATCGTCGCCACCGCCGCCGTCATCTTTCGGCGGCGGGTGCGGATCGCCGGGTTTCTCATCGTCCTAGTGGTTTCGTTGATCGTCTCCTTCGTGGCGGGAATCGACGGCTCCTACGGCCTGCCGGGATTCTCGGAAACCATCGCCATCGGCATTCTGACCATCGGTGTGCTCCGCTGGGTGGAGCCGATCAGGAACGCCGTCTTCCTCGCCGCGCTGTCTATGATCGTGCTCCAGGTCTCCGCCGCCACCCGGTCGGGCGGTGCGGAGACGAATCACTTGATCTTCGCGTTCCTGCACTTCGTGGGCTGGGCCGGCGCCGCTGGGATCGGGGGATATCTCCGCTTTCAGCAGGAGCGCCGCCGCAGCGCCGTCAGGGCCGTACGGCGATCCGAGCGCCTGGAGCTCGCCCGCGAGCTGCACGATCTAGTCGCCCACCACATCACCGGCATCGTGGTCCAGGCCCAGGCCGCAAGGACGGTCGCCGAATACAAACCCGACGCCGTGCTCCCCGCCCTCGACGCCATCGCCGCCTCAGGCACCGACGCCCTTACCTCCATGCGCCGCCTCGTCGGGGTGCTCCGGGCCGACGAGGCCGCACGCACCCCCGGGACCTCGTTCCAGGACCTGCGCGTCCTGGTCGAACGTTTCTCCGAGAACGGCCCCAACGTCGCCTTCGACATCGGCATGGGCGTCACAGAGGCCCAGCTCGCCCCCGAGGTGATGACCACCCTGCACCGGGTGCTTCAGGAGTCCCTCACCAACGTGCGCAAACACGCCCCCGCCACCGGCTGGGTGGAGGTCGACCTCCACCGGACCGAACGCCGGCTCCGCCTGCGTGTGCGCAACTACGGCTCAGCCGTCGACAGCAAGTTCTCCCGCCTTGGCGGCGGCTTCGGCCTGGTCGGCATGACCGAACGCGTCGAAGCCCTCGGCGGTCGCCTGTCCGCCGGGCGCACCCCCGAGGGCGCCTGGCAGGTGATGGCGGAGTTCCCCGTGTGAGCTCCGCCGTACATCGAGGCGGCCTGGGCCGCTTATGACCGGCCGTACGGAAGCCTGCTGCAACCGCCTGGAGGGCAGCCCGGCCGCCGGCACCTCCCGGCACCGGAACGGCAGGACGGCGCGGCGGGGCACCTCAACGGACAGCACAGCAGCACACCCCGGCGGGCAGCACGGTAAGGCACCCCGGCGGCCGGGGCGCCTGCCCACCCTGGACGGGAGGCGCGCCGCGGCCGTCAGGCGTTGGTCGCCAGGAAGCCCAGCAGGTCCTGCCTGGTGAGGAGGCCGACGGGCTTGCCGTCGTCGAGGACCACGGTGGCGTCCGCTTTCTCCAGAGCCTCGACGGCACGGGAGACGGGCTCGCCGGCGCCGATCATGGGAAGGGGCTGGGACATGTGGCCGGAGATGGGATCGTCGCCGCGAATACGCCCCCGATAGAGGCCGTCGAGGAGTTCGCGCTCGATGATGGACCCGACGACCTCGGCCGCCATGACCGGCGGTTCCTCCTTCATCACGGGAAGCTGCGACACGCTGTACTCCCGCATGATGGCGATGGCCTCGTTGACCGTCTCGTGCGGGTGGACGTGCACGAACTCCGGCATGGCCGAGCCCTTGCGGCCGAGGACGTCGCGGACGAGCCCTTCGTCGCTGGTCTCGGTGAGGAAACCGTAGTCGGCCATCCACTCGTCGTTGAAGATCTTCGACAGATAACCGCGCCCGCCGTCCGGCAGCAGGACGACGATCAGGTCGTCGGGTTTGGCGGTGGCGGCGACGCGGAGGGCCGCCACGACCGCCATGCCGCAGGAGCCGCCGACGAGCAGGCTCTCCTCACGGGCGAGCCGCCGGGTCATCCCGAAGGAGTCCTTGTCGGCCACGGCGATGATCTCATCGCAAACGGTCGTGTCGTAGGTCGCGGGCCAGATGTCCTCGCCCACACCTTCCACGAGGTACGGACGACCGGTGCCGCCCGAGTAAACGGACCCCTCGGGGTCGGCACCGATGATCTTCACTCGCCCGCCGGAGACCTCTTTGAGGTAACGTCCGGTGCCGCTGATCGTGCCCCCTGTGCCGATCCCCGCGACGAAGTGCGTGATCCGCCCCTCGGTCTGCTCCCACAGCTCCGGCCCCGTGGAGTGGTAGTGGGAGTTGGGGTTCTCCGCATTGGAATATTGATCGGGTTTCCAGGCGTTCGGGACTTCACGCGCGAGGCGATCGGAAACCGAGTAGTAGGAGTCCGGATGGTCGGGGGAGACAGCGGTGGGGCAGACCACCACGTCCGCCCCATAGGCCCGGAGGACCGAGATCTTGTCCTGCGCCACCTTGTCGGGCACCACGAACAGGCATCGGTAGCCCCGCTCCTGCGCGACCATCGCGAGCCCGATGCCGGTGTTACCGGAGGTCGGCTCGACGATCGTGCCGCCGGGGCGCAACGCGCCCGACTTCTCCGCCGCATCGATCATGCGTACCGCGATGCGGTCCTTCACCGATCCGCCCGGGTTGAAATATTCAACCTTCGCTACGACTTGGGCCGGCAGGCCGGCCGTCACCTTGCGCAAGCGGACCAGCGGGGTGTTCCCCATCAACTCAATCAGCGAATCGTAAATGCGCACAGCGTGGACACCTTCTTAGAAACCTTGCCGAAGTTTGTCGGCCAGCTCGGGCCGAGCTCCCCAGGGGGTGGAGGGGACTCGGCTACTTTTCACATCAAACGCTACCGTCGTGACCTGGCAGGGAGGCGCCGCCCTTGATCTGGACGCCAAGTGTGGCGCGGGCCGCACGCCGCATCGCCACCGCCGCCGCTGTCGGCGGGGGCGGGCTGACGGCGCTGGGCATGACGGCCTACGGCCTGTTGATCGCGGAGGCAATGCTCGCCCGCAAGGTCATCGGACGGCCGCACGGCATGAAGGGCCCGAGGGCCGACGGGGTGTACGGCGAGTTCCCCGGAGACCCGGTCAAGCTCGTCATGCTGGGTGATTCCACGTCGGTGGGGCTCGGGATGGACCACCCGGCCAAGACCCCCGGGGTGGTTCTGGCCAAGGGGCTCGCCTCGTTGTCCGAGCGGCCGGTGTCGCTCGTGGTGCTCGGCGAGTCGGGTGCGTCGTCGGTCGAGCTGGTCGCTCAGGTGGACGCCGCGCTCAGGGAGGAGCCCGACATCGCGGTGATCTTTATCGGGGCCAACGACGTGACGACGCAGAAGATGCCGGCGAGAGCCGTACGCCATCTCGCGGCGTCGGTGGCGCGGCTCCGCGAGGCGGGGGCGGAGGTCGTGGTGGGCACCTGCCCCGACCTTGGAACGGTCCGGCCGATCGCCCAGCCGCTGCGCTGGGTCACCCGGCGGTGGAGCCGGCAGCTCGCCGCCGCGCAGACGGTCGCCGTGGTGGAGGCGGGGGGACGTACGGTGGCCTTCGCGGATGTCCTGGGCCCGGAGTTCGCGACATATCCCCACGTAATGTTCGGACCCGATGGATTTCACCCATCTGACCGAGGTTACCAACGCGCTGCTTACGCGGTGCTACCGTCTGTATGCGCGGCGTTGGGGTTGTGGCCGCAAACACAACCCGTGCGCAGCGAAGGCTCACAACCGATTCATCTAGCGGCGGCGATGGCCGCGGAGGAATCCGGCACGGAGGTCACCGCGACCCGGGTCGCCGGTCGAGCGTTCGGCCCCCACGGACGGTGGGCGAAGATGCTCCGCCGGATGCCCTGGTCTGTGCCTGACAACGCCTAATGCCGGTCACCCTCCGCGCTCGGGCCGTCACAGCACCCCCAATTTGGAGTGGAATGACCGTGATACGGCCTTATGTGCCTCCGGCCCTCTCACTCGCCGGTGTCATGCTCCTGGCCGCGTGCGCAGGCAGTGACGCGGCCACTGCCCAGCTTCCCACCTGGACCAACTCCTCGATCAACCCGGTCAGCCGGGTCGCGGTCGCGGCCGGCACCGCGACCGCAACCTCGATGAGGCCGGACGGCAGCCTGTCGACCGTGGCCCTCGACCTGGCCTCGGGCAAGACACTGTGGACCCACCCCGCGACGATGGCCGGGCGGCTCCCCGGCATGGGTGTCCCTGCCCCCGCGATCACCACGGCGGGCTCGAAGGCGGTGATCGCCGCGATAGACCCCGCCAAGCAGGGCAAGTGGAATGCCACGTTGCACGCCCGCGACGCCCGCACCGGAAGCACGCTGTGGACACGGCCGGTGCACTCGACTTTCGGGCCCCAGCGCTGCGGGCCCTATTTCTGCGTGTCGGAGCACACGGCGTTGTCCGCCGCGCGAGTGGTGGTGCTCGATCCGGCCACGGGCAAGACGATCTGGAAGATCCCCGGGGTCGCCGAGGTCGAGTGGTCCGACGCGGGGCGGGTGATCCTGCTGCGGCTCGCCGCCAACCCCGTGCTTGAGTCCTACGAGTTGAAGACCGGCAAGCTGATCTGGCAGCAGCCCATCGACCAGGCCCTGGGCAAGAACCTCGACCTGTCGGGCGGGTGGGCCTTCGGCGCGACGGGCGACAACCTGGTCGGTTATCTCGCTCCCTACACCAATCCCCGCACGAAGCGCACATCCGGCTTCGGGCTGTTCTCCGTCAAGCTCGCCGACGGCACGGTCAACTGGATGCGCCCCTCGGTGGTGCGGGTCTACCCGAGCGGCAGCCCGGCGTTCGCCCCGGTGGTGCGCCCCGTCGACCCGGCGGGCGCCTACGGCGGATTCGCCCGGCTCGACGCCGACACCGGGCGGGTGATGGGCCAGATCGGCGCGGCCCAGGTGCCGGGTTCGGGCTGGTGGCTGGCCTTCCCGACGGGCATGGAGCGCATGGGCTTCCTCAAGCACGGGAGCCAGGGCAGCGCTTATGACATGGCGAGCGGCAGGCCCATGCCGGTGAAGGGGCAGCACGGCTGGTCGTTCTGCCAGACCGACCCCAAGCCGCTGCCGCTGCCGAGGCAGCCGTCCGGTTTCTACTCGGTGGCCGCTCTCTGCGAGTTCGATCTGGCGAGCGGCAAGCGGGTCGCCACCCCGTCTCCTCCACCCGCGTGGTTCACCGGCAGCCAGGAGGGCTGGCGAATCTGGCGGGACGAGAAGGGCACGCTCCACGGCGTCAAGGACGGCAGCCCCAGCCTCCCCGGAATGTACGGCTAGGCCCGGCCATCGTGGGTGTTCCTATGCCGGCGTCCGTCCGGGTGGGCCTCGCCGGCCGTGGGGCTTTGTCAAAATGCGCCATGACACGACGGGGCTTTTTCCAAATGACATGACACGCTGCCTTTCCGGCCCCGAGGGGTGAATGCCCGGCTACCCATTGGTAGCCTCGCGATCAGGAACATGTGCTCTTCCTCCCCGGCACATCCAGCGGCGTGCACTTCACCCGCCCACTCACCACCACACACCCCGCAATCGGTCGTGCCAGGTGGAGGAAGTGCACTCCAGGCGACTTTCACCCAGGAGAGCCACATGCCCGAGGCAGTCATCGTCGCGGCGGCGCGGTCACCGATCGGCCGCGCCTTCAAGGGGTCGCTCACCGGCATCCGCCCCGACGACCTCACCGCCCAGATGGTCCGGGCGGCCCTCGCCAAGGTCCCTCAGCTAGACCCTGCCGAGATCGACGACCTCATGCTGGGCTGCGGGTTGCCCGGCGGCGAGCAGGGCTTCAATCTGGCCCGTGTGGTCGCGGTGCTGCTCGGGCTCGACACGGTGCCGGGCGTCACGATCAACCGATACTGCGCCTCGTCCCTCCAGACCACCCGCATGGCCTATCACGCCATCAAGGCCGGCGAGGGCGACGTGTTCATCTCGGCCGGAGTCGAGGCGGTCACGCGGGCCGAGGCCCGTGGCCACTCCGATTCGTGGCCGGACACGACCAACCCCGTCTTCGCCGAGGCCGAGGCCCGCACCGCCCTCGGCGCCGAGGGCGGGGGTGACCTCTGGCACGATCCGCGGGAGGACGGGCTGCTCCCGGATCTCTACATCGCCATGGGCCAGACCGCCGAGAACCTCGCCGCGCTCAGGGGCATCTCCCGCCGCGAACAGGACGAGTTCGGCGTGCGTTCCCAGAACCTCGCCGAGAAGGCCCTGGCCAACGGCTTCTGGGAGAACGACATCACCCCGCTCACGTTGCCCGGCGGCACCGTCGTCTCCAGGGACGACAGCCCCCGCGCGGGCACGACCTACGAGGTGGTGTCGCAGCTCAAACCGGCTTTCCGCCCCGGTGGCACGGTGACCGCCGGCAACTGCTGCCCGATCAACGACGGGGCGGCGGCACTCGTCATCATGAGCGACCTCAGAGCCGCCGAGCTCGGCATCACCCCGCTCGCCCGCATCGTGTCGACCGGTGTGTCCGCCCTCTCCCCGGAGATCATGGGGCTGGGCCCGGTCGAGGCGTCACGGCGTGCCCTGTCCAGGGCGGGCATGGCCATCGGGGACGTCGACCTCGTGGAGATCAACGAGTCGTTCGCCGCCCAGGTCATCCCGTGCTATCAGGAGCTTGGCATCGACATCGAGCGGCTCAACGTCAACGGCGGCGCCATCGCCGTCGGCCACCCCTTCGGCATGTCGGGAGCGCGCATGACGTCCACCCTGATCAACAGTTTCGCGTTCCACGACAAGAGCATCGGCCTTGCGGCCATGTGCGTCGGCGGAGGCCAGGGCATGGCGCTTGTGCTTGAGCGGCTGACCTAGGGCTCCTCCGGGCAACCGTTCCAGGCGGCCGTTCCCCGGACGGGCATACCCGGGACCACCGGCCCCGGGTAACCGTTCCACAGGTCCATCTCAGCCGAAGACGTCCGGCCCCGCCCGGTCGAGAGTCACCCTGACGATCACACGCCGTTCGCGTTCCATCGCGGCACGGTAGTCCGCCCAGTCAGGATGTTCGCCGGAGATCCGCCTGTAATACTCGACCAGGTGCTCCATGGCCTCCGGCAGCGGCACGATCTCCGCGGTTCCCTCCAGTTGCACCCACGGCCCGAAGAACTTCTCGGTGAACCCGCAGAACACCACCTTGGGATTGTGGCGAATGTTGCGGGTCTTGATCGCGGTTTCCCGGGTGCTCACCACGGCATAGCCCTCTTCGTCCATGCCGATGGTCACCGGTGACATCTGCGGCCGTCCATCCGGGTGATAGGTCAACATCACCGCCCGGGGATTGCTCCGGACGAACTCGCGTGCCTTGTCTAGTTCCATAAAACAATCATGCGCCCACACCGTGTGGTGTGGGCGCTGGGGGGTTCGGGGACTCTGTGTGTTACCTGGACGTGTGTACCTGGACTGGTTGCGAGGAATCGGCGCTGCGTGGGCCAGGGGTTCGGGTTACACGAAGCCCATACGGGTACGGCGGCGACGCTCGTGCTCGTGCACGATGGCGGCCGCGTAGCCGTGGGACAGACCGTGCTCGTCGGCGAGCCAGTTGGCTCGTTCACCGCACCGGATGAAGGACGGGCCGTTGTCCAAGGCTTGGAACCACTCGGGGAGTTCGCGTCCCGTGACCACAGGGACTCGCGCGATCAGTTTGCTCTGCGTCTCCGGTGAGTGGTTCAACGACATGGGCACCTCCACGGACGAAGCTCCTTGGCTCGACACTGCCTCACGATTCCAGGAATGACAAGACCTCAAGGGGCAGCCATTTGCTGACGCGGCGTAGATCATCTGGCGTTCTCTCCTGAAAACACCAGGCCTCGCCCACAGAGAAGTGATGTCTCACTCTTGCGAAGATTCGTGGAGAAAATCCCCTAGAGATGCCTCACCCGATCGGGCCGGTAGCCATTTCGATCACGGTGGAAACCCCGTGGAGACGCCGGAAGGGCCCCGCCGAGGCGGGGCCCTTCCACATGCCTGTGCGCTGAGCGTCTCCCGGAGAGCGGCCCGGATGTCGACGCCGGTCGCCGCGCGGGTGGGAGACTAGTCGCTGCTCGAGAAGTAGCTGATCAGGCGGAGGACCTCAAGGTAGATCCAGACCAGGGTCAGCGTGAGGCCGAACGCGCACATCCAGGCATATTTCGCCGGAGCACCGCTCTTGACCGCCTCCTCCGCCTCGGCGAAGTCGAGGAGCAGGAAGAAGCAGCCGAGCAGGATCATCGCGACGCTGAAGATCCAGCCGAGCGGGTTGTCGGTGCGGATGCCGATGCCACCCGCCACAAAGAAGCCGACGACCCAGTTGACCAGCATCAGGCCGAGGGCGCCGACCGCGGCGGCCCCGACGAAGCGGACGAGCTTCGGCGTGACCCGCACGATGCGCAGCGCGTAGACCGCGAGCACACCGGCGAACGCCAGCGCCGTGCCGATCACCGCCTGCAGCACGATGCCGTTGTAGAAACTCTCGAAGGTGCGGCTGATGACACCCACGAACACGCCGTAGAACGCGGCGTAACCCAGGACCAGCGGCGGGCTGACCTTCTGCTTAAAGATCACGACGAAGCTGAGCACGATGCCGATGATGGCGGACACCACACCGGCCCAGAGCGGGACGTTGAGCACCCACGCCGCCGCACCCGTCACCACGAGGGTGCCGAGGGTCATGAACGAGCGGACCACGACGTCGTCGATGGTCATCGTCCGGTAGGTGGGCTGCACATACGACGGCGAGTCGTACATCTCCTGGAGCTGCGCCGAGCTGGGCACCGGGGCGGCGCCCCCTTGATGGCCGTAGGCCTGTCGCCGGAAAACCGGGTTCTTACTCTCCATCGCTGCCTCCACGCTGCGACCTAAACGCGATCAGATTATGGGATCGGGCGTCACGCGGCCGTCTCACGCTGATATCTATCTTCACCTTGAGCCAGCGAAAGCTTCCCGCGCCCGACCTTCAGAGGCAAGCGATTAGGCATAGCTCTCGCCGACATGGCCAACGCATGGCGTCGCTGCGTGGTTCCCGATCGCACCAGCGACTTCTCCGGCCCCACCACCTCAGCCGCGAACGCCGCATCTCCCGCCGTACCGGTAGGCAGAGGACGCACTCCGCCAACCGCCCGGCTCCGCCGTACCGGCCCTCCGCGCGTGTCCCTTCACGCACCCTGCAACGCTCCCACACCGTTCCACTCCCTGCGCCCGCCAACAAGCCTGGAAACGGAAGGCGGGCAGGTTTGGCCGCGTATCAGGACATATGCGCGAGTTACCCGAGGAGAGAGCTGAAAGATAACGATTTACAAAACGACCGGGGTCGACCACGAATACACCCCCGCGAATTCGCTCCAGCCCCCCGAGCACCCATCCGCATCGCTTTGTTACCCGCCGCTACATGACAGCGCCCGTGACCGTGTTTTCGCAGGTCACGGGCGCGTGTACGGACAAGCCGGACGGTGCCCCCGGTGGGACTCGAACCCACACGTCAACCCTTTTAAGGGGTTTGCCTCTGCCATTGGGCTACGGGGGCGCCGCAATCATACGTAACTGACCCTCTTACGAGGAGCACAACTTCGCATCATGCGCCACACATGATCACGAGCCGCGCATCGGGGCGGGCTGTGATGCCTCCGGACGAGTCAGGGCAGGGACGGCAGTGCCTAACCATGCCGGATGGAACGCCCCCGCTTCACTAATACGATCGAGGAAAAGTGTGCCGTCGAGATGATCGAGTTGATGTTGCACACAACGCGCCTCAACGGTGTCCGCGTGAACGGTGACGGAGGCGCCGCCGGGAAGATCCCCCCGGACACTGATCCGCGCGGCGCGTACGGTGCCCCCCGCGAACCCGGGGACGGAGACACACCCCTCGCGGCCCGGCTCCCAGCGGGAGGCGGCCACCAGACGGGGGTTGAGAAGCACGACCTCACCCGCGCACGAACGGGCGTGGGGGTGGCGGGAGACGTCGAAGGCGATGATCCGCAGCGGCATGCCAATCTGGGGGGCGGACAACCCGGTGTACGGCATGAGCCGCCGCAGCGTGGCGAGAAGGTCGGCCACCGCGACCGCCGTGCGGGGGTCGCCGGGATCGGCGGGGCGGGCCCGCTCGGTGAGCAGAGGATGCGGCACGGTGAGCACCCTGCGCGCGATGCCCTGAGAAACATCGGCGCCCTGGGAAACGCCGGTGCCCTCAGGAAGATCGCCGCCCTCTGGAACGTCGATGCCGGTCACATAACCTCCAGCCGCGCCGGTCGAAAGGCGATCTCCGACCCGAAGCCCGCACCTGTCGCCGTCAGTCTGCACATCAGGCGGGCTACATCGACATGGCCGGGCAGGCAGACATCGGCCACAAGCGCGTGAGAACGTCCGCTGCGCCCCGCGTTGAACGCGGTGATCCGGCCGCCGGCGTCGGCGAGCACGGCACTGAGCGCGGCGAGCACACCGGGACGCCCGGGGCCGTGGACGCTGAGCACATATCCGAGGCCCTGGTCCTGCCCGCCGAGCCGCTCCCCCAGGCCGACGACGGTGGCGACCACTCCCGGCAAGGGCGCCACACGCCGCCGCACCTCCTCGGCGGAGGCGTCGCCGGACACCAGAAGCACCATGACCGCATATCCCCCGAGCCGCGTCATCGTCGCCTCGCGGATGTCCAGGTCCGCCCCCGCGAGCACACCGCTCACCTCGGGGATCACCTCCGGCCTGTCGGCCCCCACCACCGTGACAGCGAGCAGCCCCACCCTTGGCACTCCTCCACTCACCCCTGCGAGAGGGCCGCACGACGACTCCACCACGGGTGGTACGGCTCACGCCCACGCGGGTGGATGCGAGCCGTACTCGCGCGGGTCAGCGGTTGTTGCTCGCGACCGCGTCCCTGAAGGACTCGCGCGGCCGGTGGATCTCACCGAGCGAGATGGTCTCGCGGCGGAAGAAGAGCGCGAGGGTCCAGTCCACGACCACGCGGACCTTGCGGTTTAGCGTGGGCACCCGCGACAGATGGTATGTCCGGTGCATGAACCACGCAGGCAATCCGCGAAGCTTCACCCCGTAGACGTTGGCCACACCCTGGTGCAAGCCCAGCCCGGCGACCGAACCAACGTATTTGTGGCGGTATTCCACGAGCTCCTGCCCGTTGAGGTGGCGGACGATGTTGTCGGCGAGCACCTTGGCCTGGCGCACCGCGTGCTGGGCGTTGGGCGCGCAATATTGCCCGGGGTTGGTCACGTCGGGCACACCCGCCGCGTCGCCGGCGGCGAAGGCGCCGGTGGTGCCGGCCACGGTCAGGCGCGTCGTGGTCTTGACGCGGCCGCGCTCGTCGACGGGCAGGCCGCTGTCGGCCACGACCGTGCTCGGCTTGACGCCCGCGGTCCAGACGAGGGTGTCGGCCTCGAAGGTCGTGCCGTCCGAGAGGCGCACCTCGCCGCCGACGCAGGACTCGAGGCGGGTCTCCAGGCGCACGTCCATGCCGCGCTCACGCAGCTGGTCGAGGGTCCACTTGCCCATCTCGGGGCCGACCTCGGGCAGCACGCGGTTGGTGGCCTCGACCAGCACCCAGTGCAGGTCCGCGGGCGTGATCTTCCTGTAGTAGCGCGTGGAGTCCTTGGCCATGTCCTCAAGCTCGGCCAGGGCCTCGACGCCGGCGAAACCGGCGCCGACCACCACGAAGGTGAGGGCGCGGCGGCGCAGCTCGGGGTCGTCGGTGGACTCGGCGAGGTCCATCTGGTGCAGCACCCGGTTGCGCAGGCCGATCGCCTCGCCGATGGTCTTGAAGCCGATGCCGATGTCGGTCAGGCCGGGGATGGGCAGGGTGCGTGAGACCGACCCGGCGGCCATCACGATGACGTCGTAGGAGAGGTCGCGCGGCTCGCCCTCGATGGGCTCGAAGGTGGCGGTCTTGGCGTCGTGGTCGACCTTGGTGATCTTGCCGTTGAGGATCCGCACGCGCGGGAGCACCCGGCGGAGCGGGGCGACGACGTGGCGGGGCGAGAGGTTGCCCGCGGCGGCCTCGGGCAGGAAGGGCTGATAGGTCATATAGGACTGCGGGTCGACGATCGTGATCTGCACACTTCCATCGCGCAGCTCCTTGCGCAGCCGCCGCTGGAGTCTCAATGCCGTGTAGAGGCCGACGTATCCGCCGCCGACGATGAGGATGTGATTACCGTTGCCGTTCACTGCCATGCCCATCCGTTGAAGTGCTTGTGAAAGCATTCACAAGCGTACGCGACGGTCGCCCATTGGCGCCAATCCGCCCCCCTATTAACTTCTGCAAAATTTATTCGAAACGGTAGGCAAGTCGGACCTTTCACCCAGAAAGATCGCAGAACTTTCCTCTATGATCCGCTTCACATCGCAACATCCCTGGCCCTGGCGAAGATTGCATCCAACATGTGAGCTGTGACACGCCCGGTGAAGGTGTTCTGCTGGCTTGGGTGATAACACCCGATCAGCGTGAGCTCTTCCGCCCCCCGCGTGACCGCCACCTCCACCCCGTGCCCGAACGGCGCCCGCCGCTGCGGCAGCTCGTATCCGACCTCCTTGAGCGCCCCCCATGCCGCCTGCCAGGCGAAAGACCCCAGTGCGACCACCACCTTGAGCCCTCCGGCGACAAGTGCGAGCTCCCGCAGGAGCCACGGCGCGCAGGTGGAACGCTCCTGCGGCAGGGGCTTGTTGGCCGGCGGCGCACAGCGCACGGCGGCCGCCACCCTGGCCCCGATCAGCCGCTGCCCGTCCCCCGCCCGCACGCTGGTGTCCTGGGCCGCGAGCCCCACCCGGTGCAAGGAGGCGAACAACCAGTCCCCACTGCGATCTCCGGTGAAAATTCTCCCCGTACGGTTACCCCCATGTGCCGCCGGCGCCAGCCCCACCAGAAGAATGCGCGGATTTTCCTCCCCCCACCCCGGAACCGGCCGCCCCCAGTAGACCTCGTCGGCGAAGGCCCTCCGCTTGACGTCCGCGACCTCCTCCCGCCACTCCACCAGGCGGGGACACGCCCGGCACACAGACTGCCGCGCGGTCAACTCCGCGAGAGTACGGCTGCCGCCGGCCAGCTCGGCCACCTCCCGCGCGTCGCGGGCGACGGGGGTGCTCGGCGAGGCGGGATCCTCGGGCCAGCCGGTGCCCGGCAGTACATAGCTCATCCTCCGATCCTGCCAAGACCGGCCGGGGCCCACCAACGCGAAGATGGGCGGCGCCAGAAGGCACCGCCCATCCCATGTCATGCGTGTCTATCCGTACTCACTTTCCCGCCGGGCACGGCCCGGGGTCAGGCGAGCTTAGCGAGGCGTCTCGCACTCCACCTTGGCGGTGGCGGCGTTCGACTCGACGTACTTCGGCGAGTGGATACGCAGCTTGCGCCACACGTTGGAGCTCGTGCTCACCGGCTCGTCGGCGACGCTCTTGGTGCTCGAGCCCCAGCCGGAGAAGTCCAGCTCGCGAATCGGACCGGTGTAGTTCTCGCCGATCCACTGGTAGGAGACCTTGCCGGAGCCGTTGTGCGTGATGCTGCCGGTGAAGGTGCGGGTCGCCGGGCAGGAGCCCTTGTAGTCGGCGGGGGCGCTCACGCTGGCCGACACGTCGTTGGACGAACCCTCACACTTGACCGAGTAGTACTCGCGGTCGGAGACGACCCGCTTGTAGTGCGGGTGGTCGACCTCAAGCGAGACCCAGCCCCTGTCGCTGGCGGACGGCTTGAAGGAGTACTGCAGCTTGGTCCACTCGTCCGCGCGGGCCGAGCCCGAGTCGACGACGTCGCCGTTCTTGAGCCAGCGGTACGTGACCCACTCGGTCCCGCCGTACACCCGGACGGTGCCGGTGAAACCGATCTTGGGCTGGGTCGGAGTACACGGACCGGAGTAGCCACCCTGGTCGGCGGACAGGCTGACCTCGACGCGGTCCTTACCGTAATCCGGGTCGTCCGCCTCACAGGTCACGCTGTAGTACCCCCGCTTGGAGGTCACCTTGCGCGGCGCCACGACCTGCAGGGCATACCAGCCCTCGGAGTCCCCGGTGAACTTGGCGGTCTTGCGGAGGGTGTAGGACTTGGTGGTGCCCTTGCCCCTCGCGGTGAACGAACGCACGGCGCTCTTGCTGCCGTCGTCGTAGATCCAGCGGTACTGGACCTTGGCCTTGCCCTTCAGCTTGAGCTTGACCGTTGAGGAGAAGGTGACCTTCTTAGGGCACTCGCCCTCGTAATTCCTGGGAGATGCTTTCGGCGTGCCCACCTTGACGATGGGCTTGCTCTTGGCACTTGCGCTCGCCGCGGCTGCGGGGGCGGAGAGCACACCGGCGACCATGGACGCAGCCATGGTCACACCTGCACCAAGGGCGAATACACGCCGCAGTGCTGAGGACTTCATGTAATCCCCTGTTCCGTGAGGTAACTGCTTCGAGACGGTTGCCGCCCCAGCACTGCTGTGCCGGGCCCCACGGCAAAGCCTCACTTAAAGCGTCATTACCTAAGCACGGAAGGGGTTTAATGATCAATACTCACACATGGCGACAAAGTTCCCATATCGTGACATTTCACCCAAGGGACCAGGCGATCCCGTCGAGAATGTCATGCTCACTCACCACGACCCGGTCAAACCCAAACCTGGTCACGATTTGATTAAGAATCATGGCTCCGGCGCCGATGACATCGACCCGGCCGGGGTGCATGACGGAGATCGCGGCCCTCTCCGCGTGTGTCATCGCGATCAGCCGCTCGGTGACCTCGCGCACCTCGCCCGCCGAGATCACAGCGTGGTGCAGCCGCTCGGCGTCGTATTCCTGCAGCTCAAGGGCGATGCCCGCCACTGTGGTGACCGATCCGGCGAGCCCGACCAGCGTGCGCGCCTCCCCCACCGGCACATGCGCGGCGACCTGGTCGAGCGCCGCGTCAATGTCCGCGGCCACCGCCGCCACGGCCTCCGCCGGCGGCGGGTCACCCGCGGCCTTCAGGTGGCGCTCGGTCAGCCGCACACACCCGATGTCCACCGACAACGCGCCGTCCACGTCGCCTGCCCCCACGACGAACTCCGTGGACCCGCCGCCGATGTCCACCACGAGGTACGGCGAAGGCGCGGGAACCCCGGCCGCGACCAGATCTTTCGTGGCCCCGACGAAGGACAGCCGTGCCTCCTCGGCCCCGGTGACAACCTCGGGCTCCACCCCGAAGATCTCCTTGACCCCCGCGACGAACTCGTCGCGGTTGGCGGCGTCGCGGGTCGCGCTGGTGGCGACCACACGCACGGCTTCCGCGTCGTGCTGGGCGATCACCTTGGCGTAGTCGCGCATCGCGGTGAACGTGCGGTCAAGCGCCTCGGCGGCCAGGCGGCCGGTGCGGTCGACGCCCTGGCCGAGCCGTACGATCTCCATGCGCCGGGAGAGCTCGGTCAGGCCGTCACCCTCGATGTCCGCCACCAGCAAGCGCACCGAGTTGGTGCCGCAGTCGATCGCCGCCACGCGCTTCACGTTGTCGCCTCCAGGCTTCGTCGTCTGTCTCAAGCTCCTCTTCAAGAGGAGGGGCCGGGCTCGGATTCGGTGTCGGCGGACACGCACGGGCCGTCCGCCCACCACTCCGGCAGCAGGTCGAGCGCTTCCCGCCCGAACGGGTTGACGCCCGGCACCGCGAGCTCGTGCCCGACCAGCGCGTGCAGGCACTTGACCCGGGTGGGCATGCCTCCGGTGCTCTGCATGTCGCGGGGCAGCGGCTCGACGCCCTCAAGGGCGGCGGCCTTGTCCCTGCGGGCGATGTAGTCGTCGTGGGCGGCCTGATAGGCCGCGGCCAGCTCGGGGTCGCCGGCGATGCGCTCCTGCATCTCCCGCATCAGGCCCGATCCTTCGAGGGTGCCGATGGCGGAGGCGGCCTTGGGACAGGTGAGGTAGTAGAGCGTGGGGAACGGCGATCCGTCGGGCAGCCGGGGCGAGGTCTCGACCACGTCGGGCAGCCCGCAGGGGCAACGATGGGCGACCGCCCGCAGCCCGCGCGGCGGCCGGCCGAGCTGCCGCTCGACCGCTGTCACGTCCTTGCTATCCACTTCCACCTTCGGACTCTCCGGTTTGAGCTTTGCGGCCTGTGCCCTTGTCGGCCGCCTCGATCGACTCCCACAGCGTTTGATACCACGGCGCCTTCTCGATCTCGCGCACCTGACCGGCTCCGGCCGGTCCCGGCCGCGCGCCGTCGTCGCGGACGACGTAGCACTTCTCCGGCGCGGGCCCGCAATAATGCAGCCTGCGCCTGGCCTCGCGCTTGAGGTAGCTCGGGTCCTGCAACTGCAGGTTGCGCCGCTCATGGGTGTTGAGCTCGCTGAGGGCGTCGTTCCGCTGCTGCTGGAGCTCGGCGATCTGCCGCCTTTGGGCGATGTATTCGCGCACAGGATAGGCCAGGCTCATCGCGATGGCGCAGACCACCAGGGCCAGCACCGCGGCCCGGCCGGTCAACTGCGGTCGCTTGCTCATGGCTCCGGTGCCCCCTCACAGCCGCCGCCGTCCCGGGGGAGCGGTGCTCCCCCGAGGGCGTGTATGTCTACGGCGAAGCCGTGCGGACCCCTGGCACGCGGCCAGATGCCGCACTCCTCCCCATATAAGACGCCTCCCCATATAAGACGCCGAACCACATCCCACCTTCAAGGCGACTCGCGCAGCGCACCCCAATCGATCGGGATCCAACCACGCGAGCACCTTGGGCCGGGCCGGGCCGGGGACGGCGACCGGCGCTGCCGCGGCTAGCGCTGGAAGCGCGGGAACGCCGCGCGACCGGCGTAACGCGCCGCGTCGTCGAGCAGCTCCTCGATGCGCAGCAGCTGGTTGTATTTCGCCACGCGGTCGGACCTCGCCGGGGCACCCGTCTTGATCTGGCCGCAGTTGACCGCCACCGCGAGGTCGGCGATCGTCGTGTCCTCGGTCTCGCCCGAGCGGTGGCTCATCATGCAGCGGTAGCCCGACCGGTGAGCCAGCTCGACGGCGTCGAGGGTCTCGGTGAGCGTGCCGATCTGGTTGACCTTGACCAGCAGCGCGTTGGCCGCACCGTCGGCGATGCCGCGCGCGAGCCGCTCGGGGTTGGTGACGAACAGGTCGTCGCCGACGATCTGCACCTTGCCGCCGAGGGCCGAGGTGATGGACTTCCAGCCGGTCCAGTCGTCCTCGTCCAGCGGGTCCTCGATGGAGACCAGCGGGTAGGAGTCGACCAGGTCGGCGTAGAAGGCGATCAGCGCGTCGGCGTCGATGCCCTTGCCGTCGATCGTGTAGACGCCGTCCTTGTGGAACTCGGTCGCGGCCACGTCGAGGGCGAGCGCGATGTCCTCACCGGGGACGTAGCCCGCCTTCTCGATCGCGACGAGGATCAGGTCGAGCGCGTCGCGGTTGCTCGGCAGGCTGGGGGCGAAACCACCCTCGTCGCCGAGGCCCGTGGCATAGCCCTTGCCCTTGAGCACACTCTTGAGCGCGTGGTAGGTCTCGGTGCCCATGCGCACGGCCTCGGAGAACGTCGTCGCGCCGATCGGCGCGATCATGAACTCCTGGATGTCGACGTTGCTGTCGGCGTGCGCGCCGCCGTTGAGGATGTTCATCATCGGCACGGGCAGCAGGTGCGCGTTGGGGCCGCCGAGGTAGCGGAACAACGGCAGGTCGGCGCTCTCCGCCGCGGCCTTGGCGACCGCGAGCGACACCCCGAGGATGGCGTTGGCGCCGAGACGCGCCTTGTTGGGGGTGTTGTCGAGATCGATCATGATCTGGTCGAGGATGCGCTGCTCCTCGGCGTCCAGGCCGATGATCTCGTCGGCGATCTCGTCGGTGACGCCGAGCACGGCCTTCTCGACGCCCTTGCCGCCGTAGCGCTCGTCACCGTCCCGGAGCTCCACGGCCTCGAACTGGCCCGTGGAAGCACCACTCGGCACGGCGGCACGGCCGGTGCTGTGGTCGTCGAGCAGAACCTCGACCTCGACCGTGGGGTTGCCTCGGGAGTCGAGGATCTCACGGGCGGTAACGGCCTCGATGGAAGCCACGGAGTGCTCCTGTCGCAGTCTCAGCCTGGGAGACCCAGGCCCTGGCGGGCGGTTTGCCACCGCAGCCTATCGGCCTTCGGTGGCACGTCGATCGGCGGACCACGGCCCTCCCCCGCGGAGCGGGAGGAGCTGCCTCAACCCGCTTCGGGCTCCCCCGACTCCCACTCGCGCACCCGCTCGCGATAGACGCGGGCGGCGGCGCGCAGCTCGGTTTCTGGGTCGAGTCCGGCGGCTCGCGCACGGCGTACAAGCTCGAAAAGCTCATGGCCGAGGCCGTGGGCGACATCCTGCGCCAGAGCTGCGGGCGCCCCCGCGCGCTCGGCGCGGCCAAGCATCTGGGCGGCGAGCGACAGGGCCGGCTGACCGGCCGGAACACCGTCGAGCACTGAGCCGCGCCCCTTGGCGGCCCGCTCGGCGGCCTTGATCGCGTCCCAGTTGGCGGCGACCTCATCGGCGCCGGACACGCTGACCGAGCCGAACACGTGCGGGTGGCGGCGTCTCAGCTTGGCCACGATGACGTCGGCCACGTCGTCGAGGTCGAACCCGTCGTCGCGCTCCGCGGCGACCCGGGCGTGGAAGACCACCTGGAACATCAGGTCGCCGAGCTCCTCGCGCAGCTCGGCCTCGTCGCCGCCCTCGATCGTCTCCAGCACCTCATATGCCTCCTCGACGAGGTATGGCACAAGCGAGGCGTGCGTCTGCTTCGCATCCCAGGGACACTCCCGCCGCAGCCGGTCCATCACCCCGACGAGGTCGAGCATCCGCGCCCCCGGAAGGTCGTAGGAGCCCGGCAGCATCTCGATCGCCGGCGGATCGTCCATGGCGAGGGCCGCGTGCCCGACGGCGCGCATCAGGTCCTCCTCGCCCTCAGGCATGGCCAGCCAGACGACCTCGCCCGCGGCGGCCTCACCGAGCAGGGCCGCCGGGCGCGGCTCGACGACCTCGACCTCGACACCGGCCTCCGCGAGGTAGGGCAGGAGCGGATGGTCGCCCGAGCCGGTGAGCACCCGGCCCGAGCGCAGCACGCTCCACGCCCGGTGGCTGAGCAGCCCGGGGGCCACCCGGGGCGAGGTTGTGACGACGATCAGGGACATGGATCAGGACTTCGGCTGGGGCGCGACGCTGAAGCGGCCGGCGTCGACGAAACCGCGCTGCGGGTCCAGGGTGCCGAAACGCGGGTTGAACGTGATCTTGACTGCCTCAAGGTCCTTGGCGACCTGGGCCTGGCCCTTCTGGAGTGCGGCCTCGTCGGTGCCTCCGCCGTATTTCGCGAGTAGCTTGTTGGCGCCGAGGGAGATCTCGACGAAACGCCTGTTCTCCGAGGGCGGCACCACACGCTGGAGCAGCACCTGCTCGACCTGCTGCGGGCCACCCTGCGCGCCGATGAAGGCGTCGATCTCGCCGGGCGTCACCGAGACGCCGGCCTTCTTGAGCACCTGGGAGAACTGGCTCATCTGCGCGAGCTGCAGCAGGACGCCGTCCTTGACCGAGGGGACCTGGGGCTGTTGCGCGGCCTTGGCGGCGGCGGCCTCGAACTCGGTGACCTTGTCCGTCAGCTCGTTCATCGAGACGCGCTGGTCACCCACGATCACGGCGGCGCCGGCCTGCACCGGAGCGCAGCCCGCAACCGCCAGCCCGGCCAGCGCGGCCCCCAGAGCGATTCGCATCGACTTCACTAACGTTCCCTTCCGATCAAGGCGGTCTATTTCACGATCGGTTCGAGGAAGAGGGCCTCGACCAGATCACCGCACCATTTGAGCAGGTCCAGGTCGCGCAGGGGTTGTCCGCCCAGCGGTTTCGTCTTCGGCACGGGCACCAGGAGGGTGTCGAGCGCACTCTTGTAGAGGGCACTCTTGTAGAGCCGCTGGAGCCGCACCTGCTGAGACTCGCGCAACTTCGCCGGGGCGAACTTGATCTGCTGCCCCTGGAGTGTGACATCGGTGAGTCCCGCCTTGCGGGCCCGCACCCGGAAACGCGCGACCTCCAGCAGATTGTCGACCGGCACCGGCGGCCTGCCGTAGCGGTCGGTCAGCTCCTCGCGCACCGCGGCGAGATCGTCCTGCGAGGCGACGAGCGCGATGCGGCGGTAGGCCTCCAGGCGCAGCCGCTCGGAGGTCACGTAGTCGTGCGGGATGTGGGCGTTGACCGGCAGCTCCACCTTGACGTCTGGCCGCTCCTCGGCGACCTCCTCGCCGTTGAGCTTGGCCTTCTGCTCCTGCACGGCCTCGGCCATCATGCGCACATAGAGATCGAAGCCGACGCCCGCGATGTGGCCCGACTGCTCGGCCCCGAGGATGTTGCCGGCGCCGCGGATCTCCAGGTCCTTCATCGCGACATACATGCCTGCGCCCATCTCGGTGTGCTGGGCGATCGTGGCGAGGCGCTCGTGGGCCGTCTCGGTGAGCGGCTTCTCCGGCGGGTAGAGGAAGTAGGCATAGCCGCGCTCCCGGCCGCGGCCCACGCGGCCGCGAAGCTGGTGGAGCTGGGACAGGCCGTAATTGTCGGCGCGGTCCACGATCAGCGTGTTGGCGTTGGGCACGTCGAGGCCCGACTCGACGATCGTGGTGGACACGAGCACGTCGAACTCGCGCTCCCAGAAGTCCACCATGATCTTCTCAAGCTGGTTTTCGTTCATGCGGCCGTGCGCCACGGCGATCTTGGCCTCGGGCACCAGCTCGGCGAGCCTGGCCGCCACCTTGTTGATCGAGGCCACCCGGTTGTGGACGAAGAACACCTGGCCGTCCCGCATCAGCTCGCGGCGCACCGCGGCGGAGATCTGCTTCTCGTCGTAGGGGCCGACGAAGGTGAGGATCGGGTGCCGCTCCTCGGGCGGGGTGAGGATCGTCGACATCTCCCGGATGCCGGTCAGGCCCATCTCCAGCGTGCGCGGGATCGGCGTCGCCGACATGGCGAGCACGTCGACCTGCGTGCGCAGGTGCTTCATGGCCTCCTTGTGCTCGACGCCGAACCGCTGCTCCTCGTCGATGATGATGAGCCCGAGGTCGCGGAAGCGGACCTCCGGCGAGAGCAGACGGTGGGTGCCGATGACCGCGTCGACCGCACCGGCGCGCAGCCCCTCCAGGGTCTCCTTCACCTCGGCGTCGGTCTGGAACCGGGACACGGCCTTGACGGTGACCGGGAAACTCGCGAACCGCTCGCCGAACGTGGACATGTGCTGCTGCACAAGCAGCGTCGTCGGCACCAGCACCGCCACCTGCTTGCCGTCCTGCACCGCCTTGAACGCCGCCCGCACCGCGATCTCGGTCTTGCCGTAGCCGACGTCGCCGCAGACCAGGCGGTCCATCGGGACGGCACGCTCCATGTCCTGCTTGACCTCGTCGATGGCGGCGAGCTGATCGCCGGTCTCGGCGTAGGGGAAGGCGTCCTCCATCTCGCGCTGCCAAGGGGTGTCGGCCCCGAAGGGGTGGCCGGGGGAGGCCATGCGGGCGCTGTAGAGCCGGATGAGCTCCCCGGCGATCTCCTTGACCGCCTTCTTCGCCCGCGACTTGGCCTTCGCCCAGTCGGCACCGCCCATGCGGTTGAGCGTCGGGGCCTCGCCGCCGACATAGCGGGTGACCTCGTCGAGTGTGTCGGTCGGCACGTAGAGCCTGTCGCCCTTGGCGTATTCGATCACGAGGTATTCGCGGGTGGCGCCCTGCACTGTGCGCTGCGCCATCTCGATGTAGCGGCCCACGCCGTGCTGCTCGTGCACGACGTGGTCGCCCACCTTGAGCTGGAGCGGGTCGACCACGTTGCGCCGCCGCGCGGGCAGGCGGCGCATGTCCTTCGTCGAGGCCTTCTGGCCGACGAGGTCGAGGTGGGTCAGCACGGCCAGCGAGCCGGTGACGAAACCGTGCTCAAGGCGGCCCCGCGTGACGTGCACGACCCTCGCGCCCGGGGCCACGTCGAGCTCGGGCACCAGCCGCGCCGGCACGTCGACGCCCTTAAGCAGCTCCACCATGCGCTCGGCCGGGCCGGGGCCCTCACTGAGCAGCACGATCGCCCGGCCGTCGCCGAGCCAGCCCTTGATGTCGCCGAGCGCGCGCTGGGTGTCGCCGCGGTAGGACTCGGCCTCGTGGGCCTTGAGCCGCAGCCCCTCGGCGAGGTCGGCGAACGGCGCGATCGTCCACCACGGCTGGCCGAGCGCCCCGGCGTGCTCGCGGACCTCCTCAAGCGAGCGGAACGCCGCCGCGCCGAGGTCGATCGGGGCGGCGCCGCCGGCCGCCGCGTTGATCCACGACGCCTCCAGGAACTCCTGGCTCGTGCGCACCAGCTCCTCGGCCCGGCCGCGGATGCGCTCGGGGTCGCACACGAACACCGCGGCCCCTGCGGGCAGGTGGTCGATCAGCAGGTCCATCTCGCCGGCGAGGACAGGGGCGAACGCCTCCATGCCCTCCACCGGCACACCGTCGGCGAGCTGGTCGAGGATCTCCGCCAGCGCCGGGTGGGCCTCGGCCAGCTCTCGTGCGCGCCGGCGCACGTCGTCGGTGAGGAGCAGCTCGCGGCAGGGCGCGGCGAACAGGCCGTCGGCGGCGACCTCGAGTGACCGCTGGTCGGCCACCTTGAACCAGCGGACCTCCTCGATGGAGTCGCCCCAGAACTCAAGGCGCAGCGGGTGCTCCTCCGTGGGCGGGAACACGTCGAGCAGGCCGCCGCGCACGGCGACCTCACCGCGCTTTTCCACCATGTCGACGCGGTGGTAGCCGTTGACCACGAGGCGCGACACGACATCGTCGAGGTCGGCGTCATCGCCGGCCCGCAGACGCACCGGGTGCAGGTCGCCGAGCCCGGCGACGATGGGCTGGAGCAACGCGCGCACCGGGGCCACCACCACATGCAGCGGCCCGGCCGTGGCGTCGCCCTCAATCGGGTGGGCGAGGCGGCGCAGCACCGCGAGGCGCTGGCCGACGGTGTCGCTGCGCGGCGACAGCCGCTCGTGCGGCAGCGTCTCCCACGCGGGGAAGACCGCGACGGTGCCCGGGTCGAGCAGGTCGGTGAGCCCGGCGACGAGGTCCTCGGCCTCCCTGCCGGTCGCGGTCACGGCGAGCACGGGGCGAGGGCCGGCCGCACCGCCGTGCCGGGACAGCGCGGCCACGGCGAAGGGCCGCAGAGAGGCGGGCGCCACCAGCGCGACATCGGTGCCATCACCGGCGCGCACGGCTTCGAGCAGGGGCCCCAACCCCGCATCGGCCACGACAGGTGTAAGAAGTCCGGAAAGGGTCATTTTGAAACGCCCACAGCCCCACGACGGCGACAACGAAGACCCCGGAACACGAACATCGCCGGGGTACTCCCCAAGGCTACTTGCACCAGAGCCCTCCCTCGCGAGGACCCATGCGCGATATCCACTACCGATCGCGCATGTCTGACTACGCTGGGTCACATGTCTGAGGTTTGGTCGATCGCCGCCAAAGGCGAAATTTTCCGGCAGCGCTTGCGCGAACACCGCACAGAGCAGCTAGGCAGACGGCTCGACATCCTCGTGGCCGGGCTGGGCGGGCACGGACAATCCCTCTCCGAGCGCGCCGAAGACCGCGTGAGCGGCGTCGACGAGGACCACCCTCCCCTGCGGGAGCGGATCGCCGCCGACGAGAACCTGGCGCACTGGGCCCTCGGCGACCTGCGCTCAGTGCCTATCCCGCCGCGCTCGTTCGACATCGTGCACGCGGCCTTCCTGCTAGAGCGCATCCACCACACCGAACTGGTCCTCGACCGCATACTGAACGGCTTGCGCCCGGGAGGCCTGATCTTCGTGCGCATGCGCGACCGCGACTCGGCCTACGGGTTCTGCGCCCGGGTCGCGCCCTTCTGGCTGCGGCGGCTGCTGTGGCCGAGGTTCGCGCCCAAGGGGGCGGTGGGGCCGCTGCCGGCGGTCTACGAGCCGATCACCGCCCGTGAGGGCATGCGCACCTACTGCCTGACCCGCGGCCTGCTGGTCACCGACGAACTCACCGCCGTCGGCGGCCCCGCCCTGCACGGCAGGCGGGCCGGCACCGCGCGGGCCATGTGCCTGCTGGCGCATAAGTTGTCACGGGGGCGGCTCTCGCTCGAACATGACGAGATCGTGATGGTGATCCGCAAACCGCAAGACCACTTCGCCCGTCTCATCTGAGATGGCACATGCGGGCTTAAATCACCGCCCCACCCTCATGTAAAGTGGCATATCCGACTTAGTCGATCGGAAATGTGGGAGCAGATGACGGCGCACCTGGAGTGGACCCCCGACCCTCGGGAGCTCGCCGACCTTGAGCTGCTGCTCGCCGGCGCGCTGCACCCGCTGACCGGTTTCCTCGGCCCGGCCGACGTCGACAGCGTGCATGAGCGCGGCCGCCTGGCCGACGGCACCCCCTGGCCGGCCCCGATCACCCTGACGCTCCCCGGCGAGCACCCCGCGGCACCCGGCGACCAGGTCACGCTGCGTGACCCAGAGGGCGCGGCTCTCGCCGTGCTCACCGTGACCGAACGCGCCGGCGACGGCACCGTCGCCGGGCCCGTCGAGGCGGCGGGCAGCGCCGAACACGGCCCCTTCGCCCGGCTGCGCACACCTCCCGCCAGGATGCGGAGCATCCTCGCCGGGCACACCGTGCTCGCCGTCACCATGCGCGGCCCCCTCGACGACCTCACCGAGATCACCGCGACCGCCGAGGAACTCTCAGCCACCATCCTGCTCCTCCCCCTCGCCTTCGGCGAAAGCGGGCCCGCCGTCGTGCGCGCCGCGCTCGCCGCCAAGGAGAAGCTCCCCGACGGCACTCAGGTGGCCGTGGTGCCGCTCGCCCCGCGGGAGCTCTCCGTCGATCTGGAGCTGCGCGAGCACATCGCCGAGGCGTACGGCGCGGCCGAGCACATGGCCGGCCCCGAACCCGTCACCCTGCCCGGCCCGCCCCACCGGCGGGGACTCGTGGTCTTCTTCACCGGCCTTTCCGGCTCCGGCAAGTCCACGATCGCCCGCGGCCTGCGCGACGCGCTGCTGGAACGCGGCGGGCGCGCCCTCACCTACCTCGACGGCGACGTGGTGCGCCGCCTGCTGTCGGCGGGACTCACCTTCGGAAAGGCCGACCGCGACCTCAACATCCGGCGCATCGGCTTCGTGGCCGCCGAGATCGCCCGCCACGGCGGGCTCGCCGTCTGCGCGCCCATCGCGCCATATGCCGCCACCCGCGCCGAGGTGCGGCACATGGTGGAGGAGGTGGGGGCCGACTTCGTGCTTGTGCACGTCGCCACCCCCCTCGCCGAATGCGAACGGCGCGACCGCAAGGGCCTCTACGCCAAGGCCAGAGCCGGGCTGATTCCGGAGTTCACCGGCATCTCCGATCCCTATGAGGAGCCGGACGACGCCGACCTGGTGATCGACACGACCGGCCTGCCGGTCGACAAGGCCGTCGAGCGGGTGCTCGACCTCCTCGTCGGCGGCGGGTGGATCAGATGATCGACATCCCACTGATCATCGGATCGTTCTTCGTCGCCGTCGTCGTCGGCCTCACCGGCATGGGCGGCGGGGCGCTGATGACGCCGATGATGATGTTGTTCTTCAACGTGCCGCCGCTCGCCGCCGTCTCCAGCGACCTCGTCGCGTCCGCCGTCATGAAGCCCGTCGGCGGCTTCGTGCACATGCGGCGCGGCACCGTCAACATGCGGCTGGTCGGCTGGTTGTGCGCGGGATCGGTGCCCACCGCCTTCTGCGGGGTGTTCGTGGCCCGCGCCTTCGGCGACGGCGCCCAGGTGCAGCAGGCGGTCAAGACCGCACTCGGGATCGCACTCCTCCTCGCCGTCATCGGCCTTGTGACCAAGGCGTGGATGACCTTGCGGGAAGAAGGGCGGGTGACCGGGGCCGAGGTGAGCGACATCACCGTGCGCCCGATTCCGACTGTACTGGTCGGTATGGTCGGGGGCCTGGTGGTGGGCATCTCCTCGGTGGGCTCGGGCTCACTCATCATCGTGGCTCTCCTCGCCCTCTATCCCATGCTCAAGGCCAACCAACTCGTCGGCACCGACCTTGTCCAAGCCGTGCCGCTCGTCAGCTCGGCCGCGATCGGCCACCTCCTCTTCGGGGACTTCCACCTCGACGTCACGGCGTCTCTGCTCATCGGGTCCATTCCCGGGGTCTATCTGGGGGCTCGTGTCTCGGCGTGGGCTCCCGCGGGGGCCATCCGGGCCATGCTGGCGGTTGTGTTGCTCGCCTCAGCGCTCAAGCTCCTTGGCGTCGGCAACGCGGCCACCTTGTGGATCCTCGCCGCCACCGTCGCGACCGCCGCGATCGCCTGGCCGCCGGTCCGCAAGCGCGCCCGCTCGCGCCAGGCCGACCCCACACCGGAGCTCGACCCCGCACCGTGAGGGACCTTGGGTCGCGGTCTTTGAGGCCGGGCTCGGCTGTGCGGGCTTTGCCGCACCCGCCTTCGGAACACCCGTGGCACCGACTACGGCGGAAGCCTGCGTAACCCGGACATCAGCTCAGGCGCCGGGTCGGGGACGGGGTTGGGGAGGGCAGCGAGGTGAGGGCGAAGTATGGATCGCGGGCCAGGTCGCTGAAGGCCCGGCCGCCGCGGCGGGTGGTGTCGAAGCGGGTGTCGCCGCGGGGAGCGCGCCGGGAGTCGAAGTAGATGAGCGCCTTGAGCTGGGGATAGTGGCGAATCTGGGCGCGGACCGACGAGTAGAAGCGCTCCTTGAGTGCGGGGCTGCCGTGGCGCTCGAAGACGCCCCACTCGGCGATCATGATCGGCTTTCCGGGGAAGCGCCACTGCATCCAGCGGTAGAAGCCCGGCCAGTTGGGCAGGTTAGTGTGCTTTCTGTTGATCAGCCCGTCGAAGTCACGCACACGCTTGTCGACATAGGGGTCGATGGCCACCCAGTCGACGACGTCGTCTCCGGGGTAGAGGCGTTCGAACCACGGCTTGGCCGCCCAGGTGGGGGTGCCCATGTAGGTCATCACGGTCACCGCGCTCTTCACCCCGGCCTGGCGGAGGCGCATCACCACATGGCGGTACATCGCGGCGTAGTCCTCGGCGGTTTTGCCCGAGCCGGGCCTTGCGGCGACGTCGCTCTCGGGCTCGTGGTGGATGGTGAGGAAGAAACGCTCCGGAAAGGTGCGGCGCAGGTGCGCGGCCAGCCGGTCGATGCGGCGATCTATCGCGCCGGCGGCGATGTCGGCCCAGGTGTGGCGGAGTGACGGCTTCCAGTTGACGAAAAGGAGGCGAGGGCGCACCGGATCACGGGCAAGCGCGATCTCCTCGGCGGTGGGGAACAACTCCGGCCCGTGGTGGTAAAGGTGCACGATGTCGGCCCGGCGCTGCATGCGGCGCTCGGCTCTGGCAAGGGCCGCACGGGGCCCGCGATCGGCGGAGATCTCCGGAGCGATGCCCCACCAGGCTCCGCATGAGGGGATGAGCCTGGCGGTGACCTGGCAACCCGGCGTCGCCGCGGGCGACCGCACAATCCGGGAGGGGGTGGACGGGGACGCGGCCGACGGCGGCATGGCAGCCTCGCCGCCTCCGCCGCAACCGCCGAGCACAACGGCTCCGAGAACACCGAGCGCGGCGACCTGCCGGGATTGTTTGAGGGATTTGGCGGTTGTCGGTCGCCGGGGCGTCGGGCGTGATGTCGGCCGTGAGGCTTTAGTCACGGATGAATGAATAGATGTTGATATTATTGATTTCCACCCCGATGGAAACATCCGCCCCAGCTCCCCTCAGCTGCGTTGCGCGCTTTCTCGACGTCCTACCATGCCACCAGCGGACGGTCCCGCGTCACCGACTTCGGGGTCACCTTCTCTTGGAATTCATCTTGCCGTTGTGCGGGCAGGCCGGATCTCCTAACCGTTTAAAGGTGGCGATGACGGCGAAAGTTCCCCCGGAGAGCACATATCGGAATCAGTTATTGTTGGGTTGTTCCGCACCCCCGATCGGCTCATTCTACGAGTGCAGATCCATCGACGCCGACTGATTTTCCTCCAGGCCGCAGGGCCGGTATTCTTGGCGCACCCGCGGCGCCCCGCGAGAACACCTCCGATAATTATATGAACGGTGCCCTCAATTCGGATAACCGTCCATTCCCTCACCCGCGATCCCCGCGCCCGCGCCCGTCACGGAGAAGCACTCCCCAGCTCACGGGGCAGGGACGACGGCCTGCGGTGACCGCTGTCCGTCCCACGTCCCCGACCACGGAACCTTGCACAAGTCGGCTATGCCGTACGCGTCTGGATGAGTGCGGAGGTATCTCCATGCCCTGGAGATCTGCGTGCACACGTGGATATCTCACACGGAAAACCGCTTTATCGCTGACTCCTGCATAAAATCCAGCTATTTACCCCGAGAGTAGAACACTCTTGCCGTGATTTCGCTCCACAATAGACCCAAGTCGCAGACGACTATCGGCCCGGGCCTTATAGTTGAGCCATCCCACAACGTAAGGCATGGCGCTTGAATGTGCCCCTCGCCCGATCGGCCGAGAGGGATCAAGCGCAATCCACCCCTACCGGGACAACCAATATGGGATTACCTGTGTCCTCGCACTGATCTCCGACTTGCCTTATAAATTGAGCCGCAATGGCCCGGCCCACCTCCACCTGACCTTGTTCGCCCCTCTCATGGCGTGATTTCGCAGCGCGAGGATAGATACGCATGAACGACGCACATAGCCGCCTTTCCTATCTTTCACAGACGCTCGACCTGCTTTTCCCGGAGCCGGGCCCCAACCACCCGCACACGCTCCTGCCTCATTCCTCGGTCCCCCGGCGGCTTGTGCCCCGCCGCTGGTGGCACCTGCCGTTCGGCAGGCCGACCGGCATTCCGGTCGGGGACGACACGATCGCGAGCCATCTCGCGGAGGTGCTCGGCACATCGGTGCGCATCGATTTCCACGTGCGGTCGGCGCGGCGGGCCAACCGCAAGCCTGTCCTTGAGGTCTACGACGGGCATGGCAGCCGCATCGCCTTCGTCAAGATCGGCGACACGGCCCTGACGGCGGAGCTTGTGCGCGCCGAGGCCACCACCCTGCACATGCTGAGTTACGCCACGCTCTCCGCCGTGACGGTCCCCTCAGTGCTCTACCACGGCACCTGGCGCGGCCTTGAGGTGCTCGCCCTGTCCCCTCTCCCCGTCCGCAGGTTCCGTTCCCGGCCGGGCACAGCCCTGCGTGTGCGCGCCGTCAAGGAGATCGCGGAGGTCGGGCGACTTCGTGGTGCGGGCTGGTCATGGCACGGCGACTTCTCCCCGTGGAACTTCGCGGCGGGCCCGGACGGGCGGCTGCTCGTCTGGGATTGGGAACGTTTCGACACCGACGTGCCGCTCGGCGTCGACGAGCTGCATCACTTCTTCCAGCGTGCCCTCCAGCGCATGCCTCCCCAGGTGGCGGCCGAGTCCGTGCTGGTTCAGGCGGTGCGCGTGCTCGCGCCATACGACGTGACCGCCTCCGAGGCCAGGAACACCGCCCTGCACTACCTCATCACCCTTGCCCGGCGGCACGCCGACGAAGGTTACGAGCCGCTTGGACCGCCGCAAAGCTGGCTCACCCCGCTCGTGGACCGGCAGGAGGGCTATCTGTGAGATCTCTGAAGCGTTCGCTGCACGCCGTCTCACTTGCCGTGGGACGGCTCACCTCCGGTCAGCGGATGTTGCCGTCATTCGTGATCGCCGGTGCTCAGCGGTGCGGCACCACCTCCCTCTATCGGGCTCTGGCGCAACATCCGCTGATCCTCAAACCCGTCTTACACAAAGGCGTGCACTACTTCGACATGCACTACGACAAGGGGTTGAGCTGGTATCGCGCGCATTTCCCGCTGACGACCACGGCAGCCAGACTTCAGCGGAGATACGGCATACGCCCGCAGGCGTTTGAGTCCTCGCCCTACTACCTCTTCCACCCACTGGCCGCCGACCGCATCGCCTGGGAGGTGCCGGGGGTCAAGATGCTCGTCCTCGTCCGGGACCCGGTCGAACGCGCACAATCGGCCCACGCGCACGAGCTGGCGAGGGGCTTCGAGACCGAGCCGTCCTTCGAGCGCGCGGTGGCGCTGGAGCCCAAGCGGCTCGCCGGCACGACGGAGCACCTCCGCGCCTCGCCCCACTCCAGCAGCCACTCCCACCGGCACCACGCCTACCTTGCGCGCGGGTGCTACGCGCAGCAGCTGGCGCGGCTTGAGCCCTTGATCGGCCGCGACCGCGTGCTGGTCATCGACAGCCATCGGTTCTTCGCCGACCCCGAGTCCACCTACGACAGGGTGCTCGCCTTCCTCGGACTCCCCCATTTCGGATGCCCACCGGTGTTCGCCCGGCATAACGCACGACCGAGACGTGCGGAGTTGCCCGCTTCCCTGCGTGACTCTCTCTACGAGCATTTCGAGCAGTGGGATGCACAGCTCACCCCATGGCTGGGGGCGCCCCCTTCGTGGCGCGGATGAGATGGTCGCCGCGACTATACGGCAACCGCCAGATCGACCCCGGTGCCCCGGAGCGAGGCGGGTTGACGCTCGCCGGCGCGGCAGGGTTGCTGGGGGCGGGTGCGAATGGGCTCGCGCAGTTCGTGATGGTCGTGGTGACGACCCGCGGCTTCAGCCCGGCGGAGGCCGGGAAATATTTCACCGCTGTGGCGATCACCCTCACGGTGGCCGAGATCCTCAAACTGGACGCGGGCCCTGGGGTGGTGCATTTCCTGGCCATACGGTCGACGGGGGTGCCGCGTCAATCGGGTGCACCGTCCGGGGAAGCGCTCGGCGCTGACGTGCTCACGCCGGCCGACTCCGTGCCGGGCAACCAGGTCGGCACTGCCTGTCGAGCGACTTATCCGGCACCCCACCTACAAGCGGCGCATCTGCAGGCAGCTCTGCTCCCGCCGTTGGTGTTGTCCTGCTGTGTCACTGTGCCGTTGACCTTGGCGGTCGTCCATGCGGCGCCGCACTTCACGATCTTCGCACTTGTCCTTCCGTTCGTCGTGTGTGCCGACATTCTGGTCGCCGCCACCAGAGGGTGGGGGACGACGGGCGCGACAGTGCTGCTCGAGGGCCTGGCCCTGCCCTTCGGTCAGGTGGCCCTGGCGTCTATGGCCGCGGCGAACGGCCAGGCGGCGTGGCTCCCGGCCGCCTGGGCTGTGCCGTACGTCGTTGTGGCTCTGGCAGGGGTGGTGCTTGTCAGGCGCAAATCCGGATTCGTTGGAGTCCGGCGCGAGCTACGACGGCAGGCCATGCGTGAGATGTGGCGGCACACAGGGCCACGCGCGGTGGCGAACGCGGCTCAGGCGATCTTCCAGCGCGTCGACATCACGATCGTGGCGGCATTGGCGGGGCCGGTGGAGGCGGCGATCTATACGGCGGCGACACGCTTCAAGGTCGTGGGACAACTCGCGGGACGCGGGCTGGCGCAGGCCGCTCAGCCGAGGCTCGCACGTGCACTCGCGGGCGGCGACCTGCCAGAAGCACGGGCGATCTATCAGAGGTGCACCCGATGGCTCGTGTTGCTGACCTGGCCGATCTGGCTGGGATATGCGGCTTTCGCTCCGCATATGCTTCGCCTATTCGGGCCGGATTACACAATGGGGACATCTGTCGCCTATGTACTCGCCATCACGATGATGCTGGCCACCGCCTGTGGCATGGCGGATATCGTGCTGATATCCGCAGGGCATACCACCTCAAGCATGGTCAATCTTCTTCTTGCCCTCGCCACAACGGTCATGCTGGACCTTTTACTTGTCCCAACCCACCATGCCCTCGGCGCCGCACTTGGCTGGGCGGGCGGGATGCTGGTGAAGAACGTGCTGCCGCTGCTCCACATCCGCCGCCTGTACGGCATACGCCCCGGGCGGGACTGAAGGTTCCACAATCACAGATCGGAAATATCGCCGCCTACATATAATCCATGGACAAGCATGCACTTAATCGGTTTTATGGATTTCTCTGAGACTGACTAATACGATAGAAGTTTCCGTTAGTCCCAGCCCACATCAGGAAAGGGTCATATAGTTAACGAGCCCGCAAAGTAAAGCGTCGTACTGGAGAGTCCAGCGCTCGCCCGGCCGAGAGGGATTTCACCTTCATGCGCCTACCGCAGGACATCGCCACACGCACTTCCTCCGACGCTCTCAGCGACTGTCTGGGCCTGCTCCGCAGGCGATGGGCGATCCTTTTACTGTGCCTGGCCGCCGGCTTCACCGGCGGTGTCGCGATCACACGATTCGCCACCCCCGCCTTCACCGCGACCGCGCAGGTCCTCGTCACCCCGACCGGTGTGCAAGACCAGTTCAACCAGCTCTCCAACCGCCAGCGCGAACCGCTCAACCTCGACACCGAATCCCAGATCGCACAGTCGACCGTGGTCACCGAGCAAGCCATGCGCACCCTCGGTACAGCCGGTCACGCGAGCGAGCCGCCACTGATCGACGTGTCCGTCCCGCCCAACTCCGCCGTGTTGTCCATCTCCGCCACCACCCCATGGCCCGAGACGGCGGCCGCCCAGGCCAACGCCTTCGCCCAGGCTTATCTCTCCCATCGGGCCGCGACCGCCACCGAGACGCTCAACGCCCAGCTCAAGGCTCTTATGAGCAAACGCCGGCAGGTCCTGGGCAGCCTCGCCAGAGGCGCGACCGCCTTGGCGGATATCCCCCGCGGTTCGGCGGAGCACAGCCTCGCCACCGGGGAGCAGGCCACCCGGTCGCGGCAGTTGAGGGCGGTGACCCTGCGCTACGACGAACTGAAGACGGTCGTGGTCACACCGGGCAAGCTGATCGGCGGTGCGAGCGTTCCCGAAGCCCCGAGTTTCCCCAGTCTCCCGCTCAACCTGGGCAGCGGGCTCATGATCGGCCTGCTGACCGGCGCCGCGGCGGCCACCCTCCGCGACCGGCTCGACACCCGGCTGCGAAGTGCCGCCGACGTCGAACGGCTGACCTCACTCCCGGTCCTGACGTCCTTCACCGGCCGCCCTGGGCCGAGCCCTGACATCCTCGGCGCCGGGCCGGTCTCTGGAGCACTCGCGGGCTTCCCGGCCGGTCCGATGAGCGAGCTGGCCTCGTGGCTGGTGGCCGCATGCCCAAGCGGCCACATCCTGCTCTACACGCCGCCGCGGGCCCCAGCCCCAGCCCCCTTGGTCGACTCCCTCGCCGAGGCCCTCGGCCGCTCGGCTCCGCTCTCCGTGCTCGGGGGCAGCGACGTGGGCGACCTCGCCCGCGCGGACGCGGCGGTCCTGCTGGTGACCCAACACGTAACCCGCTCCACCGACGTCACTGCCGCGACGCGCCACCTGACCCGCCACAAAGTGACCGTGATCGGCACCGTTCTGATCGGCGCCGACCTGCTCGCCTCCCGCCCCCCGGTGCGCACCTCACGGGCCGCAACCGACTGGGCCCGCCCGGTCCACCACAACGAGAAGATCCCCAAAGCGCGCGTATAACAAATGACACCGCTCCTGCCATACCCGACGACGCCCTTCTCACCACCCCGAACAACCTCGCCTCCGCCGTACCGCACCCTCCCGCTCCTGGCCTCGGCCGACGACAGGAGCGTGTCGTGAAATCTCCGTGGATAGCGGCTTGGCCCGCCTGTGCGCTGCTGGTCGGTTATCCCCTGTGGTGGGCGCTGGGCTTCGGCGGGCTGTCGGCGATCGTGGTGGCGGTCCCGATGGCGGTGGCGTTGTGGCGGCGGCGACCGCTCCGGTTGCCGCCGGGGTTCGGCTGGTGGCTCCTGTTCCTCGCCTGCTACGCCATATCGGCGGTCATGCTGGCCGAAACGCCTCCTGGCGCTTATGTGGAGATCGGGCCAGGTCGCTTCATCGGCTACACGATGCGTCTGCTGCTCTACGTATCGGCCCTGATCACCGTGCTTTACCTGGGCAACCTCAGCGAACGTGAACTCCCTCAGGCCACCCTCGTCCGATGGATGGGAGCACTCTTCATCACGACGGTGGCCGGCGGCCTGCTCGGCGTCGCCGCCCCGTGGTTCGAGTTCACCTCACCGGTGGAGCTCGTACTGCCGCACTGGATCAGCGACAACTCATTCGTCCGCAATTTGATCCACCCGACCGCCGCACAAACCCAGTGGGTGCTCGGATATGCACTGCCGAGACCCGAGGCGCCGTTCGAGTGGGCCAACGCCTGGGGTGGCAATCTGTCGGTGCTGCTGGTCTGGTTCGTGGTGGGTTGGTGGGCGTACGGCGGAGCCCGGCGGAAAGCCCTGGCGTTGGGCGTGCTGGCGCTGGCCGCCATCCCGGTGGTCTACTCGCTCAATCGTGGCCTGTGGATCGGTCTCGGCCTGAGTGTGGCCTACCTGGCTGTCCGGTTGCGGGGCCGGGCGCGGGTGGTGTTGTGCGGGTTGGCCGTCTGCGGGGTGCTGGTGTTTCTCCTGACGCCGCTGCACAACGTGGTCACCAACCGCCTGGACAAGCCGCATAGCAACAACATCCGTGCGTTCACCATCTCCTCCACCATCGCGGCGGCGGCGCATTCACCGGTCATCGGATATGGCAACACCCGCAACGCCGAAGGGGGCCGCCGTTCCATCACGACGGGCAAGACCTCGTGGTGTGCGGCGTGCGGGCATCCGCCGATGGGCAGCGACGGGCAACTCTGGCATCTGATGATCGCGCAGGGGTTCAGCGGGGCGGCTCTCTACATCGTCTTCTTCCTTGGGGCGATCCGCCGCTATTGGAAGGACCGCAGCCCGATCGGCCTGGCCGGCGTCCTTGTCATGATCCTGGTGCTCTTCTACATGTTCATCTACGACGGCCTGATCACACCCATCAGCCTTTACCTGATCTCGTTCGCTCTCCTGTGGCGCAACTCTCTGACCCGAGAGGTCCCCTAAACGACTTCTACCTCGTGAAGCCGCGCCGCAGCAGGCACGTCACCATCAGGCGGGCGGCGAACGGCAGATCATCCACCAGGTAGCGCCGCGCCAGCCGCCCCGGCTCGCTGAGCAGCCGGAACAACCACTCCAACCCAGCCCGGCGCATCCATTCCGGCGCCCGCCGTACAACCCCCGCGGCGAACGTGATCGCCGCCCCGCACCCCATAAACCAGACACCCGGCATGTGCGGTCGCAGCTCGGCGATCAGCCGGTCCTGCTTGGGGAACCCCAACCCCACGAACACCACTCGCGGCCCGGCAGCCGTCAAAGCCTCCCGCACCTCCGCCACTCCACCCGCGGAACGCTCGAACCCATACGGCGGAGCCGCCACCCCCGCCACCCGCACCCCCGGCACCCGCTCCCGCAGCACCTCCGCCGCACGCGCGGCCACCCCCTCCGGACCGCCAAGGAGGTAGACAGGCATCCCGTGGGCGGCCGCGGCCTCGGACAACGACCACAGGAGATCGGCCCCCGTCACCCGCTCGGGCAGCGGGGTGCCCAGCAGTTTGCTCGCCCACACCAGCGGCATGCCGTCGGCCACCACGACGTCCGCCGACGCCACCACCTCCCGCGCACCCGTGTCCCGTGCCGCGGCCCGGCAGATGTCGACGTTGGGCGTCACGATGTGGCCACCCCGCCCGGCCTCCAACGCCTCCATGACCCGCGCGACCACCTGCCGCTCCGTAAGGGCGTCCACCCACAGACCCGCCACCGCCACCCGCCTGACTTCCACAGGCTGCGGGCAGGAACGCTGCGCGTCCTCGGACGGACGCTGCTTAGGCACCAGACCCGGATCAAGACGCACGTGCGCGGACCGCAGTGGCCGCATCACACACCACTCCCACAGATGCGGAACAGCTGAAGAACGCCCCACAGGCCCACCAGCCGCCCGGCATCCCCAGGCTGTGGACAGTCACGCCGCGTTCCCTCCGCGAGAGGCCGCCCAGAGACCAAACCCGGATGCACCATCAGATCCCACGCCCGCAGGTGTGGAGCAGGTTGAGTACGACCCGTGCCGGGATCAGGCGTGCCGCCACCGCGAGTGCTATCGGTGCTCTCGGCTCACCCCTACGGGTGGTGAAGGCCCGCCAGGCCCACCTGCCGGCCGCGCGGCGGTGACCGAGGGCCGCGTGGTGGAAGGCGAGCTGACCGTAGATCCGCGCCGCGCCGCGCGGATCTACGGCCAGTTCTGGATGCCGGGCGAGCATCCACTCAAGCCCGGCGATGCGATCGGCCCATCGCGCCACATAGTGCGACGTGCCCCAGTGGACCCGCACAAGCGGTGTGTCCACATGCACGATGTTCCGCCGTTTGGCGGCGCGAAGGGCGAGGTCCCAGTCTTCGTTCTGGGCGGCGGGAGCGCTCTCATCCACCCACAGGGCACCCCTCCGGAACACGAACGTCGAAGAGTGCACCATCATCATGCGCGACCGCGCCAGGTCGCCTGCGGTGACGTTCGCCGTGCCGGCCAGGCGGGGAACCCTGCGTGAGCCGTAAACCACCTCGATGGCACAACTCACGAACTCCGCCCCCTCCCGGGCGGTCAACGCCAACACCTGTGCGCTCAGTTTGCCGGGCAGCCACTCGTCGTCGTCGTCGCAGAACGCCACAAGCTCGGTGGACAACGCCGCGATGCCCGTATTGCGAGCGCCGGCCACACCCGCCCCCCGCCGATTGGGCAGCACACGCACGAGCCCGGCCGGGCACGCCACCCCCACAGCCGAACCCGCGGAGTACGGCGCAGCCGGACAGGACGGCGCGATCACGTCGGCCACGTGCCGGGCGACTGTGGAAACCTCGCCGCCGTCGACGACCACGATCACCTCGACCCGGCCCGGATAGACCTGGTCAAGCACGGACCGCAAAGCCCGGGTGAGCTGGTCGGGACGGTCGCCCACCGTAGGGATCACCACCCCCGCGGAAAGGCTCATGCCGCATCCTCGACATAGCCGTAGCGGGCCATCAGCGGCCACGTCAGCGCGGTCACCGTGCGGCGGTGGCGGTCTAACAGGCCGGTGCGCCATCGGTCGTCGCGCGTGAGCGGCAGGCGGCCGACGGTGAAGCGCATGGGATTGCCTGAGGCGGTGTGGGCCACCGACAGGCGCACCGACAGGCGGGGCTCGGAGTCGTCAAGGAAATCCAGCCTGCGGGGCAGACCGAGGGCTGTGGCGAGGCCGCTCACCGTGTCGCGAGGGGCGTCGAGCAGGTCTTCGTAGCGCACGCGGGTCACCGGCACCCCACACCGGGCGAGTAGTTCGAGGGCGAGGTGCTCCACCCCCCAGTGCACGGAGGTGCGTGCCGGCGCCCAGCGTGTCATCAGGCTGCCGTCCTCGGGCCTCGCGACCCTGCGGCACCAGGAATGGGCGACGGCCCGCGGATCGCGCACGACCTGCACCACATGCAGGTCGACCCCGCCGACGGCCAGGCAGAACGCCAACGAGGCGTGTTTGCTGGAGTCGACCACGACGGGACACCCGGAGACCATGCTCGCCGCGCTGTAGAGCCGGTTGTGGATGTCGGCATATTCCGCCAGGTCGGGGTTGCTTTCCCAGGGGGGCGCGGCCCGGCCGATGCGCCGAGTGCCCCGGCCCGGTGGAACAGACCGGGCACGGCGCGGCTCGAAGCGCGGCTCGAAACGGGGCTCGGAGCGCGGCTCAGAACACGCCTCAAAGCGGGGCTCAAACGACGGCCCACTGCGGCCGACCCGCCACAACTGACGAGCCAGGGCGGGGATGTGCCGGGTGCGGTCGACCCGCTCGCGCAGCTCGGTCACCCGCTCGGCGAGCTCGCAGGACCACCGTCCGAAGGCATGCTCACCGACGCTGCGCCAATGCTCACACAAGCTGAACGCCTCTCCGCAGCCGCACTTCTCGTCGGCGAGCACTCCCCTGGCCCAAAGGTGCACCACCTCCCCCAGGGCGAGCACTCCCGGCATCTCCCCCAGCATGCGTTCCAGCAGGGTGGTGCCGCTGCGCCCCAGACCGCCCAGGAAGATCACCCGTGCGGACGACATGACGGTGGTCACGAGCACGGCTCCCCAAAGTCGCGGACACGGAATGTATCGACGCTAGCGCGGAGAGTCACATCGCTGCCAACGAAAGCTAAATGATCTACCAAAGGTCCGTACGGCTACCGCCCGATTCACCGCCGCCACGGCACTTGGCCGGGTGTCTTCCCCGGGCATCGATGCGGACCTCGGCTGCCGTCACACCCGAGCTTCGCAACGATCCTCAGCCTGAGGACATCGGGCGGCCGACCACTCCACCGGCCGGCGGACGGCTGTGCCGTAAAAAAGCTGGGCCGTAAAAGGCGGGCCGTAAGAGCTGGGGTGTGTAAGCCGGGCCGTAAAAGCTGTGCCGTAAAAGGCCGGGCCGTAAGAAGCCGGGCCATAAAAACAGCGCCGCCCGGCCCCCTGACCGACGTCAGGAGTGCCGGGCGGCGCAGAAATCAGGTATCGCGGGCTATCGAGACTCGAGAATCATCCCCGCCCCAACCGTGCTGTGGGTGGCCTCATCGATCAAGATGAACCCCCCGGTAAGCCGGTTGCGAGCATAGTCGTCCACGAACATCGGCTGAGTGATGCGCAACGACACCCGCCCGATCTCGTTAAGACTGAGCGCGGACGCCGACTCGTCCCGGTGCAGGGTGTTGACGTCGAGACGGTAATGCAGGTCACGCACAAGCGCCCGAGCCGTGCGTGTCGTGTGCTTGATGGTCAGCTTGGTGCGAGGGGCGAGTTTGGCCGCCTCCGACATCCAGCACACCATCGCCTCGACCTCCTGGGCGACCTGCGGCTTGTTGTTGGGCCGGCAGATCATGTCGCCGCGGGAGATGTCGATGTCGTCTTCAAGGCGGATCGTCACCGACATGGGAGGGAACGCCTCGGTGACGGGCCCGTCGAAGGTGTCGATGGAGGAGATGCGGCTGGTGAGCCCGGAGGGCAGGTGGAGCACCTCGTCACCCGGCTTGAGCACGCCGCCGTAGACCTGTCCGGCATAACCGCGGTAGTCGTGCAGGCCGGGGTCGGTGGCGTTGTGCGGGCGGATCACATATTGCACGGGGAAACGCACGTCGACCAGGTTGCGGTCGGAGGCGATGTGCACGTTCTCCAGGTGGTGCAGGAGGGAGGTGCCTTGATACCAGGGGGTGTTCTCCGAGCGGGAGACGACGTTGTCGCCGTGGAGCGCCGAGATCGGGATGAACGTGAGGTCGGTGACGTTAAGTTTCGCCGCGAACGCGGTGAACTCCTCACGGATTTCCTCGAACCGCTCCTGCGAGTAGTCGACGAGGTCCATCTTGTTGACCGCGAGCACCAGGTGGGGGACACGCAGCAGCGAGGTGAGGAACGCGTGCCGGCGGGACTGCTCCAGCACGCCCTTGCGTGCGTCGATCAGCACGATCGCGAGGTCGGCGGTGGAGGCGCCGGTGACCATGTTGCGGGTGTACTGAATGTGGCCGGGTGTGTCGGCGATGATGAACTTGCGCTTGGGCGTCGCGAAATAGCGGTAGGCCACGTCGATGGTGATGCCCTGCTCGCGCTCCGCGCGCAGCCCGTCGGTGAGGAGCGACAGGTCGGTGTATTCGGTGCCGCGGTCGCGGCTGGTGCGCTCGACCGCCTCAAGCTGGTCTTCGAAGATCGCCTTGGAGTCGTAGAGCAGCCGTCCGATGAGGGTCGACTTGCCATCGTCGACGGATCCGGCTGTGGCGAACCGCAGGATGTCCATCAGAACAGATCTCCAAGGTGAGGTCGGGCGAAGGGGGGAATGTGAGGAATGTCACGGGACATGCTAGAAGTACCCCTCACGCTTACGGTCCTCCATCGCCGCCTCCGAAGAGCGGTCGTCGGCGCGGGTGGCACCGCGCTCGGTGATGCGGGTGGCCGCGATCTCCGTGATGATCTCCTCGACGGTCGCGGCGGCGGACTGCACGGCCCCGGTGCAGGATATGTCGCCCACCGTGCGATAACGCACGACCGTCTCGAAGACCGGCTCGTCGTCGCCCCGGTTGGTCACCGGGTGGTCGGCCAGGAGCATGCCGTCACGCTCGAACACCTTGCGGGTGTGTGCGTAGTAGATGGACGGGATCTCGATACCCTCACGCCTGATGTAGTCCCACACGTCGAGCTCGGTCCAGTTGGACAGCGGGAAGACGCGGATGTGCTCACCCTTGCGGATCTTCGCGTTGTAGAGGTTCCAGAGCTCGGGGCGCTGGTTCTTCGGGTCCCACTGGCCGAACTCGTCGCGGAAGGAGAACACCCGCTCCTTGGCCCTGGCCTTCTCCTCGTCGCGGCGAGCCCCGCCGAAGACGGCGTCGAACTCGTGCTCCTCGATCGCGTCGAGCAAGGTGGTGGTCTGCAGCCGGTTGCGGCTCGCGCGGCGGCCCGTCTCCTCGACGACGCGGCCCGCGTCGATCGAGTCCTGCACCGAGGCGACCACGAGCCGAGCGCCGAGCTCGGCGGCGCGCCGGTCGCGGTAGTCGATCACCTCGGAGAAGTTGTGCCCGGTGTCCACGTGCATGAGGGGAAAGGGGATGGGCGCGGGCCAGAACGCCTTCTCCGCGATGCGCAGCATCACGATCGAGTCCTTGCCCCCGGAGAACAACAACACGGGGCGCTCGAACTCCGCGGCGACCTCACGCATGATGTGGATCGCCTCGGCCTCGAGGACGTCAAGCTGCGACGTGGTGTAGTCGCACTGGAGCATCTGCTTCTCCTGGGTGATCTCAGAGCGCTTGCGCCGGCTTCGCGGACCTTGGGCCACCGGGCCGCGTGGCGACCGGGTGAGGCACGTCACCCGCCCGGACCGGCGGCGCCAGGGGGACCTGGATCATTGACGCCGGTCGCGGATTCCGGCGAGCAACGTTGGCGCCAGCTCCGGTAGGGAAACCAGGATATCCGGCAGTGAGGGGTCAACCTGGTTGTAGGCCAGCACAGAGCCGTCGACACGGCTCGCGTGCGCCCCCGCGGCCTGGGCGACGGCCACCGGCGCGGCCGAGTCCCACTCGTATTGCCCACCGGCGTGGACATATGCCTCGACCTCACCGGTCAGCACCGCACAGATCTTCGCGCCCGCCGAGCCGATCGGCACAAGCACGCCGCCGATCTCCTGGGCGAGCCGCTGCACGAACTCCGGCGGCCTGGTGCGGCTGACCGCGATGCGCACCGGCCCCTCGGGGGCGGTGGGGAGGGTCGGCGGGTTCCCGGTGAACAGCGTGCGGCCCTGCGCGGGCAGCGCCACGGCGCCGGCGACGAGCTCGCCCCGCTGCCACAGCGCCACGTGCACGGCCCAGTCGGCCCGGCCCTCCTCGGCGAACTCGCGTGTGCCGTCCAGCGGGTCGACGATCCACACCCGGTCGGCGGACTGCCTGCGCGCGTCGAACCGCTCCTCCCGGGTGGCCTCCTCCGACAGGATCAGGTCCTCGGGGCGCAGCCTCCGCAGCGACTCGACGAGGAAAACGTGCGAGGAACGGTCGCCCGCCTTCCGCAAAGCGGTCGGATCATCGAATCCGACCTCCTTGCGCAGGGCAAGCAATTTGTCACCCGCCTCCGTCGCCAGATCCCGGGCGAGTTTGTGATCGTCCTCAATGCCCATCAATATGCTCCTGCTCCCCGCGCGACAGCCGACCAAGTCTTCCACAGGATCTGAAGATCCATCATGAGAGACCAATTCTCCACGTAACGCAGGTCCAACCGTACCGATTCCTCCCAAGAGAGATCAGACCGGCCACTCACTTGCCACAACCCCGTCATGCCCGGTCGCACCAGCAGCCGCCTGCGCACGTCGTCGCCGTAACGTGCCACCTCCTCGGGAAGAGGGGGACGGGGCCCGACCAGCGACATGTGGCCTAGAAGCACATTAATCAACTGCGGCAACTCGTCAAGGGAATGGCGCCGCAGGAAAGCCCCCAATGGCGTCACCCGTGGATCGTTCCGAATCTTAAACAACACCCCGTCGTCGTCACTTACCAATTCGACGCGTTGCCGCTCGGCCCCCTCGCGCATCGTGCGGAACTTGAAGATGGTGAACAACATTCCATCCCTCCCGACACGCGTCTGCCGAAACAGCACAGGGCCGCTTCCCGAGGCCCGCACCGCGAGCGCGAGGCCGACGAGCAGCGGCGACAACACCACGAGGAGGGACGCCGCCACACATCTGTCGAAGACGTTCTTGGCATATTGCCTGCCGCCGGTGAGCTCCGGATGCTCGACGTGCAGGAGCGGCAAGCCGGCGACGGGCCGGATCGTTGTGCGGGGCCCCGCCACCTCCATCAGCGCCGGGGCCACCACAAGCTCGGTGTGCGTGCGCTCCAGGCGCCAGGCGAGCCGCCTGAGCGCGACCCCGTCGAGTTCGGGGCAGGCCAGCACGGCCACCGTGTCGGCCCGCTCCTGCTCAACCACGAGCGGCAGGTCGCTGAAATCGCCGGCGACGGGCACACCCGCCACGTCGCCACGCTCGTGCCCCGGCAGGCAGACGGCCACGATCTCCATGCCGTGATAGCGCTCGCGCCGGAATCGTTCCACGATCTCGGTGACCGACGCCCGGTGGCCGGCCGCCACCACCCTGCGCATGCAGGCTCCCCTGGCCCGTCTGCCGTGCAACATGCGGCGAAGGCCATATCTGGCGAGCAACGTCAGCAGCGTGGCCAGCGGCAACGCGAGGATCACATAGCCCCGGGCCACCTCGATCTTGGTCATGTAGGCCCCGACGGCGGTCGCGGCGGTCAGCGTGACCCCGCACCGCAGGACCCGGCGGAACTCCTCCGGCCCCACCCCGATCAGCCTCGGCTCGTAGACCCGGCCGAGCGAGAGTGCATAGACCCACATCACCGGCAGGCACCCGCTTATCACCACATAGGGCGTGACGTACGGAGTGACCTGCCCGAACCTCGCGAAAAGCGCGAACAGCCCGGCGGCCAGAGCACACACGACGTCCACCCAGACGGCCTGAATCCGGTAACGCCGCACCCACCCCGGCGAGACGGCGACGGTCTCCCACTGGGGACGGCCCGCCACCCGGGCAGCCGTCGCCCCCTCGCGACCACTCACGCACCCTCCGTGTAACCATCCGTAAACAGACAGTCATGGAATGGTAGCGACGTCGACCACGCGGAGTGAGCGTTTTCCCCGCGTCCTTACCCGTTGCCCCCGTAAGGTCAGCGGGGCGGGCGAGCCACGAAAAGGTCGGACGCGTGGAACGTGTTCTGGGTGGGCAGCAGCCCGTGCTGGATCAGCGACTCGACCACATCGGCCGCACGGTCGATCAGAAAGGGCAGGTCCTTGCGCTCGGCGGTCGCGAAGTTCTGCAGCACGAACTTCGCCGGGTCCATGCGGCCGGGAGGACGGCCGATCCCGAAACGCACCCGCAGGTAGTCCTTGGTGGACAACGAGGCGCTGATCGACTTAAGCCCGTTGTGCCCGTTGTCGCCGCCGCCCAGCTTGGCGCGCAACGCGCCGTAAGCCACGTCCAGCTCGTCGTGCACCACGATGACCCGCTCCGCGGGCACCTTGTAGAAATCCGCCAGCGCCTTGACCGGTCCGCCGGAGAGGTTCATATAGGTGAGCGGCTTGGCCAGCACGGCGGGCACCCCTGCGGCACGCGCCTCCAGCACCTCGGCGCGAGCCTTGTGCACCTTGAAACCGGCGCCGGCCCTCTTGGCCAGCTCGTCGAGCACCATGAATCCGGCGTTGTGCCGGTGGCCGGAATATGAGGCACCCGGGTTGCCCAGTCCGACGATCAGCCAGCGGTCCACGACTCCCTGCTTTCCTGCGTCACGGCGCTTATAAGGTCACGGCTTGTGGGGGTACGGCGGAGCTTCCTCCAGCACGACTTCTACCGCACGACCCGGCGCGGCGCTCACCCGGGACCACCGCGAACCCCGCGCGCCAGCTCTAAAGCCGACCGGTACGCCGCCTCTAAAGCCGACCCAGGCACGGGCTCTAAAGCCGACCCGGGGGCGGGCTCTAAAGCCCGAAGGGGCGACCGGCGGGCCGAAGCTCCACCTGCCGCCCCGTTCGAGGATCGACCTATTCGGCGGACTCCTCCGCAGCGGCCTCCGCGGCCGGAGCCTCGACGGCCTCCACACCCTCGGCCTCGGCGACCGGCTCGGCGGTCGGCTTGGCGATGACGTGGAGCACGAGGGTCTCGGGCTCGGCCTGCAGGGTCACGCCCTTGGGCAGCTTGAGGTCACCGGCGGTGACCGCGGTGCCGACCTCAAGGCCCTCGACGTCGACCTCGACGCCCTGCGGGATGTGGGTGGCCTCGGCCTCGACCGACACGGAGACGAGCTGCTGGTCGAGCAGACCGTCGGAGTGCACGTCGCCGGTCACGGTCACCGGGATCTCGACGGTCACCTTCTCACCGCGCTTGACGAGCAGCAGGTCGACGTGCTCGAGGAACCCCTTGAGCGGGTCGCGCTGCACACCCTTGGGAAGCGCGAGCTCGTCCACACCGTTGCCGGCGACGCGGATCAGCACGTTGGGCGTGCGGAGCGCGAGCAGCAGCTCGTGGCCGGGGAGCGTCAGGTGCTTGGGCTCGATGCCGTGCCCGTAAAGGACAGCGGGCACCTTGTCGGCGCGGCGGATCTTGCGAGCGGCGCCCTTGCCGAACTCACTGCGCAGCTCGGCGTTGATGCGGACCTCGGCCATGGCCATCTCCTAGGGAGGCTTAAGGATGATCGCGCTCCCCCTCACCCGCCCTAGCGGAAGGCGTTACGAGCGCGGACAACCCTCGAAGCCTACCGGACTAGGAGTCCCCCTCGAACAGGCTCGTGACCGACCCGTCGTTGAACACCTCGGAGATGGCCCGCGCGATCAGCGGCGCGATCGACAACACGGTGAGCTTGTCGAACTGCTTCTCGCCCGGGATCGGCAGGGTGTTGGTGACGATCACCTCGGAGATGTTGGAGTTCTTGAGGCGGTCGACCGCGGGGTCGGAGAAGACGGCGTGCGTGGCGGCCACCACGACGTTGGTCGCGCCGTGCTCGTAGAGCGCGTCGGCGGCCTTGCAAATGGAGCCACCGGTGTCGATCATGTCGTCGATCAGCACACAGGTGCGGCCCCGCACCTTGCCGACGACCTCGTGCACCTTGACCTGGTTGGCCACGTCGAGATCGCGGCGCTTGTGGATGAACGCGACCGGGGTGCCGAGGGTGTCGGCCCAGCGCTCGGCGAGGCGCACCCGGCCGGTGTCGGGCGAGACCACTATGGCGTTCGAGGCGTCGATCTTGTCTTTGAGGTAGTTGACCAGGACCGGCATGGCGAACAAGTGGTCCACCGGGCCGTCGAAGAAGCCCTGGATCTGCGAGGTGTGCAAGTCGATCGACATGAGCCGGTCGGCGCCCGCCTGCTTGAACAGGTCGGCGATAAGCCGGGCGGTGATCGGCTCGCGGCCCTTGCCCTTCTTGTCCTGCCGGGAGTAGCCGAAGAACGGCATGACCACGGTGATGCGGTCGGCGGACGCACGCTTGAGCGCGTCGACCATGATGAGGTGCTCCATGATCCACTTATTGATGGGAGCCGTGTGGCTCTGGATCACAAAGGCGTCGCATCCGCGGACCGACTCAAGGTAACGGGCGTAGATCTCGCCGTTGGCGAAGTCGCGGAGTGTGGTGGGCGTAGTGTCAATGCTGAGGTTGCTCGCCACCTCCTCCGCCAACTCGGGATACGCCCGTCCCGAGAAGAACATGAGTTTTCTCTGACTGACCTTCTGCTTGGCATTCACGCGGTGCTCCCCTATTGCTCTTCGACCTGTTCAGCCCGCGCCTTCAGCGCGGCCTCGGCCGAGGCGGTGCCCGCGCGTCTGCGGGTCACCCACCCTTCGATGTTGCGCTGCCGGCCGCGGGCAACCCCGATCGCTCCCGGAGGAACCTCGTCGGTGATCGTCGAGCCCGCCGCCGTGTAGGCGCCGTCGCCGATCGTCACGGGCGCGACCAGCATGGTGTCGCACCCGACGAAGGCGTGATCGCCCACAGTCGTGTGGTGCTTCTCGACTCCGTCGTAGTTGACGAAGATCGTTGAAGCGCCGATGTTCGCGCCGACGCCGATGGTGGCATCGCCGACATATGTCAGGTGGGGAACCTTGGATCCCTCTCCGACCTGCGCATTCTTCATTTCAACATATGCCCCGGCCTTGGCCTTACGGCCGAGGACGGTGCCGGGACGCAGGTATGAGTAGGGACCGACTGCCGCCTCGGGGCCGATGACCGCCCCGTCGGCGACGGTGTTGCGAACGATCGCTCCCATGCCCACCTCGGTGTCGGTGAGCGTGGTGGCGGGGCCGATCTCCGCGCCGGAGGCGACGGAGGTGCGGCCGTGGAGCTGGGTGCCGGGGTGGATCACGACGTCGGGCTCAAGGGTCACCCCGACGTCGACCCAGGTGCTCGAGGGATCGACGACAGTGACCCCGTCTCTCATGTGGCGCTCCAGCAGGCGGGAGTTGAGCACTCCCCGCGCGAAGGCGAGCTGGACACGGTCGTTGACGCCCTCGACGTCGACGTAGTCGTCGGCGACGCACGCCCCGACCCGGTGCCCGTCGCCGCGCAGGATGGAGAGCACGTCGGTGAGATATTCCTCACCTTGGGCGTTGTCGGTCGACACCCGCTTCACCGCGTCGGCGAGAAGCGCGCCGTCGAAGGCGTAGGTGCCGGAGTTCATCTCCCGCACGGCCCGCTGGCTCGGCGTGGCGTCCTTCTCCTCGACGATCTCCAGCACGGCGCCGGTGGTGTCGCGGATGATCCTTCCGTAACCCGTGGGGTCGGGCACCACCGCCGTCAGCACGGTGACCGCGTTGCCATCGGTCTCGTGCATGCGCAGCAGCGCCGCCAGGGTCTCGGCGGTCAGCAGCGGGGTGTCACCGTATGTCACGAGGACGGTGCGGCCGACCCCCGCCTCCGCGGGCTTGGAGCCGAGCGGCCCGGCCTGTTCGAGCACGATGCGGACCGCGTGGCCCGTGCCCCTCTGCTCCTCCTGCACAACGGTTTCCACGTCGGGGCTGGAGCCGGCGAGGTGCGCGCGCACCCGCTCACGCTCATGGCCGACGACCACGAGGAGGCGCCCGGGATCGAGGCCTCTGGCGGCGGTCAAAACGTGGTCGACGAGGGCACGTCCACAGAGTTCGTGGAGGACCTTCGGGGTCTTCGACTTCATCCTGCTGCCCTCACCAGCGGCAAGGACGATGACTGCGGCCGGGCGCGGCACACTCACGGACGTCTGGCTCCCTCGGCGTCGCGGATGTGAAGGCTGGTCAGGATGTGTCACGGCCACAGCCTTGGCCCGCACACCGCAACCCTCCCGACATCGTGAGGATACCTGGCTGCCTCGAAGTGGAAACCAGTGCCCGGCCCGAGTAGTAGGGAAGATCCCCGAAAGCCCGGCCTCGCCGGAGAAACCGCAGCGTGGAGGGCGGGAGCGTGCGGCAAACGGTGCCGCCGACAAGCGATGAGAGTGTGGCACAGCCGACGAGTGGGCCGCGCCTTCCCCGGAGCACTGCGGAGCCGGTGCGACTCAGGCACACGGGCGGCTGAACGGAGACCAACGCTCCGGGCGCGACACCCCTGCCATCTGCATGAGCTCCCGGAAGAGGACTCGAACCCCTACAAACGGGACCAAAACCCGTTGTCCTGCCAATTAGACGATCCGGGATCGACATCCGGAAGCGCTCTCCGGACGGCGTCACCCCCTCACCTTACCGACCCGCGATCGTCCTGTGCGCCTTGATTTCGGCCGTAGCAGATGCCTTCGGCGCGCCGCAAGGCATGGAACCACCACGGGATCCACCACTCAGCGTCATCTTCTCCACATTCGCGGCATGCCGATTCAGAACTTACGCTGTCGTAAGTTACGGTTGCGTAGCTCGGACAATCACACCATTCACCACGCGAGGTAGCCCATGACCATCGCCACAGACCGCGAGGGTTCCACCACCCCTGGCCCACAGCCTGAGATCGAACCTGAGCCGAAGAGCAACTTCGAACGCGTCCTCCTGGTCGTGTTCGTCGTCCTGCCCTTCCTGGCTCTGCTCGCGGCCATCCCCATGGCCTGGGGGAGTTTCCTCGGCTGGTCGGACGTGATCATCGGCGGGATCTTCTATATCTTCACCGGCCTGGGCGTGACGGTGGGATTCCACCGCTACTTCACTCACGGCTCCTTCAAGGCCAACCGCCCTCTGAAGATCGTGATGGCCGTCGCCGGCAGCATGTCGCTCGAAATGGGCGTCATCGACTGGGTGGCCACGCACCGCCGCCACCACAAGTACTCCGACAAGGAGGGCGACCCGCACTCGCCATGGCGTTTCGGCAACGACTGGAAGGCTCTCACCAAGGGCCTCTTCTTCGCCCACGTCGGCTGGCTGTTCTCCAGCGAGCGCACCAATCGCACGCGCTATGCCCGCGACCTGCTGAACGACCCGGACATCGTCAAGATCCACCACTCTTTCAAGTGGCTGGTCTTCGCCTCCCTCGCCGCCCCCGCCGTGCTCGGCGGGCTCTTCACCTGGTCGATCGAGGGAGCGCTCACGGCCTTCTTCTGGGGCAGCCTGGTCCGCATCGCGATGCTGCACCACGTGACCTGGTCGATCAACTCCATCTGCCACGTCTTCGGCGACGAGGCCTTCGAAGTGCGTGACAAGTCGCGCAACGTGTGGTGGCTGGCCATCCCGTCCTTCGGCGAGTCCTGGCACAACCTGCACCACTCCGACCCGACCTGCGCCCGGCACGGCGCGCTGAAGGGGCAGATCGACCCCAGCGCCCGCGTGATCCGGTGGTTCGAGCAAGCCGGGTGGGCCACCGATGTGCGGTGGCCGACACCAGAGCGCCTGGCGGCGAAGCGCGTTGGGTGATCAAAGCAGCACAAGTGGAACGGTTCCCGCCTCTATGGCGGGTACCGCCATTATGGGGACTGTGACCGAACCCCGTTCGCGTAAGCGTATGTCCGCCAAGGAACGGCGAGAGCAGCTCATCGAGGTGAGCCGGGCGCTCTTCGCGGAGAAGGGGTTCGACGGCACCTCCATCGAGGAGATCGCCGCCGTCGCGATGGTGTCCAAGCCCGTCGTCTACGAACACTTCGGCGGCAAGGAAGGTGTCTACGCGGTCGTCGTGGACCGCGAGATGCAGCGCCTGCTCAGCCTGGTCACCGAGGCCCTCGCGGCCTCGCCCGCCCTGGTCAAGCTCGAGCGGGCCGCTCTGGCCCTCCTGCGCTACATCGAGGAGAACAGCGACGGGTTCCGCATCCTGGTCCGCGACTCCCACACCGCGACCGACACCGGCACCTTCGCGAGCCTGCTCAGCGACATCGCGAGCCAGGTCGAGGACGTGCTGGCCGACGAGTTCGCCGGCCGGGGCTACGACCCCAAACGCGCGCCCATGTACGCGCAGATGCTGGTCGGCATGGTCGCCCTCACCGGCCAGTGGTGGCTGGAGGTCCGCAGGCCGGGGCGCGAGGAGGTCGCCGCCCACCTCGTGAACCTCGCCTGGAACGGCCTGACCGGGCTGGACCCGGCGCCCGGCCTCACTCCGGCCGCCTACCTCTCAAGCGCCTCAACGCCGCTGAGACAGCCACTTCCCCGGCCGACGGAAAAAGAGCTGCGGGAGAAGGAGAAGGCGCGCGAGCGCCACCTCCGCGAGCTGGAGAAGGCCCGTGAGCGCGAGCGGAAGGAGCAGGAACGGCTTCTGCGCGAGCAGGGCAAGGCCAGGGAGCGCGAGCTTCGCGAGCAGGAGAAGGCGCTCAAGGAGCAGGAGAGGGCACGCGAGCGGGAGCTCAAGGAGCAGGAGAAACTCCTTCGCGAGCAGGAGAAACGCGAGGAGAAGCTGCGAGCCCGCGAGGCCCGGCTGGCGGAGCGTCAGGCCCGCCTGGCCGAGCAAACCCAGCCCAAGACCGACCCTCAGGCGTGACCACTCACATCAACTACGGGCCAGTAGCGAGGATCGGACACACGAACGGTTGAAAAATACTCGGTAAACTACCCGGCCCGTTGAGCCCTAGTTAACGCTACATTCCATCAAGGCGGGCATTCTGGTCATATGTCCGCCGAACTCGCACGACCTGAGCAAGGAGTCGATCTCCCCCTACCGCAAGATCGATTTCTCAACCGGGAGGAGAGCTGGCTCAAGTTCAACCAACGAGTGCTTGAGCTGGCCGAAGACCCGTCCCTCCCGCTGTTGGAGCGGGTGCGGTTTCTCGCGATCTTCGCCAGCAACCTGGATGAGTTCTTCCGGGTGAGGGTCGCGGGGCTCAAACGCCGGATGGCCACCGGCCTGCTCTTGCGCACCAAGAGCGGCATGAAGCCACGTGAAGAGCTGGCCCGCATAGCAGCGCTCGCCGACGATCTAGCCCAGCGGCACTCCACCCAGTTCCACGAACGGATCCTCCCCCAACTGGCCGAAGAAGGCATCGAGATCGTCCGATGGGAGGAGCTCGACCGGGACGAACGCACCGAACTACGCAAGCTGTTCAGGGAGCGCATCCGGCCCGTCCTCACTCCCCTGGCGGTCGACCCATCCCACCCCTTCCCCTACATCTCCGGCCTCTCCCTCAACCTCGCGGTCCTCGTCCGCAACCCGGCCACGTCGCACACCGTCTTCGCCCGGGTCAAGGTGCCGTCGCTGCTGCCCCGGTTCGTCGCCGCGGCCAAGGAGCGGTTCGTCCCCCTTGAGGATGTCATCGCCGCCCACCTCTCCCAGCTCTTCAAGGGCATGGACATCGTCCAGCACCACGTCTTCCGGGTGACGCGCAACGAGGATCTCGACGTGGACGAGGACGTGACCGAAAACCTCATGCAGGCCCTCGAACGCGAGCTTCTGCGCCGCCGCTTCGGTCCGCCGGTCCGGCTTGAGGTGGAGGACACGATCACCCCGGAGGTGCTGGACCTCCTGGTGGACGAGCTCGGCGTGGCCCCCCACGAGATCTACAAACTGCCCGGCCCCCTCGACCTCACCGGGCTCCACGCGATCGCCGATCTGGACCGCGGGGAACTGAGTTACCGCCCGTACGTGCCGTCCGAAACGATCCACGCCGACGATGACATCTTCACCGTTCTCCGCGAACGGGACGTGCTGGTGCACCACCCGTACGACTCCTTCGCCACGAGCGTGCAGAGGTTCATCGAGCAGGCCGCCGCCGACCCCAGCGTGCTCGCGATCAAGCAGACCCTCTACCGCACCAGCGGCGAGTCCCCCATCGTCGACGCGTTGATCGACGCCGCAGAGGCGGGGAAACAGGTCGTCGTGGTCGTCGAGATCAAGGCGAGGTTCGACGAGCACGCCAACATCTCCTGGGCCCGCAAACTGGAGCGTGCGGGCTGCCACGTGGTCTACGGCATGGTGGGTCTCAAAACCCACTGCAAGCTGGCCCTTGTGGTGCGTCAGGAGTCGTCCGGCGAACTGCGCTCCTATTGCCACATCGGCACGGGCAACTACAACCCCAAGACCGCCCGGCTCTACGAGGACTTCGGCGTGCTCACCGCCGACCCGCTGGTCGGCGAGGACGTGACCGATCTCTTCATCCACCTGACCGGATATTCCAACCACTCCGCCTACCGGCGGCTGCTGGTCGCCCCGCACTCCCTGCGCGAGGGGATCCTCGCCCGCATCCAGCGCGAGATCAACCAGCAGAAGGCCGGCCGCTCCGCCCGGATCCGCATCAAGACCAACTCGTGTGTGGACGAACAGATCATCGATGCCCTCTACCGGGCCTCACGCGCGGGTGTGCAGGTCGATCTCTGGGTGCGGGGCATCTGCACCCTCCGCCCCGGCATTCCCGATCTCTCGGAGAACATCAGGGTGCGCAGTGTCCTCGGAAGGTTCCTCGAACACTCGCGCATCTACGAGTTCGGCGTCGGCCGCCGCGCGGAGATCTGGATCGGCAGCGCCGACCTCATGCGCCGCAACCTGGACCGCCGGGTCGAGGCACTCGTCAAGGTGACCGACCAGAACCACCGCGACTACCTCAGCGATCTGTTCGACCTCGCCATGGCCGACACCACCAGCACGTGGTGGCTCGATTCGGACGGCGAGTGGGTCCGCCACAACCAAGGTCCGGGCGGAGAACGGTATCTCAATGTGCACAGCCACCTGATCGGCACCCGGAGATGGAGGACGATCGATGACGATTGACAGTGGGCCGGGCAACGCGCCCGGCCTGCTTTTACGTGCGGCGGGTGCCGTGATCTGGCGCGGCGACCCCGGCGACCCCGAGGTGGCGCTGGTTCACCGTCCGAGGTATGACGACTGGACATTCCCCAAGGGCAAGGTCAAACCGGGTGAACACGTCGTCGCCGCCGCGCTGCGGGAAGTGGCCGAGGAGACGGGCATCGCCGTACGCCTCGGCCGTCCCCTCACGCCCGTGCACTACCTGAAGGGGCCGCGGCTGAAGCGGGTCGACTACTGGGTCGCGCGCCCCATCCTCGACGGCACGGGCTCGGGCGGGGGGTTCGAGCCCGGGGACGAGGTCGACGACATCGTGTGGCTGCCCTTGCGCGAGGCGGCCCGGCGGCTGACGTATGAGTGGGATCCGGGCCTTCTCCGCGAGATGACCTCGGCGCCGCTCATCACCACCCCTTTCGTGCTGCTGAGGCACGCCACAGCCGGAACACGGGCCGAATGGCATCAAGAGGACTCGCTCCGGCCGCTCGACAGCAATGGCCGCCACCAGGCCGAGATCATCGCCGACGCGCTGACCGGGTTCCTCCCTCTGTCACTGGTCAGTTCGCCGACCATGCGATGTGTGCAGACCCTCCAGCCCTACGCCCGGCGGCACGAGCTGGAGATCCACCTCGACGATCTGCTGCTGGAGGAGTGCTACGACCGCGCCCGCACCCTCGACCGGGTGCTGAACCTCTTCGACACCGGCACCCCCGCCGTGGTCTGCGGACACGGCAAGGTGCTGCCCGACCTGATCGGCGGACTGGCCGAGCGGCGCCAAGGCGGCAACGTGAACGACACGGAGCTGGCGAAAGGGGCGTTCGCCGTACTGCACCGGAGCGGGGGGTCGATCGTCAGCGTGGAAAGGCACACCGCGGCGGGCAGGTGATCCGCGGCGCCCGTTAGAGGAGCCCCGACACCACGCCCACCGTCTCCTCCCACACCCGTGGAAAGTCCTTGTGCGCCCGATCGGCGACCTCCCGCTCGATCCCGGTCAGCACCCCGTAGGTGAACGTGTCCTCCCCGGCCTCACGAGCCGCCCGTGCCTCCTTCTCAAGCACCTCTTGCGCCACGACCCCGTCCTGGTGCAGCCCCAGGATGTCCTGTACGGCCTCAGCCCGCTTGGCCAGCTCCGGCAGCGTGCCGCCGAGCACCGGCGAGAGCGCCTCGGCCGTATAGCGCGCACGCTTGGCGGCCTTGCGCACATCGTGCATGAGCACCTCGCGCTGCTCCGGGTCCTCGGCCGCCCGTGCTTCGCCGTACTTCCGCTCCACGCGCCGCCAGCCCTTCACCGCGACGGCGGTCAGCGCCTTGTCGGCGGAGCGGGACGCCTTGTCGGTCAGCGGAGGTTCGGCCAGCAGCCCGTCGAAGGCGTCGAGCAGGGCGAAGTAGCGGTCACCCGACAGGGCCTCGCGGATGTGCTCATAGCCGGCGAGCTCCCGCTGTTCGAGATCCGAGCCCAGGCGGCTCTCCACCGGACCCACCACCAGTTCCGGTGGCAGCGTCTTGAGGCGCTTGGCGAACCTCGCCCGGATCACCTCAAGGTCACGCACTTCACCGAGAACGGTGCCGAGCCACTTAAGTTCATCCTGAAGTGCTGTGGTGTCGCCGAGCATCGTGCGGAACGCCTTGAACGCACTGCGCGACCTGCGGGCGGCGACCCGCATCTGGTGCACGGCGTCGTCCTCGGCCCGGCGCACTCGCGGATCCTGGGCCAGCAGCGCGGTGAGCTGCGACGCCAGGTAGGCGACCACCACCCCGCCCGCGGATCCCTCGTCCGGGGCGAGCCGCTCCTTCAGGAGCGTGCCCGAGGGGCTCGCGTCGAGCAGCCGCCGCAGCTTGTTGGCCGCGCCCGCCGGCTCGGCGCCGGCTTTGCGGATCTTGCGGCCGATCCGGTTGAGCAGTGTCCCGTCGCCGCCGAGCAGCTCCACCTCGACCTCGCGCCAGCGGTCGACGTAGGGTTCGTCGCCGAACACGGTGCCCTTCACCCGATCGTCGGCCACCTCCGCGAGCGATGTGCCCTCGCCGTCCACGAAACGTATGGCCGTGCGGCGCGTCCTCAACTCGGCGACGGGCTGGAGAACCGCGCCTCGTGTGTAGGCGCGCACCAGTTCCACCAGTTCCAGGGGCACGACCTTGGCGCTGCGTGTAAGCGGGTAGGCGATCTCGACGCGGGCGCCTTTCGCCTTCGGCAGTTTCAGGTGCCAGCCGGCGTCCTCGCCGCCCCTGCGCCGCCGCAGCGTGACCCCGCGGGCGGCCAGCCGCAGATCAGGCGTGTCGAAGTAGATCGCGACAAGTTCATGCGACGTGGGACCCGCGACCTCGGCCGATATGCCGGTCAGATCAGGGAGCTTGTAGGTCAGGGGTACGTCGAACTTGTCCTCGATCTCGATCGCCATGGCCACCTCGCAGTCGCGACTTCACTGGGTCCGTCCAGATATGCCCCTACCCTGCATTCAACACGGCAATTGCACTTTTAGCCGCCTCAGAGCGATGTGCGCCGGGCCACCACGAAGACCCGGCGAAACCTGAACGGCGTGCCGTACGGCCGAGCCGGATACGCCTCGCCCAATACCCGCGCGCAGTCGGCCAGGAAGCGTGTGCGCTCCTCGCCCTCCAGACGGCCGAGCATCGGCCGCAGAGTGGTTCCCGAGAGCCAGCGCACCACCGCGTCCTCACCGCGCAGCACGTGCACGTACGTCGTCTCCCAGGCGTCCACCTCACACCCGAGATCGGCGAGCACCGCGAGATAACCTCCCGGGCTCAGCACAGGCGCGTCCTCGCGGGCGAGATCGCCCAGTCTGTGGCGCCATGCCGTACGGCACAGCCCGCGGATCAGCGTGTGACTCGGCTCATGGAAGTTGCCCGGCACCTGGAACGCCAGCACCCCCTCGGGCGCGAGCGACTCCACCCAGGCCGGCAGCAGCTCGGGGTGCTCGGGCACCCAGTGGAGCACCGCGTTGGAGACAAGAACGTCCACCGGCCGGTCGGCACGCCACAGGCGAAGGTCGAGCACCTCGAATTCCGCGCTTGTGTGCAGCTCGCGAGCCTTGGCGATCATCGCCTCGGAGGAATCGAACCCGCGCACCACCGCGTCCGGCCACCGCTCCGCGAGCTGTGCCGTCGACTCTCCTGTGCCACAGCCGACGTCTACTACATGGTTAGGATTGTCTAGACGTATTCGACTGATCAGCTCATGGAATGGGCGGGCACGCTCTTCTCTGAACTGGTGATATGTCTGAGGATTCCACAGATCTCTTGACATCAAGATAGTTGATATCAATTCAAGTATCTCGATGTCAAGACAGTACACTTGGCGGAATGACGGTGCACGACGCTGACCAGCCGACTCCCAGCGCAGCTCAGGACGAGGTCGACCGGCTCGTCGCGTCCTGGCGAATCGAACGCCCCGATCTCGACATCGCCCCACTTCAGGTGCTCAGCCGTGTCTCCCGATTGGCCAAACACCTCGACCGCGCGCGCCGCGCCGCATTCGCCGAACACGGCCTGGAGAACTGGGAGTTCGACGTTCTCACCGCGCTACGCAGATCCGGCAAACCATACGAGCTCAGCCCGGGTGCGCTGCTACGCGCCACCCTCGTCACCTCCGGCACCATGACCAACCGCATCGACCGCCTCACCGCCGCCGGCCTCGTGCGCCGCCGCCCCGACCCCGAGGACCGGCGCGGCGTCCTCGTCTCCCTCACCGACAAGGGCCTCACCCAGGTCGACGCCGCCTTCGCCGACCTCCTCCGCCGTGAGCGCGATCTGCTCGCCGGCCTCGGCGTCTCCGACCGGAAAACTCTGGCCGACCTGCTGCGCACGCTTCTCACGCCGTTCGATTCCTGACCCCCTGCCGCAGGCGGGCTAGGGCGTGTGAAGGGCGTGTCTGGCCTCATACCAGGTCTCACCCACAGGATCACCTGCCATGTTCCAGCTCCATGACACGGTGGGTTTGATGCGGAGATAGAACCCCGGCCCGACCATACCCATCCGTTCGATCGGTCCCTCGGCTCTGCCGTACACCCGAACACCCCTGGCGACGAACGGCTCGAACGACAGCATGTCGTCGACGACCAGCGCGACCTGGTGGTGCCCTGATCGGACGTTGCGGATCTTGCGGGTGTTCAGCACACTCCGCCCGCCACCGCCGACCCAGAAGTACGTCCCGTCGAACTCGAACGCCACCGGGACCACATCGGGCTGCCCACCGGCACCGACCGTCGCGAGCCTCGCGACGGGCTGTGAACGCAGATAGGCGATCTCCTCATCGGTGAACGACATGCGGCTGCTCCTTATCCGTGCAACGGGATCCTTACCCCTTACACGAACGCCGACCACGCATATCTACACCTGGCCCTGCCTCCTCGGCCATCACCCGGGGAGGCAGGGGCACCGTCACTCACCCAGCCGGCTCGCGATCTCCATCCAGTCGGCCTCGATCGTGTCCTTGTCCGCCGCGAGTTGCTTCAACTCGGCGTCCAGAGCGGCCAGCTTCGTGTAGTCGCTGCCGGTCTCGGACATCTTCGTGTGAATGGACGACTCACGCTCGCTCACCTTGTCGAGCTGCCGCTCCAGACGGGACATCTCCTTACGCAGCTCACGCTCCTCCTTGGCGGACATGGCCGGCGTGGGCGCCGTGTCCTTCGGAGGGGTGTCCTTCGCAGTGGTATCCGGCGCACCGCCCCGTGCCGACACAGCCGTCCCCTGAGAGCGGCGCTCGAGGTATTCGTCCACCCCGCCGGGCAGGAAGGACAACTTCCCGTCGCCCAGCAGGGCCACACAACGGTCCGCGACCCGCTCAAGGAAGTAGCGGTCGTGACTCACCAGCACAAGCATGCCCGGCCACCCGTCGAGCAGGTCCTCAAGTTCATTGAGCGTCTCGATGTCCAGGTCGTTGGTGGGCTCGTCGAGCAGCAGCACATTGGGCTCATCCATGATCAGACGGAGGAACTGCAGGCGCCTGCGCTCACCTCCGGAAAGATCACCGATCACCTTCCACTGCGCCTCGCCCCGGAAGCCCAGCCGTTCGAGAAGCTGCGAAGCCGTCCACTCCCGCTTGCCGACCTTGACGTATTTCCGGATCTCCTCAACGGCTTCCAGCACCCGCCGGCCCGGGTCAAGCTCCGTAAGCTCCTGCGACAGGTGCGCGAGCCGTACGGTCTTCCCTTCGACCAGCCGCCCGCCGTCATGGCGCACCGTGCCCGACAGAAGCCGCAACACCGACGACTTGCCGGACCCGTTCACCCCGATCAGACCGATCCGGTCACCGGGCCCGAACTGCCACGTGCACCGATCGAGAACCAGCGGCCCCTCACCCGGGCCACCGGCGTGCAGCGTCACGTCCTCAAGGTCGTAGACAGTGCGGCCCAGCCGCGCCGAGGCGAACTTCACCAGCTCGACGGTGTCACGGGCCGGCGGCTCGTTGGCGATGAGCGCCTGCGCCGCGTCGATGCGGAACTTCGGCTTGCTCGTGCGCGCGGGCGGACCTCTCCGCAGCCACGCGATCTCTTTGCGCATGAGGTTCTGCCGCCGCTCCTCGGTCGCGGCGGCGATCCGCTCCCGCTCCGCCTTCGCCAGGACGTAAGCCGCATAACCCCCGTCATATCGCTCGACCCGGCCGTCCACGACCTCCCAGGTGCGCGTCGACACCGCGTCCAGGAACCACCGATCGTGCGTCACGACCAGCAACGCCGACTTCCTCGACGCCAAATGCGCGGCCAGCCAGGCGATCGCCTCGATGTCCAGGTGGTTCGTCGGCTCGTCGAGCACGATCAGGTCGTGCTCGTCGATCAGCAACTTGGCGAGAGCCGTACGCCGCCTCTCCCCACCCGACAGATCACTCGCCCGTGCGGATAGATCGATGTCCCCGAGCAGGTTGGCGAGGATCTCACGCACCGCCTGATCCCCGGCCCACTCGTGCTCGGCCCGATCGCCCAGCACGATCTCGCGTACGGCGGAAGCCGGGTCGAGCATGTCACGCTGAGCCAGGAAACCGACCCGAAGCCCGCGGTTGTGGGTGACCCGCCCGCTATCGGGCCTCATGGCCCCCGCGACCAGCGAGATCAGCGTGGTCTTGCCACCGCCGTTGCGGCCGACGACACCAATGCGCTCCCCCGCCACGATGCCGAGGGAGACCCCGGCGAGCAACGGCTTCGGCCCATAGGAATGGGAGACAGACTCCAGATTGACAAGGTTCATCGCCAGATCAGCCTACCGGCCCCCGCCTGTGGAAACTCAGCCTCTTATCCCACGCTCCCCCGCCGTCCCCGGATAACCAGCCCACCCTGCGCGTAACCAACGAAAAGAACACTCCCGGCGGCGCCTCCATCTTCCGACAGCAGCCCAGCTACCGCCGCTCGCCCGGCCGGCAGGGACGACTCCTCAACCCGCTGCCGAACTCCAGACCGGTCGTTGGGCCCCATAAGGTATGGGCGGATTCAAGTTTCCGGTGAAAGGGGTGCTTGCGTGCCTACCGCCTTGCGTGTGTTCCGTTACCTCGCCATCGCCGAGGCATGCTCGTGGGCGGGTCTGCTCATCGGCATGTTCTTCAAGTACATCGTCGTCTTCAACGACATCGGGGTTAAGATCTTCGGCCCGGTCCACGGGGCGCTCTTCGTGGCCTACGTCATCGGGGTGTTCGCCGCCGCCCGCGTGGCCAAGTGGCGCACAGGCACGATCGTTCTCGGCCTTGTCGCCGCGATCCCGCCGTTCACCTCCATCTGGTTCGAGCGCCGGGCCTTCAAGCGCTACCACGCCACCGCACCCGCGACCGCCGCCGCCTCGCCCACCCCCGCGGCGCGCTGACCTGAGATCGCATGTGACGGACTATCCGCCCCATGGTCCTCGGTATCAGCCAGATTCCCGGAGATCATGCGGCGGTTTGTCCGCCTTTATCGCCATATCGCCGACCTGACCGCGCAGCCACTCCGGCAGGGTGCCTCAGGAGCGGACCCGGCCCCGCTTAGCGGCTTTAAACAATCACAGCCCCCGCCACAGGCCCCTCCGCGGTCACCACCGACCGGGCGACGCCCGACCCGCGGAGGAACACCGCCAAGTCAGTGGCCTGCTCCTTGGACTCGACCAGAAACGCACACGTAGGACCGGATCCGGAGACGATCGCCCCAAGAGCGCCCCTTTCCCGGCCGGCGTCCAAGGTGCGAACCAGACGGCTGCGCAGCATGATCGCCGCAGGCTGGAGATCGTTGGCCAACTCGGGACCGAGAGCCTTCGGATCGCCGGTGCGCAGGGCCGCGAGCAGCCTCTCGTTCACCTCCGGCCAGCCGACCTTCGCGCCGGTCGCCTGACGCAGGCGATCACACTCGGCATAGACCCGAGCCGTGGAAAGCCCGCCGTCGGCCAGCGCGAACACCCACTGGAACGCTCCCCCCACCTCAACCGGCCTGAGCTGCTCCCCCCGGCCGGTCCCGACCGCCGTACCCCCCAGAAGGGCAAACGGCACGTCGCTCCCGATCTCTGCCCCAAGCTCCATGAGATCGGCAGGCGGCAGATGAACCCCCCACAACTGATTGCAGGCCACCAGCGCCGCCGCCGCGTCGGCACTACCACCCGCCATGCCACCCGCCACCGGGATGGTCTTACGAATACGAAGACTCACCCCCCGGGTCACCCCCGCCCGCCCCGCCAGCAGACGAGCCGCCCGAACCGCCAGGTTGTCGTCGTCCAGCGGAACCTGATCGACGGCCTCCCCCTCAACCCGGACCGTCACCGTGTCCGCCTCTTCCGCGATCACCTCGTCAAAGATCGACACGGCGTGGAACACGTTGACCAGGTCGTGGTAGCCGTCATCCCGCAACGGCCCGACCGACAGCTGAACGTTGACCTTGGCCGGAACCCGGACCTTCACCGACGTCATCGGACCTTCACCACTTCTCACTAGTCCTCGTTCGCGTGCGCCTCATCAAACCGCGTGATGGCTCGGACCCCCGATCATCAACCGCGGAGAACATCCTGACCGCGCACCCCCGGAGAAGCAAAGCGCCCCCATCCTGGCCTCGGCTGTCCCGAGAGGCGGGTCCGACCAGGTGCTACCGCCCTCGTGGGAACCGGCCCCGGCTGGGCTCCGTCGCTCCCCCTTCGCGAGAAGCGCTTCCAGGACCCTCTGACCACTATCAGACACCAGCCGTATCCGAGCTGAAGACGCGCCCCATGGCAGTTACGACTCCCAAGTCGACAAAAATCACCGGATACTCCGAAACCCCAACCTCTCCCTCATCCGGCCGCACCAAACATCCCCCCGCCATAGCCCGCACTTCGGCCTACCTAGGACACCGAGTGCTCCCTCGGGGGTGTCGACCTCGTACGGCACAGCAATCGTCGACCTGATCTCACGGCAGCCACCGGTCGCCGGCGAGGCAACGGAAAGCTCGTCCGGCACCGCAGAACCTCCACCCCAAGCCCTGCCGAGCAGTGGCCGGCAGTTGAACCTCCGCGACACCCGGGCCACGCCACTGCCTTCCTTGGACCGGTTGGCGCGAGGCGGTACGGCGGAGCCCCACACATCGCGTCTGCCCAGGACCATCGATAGAGCGGCGTCCCACGTGCGACCTCGGCTCCTGGCCCCTCCAGGTGCCGACGGCCGACAACACGCAGCGCAACCTTCCCCGAGCAGGAGAGCGAGCGGGCCACCGGAACGAAGAGTTTTTACCGCATGCCGCAGAATGCCCTGACGCACATCGCGAGAAACATCTCCGCCCCCGAAGCTCCCGGAATCCACCGCCCCCGTACCTTAGTCCAACACTATTACGACATTTCCAATCTTGTGGCCGCCGTCAACATAGCGATGAGCGTCGGCGGCCTGCTCCAGCCGATAGCGCTGATCTATGATGACCTTGAGCCCGTCGCCTTCGATAAGCTCTTTGAGGAAGACCAGCGCTTCATTCTTCTCAACCGACATTCCGGTTAGCACCCGCGGCCCCCCGGTTATCGATGTCCACAACATCAGCAGGTTGTTCATTAGACCGGACGTCGGAAGATAGCATCCACGCCTCGTCAAGGACGCCTTACACCGGGAGAACGAACTCTTGTTCACGGTGTCGAAGACGACGTCGTAGGCTTCGCCGTTCTTAGTGAAGTCCTCTTTGTTGTAGTCGATCACCTTGTCGGCCCCCAGCGACCTGACCAGTTCGACGTTCCTGGCGCTGCACACCCCGGTCACCTCCGCCCCGAAGTGCTCGGCGAGCTGCACCGCATAAGTGCCGATGCTCCCCGAAGCACCGTTGACCAGCACTTTCTGCCCGCGCCTGAGATTCGCCTTCCCCTTCAGGAAGAACAGCGCCGTCGATGCCCCGTCGACGACGGCAGCCGCCTCCTCATAGGTCAGATTGACAGGCTTCAGCGCCAGCGACCCCTTCTCAGGCATGCACACATACTCGGCACAACCGCCGAGATTGAACCCGGTGAACCCAAAAACCTGATCGCCGCCGCTAAACCGCCGCACGTCCTTACCCACCGACTCGATCTCGCCGGCGATCTCAAGCCCAAGAGTCCGCATGCGCTTTCGCGGTCTGCCGAGGCCGAGAACGATCCGCCCCCAGAGCGGCTTTCCCCTCCGCATGTTGCACTCCGCCGACGTCACCGACGTCGCGCGCACTTTGATGAGCACATCATGATCCCGCGGAACCGGTTTCGCCACCTCCCGGAGCGCGAGAACATCCGGAGAGCCGTACTGCGTGAACATCATCGCCTTCATATGCGCCGTCCCGTTCGTCGGACCGAGGTAAGCAATGGATTCCCGGTTGGTTCCATGGATTCGCCGACGGCCCGGACGTCGTCATTCATCTGACGCGGCTGCCGCAAGCCGGCTGTCGACTGGGAAGCGCGGCCCCGCTGTCAGCGAGGCCGCAGGTTCACGCGCCGATCGGCGCAGAACGCACGGACGCGGTCTTTCTCACACCGATAACAAGCAGATAGCCGACCATCCACAGTTCGGCGACAGCGACCGGCGCGGTGACGATCTGAGAGAAGACCTCCCCGAGATCCGGCAGGAGAAAGCTCGCCAAGGTGTCGATCAGATAGCCGAAGCACGCGACCATCAACACGACCCCCAGAGCACGCGGGAACATGCCCGAGGTGTAGGCGAGGTATCCCATCGGCAACAACCACAGACCGAACATGATCCCGCCGATCGCGTACCCATAGTCATGCATGTCCACCAGGAGCAGGACCAAGGCATCGGACCCACCACCGTGCGGGGCGGCGTAGGAAGCATTGGTGGCGACGAGCAGCGCGGCGAAGTGGAAGATCAGGTTAACCAGGATCATCCCCGTACCGATGGCCATAAAGACCACCATCGCCGCTGCGACATCCTTGTTGACGTGCTTGAAGAGCCGGAAGAGCGTCATCGCCACAAGGACGGAACTGGTGGCAGTGATCAGATCGGCCACGAAAGCGAGCCGGAAGAGCGTCGCGTTCGCCACGATGTTCTCGGTAGTGGCAGCGGCGTCACCCGGCACACGAATGGTGGCACGGGCATACATATGCGCGAAGATCCCACAGAGGGCCACGATGAGGTAGAAGACTCCGGCAAGTCTGGCCACACGCTTAGCTGAACTCATGCTTTCCCCTAATTTCGGGCGCGCTGTGGAAGGCCATGAGGAAACACCTCCTCACAACCCAGGGATGTCGATGTGAGCTCTAGCCCTCGGCGTCGGAATATTGGAAGACGTCGTCGAGTGGCACCTTGAACACGCGGGCGATCTGAAAAGCCATCTCAAGAGAGGGCGAATAGCGGCCCTGCTCGACGGCGATGATGGTCTGCCGCGTGACGCCGACAAGCCTGGCGAGCTCGGCCTGAGTCATCTCGCCGTGAGCAAACCGCAGAGCACGGATCCGGTTCACGACCTTGGTGGGCTTACCCATGCCTACATACCCCGCCGATAGGCGACAAGCTTCAGACAGGCACCGGTGAGCGCCGCAACAACGAACGCCGCGTAGATCGCGTTCGCGATCCAGAAGTAGTCGGCCTCCATCATGGCCAAGCCCAGCGGCACCACCATGGCGATGCCCAGCACAGTGCCACCGACGTACTCCCCGAACCGATCGATCTCCCTGTCACGAACGTCGACCTTGTGCGACTCACTGGGCTTGGCGATCTCGATCACGATGCGCCCAATGATCGACAGAACGATGGAGATACCAATAGACCACAACATCGGCGCCACATAGGCCACCTCGGCCAGCGAACCACCCTGCGCATGCCCGAGAATGACGACAACGTACGCCCCATAGGTAACGAGGATCACCACAAGGTAGATCCACTTACCCCTCTCCTCGTACGACATGCCACTCCTATGTCAAAAATACCCGACACGGAGGAACGTAAAACGAAGCTGACGCCATGTCAAGTTTTCTATACCTCCCCCAACGCTCCCACGCACTCTACGGCCCCAAGAACGCCCACCCAACGCCGGCCACACACCACCCCAACCAGGGGCGCACGGTCACCAACCACAACCAACAGACAACCAACGCCGCGCGCACAGCAACCATGGCCAACATCACCGCCACCACACCAACCAAGACCACAGACAACAGCCCCAACGAACACAGCAACCCCCACACCAACCAAGACCACGCACATCGCAACCACCTTGGCGCCCGCCACCCCAAGGACACTGACCACCACCAACATCGCGGCCACCGAACTGACCAGACCACGAACACCAGCCACAATGAACACAGCACCAGCCAGAAACACACACGCCGACCGCAGCCGATATGGTGACCGCTTCCCAGAACCGACCGGCATAGCAACAAGCACCCGCGCGGACCGACCCTCCACTGAGCAACCGAATGAAAACAGGTCAGCGGCTCCACAAAGGTGCAGGTGAACAAGTGTCGGCCCCGCACACGCGGGGATGCTCCCTCCACCGCCACCTTCAACACCGCCGCATCCTTGTCGGCCCCGCACACGCGGGGATGCTCCGTCATGACGTGCTGGGTCCTCACCCACACCACGGTCGGCCCCGCACACGCGGGGATGCTCCGGCACGTCTCTTCCCGCAGCTCTCGAATAGCGGGTCGGCCCCGCACACGCGGGGATGCTCCCACGCCGTAATGCCGCTCCCCCGCATCCTCACCGTCGGCCCCGCACACGAGGTGATGTTCCCCGCAGCAGCGCTGGCAGCGCCAGGTCAGCCCTGCGCAGGCGGCAATGTTCCCGGGCTGGCCCCAAAGTGATGCGCACGCTGCACGTCGGCCGCGTTCACGCGAGGTGTTCTTGTTCCGGCGCGCAGCCTGTAGGCCGCCCCTGATCTGGGGGTCGGCCCCGCGCATGCGGGGATGTTCCTGAAGAGGAGATCCGCGACCAGGCGAGCGCGGAGTTAGCCCGCAAACGCGGGATGTTTCTTGGACGACGTTGCGGCATCGCGACGTCGATGATGTCGGCCCCGCACATGCGGGGATGTCCCTGCGTAGATCGTCGCCGCGACCGGCTTGTGCAGATCGGCCCCGCATGCGCGGGGATGCCACCCTGGGGCGCTCCACTGTGACCTCCAGGGGCTGGCCCCGCACTCGCGGGGCCGGGCCATGCTCGCCCGTCACGAATCGAAACCGTGCTGAGGTCAGGCCCGTTGGGCGTGGGCGAGCGCCGAAGGTGTTTGGCAGCCGACGATCGCCGGCGCCTCGTGGATCAGTTCGTCGTTGACGAGTGCTTCCACCATGAACAGTGCGTAGTCCACTCGCCGGGTGCGGTTGCTCTTCAGGATCGGGTCGCCGACGTGGCGGCTCCACACCGGCAGCCCCTCGCTCTCGCCCTCCTCCAGGTCGCTACCGCGCACGACGGTCCAGCGGGTGTCGCTGGCGAACACGCGACGACATGCCTCCACCTGGTCGTTGAGGTCTATCACACGAGCGAGCCGGGCAAGCCAGCCGACGACCTTGGCCATGATCAGGACCTTGAGTCCGTATACGTCCTGTTCGTCGCGCTTGATGTGCCACCCGCACGAGAAGATCAGCCGTGCTCCCTTGGGCGCGTAGTCCATCACCGCTTGCGCCGTTCCGCTTGAGTAGCCGCGCATGCCCCAGGGAACCAGCACCGTGAGCACCCCGTCGCACCCGGCGACCGCACGCCTGATGACCTCACGGTCGTCAGTCGCACCCGGCATTACCGTGATGCGCCCCGCGAACTCATCCAGCTTCTCGACGCTCTTCTCCCGGCACACGCCCACCACCTCGTAACCCCTGTCCAAGGCGTGCCGGATCATGTAGCGCCCAAGTTTCCCGGAGGCGCCGACAATGCAGACCTTCAAGCGTCCTTCTCTCCCCGCCTCTTCGCGTGCGTCCACGCCTCCTCCTTCCATCCCCGCCGCAGGGCCGCCTGAACAAAGGCGGCCAGCCACCCGGAGATCTGCCGCATTCTTACACTTGTAAGATATGGCGGACGCTATCCTTACGGGCGTAAGGTAGTCAAGCCCGGGGCGTTGGAGACGTCTGGGAGCATCGGGAGACCACACATGCCATCGCCCCCCAGTCGGCAACGAACACCTCGCAATTCGCTGAGCAGGGAGCGCATCTTGAAGGCCGCCATACACGTGGCCGACGAGAGAGGCAGCGCCTCGGTCACCATGCGCAAGGTGGCCGAACACCTCGGGGTCGAGGCCATGTCGCTCTACCACCACGTCGCCAACAAAGACGAGATCATGGACGGGATAGTCGACCTGGTCTTCGGTGAAATCGACCTTCCCTCCACCAAGGCCGACTGGAAAACCGCCATGCGCCAGCGCGCTATCTCCGCCCGCCAGGTGCTCTCGCACCACACCTGGGCGCTCGGCCTGATGGAGTCCAGGAGCAACCCCGGCCCCCTGACGTTGCAACACCACGACGCCGTGATCGGCAGCCTCCGAACCGGAGGCTTCTCAGTCGCTATGGCCGCCCACGCGTTCTCCGTCCTCGACAGCTACATCTACGGCTTCGTCCTGCAGGAGTCGAACCTCCCGTTCGAGACGTCCGAAGAACTCGAAGGCATGGCAGAAACAATCGCCCAGCAGCTGCCCAAGGGCCTCTACCCCCACTTCGCCGAGATGATCATCAACCACGCCCTCCAACCCGGCTTCGCCTACGCGGACGAGTTCCTGTTCGGACTGGACCTGATCCTCGACGGCCTCGAAAGACTGCTCCCCACGCCAGGCAACCCACCCCCACCAAACCCCACAGCCTGAAACGAACAGGCCAATACAGGGCGACCCGCTCCGCAGGACACCGGTGGCCGGCTTCCCCAAGACCCCGTTGAGGATCGTGCGCTGATCCGGTCACCGGGCCACCTGCGTCTGACCTTGCGAGTGGCAGCAGCTCCATCTGCTGCCAAACCGCACCAACCAGTTCATGCCTACGGACCACGCGTACC
>NZ_BOOW01000021.1 GCF_016863435.1 Sinosporangium siamense
GCGAGGGGATCACCTTGCAGCCGAAGAGGTCCTTGTCCGAGGTCTTGTCGACACTGCGGTCGAAGTAGACACCCGGGGACCGGACCAGCTGGGAGACCACGACACGCTCGGTGCCGTTGATGATGAAGGTGCCCTTGGGCGTCATGAGCGGGAAGTCGCCCATGAAGACCGTCTGGCTCTTGATCTCGCCGGTCTGGTTATTGATGAACTCCGCCGTCACGAACATCGGGGCGGAGTAGGTCATGTCTTTGTCTTTGCACTCGTCGATCGAGTACTTGGGCGGCTCGAACCGATGGTCGCGGAACGACAAAGACATGGTTCCGGAGAAGTCCTCGACGGGACTGATCTCCTCGAAGATCTCTTCGAGACCGGACTGGGTCGGAACGTCCTTGCGCCCGGCCTGGCGAGCCGCCTCAACCCGGCCCTTCCACTTCTCATTGCCGAGCAGCCAGTCGAACGACTGGGTCTGCAGAGCGAGGAGGTCCGGAACTTCAAGCGGTTCCTGGATCCGTGCGAAGGTAACGCGACGGGGACCGGCGGGTACGGCGGAGGCGATGCGCGAGGCTGCCAACAGATGTCCTTCCGAGGGCTCGCGGCGGACTGACTACACGCACGCCAGACGACAACGCAACAGTTACTCTGAGAAGCGGGTCGTCAAAGGGCAGCGCAAAGGGGCAGTGTAGCCGAACGGCATACACCTGTCCACTCCACTCTCGCTGCATGCTCCACGTTGGTCGCAGCATCGCCCGTCCAGACCGAAACGTCAAGCCCGAGAGCTGACATTTCAGCCAACTATGGCCAGCACGCTGGGGATTCCCCCTGCGCACGGCCTGTAAGCGCTACCGAGTCCAAGACGATACCCGCGAGCGGAAGCGGCTAACGCCCAGCCGTACGGAGGGTTGAACCCTTGCCAACGATCGACACTGCTGTTGCCGGATCTACCCAGATGCCCTACGTCCCCAAACACACACTTTGCTAACAATTGAATAACCGCAGGTCAGGCGCTACCCAGAAGTGTCGACAGGCCCGCGACCATCCACTTGGAGCCGCTCCTCACCATTACGAACCGTGCTCGGTTTGGGATCACCTCGTGCTGCGGCTGCGCCTCCCCCGGAAGGGTCTTGGTGGTGGCGATGTTCATGAACACCAGCACGTCCACCCGCTCCCCCTCGACCCGCTCCACAGCCGCCTCCGAGACGGTCGCCTGCTGGACGGCCTGCTGGCTCCTGGCCGTCGGCACCAGCGTGCGCGCGAGCTCCCGGTAGTGCTCGGTCAGGCTGCCCGTGGTGAGCTCCCTGGCACGGGTGAGGTCCTGCTCGATCGTGCGGTAGTCGTAGGAGAGCATGTCCGCCGCGACCGCCCGGGCGGAGGCCATGGCCTCGCGCCCCAGCGTCTCGCCGGCCCGCAGCCTACCAAGATCAACCCACATCACGCCGACGGCGGCCGCCAGCGCGAGCGTCACGGCGCCCAGCATCACAAGGACCCAGGCCCCCTCACGGCCGCGCCGTACCGGTTCGCCCGGGTGGCGCCCGAAGGGCCGGGTCACGGCACGCGCTCCGCCTCGGAGACCAACCACGACCTCCCGACCTTGGTGACCTGCATATTCCACCGGTAAAAGCGCTTCGCGGGAGCGGCCTCGGAGTCCTCCCAGCGGACCAGCGAATCCGCGACGACGAGCACCCTCGCCGTGCTGCCGTCGGTCGTGATCAGACCGGTGGCACGAAGCACCGCAGTTTGTAGAATCTTGTCGTCCACCGTGGTTTTTTTGAGCACTTCTGAGTCTCTGGCGAACTCCGCTTTGGCCCGCCCGGTCGCGCTGCTGAGCGCCCGTTTGATGTCTTCATCAATGGTTTTGTGACTAACCGAAAGCAGGTTGACCGCGTGAGCGCCGGCGGCGTTGAGGGCCTTCGCGCGTTCGTCGGCCGCGAGCTGGGCCGCCGACACCTGCCACCACAGCCACACGGCCATCACGATCAACACAGTGATCAAGACGCCGAGGATCGAGACGATCGCCAGGCGGACCGCACCGCCGTTCATCGCGGCCCCGGCACCGCGAGGGCCGTGCCGCCGCCTCCCCAGGCCGCGAGATCGGCCGTGCCGGCGGCGCCCGGGGGTGAAGAACCGGCCGGATCGAGCGCCATGCGTCTGCTCCCCTCGCCTCCACTGGCCGGGCCACGTGAATTCACGGGCCGTCGCCCCTTGAGGGCATTGGGCCCCCAATCGCCGGGATCATAACCCGCTGCGTAGATCGGCATGGCCGCCTTTCCTGAGAGGGTCTCGGTAAAAACCAGCATTCCCCCCGGAGCGCATCGAGTTTCCAATTGTCCAGACCGGATCTCTCGGGTTTCCGCCCGGGGCGTGCCCGCGCCCCGTCATGAACGGTGACCGCACCGCGGAGTACGGCAGAAGCCACCACAAACAAAAACGGAGCGGACCCACCCGGCACCTGGGTGGATCCGCTCCGTTGTTGAAGCGGTGCTGAGAGGCGCCACCGAGGGGCCCTGCCATAAGCGGGGCGCCGGCGGAGCGGTGCTGAGAGGCGGCGACGCTCTCAGCGGTGCTCCGACACTCTCGGCGAGGCGTCGTCAGCGGTGCTGAAGGGGCCGGCGAACCGGCCCGGTCAAGCGGGAAAGCGCGAGGTCACTTGACGGTGACGGTGGCGCCGGCACCCTCAAGGGCGGCCTTGGCCTTCTCCGCGGCTTCCTTGTTGACCTTCTCGAGCAGCGGCTTCGGCGCGCCGTCGACGAGGTCCTTGGCCTCCTTGAGGCCGAGGCTCGTGAGGGCGCGGACCTCCTTGATGACCTGGATCTTCTTGTCGCCGGCAGCCTCGAGGATGACGTCGAACTCGTCCTGCTCCTCGGCCTCGGCGGCGGCCTCACCGGCGCCACCGGCGGCCGGGGCGGCGGCCACGGCCACGGGGGCGGCGGCCTTGACGTCAAAGGTCTCCTCGAAGAGCTTCACGAAGTCGGACAGCTCAAGGAGGGTCATCTCCTTGAAAGCGTCGAGCAGCTCGTCGGTGCTGAGCTTCGCCATGGTGTTTCCTCCATGTGGATCTTAAAAGTACTTGGGAACGAGAACCGCGGTGTGCTGGTGAATCCCCTGGGGACTACTCGCCGGACTCCTCGCGCTTGGCGCGGAGCGCCTCGGCGAGCTGAGCCATGTTCGTGGGCAGCGCGTTGAAGACGGCGGCCGCGTGGCCGAGCTTCGCCTTCATCGCCCCGGCCAGCTTGGCGAGGAGAACCTCGCGCGACTCGAGGTCGGCAAGCTTGGTGATCTCGGCGGGGGACATCGACTTGCCGTCGACGACACCACCCTTGATCACCAGAAGGGGATTGGCCTTGGAGAAGTCACGCAGACCCTTCGCGACCTCGACCACGTCGCCCTTGACGAAGGCGATGGCGGTCGGTCCCTGGAACAGATCGTCCAGGACGGAGATCCCGGCCTCGTGAGCCGCGATCTTGGTCAGCGTGTTCTTCGCCACGGCGAACTTCGCATTCCCACCGAGAGAGACGCGGAGCTGCTTGAGCTGCGCAACGGTGAGACCGCGGTACTCGGTCAGGACAGCGGCTTGTGAGGTCGAGAACTGCTCTTTGAGCTCGGCGACCGCCGTCGTCTTGTCCGCCCTCGCCATGGGCCTCCTTCCAGATGTGCCGCCGGCGAAGGACAGAGGAAAACAAACAAGCCCCGGCGCAGGCGCACGGGGCTCACACGAGGGAGCGGCGACCAGGGCCGCATCACCACATGGAATCTCGAACCACACCTGCGCTGGCCGTCCACTCACGTGAACTCTTCGGCCGTCAAGGCATGAGCGCTTGACGACGACCGGCGGTCTTCGGCGTGAGCAGCTTACCTCGTGCTAAGTCCATGCACAAACCGGAGGTCAAAGGCCCGGAGCCGCGGACACCGCACGCCTCTCGCGGGACGAGGGCCGGGACGGCTTCGCCGTACGCCGGGACCCGCCCGGGTGTCCCACAGCCTAGCCGCGCCGGCCGGGTGCCCCCACACGCCCGCGCGCATGGCCGGGCGGTACAACGCGGCGGCCGGGTCGTGCAACTCGCCCCACATGCCCGCACGCATGACCGGGCGGCCTCGCGATCAGCCTCAGCCTCCACATGCACAGCCGGGCGAGCCCCGACCAGCCGGCCCCCGGCGCCCATACGTATGGCCGGGCACCTCCGGCGGTTCTCCCCGAACGACTTGGACACCTTGCTGAAGAGCCCCCCGACACGCCGATGCCCGGCGCCCCAAAGATCGGGGGCCGGGCGTACGGACGTCCGTAATCTCACTCGGTCGGGCGGTCGATCTTCGGGAACTCGCCGACCTGGTCGGCCGGCGGGGCGCTGATCTCCACGGGCTCGTTGAAGCCCTTGAAGTTGAGCGCCACATCCAGCTTGCTGCCCTCCGCGCTGCCGCTCAGCGTGATCTTGCGCGGCAGGTTCTGGGCGTCGGCCCACAGATCGAACTTCACGTCCTTGAGCTGAGCGAAGCTCTTGAGCGCGTGCTCCCTGGCCTTCTCGGGAAGCTGCGCGGACGCCGCGTCCGTCGGGAAGGTGCCGCTGTAGTGCGTGGTCTCCACGCCGCCCACCGTCTCGGTGCCGACCGGCTTGACGTCCTTGGAGGCCGTCAGCAGCTTGGTCGCGTTGGCGAGATCGAACTGCCGCACCTGGTCGAGGACCTGGCTCGGGTCGGTGCCGTGCTCGCCCTTGACCTTGTCCAGCGGCACCTTGACCCAGGGCTTGGTGGCGCCCGCGACGGTCCTCAGCAGGTCGAGCTTGAGGTAGACGGTGTTGTCGTGGAGGATCGCGCGTGCGCCGCCGGGGAGGTTCTGCCCGCCGAAGGAGGCGCTGTCGATCGTCACGTCGGCCGCCAGCGGGTCGGCCTGGTAGTTCATCCGGCCCTGGAGCTTGCCAGCGTGGCCCTCCGTGCCGCTGATGTCGGCTGTCAGGTCGACCGTGTAGCTCTTGACCTGCTCGGCCTGCTGCGCGCTCGCGATGACGGCTTCAGCGCCGCTCAGCTTGATGTTGCCCAGAGACTGAACGCTGGTCGATCCACAGCCCGCGACCGCGAAGAGGGCGGCCGTGCTGAGGGAGGCTACGGCAAGCGTTTTCCGACGCATCGGTTAAATCCCTTCGTCCCCGTTCACTTGATGACGACACTACGCATACCCCGCGCATTACGCGTCGACCTAAGGGACGAAGGACCGCCGTGGAATATGGCCGTTGGGGGGAGGCGCGAGGAGTCTCCCCGGGTGGCCGGGGCGGGCCCTGGGCCTCGCCGCGACGCTGTGACCAGGACAGACCCGTGAACGCGAGCGAGCCCCCGCGGGAAGGCGGGGGCTCGCGAACGCACTGGAACCGGCTGTGCGGCTCTCAGGCCACTCTCAGACACCGAGCGCGGCTCTCAGGCCACTCTCAGCGGGTGGGGCCGGTCTCGCGCCTCAGGCGTCGAGCTCGGCCGTCACGCCACGCGTCACACTGGGGTCGACCGGAATGCCGGGGCCCATGCTGGTGGCGAAGGTGACCTTCTTCAGGTAGCGGCCCTTGGCGGCCGACGGCTTGAGACGGAGCACCTCGTCGAGGGCGGCGGAGTAGTTCTCCAAGAGCTGACGCTCGGGGAAGGAGACCTTGCCGATGACGAAGTGCAGGTTCGCGTGCCGGTCGACACGGAACTCGATCTTTCCGCCCTTGATCTCGGTGACGGCCTTGGCCACGTCGGGCGTGACGGTGCCGGACTTGGGGTTCGGCATGAGGCCGCGGGGGCCGAGCACTCGGCCGAGACGGCCGACCTTGCCCATGAGCTCGGGGGTCGCGACGACGGCGTCGAACTCGGACAGGCGGTTGCCCTTGCTGATCTCGTCGATCAGCTCGTCGGCGCCGACGATGTCGGCACCGGCCTGACGGGCCTCCTCGGCACGGTCGCCGGTCGCGAAGACCAGGACCCGGGCGGTCTTACCGGTGCCGTGCGGGAGGTTGACCGTGCCACGCACGATCTGGTCGGCCTTGCGGGGGTCGACACCCAGCCGCAGTGCCACCTCGACGGTGGCGTCGAACTTGGTGACCGTGGTCTCCTTGGCCAGCCTCGCAGCCTCGACGGGGCTGTAGAGACGGGTGCGGTCCACCTGGGCCGTCGCCTGGCGGTAACCCTTGCTGCGCTTCACTTGCTCTCTCCTTCACGGAGTCCGTGGTTTACGGGCCGGCGCCTGGCCCACCCACCGAGCCCCTGCCACCGGGGACACACCGTGCGCGAGGTACGGCGTGAGCCTTGTGGGCCGAGGGTCTCGTGATTGAAAACTTTGAATCGGACGACTAGTCGGCGATCGTGATGCCCATCGAACGGGCGGTGCCCGCGATGATCTTCTCGGCGGCCTCGATGTCGTTGGCGTTAAGGTCCTGCATCTTGGTCTCGGCGATCTGGCGGAGCTGGTCCTTGGACAGCTTGCCGACCTTGTCGCGGTGCGGGTTGGCCGAACCCTTGTCGAGACCGGCGGCCTTCTTGATCAGCTCGGGCGCCGGGGGCGTCTTCGTGATGAAGGTGAAGCTGCGGTCCTCGTAAATGGTGATCTCAACGGGGATGATGTTGCCCCGCTGGGCCTCCGTGGCAGCGTTGTACTGCTTCACGAATTCCATGATGTTGACGCCGTGCGGGCCGAGCGCGGTGCCGACCGGGGGCGCGGGCGTGGCCTGGCCAGCGGGAAGCTGAACCTTTACCAGCGCGGCAACTTTCCTCTTCGGAGGCATTTATCCTTCTCCGGGTCCTTTGTCCTACAAAATTCCCATGGGCATCCTAGGCTCCCTGGCGGGAGCCCAACGCATGCTCACGGGACGACTGGCCAGTCTATGCGAGCCCCGCACTCGGCATCGCCACATCCCCGGAGGCGGAGCGGGCGACGCCGCCCCACGCGGGAGCGGCATTCAGACCGGAAGATCCTCATCTACCGAAGCAAACGGGCGGCCCCACCTTCCTCGGGAAGGCGGGATCCGCCCGTCTCCAACGGACGTGCGTGAACCTTAGATCTTGGAGACCTGGTTGAACGACAGCTCGACCGGGGTCTCACGGCCGAAGATCGACACGAGCACCTTGAGCTTCTGGGACTCGGGGCTGATCTCGCTGACCGTGGCGGGCAGGGTGGCGAAGGGGCCGTCCATGACGGTGACCGACTCACCGATCTCGAAGTCGACCGTCGCGGAGGCGGCCTTCGCGGAGGCCTTCTTGGCCTCCTCGGTGGGCTCGGGCGCGAGCAGCTTGGCGACCTCGTCGAGGCTCAGGGGGCTCGGCTTGTTGGACAGCCCCACGAAGCCGGTCACACCGGGCGTGTTGCGCACGGCGGCCCACGACTCGTCGGACAGCTCCATGCGCACGAGCACGTAACCCGGGAGCACGCGCTCCTTGACCGGGGTCTTCTTACCGCTCTTGGTCTCGAGCACCGTGTGCGTCGGCACCTCGACCTGGAAGATGTAATCCTCCATGTTGAGGGAGCCGGTGCGGCTCTCGATGTTGGACTTGACCCTGTTCTCGTAACCCGCGTAGGAGTGGATCACATACCACTCACCGGGCAGGCCGATCAGCTGGGAGCGGAACTCCTGGACAGGGTCGATGTCGGGGACGATGTCGCCGTCTTCGTCGACCGAGGCGGGCTCGCCGACGGCGGCACCCTCCTCGGCGGAGGTGTCGTCGCCCTCGGCCTGGCCGGCGGTGGGCGCATCGTCCTCGACGGACTCCTCGGCGGCCGAAGCGGCCGTGGTGACCTCTTCCGGCTCACCTTCCCACTCTTTGCGGGAATCGCCGGAGGACTGCGGGGACTCGGACACGGTGGCTCTTTCTTCTCTCTACGTCGGTCGGACTGGTGGCTCCCGGCGGGCGGGGCCGCCGGTCGTCGGCTTACTCTCCGCCGAAGACCGCCAGCACACCCTCAGTAAACAGGGCGTCGAGCGCGGACACGATGCCGACCATGATCAAAACGAAGACCAGGACGACAATGGTGTAGTTAATGAGGTCCTTGCGCTTGGGCCAAATGACCTTGCGCAGTTCCGCGACAACCTGCCGATAGAAAAGGGCGGGAGAAGTTCGCTTCTTCTCTCCGCTCGGCTTGTTTGGCTTGTCTGCGGTTTCGCCGCGCGTGTCGATCGCCACAGTCCTCACCTGCTCTGTCGTGTCCGTCGCATCATGCGGCGCGCTGAACACGCCCTAATGCGCGGACCGCACTCCGCAGGGCACGAGGGACTCGAACCCCCAACCGCCGGTTTTGGAGACCGGTGCGCTACCAATTGCGCTAGTGCCCTAAGTTGTGAACCACCATACCCCGGCGGGACCGGAACAATGTCAGTGGCGCACCATGGTTCTGCGGACATGGCCCTTCAGAACCACGGCGAAGTCTACGCAGGATTGCCCCCGACGTCGAACCAGACGCGATCGCCCTGCTCAAGACGGAGCCCGGATCCTCCCGGCCGCGATCCGCGCCACACCCCGGACCGCGATCGAGACCGCGATCCGGACCACAGCGGCCCCGGCGGCCCCGGCGCCGCCGCACCTCCCGTGTCCGAGCCGGACTCGCGTCGCCCACATGGCGATATCGAGCGGACACCTGTCCACGACGTCTGAAACGATGGGATCCATGACCACGCGACGCCGCGTCTCAGCGCGCATCTCAGCCATCTCCGAATCCGCCACGCTGGCCGTGGATGCCAAGGCCAAGGCGATGAAGGCGGCCGGACGGCCGGTCATCGGCTTCGGCGCCGGCGAGCCGGATTTCCCGACGCCCGACTACATCGTGGAGGCGGCGATCGAGGCGTGCCGCACGCCCCGCTTCCACAGATACACCCCGGCGGGTGGCCTGCCCGAGCTCAAGCAGGCCATCGCTGAGAAGACGCTGCGCGACTCCGGCTACGAGGTCGACGCCTCGCGGGTGCTCGTCACCAACGGCGGAAAGCAGGCCGTCTACGCGGCCTTCGCGACCCTGCTCGACCCGGGCGACGAGGTCCTCGTGGTCGCGCCCTACTGGACGACCTACCCCGAGGCGATCAAGCTCGCCGGGGGTGTGCAGGTCGACGTCGTGACCGACGAGACCACGGGCTACCTCGCCTCCGTCGAGCAGCTTGAGGCGGCCCGCACCGAGCGCACCAAGGTGCTGCTCTTCGCCTCCCCGTCCAACCCCACCGGGGCGGTCTACTCCCCCGAGCAGGTCGCCGAGATCGGCCGCTGGGCGGTTGAGCACGACCTGTGGGTCGTCACCGACGAGATCTACGAGCACCTGATCTACGGCGACGCCACGTTCACCTCCATCGCCACAGCCGTGCCCGAGCTGGCCGACAAGGTCGTCATCCTCAACGGCGTCGCGAAGACCTACGCGATGACGGGCTGGCGCGTGGGATGGCTGATCGGCCCCGCCGACGTGGTCAAGGCCGCGACCAACCTCCAGTCCCACTCGACGTCCAACGTCTCCAACGTCGCCCAGGTCGCGGCCCTTGCGGCGGTCAAGGGCGACCTGTCGGCCGTGGCGAAGATGCGGGAGGCGTTCGACCGCCGCCGCCAGACCATGGTGCGGATGCTCAACGAGATCCCCGGCGTCGTGTGCCCCGAGCCCTTCGGCGCGTTCTACGTCTACCCGTCGGTCAAGGCCCTGCTGGGCAAGGAGATCGGCGGAACCCGCCCCCAGACCTCCGCCGAGCTGGCCGAGGTGATCCTTGAGCAGGCCGAGGTCGCGGTCGTTCCCGGTGAGGCCTTCGGCACTCCCGGATATGTCCGCCTTTCCTACGCGCTGGGGGACGACGACCTGATCGAGGGTGTCACCCGCCTGTCGAAGCTCCTCTCCGAGGCCCACTGACCCAGAGCTCCACAGAGCCCCACAAAGCAGAGCGCTACGGCCCGGCGGGCCCCAAGACCCGCCGGGCCTCAGTCATGCCCACCGGCAGTCACGGGAAGTCCAGAGGCAACTCCTCGACAGGATCCGGGACGCCTGCAGACGTGCCCGGGTCCGGCGGCAACTCGTCAGTAGGATCCGGGACGCCGGCGGACGTGCCGGGATCCGGCAGTCACGGGGAGTGCGGAGGCAACTCCTCGACAGGATCCGGGACGCCTGCAGACGTGCCCGGGTCCGGGGGCAACTCGTCAGTAGGATCCGGGACGCCGGCGGACGTGTCGGGGTCCGGCAGTCGCGGGTCGTCCGGGAGCAGCTCGTCGGCTGGGGGCAGTTCGTCGGTGGGCGGTCCGGGGTCCGGCACTTCCGTGCTCTCCGGGGGCAACTCGTCTGCAGGAGGGCCGGAGTCCGGCGGCAAGGGCGTCCTGCCACCGGAAAGATCGAGGCCGTTGCCCACGGCGGTCAGCTCGCCCCTCGCCGCGCCTTTCAACTCGGCAAAGTACGTCGGAGACATCATGATGTCCACGACAGCGCCGGAGTCGTCCCACACGACGAGGACCGGGGTCGTGCCCCCCGTGTCCCCGCCCTCGGGGACCACCTGGTTGTTCTCGGTGAAATGCCCGAAGAACATCTTCCTCTCGTCGTCCCCGCGGGCGGCCTTCGCGTCGCGGGGCACGCGCCCGAGCGCCCACTTCGCCGCGTCTCCGCGATATACGATGACCTGCACCGCATACATCCCGTCGGGCTGATCCGGCTTGCTGAAGGCCGACGAGTTGCTCGTCTCGCCGAAGGCGTCCTGGCCAGCTTCGAAGCTCAAGAACAGGCCGGGGGGCAGGTAGCCGATACGGACGCCACCGAGTTCGCGCCCCTTGCCGACGGGCTGTGCGGTGGAAGGCGTGCCGGGGCCCGAGGCGACCCTCTGAGTCGGCACGGCGGTGGTGGTGGAGGTGAGGGCGGAGTAGGCCGGCACGGCGGCGGCCACGGCGACGCTCACGAGTACGGCTCCCGCCGTACGAAACCGGATCTTGGCGGCGCGGCGGCGGCGCCTGACGGCGTTCCCCAGGCCGGGCGGGGCCTGGACGCCGGCGACATGGGACCTCATGGCGTCGGACAGCGCGTCTTCGAGCGGCGCGTCTTCGAGTGACTTCACTTCATCGCTCCTTCCGCGGGGGCGGGAAAGCCGGTGGGGCCGGGGTTGAGGCGGGCGCGGATACGGGCGAGTCCCCTGGCGGCCTGGCTTTTGACGGTCCCTGCGGAACAGCCCATGAGCTGGGCGGTCTCGGCTTCGGACAGGTCTTCCCAATAGCGCAGGACGAGGACGGCGCGCTGGCGGGCGGGCAGCCGGCGCAGTTCGGAGATCAGAGAGCCGCGCAGGTCCACGTCGGGGTCGTCGACGGTGGTCTCGGGCGGGCGGGCGAAGGAGATCTCATGGAGGATCTTGCGGCGTCTCGCCTTGCTGATCGCGGCATTCACCACGACCTTGCGCGCGTATGCCTCGGGGTTGTTGTGCCGGATGCGCGGCCAGTGGCGGTAGACCTTCTCCAGTGCATGTTGCACGAGGTCTTCCGCGTCGTGTGGTGAGGCACCGCAGACCAGGACGGCGGTGCGTAAGAGCGTGGTGCTCCTCGCGGCAAGGAAGTCGTCAAAGGCCGCATCGTCATCTTCTGTCATAGGCGTCTCCCCTTTCGCCCTCTACCAACGCATGAGTAGAGCGGCGGGTTGAGAGAGCCTTTTGACCTATCCGGCCATGTTTGAGGGGTCGCGGAGGTGCAGAAACCCAGAACGTGGAAAGGGGTTCATCGGACGTTCCCCCGCGCACCCGGGTGGTGCGGCACCATATGGAAATGCCACGTCCACTCGCCGATCTGCCCAAGGCTCATCTCCACCTGCACTTCACCGGGTCCATGCGCCATTCGACCTTGCTTGAGCTCGCGCGAGAGCAGGGCCTGCATCTGCCGGACGCTCTGGAGAAGGACTGGCCGCCACGGCTGCGCGCGACCGACGAGCGCGGGTGGTTCCGTTTCCAGCGGCTCTACGACACCGCGCGTTCCGTGCTGCGCCGTCCGGACGACGTCTACCGCCTGCTGCGCGAGGCGGCCGAGGACGAGGTGGCGGAGGGGTCGGGCTGGCTGGAGATCCAGGTGGATCCCTCGGGCTACGCCCACAGGTTCGGCGGGCTGACCGCCACACTGGAGTTGTTCCTCGACGCCGCGCGTAAGGCGGCCGACGCCGCGGGCACCGGCATGGCGTTGATCGTCGCCGCCAACCGGGTGCGCCATCCGCTGGACGCCAAGACGCTGGCCAGGCTGGCCGCGCAATATGCGGAGCACGGTGTGGTGGGGTTTGGGTTGTCCAACGACGAGAGGCGGGGGCGTGCGCGTGATTTCGACGGCGCGTTCCGGATCGCCAAGCGGGCCGGCCTGCTCCTGGTGCCGCACGGAGGTGAGCTCAACGGCCCGGTGAGTGTGGCCGAGTGCGTGGACGATCTCGGCGCCGACCGCGTGGGCCACGGGGTGCGCGCCGCCGAGTCGGCGAGGCTGCTCGATCGGCTGGCGGACCGGCAGATCACCTGTGAGGTGTGTCCCTCCTCCAATGTGGGGCTGGGAGTGGTCGAGCGGGCCGCCGACGTGCCTTTGCGGGCGATGTTCGACGCGGGGGTGCCGATCGCGCTGGGGGCCGACGACCCGCTGCTGTTTGGTTCGCGGTTACTGGCGCAATATGAGCTGGCCCGCTCGGTCTACGGGTTCAGCGACCAGGAGCTGGCCGAGCTGGCCCGCCAGTCGATCAGGTCGTCGGCGGCGCCGGAGGCACGGCGCAAGGAGTTGCTGATCGGGATCGACAGGTGGCTCGCCACTCCAGAGCCCCACGAGACCCCGTGACCGGGGTGGTCAGT
>NZ_BOOW01000022.1 GCF_016863435.1 Sinosporangium siamense
GGAGCCCCACGAGACCCTGTGACGGTACGGCGAGGCCGGGTTCACCCGGATCCGGCCTCGCGGAGGGACTTGCCCTCTCTGATGCATTCGACCGCCCTGTCCGGCGGCACCGTCCGCCCGTGCCGGAACGCCTCGTCGAACGCCTCGTCGCCGACGACGGCGCGAGCGAGGCTCTCGGTCACGTCCCGCGGCCCGGCGAACTCCGGTGAGCTGAAGGCCGGCAACCCGAAGGTGTTCCACATCCGCTCGGCCGCGCCGAGCAGGCAGGCGGCGAGCTCGGCCTCCTCGCCCGCGGCGGCGACGGCGGCGAGCTGGTCCATGGCCATGGCGCTGCCCTTGGCGTCGCCGAGCCGCCATTTGACGTCGAGCGCGGCCCGCGCGTAGACCTCGGCGGCGTCGATCTCACCACGCCCGAGTTCGGCCTGGGACCGCATCTGGTCACCGTACGCTCTGGCCCACAACTCGCCGCGCTCGACGCAGCGTGTCCACTGCCGCTGGAGCACCTCGGTGGCCTCGTCGAACCGGCCCTGCAGGTTGAACAACATGGCCCAGACGGCCTCGGTGACCGCGAGGCCGACGCTGGGACGGCCGGCGCGGTCGAAATATTCGGCGGAGCGGGTCAGCATGCCGGGCACGGAGTCGAGCTCGCCGCTGCAGATGGAGAAGACGGCCACGGTCTGGGCGGCGAATCCGGCTTGGACGCAGTCGTCGTAGTCGAGGGCGATGGCGAGGGCCTCCTCCGACTGCGCCTTCATGCCGTAGTCGCCCTGGGAGAACGCGATCCACCCCCGCACCCAGAGCGCTCTGGCGCGGGCGATGCCGGGCTCCTGGTTGAACTTGATCGCCTGGTCGAGGAAGTAACGTCCCTCACGAAACTCTCCCAGGCAGGCCCAGACAAACCACAACAGCCCGGCGAGCTCCAGTCCGGCCGGCTCGTCAATGGAACTGGTGAGTGCGATCCGCAGATTGGGCAGCTCGGCGCGTGCCCACGCGGCCCAGGTGAGCTGATCGGGGCCATACCACTCGGCATCGGCCCGGCGCACCAGCGACAGATAGTGCTCGCTGTGGCGGCGGAACATCATGTCCTCCTCGCCCAGCCTGCGCAGCCACTCGCGCCCATAGTCGCGCACGGTGCCGAGCATGCGGAAACGCCCGTCACCCTCCACAAGAAGCGACTTGTCGGCCAGCCGGGCCAGCAGGCCGTGCACCTCGTCCACCCATTCGTCCCCGCAGACCGTTGCGGCGCTCTCGGCGTCGAACGACCCGGCGAACACCGTGAGGCGCGCCCACAACAGCCGTTCGTCCGGCGTGCACAGCTCATGGCTCCACCCGACCGCCGCGCGCAGCGTCTGGTGCCGTCCGAGCGGGGTACGGCTGCCGCCGGCGAGCAGCGCGAACCGGTCGTCGAGCCGGTCGGCGATCTGCTCGACGGCCAGGGCACGCACGCGGCGCGCCGCGAGTTCGATGGCCAGGGGAATGCCCTCCAGGCGGCGGCACAACCGGGACACCACGTTGAGGTCGAGTGCGACGCCCGGCACCAGGGCGCGGGCACGTTCGGCGAAGAGCCGGACGGCGTCGTTGCCCACGGGGTCGGTGTCGCCGGGTTCGGGCACCGGAAGCGGTTCGACGACCACCACCCGCTCGCCGGCGGCGCCGAGCGGCTGGCGGCTCGTGGCCAGCACCATCAGGTGTTCGGCCTCGGCCGTCAGCCTGTCGACCAGGTGGGCGCAGGCGTCGAGCAGGTGTTCGCAGGTGTCGAGCACAAGCAGCATGCGCCGGTCTTGAAGGAATTCGGCGAGCACCTCGATCTGCGGCCGCATCGACTGCTCCCGGAGTCCGAGCACGGCGGCCACGTCGTGGGCGACGAGGTCGCCGTGTTGCTCGGGGGCGAGTTCGACCACCCAGACGCCGTCGGGGAAGGAGTCGCGTGCGTCGCGTGCGACCCGCAGGGCGATCCGCGTCTTCCCGACGCCCGCGAGACCGGTGAGGGTGACGACCCTCGACCGTTGCAGCAGTGCCGCGACTTCACCGCATTCACGACTGCGCCCAATGAAACTGCTGGTCTCCGCCGGAACGCTGCCCGGACGCCAAAGTGGTGTCTCCGTCACCGTTTTCCCGCCCTTCGCGTGAAACGGCTTGTAGCTAACCACGGAATTGTTCATACAATTCCTGGACTATATGGGGATGGGTGGAGAGTTTTTCTCCCGAAGCGCATGATTCCTCGTCACCGGGAGATCTGGCTCCCGCGTGCGAGAAATAGGGCATCGTGATCGTCACCCTTGAGCGACTTGCCGATCGACCCCTCCTCGTGCCGGGGCCGGCTCCACGCCGGCGGGGGTGTGGCCGAGACGTGGGCGGGACCCGGCCTCTTCGAGTGAGGCCACGAGCCGGTTCGCGGCGGGCAGGAGCACCTCGTCGCCGAACAGCGTGCCGACGCGCACGGCTCCCTCGGCGTGGTCGAGGGCGAGGGCGTTGAGTCCCCGCTTTCTGGCCACCAGCGCCATGTTGTACTCGATACGGCCGAGAAGCCACTGCTCGTCCCGCCCGCGGGAGAATCGATCGGCCTCGGCGAGCAGGTTGGCGGCCTCGTCGACCCGGCCGGCCGAAAGGAGCACGACGGCGGTCAGCACACGGGCCGGTTGCAGGCCGGGGAACATGTCGCCGACGGCGGAGTGGGCCGAGCAGGCCGCTTTTGCGAGGGTGAGCGCCCGGACGAGGTCGCCGCGGAGGAAGGCCACACGGGCGGCCAGATGCACGGTGTAGGGGGCGTTCGCGGCGGCCGCACGGCAGGAGGCGAGCAGCCGCCCGGCCGTGTCGAGGTCGCCCTGGAGGGTGACGACCCAGCCGCAGACCCATAGGGTCTTTAAGCGTTCGGGAGAAAAATCCACGGGTAAACGCAGCGCCCGTTCAAGATATCGCCGCGCGTCGGCAAGGCTGCCACAACAAACCCAGAGTGGCCAGAGGGAGCCCGCGAGATCGAGTCCCGCTCTATGCTCGGCGGGATCACTGAATGAAAATTCAAGCGCTTGACGTATATTTTCGTATTCAACCCTCAACCGCGTGTAATGCGCTAGTTGCCGCCCTTCCCACGCTACTTCCGTCCGATGAGCGAGTTCCCGGTGATAGTCGCGGTGCCGCACCTTCAGGGCACCGCTCTCCCCGAGCCTCAGCAGCCAGTCGGTCCCGAACTCGCGAACCGTGTCGAGCAGGCGGAACCGCACCCCCGCCGGGTGCTCGATCCTCAACACGACCGACTTGTCGACCAGGCCGGTCAGCACATCCATGACATCGACCGCCGAAAGCGGACCTCCCGCACAGATCCCCTCCGCGCTCTCCAGGCTGAAATCGCTTTCAAAGACCGACAAACGTGCCCACAGCAGCCGCTCCAGCGGCCCGCACAACTCATGACTCCATCCCACGGACGCCCGCAGCGACGCATGATGCGGTTCCGCCGGGCGTGCGGGCTGCGACACGCGGACCAGCACGGCATAAGGGTCGTCGAGCCGGCGCAGCAACTCGGCGGCCGACATCTCGCGTAACCGGAGCGCCGCGAGCTCGACGGCCAGCGGCATGTGGTCGACCTTGGCGCAGATGGCGAACAGATCCGCCGTCGGCAGGTGATCGGCGTGGCCCTCGGCCCGATCGCGCAGCAGGGCCACCGCCGCCTCCGCCGGGAGTGGCTCGACGGCCACAATATGCTCACCCGGCAGGCCGAGGACGCTGCGGCCGGTCACCAGGACCCGCATCTCGGGTGCGGCGCGGAGCACGGCGTCGGCGAGTTCGGCGGTCTTCTCCACGATCTGGTCGCAGCCGTCCAGCACAACCAGCGCGGGGCCGGGAGGCAGCCGTGCGGCGAGTCGGGCCCTCGTGCCGGCGGTGGAGGCGAGGCGCCACGGCAGGCCGGCCAGGCCCTCGCCGTACGGCAGCGCCTCACAGCACGGCACCGCCTCACAGCACGGCACCGCCTCGCCATACGGCACCGCCTCGCCATACGGCACCGCCTCACATGACGGCGGCGTCCCGCTGGACGGCGTCGGCTTTCCCGGGGGCAGGGCGTCGAGCACACGGGTGAGCAGGGTGTCGAGGCGTGAGGCGGTCAGGGGGCCCGGGGCGCGATCGGCCACACCGGAGAGGTCGACCGGCCAGACGCCGCCGGCGTAGCCGGGGGCGAGTTCGCGGGACAACTGCCGGGCCAGGGCGGATTTGCCCACACCGCCTGGACCGGTGATCGTCACAAGGCGCGAAGCCTGGAGGAGACGCACGGCTTCCGCCATCTCCGCCCGTCGCCCGATGAATCGCCTCACGTCCACGAGGTTGACCCTTCGCCGCCGTCTCGATGGTAAACGCATGCCCTGGAAGGGGTGACTTGGTCGCGCGGAAGCGAAGTGGCAGATGACAGCAGAGACTAGACTCTGGCCCACGAGTCCGTGGCCGAGGGCCACGGCTCTGCTGTCTCGGCAGATGTGTCGTAGATGTAGTAAATATCGAAGATTTAGTCAATGAGTGTTGGCTGTGAGCTGGACGGGGCCGCATGTCTGGTTATGACCGCGTAGTACAGCCGGCTGCCGGTGACGAGGCGCTGGAAAACCACCTCGGAGGCGACGAGGGCAAGAACTACCGGAAATACGAGTTCGATACGGTCGCTCCGCATGTGGGCAGGTCGATGCTGGAGATCGGCTCCGGGCTCGGCCACTTCGCCGAGCTGTTCCTGCCCCGCCTGGACCGGCTCGTCGTGAGCGACTTCGACCCCTACTGCATTGAGCAGCTCCGCAAGCGGTTCGCCACCCGCGACGAAGTCGACGTGCTCCAGTTCGGCCTGCCGACCGAGATCCCGCTCGACAACAAAGTGGACACGGTCGTGATGATGAACGTCCTCGAGCACATCGAGGAGGACGTCGAGGCGCTGCGTTCGCTGGCCCGGGTGACGCTTCCCGGTGGCCGCATCGTCATCTGGGTGCCGGGCTATATGCAGCTTTATGGCGACTTCGACCGCAAGGTGGGGCACGTCACGCGTTACACGCCGAAGACCCTGGCCAAGACCGTCGCCGCGGCCGGGCTGAAGGCCGAGGTGCTCAAGCCGATCAACTTCCTCGGCGGCATCGCCTGGTGGCTCGCCGTGCGCCGGGGCGGCGTGGGTTATCCCGACCCGCGCCTCGTCAAGATCTACGACCGCACGGTGGTGCCCGCCACCCGCCTCATCGAGCGCTTCGTGCGCCCGCCGTTCGGCCAGACCGTCTTCTGCGTCGCCCGCGTCCCCGGCTGACCCGCGCCCTTCACACCCTTTCCACAGACGACCCCCGGCAGACCAGCCGGGGGTCGCTCTGTTTTCCTCGGCGCCTCCCGGTCCTGTCCGGCCCAGACCACCCGCCGATGTTCGGAACCTCCCCCGGCTCCACCGGTGATCCGGTGGCGCGGAGTTTGCCGTGTGTCCCAACAAAATCACGCGGCTAATGAACGGCTTCCCCGTCTCGACGTGATTCCGCAGGTCAGAAGAGACAGCCCAGACAAAGCCCCAGGTAAGTGGTCTAGACCGATCAGTTGGATTTGTTTGGCCGTTGTCAAAACGATATCAACCGGTATAGACCAGCCCTGGAACCCCCGCCTACTGTGAGGGCACCGATCTGGCGCACGGGAAAGCAGAGCACCCTGCTCAGGCGGTTATGACCCCCCTGGGGCGGCGGATCCCACTGGTACGGACCAGATACCGGCGTCCGGCGGCCAGAGTCCAACGTCCGATGACCAAGGCGGTATTAAACGGTGAACATCAAGCTCGTGACCTCGGCCACGCTCGGTGTGGCCGCAGCACTGGTGTTGTCCAGCTGTGGCAGCGGCGGCGGTAGCTCGACGCAGTCCGACGGCAAGCCCGCGGACGGCGGCACGGTGACCCTCAAGATGGTCGCCGCGGACTACGGAGGCGGCCCCACGGCCGAGGACTCCGGCGCCAAGTTCTGGAAGACCGTCACCGACGAGTTCACGGCGGCCAACCCCACCATCAAGGTCGACGTCCAGGTCATCAACTGGAACGACATTGATGAGCAGGTCGCCACCATGGTGCAGAACGGGCAGTTCCCCGACATCCTGCAGACCGGCGACTACTCCGGTTTCGTCAAGGAGGGTCTGCTCCACAAGGTCGACGAGGTGCTGTCCCCCGCCACCCAGAGCGACCTCCTTCCGAAGTTCGCCGAGTTCGGCAAGGTCGACGGAGCCGCCTACGGCATCCCGTTCGTCTCCTCGGCCCGCGCCCTGTTCTACAACAAGCAACTGTTCAGCAAGGCCGGCATCACCGAGCCGCCCAAGACCTGGGACGAGGTCAAGGCCGCGGCCGAGAAGCTGAAGAAGTCCGGTGTGGCTCAGCCGTTCGGACTCCCGCTCGGCGCCGAAGAGGCCCAGGGTGAATCCTTCCTGTGGTTCATGGGCAACGGCGGCGGATACAAGGACGCCTCCGGCAACTGGGCGATCAACTCGCCGCAGAACATCGAGACCTTCAAGTTCCTCAAGGAACTGCACGACGCCGGGCTGACCACGCCGAACCCCGGCACCAAGGACCGCAAGGACGTCTGGCAGGACTTCGGTGCGGGCAAGGTCGGCATGGCCTTCGGCGGCCCCATGTCCATTCCGCAATTCGAGAAGGCCGGCCTGACCGACTTCGGCGTCGCGCCGATCCCCGGTAAGAGTGCCGTGCTCGACACCACCCTCGGTGTCCAGGACTGGATCATGGCCTTCAACAAGAACAACCGCGCCGACGCCATCAAGAAGTTCTTCGACTTCTTCTACACCGGCACCGCCGCCCAGAAGATCAGCGACACCTACAAGCTCCTTCCGGTGACCACCTCCGGCATCCAGAAGCTGAGCAGCGACGAGAAGCTCAAGCCGTTCCTCGATGCCCTGCCCAAGGCCACCTTCTACCCCTTCACCGACCCCAAGTGGACCGAGGTGAGCAACGAGGCCAAGCAGTCCATCGGCAGCGCCATCACCAAGGACGCCGCCGAGGTTCTCGGCCGCCTCCAGAAGGTCGCGACGGGAAGCTGAGCCCGTACGGCTTGCGCCGCCTTCGCTCGGGCGGCGCAAGCCGTACGACTACGCAAAGGACTCAGTCATGCATCAGAAATCCCAGAGCCGGATGGGTCGGGCGCTGACCCCGCTCCTATGGATCGGCCCGGCGGTGATCCTTATCGCGGTCGTGGTCATCTGGCCCGTCGTGGTGATGATCCAGTCGTCGTTCCAGAAAATCAGCCGATTCGGCATCGTGCAGGGGGCGAACGGGCTCGACAACTACACCAAGTTGTTCGAGGAGCCCGACTTCGGCGGCGTGATGTTCCGCAGCCTGATCTGGGTCGTGGCGGTGGTCACGCTCACGGTCGTGCTCTCTCTCGCCCTCGCGCAGCTCTTCAACCAGAAGTTCCCGTTGCGGAACGTGGCCCGGTGGGCGCTGATCGCCCCCTGGGCGGCCTCGGTGCTGATGACGGCGATCATCTTCAAGTGGATGCTCGACCCCGAGGCCGGCCTGATCAACATGCTCCGGGTCGACCTCGGCCTCCTCGACGCCCTCGGCGGGCCTGAGGCCGATCCGCTGGGCCAGGCGAGCACGGCCATGCCGTGGCTGGTCTTCGTCGCGGTGTTCGTGTCGCTGCCCTTCACCACCTACGCCCTGCTCGCGGGGCTCGCCACCATCCCGTCTGACATCTACGAGGCGGCCAAGATGGACGGCGCGAAGAAGTGGCGCGTCTACTGGTCAATCACGTTGCCGCTGCTGCGGCCCGCGCTCACGGTCGCCGCGCTGATCAACGTGATGAACGTCTTCAACAACTTCCCGATCATCTGGGCTATGACGCACGGCCAGCCCGGCTACTCGACCGCCACGTCGACCATCTTCATGTACATCCTGAAGGGCTCCGACATCGGCGAATCGGCTGCGATGTCGGTCGTGAACTTCGGCATGGTGGTCGTGCTGACGGGGCTCTTCCTCAAGGTCAGCCGTTGGAACACCGAGGTGGCCCGATGACCACAAGCACAGCTCCCCGCACTGACACCCGCGCCCCGGTCTCCCGCCACGGCCGCAGGGCCGCGCCCAGCCGGACCCTGCCGAAGCTGAAGACGGTGATCATCGCCGCCGCGGCGTATCTGATCGCGTTCATCTTCCTGTTCCCCTACGTGGTGATGGTCATCACCGCGCTGCGTCCTCAGAACGAGCTCCAGGACGCCACCTACCTCCCCAGCACGTTCGCGTGGTCCAACTTCACCAACTTCTGGACCGGCGGTCTGGCCGGCAACCTGTGGGTCACCATCCAGGTCGCCGCCGGATCGACGCTGCTCGTGCTGCTTGTGGCCCTCCCGGCCGCTTACTACACCGCACGGCACAACTTCCGGGGCCGCACGGCTTTCCTCATCGTCGTGCTGATCACCCAGATGTTCCAGCCGACCGCGATGCTCGTGGGCATCTACCGGGAGTTTTACCAGTTCGGGATGGTCGACTCGATCTGGTCGCTGATCCTGGTGAACGGCGGGTTCAACCTGGCGTTCGCCGTATGGATCCTCAACGCCTACTTCAGCTCGATCCCGCGGGAGCTGGAGGAGGCGGCTTTCATAGATGGCAACGGCCGGTGGGGGGCCCTGTTCCGGGTCACGCTTCCGTTGGCCATGCCGGGTGTCATCACCGCGTTGATCTTCACGTTCATCGCGGCGTGGAACGAGTTCGTCGTCGCACTGACCCTGACGACCACCCCGGAGAAACAGCCGCTCACCGTGGCGCTGAACTCCTTCATCGGGCAGTACGAGGTGGACTGGCAGAACCTGTTCGCCGGATCGGTCATCGCCACGATCCCGGTGATCATCCTGTTCGCGTTGATCGAGCGCAAGGTCGTGGGCGGCCTTACCGCGGGATCGATCAAGTAGCGCGACCGGGTCACAACCCGTGGGCCGCACACACGGCGGCCCCACGGTTTCCATAGGCCTTTTCCTCGCTCATTCCACGGGGCGACCGTGCGGGCGAGTCGTCGGGCGACCACCCGGTACGGCCTGCCCACTGGGTCGCGGGATGGGCAGAAAAGGCGCGATCTCGCGGGGCCACAAGCCCCGCGAGATCGTCTTTTTTGCGTTTAGAGGCGTTCGATGATGGTGACGTTGGCCTGACCGCCGCCTTCGCACATGGTCTGCAAGCCATACCTGCCGCCCGTGCGCTCCAGCTCGTGCAGGAGCTTGGTCATCAGCACCGCTCCCGTGCCGCCGAGGGGGTGGCCGAGGGCGATGGCGCCGCCGTTGGGGTTGGTCTTGGCCGGGTCGGCGTCGATCTCCTTCAGCCAGGCCATGGGCACGGGGGCGAACGCCTCGTTGATCTCGACGACGTCCATATCGTCGATCGTGAGGCCCGCCTTCTTGAGCGCCTTCCTGGTGGCCGGGATCGGCGCGGTCAGCATGTAGACCGGGTCGTCGCCGGCCAGGGTGAGGTTGACGATCCGGGCGCGGGGCGCGAGCCCGTGGTCACGCACGGCCTGCCCCGACGCGAGGAGTACGGCGGCGGCGCCGTCGGAGATCTGCGACGAAGTGGCCGCGGTGAGCCTGCCGTCCTCGCGCAGCGGCTTGAGCGACGCCATCTTCTCCAGCGTGCTGTCCGGGCGGGGCCCCTCGTCGTCGGCCACGCCGGCGAGCGGCGCGATCTGGTCCTTGAAGTAGCCGTTCGCGATGGCCTTGGCGGCCCGCTGGTGGCTCTCCAGGGCGAACCGCTCCATCTCCTCGCGGGAGAGATCCCACTTCTGCGCCATCAGCTCGGCGCCCCGGAACTGGGAGATCTCCTGCGCGCCGTAGCGCTCGTTCCAGCCGTTGCCGTACAAGTACGGCATGCCCATGTCGAGTCCTGCGGAGATGGACGACCCGATCGGCACGGTGGTCATGGCCTCGACACCGGCGGCGACGACGAGGTCCTGCGTGCCGGACAACACACCCTGTGCGGCGAAATGGATCGCCTGCTGGGAGGAGCCGCACTGGCGGTCGATGGTGACGCCCGGGACGCTCTCCGGCAATCCCGCCGACAACCACGCGGTGCGCGCGATGTCACCGGCCTGCGGGCCCACTTGCATGACACAGCCCATGATCACGTCGTCGACGGCGGCCGGGTCGAGGCCGGTCCGCTCGATCAGGGCCTTCAACGGATGCGCGGCCAGGTCCGCGGGGTGGACGGCGGACAGTCCGCCTTTCCTCCGTCCGACCGGTGTGCGGACCGCCCCGACGATGTACGCCTCTGCCACTGTCCCTCCAGGATCAGTCCCGCATGAAACCGAGCAACGTTCGGTATTTCAGAGGCTATAACAGAACCTTGCTCGGTTTCGATACCAGGGCCCTGGATTAACGCCGGTGCGACGACGTCAAGGTGGCGTAGACGATGATGTTGTCCGTGTAGTGGCCGGTCGAGCGGTTGTAGACGCCACCGCAGGAGATCACGTGGAGCTGCGGCTTGTCGTAATCCCCGTAGACCCGGTTGGTGGGGAACAACGTCTTGCTCGTCTGCTCGATGCCGCCGACGGTGAACACCGCCACCGTGCCGTCCTGGCGGTGCACCTCGATCGTGTCCCCGTGCCGCAGTTCGTGGAGGCGGCGGAAGACCGCCGTGCCGGTGCGCGTGTCCTTGTGCCCGAGCATCACCGCGGCACCCGCCTGGCCCGGAGTCTGCATACGCCGATACCACCCGACCAGGTTGGCGTTGGTGACCGGCGGCACCTCGATGGCGCCGCGCCGGTCTAGACCGACCGACTTGACGGGCGCGTCGACGTTCAGCTTCTTGATCACGATCCGGGTCGGGGTGGACGGCAGCATCGGCGTCGCCGCCACGATGTCGGGCAGCGGCGCGCGCGCCTCGGGCGGCCCCTGGAAGTAGTGCGCGTTGTCGACCGCCGGCGAAGCGCTCGGCTGAGCCTGCACCTGCAGTGCCGTACGCCCCTCGGAGAGACCGTATTCCGCCGGGTTGGCGAGCACCAGGACCAGGCCGACGACCACCGTGACGACCCCCGCCACGGCGGCCAGGATCAAGATCGCCCGCAGCGCTCCCCCGCCGCCCCGCGGCTCCGGCTCGGGCTCCTGCCACTGGCCGCCCTGCTGCCACTGGTCACCGTAGCCGTATTGCGGGTGGCCGCCCTGCGTCGTCACGGCACTGCCCTGATCAGCGTCCGCCGACGCCGCGGCGGCGCAGGAGGAGCCCCGCGGCCCCGGCGGCGAGCACCGTCACCGACCCGACCAGGATGAACGTCCTGCCGTCCGGCCCCACACTGCCGCCGCCACCGGTGTCGGCACCACCCTTGGGCGTGGCCTCGGTGGTCTCCTTCGGCGACACGGTCTCGTATTCGGTGACCGTGGTGGTCGGCCTCGGGGTCGTCGACCTCGTCGGGCTCGGCGTGCTCGTGTTCGAGCCCGTGGGCGACGCACTGGCCGTGCCGACCCGCAACTCGACCGAGGCCTGCTGGGTGTTGACGCCGCTGGTGGCGACGACGCAGTCATAGAGCGTGGTGGGCGTCGTTCCGGTGCCGGCTACCTTCACCGTGAACTTTCCGGCCCTGGCGATCGTGGTGCCGGTGACCGTGGGCGTCACGGTGGCCGACATGGTGGGCAGCGGCAGCGGCGAGTTCTGCGGCACAGGGCTCGTGAGCACCGTATGCGTGCTGGTGGCCTTGACCGTCACCGTGGCCGTGGCGCTCGGCGGGGCGACGAGGATCTCACCCTCGATCACCACCTTGTCCCCCGTGGGGACGGCGTTCGGCGCCGCCAGCCACGGTGTCGCAGCAGGTTGGCCGTTGGACCAGGTCAGCGGGACGGCCTGGGAGGCTGTCGGCGTGACGTTGACGGCGTTCAGGTTGACGTTGAACAACGGCGTGACCGCGGGCGAGGCCGCGATCGCCCCGGCGGGGGTGCAGGCGTAGCTGACACTGCGCTGGTCGGCGTTGGCCGAGGCCACCATGACGAAGCCCGCGAGGAGCAGGGCACCACCGCCCAGTGCTCCTGCCACGGCCGACTTGGCGGCGATGTTACGCTGCCGCGCCTTGGACTTGAGCACTGGATCTCTCCGTTTCGGGGGTGGTTGACCGGTTCTCAACGGCGTACCAGGATTACAGGCTCTGATCACGGTTTGGTTGCGATCCTACGGAGGCTTCGCCACCAACGCGAGTCAGACCAAAAATCCACCCCAAGTTTCCCCTACGTAACTCCCTTATCGCTTGCGCTTCGCCGACAACGTCGCGTAGACGATCACGTTGTCACTGTAGCTGTGACTCTTGGTGTTCAGCACACCTCCGCAGGTGACCAGACGCAGTTCCGCCACTTTGGTGTTGCCGTAGACCCGCTGGGTGGGGAAGACGTCCTTGCGCACCTGCTCGATGCCGCTGACGGTGAACTCCGCGACCGTGTTGTCCGACCGGTAGATCCGGATCTTCCGCCCCTTCTGCAGCTCCTTCACCCGGTTGAACACTGCCGCCCCGCGCTTGTTGGTCACGTGCCCGAGGATGACCGCCGGGCCGAGTTCGCCCGGCTTGGGGCCGTGCCTGTACCACCCGACGAGGTTGGACCGGTTCATCGGCGGCACCTGGATCTCGCCGGAGGCACGCAGCCCAATCGACGTCATCGGGGCCGACACGCCGAGCGACGGGATGACGATGCGGGTCGTCCGTACCTTGCTGTTCTTGGCGAAGGCCGCCGCCGGACTCACGGCGGGCGGCGGGGCCGGTGCGGTCAGCTTGGCCGCGGTGAGCGGCTTGCCCGGTCCGCCGGTGCCGACCTCGGGGGCGAAATATCCCGAGCTGGCCATGTTCTCGAGGGAAAGCGTCTCGCCCTGCGCCTGCGGCTCGGCCGGTGGCGTGGACGGGGCGAGGTAGGTCAGCAGACCCGCCATGATGACGCCGATCGTGGCAAGTGAGCCGAACACGAGGAGCGCGGCGATCAGCCGTCCCCGCGGGGTTTTGTCGGGTCCCGTGCTGCGGAAGGCCGACCCGGAGTCGATGCCGCTCACTCGTGGTGCCCCTCTCCGGTCTCGGCGCCGCCCTTGGGAGTCACGCGCACCTGTGGCCTCGCCGTAACGGTCGCCGTCGCGGTCGCCGTCGGACGCGGCGACTCCGTGCCCGAGACCACCACACTCGAGTGGCTGCCCCAGGGGGAGGTGGTGTCCCGCGAACTCCTCGGCGCTTCAGGAGCCGGCGGGGCGACCGGCGGTGTCACCGGCGGCGTGGGAGTGGTGACCGGCGGGGTCGTGGTGGCGGTCGGGCTCGGCCCACCCGTCGGACCGGGCGTCGGAGTGGACCCGGGGTCCTTCACCTTGATCGGGATCTTGGGGGTGGCCTCCACCGGCTTGCACACCGTGCGGTACGGCGAAGCCACAAGGTTGTTGGCCGTGCCCGCGTGCACACGGAACGCGTCGACCCGTGCGTACTTCTCAGCGGTCTTGTTGGTGACCTTGAGGCGGTATTTCCCGTAGGGGAGGTTCGCGGCGGCGGGGAAGATCTGCTTGACCTTCCTCGTCAGCGTGGACGACTGGTAGAGGTCTTCGGTCTTCGTTTCGACAGGCTGCTCGAAGTCGTCCACCTTGAGTTCGACCTTGCCCATGTCGCTCGCCAGGTCGCTCATCAGGTCGACCCCGGTGCCGACGAAGGTGAACTCGCTGCTATCGCCCTCCACGTCGACCTGGCTGACGTCCTTGTCGTGGTGGAACTCGCTTCCGTACGGGCTGGAGTCGTTCTCCCGGGTCCAGGTGCCGTTGTAGGCCAGCGCGAACTCGCCCTCGGAGACGAAGGTGTCGTTGTAGGTCGACTCGACCGGCGCCAGGTCCAGGATCAAGGAGCCGACCGTGATGTAACCCCCGCCGGGTGCGGTGACCGCGACCCTGCCGGTGTCCACGGTGCCGAACTCCAGCGGCGCGTTGTCCCTGATCCGCGCGGCGTCGACCAGGCGGGTGCCGGTCGCGTCGATCGTGCCCTCTCCTGTCCACAGGCCGTGGGCCTCCACCCGGCCGGTGACGGCGAGATGGGCGCCCTTGTCGAAGCGTTCGTCCTGGTGGTTCGGGACCTTCAGCGGGGACTGCGCCTCGCCGAGCCTCCAGGAGACCTCAAGCCGCTCACCGAGGGTCAGCTCCTTGGACGACAGGGAGACGGTGACGGCGACGTTCTTGCCGTCGGCCAGCGGGCCTGCGCACTGGAACCAGTAGGGTCCGGCGGCGTGGCTCGTGCTGCCCGGAACGACGACGAGGGCGGCGGTCGCCAGCCCCACGGAGGTGGCGGCAAGCGCTCTTCGAAGCCCGACTCCGCAACGAGACACCACACACTCCGTTCACGGCGCACCGCCGGATCGGGCTGGATGTCCCGTCCAGGCAAGATAAGACCAAAGTAAAGGGAGAGTAGATCATAGAACGAACCAGGGGGGTGATCACCCACGAACTGCACTTATCCCTATGGACCGTGGCAGATTTGTGATCTCCCCCCGCATTTCCCCGCACCCGCCTCTTCGGCATCGCATACTGGGGAGGAAGCCCCACCAATAAGGCGGTGCCCGCTTGAACAACGGCCTGATCCTGCTGTTCTTCCTGGCGTTCCTGTTCGCCTGGCTCCTCAACCGCGTCCGCCGGCGTCTCGGCTTCGGCCCCGCAGCTTACTCGCTGGTGATGCTCGCCTTCATCGTCTTCATGGGCTTGGTGTGGGCGCAGTCCCACCAATAGCGCCCATCACCCTCCGCTGCCGGTATGGACCGCCGTAGCAGTCCTTAGCGGGGCCGAGGGGCGGGTGTGGGTGTTTTGTCCCCATGTGGCGGGCGGCGGCCCGGGGAAGGCGCTACAGGGCTAGCGGCTCTTGGTGGGGATCTCGAACCAGACGGCTTTGCCTTCCTTGGTGGGGCGGGAGCCCCAGCGGCGGGCGAGCTGATCCACCAGGTAGAGCCCCCGGCCACCCTCGTCGTTCTCACCGGCGCTGCGGATGCGGGGAAGGCGCAGGTCCTGGTCGAAGACCTCGACCCAGACGGCCTTGGCGCCCCGGCGCAGGCGGAGGGTGAACTCCTTGTCGCCGCTCACCTCGTCTTCGAAGCCCGGCACGTCCCAGGACTCGTCGAAGGGCAGCGGCGGGCCGTCCATGGCGAGCTCCCGGCGGGGCACACCCGCGCCCGCGGCGTGCAGCACGACGTTGGTGACGACCTCGGAGACGAGCAGGCAGGCGAGTTCGGCGCTCTCCTCGGGGACGTTCCACCCCTCGAACGCCTCGGCCGCCATGCGCCGCGCCTCGCCGACCATGATCGGCTGTGCGGCGAACGCGCGTTCCTCGACGTCGAGGTCGACCGCGGCGGACCGGACCACCAGCAGGGCCATGTCGTCGTCGATGTCCCCAGGCACGGCCTGTGTGGCGCTGTCGGCGATGGCCTCGACCGTGGCGGAGGTGAACCGCGCGAGCTTCTCGCACAGGGTCTCCAGGGAGCGGTCGTCGACCTTCGCCCGGCTTCCGCCTTCTATGCCGGGGTGTCTCTCCGCGCCGGCCGGATCCTTGGCGGGGCGCCTGTCGACCAGGCCGTCGGTGTAGAGCAGCAGGGTGGCGCCGGGAGGAAGCGTGATGCTCTCCTCCTTGTACACGAGGTCGACGGGCATGCCCTTAGCCCGCACGCCGAGCGGCTGGCCCACCTCGGTGATCTCCAGTTCACCGCAGGTGCCGTCGACCAGCAGCAGCGGCGGGGCGTGGCCGGCGTTGGCGAGCGACAACTGGCGGGACCACGCGTCGTAGACCATGTATTGGCAGGTGACGATCGGGGGGACGGCGATGTCGTTGCCGTTCTCGTCGCGCTCGGGGGCGGCGAGGATGCGTGTCCACTCGTCCAGGCGGGCGAGGATCTCGGCGGGCGGCTTGTCGTCCTGGGCGAAGGCCCGCAGCGCGGCGCGCAGCTGGCCCATCACGGCGGCGGCTTTGGCCCCGCGGCCCTCCACGTCGCCGATGACGATGCCGACCCGCCCGGCCGACAGCGGGATCACGTCGTACCAGTCGCCGCCGACCTGGGTCTGGATGCCCTGGCCGTGGCTCGCGAGCGGCGCGGCGGGCTCGTAGCGCACCGCGATCTCCAGCCCGTCGAGCTGGGGAAGCGCCCGGGGCAGCAGGTGCTTCTGAAACGACTCCGCGGTGTGGCGCTCCTCTTCGAAGAGCAGGGCGTTGTCGACGGCGAGGGCGACGCGGGTGGCGATGGCCCCGACGAAGTCGCGGTCGAAGGCGTCGTAGTGGGGGCTGCGCCGGTCGGTGAGGTTGGACAACCCGAGGTACATGAGCCCGAGCGTCTGGCCCCGCACGCACAGGGGGGCGACGATGGCCGAGGTCAGGCCGATCTCGCCGGCCAGCCGGGCGCTGCCGGGACTCGGCGCGGGATAGCTGACCTGGGAGAAGTCCTCCACGAGAACGGTCTCCTGGCGGCGGACCGCGATGTCGGCGTAGTGCCCGGTGGGATAGCGGATGTCGCCGCCGATGGGCGCCCAGGTGCCGGGCGGCGGGGTCCATCCCTGCACGTGCTGGGAGACCCGGCGGATCATCCGGTCGCCCTCCACCAGCTCGATGAAGCAGTGGTCGGCGAACTGCGGGACAAGCATCTCGGCGACGCGCTTCAGCGTCTCCTCGACGTAGAGGGAGCCCGCCAAACGCTCCCCGATGCGCTCAAGCAACCCGAAGCGGTCTTTTTCCCGCTCGTTGCTGCGCATGGCCTCACGGGCCGTGATGACGATGCCGGTCACCGATCCGGACGGGTGACGCAGCGGCACGGCCTGAGCGCGGACGTAGATCATCGTCCCGTCGCCGCGCTTGATGTCGAAGGTGCCCTCCCAGACCCCGCCTTTGAGCACGTTTTTGGCGAGCTCGACCGCGAGCGGGTGATCCTTTTCCATGATGCCCACGCCCAGCAGCGACTGCTCCCCCGAGCCGGGCTTGCCCGGCCGCCCGAAAAGCTCCTCGGCGTAGGGGTTCCAGTAGAGGAGATTGCTGAAGCGATCCGTGACGACCACCGCCATCTCCGCCTGATCGAGCACGGCGTCCGCGGCGAGCTGGTCGGTCACGTCCTTCGACAGGTCCCCCCATCTCTTCATTGGGGGACCACTCCTCGGGGAGGCATATGTGCAAAGCGAACCACGGGCGCTCCTGCAGTCTTGGCCTGAGGGGAGAGGAGGATCTCCCGATGGGGATTCAACCAAGCAGGAACTCGCTCAGCGCTTGGAGACGAAGACATGCGTGGCGACATCGCGCGGGAGATCCGCAGAACCGCCATCCGCCTTCTCGTCACCTGTCACCCGCACACCGTCGTCGCTCGTCGCGAGCGTCACCTCGCGTCCGGGTTGTATCCCAACTTGCTTGAGTTTAAGCATCACAGCGGGATCGCTTTGCACTTGTTCGCTAATTCGACGCACGATCACCGCCGTGTCCTTTGGTCCTGCGACGTCGAACATCGTGACGATCGGAGCGCTCTCGGCCTCGCTCGCCCCCTTGACCCCGAGTTCTTCCAGGCCGGGGATCGGGTTGCCGTGGGGACAGGTGACCGGGTTGTCGAGGAGGACGACCAGCCGCGCCTCCACCGATTCGGACATCACGTGCTCCCAGCGGCACGCCTCCACGTGGACCTCTTCCCACGGAAGGCCGATGACCTGGGTCAGCAGGAGCTCCGCGAGGCGGTGCTTGCGCATCACGCGCGTGGCGAGCGTGCGCCCGAGCTCGGTCATGGAGAGGTGGCGATCCCCTTCGACCCTGACCAAACCGTCCCGCTCCATGCGGGCGACGGTCTGGCTGACGGTGGGGCCGCTCTGCTGCAGGCGCTCCGCGATGCGGGCGCGCAGGGGGACTATGCCCTCTTCCTCCAACTCGTAGATCGTCCGGAGGTACATCTCCGTGGTGTCGATCAGGCCGTGTGCGGTCAAGGTTCCTCCCGTCCTACCTCGATGCTACGTCCGTCGCACCGTCTGGAATACCGTGTGCCCATGGCCGCGTTCCAAGGTCGTTTGCACCGCCGTTGGTGCCGACCCTATTGCGAGAACGACGCACCGTGGCAATGGACAGCAACACCGGGTGCGCTATCTTGCTTCCCCAATCACCCAGTGCACACATTTGGGACAGCACATCACCCTGGGTAACCGTACCCCGGTGACTGTGAGCGGGCTAGGGAGCCAGCCGCTCCAGAGTCCAGCCGTCGGGAACCCGGCGATAGCGCAGCCTGTCGTGCATGCGGTCGGTCTGGCCCTGCCAGAACTCCACCTCGACCGGCACCACGCGGAATCCGCCCCAGAAGTCCGGCATAGGCGGCTCCTCGGGCCACCGTCCGGCGAGTTCGGCGTAGCGCTCGTCCAGCGCCTCCCGCGAGCCGACCACGGCCGACTGGCGCGAGGCCCACGCGCCGACGCGTGAGCCGTAGGGGCGCGAGTGGAAGTAGGCGGCCGACTCGTCACGCGGCAGCCGTACGGCATGGCCCTCGACGCGGACCTGGCGCCGGATCTGGTGCCACGGGAACATCAGGCAGGCCCGCGGATTCTCGGCGAGATCGCGGCCTTTGCGTGACTCGTAGTTGGTGTAGAAGACGAACCCGCGCTGGTCGAAACCCTTGAGGAGCACGGTCCTGGCCGAGGGGCGCCCCCCGGCCGAGCTGGTGGCCAGCACGACGGCGTTGGGTTCGGGCAACCCCGCGTCGACCGCGTCGGCGAACCACGCGGTGAACTGCGTCACAGGGTCGGTGGCGAGGTCCGCCTCAAGGAGCGGCTCACCCTCATAAGTACGGCGAAGCCCCGCCAAGGACGGCGGACGGGAAGTGGCGTTCACAGCTAGGCATTCTTCCTCGCCTGACCGGGCGGGTGGCACCCGGCCGCCAAAAACATGCCGTCTACCAGCAACGATGGCCTTTTGGCGGGTCCGGGGGCGGAGCAGAAGCAGGTAGGGGGTTGAATATGAGCGCCGGTATCTCGACATCAAGGCTTTGCCCAGTTGGATCAAGAACCGCTATGAAAGGGAGGCAGCCGAGTATGTCCGACTTCAAACCCGGGCTCGAAGGCGTCGTAGCTTTCGAGACCGAGATCGCGGAACCGGACAAGGAAGGGGGCGCTCTCCGTTACAGGGGCGTCGACATCGAAGAGCTGGTCGGTCATGTCTCTTATGGACATGTATGGGGCCTCCTCGTCGACAACGAGTTCCAGCCGGGCCTTCCCCCCGCGGAGCAGTACCCAGTTCCTGTCCGCTCAGGTGACATCCGGGTCGACGTGCAGAGCGCGCTCGCCATGCTCGCCCCGGCCTACGGCTTCAAGCCGCTGCTCGACATCTCCGACGACCGGGCGAGGGCCGACCTGGCACGCGCCTCGGTGATGGCCCTGTCGTTCGTCGCGCAGTCCGCGCGCGGTGCGTCCCTTCCCATGGTCCCCCAGAGCCGTGTGGACGAGGCCGACAACATCGTCGAACGTTTCATGGTCCGCTGGCGGGGGGAGCCCGACCCCGCTCACGTCAAGGCCATCGACGCCTACTGGACGTCCGCCGCCGAGCACGGCATGAACGCCTCGACCTTCACCGCACGCGTCATCGCCTCCACCGGCGCCGACGTCGCCGCCGCCCTGTCGGGCGCGGTCGGCGCGATGTCCGGTCCGCTGCACGGCGGCGCCCCCGCCCGCGTGCTCCACATGATCGAAGAAGTGGAGCGCATCGGCAGCGCCGAGGCTTATGTCAAGCAGGCGCTCGACCAGGGCGAGCGGCTCATGGGCTTCGGTCACCGCGTCTACCGCGCCGAGGACCCCCGGGCCCGCGTGCTCCGCCGTACCGCCAGGGAACTCTCCGCTCCGCGCTACGAGGTCGCGGTCGCGCTGGAGAACGCCGCTCTCGCCGAACTCCACTCCAGGAAGCCCGACCGGGTACTTGCGACGAACGTGGAATTCTGGGCGGCGATCGTGCTGGACTTCGCCGAGGTCCCCGCACAAATGTTCACCTCGATGTTCACTTGCGCCAGAACGGCCGGATGGGCCGCGCACATCCTGGAGCAGAAGCGCACGGGCAGGTTGGTCCGCCCCAGCGCCAACTATGTCGGCCCGCCGCACCGCTCGATCGACGAGGTGCCCGGAGCCGCCGAGGTCGTCGGGAAGCTCTGACCCCGGCTCGGCACCCCACGTCAAGGCCCGCGATCGCGAGGGATCGTGGGCCTTTGTCGTGCCCGAGCGCCTGAAATGGGAGGAATGTCGCGCAGCACGCCCGCAAAAGGGGAGAGCCCATGGTCTGGACCATTGAGGCACTCAGTAGGCTTACCGGGTGGCTGACATCGTGATTCCCTCTGACATCAAACCCGCGGACGGTCGTTTCGGCTGCGGGCCCTCCAAGGTTCGCCCCGAGCAGCTCGCCGCGCTCGCCGGCGCCGGCGCGGCGCTCATGGGCACCTCCCACCGCCAGAAGCCGGTGAAGTCGCTCGTCGGGCGGGTTCGCGGTGGACTCACGAGCCTGTTCGACCTGCCCGAGGACTACGAGGTGGTGCTCGGCAACGGCGGCACCACCGCTTTCTGGGACATCGCCGCGTTCGGGCTGATCCGGGAGCGCTCTCAGCACCTCACCTTCGGCGAGTTCTCCTCGAAGTTCGCGACCGTGGCCAAGAAGGCGCCCTGGCTGGGCGAGCCGACCGTCATCTCCTCCGAGGTGGGCACCCACCCGGCCGCGGTCACCGAGGCCGGTGTCGACGTCTACGCGCTCACCCACAACGAGACCTCGACCGGCGTCGCCATGCCGATCCGGCGCGTCGGCGACGACGACTCGCTGGTGCTGGTCGACGCGACCTCCGGCGCGGGCGGCCTGCCCGTCGAGGCGAGCGAGTTCGACGTCTACTACTTCGCGCCGCAGAAGAGCTTCGCCTCCGACGGCGGCCTGTGGATCGCCCTGATGTCGCCCCGCGCGCTCGCCCGGGTCTCGGAGATCGCGGCCTCCGGCCGCTATGTGCCCGAGTTCTTCAGCCTGCCGACGGCGATCGACAACTCCGTCAAGGACCAGACCTACAACACGCCGGCGCTCGCCACGCTGTTCCTGCTGGCCGAGCAGCTCGACTGGATGAACGGCAACGGCGGTCTCGCCTGGACCACCGCCCGCACCGCGGACTCCGCGCAGCGGCTCTACTCGTGGGCGGAGAAGTCCGAGGTCGCGACGCCGTTCGTGGCCAACCCCGAGTTCCGGTCCAACGTCGTCGGCACCGTCGACTTCGCCGACTCGATCGACGCCGCCGCCATCGCCAAGACGCTGCGCGCCAACGGCATCGTGGACACCGAGCCCTACCGCAAGCTCGGCCGCAACCAGCTGCGCATCGCGATGTTCCCCGCCGTCGACCCGGCCGACGTCGAAGCCCTCACCACCTGCATCGACTACGTCGTCGAGCGCCTCTAGCCCCACCCCCGCGGGCACGGTTCTCAGGGGCACCGTGCTCAGGATCGGCCGAGGCCTGGGCAGGGCCGCCCGGACCCGCGATCGGGTCCGGCGGCCACCGCCACGCCAAGGCCCAGCAAGGCACGACAAAGCACGGCAGGACCCGAAGGGCCGCCCTGAGGGCGGCCCCGGGACCCTCAGACCGTCAGCGAGCGCGGTGCCTTACGGCGCAGCAGCCAGGCGGCGACCACACCGCCGATGAGGCCGAAGAGGTGGCCCTGCCACGACACGCCCTGTTCGCCCGGCAGCACGCCCCACAGCAGCGAGTAGTAGACGGCCGCGACCACGACACCCACGACGATGTCGAACGTCCGCCTGTCGAACAGACCGCGTGCCACGACATAGCCGAAGTATCCGAAGACGAGGCCACTAGCCCCGATCGTGATGTAGAGCGGCGACGTCGTCAGCCACACCCCGACGCCGCTCACCAGCACAATGATCGCGCTCGCGCCGAGGAACCTCCCGATCCCTCTGATGGCCGCCAGGAAACCCAGCACCAGCAGCGGCAACGAATTGGCCATCAGATGGCCGAAGTCGGCGTGCAGGAACGGCGCGAGAAGGATGCCCGGCAAGCCGTTCACATCCCAGGCACGGATGCCATACACATCGAACTCACCAGGCAGCACATAATCGGCCACCTCGACGACCCACATGGCGCCGACGATCAGCACCATCAGGATCGCACTGCCCGCCGCCCCCGCCAGCAGGCTGACGGAACGGCGTCTCACATCGTCATAGGGGGACCGGCCGGCGGGGGGAAGTCCAGTCATGCGCTCTCCTGGCCGTTGGTCTGACGCCATGCGGGGAGTGCCCGCAGGACGGGTTGCTCTAACGACCATTCTGCCTCCCATATCGGCCAGGCGAACCTTTGTTGGCTTCCGCCGTACAACGAGGAAGGTTTTCGCCTCACCGCGCTCGGGAGGGCTGCCACCGGCCCACACAGGGTGAGCCCCTCGCCCGCCGGGCTTCCGCTGTACGGCCCGGGCGGCTTCCGCCGTACGGCACCGGCGGCTTCCGCCCAACGGTGCCGATGGCTTCCGCCCAACGGTGCCGATGGCTTCCGCCGTACGGCACAAGCCTCCCCGGCCCGTCACGGGGCCGGGGAGGACGTCACTCGCCCTTCCACCGGGGGGCGCGCTTCTCGGCGAAGGCCGCGGCTCCCTCCATGGCGTCCTTCGACGCGAAAACCGGGTCGATGACCTCCTTCTGGCGGACGAACATCTCGTCCCGCGACCAGTCGGCGGACTCGACGATCAGCTTCTTGGTGCCCGCGAGCGCCAGCGGCGCGTTGGCCGCGATGGCCGTGGCGAGCCGCCTGGCCTCAGCGAGCGCCTCGCCCGCCGGGGTGACCCGGTTGACCAGGCCGAGCTCGGCGAGCCTGGCCGCCGGGTAGTGATCGCCGGTCAGGGCGATCTCCATGGCGATGTGGTAGGGCACGCGCCTCGGCAGCCGCATGACCCCGCCGGCGGCCGCGATCAGGCCGCGTTTGGGCTCGGGCAGCCCGAAGAAAGCCCCCTCTGAGGCGACCACGAGGTCGCAGGAGAGGGCCAGCTCGAAGCCGCCCGCGAGCGCGTAGCCCTCGACCGCGGCGATGATCGGCTTGCGGGGAGGGTTCTCCACGATGCCGGCGAAACCGCGCCCGTCGACATAGGGGCGCTCTCCGGCGAGGAAGCCCTTGAGGTCCATGCCCGCGCAAAAGGTGCCTCCGGCGCCGGTCAGGATGTAGACCGCGACGTCCGCCCGCTCCTCGAGCTCGTCGAGCGCGGCGGCGATGCCTCGTGCGACCGCCTCGTTGACGGCGTTCTTAACCCGGGGGCGGTTGATCGTGATGACGGCGATGCCGTCGCCGGACTCTACGAGTATCTCGTCAGACACCGGACCTCACTTGGGCTGGAAGCGGATGCCGCCGTCGAAGCGGATGACCTCACCGTTCATATAGTCGTTCTCCACCAGCGCCCGTGCCAGGTGCGCGAACTCCGAGGGCCGCCCCATGCGCTTGGGGAACACCACGGGAGCGACCAGTTTGGCCTTGAACTCGTCGGCGTCGGCCTTGAAGGCGTAGATGGGCGTGTCGATGATGCCGGGGCAGATCGTGTTGACCCGGACCCCGATAGCCGCGAGGTCGCGGGCGGCCGGCAGGGTCATGCCGACGATGCCGCCCTTGGACGACGAATATGCGACCTGTCCGGTCTGCCCTTCGAGGGCGGCGACGGACGCGGTGTTGACGACCACGCCGCGCTGACCGTCCTCGTCCACCGGCTCGGTCTTGGCGATGGCCGCCGCGCCGATGCGCATCACGTTGAACGTGCCGATCAGGTTGACCTCGATCACCTTGCGGTAGGACGCGAGGTCGTGCGGTGAACCGTCCCGGTTCACCGTGCGGTTGGCCCAGCCGATGCCGGCGCTGTTGACGATGACCCGCAAGGGTTTGCCCGTGGCGACAGCCGCGTCCACCAGGGCCTGCACCTGCTCCTCGTCGGACACGTCACACTTGACGAAGACGCCGCCGAGCTCGTCGGCGACGGTCTTGCCCCGCTCCTCGTTGAGGTCGGCGATCACGACCGTGGCGCCCTTGGCCGCGAGTTCGCGGGCCGTGGCCTCACCGAGGCCGCTCGCGCCACCGGTGACGATTGCTCCTGCTCCATTCAGGTCCATGACCGGACCATAACGTGGGCACCGAAGAAAGTTCTATACGGGGGTGCGGATTCGGCACACTCTCAAACGCTGCCTACGGCCGCCTCCACATCGGGATAGACCTTGATGCGACGGTCGAGCCCCGTCGTGTGCAGGATGCGCGCCACGGGCGACTGAGGCGCCGCCAGGCACACTCCTCCGCCGTCGCCGGTGGCGAGGCGCCACGCCTCGATGAGAACGGAGAGGCCACTCGAGTCCATGAACGACAGGGAGGCAAGATCGAAAACAAGCCTCGGGCCGTCCTGGCTGATCGCGTCGCGCACCTCATCTCTGAGCACCGGGGCCGTGTAGAGATCGAGCTCGCCCTCGACAGCCACCACCACGGCACCGTCGATGACGCGCCGCGCCAGCCGAAGCTTCATTCCTAGTCCTCCTCAAGGCGTTTTCGCGGCGATGAGGCAGCCCCACTTTACTTTGCCATCGCCATGGGCGACCGGACACAACTCTAGGATCACCTTCATGAAGGGGGACAAGAGAACCACCGTCCGCCTGCCGTTTGTCGTGGTGAGCCCGCTCAGTGCGGTCATGCGACGAGTGTTTTATGCGGCTTGCGCCCTGCTCGTGGTCTTTCTGCTCGTAGCAGTTGACCTCGATGGATACAAGGACAACTACGACGGAAAGGTGTCGCTGCTCGACGCGCTTTACTACGCCACGGTCACGGTCTCCACCACGGGTTATGGCGACATCACCCCAGTCACCCCCATGGCCCGACTGGTGAACATCGTGGCGATCACCCCACTGCGGGTTGTCTTCCTGGTCATCCTGGTGGGAACCACCTTGGAGGTCCTGACCAGGCGTACCCGCGAAGAGATCGTCGCCAAACACTGGAGATCACGTTTGAAGAACCACACCATCGTCGTCGGATACGGCACCAAGGGCCGTGCCGCGATCCGCACGCTGATCGAGAACGATCGGACCAAGGACAGCATCATCGTGATCGACCCCAACGGGAGCGAGATCGAGGAGGCCAACAACCTGGGGCTCGCCGGCGTGATCGGCGACGGCACCCGCAGCGACGTGCTGAACCGCGCCGCGATCACCCAGGCGCGCGAAGTGATCGTCGCCACCCAGCGCGACGACACCACCGCCCTCGTCACCCTCACCGCCCGCCAGCTCAACCCCAAGGCCACGATCGTGGCCGCCGTCCGCGAGGCCGAGAACGACCCTCTCGTACGGCAGGGCGGGGCAGACGTGGTCATCACCTCGTCCGACGCCGCGGGCCGGATGCTCGGCATCGCCACCCAGAGCCCGGCGGTCAGCTCCCTGATCGACGACTTCCTCGTCTACGGCAGCGGCCTCGACCTCTACGAGCGCCCGATCGCCCCGCACGAGGTGGGGCGGGGCCCGCGCGACTGCTCCGAGATCGTCGTGGCCGTGGTCCGCAAGGGCGAGGTCATGACCTACGCCGACCCCCGCGCCACCCGGCTGCTCATCGGCGACCGGCTCGTGGTCATCCACGTGTCGAAGGCCGACGAAACGGAGAAGTAGCCGGGGGCGCGAAGCCGTACGGCAGCTCCAGGCGGTGGCGGGCGAGCAGCTCCGCGTCGGCGAGGATCTCCCCCGTCGGCCCGTCGGCGGCGATCACGCCACCGGAGAGGATCAGCGCGCGGTCACACAACTCCATCGCATAAGGCAGGTCGTGGGTGACCATGAGCACGGTGACGTCGAGCCCGCGCAGGATCTCGGCGAGCTCACGGCGCGCGGCGGGGTCGAGGTTCGACGAGGGCTCGTCGAGCACGAGGACATCCGGCTCCATCGCGAGCACCGTGGCCACCGCCACCCTGCGGCGCTGGCCGAAGGACAGGTGGTGCGGCGGCCGGTCGATCGCCTCCGCCATGCCGACCCGGTCGAGGGCGCGCTCGACCCGGCGCTCCAGTTCCTCCCCGCGCAGGCCGAGGTTGGCCGGGCCGAACGCCACGTCGTCCCGGACGGTCGGCATGAAGAGCTGGTCGTCGGGGTCCTGGAAGACGAGTCCCACCCTGCGGCGGATCTCCCGCAGGGTGTCCGGGCGCACCGGCAGCCCGGCCACCTCCACCGAGCCGTGTCCCGCGGTCAGGATGCCGTTGAGGTGCATGACGAGGGTGGTCTTGCCCGCGCCGTTGGGCCCGAGCAGCGCGACTCGCTCTCCGGGCGCGATCGCCATGTCGACCCCGAAGAGCGCCTGTGTGCCGTCGGGGTAGGCGTAGGCGAGGGCCTCCACGCGCAGCGACGGCGGCGGCGCGCTCACCGGCACGCCTCCCCGGCCACGTGATGGGAAACCCGGCACCACCCCTCCTCCCGGCGGCGAGCCCGGTCGCCGCGCCTCGCCCAGATCCGGCGGTGATGCGATCCGCTCACCACGCACCCCCCAGCGCGGCTCCCACCGTGCCTCCCACCGCCGCCACCGCCAGTGCCGTCCCGGGCAGTGACGCGGCGACCGCCCACTGCCGCCACGAGGCCGACAGGTCTTGCGTCACCGGCATGGACCCGGTGTATCCCCGGCTCAGCATCGCCAGGTGCACCCGCTCGCCCCGCTCGTAGGAGCGGATGAACAGCGCGCCCGCCGAGCGCGCGATCACGGGCGCGTGGCGGAGGTCCCTGGCCTGGAAGCCGCGTGACTCGCGGGCGATCCGCATGCGCCGCGCCTCGCCGGCGATCACGTCCATGTAGCGCAGCATGAACATCGCGATCTGCACGAGCAGCGACGGCACCCGGAGGCGCCGCGCGCCGAGCAGCATCATGTGCGGCTCGGTGGTGGCGGCGAGCAGGACGGCGGCCACCACGCCGAGGGTGGCCTTGGCCAGGATGTTCCACGAGGCCCAGAGGCCCTCCACGCTCAACGCCACCCCGAACACATCGATCCGCTCACCGAGCCCGATGAACGGGATGACCACCGCGAAGGCCACGAACGGCGCCTCGATCACCATGCGCCGCAACACGAACCCCGGCGGCACATGCGCCGTCGCCGCCACCACACCGAGCGGCAGGCCGTAGGCCGCGAGAACCCACACCCACTCGCGCGGGGTCGCCACCACGACCACCGCGAAGGCGGCCACGGCGAGCAGCTTGCACTGCGGCGGCAGCCGGTGCACGACCGTGTGTCCCGGACGGTAGAGCCTGTGGTGGTGCCCGGCTCCCACGCCGCTAGCCCCGCTCCGTCTTCGAGGCCGCGCGTTTCCCGGCCTGTCCGCGCCCCACGGCGAGGAACAGGCCGCCGCCCACCCCGAGGGTCACCGCGACCCCGATCACGCCCGCGACGCCCACCGGGACGCCGCCGGCGTCGCCGTAGTCGGCGAGGGGCTGCCCGGCGAGGGCGTGATCGACCGCGACGACGCCGAAGCCGGTGTCCTCGGCCACTCGCTCGAGGCCGTCGGGCGAGGCGGAGGCGAAGAAGCTGAGCACGCCGGCCAGCAGCGCGGTGACCGCGATGCCGCCGAGCACGAACCTCCCGGGCCGGGCCGGCGCCCGCTCGGGAGCGGGGGCGGGGGCGGTCACCTCGCCGCCGGCGGTCTTCAAGGTCAGCGGCGCGGTGAGGCTCCGCGCGGCGTAGACGAGATCGGGGCGGACGGCGAGCACGCTGCTCACGGTCACCGCCGTGATGAGGCCCTCGCCGAGACCGATGAGCACATGCACCCCGCCCATCGCGACGGCCACCGAGGTCACCTCGATCGGGGCGTTGCCCCCGATCCAGAACATCAGCGTGAACACCAGGGCGGAGGCGGGCACCGACAGCAGCGCCGCCAGGAAGGCCCCCGCGACCACGGATCCCGGCCTTCGCGGCAACACCCCCGTCACCAGCTTGAACACCCCCCATCCCACCAGCACCGTGACGATGCCCATGAGGGTGATGTTGACCCCGAGCGCGGTCAGACCGCCGTCGGCGAAGAAGAACGCCTGCACGGCGAGCACGACGGTCAGGCACAACACGGCGGTGGCGGGCCCGGCGAGGACCGCGGCGAGCGCCCCGCCGAGCAGGTGGCCGCTCGTGCCCGCCGCCACGGGGAAGTTGAGCATTTGAACGGCGAAGACGAAGGCCGCCACGAGGCCGGCCACGGGTGCGGTGCGGTCGTCGAGTTCGCGACGGGCTCCGCGCAGGCAGTAGGCGACACCGGCGGCGGCGACGACACCGGCGGAGACGGAGACGGCGAGGTTGAAGAAGCCATCGGGTACGTGCACGATCAGCCTCCGGGGTGCGTGCTCGATCTCCACTTTAGGCTTTCCTATTGCAGGTGCAAGAGGGGCGCATCAACGAATCATTCGCCGGAAGGCCGTCCCCGGCTTCATGATTTTTACGGTCGCGCTCAGCCTGCCTTTGCCGTTCGTCACGTAGGGCCGGACCGTCCGCCGGACCGGGCCCCGCCACCAGCTTTTCGCCGCCGTCACCACCTGGGGCTCGGCCTCGATCCTGAACCTCACGGGCGGTCCGCCGAGCCGCATCTCCACATAGGCGTCCCAGGTGCCGGGGCCGAGCCGCCCGACCACCGGCCGCACGGCGAACTGGTTGCCCGGCAGCATCACCACCGGCTCCTTGTGCTCCTGCCCCGTGGTGCGCTCGCGCCACACCAGATGGCGCAGCCCGCCGGTGCCGAGCTCGCCGTCGCCCACCTTGATCTCACCGTCGAGCACCAGCCGGTGCCCGAACGCCCACCGCGTCGCCCGCAGCCGCACCCGCCCCGGCACCGCCACCACGTGCCCGCCGACGTCGACGCTGAGGTTGCCGTGCGTGCGCGTGAAGTACGGCAGGAGCACGACGTCGTCCACCACGCAGGGAGCCGGGCGAGCCACCCGATCGTCGCGGTCCGCGCCAAGCCTTCCGAGCCTGGTCACACCTTCGCAGGTGACCGCGGCATAGGCGTCCCACACCCCAGAGGCCAGGCCCGCCGGGTCGAGTGCCGCCGCGAACCCGCGCGGCCCGCCGGCCACCTGGGCCACCACGTCCTGGTGGCCGCCCCTGCGCGGGCGGAGCACCAGTGCGATCTCGCACTCGCCCGCCGGGTCAAGCCCTTCGAGTATCGCCGTGCCGGTGACCGACAGGCGGCCGTTGTGCCAGCTCAACCCGGTCAGCCGGCTGCGCACGGAGGCGGCCTCGATCTGCGCCAGCCGTACCAGCCTGTCGATGTCGGCGAGTGAGTCCAGCCGCTGGCGGTCGATCGACGGCAGGCGTTTGCGCACCCCCTCGGTCAGCCACTCGTCGCACAGCCCCGCCACCTCCTCGGCGATCTGCTTGCGCTCCACCTCCTCCGCCACGAGGAACGGCCGGCCGAGCTGGGCCAGCGCGTCGAGCCGGAAATGGCGGCGCAGCAGGTGGTCGCGGAGCGGGCCGGGCCGGATGTGGCGGGCCATGAGCGCGATCGGCCCCTTGATCATGCGCAGCCAGGCGACCGGGTCGCGGCTGCCCGGCTGCTGCATGATGCTCGTGCCGTCGGAGCGGGACACCAGGTGATAGCAGTCGTAGTCGGCCATGACCGAGATGACGCCGGCGTGGCAGTAGGCATGGGTGGTGAAGACGATGTCCTCGCCGACCACGAGATCCTCGTCGAACAGGATGCGGTGCTTGGTCAGCATGGCCCGGCGGAAGAGCTTGAAGCAGCTCAGGCTGTTGTAGACCGCGCTGTCGCCCAGGTCGGCCCGGTCGACGCTGCGGTGGAACATCGACTCCGGCGCACGCCTGCCGTGGCCGACGACACGGCCGAGCACGATGTCGGCGCAGTTGCGGTCGGCCATGGCCAGCATGCGCTCCAGCGCCTCCGGCCCCAGATAGTCGTCGGCGTCGCAGAAGAACACGTAGCGTCCGCGGGCGTGGGCCAGGCCGAGGTTGCGCGGCCCGCCGGCCCCGCCGCGGTGCTCATGGCGGAGGACTTTGACCACGCCGCGGTGGTAACCGGCGTAAAGGGCGAGCAACTCCGACGAGCCATCGGTGGAGCCGTCGTCCACGACGACGATCTCCTTGCTGACCCGCTGGACCAGGATCGAGGTGAGGCAGCGGTCGAGATAGGCACGGCAGTCGCGCACAGGCACGATCACGGTGACGTCCACGCTCATCTCGACGGCGCTCTCGGCGGCCTCCTCGACGGCGTGGGCGCCGCGCGGGGCGGGAACCCCGGGCACGCCCTCCGCCGCCTCCGGCGGCCTCGACTGCCTCGCCATCCGGCTGATCAGACCGGCCACCGTCGCCCCCTGCGATTACGTAACGCTTACTCAACGCTTCAGTATGTGACTGTCGAACCTCTTCGTGGGCGTGTTCTCCGGGGTTTGTTGACCTAGGTCGAGGGAGTGGCGACGACATTTCCGATTTATGCGGCATGGGGGGTGGTGGGGGAGGTCTGAAATGTGGGGCTTTCGCGGTGCTCACCGGTCATTAGCTCGCTTTATCGGCATTAGTTCGGCCACCCCCTCCCCCAGGTTGCCCTACCCGGGCGATAGCCATAAACGACTTGCTTCCATCGGCGTGAACCGAGGGGTCGCCCCGGCTCCCACGAGACACGCCCCGGACCGTCGCCGCAGGTGCTTGGGGGTGCGACCAAGATCGGGATACTGTCGTGCCCGTCCAACCGCCAACAGAAAGACATCACCTTCCGGAATGCATCAAGAATGCCACGGATAGTTGTCGGAGTCCCCACAAAAAGGCTCATCGTTGGCATTTCGGGCGCCGCTGCGAGCAGAAAGGGAATACCGTGAAGAGGTATCTACTTTTCGACGACGGATGCCACGTCTGCGCTTCCACCGCTAAAGGGGTCGAAGAGGACTCCGGATATTGGCTTGTGGCGCGAAGCCTGCGCGACCCCCACATGAAAACCCTCCTCGACACTCACAAGCCCGGCTGGAAGCACCGCCCCACTCTCGTCGAGGACGACGGAACCCACATCCGCGTCTCCACCGGCCTCGCCATGTCCGCCCGCCTCACGGCGGGTGTCGGCCTGCGCCGTACCGCACGCATCGCCCGTCGCGTCGCTCGCCGCTTCGCCCGCGAGACCTCCGCCCCCGCCGCCGAGGGCCGCCGCGACGCCCTCCGCGCCGCCGGTGTCGGCGCCCTCGCCCTCCTCGGCCTCACCTTCGGCGTCACACCCGCCGGCGCCCGCGCGCCCGGCGACCCCGACCTGCTCCAGGGCGCCGCGCTCAAGAGGGCCCTCGACGCCGCACAGCGTGACGCGCAGGTGAAGACCGCCGTCGGGGAGCTGTCCGCCGCGGGCTTCGACGGCGCCGTCAAGCAGGCGCTCGCCTTCACCGGCGACACGGGCTCGACCGTCGTCGTGCTCTTCTTCGCCCCGCTGAACAAGGCCGAGGCGAAGAACCGCGCCGCCGTGTTGTCCCATCAATACGGCGGGACACTCGAGCAGGCGAAGACCCTGGTGGAATACGTGTCGGCCGACCTCGACACCATCAAGAAGAAGGACTCCTTCAGCAGCGAGGACTTCCACGTCACACGCGGCGCCGCCGCGCCTGCCGGCGCCGGGGAATACTTCGGGTGCATGCTCACCTGCGTCGGTGGCCAATGCACGATTCCGGCGATGCGCTGCCGGGCGCTGATCTTCCTGTGGGCCGTGCTCGCGTGCATGGTGGCGGTGTGCGGCTCCAAGGCGCGAAGCTGCCACGGGATTTGCAAGACGCTCTGGTGACATTCGGACGGATGCCCCATCACGGGACACCCGTCACAGTCCAGAACCAACTCCGGTGGCATTGTCAGATGGTGGCCTGGCGGCGGCTGAACGATCAGCCGTCACCAGGCCATCCATCGTTTGGGGCTGTCAGCCTGATTCCCCTGGCAAATTGCAAGGATGGCGATATAGAGGATGACGTTGACGAGATCGACTTATCGGTTCCCACCGTGTGATCGTCACACCTGTTCTCTGCTTGTTCCACGGTTTCAGCCCCCAATTGTCAAGGGCTATGTCCAGGAGTGACGTCACTCGGGGCGGGTAAGCTGCCCTCGCACCAGGCAGAGTTGGTGCACATAAGCAGTCGAATCCCGCCCAGGAGTCAAAAAGTGACAATCGATCCAATTAGCAAAATCCAGACAGCTTTGGAGAAAACCCTCAAGCACGGAACATTCAACTTCGACTGGTTTGTCGGCACCAGGGAAGGTGTCTCCATCGGCGGCAGCGGCACCGGCTACATGGACCTCGCCGTCCCCGCCATCGCCACCAGCATGGTGCTCGACGTCCTGCCCGACAAAGGCGGCGACATCGTCACCATGCCCAGCTTCTACTCCGGCACCTCGATCTACCAGCGCGTCAACGACGATCCCGTCGAATGGGTCGAGATCGACGTCCACGGACTCGGCGTCACCCCCGTCGCCCCCCTCTACTGGTTGTACGGCATAGCCGACGCCACCACCCGCCCCGCCGACACCGCGACCCGCTCCATCGACGTCGACATCGACTTCGCCAAGGCCGTCCGTGACAGCCCACCGGGCATCGGCTCCTCCATCGGCGAGGGCATCGAGGAAAGCCATCCCGGCCTGTCCCACGAACGGGCCCACGGCAAGGTCGTGCTGTCCCCCGACGGCTACATCAGCACCATCGAAGTCGACGTGCCCGGCGTCGCGAGCTTCGACCCCGGCCTCGCCCTTCCGCCGCGGCTCGTCACCCTCGACCTGCGGCCCACCACACGACGGCCGATCGAACTTCCCGCGACAAACGTGCATCTCAGCGTGCAGCAGTTCATCGACACGTTGCTGGGGGACGGCGACTAACCCACCACCCGCTTGACGCCGGGCCGACATGGCGACCTCCACCCGGCCTCTTGCCGACCACTATGCATGCCTGTCCCTCAGCGGTCTTTCCCCTCCCCCATCAGCTTTCCGGCCGACCGACCACCTATCGGTTGCCAGGGAATCCCCGGTGTCCGCATTCCAGCGCCGGTCCATGATCTCCGACCGGAGATCACACGCGACCCGCCCTCATGACATGGCGGAACCACCGCCACTTCCCCTCGCCCACGAGGACAGCCCCTGCAACCACCCGCTCTCCGAAGGGCGAGGCGGTATCCCGGCAGAGCAGCACACCACCCGCGCCGCTTCCTGACGTATCCGCCTTTGGAGTCCACACGCCGCCAGGTCCAGCACCTGCCGGGGAAGACGACCGCATACCACCAGGAGCCAGGGCGCACCGCGCCTCAAGCCCATAGCACCACCAGTACGGCGAAACCCGCGAAGACGGGTTGAGGGATGTGGGCCGCCATTATGGTGATCTGGATGGTGCCCTCGACAGCATCGAGGCCCCGCTCGGCCCGCCCAGCGGTTCCGGCGCGGCCCCCGCACAGGGGTAGACCACACTCGCCTTTGAGCTGAGATGGCTCGTGGGTCACTTGCAACCGACCTGAAGGTACGGCAGGCCGCGAGGCCATGCGAACGGGGGCGCCTGCCATACCTTGAGCACGCTCCGCCGTTTTCGCCGGGCTATTCATCTCGCAAGTCGGCGTCGGTATGCGCATGGGTGTCGCGTACGGCATGCCCACGGAACCGGGGTTGACGACCAGGCGGCGCGCTGCGAAAGGCAGCATTCTCGTTTTCGATTACGGGGTTTGTCATCGGGGTTCTGGAGGTTGAGCGAGGGGTGACGGCCCCGGCGTGTCTCCCGGTCGATGAAGCGACGCGTGAAATGCCGGCCGTGGGAGGACCTGCTTCCCTCCCTCCAGCGGAAGCAGGACCTGCCACGATTTTGTGATGCCGGTCAGTCCCTCAGGGGTTCGCCGCCGCCGTAGGGACGGGTGATGATCTCCATGGCGTGGTTGTCGGGGTCGTGGAAGTAGAGTCCCCGGCCGCCGTCATGGGTGTTGATCTCCATTTCCTTTTCACCGTGCGGGTCGGCCCAGTAGCGGAGGCCCCGTTCGCGGATGCGGGCGAAGATGGCGTCGAAGTCGGCTTCCCCGACAAGGAAGGCGTAGTGCTGGGAGGGGAAGTCGCCTTCGGTGTCGAGGTAGTCGAGTGTGACGCCGTTTTGGAGTTGCACGGCGAGAAACGGGCCGTATGTAAAGGGTGGTTCAAGGCCGAATAGATCGGCGAGGAACTTAGCCGACTCTTCTTTGTTGTGAGTCGCCACGATGTGATGATTGAAGTGGATGGGCATGGCAATCCTTTGTCAAAGAGGCGCATGCATGCCGCCCCGCGGAACTCGTGAGTGGCGCGGGTGCGCCACGGCTTCTTTCACGGTACCTCTGGAGAGAAAAAGGCGGCCAGGTCAGGCCCGGTCACCATCCGTTGCTAATTCATACAGCGTGTGACACCCCATAAGTTCGACCTCGAACCACACGCCCAGGCCGTGTTCGTCGTGATAATGCCCCCAGCGGTCGGCCGTGCGATCGACCAGCCACAGGCCGCGGCCGCCTTCGCTGTCGGGGGCCTGGTGGATCACGACGGGTTCGAGCGCCGAACCGTCGTCGATGACATCGACGCGCACCCGGGAGCAGGTGAGGTCGAGCAGTACGGTGACCTCTCCGTGGCTGGATTTGGAGTGAACGATCGCGTTCGTCACGAGTTCGCTGGTGAGGAGCGTGATGTTCTCCGCCTCGGCGGCGGTCATCGGGATGCGGTCGAGGAAGGCGCGCAGCCATGTGCGGGCGAGGCCCACACCGGCAGGGGTGCCTGCTATGTCCAGGCGGCGCGTGGGGCCATGTTGATACCGGATTTTTGTGGGATGGGTGAGGCTGCCGTGTCCCGTCGCGTCGGACACCCTCATGCCGACGACACCTCGAAGTCCCACGGGAAACGATGTTCGCGCTGATCACTCGTCCTCATGTCACGGCTGACCTTTCGTCCAATGGTCACCATTCTGCTCCATAGTCGCAGAATTGGACATAATGCCGCTTCGCTATCAACACGAGGGGTGTGTGTGACACGCTGCTTGCCTATGATGCACTCGTTGTCAATGCAAATGCAACCGTTGTTTGTGCATCAGTGCACGACATCACCGGGACGATGGGCGCTAATCTGTGCGCATGCCGCGACAGCACCAAGCCCCCACTGTAAGGCTTCGTCGGCTTGCTATGGAGTTGCGCCAACTCAGGGCCAACGCCAACAAGAGCCGTGAAGAAGTCGCGGCAGCCACCGATATGAACCGGGCGACTCTTTATCGCATAGAGACCGCTCAAGCCAGGCCGCAGGTCCGCACGCTACGAGCACTGATGGACCTGTACGGTGTCCCCGAAGCGCGGCGCGGCGAACTTCTCGCGATCCTCAAAGCGGCGAACAGTCAGGGATGGCTCCAGACGGCCACCGACCTCCCCGACCAATATGCGACGTATATTCAGTTCGAGGCAGAGGCGAGACAGGTCCTCAATTATGAGACGTCGTTCATCCCCGGCCTCCTGCAAACCAAGGCTTACGCGTGGGCGGCGATCTCCGGCAGTGGGCTCGGCCTTCCCGCCTCCGAGGTCGAGCATCGGGTGGCCGCTCGCATGGCGCGGCAGGCGCGGCGGGATCCACCGCTTTCTGTCCATGCGATCGTGGATGAGGCGGTGTTGCATCGTTCCGTCGGTGGCTCACAGGTCATGAAAGCGCAACTGATGCGCCTGCAAGAGGCTGCCGAAGAACCCGGCATCACTCTTCAAGTGATCCCATATGGTGTCGGTGCACACCCCGGCATGCATGGATCATTCGTCGTCCTGAGTTTCGCGGAAAATGACCCGGATGTGGTCTATATCGAAGGCCACGACACCGATCTCTTCCTGGATAATGACGTCGACCTAGCACGGTACAACCTAGTGTTTGAGCACTTGATGGCCGTCGCCGCCAGCCCCCTTGAATCTCAGGCTGTAGTCGCGGCCGTGCTCGCCGATCAATGAGAGGAGGTGCGGGAGAAAGGTGAACCTGGATATATCCCGCGCCGAATGGCGGATTAGCAGCCTAAGCGGCGCTAATGGGCAGTGTGTCGCCGTCGCCTTTATGGAGAACCACATTCTGGTTCGTCACAGCAAAGAGGCCGACGGTTCGGTGCTCGTATTCACGCCGGGTGAGTGGCAGGCTTTCACCGGTGGTGTCCGGCTCGGTGAATTCGATCTGCCGGCCTGAGGCCGCACAGATCTGATCAATTGCGGTGTGAAAGGCCCCGTTGAATTCTGATTCGGCGGGGTCTTTCCTTGTCGCCGGAGTCCGTCAGGGGCGCACCCGATAGTGGTAGCTGTGTGAGGGGGTGAAGCCACTGCGGGTGTAAAGCCCATAAGCAGGGCCATTATCTTCCTCCACTTGGAGGTAGAGCCGGGGGGCCGGCTGCGCGAGGGCCCACTGGGCGGCGGCGTGCAGGAGGGTCGTGGCGACGCCGTTGCGGCGGTGGTCGGGGTGGGTGGCCATGGCGAAGATGCCGGTCCACCCGGTGTGGGCGGCCAGGAGGACCATTCCGACGGCCTCGTCGCCGTGGACGACGACCAGGAAGGCCATGGGGTCGGGGATGTGCGCGATCACCTTGTCGGCGATCAGGCGGCTGTCGGAATGCTGGTCGAGACTGCGGAAGACGTCCGCCCTGCGGGCGTGGTGGTCGATGGGGACGACGGGAAAGACGGGGGCGACACGGTTGACGAGGTCGGCGGCGCCGGCGATGAGCACGCGGGTCTTGCCGGTGAGGTGATAGCCCCGGTGGGCGAGGAGGCCGTCCAGCTGGGGATGGGCCTCGGCGGGACTCACCTGGATGCGGAGGGGCAGATCACGCTCGCGGTAGAAGTTCTGGATGTGGTGGAGTTCCTGCTCAAGATTGGTTGAAACGTGGAATGGGGGAAGCGCGGAGTTCGAGCGTTTCCTGGTGGTGCCAGGGGTGTGGCGGAGCAACCAGCCTTCATGCCGCTCGACGACGGTGGCCGGCCACGCCAGAGCGGCACGTTGCTCGATCTGCCACGGCGTCGAGTTCCGGCACTGCCGTACAAGAGGGGGCAAGAGCGAGGCGAGGAGCAGGTGATCTTCGGGGCGTGTCGGCTCATATTCGGTGATGCCCAGACCGACGACGTCGAACCGCTCGGCGAGCGCCACAACGTGATCGACGAGCTCGTCGGGCAGGAAACCATCGGGTTCGGGCACTCCCACCGACGTGAAAGTCCGGGGATCGAGCACATCGAGGTCGATGTGGATGTAGACGGCGGTCGCCCCGGTTCGCCGGATCGCCTCGACGAGCGCGGCCGGGTCGGGTTTGGCGATGTGCGTGATCCCGGTGGCGTCGACGTAGTCCTGTTCGGCGGGATCCAAGGCCCGCACACCAGCGAGAATCACCTGCTCAGGGCGCAAGGGCAACTCGGGCACCAGATCGGGCGGTCCTTCGCCGAGCAGGGTACGGAGCACCATGCCGTGAAAGGCCCCGGACGGGGACGAAGCGGGGGTGTTGAGATCTCCATGGGCGTCGAACCACACCACGGCGAGGCCGTTGCCCCCCTCATGCCTGCGGGCGGCGGCGGAGATCGGTGCGAGCTCCACACCGCAGTCCCCGCCGACCGTCACCACAAACCGCTCACCTGCCGTGGACAAGGCCTCGTGGACATGACGGGCGGTCTCGGCGAGTGTGCCGCCAAGCGGCACGGTGATCTCCACGCCCTCGGGCTCGGCGATGAGGGCACCCAGCATCATCGCCCCCTCCGAAAGCAAAGTGGCGGTAGGGGAGGACGAACCCTGCCATTGGGGCACCTCAACGACGGCCACCTCGGACAACTGCCTCTCCTTCCCCAGTGAATCCACACTACTGACCGCAAAAGTTGACGATCTCCGGCAGGTCCTGCCAAAAGATGACAAGGCGGGATCCCCGGCGGCGGGCCCCGCCTCGCAGTCGGAGAGCCGGGCCACCGACGGCAAACCCAAGCCGGCCAAGTGCCACATCCCCGTAGACGACCAAGGGTTCGCCACCAACTCCTCCGCGGCAAAGCTGTGGAACACCTTCCAACCAGCCCCTGCGCCCTTCGCCGAGCCCTCCAGGGCCCACCTGTCGCAACCGACAGGTTGTCATAGGATGGCAACGTACTAGCTGCCATGGAGGTGAACATGCCGATTCCCGATCGGATCGAACGCACACTCACCCTCGCGCACCCGCAGAAGAAGGTCTGGGACGCGCTGACCACCGAAGAGGGCCTCAACGGATGGTTCGGCGACAGAGTCGAGGCCTACGATCTACGGCCCGGCGGGCAGATCGACATGCGGTGGGGGGACGAGCTCAGCACCCTGTGGATCAAGCTGGTCGAGCCGCCGCACCGATTCGCCTTCACGTGGGCCATCACCGGCCTCCCCGCCGACGACCCCCGCCGGACCTACATCGAGTTCACCCTCGAACCCGACGGCGACAACACCAAACTCAACGTGGTGGAATCGGGCTTCGCCCAACTCCCCGACGAAATGCTGAGTGCCTTCACCGGCAACACCGAAGGCTGGCAGAAGGAACTGTCCGACCTTGTCATCTACCTCGACGCCTCAGACTGACACCGAGGCCATGGCCGTAGCGGTCTTCACCGCCTTGGCCGACGCCAACAGGCGGGCAATCCTGGCCGAACTCGCCGCAGCCGGCCCGGCCACCGCCACCGAACTGGCCGACCGCCTGCCGATGACCCGCCAGGGAATCACCAAACACCTCACCCTGCTGGCCCACGCCGGCCTGGTGACCGCCGAACCCGGCGAACGCCGCCGCATCCGCTTCCGCCTACGCCCAGAACCCATGACGGTCGCCCAGTCCTACCTGTCCTCCCTGGCCCACGACTGGGACCGCAGACTCCACGCCCTCGGCTCCTACCTCGACCAGAAGGCCGGCAAAGAGACCTGAGCCGCGTGCCGCACAGACGGAGGCAGGAGACTGGGCCGGCGACAACCGCCCCGCCTCCTCCCTACCTACCGCGAACTGCCCCACCGCGAACTGCCCCACCGCGACTCCCCCACCGCGGACTGCCCCACCGCGAACTGGCCCATCGCGGATTACCCCACCACGAACTGCCCACCGCGGACTCCCCCACCCGGACGAAAACCCGCAGGCGCCCGTCCCACATTCTGTCCCACGCAGTCTTCCGGAACGCCCGCCGCCTCGACGGCCCGGCGAAGCCCGTCGACGAAGCAGCTCACCCGACGGGGCTTCGCCGGCGGATTCGGGGCGGGGCACAAGGAGCGGCTGGCTATCCTGTGGCACGTCGAGCCAGGTACGGCTCCCCCACCACGAGCCCACCGGGAGGCGGCGACCGTGACAGCCTCCCAGCGCCGGAACATATGGCCTGCGACGGCGTTGGCGACGCACGTGGTCCTGGCTCTCCTGACGCTGATCGTCCTGACGGGCGCCCGGCTCTTCGGCGCGGAGCTGTGGCAGGTCTTCGCCGCGGCGGGTGCAGCCGTCCTGCTCCATGTGGGAGCGGTGGTGGCCCATCGACGTCCGTGGGCGGGATACGCGATCGGCGCGTTGGCAATGCTCGTCCTGGCGCTGACGCCCTTCCCGGGTTGGTCACTGACCATGCTGCCCTCGGCCGTGTGCTTCCCCATGACGTTGTGGCGGCTGACCACCCTGGTCTCGCTCAGGTCCTCGGTGGTCGCGCTGGCCGTCGCCCTGCTCGGAATCGTCCTCACCGAGCTGGTGGCGTGGGCCCGGCTGCCCCCCGACATCCTTGGGTGGACCCGCCTGATCGAGGGTGGACTGCTGATGCTCACGGTCGGCGGTGTTTGGCTTGCGGCCCTGCTGATACGCCGCAGGCACGAGGCTGGCCGGCGAGCCGAGAGCGAACGGCTGGCCGCGGCGGTCGCGGACGAACGGGCCAGCATACGCCGCGACCTGCACGACGTTATCGCCCACACGGTCACCGTCATGGTCGCGCGGATCGAGGCCGCGGCGGTCACGACGGCGGATCAGGCGACCCGCCGCGAACTCGGCGACATCGCCGAGGCCGGCCGGGACGCCCACCAAGGTCTGCGAGCGATGCTGGCGACCCTGGGCCCGGCCACCGTGCCCCCGCGCGCCGGTGCCCGGCCCAGACAGGTCCCGATCTCGCTAGATGCCCTCTCCGACCTCGTGGCCTCGGCGGCGAGCCCGCTCCATGCGGTGACGTTCACGGAGGTGGGTGAGCGACGGCCACTGAGCCTGAGTGCCGAGGTCGCGGCGGTCCGCGCCGTACAAGAGGGCATCACCAACGCGCTGCGCCACCTCGAACCACCGGTCGAGGTGACCGTTCACCTGCGCTGGACCCCGGCCGAGCTGGTGGTGGAGGTTCGTGACAACGGCGGCAAGGCGCTTCGCGACGGCGGCAGCCCGGGGACCGGCTTGATGGGGATCGAGGAACGCGTGCGTACGGCAGGCGGCACCCTGTCGGTAGACGACGGAGACGAGGGGTGGGTGCTGCGGGTGCGGCTCCCCACGAAGGAGGGGGCATGACCGGGATCCGAGTCATGCTCGTCGACGATCAGGAGCTGTTGCGGGCCTCGCTCCGCACGGTGCTGTCGGCCGACGAGCGCATCGAGGTCACCCACGACGTCGGGAACGGCATCGACGCGATCGAGGTCGTCCGGCGGCACCGCCTCGATGTGGTGCTGATGGACATCCGCATGCCGCGCATGGACGGGGTCGCCGCCACGGCGGAGATCGCCAGGATCGCACCGGCGACCCGGGTGCTCATGCTGACGACCTTCGACGACGACGAACTGGTCGTGGCCGCCATCCGGGCCGGCGCGAGCGGCTACCTGACCAAGGACGTCCGGCCCGCCGCCCTGGCCCAGGCCGTGTGCGACGTCGCCTCCGGGACGTCGGCGCTCGCGCCGGGGGTGGCCGCGACAATCCTCGATTTCGTACGGCAGGTGCCGGCACGGCGGACGACAGCCCTGGAGGGCCTCACCCGGCGCGAGGTCGAGATCTTCGGCCTGCTCGCCCGCGGCAAGTCCAACAGCGAGATCTGCGCGGAACTGGTGCTGAGCGAGAACACGGTGAAGTCGCACGTACGGGCCGTCCTGCAGAAACTGAACCTGCGTGACCGCGTGCACGTGGTGATCTACGCATATGAGAACGGGCTTGTGGGTCGCAACGATCTGCCTGACTGAGATTCCATCCCGCCGGGTGGTCCCGTCTCACCCCTTAGGGTGATGTCGGCCGGTGAGGCCCGGCCTAGGTTCGACGTCGTGCATTTCCTACGTCTGCGCTTTCCCCGTGTGACCTCCCATCTTGTCCTGGCCGGCGTGCTCGTCGCCGTGCTGCTCGGCTGGACGGCACCGGCCCGTGCCACCGGGGAGCGGCAGATCGACGACTACCGCACCGTCTACGGCACGCCGGGTGTCGCGGCGGCCGTGATCAACGGGTCGTCGGTCGAGACGATCGTCCGCGGCCGGGACGGGGACGGCAACGCGGTGACGGCTCGGACACGGTTCCGGATCGGGTCGATGAGCAAGTCGATGACGGCGGCGGCGATCATGCTGCTGGTCGACCGTGGCCGCATCTCCCTGGACGAGCCGGTCGTCAAGGTCCTGCCCGGCTTCAAGATGGCCGATCCGCGCTTCGCCGGGATCACCGTACGCCAGATCCTCAGCCACACCTCGGGGCTGTCGAACAGCACGAACAACGAGTACGCGTTTCCGCCTCCGCGCAGCCCGCAGGAAATCGTGGCCGGCCTGGCCGGCAAGACCCTGCTCGCCGATCCGGGCACCTACTGGGAGTACCACAACACCAACTACTCGATCGCGGCGAGAATCGTCGAGGTGGTGTCGGGGAAGCCCTTCGACGCCTTCCTCCACACCGAGCTGTTCACGCCACTGGGCATGACCAGCACCGGCTCGACGCTGGGGTGCTCCGATCACGCCGAGGGCCTGCCGTCCGGGCATTTGGTCGTTCCCGGGATCGCCGTAGCGGCACCGGAGATGCCGGGAATCTGCGTCGGCAACGGCGGGGTGATCTCGACCCTGGACGACATGGTGCGATGGCTGAAGTTCAACCAGGGAACCCTCGGGGTGGATCTGCTGAGTGCCGCCTCCCTGGCCCAGATGCACACCGTCCAGCCAAAAGCCGGCGACTACGCCCTCGGCTGGCGAGCCCGCCCCGTCAAAGCAGACGCCCCGCCGTCGCTGATCGGCCACGGCGGAACACTGGCGACATGGACCGGGGACATGGTCTTCTCGCCCAAGACCGGTGTAGCCGCCCTCGTCCTCACCAACAGCGGCGGCGATCCCAGCCTGCTCGCGACCAACCTCCTCGCCGAACGGATCGGGGAACCGACGACGCCGATGAGCAACCCGCTCACCGTCGTGAACATGATCCTCCTCGGGCTCACGGGGGTGATGGCCGCACTGCTGGTCACCGCGATCGTCCGAGCCCGCCGCTGGGCCTCACGACGCCGCCTGGCCCGCCGGCCGTTGCTGGTCCTGCGGCTCGTGCCGCTCGCCCTGGTGACGGTGCTCGGCATATTGGCGCCGACGCTGGTCTGGGGGCCGTTCAACCTCCAGTACTGGATCGTCACCATCTGGCTGATGCCGCTGCTGGCGCTCTTCAGCCTCACCTGCTGCGTGCTCGGAGCAGTCGCACTCGGCCGCCGCCTCTGGCTCTTCCGCCGCGCCGGCTAGACGACGACCTCCCCCCGGTACGGCAGGCCACGGCGGACAACTGATCTGAGCGAAAACCTGGCCGGAGCCGTGCAGATTTTGGTGACCATGAACATCCGCAGCAAGGCATCGGCAACCGAGAACCGAAATGCGCTACGCCGTCTCAGCGAGAGCCGTGACGATGGGCACCCCAACGGCCCCGCCACCTAGCCCTGACAGCACTGCCGTACTTCACCGCTGGACAAGATCAAAAAGACCCCTTCCGCATACGCACACAGCCAAGGACGGCTGGGCATACTGCTTGCCACGTGCGAAGCGGCCTCCGATAACAAGACGCCGTCGCGTCTAGCCGAACGTACGGCTTGCGCCCGAGCCCGTGCCCCCGGTCCGCGCCGAGGCACGGGCTCAGGCATGTGTCCCGACGCCCCCGGTCGCATCGGTGAACGGCCCCGGCCCGGCATCGGCCGAGCGCGCACAGGGAAACCCGGCTGTTCCCGTGGGACGTCCCTGCCCGGTAGTGCCTGCGCTACCCGCCCACTGGCGGACGCTCCACTTCGACCTTGGGTGTCCGTGGGATGGTTCGCGATGACTCCGCTCCGTAGCGTTGAGGATATAGAACCTCACAAGGAGTCACTACATATGCGTAAGTCATCGCTCGCCGCCGCCGTCGGGATCGTCACCGTTGGGGCGGTACTCGTCGCCGGGGCGCCCGCTGCGGCCTCGCCCTCGAAGATGCAGGCCGCGATAGACACCCTGGTACGGGACGGGGGCGTCGTGGGCGCTCAGGTGAAGCTGACGGCGAACGGACGCGAGCAGAACCTGCGTGCCGGAGTGGCGAAGATCGATGGCGACCGCCCGGTGCCGGAGAGCGGCAACTTTCGGATCGGCAGCGTGACCAAGCAGTTCACCGCGACCGTCCTCCTCCAGCTCGCGGGAGAGGGCAAGATCGCCCTGGACGAGCCGGTGAAGACCTATCTGCCGGGACTGCTGCCGAAGGAGGACAAGATCACGTCGCGGATGATCCTGCAGCACACGGCGGGTATCCCCAACTACACCAACATGATCGAGACAGGGGGCGAGGGATATCTGGAGAACCAGAAGCGGCGCTTCACCGACCAGGAGATCGTGGACATCGCGCTGGCCAAGCCGCTGGACTTCGAGCCCGGCACCAAGTTCTCCTACTCCAACACCGGCTACGTCGTCGCCGGAATGCTGATCAAGGCGGTCACCGGCAACACCTGGCAGAGCGAGGTCACCAAGCGCATCGCCAAGCCTCTCGGCCTGCGCGACACCTCCGCGCCGCAGTACTCGACAGGCATCCCCGGTCCCAACGCCCACGGCTACGTCAAGACCAAGGACGGCTTCGCAGACGTCACGCGCCTCAGCCCGAGCATCGCCGGCGCGGGAGGCGCCATGATCTCCAGCACGGCCGACCTGACCACCTACATGTCCGCCCTGCTCGGCGGCAGGCTTCTCAAGCCCGCGCAGTTCGCCGAGATGAAGAAGACCATCACGGTCAGCCCTGAGTACGGTCTCGGCCTGCGTGTCCTCCCGACCACCTGCGGAAAGACGATCATCGGCCACACCGGCGGCATCCCCGGCTGGCTGACCGCGTCCTTCACCACCCCGGACGGCAAGGTCAAACTGGCCGCCTCCGTCAACGAGAAGGAGGAGACCGACATCGAACTCTTCCACAAGATGGTCGACGTCGCCTTCTGCGGCTGATCCGCACGGCAACGAGTCCGCGGCCACGCCCGACGGCTGATCGCCGATTGCGTTCGCCTGGGCACAATGGATGACCTGGCCGACCTCCGGTTGGTCAAGTGGGCTCACATGCTCGGCTCCCGTGCTTTGGGATGGCGTGATGACTCATTGAGAAGCACAGCAACCTGAAGGATGGCCCGAAGCCTCTGCCTCCCGCCCGACTTCATGACCTACGCCACGTCCACGCAACCACCTTGCTCCTCGCAGGCGTGTCCGTCCATGTCAGTAGCGGCACGGCTCGGGCACACAGATCCCGCAGTCACGCTGCGGGTCTACGCTCACGTGATCTCCGAGCAAATGACCTGTGCAGCCGATGTCTTCGCTCAAGCCGTCGACGGCGAAGCCCCTGAGACCGCCGATGAGGGCTGTTAGCAAGCCTGTTAGCAAGAAGGCCCCTTGCATGATCGCAAGGGGCCTTTCAGCTGCGAGCCGACGAGGGGAATCGAACCCCTGACCTGCTGTTTACAAGACAGCCGCTCTGCCGATTGAGCTACGTCGGCGCGACCAAACAGCATAGCCGCTTCTTAAGATCAGTGACAGCGGGATCTTGAGGTTGGCTGTGCTGTGCCGTACGGATCAAGCATAGGTGGTCGAGGGGGTCACCGGCGGCGGAGGCGGGCGATTTCGTAGAGGGCGATGCTTGTGGCGACGCCGGCGTTGAGGGATTCGGCGGCGGCGTGCATCGGGATGCGGACGATCACGTCGCAGTGTTCGCGGACCAGGCGGGACAGGCCTTTGCCCTCGGAGCCCACGACCACCACGAGGGGGTCGACGGCGAGTTCAAGGTCGCCGAGCTCGGTGGGGCCGGCGCCGTCGAGGCCGACGACGAAGAGGCCGGCCTCGCGGTATTCGCGCAGGGTGGAGGTCAGGTTGGCGGCGCGGGCGACCGGGAGGTTGGCGAGGGTGCCGGCGGAGGTCTTCCAGGCGCCGGCGGTGACGCCGGCGGAGCGGCGCTGGGGGACGACGATGCCGTGGGCGCCGAAGGCGGTCGCGGAGCGGGCGATCGCGCCGAGGTTGCGGGGGTCTGTGACGCTGTCCAGGGCGACGATCAGGGGCACCTCGGCGGCGTCATGGGCGATGCCCAGGAGGTCTTCGGGGTGGGCGTATTCATATGGCGGGATCTGAAGGCCGAGGCCCTGGTGGTGGGTGCCGTTGGTGAGGCGGTCGAGCTTTTCGCGGCTGACCTCCAGGAGGGCGATGCCGCGGTCGGCCGCCAACTTGATCGACTCGCGGACGCGGTCGTCGCTGTCGATGCGCTGGGCGACGTAAAGCACGGTCGCGGGGACACCCGCGCGGAGCGCCTCGACGACGGGGTTGCGGCCGCCGACGATCTCGCTTGTGTCGTCGCGCTTGGGGCGGCGGGCCTGGGCGGGCTGCTGGGCGCCGCCCGCGGGGGCTGCGGCGCGCTTGCGGTCCTTGAACCAGTGCCGCATGTGTGCGGGCGGGGTCGCGCCCTTGCCCTCAAGGGAGCGGCGGACTTTGCCGCCTGTGCCCTTGGAGGGACCTTTTTTCTTCGAGGGCCTACCCGAGGATGCCCTTCCGCCACCAGCCATGGTCTCTAGGGTACGGCCTGGCGCACGTGGCCCGGACGGCAGACGAGTGCGCAAAAGACGAAAAAGGGCCCCGGCGGTCACCGGGGCCCTGAGGTGGTCAGTGGGCGAGTTCCCAGCGGGATCCCTGGGGGGTGTCCTCCACCACGATGCCCGCCGAGGCGAGGCGCTCGCGGATGGCGTCGGCCGCCGCGTAGTCCTTGCGCTCGCGGGCGGCCTGGCGCTGCTCCAGGGCCACGGCCACGAGGGCGTCGACGACGCCGCGCAGGCCGGCGCCGTCGGTGCCGCCGCGCCACTGCTCGGAGCGGGGGTCGAGGCCGAGGACGTCGAGCATGTTCTGGGTCTCGGCGAGGAGCCGGGCGACCTGCTCCTTGTTGCCCTGGGCTAGGGCGACGTTGCCTTCGCGCACGACCTCGTGGACGACGGCGAGCGCCTGGGGCACACCGAGATCGTCGTTGAGGGCGTCGGCGAACGCCTGCGGGAGCGGGGCGTGGGCGTCGACGTCGTGGATGACCTCGGCGGCACGGGTGACGAAGCCCTCGATGCGGCGGTAACCGGCCGCCGCCTCGCTGAGAGCGTCGTCGGAGTAGTCGATCACCGAGCGGTAGTGCGGCGCCACCAGGTAGTAACGCAGCTCGACCGGGCGGACCTTCTGCAGCATCTCCGGGATCAGCAGGGAGTTGCGCAGCGACTTGCTCATCTTCTCGCCGCCGAGGGTGAGCAGGCCGTTGTGCAGCCAGAACCGGGCGAACCCGTCTCCCGCCGCCTGTGACTGCGCCAGCTCGTTCTCGTGGTGCGGGAAGATCAGGTCAAGCCCGCCGCCGTGGATGTCGAAGGTCGGCCCGAGATACTTGGTCGCCATGGCCGAGCACTCAAGGTGCCAGCCGGGGCGCCCTAGGCCCCACGGGGTCTGCCAGGTCGGCTCGCCCGGCTTTGCGGCCTTCCATAGGGCGAAGTCACGCGCGTCGCGCTTGGCGGAGTCGGACTCGGTGTCACCGGCCCGGAGCATGTTCTCCAGGCGCTGGTGCGACAACGAACCGTAGCGGTCGGCATAGGACATGACGTCGAAGTAGACATCGCCGTCCGCCTCGTAGGCGTGGCCCCGGTCGATGAGCCGCTTCATCAGCTCGATCATCTCGGGCACATGCCCCGTCGCCCGCGGCTCGACCGTGGGCGGCAGGCAGCCAAGCGCCTGGTATGCCCACGTGAAGGCCCTTTGGTTGCGCTCGGCGACGACGAACCACGGCACGCCTTCCTCGGCCGCCACCCGGATGATCTTGTCATCGATGTCGGTGACGTTCCTGCAGAAGGAAACCTCGTAGCCCGAACGTTCCAGCCAACGGCGCAACACGTCGAAGTTGACGCCCGATCGGATATGCCCGATGTGGGGCGGCGCCTGCACGGTGGCCCCACACAGGTATATCGACGCCCGACCGGTCTCGATCGGAACGAATTCTCGGATCGCACGCGCACTGGTGTCGTAAAGGTGCAGGCTCACGAGGCAAGGCTAATGCCTTAGCCCCCCTTACAAGCCGTGATGCGGCACGTTGGGTGTCGGTAATGGGACGCGGAACGCCGAACTACCCGCCGATCCTGCCGTCAACCGCCATCATCAGCCACTTCCCCAACAAACCCCTGTCTTTCCCCAGAGACCCCTCAAGATTCCCTCTTACCGCCTCTTACGGCAGAGCCCACCTGCCCCGGAGCACCGCTCCCCCAAGGTCCCCGGCCCGCGCCACGCGCCGACGAACCTCCTCGCCGCCACGGCGAGAACCCGGCCACCCGACCGGGCCACCCGGTGCGGGCGAGCACCCGCACAGCTCCGATCACGGCGTCCTCTGCACAACCACTCGACACGCACGGGCGCGCCCCCGACAAGGCAACGGCCCCGCGCGCGACCGGCTCAGCCCCAGTGAATGACCTTCTCCGGCACGACCCGCACGATCACCCGCTGGTTGCCCGGCTGGTCGGTGAACGGCTGCCCGGTGTATTTGTGAGACAGCTCCTGGATCAACTCCCCCTCCGGGTCGTCGACCATGACCACGCTGCCCCGCACCTCGACATAGTGGTAGGGGTTCTCAGGGTCGACCACGAGCACAGACGTGCGGGCGTCACGCTCGAAGTTGCGGTGCTTGCGCCGCCCCTTGGCCGTCGAGAACAACACGTCGTCGCCGTCGGACTTGGCCCACACCACGCTGGACTGCGGGCTGCCGTCAGGGTTGAGGCTGGTCACGGTGACGAAGTTGGGGTCGTTGAAGAGCTTCCGGGCGCCGTCGGACAGGGTGGGCATGATCTCCCCCTTGATAAGAGTCCAGGACTCTCGATCATTTCACAGCGCTCCCATCGCACCGGCATTGCCCCGATCACTCGAAGGCCTGGTTCTGTAGGCTCGAACGGCCATGGATGAAATTCCCCCCGCCGCAGGCAGGCATCGCGACCCATCCACCTCTTCGACGCCGGCTGCCGTTGATCGCGGTTCCGGCAGGTTGGCGTCGGCTCTCCACCACATCGGGGTCGCACTCGCGGGCCTCGGGGTCGTGCTGCTCGCCGGTGTGGCATGCGTGTTGTCCTTTGACGATCTTCGCGAGCTGGCGATCAGCGGCCGGGCCGCACCCGGACTGGCCTATCTCTATCCGGCGGGGTTTGACGCCCTCCTGGCCGTAGCGCTGATCAGCATGCTGCTTTTGTGGTCCGGCAGGTTCCTGGCCCGGCTTCAAGCGGCTTTCGTGCTCATCGTGCTGATCGCCGCCGCAGCGTGGGCCAACCTGTCCAACGCGTTGCGCCTGGTGGTCGACGAGCGCGTGGCGACGATCGTCGTGGCGGTGGCGCCGTGGGCCATGGTCGCCATCGCGCTGTGGTTGTGGTTCCTGGTCATCGCGCACGCCCGCAGCCGACGGGTGTCACGTGACCGGTCACCGCACGAGACCGGCAGCGACCTCGTCCCCTTCGCGGCCTCCCCGGAGCGCCGGCATACCGACGAGGTGGAGTTCCACCCGATCGACGAGCGGCGAGACACGCGGGATCTGCCCGATGACACGCGGCGGGAGCGTACGGAGCGGACCGACAGGTTCGACGACGCCTACGACGGCGGCCACGCTTCGGACGAGCACAAGCCGGACGAGCACAAGCCGGACGAGCGCAGGCCGAATGAGCAGGCCCCGGACGAGCGCGCGTTCATTGTCTCCGCCGTGGCCGCGACGGAGGAGTTACCCGTCCTGCGCAAGGCCGACTCCCCACCGCCCGAGCACACCCCAGCGGCACAGGACACCTCAGCCGAAACCCCCCCGGCCATGCCGGACACCACTTCCCCCGCCCCCGAGCACACCACGGTCACACAGGACACTCCCCCCGAGGACACCACATCCCCAAGGGCCCCACACACGCCCCCCGAACCCGCTCCCCCAATGACCGACCCGGACGACCGCGACACCGCCCCGCACGCCGTGCTCGACCTCCCGCAGCCGACCCCGGTCACCTCCGGCAAGCCCGAAGCCGACACGGCCCAAGAAGACACCCCCGCCAAGCCAAAGGCCGAGACGGCCCAGGAGGACAAGCCCGGCGACAAGTCCGAGACACCCCCGGAGCGCCGCCCGCAGCGCCCGCTGAGATGGGGGGACCTGGTCAGACCCAACCCGGGGGATGTTCTCGTGCACCCCCGCCCGGAGGACCCCACTCCCCCGCAGGAGATCACCGACCGGGACTCCCCCACGCAACCCGTCCGCGCCCCCCGCACAGCCACACCGGCCGCAGACACCCCCAAGCCCCCGCAGAAGGCCACCCGCAAACCCCGCCAAGGCGCGCAGGGCGCCGGCAAGCCGGCTTCCGCCGCACGGTCCTCCGCGTCGAAGTCGCGTGTGAAGCCGGCAACATCGCCGGATGAGGACACCGAGCCGCACCCCGTGGTGTCCGAGAAGGCCCCCAAGCCCCGCACACGTGCCCCCAAAGCCCAGGAGACCGCCTCAGAGCCCTCCGAACCGGTTTCCGGCGAGAGAGACGACACGGGGGACACAATGCCCATGTCGCCGCCCTCAGGGCGTATGCGGAGCACTCCGCGGCCTCCCGAGACCGACTCCGCGCCTGCCAAAGAGTGACCGACATGCCCGAGCCGGGTTCACGTCCATGCGTGAACCCGGCTCTGTGGGGTCGGAGGTGCTGTGAGGTATCGGTCGAACGGATCAGACCTTGCCGCTGGATCCGCGTTGTTTGAGCGTGGCCACCAGCCCGACACCGATGACAGCAAGAACGATCTGGAGAACAAGCTCGATCCAGTCGATGCCTGGAGTCGTGGCCACCCCCAGCCATTGGGCGATCAGCGTGCCGATGAGCGCGGCGACGATTCCGACGACGATGGTGAGGATCCATCCGATGGCCTGCCTGCCCGGAAGCAAAAGGCGGCCGAGAACGCCGATGATCGCACCGATGACGATGGCACCGAGAATGGACTGGATTGTCATATCTACCTCCCCGTGAGGTGACCCCTGCACACTCACGTGTGAGTAGGGCTTACCCGGATTCACGCAGATAATCCACATATGAGAAGTCGCCGAGGTCACACACACTCGGCTCCTGATCAGGAGAGATCCACGGGGATCGATATTGAAGAGCGGCGGCCCAGACCGCGCCAGTGCAGGACCGCCGCCCACGGGGTTCGACGAGCATTCGGTGGTGCTCGTCATGGATGCCGGCAACACATCCAGATATACGACGCCGCCCAATCACAATCGGTTTGCTTCTTCTTGATGAAGATTTGAACTTTGATTGTTAAGGCAGACGCCGTATGACCAGGGCTGTCGCGACCGCCGCGATACCCTCGCCGCGACCGGTCAGCCCGAGGCCGTCGGTCGTGGTGGCGGTGAGTGTCACGGGCGCGTCGACAGCGGCGCTGAGGACCTTCTCGGCCTCCACGCGACGCGGAGCGAGTTTAGGCCGGTTGCCGATGATCTGGATCGCCACATTGCCGATCTCGAAGCCGGCCTCGCGCACAAGGCGCGCGGTCTCTTGCAAAAAGTCGGGGCCGCAGGCGCCTTCCCAGCGCGGGTCCGCGGTGCCGAACACCGAACCCAGATCACCGAGCCCGGTGGCCGACAAGAGCGCGTCACAGGCGGCGTGCGCGGCGGCATCGCCGTCTGAGTGACCCGCGAGACCGGTCTCGCCGGGCCAGTGGAGCCCCGCGAGGTGAAGGTCGCGGCCGGATGCGAACGGGTGGACGTCTACTCCGACGCCCACCCTTGGAAGTGTCGTGTTCAGGAGTTGAGGACCTCGTCGAGCAGGGCTTCGGCCTTGTCCTCATTGGTCTTCTCTGCAAGGGCGAGCTCGCTGACGAGGATCTGACGCGCCTTGGCCAGCATGCGCTTCTCGCCTGCGGACAGGCCGCGCTCCCGGTCGCGACGCCATAGGTCGCGAACCACCTCGGCCACCTTGTTGACGTCGCCTGAGGCGAGCTTCTCTAGATTGGCCTTGTAACGGCGTGACCAGTTAGTGGGCTCTTCGGTGTGCGGCATCCGAAGGACGTCGAACACGCGCTCAAGGCCCTCTTGTCCGACCACGTCGCGAACACCGACCAGCTCGGCGTTTTCCGCCGGCACCTGCACCGTCAGGTCGCCCTTGTCGACCTTGAGCACCAGGTAGGTCTTTTCCTCACCTTTAATGGACCGGGTCGTGATTGCTTCGATCCGTGCAGCCCCATGGTGGGGGTAGACGACAGTGTCGCCGACCTGGAAAGTCATGTGACAAGTACCCCTTCCGCTGTACTCCAGGGTACCACGCGCCAACAGCCTCCCGGAACAGTGAAATCACCATAACTGCAGGTCAACGCCTCATATTAGGGCTTGACAAACCGTCAACTCTATGAATCGCATTGGTCTACATAGCGGATGACCTGCACAAGACGCAAGGGCGCACGCTCCCTCATACCCACCCGGTCCCATTCCATGTATGGCTTAAACGCGCCTATGCCGTACCCCAAAAGGATCACTTGTGGCGACATGAAGCCCCGCCGTCCGACACCCCCTCAGCGAGGGGTGCCGGGGTAACCACGCCAGGGCGCGGATAGGGTTGTCGGAGCTAAATCCGCGCTACTCAAGCGCGCCCGAAATATCCGCGCGTGCACCCGCACGCGCCACACCCAAGGAGATCCCCGCCGTGAGCCCCAGCCGTCGCCTCGCGCTCGCCGCAGGCGCGTTCCTCGCCGCAGCCCCGGCGCTGGCCGGCTGCGCCGCCGGATTCGACTCCGTCGTCGAAAGGCCGTACTCCCCGACCGAGGCGGCGACGCTCAAGACCGACCGGCTCACCATCTCGCAGGCGTTCCTGCTCGGCCCCGACGCCGGCGGCAACCTTCCCGCCGGCGGCAGCAGCCCGCTCTACCTGTCGCTCGTCAACACCGGCCAGGCCCCCGACACCCTGACCGGCGTCACCGCCGAGGGCGTCGGCACCGTCAAGATCGCCCAGCCGATCGCGCTCCCCGTCAACGAGTTCGTCTCCACCGCGGGCACCCCGCCCAAGGTCAACGTCGAGGGCCTGGCCAAGCCCCTCCGCGGCGGCGAGAGCGTCAAGGTGACCCTTCAGTTCGCCAACGCGGGCAACATCGCGATCCACGTCCCGGTCATCACGCGCAGCCGCGAGTTCGCCAACCTCCCGGCGGTCACCGGCGCCGTCGCCCCGCCCGCCCCCGCGCCCAGCGCCTCCCAGCCGGCCGACGGCGGCGGCGGCCACTGACCCCGCACTCACGCACTCTGTCGCACACCACCGCGACATGTGAGGCGCCGGCCAGACGGCCTGCCGGCGCCTACACCCAGCCCATCACGCGGCGGGAGCCGGCCCCGAAAGACGGCCCCCGCCGCGTCGCCGTTCACGCCGCGCAACCGGGTCCCAACGGCCGGCCGTCCCAACCGCGCCGCTTCTCCACCGGGCAGTCTCCGCAGCACAACGCGCCTACCAGGCAGCCGTGCCCCAGGTGCCGCCGGCCCCACTGTGCAGCCGCCTGCCGCGTGCGGCCGTGCCCACGCACAACCGTCTCCCTCCGCCCCCGCCGCACCATGATCTCCACCAGCCCCCATCGCCCCACGACGCCAGCCGAGGACTTCCGCAGCTCACGCTAGCCCTGGGCACCGTTCCACGAGGTGGCCGAGGTGGAGGCGTCTCCACCAGCCCCACCGCACAGCCGTCTCCACCCGCCCCTCTCGACTGCGACGCCATCTCCGATCCGATGCGTGGAAGGCGATCACGAGCGTCACTACATGGCGTGGGGCGCGCTGCCTATAGTGGGATGGGTGCCGACCCGCGGAGAGCCTCGCAGCAGTCCCCGTGCTGTTCGCCGGTGGGGAACTGGCGTATGTGGCGCCCGTGAAGATGCCCAGCCATGTGAGAGCGTCTCCCACTGATCGTCGGGGTCGGGCGACGGCCGCCCGCCGGCGTAGAACCGCCGAGCGGACCGCGCCCCGGGGCGTCACCCGCGTTCAGGGCCCGGGGGGTGCGAGCCTACCGCCCGTCGGACGCGACCATAGACAACCCGGTCCACCGAGGATGCATCAGGAGGCCCATGATGGCCTTCCGGACACGGTTCAAGCGACGCGCGGCCCGCGTGGCGGCGGGAACCGCCGCCCTCGCCGCCACGTTCGCCATCAGCGCCACCACGGCCTTCGGCTCGGCGCGCGGCGTCGACTGGACAGCCGTGGGCAATGCCATCGGCCGTCCCTTGGACGCCGAGGCGCAGAATGTGCACACCGCCGAATGGCTGCGCACCGACCTGCATGTGGTCAACGCCGGGGTGACCGAGAACCCGGGCATGGAACTGGGCGCCGAAGCCGCCTTCCATGAGACGACGCCCGGCAAGGCCGTCATGATCGGCGAGGCCACTCTCACCGGCGGTGAGGTGAACAAGGTGGCCGATCGCCTGCAGCAGGGCGGCGTCTTGATCACCGCGCTGCACAAGCACATCCAAGACGAGACTCCACGCCTGTGGTGGATGCACTACGCCGGTTACGGCGACCCGGTCCAGATCGCCCGCACCGTGCACTCCGCGCTCGCGGAGACCGGCATGCCACTCAACTCCGAGCCGGCCGGCAAGCCCACGATCAACCTCGACACCCACACCCTTGACCGCGTCATCGGCGCCAAGGGCGACAACGTGAACGGCGTTCTGCAATATCACGTCCCGGTCACCCAGAAGATCACCGACACCCGCGCCGGAATCACGCTGCCCTCCCCTATGGAGGCGTCCACGATGCTGATGTTCCAGCCGCTTGGCGGCGGGCGGGCGGCGGTCAACGGCGACTTCGCCATGACCGCCGATCAGGTGAATCCGGTCATCCGCGCGCTACGCTCCCACGGCCTGACCCTGGTCGAGCTGCACAACCACATGTTGTATGAGCAGCCCCGCCTGTTCTACCTGCACTTCTGGAAGACGGGCGATGCCACCACCCTGGCCCATGCTCTGCGCGCCGGCCTCGATCAGGCCAAGGGCACTCACTGAACCGGCCGTTGGGCACGCGTGTGCAGGCCGTCGTCGCGGCAAGCTCGGCTCTCCTCCGCACGCCGGCCTACGGCCCGCCGTGCGGAGGAGAGCCACAGGCCGCCGTGCGGCGGCCTGCGGCCCGCCGGTCACTCCCTCGCGATAGCGCCGCGGCACGCCGCAGGTCACGACCAAGCGGTGCCGCTGATCCTGCCGGGTCTCGCGCGAGCCCAACTCCTCAGTATGTGGTGAGGCATTTGTGAACCACTGTCGCGGGCGGTGACCGGCGAAGCCGCGATCTATTTCTTTACCAAATGTGATCAAGACAGGCGTTTCCCCCGAACACCTTCTCCATGCCACCGATCCTTCAACTGCCTGCTGGTTACAATGAGCGTCCAGCCCGGTCACACCGCCCCGGCCAAAGGCACATTTATACAGGCCAGAGGCCTATAGGCGCGCTTACCCAGGGGACAGCGGATAGGGTGGATAAAGATCGACAATCTTCAGGCGGGCCGGCTCTCCGGCCCGCCCGCACATATCCGCCAATACTTGGCGGAGCCCTAGCCCGGACCTGCTCAGGAGTTGTGAGATGGTCATGCGTGGGTTTGCCGTAATAGGCCGCCCCCTGATCACTAGGGCAGCCGCCGTTGTGGCGATATTGTGCCTAATTTCGGGCACGATGCTGGGGTGCACCGAACCGGCGGCCGAGCCGGCGACTCCCCCTGTGCCGTTCGAGGTGGGCCCCCGCGCACCCGTCGTCGCCGTGCTCGGGGACAGCTTCACCGTGGGCTCGGGCCCCGTGCGCACATGGGACAGCTACGCTGCCTGGACGGCGCGCGAGCTCGGCTGGCATCTCGTGGTGGCGGGCGCCGCGGGCACGGGCTATGTGAACACGGGGCGGGTGGGGCGCGACTTCCAACGCTCGTTCATGTACGAGTTGTCGTGGCGCCCCGCACCGGACCTGCTGATCGTCTCCGGCGGCCACAACGACCGCCGGCTTCGCCCGGCCCTGGTCTATTTCGCCGCGGCCAAGCTGCTGCGCACCGTACGCACACACTGGCCGCGCACCAGGATCGTGGTCATGGGCCCCATCTGGATGGGCTATATGCCGAGGTGGGCGTTGTCCGTGCGCGACGCGGTGGCGCTCGCGGCGGCGAAGGCCAAGGTGACCTTTCTCGACCCCCTGGAGAGGCGGTGGGTCACTCCGCACAGCGCCATGGGCATGCTGCTGCCTGACGGAGTCCACCCGACGCACCAGGGCCACATGCGCCTCGCCCGCTGGCTGACCGACTCCCTCCGGACCCGCGGCGTCACATGACGCCGCGGGGCAGGCGACGTCAGGGCATCAGGGCCCGGCGAAGGTCACCAAGGCCCGTAAGGACCGGAGTTCCCGTTCTTCCCCACCTCGCTGACGGCGGGCCGCACGTCGGCCATGTAAATCCCCGAAGCGATCACCGAGGCAATCACAAACAGGTTCAGCTGCGACAAACCGCCAAGGCCGAAGTAGCCCACAGCCGACATGAAGGAGAAAACGCTGGCCAACGAAAGAATGATCAGCCACAGCCTCTTGGTCTGCTTCCCCGTGACCGCGAAGGCCCTGGCGGGGGTGCGGATCGCGTGGATCAGCGCGAAGGCCGACATGCCGAAGGCGCAGATCGCGAGACCCCACATGATGAGGTCCAGGACGCTGTAAAGCATGGTCGCTCCAGTGGTCTGCATTTCGCCGGCCTTCTCGGGGTCGGCGAGGTCCACCCTAAACGGTGCCACGCCACCGTGGGAGGGACCGACCCCGTCAAGGCCATGATCTCTACATTCACTCACATGTCAGGACACACCTCGTGGCCATATCGTGATCGGATCCCACGAAGTGCCCTATGACCAAAAACGGCGATGTGGCCCGTCCCCCACGGATCCGGACCACATCACCGATGCGTAACAACTAGCGGGGGGCAGAGGCGCTCCGCGGACGGCGGGTGCCGGCCTGTCGGCGGGCCGGGGCCTTGCGGGCCGTGCCGGTCGTGGCGGTGTCCAGCTCGGCCGGGCCGCCCCCGTTCTTGCTCACAACCTGGCGCCCACGGCTGGCGAACTCGTCGTAGAGCTTGCCCGCGCGGTCCGTCAACCTGTCGGCATATCCCTTGGCCAAGCCAGGAATGTCCCGGGCATATCCCTCAGCCCTGGCGGCATATTCACGGGCCGTCTCACGCAGCTCGGGCGTGCGCGACTGGAGCCGGTGAAGCTGCTCGGGCAGATCCCGGAGCTTCTCCATAGCGAGATCGCTCGCGCCGGCCACGGCGTAAAACGGCTTCGTCTCAGTGAGCTTTCTCACCTCGGTGGCGAGTGTCATAGCTTGTTAACCTTTCCATCCGGTGTGGCGTGACCGTCCACCGAGGGTTTCTCCCCCTTAAAGGGCTCAAGTGCGGCGAGAAACTCCTCGGGCAGCGGTGAGTCGTCCTGCGGGACCGCGGAAGCCGTGAACGCGGATGTCGCGGGTGTCGCAGGCATGTCGTCCCCCGTCGTTCCTGGCTGAGGACTGCCATCCTCAGCCAGGAACGCAACCTGGTTTTCCTTGCGGAACGACTCGTAGATGTCGATCAGCACCTGGCGCTGCCGCTCGGTGATGAACGTGTCGGCCCTGATCGCCGCCGCGACGTCGCTGGGCGGCTCGCGGTCCTCCATCAGGCCGGCACGCACATAGAGCGCCCGGGCGGAGATGTGCAACCCCTTGGCGATCTGGTTGAGGATCTCCGCGCTCGGCTTGCGCAGGCCGCGCTCGATCTGGCTCAGGTAGGGGTTGGAGACCCCCGCCGACGCGGCGAGCTGACGCAGCGAGATCTTCGCCTGCGTCCGCTGCTCGCGGATGTATTCACCGATCGAGCCGACTTTGGGTAGTGCCATGCGTCCATTGTGCGGCACGGGTGCTTGCAATTGCAAACTCATTGGCTAACACTTGCAAGCACTTGTCTCATCAAGAGACGGTGCGGCGGCGGTAACACCGCCGTGACACCGGAGCACGATCAGGAGGGGAGCAGCCAGAGCAGCGGTGCCGACGCCGACAGCATGACGGCGAAGCCCACCACCGAGATCCGGAAGCGCCGCGGCAAAGCGGACTGCGGCGTGATGAGACGCTCGACCCGCGCCATCACCCCCGAGTTGGCGCCAAGGGCACCACTGGGGGTGGGGACGGATCCCGCCGTGCCAAACCGCAGCAAGGCCGTGGCGAGGCGCCGCGGAGAGCAGAAACGCCTCGCCCGATCGTCGGCCGCCATCTCGATGAGCAACTCGACCGACGACTGAGCCCCCCGCACCACACCCGAGAACGGCATGGCCCGGCACAAGGCCGCGAACGGCAGAAGCACAAGATCGTGGCGCTCACGCGCGTGGGCCGCCTCATGGGCGAGGACGGCGGTGAGCTCGTCCGGCGAGAGCAGGGCGAGGGTCCCCGCACTGACGACGACCTGGGACCGCAGTCCGGGCACGCAGTAGGCGGCGGCGCCGGGATGGTCGACCACCCGCACTCCGGGCACGCCCGGCTCATCCCGTGCGATGAGGGCGAGCAGCATGCGATGCCGGCGACGCGCCCGCAAGGTCTGGAAGGTGGCCCCCACCAGGACGGCCACGAGCACGGTGAACATGGTCATGCCGGCGATGAGCGCCAGCACGTGCGGAAGGTCGAGAGGCATGGTGCCGTGCCCGCCGGTGTAGGCGGCGACCAGGAAGTCACGCAGACCGAGCAGCGCGCCCTTGCCGTAAGGCTCGAACGCGTAGGCGAGCAGCGCGCCGGTGGTGGCGAGCCCCCAGGTGACACCGAGCGCCTGCCAGAGCACGACTGCGGTGTGCGGGGCCCTGGTGGTCCAGCGGGCGGAGTTGAGCCGCCACGCGCCGACGGCGCAGACGATCGCGAGCGCGGCGAGCGCCGCTGCCGCGATCACTCCTCCTCCAGCTCCGTGAGCGCCTTACGGAGGATCTCGGCCTCAGAGCCGGAGACGGCCTGGGCGAACCTGGTGAGTGCCGCGTCGCGGTCACCGGTCATGCCGAGGGCTTCCAGCATCAGCTCGGCGACGTAGGTGTCACGGGTCCCCGCGGACTGGTAACGCCAGGCGCGGCCGTCGCGGGTGCGGATCAGGAAACCCTTGCGGGTCAACCGGTCGAGCACGGTCATGACGGTGGTGGGCGCGAGGTCGCGGCCCTCGATGAGACGTCCGACCTCGCGGGCGGTCACCGGGGAGTTCTGCGCCCAGAGGATGTCCATGATGCTGCGTTCCAGCTCACCCAAACCCTTCACACCTCCCAGGTTAGCGCGGGGACCACGAGCCGTAGTACTACGGGTTGTCGAGTGTGGCCTCACCGAGGTCACAGGGGGTAGAGATGAGGGATGGACATCCGGCTTTTGCAGGGCGACATCACCGACCAGAGGGTCGACGCCGTGGTCAACGCGGCCAATTCCTCGCTTCTCGGCGGCGGCGGTGTCGACGGGGCGATTCACCGGCGCGGCGGGTCCGCGATCCTGGCGGAGTGCAGGGCGCTTCGCGCCGCGAGATACGGCAAGGGCCTGCCGGTCGGCCAGGCCGTCGCGACGACGGGCGGGCTGCTCGCGGCGCGCTGGGTCATCCACACGGTCGGCCCGGTCCACTCGGTCTCGGAGGACCGCTCTCATCTGCTCGCCTCCTGCTATCGGGAGTCGCTGCGGGTGGCCGATGAACTCGGCGCCCATACGGTCGCCTTTCCCGCCGTCTCGACGGGGATTTACGGCTGGCCCATGGACGACGGCGCCCGCATCGCGCTGGAGACGGTGCGGCAGGCCACTACCTCGGTGATCGAGGTGAGGTTCGTACTGTTTGACACCTCAGCCTATGCACACTTTGAGGAAGCATTCAGCCGTTTGGGGTGATCTACCCCACATACCGCCGCGGGGCCACCGCCGACCAGGGGACGGTCATCTCGCCGAGCCGCCACCGCCCGCGCCCGCCGAGGGGCGGGACGGTGGCCACGGGCCACGCCCGGGCCAGGGTCTCGACGGTGGCCAGGAAACGCTGGCGCAAGCCGTACGCCCCATGTGGGGCACACACCGCCCATGCCTGGTCGAAGTCCCGCAGGAGCTCGTAGATCGCCTCTCCGGGGACATTGCGGTGGATGAGCGCCTTGGGAAGGCGTTCTGCGAGGTCCGAGGGGCGCTCGATGCCCGTCAGCCGCGCCGAGAAGGTCAGCGTGCGCGGCCCTTCCTCACCGAGGGTCACCCAGGTGGCCCGGTGGCCGATCTCCGAGCAGGTGCCCTCCACGATCACGCCGCGTGGCGCAAGGCGCCGGCGCATGAGGTCCCACGCCTCAAGCGCCCTCTCCTCGTCATATTGCCGGAGCACGTTGAAGGCCCGCACCACCGTCGGCGGCCGGTCCACCGGCAGCTCGAAGCCGCCGAGCGCGAAGGTCAGCCCCGGCCGGGAGTACGGCGAAGCCGCGGCGACCCTGGCCGGGTCGATCTCCAGTCCGGCCACCTCGGCCCGGGGCACGATCCGGCGCAGACGGGTGAACAGCTCGGTGGTGGTGATGTGGGACGCGCCGTAGCCGAGGTCGACCACGAGCGGCGCGGGTGTGGCGGCGCGCAGCAGGGGGCCGTGCACGGCGGTGAGCCACCGGTCGCACCGCCTGAGCCTGTTGTGCCAGGTGGTGCCCCGGGTGATCTCGCCGACCGGTCGCGCGCGCGTAGACATGGCGGTGCTCAGGTGACCCGGTGGATCTTGTGCTGGGCGGCCTGGGCGCGGGGGCGGATGACCATGCGGTCGATGTTGACGTGGGCGGGCCGGGTGACGCACCAGGCGATGGCGTCGGCCACGTCGTCGGCGGTGAGCGGGCCGGGCACGCCGTCGTAGACCTTGGCGGCGGCCTCGGCGTCGCCGCGGAAGCGCACCAGGGAGAACTCCTCGGTGTGCACCATGCCCGGGGCGATCTCCACGACCCGGACGGGCTGGCCGCACAACTCCAGGCGAAGTGTCTCGGTCATCCCAGTCTGGGCATGTTTAGCCGCTACGTACCCCCCGCCCCCTTCGTAGGAGATCAGCCCTGCGACGCTGGTCAACATGAGCAACACCCCGTCGCCCGACTCGATCAGCTTGGGGAGCAGCGCCCGGGTCACGCGCAGGGTGCCGAGCACGTTGACGTCGTACATCCGCTGCCAGTCGGCGGGATCGGCCTGCGCGACGGACTCAAGGCCGACCGCGCCGCCGGCGTTGTTGATCAGCACGTCGCAGCGGGCGAGGGCGGCCGCGAGCGCGTCCACCGAGCGCTGCGAGGTCACGTCCAGGGTGACCGCGCGCACGCCGGGCACCTCGGCGGCGAGCCTGTCCAGCCGGTCGCGGCGGCGCGCCGCCGCGATCACCTCGAACCCCTCGGCGGCGAGCCGCCGGGCGGTCGCCTCGCCGATGCCGCTGCTGGCTCCGGTCACCACTGCTGTCCTACTCATGACTCGCCATCCTGCCAGCCCGGAGGCCCAACCGGATTTTTCGCATGTCACCGTATTTCGGGGAATCGCAGGATGATTCGGGTGGTTATTACCCCTTCGGAGGTGGTGTAGGTGAGGCGACGACGGGTGAACCGGGTCGCGACCATCAGCATGCACACATCCCCCCTTGACCAGCCCGGAACGGGCGACGCGGGCGGGATGAACGTGTATGTGGTGGAAGTGGCCAGGCGACTTGCCCAGCTGAACGTCGAGGTCGAGATCTTCACCCGGCAGACCGCGCGTGACCTGCCTCCCGTCGTCGAACTGGCCCCCGGCGTACTCGTCCGCCACGTCACCGCCGGCCCCTACGAGGAACTCGACAAGAGCGACCTGTCCGGTCAGCTCTGCGCCTTCCTGTCCGGCGTCCTGCGCACCGAGGCCATGTACGACCCGGGCCGCTACGACGTGATCCACTCCCACTACTGGCTGTCCGGGCAGGTCGGCTGGCTGGCCAAGGAACGGTGGGGCGTGCCTCTCGTGCACACCATGCACACCATGGCCAAGGTCAAGAACCTTCTGCTCGCCGAAGGCGACAACCCCGAGCCCAAGGCCCGCGTGATCGGCGAGGAGCAGGTCGTCGAGGTCGCCGACCGGCTCGTCGCCAACACCGCCGCCGAGGCCGGCGAGCTCATCGACCTGTACGGCGCGGGCCACGACCGCGTGGCCGTCGTCAACCCCGGCGTCAACCTGTCGGTATTCCAACCGGCCTCCCAGGGGGCCGCCAGGCACCGGCTCGACCTGCCGCAGGACGCCCACATCCTGCTGTTCGTGGGCCGGATCCAGCCTCTCAAGGCCCCCGACGTGCTCCTGCGCGCCGCCGCCCGCATGCTGATCGAGGACCCGTCGCTGCGCGACCGCCTCATCGTGGCCTGCGTCGGCGGCCCCAGCGGCAACGGCCTGGCCCGCCCGGCCTTCCTCGCCCAGCTCGCCGTCGAACTCGGCATCGCCGACGTGGTACGGCTGGTGCCCCCGGCGCCGCAGGCCGAACTCGCCGACTGGTACCGCGCCGCGGACATCACCGTCGTGCCCTCCCACAACGAGTCTTTCGGGCTGGTCGCCCTGGAGTCCCAGGCGTGCGGCACCCCGGTCGTGGCCGCGGCGGTCGGCGGACTGCGCACCGCCGTACGCGACGGTGTGTCCGGCGTGCTCGTCGACGGGCACGACCCAGGCGACTGGGCGCACGCGTTGCACGGTGTCCTCACCCGCCCCAAGCTGCGCGAACGCCTCGCGAACGGCGCGCCCGAGCACGCCGCGGCGTTCGGCTGGTCGGCCACGGCGGCGAGCCTCGCCGACATTTACACGAGCACCCTGCGCCACATGCGCGCCGTGCCCGTGGCGGCGAACTTCTGACCGGCTCGCTTAAGGTGGTCGGCGTGAGGGACCTGATCGAGACCGCGCTCAAGGACTCCGAGGTGGCCTTCGAGGAACCGCGCCCGGGCGCGTTTCTCGTCACCCTTCCAGGGCAGCACAAGCTGGCCACGATGACGTGGCTGATCGTCGGCGACCAGGCGCTGCACGTCGAGGCGTTCTTCTGCCGCAAGCCCGACGAGAACCACGTCGAGTTCTACCGGTGGCTGCTGACGCGCAACGGATCGATGTACGGCGTGCACTTCGCCCTCGATCCCATCGGCGACGTCTACCTCGTCGGGCGCCTCCCCCTCGGGGGCGTCACCGCCGAGGAGATCGACCGGGTGCTCGGGTGCGTGCTGACCTACTCCGACGAGGGCTTCGACCGGGCGCTTGAGCTCGGTTTCGCCTCGTCGATCCGCCGTGAGTGGGAATGGCGTGCCAAACGTGGCGAGTCGCTGGCGAATCTGCGGGCTTTCGCCCGTTTTGCGGACCCCGACAGATAGCGGGGGCGACCCGCCGGGAGGTGGGGGGATTCGCCGAGGGGGGCTTCGGCAGCCGCCGATAAGCTTGCCCCCATGGCGACTTTGGTGCTGTTGCGACATGGCGAGAGCGAGTGGAACGCGAAGGGCTTGTTCACCGGCTGGGTGGACGTCAGCCTGTCGGCGAAGGGCGAGGAGGAGGCCCGCAGAGGCGGGCGGCTGCTGCTCGACGCCGGGGTGCGCCCGGACGTCGTGCACACCTCGCTGATGACCCGGGCCATCCAGACGGCCAACCTCGCCCTGGGGTCGGCCGGGCTGCTGTGGCTGCCGGTCGAGCGTTCCTGGCGGCTCAACGAGCGCCACTACGGCGCGCTGCAGGGCAAGGACAAGGCGCAGACGCGCGAGGAGTTCGGCGACGAGCAGTTCAAGCTGTGGCGGCGCTCCTATGACACGCCTCCCCCGCCGATCGCCGACGACGACGAGTTCAGCCAGGTGGGCGACCCGCGCTACGCGCTGCTCCCCGCCGAGGTGATGCCGCGCACCGAGTGCCTGAAGGACGTCGTCGACCGGCTTCTGCCGTACTGGTATGACCGGATCCTGCCCGACCTGGCCGCGGGCCGCACGGTGATCGTCGTGGCGCACGGCAACTCGCTGCGGGCGCTGGTCAAGCACCTCGACGGCATCGGCGACGAGGAGATCGCGGGCCTCAACATCCCGACGGGCATCCCGCTGCGTTACGAGCTCGACGCCGACTTCCGGCCGGTGCGGGCCGGCGGCGAATATCTCGACCCCGAGGCCGCCAAGGCCGCCATCGAGGCGGTCGCCAACCAGGGCCGGTAGACCCCGCGCACATGCCAAGCCCCGCCCCCCTCGCGCCTTCGGGGGGCGGGGCTTCGGGGTTCGCGGGCGGAATCGGCTGCCTACTCGCCTACACGTGATCCCGTCACCATGTAGACGACGTCTTGCGCCACGCGCACGGCGTGGTCGGCGTAACGCTCGTAGTAGCGGCCGATCAGGGTGATGTCGATGGCCGGCTCGATCCCGTGCTCCCAGCTCTCCGAGAGCAACATCCGGAACAGGCGGCGGTGGAGACGGTCCATGTGGTCGTCGTCCTGCTCCAGCTCCTGGGCGAGCTCGGCGTTCTGCGTCAGGATGCAGCTTCCCGTCTTGGTGACAAGACGTTCGGCGATCTGCCCCATCTCCAGGATGGAGTCGCGGATCTCGGCCGGCACGGCGGAGTCGGGGTGCCGCATGCGTGCGATCTTCGCCACATGGACGGCGAGGTCGCCCATGCGCTCAAGATCGGCCGCCATGCGGAGCGCCGTGATCACGGTACGGAGATCGACCGCGACCGGCTGCTGCGTCGCCATCAGCCCGAAGATCGACGTCTCGATCTCCTCGCAGAGCTGGTTCACGTCCTTGTCGCGGGAGATGACGCTTTCGGCGAGCGGCAAGTCGGAGTCCAGCAGAGCTGTCGTGGCCCTGGACATGGCAGAACGCACCAGGCGGGTCATCTCGACCAGCCGACCGGTAAGGGCTCTCAGTTCGTCGTGATAAGCGTCGCGCATGCCGACACGCTATTTCTCTACCGATGAACGAGCCTCGACCGGAAAGTGAACATTGCAGGAAGGTCTCGCAGGAAGCACGCCGAGACGTGCCGAGCCCTGGAACAGCCCGCCTACCATCGGTTATGTGAGCGAGTTGGTGGCAAGCATGATCGCCCTGTCGGGGTTCGTGGTGGGCGGGCTGGCAGTGCTGGTTTACGGCAACTATCAGCACGATCCGAACCGCGGAGCCCGCAAGGACGCTGCCAGTCCGGGCACCCTGCCCCAGGGCGTCGCCTCTGTGCTCGCCGTTCTCCCTTCGTCGGCCGTCGTGCTCGACCAGGAGGACCGTGTGCTGCGCGCCAGTTCAGCCGCCCGCGCCTTCAGCCTAGTCAAAGGTGACCATCTCATGGCACCCGAACTCATAGCGATGGCGAGAAAGGTCCGGCGAGACGGCGAGATCCGCGAGGGCGAGATCGAGGTGGCCGCCAACCGGTTCGGCCAGGAGTCCACGACCTTCGCGGTGCGGGTCGCGCCGCTCGGCGCCTTCGGCCAGGTGCTCGTGCTCGCCGAGGACCAGACCGAGCGGCGGCGCGTCGAGGCCGTGCGCCGCGACTTCGTCGCCAACGTGAGCCACGAGCTCAAGACCCCGGTGGGAGCGCTCAGCCTGCTCGCCGAGACCATCCAGGACGCCGCGGACGACCCCGAGGCCGTCACGAGGTTCTCCGGGCGCATGCAGCACGAGGCCGCCCGCCTGAACTACCTGATCAAAGATCTCATCACCCTGTCCCGCATCCAGGGCGGCGACCCGGTGCCGACCCCGGCGCCCGTGCCCGTGGACGAGGTCATACAGGAGGCCATCGACCGCTGCAACACCAAGGCGGTGGCCAAGGACATCACACTCGCGGCGGGCGGCGCCGAGGGCCTTCAGGTGTGGGGCGACGACGAACTGCTCGTCACCGCCCTGCGCAACCTGATCGACAACGCCGTCGTCTACAGCCCCGAGCACACGAGGATCGTCGTGAGCGCCCGATCCGCGGGCGACTCCGTCGAGGTCAGCGTGAGCGACCAGGGCATCGGCATCCCGGAGACCTCCCAGGAGAGGATCTTCGAGCGGTTCTTCCGGGTCGACGCCGCCCGCTCACGCGCCACCGGCGGAACCGGGCTCGGTCTCGCCATCGTTAAACACGTCGCCGTGGCCCACGGAGGCGAGGTGACAGTCTGGAGCAAGGAAGGCTCGGGCTCCACCTTCACCTTGCGGCTCCCCGCCCTCGGTGGGGTGACGCTGGCCGCGCCTAGTTCCGGTTCAACCCCCCTGGAGGCCGCGAAGTGACCCGCGTTCTGGTGGTCGAGGACGAGGAGTCGTTCTCCGACGCGCTGTCGTACATGTTGAGGAAGGAAGGCTTTGAGGTCTTCGTGGCCGACACCGGCCCGGCCGCCCTTGAGGCGTTCGACCGCGACGGAGCCGACCTCGTGCTGCTCGACCTCATGCTGCCCGGCATCTCCGGCACCGAGGTGTGCCGCACCCTGCGCCAGCGGTCCAAAGTGCCGGTGATCATGCTCACCGCCAAGGACAGCGAGATCGACAAGGTCGTCGGGCTCGAGCTCGGCGCCGACGACTATGTGACCAAGCCCTTCTCCTCACGTGAGCTCGTGGCCCGCATCCGCGCGGTGCTGCGGCGCCAGGGCGACGCCGAGGAGCCCCAGCCCGCGGTCCTGACCGCCGGTCCGGTGCGCATGGACGTCGAGCGCCACATCGTCGCCGTGCGCGGCACGCCGGTGCAGCTCCCGCTCAAGGAGTTCGAGCTGCTGGAGGTGCTGCTGCGCAACGCGGGGCGGGTGCTCACCCGGGGGCAGCTGATCGACCGCGTCTGGGGCGCCGACTACGTCGGCGACACCAAGACCCTCGACGTGCACATCAAGCGCCTGCGCGCCAAGGTGGAGGCCAACCCGTCGGCCCCGCGGCACATCCTCACCGTGCGGGGCCTGGGCTACAAGTTCGACCCCTCCTAGCCCCTCTTCACCGGAGCCCTGCCGGCCAGGCGGGGCTTTTGTACGGCACGAGCCTCCCTGGCCGGCGTCCTCAGGAGACGGCCGAGGCCGGGACGGACCACGTGTCGCATACGCCCGGGTGGGCCGCCGTATAACCACGGGCGAGCCAGCCGGCGTAGTTCGCGCCTGAGCCGTGGTCGCGTTCCTGCTCGGGGGTGCGGTCCTCGCCCCGTGTGCGTGAGTCGGCGAGGACCTTGGCCCACTGGGCGCCGGTCATCGGAAAGGTATGGCGCGTCACGCCGAAGTAGACCCCGGCCAGACACTGGGCCTGCAACTCGACCCGCCGGGTGATCTCGTTGGCCGCCCCGGTGGGCGAGCTGTCGCGCAGGCGCCAGGCGAACCTTAGGATCCCGGCCTGGTCCTGCACATGGTGGGAATACTCGTGGGCCAGCACCCGGGCGTAGACGCCGTACATCGCGCCGGGGGCGCCTGCCGAGCCTTTGACGATGTCCCGGGTGCCGATGTAGACGCCGCCGTTGATCGGGCAGTAGATCGCCGATGCCCCCGCGACCGGGAAGTCACCGCAGGGGCCGCGTCCCGGGCGGTTCCAGAAGACGCGTTCGGGTCTGGTGTAGGCCAGGCCGAGCCGGGTGAACCCGGCGTGCCAGCTGCGGTCGAGGCAGTCGGTGAACCGGCCGAGGAAGGTCGCCATCGACGCCGCGTCGCCGTCGGCGATGGCCGACGCCCGGCAGCCGAAGCCGTCGAGGCGGGGCAAGGCATACAGCGGGTTGTGGTTGAGCACTCTGGCGCGGTCGAGGCGTCCGTGCAGGTCGGCGGGCAGGCCATAGCGTTCGGCGACCGCCGGGTCGTGGCGGCCGGCGTGGCCCGCGACGTGTGATCCGCCTGCCGCGGCGGAGCCGATGAGGACCATGGCGATGACGGCGCCGGCGAGCAGGCCGAGGGCCGCCGCGCAGCTCGCGGCGCGGCGCAGGGCGGCGCGCTTGTGGCGGGGCATGAGGCTTCCTCCGATGCCGCGAGGTTGAATGTCAGGTGTATGCCGGGTTGCTTGTCATCCCATGGCACACCAGCCCGCTTCATTCCGTGACCTGAACACGCCAGCTCATTACTCTCCGTTACATGGGGGTAGTTCAGCTCGTGGCCGCAGCCGTCCTGGCCGTGACGGCGCATGCGGGGGTTCCCGGCGGAGTGGAAGCCGCTCACGACGTGAAGATGGAGTTGGACGACGGCGGCGTGCTGCGGGTCACCGAGCGGATCACCCATGATTTCGGCTCGGGCGACACGATCACCCGCAGGTTGCTGACCCGCACCCGGCACGACGAGGTGCACGATCGCGTCTATCACGTCACCAACGTCCGGGGGCAGGGCGCTGTGGTGGACGACGAGACGCTCACGGTGCGCGGCGTGGGGCGCGGGACCGTCACCGTGTCCTACGACGTGACGGGGGCGGTGGCGCCGCACGGCGAGGTGGAGGAGTTGCGGTGGTTCGCGGCGGGCGGGTGGAATGTGCCGCTGTCGAGGGCGACCGTGACCGTCACGGGACCGGAGCGCATCCAGAGCCTTTCGTGTTTCGCGGGTGCGCTGACCTCGGCCTTCGGGTGCACGTCGGCGACCATGGACCACACGGGGTCCACGGCGACCTTCCACGAGCGTGCGCTCGACGCCCATCACGTGCTCACCGTGGTGGTGGCCTTTCCGCGGCGCGCGGGCGGGGCGGTGCCCATTCTGGACCGCCGCGCCGATCTGGCCACGGCGTTCGTCGTCACGCCGGTGACGGGATGGGCGCTCGCGACGCTCGCCGGGCTGCTACTGCTCGGGCTCGGGGCCGTCGCCTGGATTCGGGGCCGCGACGCCAGGGCGCACGCGCGGGTAAGGGAGCCGGTGAAGGCGCCGCCAGGCGGGGTACGGCCGGGCCAGATCGGCACGCTGATCGGCGAACAGGCCGACGTGGTGGATGTGACGGCGACGATCGTGGATCTCGCCGTACGAGGGCATCTGCGGGTGGAGGAGTTGCCGCGGCAGCTCTACGACGCGCCGGACTGGGTGTTGTCGAAGGGGGCGCCAGGGGAGCTTCTGCCGTACGAACGGGTGCTTTACAGTGCGTTGTTCGCGGGGCGGGAGAGCGTGAAGATGTCGGAGTTGCGGGGGTCGCTCGGGGACTGCTTGGGCGAGGTGCGTGATGCGCTTTATGCAGATGTGGTGAAGCAGGGGTGGTTCGTGCACCCGCCCGACTCGGGGCGCACCCGGTGGGTCGTCGCGGGGGTCGTGCTCACCGCGGCCGGGGTGCCGGCGACGGCGCTGCTGGCGTGGTTGACGCATCACGGGCTGCTGGGGCTCGTGCTGATCATCGCGGGGGCGGCGATCACCGTGGGGGCGCAGCTCCTGCCGGCGCGCAGTCAGAAGGGGGCGGCGGCGCTGGCGCGGGCTAAGGCCTTCCGGGAGTACTTCAGCGCCATACCTGACGTGTCAGAAATGTCGGATCAGGAGAGGATGGCGTTGTTCTCGCGTTACCTCCCCTACGCGGTGGTCTTCGGGGAGCTGGACCAATGGATGAAGGTCATCCCCCCGGCCACGGAGAACACCGACTGGGCGTGGTATCGCGGGCCCGCCGGCTGGGACAGATCCCGTTTTCCCTCCTCAATCCGGGCCTTCACTCTGACCGCCTCCGGCGCCCTCTCGGGCACCCTCCGCTAGGCACACATCTGCCGGCCCCTGCGCTCCACGGCACTCCTGGATGGGCGGAATGGCGGCCTGAGGTGGCATCGAATCCCTCTCATCTGGAGTGACATCGTGAAAACGATGTTTTCCGCCCGCACCCGTCTCGCCGTCAGGGTGGGCATGGCCGCCCCGGCTTCCGCCGTACAGTTCCTCCAGGCTTTCGCCGTACAGTCCCCAGGAGAGGGTCGGGTGCGACCAGACCTATCGGGTAAGGGGGGACGTGAAGAGGCGGACGCTGCTGCTCTCAGGGGTGGCCGTTGTGCTGGGGGCCTGCGCCGGCCCTGAGCCGGACCGCTCCGCGCCCTCCGGGGGAAAGGGAAGAGACGTGTTCGACGATCAACTGCTGAGGGCCGCCGCCACAGGCGACGCCGCCAAGGTCCAAGAGGCCGTCGCGGGCGGCGCCGATCTTGAGGTGCGCGACGCGAACCGGCGCACACCACTGCTGCTGGCCTCGGCCGGCGATCACGTGGAGGTGGCGAAGATCCTGGTGAGCGCGGGCGCCGACCCCGACGCGCTGGACGACAGAAGCGACACGCCCTGGCTCGTGACGGGCGTGACGGGAAGCGTCGCGATGCTCAAGGTGCTGCTCGCCGCCGGTCCCGATCTGACGATCAGGAACCGCTACGGCGGCATCTCGCTGATCCCCGCCTGCGAACGCGGTCACGTCGACTATGTGCGCGAGGTGCTCAAGACCGATATCAAGGTCGACCACGTCAACAACCTCGGCTGGACCGGCCTGCTGGAAGCCGTGATCCTCGGCGACGGATCCAAGCCCTACCAGGAGATCGTCTCGCTGCTCATCGAGGCGGGCGCCGACGTCAACCTGGCCGACGCCGACGGCGTCACGCCGCTCACGCGCGCGGAGGAGAAGGGGTTCGGCGAGATCGCCGAGCTTTTGCGCGCCGCCGGGGGGCGCTGAGCGGTGTGGGCTCCCGCCTGGTCGAGGCGGGAGCCGGAAGGGTGACGATCGCCCTGTCCCGTAGGCCCGGCCTGTCGGCGAGCCTCACCGGGGGGCGACCCCGGACCGGTCGATGTGCCCAGCCGGTCAGTGAACCCGGCGCAGCCGGATCTCCCCCACCGGCTTCCCGCCGCCGAATAGAGGGACGGAGTCGAGTTTGGCGAGCTCCGGAGCGTCGAGCCCGACCGAGCGCAGCGCCGCCGCCGTCACGGCCGGCCGTGCCCTGGAGCCGCCGTCCTCAATCTTGATCGCGCCTGCCCGGCCGTCGGCGTAGCTGAAGGCGTCGAACCCCTCAGCGCCCGCCTTGACCAGCAGGCCGGGGAACGTACGCATCAGGGTGGTCTCCGGGAGTTCCGCCCCGGTCACCCAGTCCGGGTGGGCGCGCATGGCGTCCGCCAGACGGCGCTCCGGGGTGCCGGGAGCCGCCAGCGGAAGTGCCCGGAAGGCCCGGGTCACCCCGGCCATCGAGACGAAGAAGAGAGGCGCGCCGCAGCCGTCCACCCCGCTCGCGGCGATGCGTTCGCCGGTTAATTCCTCGACGGTGTCCCTGATCACCCGCTGGAGCGGGTGCGCCGGGTCCAGATAGGTCTCGGTCGGCCAGCCGTTCACGGCGCACGTCACGACCATGGCCGCGTGTTTGCCGGAGCAGTTCATGTAGATCGGGGAAGGCTCTCCTCCCGAACGGAGCACCTCGCGGGCCGTCTCGCGATGATCGGGCAGCGACTCGGGGCAGCGTAACGCGCGCTCATCCAGATCGACCGAGGCGAGGATCTTCCGGATGGCCTCGGTTTGCTGGGTCTCGCCCATATGGCTGGACGCGGCGAGCGCGAGCTGCTCGCCGTCAAGCGGTAGCCCCGCCCGGAGCATGCCCACTGCCTGGAACGGTTTCATCGACGACCGTGGCGAGACCAGTTTGTCCACGGCGCCGTAGATGCAGACGGGCTTGCCGTCGGCGTCAAGTGTCAGCATCCTGGCGCGGTGCGTGGACTCCACGAATCCCGACCGGACTACCTCCACAATCAACGACTCACTCGACATTTCACGCTCCCTTCGAGGGGGAGTCTACGGACGGCATCCGACTGATCTGATCTGGGACAATAAGCTGCTATGCGAGCGGTCGTTCAACGTGTCACTTCTGCTTCGGTCACCGTCGACGGCGCGACCGTCGGAGAGATCGACAAGCCTGGGCTCATGGTCCTCGTCGGTGTCACCCACACCGACACCCCCGCCGAGGCGAGCAGACTCGCCGCCAAGCTCTGGGGGCTGCGCATTCTCGCCGGCGAGCGGTCCTGCTCCGACATCGGCGCGCCACTGCTGGTGATCAGCCAGTTCACGTTGTACGGCGACGCCCGCAAAGGCCGCCGCCCCACCTGGCAGGCCGCCGCCCCCGGCCCGGTGGCCGAACCCCTGGTCGACGCCGTCGTCACCGCCCTCCGCGACCTCGGCGCCCACGTGGAAACCGGCGTGTTCGGCGCGGACATGAAGGTCAGCCTGGTGAACGACGGGCCGATCACCCTGGTGCTGGACGTCTGACCTCATACGGCAAAGCCGGGGACCAGGCGATCCCCGGCTGCGGTTCCAACGGCCTTGCCGCAGGCCCCAGCGGCCTTGGCGCGGGTTCCAGCGGCCTAGCCGCGGGTTCTAGCGGATGCGGCGGCGCAGGGAGGGGTCGATCGTGACGTTGCGCCCGGCGTCCGGGGGCACGATGACCTCCTGGCTCGCGGCCACGCCGCCCGCGAGGAGGGTGGCCTCCACCGGGACGGTGCGTTTGACCAGGGCCAAGGCGATGGGGCCGAGTTCGTGGTGGCGGGCGGACGAGCCGACGAAGCCGACCTCGGTCTCGTCGAGCACGACCGGGGCACCGTGGGCGGGCAGGGTGTCGACGCTGCCGTCGAGGTGGAGGAAGACGAGCCGGCGGGGAGGGTGGCCGAGGTTGTGCACGCGGGCCACGGTCTCCTGGCCTCGGTAGCAGCCCTTGCTCAGATGCACAGCGGATCCGATCCAGCCCACCTCGTGCGGGATGGTCTTGTGATCGGTCTCGAACCCATACCGGGGGCTGTGGTCCTCGATGCGCAGGGCCTCGTAGGCCCAAAGGCCGGCGGGCCGCAGCCCCAGGTGGCCGGCGAGCAGGTCGCGGGGCACCAGGAGGTCCTCGCCGATCGCGACGGCCCCCTCGGGGCGCACATCGGCGCGGGTCGTGAGCACGGCGTAGCCGGCGGTGAGGTCGGCGACCTCCACCCGCAGCATGAAGCGCATCTTGTCGAGATATGTCACCAAAGCTTCGGCGGCGCCGGGTTCGACGTGCGCCCACACGCTCTCACCGTCGTCGACCAGGACAAGGTGATGCTCGACCCTGCCCTGAAGGTCGAGGATCAAGGTCTGGGTCGGTTGCCCCGGACGAAGATCGTCGAGTTTCTGCGAACTCAAGTCGTTGAGCCATTTGAGCCGATCCGGGCCTTTGACTCGGACAACCTCCCGGTTGCTCCGGTCAACCACGGCCTCCCCGCTCAGCAACGCACGTTGCTCGGCGAACGGGTCACCGTAGTGTGCGGCGATGTCGGCGTCGGGCGCCTGGGCGGCGACCGCTCCGGGGATGTCCAGCAAGGGGCTTCGCATGCCCCAAGGCTATGACCACCACGACACTGCCGGAGGGCAAGGGGGCACCTCACGCTCTAAGGTTGTCCGTCTTGAGGTCGCCGGTCGGCTAGGTGGCCCGCCATAGCCTCACCTCACCCCCCATGCCGGCCGCCAGCGTGCGGCCGTCGCGAGCGAAGACAACGGTCCGGGCAGGGCCCCTGAGCACGGCGGCGCTCCTGCCGGTGGCGATGTCCCAGAGCCGCACCGTGCCGTCGGCGCCGGCACTCGCCAGGGTCGTGCCGTCCGGGCTGAACGCGACGTCGTTGACCGATCTGCCGTGGCTGCCGAGAGTGGCGGTGTTCTTGCCGGTGGACACCTCCCACAGACGCACCGACCCGTCTGTGCTCCCCGTGGCCAGGGAGGTGCCGTCGGGGCTGAACGCCACGGTCACGGCCGGGGAGTTGTCACCGGTGAGGTCAAGGGTCTCGGTGCCGCTGGTCACGTCCCACAACCGCACCGCCGGGGCGGCCTCCAGCGACCACGTCGTGGCCAGCGCATGGCCATCGGAGCTGAAGGACATGTCATACACGAAGGTCGAGCCGTCCCAAAGGGTGAAGGTGTTCTTCCCCTCGGTCACGTCCCAGATCATCACCCCGCCCGAGCCTGCCGTGGCGAGAGTTTTGCAGTCCGCGCTGAACACCGCCGTCCTCTCCACCCCGTTGAGCTCGGTGAGCGGGGTGGTGCTCTTGTTCGTGCCCACCTCCCACAACCGAACGGAGCTGTCCTCGCTCACGGTGGCCAGGGTGCTCCTATCGGGTGCGAAGGCCAAGGCCAGGACACGATCGGTGTGTCCGGTCAAGGTGGTCGTGACCGCGCCCTTGGCGACATCCCAGAGTTGCACCCGATGGGCGCCGTCCGGGAGAGCCAGCGTGCCGCCGTCGGGGCTGAAGGCCACGGGCCGCCCCTCGAATCCCGGCGCCAAGAGCGGCTTGCCCCGCACCCACCTGCCGGGCTCGGGATCCATGCCCCGGGGGAGCAGCGTGACACCCGCGGCGATGAGGGCCAAGGTGCCGAGCCCGCCGACGACGATCGCCCGCCGGCCGGGGAGCCGTCGCCGGACAGCCGGTGGCGCCGGGTCCACCACGGTTCCGGGTGGCTCATCGCGCACAACCGCCACCGTGCGGTCGGGATCGGCCAAGGTGGGCTCATGCCGTACGGCGGAAGCCGGGGGAAGCGAGATCTCGCCGGTGGCCCCGGCGAGCGATCGGGCGGCCTCCTCGGCGGTGAAGCGTTCGGCGGGGTCCTTGCGCAACAGACCGGCCAGCAGCGGGGCCAGCGGTCCCGCGTGGTGCGGCGGCTCGGGTTCGTCGCTGAGCAGCGCCGACAGCACCGCGATGACGTCGGTTCCCGAATAGGGAGCTCTGCCTTCGACCGCCGCGTAAAGGGTCGCCCCGAGCGACCACAGGTCGCAGGCGGGGGTGATCCGCTTGCCGCGGGCCTGTTCGGGGGCCATGTAGGACGGCGTACCGATCAACATGCCCGAGGCGGTCAAGGTGGCGTCGCCTGCGAGACTGGCGATCCCGAAGTCGGTGATCACCGTGCGCTTTCCGGCGAGCAATACGTTGGCCGGTTTGAGGTCGCGGTGGATGATCTCGGCCGCGTGCGCCTCTTGCAGGGCCTCCAGCATCATCGCCCCGATGGCCGCCACCCGCAGGGGGTCCAGCCGCCCCTCCTCGGCGATGACCTGGGCGAGGGATCGGCCCCGGACGTATTCCATGACGATCACCGGCGCCGTGCCCGAGTCGATCACGTCGTGCACGGTGACGATGCCGGGGTGATTGAGCCGGGCGGCCGAGCGCGCCTCGCGCATGGCCCGCTGGGTGAGCACGTCACGCTGCGCGGGCTCTATCCCTGGCGGGAAGAGGATCTCCTTGATCGCGACGTCGCGTTCCAGCGTTTCATCGTGCCCCCGCCAGACGCGGCCCATGCCGCCGGCGCCGATCTGCTCGACGAGACGGTAGCGTCCCGCCAGTAAATCCCCGTCCTCATCACGCACGATCGGCACGGTAGTGCGTTCAGATCACGAAAGAACACCGCGACCTCGTCCGTTCACAGGGGAGTCGGCGACCTCCGCTCGCAGCGTGATCGTGGGGCGCGCTGGAAGGACACGCTCACGAAGCGGCCGTCGGCGAAGCCGAGGCGCACCCCGTCACCGTGGGCGAAAGGGGCGCCCCAGGAGGCATGCGAATCTTCCTGGAGGCATGCCACCAGCGCGAACTCGATCCCGCCGCCGTGTCCGACGAGCAACGCCGTCCCGCCCTCCGGCACCCCGCCGACCGTGTCCGTCCAGATCGCCCGGTGGGCCTCGGCCACTCCCGCCGCGACACCGCCGGTGCGCACGATCTCCGCGAACCGGGCGTACGGCGCAGCCCACTCCCACTGGGCATGCTTCGGAATCACTCCCTCCACATAGCCGGACGGCATCTCCACCGTGTCGTCGACGGCGAACCCCATGGCGACGGCGGTCTCAACGGCCCGAGGGGAGGAACTGGTGACCACACGCTCATAAGGTCCGGCCCCGGCGCCGATGAGGCGGGCCAAGGCGACGCCGTCGGCCGAAAGATGCGACCCCCGGCCGCGTGCCGTGCCCTTCTTGGTCAGACTGTGGCGGCGCACATCCAACCAGCGCATGTGGCACTCCTTCGAGTGGTCACTCGGATAAGAGGGTGGCTTATGCCGTACCAGACGCTGAGGGACGGCAGCCGCGGCAGCGGCCGAAGACAGTGAGGTGGTGGACGTCCGGAGAGAAGCCGAAATCGCGGTCCAGACGGGACACAAGCTCGGACACCGTGTCCGAGCTGACCTCGGTCACCTCGCCGCACCCCCGGCAGACCAGGTGTAGGTGGTCGGCCTCGGAGGCCAGGTGGTAGGTGGGGGCGCCGTGGCCGAGGTGCGTGTGGGTGACCATGCCGAGCTCTTCGAGGAGCTCCAGCGTGCGATAGACCGTGGAGATGTTGACGCCGCGCGCGGTCTCGCGCACGCGAGAGCAGATCTCCTCCGGGGTGGCGTGCTCAAGACCTTTGACGGCCTCGAGGACAAGCTGACGCTGAGGGGTGACGCGGTATCCGCGGGCCCGGAGCTCCTCGTGCCATGACGTCTCGGCCATGCCCACGAGTCTAAAAGCAGAAAGAAGCTCACATGGCATCGTCCGAACACCCCGGCGAATAATTCGCTTGCCCATGGCCAGGAGGTCGCATAGCTTACAAGCACGCCGAAAGGAGGTGGTCCAAACAATGGTTGATCATAGTTGGGCTTGCGAGGTGGCTGTCCGCTAGGACACCGCTGTCCGGACCCACGTCCGGGTGTCGGTGACGCCCTGGCGAATTCCAGACAACTACCGGAACCCCGGGTTGCCAGTGGGAGACCCCCTTTTTCGCGTGCATGGGCCGCGAGATCGGGTCCCTCCTAGGTCCAACTGGCCCTCCTCTTTTCGAGGCGGAGCAGACCCGGGGTTCTCCCATGTCCGGGGCCCGGGACCACGCGTGGAGCGGGGCCATGTCCGGGACCGGGATAAGCGTGACGCGAGGCCATGTCCGGGACCGGGATAAGCGTGGCGCGAGGCCATGTCCGGGACCGGGGCTAGGCGTGGCGTGGGGCCTCTCCCCGGGGTTCGACGCCGAGCATGGCGCACGACTCCCGATATAGCCGGACAACCGCCGTGCGGGCCTGAGCCCGCTCGGTCAGCGTCTCACCCCACAGCAGCCGCACCGGCACCTCCTCACCGTGAACCGTCACCAGGAAGTCGATGCCTTCCGCGTCGACCCCGGTCGTGACGGCACTGGTGGCCTCGGGCTGCCGCCCGAGAGCCCGGCAGATCAGCAGTGAGTCGGCGGCGTGGTCGTCGTTCATGTGGCGCTTGATGGCTTCAACCACGCTCGGCGTGAAAGGGGTGCTCATATCGCCCGATGCTAAGCCCCCCTTGGCCCGGCCTCGCCGTGGACGGCGGCGATCACTCGGCGGCGTCGAACTCGGCGACCTTCTTCAGCTCGCCCGACATGTGAGACTGGAGAGGCTGCCCCACGGCCGACATGTCGTAGGCCCACATGAGGTTGCCGTTGACCAGGCCGTAGAGGCGGTGCCCGGCCGTATATTCCTTCGCGGTCGCCGTGCGCGCCACCGCGTCGGTGCGCAGCTCGATCTTGTGGAACACGACCTCCCCGACGTAGATCTCCACCACGCCGGTCGGATGCGAGAGCACGACCTCAAGCCGCCGCTCGGGCAGCTGCCGCCAGTAGCCCGACTCGGTCGCGAGCGGACGCACCCGCTCACCGGCCTCGTCGAGGAGCCACGTGCGGCTCACATAGGTCAGGAACGGCTTGCCGTTGTGGCCGAAGACGATCTCCTGCCCGAAGTTGAAGCTTTCGATCGTCGGGTATCCCCCCACGCCCGCACCCTCCCAGCGTCCCAGCAGGAAGGCGATCGGCTCAAGATCGGGGTGAAGCTCAGGTGTTTCTTCCATGACATCCGAGCCTAGAGCCGCTGGACCCCCACCCGGGCGTGGCGGGACCGGCTGGCAGCTCCTCGGCGCCCACGCATAAGCTGCACGGCATGGCCCGTTCTCTTGTGATCAAAGTGACCGCCGGCACCGACGCTCCCGAACGCTGCAACCAGGCGTTCACCGTGGCCGCCGCCGCCGCAGCGAGCGGTGTGCCGGTGTCGTTGTGGCTGACCGGAGAGGCATCGTGGTTCGCCCTGCCAGGCAAGGCCGACGACCTCGGCCTCGGCCTCGCCCACGCGACCCCGCTGAGCGACCTGCTGGCCGCCGTCCTGGCGGGCGGCACGGTGACCCTCTGCACCCAGTGCGCCGCCCGCCGCGATATCACCGCCGAGGACGTGATCAAGGGCATCCGCATCGCCGGCGCCCCGACCTTCATCGAGGAGTCCCTCACCGAGGGCGCCCAGGCCCTCGTCTACTGATCACCGCACCACACGCCCCCGGCCTCCCGGGGGCACACCAAAATCTTCCTGAAGGTACGGCAAAGCCAGCCTGGCCGTACGAGTCCGGTACGGCAGTGCCAACGCCGCCCCGCGCCCGCTTCGGCGTACTCACCCACCGGGCGCACCGATAAGCCGCGACGCGGTGGCTGCCGTCGACAAGGCACCGCGCCGCCACCCAGGCGTCGCCACCCGCGCCCGCGATCTCCCCCGGGCCGACACCGCACCACCCCACGGTCCCCGGCACCCGCCCCGCCGGCTTCGCCGTACCTATGGCGCCGCACCGCCACATCACATCAGGCCGGCATCGCCATGCCTATCCCCGTCGCACATGGCAACGCGCCCCAACACCACATCTGGCCGACATCGCCGTACCTATCCACGCGGCACACGGCGCCACGCCACCCCACCACATCAGGCCGGCATCGCCATGCCTATCCCCGTGGCGCATGGCAACGCGCCCCAACACCACATCTGGCCGGCATCGCCGTACCTATCCACGCGGCACATGGCAACGCGCCGCCACACCACGTCCGGCCGGCTTCGCCGTACTCACCCGCCCGGCGCCCCAAGGGGCGCGGGGTGAGGGATTGCGAGGCCGTTCGTCAGGTCGGGATCACCGTGTTGAGGCGCTCCTGGCGCAGGCGGTTGTACCACCCGTCGTCGATGGGGGCCAGGGGGCCGACGATCCAGCTCATCAGCAGGTCGGCGAGGGCCGGGTTGCGGGCCAGGGCGGGGCCGTGGAGGTAGGTGCCGACGACCTTGCCGGCGTAGCAGCCTTCGGTGCCGTCGCCGTTGCCCGTGCCGACCACGGTCTGGGACAGCGGCCGCACGCCGGGACCCAGGTGGGTGACGCCCATGTGGTTCTCGAAGCCGGTCAGCGTGGGGAGCTCAAGGGCCGGGTCGACGTTGGCCGCGAGTTCGCCCACGGCGCGGCGCTGGCCGCGCGTGCTGGAGATGTCGAGCAGCTCGATGCCCGCGACGGGCTGGCCTTCCTCACCGCCGAAGGCGCTCCCCATGATCTGGTAGCCGGCGCACACCGCGAGCAGGGCGGCGCCCTGTCCCACGGCACGGTGGAGCCCGCCGTCGCGGCGCAGGCGGTCGGCGGCGAGGATCTGCGGACGGTCCTCACCACCGCCGATCAGGTAGATGTCGCCCCCCTCGGGCACCGGGTCGGCGGAGCGGACGTGCACGATCTCGACGGGGATGCCGCGGGCGCGGGCCCGCTGCTCAAGGACGAGCACGTTGCCCTGGTCACCGTATGTGCTCAGGAGGTCGGGATAGACCCAGACCAGGCGGAGGACGCTCTCCCCGCCACTGTTGGTCCCCGAGTGGGCCGTCGTCTCGGGGTGGGCGGCCTCGTAACTGTCGGCCGCATATCCATCGGGGTAGGAGTCCTGGGCGGCGGCGTGCCCTTGGTCGTAACCGGACTGGGCATGCGGCTGGTTATAGCCCGGCTGGGCATGACTCTGGTCGTAGCCGCCCTGGCCATAGCCGGGCTGGACATGTCCCTGGTCATAGCCGCCCTGGTCATAGCCGCCCTGGTCATAGCCGGGCCGCGCGTGCCCCTGGTCATAGCCGGGCTGCGCGTGTCCTTGGTCGTAGCCGGGCTGGGCATGGCTCTGGTCGTAGCCGGGTTGCGCGTGCCCCTGGTCGTATTCATAACCGGGCGCCTGATATTCGCCCGGGTAACCACCCTGAGCATGCCCCTGGTCGTGGCCGGGCGTGTGCCCGGAAGCCTGATAGCCACCCTCGTGGCCGGGCTGCGAATGCCCGTGGGCGTGACTGCCGGGAGCCTGGTGCTCACCCGGGTAACCGTGACCGGGTGCCTCATAACCCCCCGCCGGATAACCGGCGTGCGGGTCATATCCCCCGGGGTAGGACGCCTGCCCCTGCTCGTATTGACCCGCGTGGCCGCCCGCAGGGTAGCCCCCCTGGTCGTAACCACCGGTCTGGCCCACCTGAGCATAACCATGGTCCACACCGGCCTGGGGATAACCCGGTTGCTCTCCCGGCTGCGGCCCTCCCGGCTGCGGCTGCTCGGCGGGGGCGCCGAACATGTGCCCGTTGACCGGCCTGCCGTCGGGCAGGCGGCGGGCCACCGTGGGGTCGTCGTGCTCGGACCCGCCGTATGGGCCGGCGTTGCCGTATCCACCGTCAGACTGCACGCCCGAACTCCGATCGAATCTGCTGGAAAGCCGTGTAGTTCGCGATCACATCGATCCGCCCGGGGGCCTGGGAGGCCATGGCCTCGCCGAAGCTGCCGCAGAGCTGGAACGGCACCTCGGCGACGTCGAGCCGGAGCGCGAGGTCGAGGCGGCGCTCGCCGGTCACGAAGACGGGCCGGCCGCGCAGGATGCGATAGTCGACGTCCCACAACCACGAGGTGTCGCGGCCGTCGGGGCCCTGAGCGTTGACCGACAGGATGATCGGAAGGCCGGGGTCGGTGACGTCGAACGCCTCCAGCCACCCGGCGGGGTTCTTGGCCAGGAGAAGCCGGGCCTGACGGCCGTCGCGCTCGACGGTGGTGTAGCGGCCGGCGACCGAGCGCACGGTGCGGAGCCGGGGCAGGGCCCGCTCGACCGGCAGGCCGAACGCGTCGGCCACGGCGAGGGCCATGACGGCGTTGGAGCGGTTGGCGAGGCCGGGCAGCTCGATCTGCAGCGGGATGCGGTTGCCATAGGGGTCGATGACGGCGTCGTCGTCAAGGTGCCAGTCGGGCTCGGGCCGGTGGAAGGTGCATTCGCGGCACGCCCAGTCGGCGTTCTTGCGGTCGAGCGGACCGCCGCACTCGGGGCAGCACCACGAGTCCTCTTTCCAGCGCTGCCCGCCGGCGACCCAGGTGACCTTGGCCGCCGTGGAGGCGCCCCAGGTGACCAGCGGATCGTCGCAGTTGGCGATGACATGAGCGGGTTTGCCCTCAAGGGCACGTCGCCACTTTTGCGCCAGCAGCCAGATCTCGGCCGCACGGTCCATTTGGTCGCGGCTGAGGTTCATGAGGCAGAGCACCCCGGCCTCGGTCGTGGCGAGCACCTCGGGAAGGTATTTCTCGTCGACCTCAAGCACGCCGTAGGGCGCGTGTTTGGCCTGGGAGAGCGCGGACACGTGGCCGGCGGGCATGTTGGCGCCGAAGGCGTTGCTCGCGACCTCACCGAGCTCCTGGAGCGCGGCGGTGATCAGCCGGGTGGTCGTCGTCTTGCCGTTGGTCGCGCTGACGAGGGCCAGCTTGCGGTCGCGGGCGAGTTTGCGCAGCAGGTCGGGTTCGAGCACGAGGCCGACCCGGCCGCCGATCACGGACCCGTCGCCGCGCCCGGTGACCCGCGACAGCGTGGCCGCCGTGCGTCCGAGGGCGCTGGCGAGTTGCGCCCGCAGGGGTAGCTGGCTCATCTGCACTCCCTGAACATTGCGGCCCCGCGCCTCATGGGGCTAGGGGAAGAGAAGCGGCACGATCCCACTGTGGATCTCCCGGATTCGCGGCACACTCCGCCGATCGTACGGCAGGTTGCGCGTGCGCGTCCTCGCCGCCCGCACGCCGGACAGGCCGGACGCGGACGGATTCGATGGCGCGGCGGCGGGAGTGCGCTCCCCGCCGAGCGAGGGAGAGTACGGAACATCTCGCATGGCCGGTGAGCACGGATCATCCCGCCTCGCCGTTCCTCTCGGCGAACGAGATCTCGGTTTCCCGCTCACCTTCGTGGTCGAAGGGCATGACGAACCGCCGCGGCCAGCTCAGCACGGTCTCCACCCACCCGGCGCCCATGGTCTGCGCCACGTGCCGGGTCCGGCCGGCCGGTTCGACGCCGAGGGCGACGGTCATGATGTCTTCCTGCACCATCTCGTGCTCGTCGTCGCCGAGGATGACCCGCCACGCGACGACGCGGTTGCGTTCGATCTCCATGGACAGCGGGTGGTGGCGCAGGGCACGGGCGCGGTGACCGAGAAGCTCGACGTGGTCGTCGGCGGTGGCCACGCCCGGCACCGGCCGGCGGGGGTGGGGCCGTCCGGCGGCGTCGGTGCCGAACAGCGGATAGTCGAGGGTCGGCGCCGGGCTGCGCAGATCGGGGGCGGGGTGACCGAAGGGGAAGAGTTTGTCCACTTCGTGCAGCCACCGCACCTGCGGGATCACCCACGAGGGGCCGAGCCGGTCACCCGCCTGCGGCCCCTCGCCGCCGGGGTCGAGCAGCGCCGCCGCGGTCGCGGTGGCCTTCTGGGTGAGCAACGACGGATCGAACCACGTGCGCAGGGACCAGGCGCGGCGGGTCACCGCACGCTCGGTGAGGGTGGCGAGCAGGCATTCGCGCCGCCTGGTGGGCGGCTCCGCCCAGAGCTCGGCGAGCGCGCGGGGCACGCCGGGCAGGCTGCGGTTGGTGCAGAAGGCGAGCACGACGGTGTCGGTCCAGATGCGTAACCACGCCCACTCGGGCGCGTCGGCGAGGAGGTCGGCCTCGCGGAGCTCGAAGAGGGTGCACGCCTTGCCGTCGCGGCATTCGGCGCCGCACCCGGCCGAGCGGCGGCCCCGGATCGGCGGGATCGGCCCGAGCCCCGGCCGCTCGCGCCCCTCCCCCAGCGGCACACGCACACGCAGCGGCCGGTCCATGCCGTCGGCGAACACCGCGGCGACACCCGGCTGGAGGGAGACGACCTGGCGCGACTGCTCCTCACTGAGGTTCATGGCCGCGCCGACCAGGTGCCTGTCGTCCTCGGCGGGCAGGCGGTGCACCACTTTGAGGGCCGTGTTCTTGACCACGTCGGACACGAGCTTGGTGGGGATCTGCTCGGCGACGACGATGCCTTCGCCGTATGCCCGGATCTCGGCGAGCATGCCGGCCAGCAGCTCGACGGCGTGAGTGGAGGCGCGCCCGGCGCCGCGGTCGCGGAGGAGGCGGTGGGCCTCCTCGATGACGATCACGTGCTGGAGGCCGGTCGACCGCTCTTGGCGGGCTCGCATGCGCAGGTGCTCGACGATGCGGATGATGAGCGTGCCCATGAGGAACGCCTTGTCCTCGTCGTTGGCGACGTCCTCGATGGCGAGCACCACGTTGCGCTGGAGCAGGCCGCCGATGTCGGCGGGGTGGCCGCCTTCGAAGAAGCGCCCGGCGGAGCCGACGCGCAGCGAGCGCAGGCGCAGGGAGATGAAGCCCTCGACGTCGGCCTGGACCTCCCTGCCGTAGCCGATCTCCTTGATCACGTCCATGGCCTGGGCCTGGAGCTGCTCCAGCGTGGGAACGGCGGGGCCGACGCCCGCACCGGGGACGCCGCCGCCGGTCACGACGTCCCAGCCGTTGGCCTCGTAGACGCGTTGCAGGGACAACGACATGATCTGCGGGAAGGGCTCCTCGGCGTCGAAGGCCGCCATGAACAGCGCCCGGACCATGTCGATGTGCGCCTGCACGGGGTAGCCGGGCTCGGGTTCGAGGGGGTTGACGCTGAAGGGCACGTTGTCGGGCGCCGACGGGTTGATCACGGTCAGCGGGGCGAGATGCTCGATCCGCCCGGCCATGGCGGCGTATTCGGATTTGGCGGGCTCGATGGCAAGCCAGGGAATGCCGGCGGCGGTGAGCTGTTCGAGCATGTGACGCACGGTCTGCGACTTGCCGGAGCCCGTCGCCCCGGTGACGAACGCGTGCCGGTTGAGGGAGGCGAGGGGCACGCGGAACGTTCCGACCTCGCGGTCCTGCCCGTCGACGATGGCGCCGAGATCGACGACCTCGTCGGTGGAGACGTCGGCCTCGGAGGTGACGTCGAAGTAACCCGCGTCGAGCACCCGCACACCCGGCACCTCACGGCGGGGCAGCCCCGCGAGCGCGGCCAGCGCCCCCGCGGTCGCGGCGAACGGCGAAGCCGGGCCTTCGGACGGCTCTTTCAACGTGATGGCTAGCGCCTCGGCCAGGCCGTAGACGCGCTCGGTGCGCTCGCCGCCGTTCGCGCGCAGGCCGGACAGGGCGGTGCCGAGGCGGTAGGGGTGGTGGCTCATCTCCACCGACCCCACCAGCACGGGGGCGATCTGCCGGAGCTCGTCGAGGTTGGCCGCCCCGGCCAGCACGCGCACGTTCCACAACCCGGCCTCGCGGAAGGCGTCGAGCTCCTGCATGCGGCGCTCGGCCCGCTCGGCGTTGAAGCGCGACCTCTCGGAGGCCTCGCCGTACAGCCGGAGGACGTCGAGCTGGGTGCGCAACTCGGCCACCTCGGCGTCGAGCAGGTCGGTGGGCTCGGCCACCACCATCCACGCGAAGGGGCGCGACATCAGCGTGACGAGGGTCGACTCGAACAGCGTGGGCCGGGTGAGCTCGTCGGGGTCGGACTCGCGGCGGCCGGCGAGCGGCGGGGCCTGGCGGCCGGGGCACGGGGTCCAGACGAGGTCGGCGAGGTCGGCGAGCCATTCGTCGCCGACGGGGACGCCGCGCGCCCCGCCGGGGAACAGCAGCGGCTGGGGGCCGGCGGGCCGGGTGTCGAGGGCGGGAGCGGCCGAGCGGCGCGGCGGGCGGGGCGGGGTCAGCGGCCCCGCGTTGGTGATGAGCTCGAGCGGGGCGCCGGCGCCCCGCGACAACCAGCCGATGACGAACGCCCGGTCGCGCTGGGCGGAGGAGAGCACGGCGGGCAGCACCGTCACGAAGTCCCACTCGGCGGACGAGCTGCGCGAGGGCGCGGTGACCGCCTGAACGCGGAACCACGGCCCGCGCAGAGCCGAGGGCGGACTGGGCGCTCCCGGGGGCACACTTGGCTGCATTGGACTCCCGCCATCGATCGGGGACAGCTCCGGCCCCCGGACTACGATCTTGCGACGATCAAGCTCTCACACGCCTCTTGGTTGTCCCATTACTCAGACTCATGACATCGGCACCACCGTCGTGGTCGAACGAATCCGGCAGATGCCCTCATCTCCGTCTGCGCCAGTCGAGGCGGGGCGGCGGCGGGCCCAGGTTGGGCGGCGGCGGGTCGTCGTCGTCAAGGCGGTGGTCGAGCCGGTCGTCGAATCCATCGTCGAGCCGGTCGGCCGGCCTGTCGTCGTACAGGTCGTCGTGCCGGTCGTCGGCGCGCTCATCCAACCGGTCCTCCAGCACATCGCCGATCACTTCGTCCGCCGGGGCGCGTGTCTCAGTGGCGGGCATCTCGGGCGCGGCGGGCGGCGGCACGGGCGGGGTGGGCGCCGACTTCGAGACACGCTCATGCCGGCGGGTGACCGGGCGTTCGGGCTCCGGCGGGACGGTGGGGATCTGCGGGACGTCGGTGACGTCCTCGAACTCCGCGAGGGTGGTCTTGGGGAAGGCGAGGATCGCCGGGTTGGCGTCGGCGAGGCGGACGCGGCGGCCACTGGCGGTGGCGTCCGTGACGATCACGGAGGTGGTGGGGAGCTGCTGCAATTGGTGGGGTTCGACGAGGAACTCCCGCGACCGCTGGAGCACCCGCTCCGTCTCCTCGATCTTGGTCGAGGTGCGGCCCCATTCGGTGGATTCGGTGATGTCCTCCTTCAGATCCGCCGGGTCGACGTCGCGCTCGTCGCCGCCGTCCTCTGCCAGGCCGATGGTGGAGGTGTAGTCCGCCGACAGGCCGCCCGCGACGGACGCGCCGATGGTCTCGGTGAGCTGGGCCAGCTCCAGCCGGTGCTCGGTGCCGACGTGCTCGCTCGCCACGCGGGCGTCCTCGGCGTTGCCGAGGCGCATGAATGCGACCGCCGCGTGGCCGCGGCCGAGCCGCTCCCGCACGGTCGGGGTGAGCGAGCGGTAGGTGAGCACGAGCCCGGTGCGGGAGGTCTCGCAGGCGTCCATGAGGCGGTCAAGGACGTCGCCGCGTAGTTTGTCGGCGCCCGCGACGATGAGCGTGTGATACCAGGGCCGCCCGGCGGTGGGCGACTGGCGAAGGATGTGGGTGAGGGCGGTGGCGACATATGTGCCGAGCACCCGGTTGCCGAAGACCCCGGCCTGGCGGTCCATCGAGACCACGCGCAAACGGGCCGGCGGCAGCCGTACCGCCTCCGAGCCGAGCGTCTCCAGCTTGCGCAGCTGCGATTCGAGCGCCCAGGCGCGCTCGATCACCACGCGGTCGCTGACGCCGCGGCCGAACAGCGTGCCGATGCGCTCGAACTGCTCCGGGGTCAGCAGGCCGGAGCCGAGGTCCCGGCGCGGGTCGCCGACCTGCGCGAGTGCCCGCAGGGCCGCGGTGACCTGGTTGATGGTCGCGTTCTCCCCCAGCACCTCGAGGACCCGCTCCAGGATGGCGTTGTCGAAGGAGAGGTCCCGGGTCGTACGGTGCTCCTCGCTGACGCTCACCACGTGCGCGAGCACGTCCGCGAAGGCCTCGGGGGCGAGGGTCGCGCCGAGGTCCAGCCGCGGCAGGTCGGTGGGCAGCACCCAGACCAGCGGATCGTCGCCGCCCCGCCGCGCGAGCTCGATCAGGTCGCTGGCGATCGCGCCCTCGGACAGGTCGAGCACGGTGAGGTGGCCGCCGCTGTAGAGGCGGGTGGCCCCGATCAGGGTCACGAGGGCCGACCAGCCGGGAATCGTGCCGCCGGCGACGTCGATGCGGTCGATCTCGTCCGGGACGGCCACGGCGTACCAGCTCAGTTGCCGGTCGAAGCGCTCCTTGCGGCGCTGCCACTCGCGGTAGCGCTGGGCGTGCTCCTCCTGGGCCTGGTAGAGCTCGCGGTCGCGCACCTCGCGCTTGCGGTCGACCTGGGCCTGGCGCTCGCGCATGCGGTAGCGGAGGGCGAGATCGCCCTGGCGGATGGCGAAACTGCAAATCATCGCGACGCCCGCCGCCGCGACGAGGCCGATGATGGCGAAAGCCCAGGTCAGGCTGCCCATAATGGCGAGGATGAGAATGAGAAGGGCGACGACCGCGACGAATCCGCGGAAGACCTTCACGGGGCGGTTGAGGAGTTGCTCCTGCATGTGGGCACGGCGGGCCCACTCGGGATCGGCGCTTTCCGCAGGGGTCTCACCCGGGGACGGCCGCTTGGGCGGCGGGCCCGGGTCAGGGTATGGCAAGACATACTGCCAGCCCAGGTAGATGCGGTCCGCCTGGAGCTGCGCATGCTCGGGACGCACGTCCGCCACCGGCCCTCCGCCGCATTAGCCACTCCGCCTCCGTGACAGCGTAAGAGGTACACCTCCCATTCGGGCAGAGTTCTGACCAACTAGCCAGATTTCTCAGCGATCAAAGAGCTCGGGACCTACTTCGAGGATCAATGCGGCGGATGGTGGCACCCATACCCATTACCATCCCTTTACATGACGTCTTCGAGGTAGAGGACCGCATGAGCAGCGAACATGACAGGACGGGCGCGTGGTCCCGACCGGCCGCCGCAGACTCCTCCTGGTTCACCCCTTCCCCTAGAAGACAGCCTCGGCCCGACACCCTGGTCTGGCCACCCCCGGATCGCCCCGAGGCCAACGATCCGTCGACGGTGCCGATACCCGCGGTGACGTCTGACGGAAGACCCCGGCAGAAGGTGCCTCCCCCGGCGCAGGCCCCCTCACCCCATCAGGCCCGTCCGCCGCACGAGGACCAGGAGCCGCACCGGGCACCGCCCCGGTTGCCGCCCCCGCGACCGCCGATGCCGCCGGACGCGATCATCACCGTCGAGCCCGCCGAGCCCGCCGAAGAACCGGTCGACATGCGCTCGGCGTCCACCCAGCCGTTCGAGGTGGCCTCGGCTCACGCCGCCCGGGACACCTCCAGCACCGGCCCCCTGGCGATCCCTCAGCGCGCCGGAGGCGGCTCCAGGAGGCGCGGAAGGGGTGGGAGCCCTACCACCGCCATTCTGATCCTCCTGGGGCTTCTCATCGTCCTGGCGATCGGGGTGGCGGTGTGGTTCGTCTTCGGCTAGGGGCCCAGGACGACGAGAAGGCCGGCGCCCCCCTAAGGGGACGCCGGCCTTCACCGGTGCCGATCAGGCCCGCTCGATCGATGCGATCAGACGGCGACCTGAAGCTGCGAGACCTCGCCGAGGCGGGCCTCCACGTTGATGTCCTTGGTGACACCGCCACCCGCGATGATGCGGACGGTCCAGTCGCCGGGGGCCGCGAAGAAGCGGAAGACGCCCTCGTCGGACACGACGACCTCGCCGGTGAACTCACCGGCGCCGTCCAGCAGGCGGGCGTAAGCGGTGCCGGCGCCGGTCACCACACCCTGGATCACGGCCTGGGTGGAAAGATCGACCCCGGCCGGAAGCGCGACAGTCTGCTCCGGAGCAGCGCAACCCTGAGCACTCATCAGCGAGCCTCTCCCAACTCGATCGGCACGCCCACGAGCGAGCCGTATTCGGTCCACGATCCGTCGTAGTTCTTCACATTGGCCTGGCCGAGCAGCTCGTGCAGCACGAACCACGTGTGCGCCGAGCGCTCGCCGATGCGGCAGTAGGCGATGGTGTCCTTGCCGAAGTCGACACCGGCCTCGGAGTAGATCTTCTTGAGCTCTTCGTCGGACTTGAAGGTGCCGTCGTCGTTGGCCGCCTTCGACCACGGGATGTTGCGGGCCGTCGGCACGTGGCCCGCGCGCTGCGCCTGCTCCTGCGGCAGGTGAGCGGGGGCGAGCAGCTTGCCGGTGAACTCGTCGGGCGAGCGCACGTCGACGAGGTTGAGCTTGCCGATGGCCTGCACCGTGTCGTCGCGGAAGGCGCGGATCGCGAGATCCTGGTCCTTGGCGGTGTAGGTGGTGGCGGGGCGCTCCACGACGTCCTTGACCAGCTCGCGGGAGTCGAGCTCCCACTTCTTGCGGCCGCCGTCGAGAAGGCGCACGTCGCCGTGGCCGTAAAGCTTGAAGTACCAGTAGGCGTAGGAGGCGAACCAGTTGTTGTTGCCCCCGTAGAGCACCACGATGTCGTCGTTGGCGATGCCGCGAGCCGACAGCAGCGCCTCGAAGCCGGCCTTGTCGACGAAGTCGCGGCGGACCGGGTCCTGGAGGTCCTGCCTCCAGTCGATCTTCACGGCGCCACGGATGTGGCCCTTGTCATAGGCACTGGTGTCCTCGTCGACCTCGACAAGAACGACACCAGCGGTGTCGAGGTTGGCCTCGACCCAGTCGGCATCCACCAGGACGGCGGAGCGGCTCATGAGAATCCTCCGGTTATCGGATTGCGGTGGGCAGTGAACGGCGATTGGTCAGATACGTTTCGCAGCCGGGGCGGGTGCCGACGGCGGCGGTCGGAAGGGCGGCTGCCGACGCGCGCGGTGCGCGGGCGGCGGAGTCTCCTTGAAGTACCCGACGAGACCTGCGCCTTGGGAAGACCAGGCCCACCGCCTTCGCGAAACACGGCGGCTTCGCGAGCCCCGTCTCCGCGCGCCCGGCGGCGTCGCGGCGAGGGGACCGTAAGGCGAGAGATCGGAGATGCTCGGCAGGAAGACGGAGTCGTGGGCGGTGATGGCCACGCGGGCCCGGACCTGGTGGGCCGGGGTGTGCGATCGTCACCGCCGCTGAACGGCTGGGGCCTCTGGGATCAACCTGCATCGCGGGATGCTCCTGAAGGGGACTTGTCGAAGATGCGGCTCAAAGCCGCACGGATCGCCCTTTAGGAAGCGCGACAGAGCGCGGTGGCGACGCGGCAGAAATCAACCGCGCGCCGCTTGGTGAGCAGCTCTGTCCAGGGATTCATGGCCATGAGACTACATGGCGTCTCGCCGTCTGTCACATCCTGTCCGCTTAGTGAGACATAAAATTCTGGCCACTGAGACGGTTTCCCGTCCACTTTAGGGGTGATTTGTCCCCGGTGCCCCATACCTGTCGAGACTGCCGGGTTCCCGGGCAGCGTCGCTCGGGGCCCTGGCGGACCGCCCGGTTCGCAAGCGGCCCAAACTGTGATCTGCCGGGTCACCGGGGGACGCCGCCTCAGCGCGGGACGGCCACCAGCCTCAGCGCGGCACGGACACCAGCAGGCCGTCGGCCCCGTGGATCTCGAAGCGCGTGATCGACTCCGGCGTGATCGACGTGGCCCCCTGATAGACACCCTTGTCCGCGTTCTTCACCACCCAGGACCCCGCCGTCTCGGACTTCCCGTCCGCGCCGACCACGATCAGGCGGCCCCGCTCCCCTGCCGCCACCCCGGCGAGCGACACGGCGATGTCGGCCCCCCTCGGCGTGGGAGAGGCGCGTACGGTGACCCGCACGTCGCCCGACCGCCCCGACCTGACCAGTTCGCCGGGCACCCCGGCGGCGTCCGCCGCCCTCTCCTGCAGGGGCGCCGGTGTGGCCGCGGCCGTCTGCGGGCCCCTGGCCGACTTCTCGGCGGTCTCAGGCGGACCGCCCGACCCGGCGCCCGGCGGTTCCGTGAACGCCTTCTGGGCGTTCTCGGCGTCCCGCGGCGCCGTGGCCGCCTCGCTCTCCGCGTCCTGCGCCCGGTTGTGCGCATAGGCCTCCGCGGACGAGGGGGCCGACAACACGGCGGGCGCGTCCGAGGAAGCCGTCTGGGTGGAGGTCTGCGACCCCATGACCGCCCAGACCGCGCCGCCGCCCGCGAGCAGCACCACGGAGGCCGCCAGCGACAGCAGCGCCCGCGACCTGCGCCGGCGGGCCGCACGCGCGCTCAGCAGCCGCTCGAGCACGGCCGCCGGCGGGCTCGCCACCTGCGCCACGTCGTGCTCGGACACCCGCCCGACCCGGGCCAGCAAGTCGGAGACCCCGGCGAGCTCGTCGAACTCGGCCGCGCACGCCTCACACTCGGCCAGATGCGCCTCGACCAGCACGGCCTCGTCGGGCTCAAGTGCGCCAAGGACATGCGCGCCGAGCGACAGCCGTACCTCCTCGCAGGTCATCATGGCGCGAGCCCCCGCTCCTCCAGTGCAAGCTTCAGCGCGCGTAGCGCGTAGTAGGTGCGCGACTTGACCGTGCCGGGTGGAATGCCAAGCGCGTCGGAGGTCTCCCTGACCGAACGCCCCTGGTAGTAAACGTGCATGAGCACCTCTCGGTGCTCCGGTCGCAGCGCGGCGATGGCCTCGGCCACCGCCCAGGACTCGACGGCCCGCTCCAGTTCGTCGTCGGCGGGCATCACGGCCAGAGCCTCGTCGCCGGTCTCCTGCGGGCGCGACCTGCGCGCGCGGTGCTGGTCGAAGACGAGGTTCCTGGCGACGGTGAAGAGCCAGGCCCGGATCGGCTTGCCGGCCAGCGCGTCTGGATGACGCCAGGCCCGCAGCAGCGTCTCCTGCACCACGTCCTCCGCTCGTCCGGTGTCACCCGTCAGTCGCAACACGTAACCGTAGAGAGGCCCGGCATGGTCGTCGAAGAGCGCCTTGATCAGTTGCTCGTCGGCGGTTCCTGCTGGGCTCACATCCTCACGACGTAACTCCCGACGCAGCGGTTCAGCCCCTTCCAGGGAATCTCTCACCTGCTCGCCAGATCTCTATCGAAAGTCCCGGCTACCCGCGCAGCGCCACGTCTTCGGCCTCGCCGCTGACGCGCAGGCCCTCGGGCACCGAGCGCACGTCGGTGAGCCGCAGGCCGAGCGGCAGGTCACGCACGGGGACGTCATAGGTGAGGGACCTGGTCACGTTCTCCGGCACGGGGATGCCCCCGGCGAGGGTCACGTCCTCCGGCGACAGCCGTATACCGCCCTTGATCACCTGGAACTTCATGAACGCCTTGACCGGCACCTTCACGTTGGCGATGACCACATCGCCCGAGGCGCTCAGGCGGTCGCCCTCGCCCTTGATCTCGATGCCGCTGGGGGCGCGTGCTTTGAGCGTGTCGTGGCTGATCACGACGCTGCCGACCACCCTGTCGGCGCGGATCTTGTCCCGCCCGACGTTCTGGATCAGGGCCAGGAGGGGCGCGTCGACGCCGTAGAGGGTCGCCTCGACCTCCTTGAGGCGGACCCCGCGCTGGGTCATGGGGCCGGTCTTGAGCTTGATCTCGTCGTAGCGGCCGGAGACGGCCTGGGTGAGGAACGGGATGCCCTCGATGGTCACCTCGGGCTCGCCCCTGAGGTTGTAGGAGGCGGCGATCTGCCGCGCGATCTCGCTCTGAGCGCCCGACACGGCGACGCGGTCGACCACGGCGAGCGCGATGGCGAGCAGGATCAGGCCTACGATCAGCTTGCGCATCGGGCTCCTTCGGGGGGAATGCCTCCGCGTACCTTATCTGTCACGTACAAATGCCCGAGCCGACGCGGCCTGAATCACCGCGCGCCCTCCGGCGCACGGGCCTCACCCTCCGGCATACGGCGGTAGCACCTCGATCGCGGCGCCCTCCTGGAGCACCATCGCGGCGGGATCGCGGGTGCCCACAGGCGCGCCGTCGATCAGCAGCGACGACAGGCCGACCACACGGGCGAGGTCGGCGCGGCCGCGGGTGGCCTCGCCCAGCAGCTCCGCGAGCGTCGCCGCCTCGAACACCTCCTCGGCGGTGCCGGCCGCGGATCTGGCCGCCGCCCAGTAGCGAATGGTCACTTTGGGCATGTGGGAGTTCACCAATCCTCACGTCACGCTTCGTTGGGAAGTGCGGACCTGCTTACATGGAAGCAACAGCCGGTGCGTGTTTATCGTGCGGCCACTCACCGGTCCCGTAATTCAGGTGGGTTATCCTCAGCTATACGGGACCTGGGCGACGTAGCCCCCGGGTCCTTTACGTGTTTGTAGGACCTTATGTGTTTCACGGCCTGCGCCATCCGGAAGGGGGCCGATGTGAGTGAGCGTACCTACCCGGCCATGGCGTCCATGACGGCAGCGGCCAGTGGGGTGACCGAATGAGCAACCTGCTACTCCTCACCAATGCCCTCGAGCCCTCCTTCGAGGTGCTCCCGGCGCTCGGACTTCTGTTGCACTCGGTCAGGGTCGCCCCCGCCGAGGCCTCGGCGTTGATCGACGCGCCACCCGCCGACGCCGTGATAGTCGATGCCCGCAAGGAGTTGGCCCAGGCCAGGAGCCTGTGCAGGTTGATGCGCACCACCGGCATCGACTGCCCGCTCATGGTCATCGTGACCGAGGGCGGCCTGGCCGCGATGACGGCCGAGTGGGGCGTGGACGACGTGCTGCTGGACACCGCGGGCCCGGCCGAGGTGGAGGCCCGGCTGCGCATGGCCCTCGGCCGGCTCTCCAGCTCCCAGGTCGAGGACACGCCGGACGAGATCCGCAGCGGCGACCTGTCGATCGACGAGGCCACCTACACCGCGAGACTGCGCAAGCGCGTGCTCGACCTGACCTTCAAGGAGTTCGAGCTGCTCAAATACCTGGCCCAGCACCCGGGAAGGGTGTTCACGCGCGCTCAGCTGCTGCAAGAGGTGTGGGGCTACGACTACTTCGGCGGCACCCGCACGGTCGACGTGCATGTGCGGCGGCTGCGGGCCAAGCTCGGGCCCGAGAACGAAGCCCTCATCGGCACGGTGCGCAACGTGGGCTACCGGTTCGTCCCCGACCGGGGCGAGCAGAGCGACGACCGCCACACGGCCCCCTCACACCGCTAGAGCGCGGACGGGCCCGCCCTCTCCCGGGAGCGGACCCATCCTCTGCTCTCCTATCCGGCCACGGTGATGCGGTCGACCGCGGGCGGCCCCACCGGCGACCTCGCGCCGATATAGGCCACCAGCGCGTCGATGTCCAGCGGCCCGCTCCACAGGTCGGTGCCCTGGGTGAAGACCGAGAAGCCGTCACCCCCGCCGACCAGGAAGTTGTTGGCGGCCACCCGGATCTGCTGCGTCTCGGTCACCGGCTGCCCGTTGATCGCGATGTTCGACACGCGCGATCCAAGGGGGAGTGCGCGGTTGATCGTGTACGTCAGGGAGGCCGAGGGCGCCAGAATCCTGTTGACCTGGAACTGCTGCTCAAGCAGCGCGTCGAGCTGCGCGCCGGTCAAGGTCACGACCTGCGTCAAGTTGTTGAACGGCTGCACCGTGAAGACCTCGCCATACGTCACCACGCCGTCGGGGGCGTAGGTGAAGTCGGCGCGCACACCGCCGGGGTTCATCAGGGCGATCTCGGCGTTCCCGCCGGTCTTCGCGGCCTCAAGCTGGGCGTCGGCGATCAGGTTGCCGAGCTGCGACTCGCCGGAGGGGGCGGGCGCGCGGGTGATGTCGGCGCTGATGTTGCCGACCGGCCGGTTCGCGACCGGGGTCACGCGGTCCTTCCAGGTCTGGACGAAGTTCACGATCTGCGGGTCCGGGGTCACCGTACGGGTCACCACGTGGTTGTCCGCCACGACGCTCTCGCGCACGATGTCGCGGCTGCGGGTGTTCACCTGGAAATCGACCTGCGTGATCACCCGGCCGAAGGAGCCGCCCTGGCTGTAGAGGCGGTTGCGGCCCGCAGGGTCGGGCAGCTGGCAGAGGTATGCCTGGTGGGAGTGTCCGCTCAGCACCATGTCGATCTCGGGGTCGACCTGGGTGGCGATGCGGTTGCCCTCACCCGGTACGGCACTGCACGCGTCGGGCGACTGATTCGGGGTGACCTGGTCGCCTTCGTGGACCAGGACGACCTGAGCCTTGACTCCCACCAGCTTGAGCAGCTTCGAGGCGACGTTGGCGGCTTTGACCTCGTCGATGAAGCGGAGATCCTTGATGCCCTCGGACGTCACGATCGACGGTGTGGTCTTGGTCACCAGGCCGATGAAGCCGATCGGCACGCCGTTCTTCCAGCGGATGCTGACCGGGGGCAGGGCCGGGATGCCGTAGTCGCGGAGCAACTGCCGCACCAGGGTGGTCTGCCGGCTCGGGGCGTCCTTCAACTGGTCGAGAGCGGTCTTCTCGGCGTTCGCGCCGGGCTGCTTGAACAGGACGTTGGCCCCGATGTAGTCGTAGTCCGCGCCCTTCCACTCGCCCGCGGGAGAGCAGCCGTCGACGGGGTGGCATCCGCCGTACATGATGCGCTTGAGCTCGGAGTAGCCCTCGTCGAACTCGTGGTTGCCGACGGCGGCCACGGTGACCCCGACCTTGCCGAGGAACTCCACGGACGGCTCGTCGTGGTAGGCCGCTGAGATCAGCGGGGTGGCGCCGATCAGGTCGCCCTGGGCGACCTTCAGGGTGTTGGCGTCGTCGAGGCGGTCGAGGTGGGCGGCGAGGTAGGCGGCTCCGCCGGCCTCGACCGTCGCTCCGTGCTCGTCGACCATGCGGCCCGCCGACCCGGTCGGGGGTTCCAGGTGGCCGTGGAAGTCGTTCAGGGACAGCAGTCGGACGGGAACCGTCCGGGGGGCCTTCTGGCCGGCGTCGGCGGGTCCGGTGGTGAGGGCGAGGGCGCTCGCGACCACCGCTCCGGACAACACGACCCGGAGCAAAGAACGTGACGTCATGACCCCCGACACTAGATTGAGGATCTACCTCGGTAATGCCCGAGAGATAACGATTCATCTGATGATCAGATGGCGTTTTCTGCTATTTGAAGGATTCTCGCATCCGCTGCCAGGCGACAGACCCCCCGTAACCCGCACGTCAGACGCAGATCAGGCAGCATAGGGTCTTCCACTATGAACGTGCACGTGAAGACCAGAGGGCGGCTCGGCGACGACGAGGTGACCGCGGTGCTGTCGCTGGTCGAGGCCGCGACCGAAAGCGACGGAGTACGACCGCTCAACGAGCATGTCATGTTGCACCTGAGGTACGGCGGCGAGGAACGGGCCAAGGCCGTGCTCGTCTACGACGGTCCCACGCTGGTGGGATTCGCCCACCTCGACCCCACCGACCCCGTCGAGGGCCCCAGCGGCGAACTCGTGATCGCCCCCGCGCACCGCCGGCGCGGCCACGGCCACAGGTTGCTGTCCTCCCTCCTCGACCTGGCCGGCGGACGCCTGCGGCTCTGGGCCCACGGCGACCACCCTGGCGCGGCCCGCCTGGCCGCCGCCCACGGCCTCACCCGCGCCCGTTCCCTGTGGCAGATGAGACGCTCCCTGTTCGCCCCTCTCGACACCCCGGCCATCCCCCCGGGCGTACGGGTCCGCACATTCGTCCCCGGGCAGGACGAGGACGAGTGGATCGCGCTCAACGCGCGGGCCTTCGCCTCCCACCCCGAACAGGGCGCGTGGCTCCGCCCCGACCTCGAACGCCGCGAACAGGAATCCTGGTTCGACCCCGCCGGTTTCTTCCTCGCCGAGCGCGAAGGGAAACTCGTCGGTTTCCACTGGACCAAGACCCACGGCGACGGCGAACACGCCCACGACCCCATCGGCGAGGTTTACGTCGTCGGCGTCGACCCCGCGGAACAGGGCACCGGCCTCGGCCGCGCCCTCACCCTCGCCGGCCTCGCCCACCTGCGCTCACGCGGCCTCGGCAACGTCTTGCTTTATGTGGACGAGGAGAACGCCGCCGCGGTCCGGCTGTATGAATCCCTCGGTTTCGCCCGGTGGGACACCGACGTGATGTACACCCGCGGATAAACGCGTACGGCAGAGCCTGCGTGACACGGGCCCCGCCGGCTGCCCTCCTGCCGGGCGACGGATAAACGCCTACGGCGGACCCCAGGTGACACGACCACCCCCGGCTGCCCTCCTGCCGGACCACGGATAAACGCGTACGGCGGAGCCCAGGTGACTCGGGCTCCGCCGTACGGTTCGTTTGTGGGGATCCTTGGAGCGCTTATGAGCGGGGTCCATAGCGTGGGCACGATCCCACGTGGCCTCCACCCGCCTCGTGCGCCTCGGTCGTGACTATTCCAAGATCCAGTGGAAGAGGTAGTAGGTCAGCACGGCGACGAGCGCGGACGCGGGAATCGTGAGGATCCACGCGAACACAATGTTGCCCGCCACGCCCCATCGCACGGCCGACAGGCGCTTCGTCGCGCCCACGCCCATGATGGCGCTCGTGATGGTGTGAGTGGTCGAGATGGGGGCGCCGAAACCGATGGCGGCGCCGTAAAGCACCGTCGCCGCCGCCGATTCTGCGGCGAAACCCTGCGGCGGATCCAGCGCGATGATGCGCCGCCCCAGAGTCCTCATGATCCGCCAGCCGCCCGCGTAGGTGCCGAGGGAAATCGCGGCCGCCGCCGCGAGGATCACCCACTGCGGAATGGGATCGGTGGGGCCGGCGAAACCGCCGACCACCAGGGCCAGAAAGATCACACCCATGGTCTTCTGCGCGTCCTGCAGGCCGTGCCCCAGCGCCATCGCCGCGGCCGACACCGTCTGCGCGTAGCGGAACCCGCGGTTCGCCGGTCCCGGCTGTGATTTGCGGAAGATCCAATAGATTGCGATCATGATCGCCCCGGCCAGCGAGAAGCCCACCAGCGGAGACAGGATCATCGGGATAACGACCTTTTCCACGACCCCGTCCCAGTGGACTGTCGTGGACGCCGCGATGGCGGCACCCATCAGACCACCGATCAGCGCGTGGCTGCTGGAGGAGGGAAGGCCGAAGTACCAGGTGACCATATTCCAGGTGATCGCGCCGACCAGACCGGCGCCCACGATGATGAGACCGTGAGAGCCGTCCGGGGGATCGATGATCCCCTTACCGACGGTCTGCGCGACCTGTGTGCCCAGGTGGGCACCGATGAAGTTCATGGCAGCCGCCATGAACAGTGCGGCGCGAGGGGTCAGCGCACGAGTCGAGACCGAGGTCGCGATCGCGTTCGCGGCGTCATGGAAACCGTTGGTGTAGTCAAAGACCAACGCCACGACGATGACGCCGATGACGAGTGCGAGCTCCACTTAGCTTTCCTTGACCGCAATCGACTCGATCGTGTTCGCCACGTGCTCGAAGCCGTCGGCGGCCATTTCAAGCTGCTCGATGATGTCCTTCATCTTCATGACGGTCAGCGCGTCGTACTCACCGCCGAAGAGCCTCGCGAGCAACCGGCGGTAAACCTGGTCGGCCTGATTCTCCAACCGGTTGATCTCGATCCAGTACTCGGTGAGATTCTTCATCGACCGGAGCCTCGGCATCGCCTCGGCGGTCAACTCGGCCGCGCGTTCCAGCACCTCGACCTGGCGAACGACCTCCTTCGGGAGGTGCTCGACCTGATACAGGACGATCATGTCGGCCGCGGCCTCCATGTAGTCCATGACGTCATCCAGGTTCGAGGCAAGGCGATAAATGTCCTCGCGATCGAACGGTGTGATGAAACTCTCGTTCAGGCGATTCATGATCGCATGGGTCCGCTCGTCGCCCGCGTGCTCGCACGCGCGCATCTTTTCGGCGAGAGCCTCCCTGTCCGACCCATCACTGATGATCTCCACCAGCAGCCGTGACGCAGTCACGAGGTTGTTCGCGGAGTAAGCGAACAATTCGTAGTAGCTGTCCTCACGGGGCGTGAGACGCAGGCGCACGTCGTACTCCAGATGTGCGGGGATAGTCCGCAGAGAAGGGTACGGGTTACCAGCGGAAATGCGAACTTCACCCTCCGATCTCCTGGATGTCACCCTCTCTTCTCGCTGTCACTACCCTGCCGTGGTGCGCCGATACCGGCCGCGCCACCCCCGGGAAAAAGCCTTGATCGCCGCTTTGCCGGTCGAGGATGCGCACGTCAGAGTGGCTTTTGACACACAGTGAGGTGAGGTGACCCACTCTGACCGGTATGCACCCGCCTAGATGATCGTCCGATGAAAGTTAAGGAACGACCGCGACGGCGTCGGGCCACGCTGCCCTTGGTAGCGAGAGCCGTACTTGGCCGCGCCGTACGGGTGCTCGGCCGGCGAACTCAGCCTGAACATGCAGAGCTGCCCGATCTTCATCCCCGGCCAGAGCTTGATCGGCAGCGTCGCCACGTTGGAGAGCTCCAATGTGACATGTCCCTCAAAACCGGGATCGATGAACCCGGCCGTCGAATGCGTCAGCAGCCCCAACCGCCCCAGACTGGACTTCCCCTCCAGCCGCGACGCGATGTCATCGGGAAGCCGGATGACCTCATAGGTCGACGCCAGCACGAACTCCCCCGGATGCAGGATGAACGGCTCATCCCCCTCCGGCTCCACCATCCTTGTCAGATCGGGCTGCTCGACCGACGGATCGATGTGGGGGTAGCGGTGGTTCTCGAACACCCGAAAGAAACGATCAAGGCGCACATCCACACTGGACGGCTGGACCATCCCCACATCAAACGGATCAAGCCCTACCCGCCCAGCTTTGATCTCAGCGAGGATGTCACGATCGGAAAGCAGCACGTGACGCAACCTACCAACCCCGCAGCCCCACCGCCGACCCGAACTCCAATCCCACAGCCCTGCCGGTTTCCGCTACAGTAGTGGTCGACCGAGCCTCCGGGGTCGGCCGATGCGGGTGTAGTTCAATGGCAGAACATCAGCTTCCCAAGCTGACAGCGCGGGTTCGATTCCCGTCACCCGCTCCAGCGCTTACTCAACATGAAGAGCCAGGTCAGGGATGGTCACCCAACCTGGCTTTTTTGCAATTGGACAGGGTAACGAGGGGTCAGTCACGGTCACTCACGACCGGGTTTCCGCCCAGCTCGGAGCCCTCACGTGCCGCGATCCTTCCAGTTCCCAAGCTGACAGCGCGGGTTCGATTCCCGTCACCCGCTCCACGCGCGAAGGCCCAGGTCAGGATGCTGATCTAGACTCGCACCTTGGTCATTTTTAGGGCCCTTTCCATGTTCCGTCGCGAGCGTTCTAACAGGCGGCACATACTGGTGGAGATGAAGTCAGCCAGCGGCGCGCCCCGTCGCCACCTGCCCACAAGTCCCTTCAAGCCCCCGCCCCCCGCCCCACCTGCCGAGCGATTCAGCGTGAACGACCAAGTGACCCATGATCGGTATGGTCTCGGCGTCGTCGTCGCTGTAGAAGACGAGATCGCCGTGGTCGTCGATTTCGGATCACGGCAGGAACGAATCACTACACCGTTCAACAAGCTGTACAAACTCTGAGACCGCTGTCACACGGGAAAGCACACAGCGCGAGCACATCCACGCCGACGTCTAGCTCGGCCGAGCCGACGTCCACAGGACCGTGTGGAGACGGTCCTTCCTCGGCCCGGCCATACGAGCATAGGTATGCCGCGAGGAGCAGAAGCCATGCCCCATGCCTCGTGCCCGCTGCATGCCCGTCAGTGAGGAGACCAAGAGGGGACTCATACGGAGCCGTGGCTACTCGCTGCCTCCTGGTCGCAGTTTAGGTTGCAGTTCACCGCCGTACCAGTGTGTTCCAGGCGGATCGGGGGAGGGAGGTTGGTCCAGGTAGGACTGTCCTGCACGCCGATCTCCCGAGCGGCTAATGCGGTTGGGGTCGATGGCTCGCCCCGTGCCCGTTGCGTGCCCGTCAGGAAGGCGATCAAGGGGGACTCGGGGGGAACCACGGTCGACACCTGCATTCCCCCGCAGTTCACCGTGCTGCCAGGTCAGCTATCAAGCGCGCTAGAGGCTTCCCAAGCTGACAGTGCGGGTTCGATTCCCGTCACCCGCTCCACACATGCTTGCTCTCGCGCTTGCTCACCTGCTTACTCAACATGAGGCCCAGGTAGGAGAGTGACTCCCGACCCCGGCCTTGATTGTTCTCTGGGATGATTGATCTTCACGGGCCATTGGTGCCTGACCAGCCCACCGGAACCCAGCCCGCCGGCCATGCCGTCCCCCTCATCGTCCTCACGCCACAGCCTGACGGCCTGGGGTGGGCGCACACGCAGAGCGCGTGGATCGCCGCGGTGGTCGACCTAGCCCGCAGCCCGGCCGGGCGCGCGCCGAGCGGGTCGCCGAGGATCCTCCCCCGCCACGGCGACGCCGATCGCTGCCGCGGGTTGACCAGTCAGCTCCATAGGTTGAGCGCGTTGCCGTACCTACGGCATACCGATCCGGAGCGCTGTTTCTGCTGGTTAGCCAAAGTTGTTGGATGTTCGGCGGCTGTCACCCTGTTCGGCGGCCGGGCCCGCGGGTGACCTGGAGCTGGTTCACTGCCTCGACGACGGGCGCCGCACCGTCCTCTGCCGAGACGCGGACCGACAGGGCCTGGGCCCGCTGCCGATAGGCCGGGTCGGTGATCGTGGTGGTGAGCGCGGCGGCCAGCCGTGCGGGCGTCAGGCGGCGGCACGGGATCGCGGCCGGGGCCACGCCGAGTGCCGTCAGCCTGGACGCCCAGAACGGCTGGTCGTTCATGACCGGCACAGCCACGGCGGGCACCCCCGCCCGCACCCCGGCCCCGGTGGTGCCGCTGCCGCAGTGGTGGGCGACGGCGGCCATGCGGGGGAACAGCCAGTCGTGCGGTACGTCGCCGACCGCCAGCACGTCGTCCGAGATGCGTCCCCGCAGGCCGGTCTGCAACACGCCGCGCAGCCCGGCCCGCCGCAGCGCCTGCACGGCCAGCTCCGTGTATTGCTCGGCCCGTGCGCCCGCCAGGCTCCCGAAGCCGACGAAGACCGGTGTGGGCCCCGATGCCAGGAAGTCGCGCACCACCGGATCCGGCTGCCAGCCTCGCGGCCGGAGCGGCCACCAGTAACCTGTGATCTCCAGCCCTGGCCGCCAGTCGGCGGGGCGCGGCAGTACCAGCGGGCTGACCCCGTGGAAGACCGGCCAGCGCGTGCTCTCCCGACGCCGGTAGAGGGCGCGTGGAGTCATCGGGGGCAGCCCGAGCCGGGTCCGCATCTTTGTGCTCATTCCGGCGAGCATCGGGCCGGCTGCGGGCACCTCGAACGCGAGTCGGGCCGCCCTGCGGTTTCCCCACCGTCCGAGCGATCGGCGGAAAAGGCTCAGGAGCGGCGGAAAGTCCCCCGTGGGGTCTATCGGCTGCAGGTGCACCCCCATGCTCGGCACGCCCATCGCCTCGGCGACATGACAGCCCGGCGCGCCCGCCATGCCGAGCAGGAGCAGGTCGGCCTCCTGCTCGGCGATCGCGGTCAGGCCCTCCATGAGCTGCTCGCTGTATTCCTTGAACGCGCTGATGGAGAAGCGGCCGGTCAGTGCGGAGAGCGGGTCTCCGGGAAGAGGTAGATGATCCAGGCCCGCATCAGTCACCAGCTCCGCGTACGGCTCGTGCGCGGCGACGGCCACCTCGTGCCCAGCCTCGCGTAAACGCATTCCCAGTCCTGTGTACGGCGCCACGTTCCCCCGCGTGCCGACCCCGATGATCAGAACGCGCATCCGCATCACCCATCATCTCGTTTTGTCATGCAGTCGTATGATAAACGGCGCAGTAAGCTTTTACCATGCACTCGCATGAGAAAGGTGGGGCATGCCGAAGATCGTCGACCACGACGACCGGCGGCGGCACATCGCCGAGGCCGTGCACCGCATCATCCACGACAAGGGCATGGAGAACGTCAGCCTGAGGGAGGTCGCCGCCGAGGCCGGAATGTCCATGGGGGCGGTCCAGTACTACGTCACGACGAAGGACCAGATGCTGCTGCTGGCGCTGGAGCACATCGCGGTCTGGATCGGGGCCCGGGTGGCAGCCGTGGCCGCGCGCCAGTCCACGCCACTCGACCTGCTGCGGGAGACCATGCGGGAGCTGTTGCCGCTGGATGACGAGCGCAGCTACCTGAACCGCATCGGGCTGGCGTTCCAGGCGAGCTCGGTGGTTGACGACGACCAGGCGGCCGCGATGCGGCTCGGGCTGCCGCTCCTGCTGTCGCTCCTCGCCGAGCAGATCAGGGCCGCTCAGGCCGCCGGGCAGCTCGCCGCCCAACTGGATGCCGACAAGGAGGCGAGCATCCTGTACGCCTTCGCGCAGGGCACCGTGAACGCCACTCTGGTCGGGCACTACACGCCCGAGGAGGTCGCGGCGTTGCTCGACTACCACTTGGCGCGGCTCCGCCCGGGGCGATGGTCCTAGCGGGAATTTCCGGCCGGTCCGAGCTATAGCCGACCAATAGGTGTGCGGAATATGCGCGGGATGATCCATGCCTTCGGCCGTTCCCGAACACCCCGGTCATCCCCGGGGATTCACAGGGAACCGTGCCCCGCCAACCTGCACCCCTGCTTTCCCAGCTCAGCCCACCCACACCAGGAGCCGACTCCCAAACTGACAGCACGATTCGACGCCCGCATGGCGCGAGCTACGGCGACGTGCACCGCGAGGAGTTCGTGCGCGACCCTCTTCAAGCACGCCCTGGAGCCGGGCGGCCGGCGCAACCAGACAGGAGTGCGACCGGCATCGCGTTCTTCGCCGGATCGTCCCGGCTGTTTTCAAAAACCAGATGAGCACCAGATGCACGCAATGGGACGATCCCGATCATGGCTAAAGAGGCGATCCTCCAGGATTTGAAAAGAGCACGACGTTCCGGCAAACCCGTGAGAGTCAGCCGCGAGATCGACTGTGCGGATCGGTTCGACGCCTACGTGGTCGGCATCGGCCGCAAGTGGGTACTTCTGCACACCATCTCCGACGAACTTCATCTCGATGGCCATTCAGCCATACGTCTCCACGACATCAAGCACGCGACGCGATCGGGCTGGAAGGGTGCAGCGATGACCCATCGTGTTCTCGCCCTGCGCGGGGAGTGCGTCCACTCTCCGGCCGGGGTCGACCTTGATTCCACCGCAGGTCTGATCGGGACGCTGACCGAGGCATTTCCTCTCATGGCTGTCTACATCGAGAAGATCGATCCACATGTCTGCTACATCGGTCGCGCTCATGGGATCACTCGGAAGAAGCGGTTGCGTCTGCAGGAGATCGGGCCGGCGGCGAACTGGGCATTCACCTACTCCACGAACAAGACAACGGACATCACCCGGCTCGACGTCGGTGGCGGGTACATCGATGCCCTGCACACGGTCGGCGGAGATCCACCAGAGTGCTGATTAGATGCATCCCAGACGTTCAATGCCGCTGGGCCGGGAACCTGATGGATCGAAGCTCTGTGGGTCGCGCACACCGATCCCCGTGAGCGAACCTCCGAAGGGCGCCTACGCGGCATGGCCCTTTCTGATCAACGTCATGAGCCGATGATTGCACCTTGGGAAGAGAAGCTCCAGCCCCGGCCCACAGGACCTCGCCCTCACAATTGCCTGGCGGTGGCAAATCTCCCTATGTGGTCGGGGCGATCGAGACTTCCCAAGCTGACAATGCAGCTCGCCCTATTCCACGGCAACCTGTCTAGATCATCCAGGGTTCAGCCAATATTGGAAGGATGAACTCGTAGATTTGAGCACAACGGGATCGCATGGCGGCTCAGGCCAGATCTGTATGAAGTAGTGACTACCTATTTCGAGCGAGACTTCTTCATCCATACCTCTTACGTGGTATCGCAAACGATACGTTCCGGGGCCTGCGGGCAGCGGAGGAAGAGGATGTGTCTTCCCCCCTCCCCACTCCTGCAGCGAAAGCCGGCCCGACGGGGACTCGTAGCTGATCTCGACGATGTCTTCGTAGCCATCGAGGTCAGCCCCCGGATCCCGATCGGCGACAGCCACCGTGAACTCCACCTCGCCCCACTGGAGGCCCACAATCAGGAGGGCGTTGCCTTTCTCCACTCGGATGATCCCCACAGGACGGCTCGGCATATCAGCAAAATGGCCGTACGCTTCACACCCCTCATCCACGAGATAAACCTGGCTGTAATCCACCTCCACATCCATCTGTTTGACCTGCACGACTGGAGTTTCATCTCTGGCCATGGCCGGGAAGCATAGACTCCGTCACCGACAAGACCGCCTACCAGCGGCAGCACAATCAGGTTGCCCTCAAGTGATGGACGGCGAGCGAGTTTCCCGTGCTAAATGCGCGCCAGAACACGCGGGGCACCGCAGTCACTCACGGTGAGTCACGGGGACTCGACCCGCTCTGACCTGCACCCTCGTATTCCCAGCTCAGGGCAGCAAGGAAGTCAGTCAGTAGACGGTCAGACCCCGGTGGGAAGTGCTCACCTACATCATCTCTGTCAGTAGATGATTCCCAAGCTGACAGCGCGGATTCGATTCCCGTCACCCGCTTCAGCATCAAAGCCCCAGCTCCAGAATGCGATCTAGAGCTGAGCCTTTCCTCATCTTCCTCGCACTGACGACTCGCAAGCAAGACGCGCCGGCCTCAGCGCCCGGCGCGAGCGCGAGTTGCTCGACGCTCTCGGCTGACGGCTTGTGCTGGACCGACATACGCCCAGGTCGTGGAAGGCCCAGGTCAGGGGTTGCGTCCCGACCCGGGCCTTGATTGTTTTCAGGGTGCTTTCGCACCTGTGTGCCAGATCTGTGCCAGATCGGTTGATCTTGGCTGCTGCCGGCCACGAGACTCCTTCCTTGTATGGATCCGAGCGATGTCCTACCGGGGTCTAGGCCGGCCTTGCCCGCTCCGATCGCTGCCGGTGGGCACGAGGGCCTCTGGCTCTACGTCTGCTCGGGTTTCCCTTCTTTGCCGTCGTTGAAGGTGCGTTCGAGCGCCTCCACCCCCTCTTCGAGCTGCTGGTCGTACTTGTGTGCCGTGCGGTCTTCGGCGAACTCCTCGGCGTCCTTCAGGACTTCGTCCGTCTCGACGGCGTGCCCCTTGGCCACGTTCGCGGCCTTCCTCAGCCAGTCGGTGACCCCCATGAAATGCCTCCTCGTTGCTAGACGCGGTCGATGTCGTGATCTGTCCGGGGTGGCGTAGCCGGAAAGAGCCGCCTCCGTCTCTGCCATGGCCTGCAGGAAAGCAGAGCCGGTCAGAGAATATTCGGGGAGCCCCCGAGATCACTGCTGGATGGCCCACACGCCGTTTCTGTCCACGCGATAGTTGCCGCCTCCCTGTGCGATGGTGCGCACGGCGTTGGCGATGTTCGCCGCGCAGTAGTCCTGGAATCGCTGGCGATCGTTTGATGACGACGACTGAGTGGTGAAGAAACCGATGACACGCGTAGCTGCGACGTTCGGCACCGCATTGAACAGCGAATTCAGGTTGATGGCCTGGAACCCGCCGGACCCGTGATAGCCGCGGACGTTTTGATATTGGCCGTTGCCGTCCGGATTCCAGAGCACGACCACGGAGACACAGTCGCCCATAGGGCCGGTTACCATGGTGTTATCCCCTGCAGGTAGATTCTGGGCGGGTGCGGGTGTTGACTGCTGGGTAAGCTGCATTGCTTTCTCCCTTCTGTGCCACTTTCTGCGTTGTGCCGGACCGCGGCGAGCCGCCTTCTATGCGAAACGGAGTGATGTGCACCGTTCCGGTGGGCGGTTTATGGGTCACGGGCGCAGTGGGATGACTGCGCCCGAGCGCGCCGACGCCACCTTGCTCGCCAGGGTGGTGCTGAAGTCGGCTGTGAACACCGTCCGGTTCATCACGGCGGTGCCGCTGAACTGGGTCAGCGTGCTGGGCTCCGTCACCGGAGACCACGGATATCCCGTGGTCTGATTCGCCGGCGTGAGTTCGTTGTAGTCGTACACAAGCATGGGGGCGCCGTTGACCAGCGCGGCGACGATCAGCAGGCAGGCCTGGGCCTGAGGCTGGGTCGCCTTGGTCGCCCATGCCTGGCGGACCGCCGAACTCGCCTGTTCCAGGTTGGAGACCTCGGCTACCAGCCGATTGACGAGATCGCTGGACATGTGCTCGGTCATCCCCTGCGTGATGATCGTCAGGGGGGCGGGCCCCACGCCTTTGGCGCCCTTGGGGCCCTTGGCGATGTCCAGCTGCATGCTGCGTTTGGTGATGTCCGTGCCGGTCCAGCCGACGTTGCCGAGTACCTTGAGAAACGCGTTGACGTAGCTGCCGGCGTCGCCCGCCGCGGCTTGCGCCGCGACGAGCCTGGCCAGCAGCACCGAGTTGACGACGTCCTGGTTCTGCTGCGGCGTCAGCGCGCCGTCGACCAGCAGGAAGGCGCCATCCACGAGCAGCGCGGTCATGGTGTCCATCGGCTTGCCTATAGCGAGGGAAGGTTGTCGATGTAGCTGCTTGCATGGCTGCTCATCTTCTGCAACACGGTGTTCCGGACCCCGCTGTAGACCGAGTCGTTGAGGACCAGTGTGCTCTGCCCCTGCTGGATGTCCACCGACGTCGACGAGTAGGACATCCAGAGGAACTTGGTCGCGGTCTCGTTGCCGACGAAGTGGAAGGCGGACACCTTGACGGCGACGTTGTTGTTGGTCTCGTTGGCCAGACCGATCGAGAAGCTCCCGTTGTTATCGGAAGTGGACTGGCTGTTATAGAGCTGCCATGGTGCTCCGTTGGCGTCGGCCGAGGCCTTCAGTGCCGTCAAAGCCGACTTGACGATCTCCAGTTCTGGCGCGGTGACCAACGCCGCCATGATTTCGAGCACGACCTGGTCAATCTTTACGGTGGCGGTTTTCGTGGTGTATTTCGCGAAGTTGATCGACTGACCTGTGTAGCCGATGTTGGTCAGCACCGTGACGACCTTGCGGTAGTAGTCGACGGGGTCGGCCTCCGCGTTGCCCCCCTGCGCGACGGCTGAGAGCTGCGCCAGGCCGAACGAGTTCAGCAGGTCGTCCTTGTGCTGAGGTGAGACCTGGGCGGTGAACGCCACCATCGAGTTGCCGACGACCGAAGCGCTCTCGCCACTGGTCTGCGCCGGCGCCTCGGTGGTCGCCGCTGCGGCCTGCAGCTTCGGCGGCAGCGGCGGGAGCTTTATTGCCTCGGCGAACGCGGCTGCGTCGGCGGTGGTAGTGGACTGGTCGCTCATCGTTCCTCCTGCGGATGGAGCAGCGGGCTGATGACCACCAGTCGACACGGCGGCCCGTTTCCATGGCGCCGACAAAGCCTGTCCTCTGCGATACGCGGATGGATGCGGGCGTGACAGTCGCGTCGCCCATGTGTGACGCATCAGCACCAACGTGGAACCGCCGCACAACGGTGCCGTCTTCACCACACGACAGATGGCATCTTGCCGCCCGGATACTGGGCAATCGCCCCCAGTCAGCGCAACAGGACCACCTCAGACAGGGCACCGGCACGTCACCTACCGCGGGCACTGCCGTACTGAACTGCCACGCGCGAACCCTCATGTCGTTTCGGGCGCGGCACGTAAACGCGGCTGTGACTTGCTGCCCGCCGTTCCACATGCGCCTGGATACGCTCAAGCGGGATGGGGCCGTGGGAAGGAGGCGAAGGTGCCTGAGACAGTCCACGAACTTCGACTCATGGGGCCGTTTCGACTACTTTGCGGAGGCTCTGCACTGCAATTGCCCTATGGGGTGGCCAGGCTGGTCGCGGCACTGGCGATCATGGGGGCGATGTCCCGCTCACAGGCGGCTGGGCTGCTCTGGCCGGACCGAACCGAGCAACAGGCACTATCCAACCTCCGCACCACCCTGTCCAGACTGTCCCGGAAAACTCGTGACATCGTAGAGTCAGGCGGCGATGTACTCAGCCTTTCCGAAGGCACGGGGGTGGACGTCGAGATGCTGACACGCTGGATAAACGACACCATTTACGGCGTGGACTCCTCCGACGGGGAGCTGACCGGCCCACCCGCCGACGTCGACCGCCCGCTGCTGGCCGGCTGGTCCGACGACTGGGTCATCGACAGCCGTGAGCGACTGCGCATGCTCACCGCCCAAGCCCTGCAGACCGCCGCCGCCCGGCTGCTCTCCCTTGGCCGACCGGCCGAGGCTCTGCCGTACGGCCTGGCCGCGGTGCAGACCGAGCCCTGGTCGGAGAGCGCGAACCGCACCCTCCTGGAGATCCACGCCCGCCGCGGCGACCCCAGCAGCGCGCTACGCCAGTATGAGAAATTCAGCCGAATTCTGTTCCGGGAGCTCGGAGTACCTCCGGCACAGGACATCGTCGCGGCGATCCAGCAGCTGTACCCCTTCGGCACCGGCCGGGTGAAAGCGGGTTGAGGTTTGTCAGGAGCCGAGCCCTTCTGGCGTCGCACGCGGGTCATGCGCGGGTACGGCAGAGCAAACCCGGGCGGGCACCGTGTCGGTGGGCGACACAGACCGCCGACGCGCGGCGACGACTACTGCGGCGCCCGCCCCGAGTGTGAACACCGCTACGCCCGCGAAGGCGATCAGCGTCTGCCAATCGAGATGGGTCACCGGGATGCCTCGCTTCGCCTGCCAGGTAAGCGCTGCGAACACACCGGTGTAGCCGAGGCCTGCGACACCGACCAGCCGGGCCCGGACCCGTTCGTCGCGGAGCCAGCCATGACGGGTCGCGAGTACACCCAGGATCGCGGCGATGAGCAGCAGCACCTGGATGGCGTGCAAGCCGACGAAGTGCGGTACACGAAGGTCACCGCCGGTCGTACTCCAGTTGGTGAGGAACATTCCGTTGCCGTCGGGGTCGCCGATGCCGTGGCCGCCTTTCATGGACACCTGGTTGCCATTGGCGTCGGTCACCGTGCGGGGCGTCGCGCCTGCGGAGTTGCTGAGCCAGAGGGCCACGCCCATGCTGGCGACGGCGAGCCCGAGTCCGGCGCGCAGGGCGCGGGTCATGGCGCGGTCGCCGGTGCGTTGGATCAGGACCAGGACCGCGATAATCAAAGTGATGAGCAGGAGCGGCGCGACGCCTATGGAGAACACCGTCCGCACGGTCTGAGCGACGGGCTCGGCGTTGGTGTTGAAATGGCTGAAGGTCCCGTGCGCGGCAGCATAAGTGACGGCGCCGACGTCCAGCAGACCGGCGACAGCGAAAACGGTGCCGAGCCACCAGCCGAAACGTCTGCCCTTGCTCAGCTTGCTGAGCAGCCACGCCAGCGTCAGGCCGTATACCCCCATGGCGAAGCCGAACTTCATCGGCTTCACCCAGACCGATTCGCCCATGAGCAGGCGATCGTCGACGAACAGAGCGACGGCAGAGAGCAAAGTCAGGGTGAACATGAGCGTGGCGTTCGCCACTAGCGGGCGGTGCCATGCGCGCACCGCGCTGAGACATGTTGCAAAGGTCGCCAACGGGCGCTCCAGACGAGGATCAGGGGATCGTAGCTACTTGAACTAGCCCGCTTGAACAAAGGTGATGTGTCCACCAGCCTCGGCGAATGTGCGCCCCATGACCATCTGATATGCCCCCGAACACGGCCGGGGGTTAACCCCACCGGCCGGGCCGGGGGTTAACCCCCGGAGCAGAGCTTGGATGGCATGTAAAGCGGTGCGGACTTCGCAGCGTCAGAGTGCGACAGGGGAAAACCAGTACAACGGTTGGGATTACCGTCGCCCTACGCCGAGAACCTCGATCGTGACTGCAATCGCCGCTCCAGAGTGGGGTGGCGGCACGAAAAGAGGGACTCGACCATGCCCAAATACCTGATTCAGGCGACCTACACCGCAGATGGCCTCAAAGGAGTGCTGCAAGATGGCGGCACCGGCCGCCGGCAGGCGGTGGAGCGCATGGCGGAAAGCGTCGGCGGCCGGGTAGAGCAGATGTATTTCGCGTTCGGCGAGACGGACACGTATGTAATCGTCGATCTGCCGGGCAATGCGGCTTCGGCCGCTCTGGGTCTTACGATATCGGCGTCTGGAGGGGTACGAACGAAAACGGCTGTCCTGCTGACGCCAGAGGAGATCGACGAAGCCACGCGAGTGGAAGTGGCGTACAGAGCTCCTGGCGCGTGACAGCCGGTGATCGCGAACGCCTGGACCGGCTCTTGGGCATGGCGCCGGTCAATCTCTCCCGGCGTCGGGAGGCGGACAACCGACAGGACGGGCCCTTGCCAGCGAGATCAGCCTGACTGAGTCCCCTCCGCCCGGGCCTTGGCCTGGCTTCGATCGGCTCTGTGAACGCCTTGTTCAGCGCGTTGCGGGAGGCCTTAGTCTGCCCGGATGGACGCGGTCACGATGCTCGAATGGCTTCTGGAACGCGATGTGAACGCTCTGATCAGAGTGGATGCCGGGCGTGAAGGTGTTCGGCCGTGGACCTTCCACAACCTGCCGCGATCAGGTCGCGGCCAGCGGTACGCCGATCTGGATGTCGAGGTATGCCACCAGGTCATCTCCCTCGACACGGCCCCGGCGCGCATCGATGATCACAATTGTCCCGGCCACGATGCCCGCGAAACCGGTGCCGGATCGCCGGGACTGTTCGATGCGGTCCGTGACCGGACGGCGGACCGCCTCGGTGAGAAAAGTGAGGCCGTGCGGGAATTCCTCGCTGAGCAGGTGTCGTTGCCGCCCCGATTCGATCAGGCTGCCGATGCCGAACTGGGCCGAGACGATTTGATCACCACGGAGGCTGACACGGAAGTAGCCGTTCGACTGGGAACGAGTGCAGCTCTGCTGGGGCGGATAGAAACAGTCATAACCACCGGCCAGAAGATCATCAACAGCGGAACTCATCGTGGTCGCGTAGTGCTCGGAACCGAACGGCCACCGCCGCACCGAGGTGTCCCGGGCGGAGACGACCAGTCCGCTGTGCCGGTCGTAGCTGTAGTCCGCGTGCGCGTCCCTCCACCCAATCCAGGGGATATCGACGTCCCGCCATCTCGGACGGGCCTCGAAATCGCGATTGAAATCGTCCATCTCCCGCCTTATGCGATCACCGGCGCCGGGCCAGATCGCGGTCAGTGTAGGCGCCGCGGCCGCGGCAACCCGATCGCCCTGATCGCGCTCATGGTTCACCTGGGTGGCCGGGAACCACGCCCAGGCGAGCCGGTCTTCGCGGTCAAGCAGGAAGTGGGCCACCTGCGGATGGAGCGTGTCCGTCTCGTCACGGTGACCGATCCGGCACCACATGGCCCGACCGTCCGCATTGGCCCGCACCTGCGCACAGAACCAACCGGCCTCCCCCAACGGCCGAGTGAGAGCCCCTGCCGTACCGCCGACCGGGGCCGGCTCGGCCCGGGAGTTCTCACCCGCCGCGCCATGCTCGTAAACGCCGGCGGGCGGCAGCGGCGGCGGTTCACCCGAGCCTGTGCAGCCCGTCAACGCGAGCGGCCCGAGGAATACGGTCATCAAGGCGATCACGAGCACTCGAGGGACCGGCCTATGTCGGCATGCGAACGTGGAAAATGAGCGAAACACGGTGTTCATCGAAGCCGCCGGCCCCCTAGGTCGGCAACTTGGATCACCAGGCGCGCATTCCCGGTGGCCTCACGGCGGTCGGCAAGCAAGCGGTGCGACGGCGATCCGGGCACCATTTAGGTCGCTGTCGTCGCAGTGGCGAAAACTCCTGTCAGTTGAACCGGCACCTGTACGGCAAAGCCGCGCGCCCGTAGCCGAGGGCGAACCGGCAGGGAACAGGTAACACGTGAACTCATGCACGAGGGACGGGCACCTACGGTTGCCAAATGGTTACCTTTCTCACCCAACTGGAGGTCCCGGCCTGCCTAGACTCGGCGTCACTCCAAGAAGAGAAAGGAGCCGAATGCGGCTCAGTTACTCATCAGTTCAGGTACGCATCGCCGAGAACATCCTCTGGGTAGGCGGAGAGGCCTACCCACTGGGTAACATCTCTCACGTGGGCCAGCGCAGCCTGGAGGTGAACAAAAAAAGAGCCAGGCAAAAATTCATCGCGCAAGCCGTTTTCATTGTGCTCCTCGGCATATTTTTCCCTGGCGAGGCGATCAAATTTCTGTTCCTGGCCGTCATGATGGCCATTTCGGTTTGGCGGCTCACCGCCGTGCTTCGCACACCCCCGGTGTATGGATTGGTCATCAATACGGCCGGGACGCAGTTTGATGCCGTCTGGGGCTCGAACCAGAACGAGATCGGCGATCTGGTACAGGAGATCACTGCGGCGATCAGCCGACCCGGCACCGTGAACAAGATCTACAACATCAACTCCGTGCAAGGCGACCTCATCCAGTTATATGGAAAAGGCATCGGCAAGGCACAGCACAACGGTTCCGGCAACGTGGTTGTCCCGTGACCAAAAGTGATCACATAGTTCAACATGGACCGGGAAGCATCGGCAAGGCAGAGCACAGCGGCACCGGAGACATCGTCGCCGGGGGAAAGTCCAGCAGACATCCACAGCCGTCTGCGCGCCCTATGCAGCGATCCAGTCCCGCGGAGAGGCTCTCTGGCACCGGCCGAGGTGACGTCATCCAGCAGTATGGGGCGGGAAGCATCGGCAAGGCTCAGCACAGCGGCACCGGAGACATTGTTGTCGGGGGAAAGACGGATCACGGTCATCCCCCTTTTCCTCCGTCTCCGCCGCAGTCCCCGATCCCACAACGGGTCGCTCACACTAGGGGCTGGTTTCGGCCCGCCCCGCTGGCGGCCCTTGGCGCGGTCTTGTCGACCTTGGTAAGTGCCCTCATCAACCTGCTCACAGCTTCGTGGAGCTGGTGGCTTTTCGCCGTCGCCGCCGTGCTGTTGTTGATTGTGGCGGCGATTGCATATCGCCTGGCGCCGGCACCTGCGAGCAGCCAGGTGGTAGACGAGCCTTAACCGCCTCCAGCGGAGCACTCCTGCTTCGGCATGAATGCCATGCCGCGTAGCAGCATCAAAAGGGGCGGGTGACCAGGAAGCCTGATCATCCCAGACGTGGCCACCGTCTCCAGCGAGCCGAATCGGACCGGCGCCGCTTCCACTTCGGACGGTCCAGCGGCGGAGGGGTGATCAGGCAAGGCGAAGCACGCACGGTGCACAACAACTCCCGGCCATGCTTTGATCAGCGTGCCTGGTTCAGTGGCCGGAGGCCACTCGTCGTGCCGACTTCGAGACTCGACAAGGTTCTCCAGCCCTTTGCCCCGGAAGCCCGGAAGCCTGCAGGGGCAGGCGGGGACCGCACATCGTGCGAAGTGCCTGCCATCATGATCCGATGCACCAGGTATGGGACACGTGGGGGCTGGTCGTCCTCGCGGCTGCCCTGGCCCTCCCTCTAGCGGCGCTCGTCGCGCTTGTCCTCACGCGTCACCGCGTTCGCCGAGAGCACCCCGCTCCCCGCCGCACGGCAGTCGCGGATGTCGCCGTCGTGGTCGGCACCGCTCCGTGGCTCTGGATGATCCTCACGCCCGGGAGCGGGCAGAGTGTGCAACTTATCCCTCTGGTCGACCTGGGGGAGCAGATCGCGCGGATGCCACCGGAAGCGGTGTTCGTACAGATCGTAGGTAATCTCCTGGTCTTTTCGGCACTCGGTGCGATGCTCCCGGTCCGTTCGGCACGCTTCGCCTCAATCACAGCGGTCGCCGCTGTCGCGGCCACCGCCTCGCTCTCGGTCGAAATCCTGCAATACGTCTTACGGATCGAGCGGGTAAGTTCTGTGGACGATGTCATCTTGAATACAACCGGTGCCGTGCTGGCGGGGCTTGTCACTCGGAGATGGTGGGCCCGCCGCTAGTCGAGTGCCGGGTCGCCCAGCTCCGCCGCGGCTTCGACGTATAGGTTGCCCACGTCCAGGCCGGCGAGCACGCGTTTCAACACGGATAAGACCCGGGGTCACGCCGTATGGCCAGACCAGGGTGAACACAGGAGGTCGTTGTCATCGAGGACAGGCGGTGTTGGCAGGCGCTTCCGGTGAGTCGGTGTTCAAGGTGAGGCCCCAGGCTCTGTACAAGCGCGCGGGCACGGGAGGGTCACATACACGCGCATCGTAGACGCCTGCATACTTCCATTTCCCATCACCCTGCCGAGTCCAGTGGTAAATACCGTCCTTCAGCGACGCGATAGTGTGATAAACATCAGCGGCTTTCGTCTTGCCATAGATAATGCCGTAGTAGATAGTGCCCCCAGTGGCAACGTCGGTTGCCCGGCCGGAGGGGCCGGAGGCCCTCGCTGCAGCCGCGAGTGCGTCGCGTGTCGCCTGTCCGATCTCAAGGGGCAAGGCCATCCCAGCGGGGTGCCGCGGACCGAGATCTTCCTCTTCCTCTTGTAAATCCTTTCCGGCAGCGTCCCCGGGCTGGCTGTCGGTCTGTCCCACGTCTTGCGGAGACGGCGCCGAACCCGTGGCGACCACGGGTGTCAGGGCGGCAGTTGGCGGGCCACTCGCGGGCTGCGGAGAAGCGCCGAACACAATTGCCACCGTCGCGATCGCAGCCACTGTGACCAGTATGGCCATACCGAGGACCGTCACCGTTAAAAGCGGTTTCGCCTTCATAGAAATATCTTCGCATACGCACTTGTCCCACGCCCGTCGCATTCTTCACACGACAGGCGTTAAGTGGGAATCGATGGGAAACTCACCGCCGTTGGACCCGCAATATGCCTGGGAAGAGAGCGACGCGGAATAGATAACACGACGTAAATTCGAGGAACATGTCGTCTGTCATCAGGTCGCGAACGGCTCGAAGTCGACACCGCCAGCGATACCGCCCACCTGCGACTCCGCTTCCAGCGGCCGGACTCTCCGAGCGAACTCCTACCGGCACGACTGCGTCGACGCTCCAGAGGGCGATGGGACTAATTTGGAGTCGACTCCAAATTTTCAGTACACTCCAAGCATGTCTGAGGGGCTGCGAGAGCGGAAGAAGCGGCAGACGCGTGAGCGCATCTCCGAGGTGGCCGTCGGTCTTTTCGTGGCGCGCGGCTTCGACAAGGTCACCATCGCCGAGGTTGCCGAGGCGGCCGAAGTGTCGGTCAACACCGTTTACAACTACTTCGCCTGCAAGGAGGATCTCGTCCTCCCACCGGAAGAGGCGTCCGTGCAGCGACTGGCCGACATCGTCCGGCAGCGGCCGGTCGGGCAGTCGGCAGCGGGTGCGGTGTTGGCCGAGCTTCGCAGTGCCGTACGGCGGCGCGACCGCAAGGTCGGGTTGAGCCCGGGATTTGGACGGGTGCTGGAGATGATGAGGGCGGCCCCCACGCTGGCCGCCCGCCTGGAAGATCTCGGGCGGGACATGACGGAGGCTCTCACCCTGGCGCTGGCCGAGGAGACCGGGGCGAAGCAGGATGATCTGCTGCCGCGCGTGGTGGCCTGGCAGATCGGGAGTCTGCACGCGCTCGTTTACACCGAAGTCGGGCAGCGGGCGGCTTTGGGTGAGTCTTCCGATGCCATTTCCACTGCCCTGGTGAACCTCCTGGACACCGTCGAGGGACTCCTCAGCGAGCGCGTCCTCACCTATGCCACACGGGAGGGAAACTCATGTTCAGGGTGACCATCAGGGGCAAGTTCCAGGCGCTCGGCGAGGACGACCGAGCCGCTGTGCTGGCCGCAGGCGGCACGGCCTACACCGAAGCCGGCACGTTCACCCACGACCAGAGCGTGTCCGCATTCACCTTCCGCTGCCAGGTGTCTGCGGGAGAGGGTGACGGCGAGGATGAGGCGGCCCTGGGAGCCATGGCAGCGCTGGACACGTATGGGTGCCCGCACGAGATCCTGAAGATCGCAGTAACGGACATGCGTGACATCAAGATCCGCCGAAAGTCGCGGACCGCCTGAGAGCGGCCGATCGTCAGGCAGTGACAAGGGACCGCCACGTGGGCGTGCGCCATACAACAAACAGTTCGCCCTGGGCGGGTGCTCTCCTCCTCCAAACCGGGGTTGAACGCCCGCTTTTGCGGACCAGGATCGGTAGCGAATCGCGCCTGGGAACCAGGAGGCGAAGTTCCATGCCTCCCACTCGCCGTCGCTTCCCGGCATCGTTTCTCGATTCGAGCCTCTTTTCCACACGGTGCCGTTCGGGAGTACGTACCATTCTCCCGTGACAGAGATCATCTTGGCACTGATCGTGATCCTGGGCATTCCTCTCGGACTTGCGCTCGGCTCTATAGGACTTACGAGGCGATCGGTCCCGGACAGTCGCCATGCTCGCGTGGAGCGGCCCTACCTGGTCAGGGCATCGGTTCTGTCGCTGTTCGCCATCGTGCTGATGGTGCTCATCGCATGGTTCACGCACGAGGATGTGCACTATTACGGTTTCGGAAAGGCTTTGTACATGCTGGGGGCCATGATAGGAGGTGGTTTATTACTTCTCGGCTTGGGGCCGTTCACCCCATGGCTGTTGGGAGAGCTTGGAAGATTCGCTGTACGGCTGTCGCCGCCGATTCGCCTGGCAGCGCTTGACATTGCCGGTAATCGTCGCCGGACGGCTCCTATGGTCGCGGCTACGATGATTTCCACAGCCCTGGCGATCACGTTACTCATCACCACGTCGGCCACAATTGCGCAGAGCAGGGCGGAATACCAATTCCAGGCCCCGACCGATTGGCTGATCTACGTCGCCGTCGCGGTCGCCATCGCCCTCTTGGTGGCATTGTTTGCGCCGGGCAGGACGGCCGCCGCTTCCCGATCGAGACGTGTTCTATAGCGGGCCGGCAACTCAGCCATGCCCCTCCGGTTGTTCTCCGCATATCGTGTGGGTCTTGGCGCGGCGTGCGGCACGGCGATGGGCACAGCCGCCGGATGCACAGTCGGGTTGTTATTGGCATGGCCGATGACGGCCTCGGTTTCCTGGGATCCACACCCGCGGGCAGCCTTCGACACCCCATGGTTGATAATCGCAGCTCTTGCCATCGGGCTGCCCATCCTCGCCGCAACTATCGCCGGCCTTGCTCCGACCGGTAGAACCACCCGGTCGGGCACCACCGAAGGAACCGCACACCAGACATGAATCGACTCCATGTGAGTGGCTTTGGCGTCCGCCGGGGCGATCTCTGCCGCAGCATGTCGACCGAGTGAACACACCATGTCGTTCCCGCCAGCAGTCCTGGAGAACGGTGTCTCCTGGCCGAGGCGCATGCGCCTGGCACCCCACCGCCCGCATCACCGAGAGGTCTTCTGAAGACAGGCGCGAGTTGCTCCGGGGCGGTTCTCCGCCGTTTGAGTGAATCGAATGAACGTGGCAGTCACCTCGATGTGGGCCGCGCCCCCGCACAGTCATCCGTCTGAGCGGAAAGCGCGGCTCCCACCTTGGCCTTGCCGTTCCTTGATCGCTAGCCACGGTGGCGGCCTACGCAGACAGCTTTTGATCGGGGCCTGCATCCCGTCGAGGAGGCCGCGCTGCCTGCTGCTTCGGCCGCCGGCTGACAACCGTGGCTTTCGCCGTACCGAAACGGATGCTCAGGCCACCAGGCCCTGCTCCTCCAGTTCGGTGAGCTGGACGGTGCACAGGCCACCGCGTTCGTTTTTCACGTCGGTCACCTTGAGTTGTGTGCCGGGAGCGAGAATGAATTCCTCCTCGCCGGTGAAGGCGGAGAAACGCCGGATGCCCACAGCTCGCATCGGGATCACCTCGAAAAGAGTGCGCTTGCCGCGGCTGCCGAGGAATGCCTTGGCCACGCTGAGCTTCGACGTGCACGAGGACACTCCCCACCATGTCACGGTCCGCCCGAGTGGGTATTGCGAGCGAAGGTCCAGGGACACACCGCGCCATAGCGGTTCCTGGCGGACAGGCAGACGCGACACCGCCGAGAACAAGAGGCGCAAATACGGGAGGTACGGAAGGATCCTGGTTCGGTCGGGGTTGCGGAGGTTGGCGTTGATCTCTCGGTAGAAAGCTGACTCACAGGTGTACAGGTAGAGGGCCGCGACCTCGTCGGCGGACAGCTTGTCGGTCTTTTTCTTCGACTGTATGACGCCGAAGTCGTGCGACTGGTCCACATGCCAGTCGAGACCCGACAAGAACTTCGCCACCGGGGCGATGGCCTCCCGGAAGTCCATGAGCGGGGTGTCGAACACGCCGGTGATGGCCGGGAGGATCAGCCCCTCGTCCTTAACGCTGGCGAGGCGTTCGAGGTAGAGCTTGTGCAGCTCCATGGTGGAGGCGATGAACGCCCCCATGCGGTCGACCGTGTCCGCGTCCGTCCCGCCGGCTTCCGCCGCCTCCTTGTTCCACCCCTTGCCGGGCAGCCAGTCGATGTCGTCGGCTCCCAGCGCGTTGAGTGCGGCGTTCACCGCGGCGAAATGGTTTCCGTCGCAGAAGATGTCGCCCTGGGCCGCGGGGTTGGGGTGGTCGATATGGCGGACCTCCACCCCGGGATATTTCTGCTGCAGCCGGAGCACAACTGCTTTCAGGTTGCGTGCGTGAGCTCCCCACCACGCGAAGACGACGCCCCGGTCTTCCTCATCTTCGGCCTCCTGCTTGGCCTTCAGGATTTCCTCGACGATTTTTTCGACGACCGGACGCCAGAACGTGGTGTGCTGGTCGGTGGTCATCGCCCCGTCGCCGCTCGCGGTGAGGGCCGCGTTCAGGAGCAACACCCCCTGCGTAAGCATCGCCTGGAACCACTCCGGCGGCTGCACGGTGTCGTGCTCTTTCAGAAGTGCGCGGATGTCGGCGATCGGCGTCTTCTTGGGGATGCCGTGTTTCCACATCGCCGCGGCCTTGATGATGCAGCGGATGGAGACGACCCTGCCGAACTGACTGTCCTTCCAGTCGTGGAAGGTGTTGTCGAACATGGCGATGCCGGTGGCGCTCTCGGCCCGCGGGTAAGGGTTCTGGCCGAAGACGACGACCTTCCATTTGTGCGGCGGGTTCGGCTTGAGCGCCTGGAAGGTGAGTTCGCGGACGGGCACGATGTCCGGACTGCGCCCCAGGCCGATCAACGCCGATGTGGTGCAGGCGTGGCGGGCAGCGTTCGCCGACACCCCCGAGATCGAGATCTACCAGGGGTCGATCCTCAACCAGCAGGTCGACGCGTGGGTCACCCCGACCAACTCGCGTGCGCAGATGAACGGCGGCGTCGACGCGGTCATCAAGGACCACCTCGGGGCCGGGATCCAAGTGCGCGTTCGGCGCGCCATTCGCAGCCAGTTCGGGGAAGCGTTGCCGGTGGGAAGTGCCGTGTGCGTGCCGTCCGGAGCGGCCACTCCGAAGTTCCTGATCTCGACCCCGACAATGGTGCACGTGGCGGAGAACGTCAGCGAGACGCTGAACGTGGCCCTGGCGTGCACGGCAGCCTTCCAGGCCATCCATATGCAGAACGAGAAGGCCCCGGGCAGCATCACATCGGTCGCACTGGTCGGCATGGGCGCGGCGACCGGCGAGGTGCCGCCTCAGATTTGCGCCAATCTGATGTGGACCGGCTACACGCTGTTCAACGACTACTACTTCCACGACTATGACGACCTGCGGAAGACAGTCCTCGAACAACTTGGCGACATCGAGAGCCGCCCTGCGGAGCGTGTACGGATCAAGCCTCCTCAGACTCAGGGTTCCTGACGTTGGCGAGGCCCTCGGCATCACGATCCGGCTCGGCTTGAGCCGGCCGGATCATGTGTTCCCCTCGGTCTTCTCGATCGCACCGCAGCGCGCAAGTGCGCCGTTCATCCAGGTCCGGTCAATCGCTCTCGCCGGGTGTCGCCACGCGAAGCCGGTTGCTGTCGGGGTCCTGGATTTCGATCTCGCGGGCCCATGGGACTTCCTGCACATCGACGCCGAACTCGGCCGCGATGGCGTCGACGTCGCGAACTTTGAGATAGATCAACGTGCCGGGGCGGGCGTCACCCTTGTGCTCGGACAAGTAGATCCGCATATCACCGCGTGCGACTTCCACGAAAGCCGGAAAATCCGGCTGGAAACGGTGCTCCCACTGTTTGGTGAAGCCCAGCCGTTCATACCAGCCGACTGCCTCCCCGGCATCTTTGACATGGAGGATGGGAATGATCATTTCATACACCTCTGCGAGACTACTCGGCGCGAACCCCGCCCCATGTGCCGCGATGCCCCTCGGGGAGCAGGCACCGTGAGGGACTTGCCGGCCCCTCAAGCGCTGTGACGGAAGAAGTCGGTTAAGGCAGGAGCCAGGGTCTCGTTGGGCACACCGTGCCACTCCCCCTTCAAGGCCAGGTGGTGCCCCTCGGGGAGCGCCGCCGCCACGGCTTGTGCCCAGCCGCGGAGGCGGTCGTCGCTGGCCTCACTGCTGATCACCAAGCTGGGCGCGGTGACGGACGTCAGGGTGGCGCGGGTGACGGCAGGGGTGATCCGGCAGTCGTAGGCGAGCGTGTGGGCGACGCTTTCCATCAGCGGGAAGAACGGGGCCTGGCGCATCCCCTTGATGATCTCGGCTGGGACACCGATGCTGACACTGAAGTGCTCGACCGCGTCGGCGCGGCGGCCGGCGGTGACGAGCGCCTCGATCTCGGCGGCGAGGTCGTCGTCGTGTGGGGGCTGGTCGAGGACGATCGGGGGTTCGAGGAGCGACAACGCTGAGATCGGCAGCCTGGCCGCCGCTCCTAGCAGAGCCAGAGCGGCGCCGGAGGAGAAGCCGTGGACGAAGGCCGCCCCTCCGTTCGCCCCGATCAGGGACGCCAGGTCCTCCACCTCGCGGTCCACCGCGTAAGGCAAGGTGTCGCCGCTTTCACCACGTCCGCGTCTGTCGTAGGTCACCACGGTGAAGCTGCCGGCGAGGTGTTCGGCGAGGGAGGGCATGGGTCCGTTTCGACGGAAACCTCCGGCAGCGTCGACCAGGATGAGTGTGGGCCCTGTGCCGACCCTTTCGAAGGCGATGTGGGTGCCGTCGCGTGAGGTCACCGCTGCCATGATCGATCCCTCCGTTCACCGGTCTTCGAGGCTAGTCGCCGTCACCGACAAAACCACGCTCGATCTTGTGCGCTGACAAGGGGCATCGGGCCGCGTGCACTCCTCGCCGCCGTCGGTCGCGGCCTGCCGCCTCTGGCGACACCGGCCCCTGCCGGGCCGGACGGGCCTACTTGGCTTTGCCGTACGTCAAGCGTCGGAGCAGGCTTTCGGCCGGGCCGCGGCGGCCGCGGGGGGCCTGGGAGGCGGCGAGGAGCACGGTGGCCAGCCAGACGATCACGGCGATGCCGGATGCGGCGGCGTCGCCGACCTTGGTGCCGAGGCCGCCGAGGTAGGGGGTGAAGATGGCGACGAACAGCACCGATTGCAGCAGGTAGCAGGTCAGGGACCATTGGCCGCACGCGGCGAGAGCCTTGGCGATCGGCCCGGGATGGCCGGTGGTGCGGTCTGCCAGGAGAGCGAACAGGGCGGCGTAGCCCACACCGCCCGCGACTCCGGTCAGGCTGTGCACGGTGTTTGCGGTCACGGAGATCATGTCGGAGGGTGACCAGAGCTGGGTGTCGATGAGCGTCAACGGGAGTCCGCCGGCGACTGCCGTGCCCACGCCCAGCGTCGCCGCCCTGGTCAGGAGCGCTCGGTGCAGGCCGGGGTGGTCGAGCAGGCGGCGCCTGGCCGCCCAGATGCCGAGGAAGAAAGTGGGCAGGACGGAGACGACCAGGTAGGTAGGCGTCATCATGGACCACACGGTCAGCCGCGAGACTAGCGCTTCGATCGGCTCCGCCATCGCAGTCGGGCTCATGGTCCTTTCAAAGGTGACGGTGACCAGGCCGAGTGGGAAGAGGACCGCCACGTGCAGCACCAAGCCGACCACTGCCGCCCATAGCAGTGCGCGGTCGCTGCGCCGGATGAATCCCACGAACATCAGACCGATGAGGCCATAGGCCCCCAAGATGTCACCGAAGAACAGCAGCAGCACATGACAGAGACCAAAGGCGAACAACCACAGGCTTCGCCTGCGCAGCAGCTTGCGCACCTGAGGCCAATCCCGGCCGGCGTCGGTCTGCCGCTGGGCGAGATGGGCGAGCCCGTAACCGAACAGGGCGGCGAACAGGGGAAGCGCCCGCCCGTCGACCAGGAGCACTTGGGCACCGGCCACGAAGCGGTCAACGGTGTCGCCGTCCTTGGAATAGCCGCGGAAGCCCGCCGACCGCACTGAAAGATAGATGTGCGCGTGCGCCAGCGCGATGAGCAGCAGCATCACGCCTCGTGCCAGATCGGGGGCCAGGGACCGCCTGGTCAGCGGCGTCGCCCTGGGAACCGCTGATGTTTCGGTGGACATGATCGCTCCGAACTTAGATACATGACTGTAGCTTGTGGCACCCAAGGTAAGCTACAACCGCGTATCTAAGCAAGGGGCGACCATGAATGATCCCGGCGGCCGCACACGGCGGCGTGGCGAGGAGTTGGAGAGCGCGATCTACGCCGCGGTGCTGGAGGAAGTGGCGCAGGTCGGCGTCGGACGGCTGACCATGGACGGCATCGGCAAACGGGCTTCTGCGGCCCGGACCACGCTGTATCGTCGCTGGTCAGAGCCGATCGAAGTGCTCCTCGACGCGCTTTACCACCAGCACCCGGTCGAGCAGCCGACCGTCGTCGCCGACGATCTCCGGGGCGATCTGATCCGGGCCCTTCAGCTCATGATCACGTGGGTGCTCAGCCCGGGAGGCCGGGCGGTGGGCGCGATCCTCAGCGACCCTCAACGCACACCGAAAGTGATGCAGGCCCTTTTCGACAACGTCTTCGACAAGCGTGGAGGCACTTTCACCAGCACCGTGCTGCGGCACTACGCCGAGCGCGGCCATTTCTCCGCCGACCTACTCACCCCGGTCGTGGTCGAGATCGGCGAGGCCTTGGTCACCAAGCGATTGCTCGACACCGGTTCCCCCCCCGACCAGGCCGGTTTGGAGGCGATCGTCGATCAGGCGATCCTGCCCGCGATCGGTTTGGGTGTGGGCAGCGGCGATCGAGATGCGCGGAAAACCACGTGAGAACGTCGCGACCCCACTGGCATACTCCGGCGATATGACCGCACAACCTGGCCCCGGCCCCAGTCTGAGCGTCGGCGGACGCGACGACGAGCTGAATCAGCGACTCGACGACGAACTCACCGCCTTCAACACCGCGGCCACCGCCGGCGCCGAGCGGGGTGAGTTCTCCGTCAAGGTCACCGATCCCGGCGGGGAACTCGTCGGCGGACTGACCGCGTGGACCTGGGGAAGCCTGTGCCTCGTCGATTTGATGTGGGTGAGGGAGGGCAGCCGCCGAGACGGTTGGGGCAGGAGGATTCTGCGGGCGGCCGAGGCTGAGGCCGCGCGGCGCGGTTGCGACCGTGTCGCGGTCTCGTCCTACTCGTTTCAGGCGCCGGGTTTCTATGAACGGCACGGCTATGTCGTGACCGGGCGCCTGCAAGGCATTCCCGGCGGCCATGAGGATGTCCACCTGCTCAAGTCGCTGACGGGCACACCGCCGTCCAGCGAGGAGCCGACGCCGGCCTGAGCACAGCCGATCCACTCTTTCCATTCCGTACGGCATTAGCCTCGCGGTCGAGCGACGTCCGGACAGCGGCACCGGCCGGTCGTCCCCGTAGCGCTACCGTCTTGTAGGGGACGGCCGATGACTCGCCTCATGGGGAGACGAATCGACCGGCTCCGACCACTTTCCGGTAAATGAATTGGCGTGAGAGCGCGTGGTCACGCATGAGTCATGTCGCGGGCTGCGCTCCTGCCGTACGCCGGATGGTGCGGGCACGCCACAAGGGGTAGAAGATTGCGGTGACGATAAAGAACAGCGGTGCGGGGTGCCCGAAGACGAAAGTCGCGAGTAAGTAATCCAGGAGAGGCACCAATAGCACGTAGCAGATCACCCAGGCAGGCGCCGCGGGCGGTTTGATGAGTTTCCCCGTCCAAGGGGTGCGTTTCCACGGCTTGGCTATCGACAACCACCCTTGGAAGGCGATGGCGGACACCATGAGCAAGGTGCCGACCAGGAGGAATGAGTCCGCGTCACGCGTGCCTTCGGCGAGTTCCTTGAGTCTGGGACCGAGCAGGAAGATGGCGGCGTAGACCTGGGACATGGAGATGACGAACTTGCTCAGCACCCACCAGTACTGGAAGTAGCCCCAGCGTGTCGTCGCGGACAGCATGAGGCCGGTGAAAATCGAGGCGTTGGCGAGGTGAAGCAGCACCTGCGAGTCCAGCAGTTCCGCCATTTCAAAGCCCGTGCGGTCACCGGTGGTCACGCTGTAAACGCTGAGGGCGAATAGGGCGAGTGCCTGACTCATCCACGCGAAGGAGGTCAGGGCATGAAGCCATACGAGCAGGTTGCGGGCCGTGGGGTTCATCATCTCCCTATCAGTAGACAGTCTATATATAGACAGCCTACTTCCCCGTTCCACCGTGAGGTGGCGGCCGCCCGTCCGCGCAGCGACAATACGATCGTGAACGTGGCAAGGAAAGCTCCCCCGTGGGCGAGATGGCCGCTCTCCATGGCGCTACTCGGATGGTGCTTCTTGGCCATCTCCTACTACTTATGGCTGCCGATGTTCAGAGTGATCTGGCTGTTCAATTGGCTTGTCATCGGAGTGCTTTGGATTTGGGCCGTGCTGTGGACCTTCACCGCGGTGATCTCATATCTGTCGCTCAAGCTTCACGGTCGCGCATGGTGCACGCTGGTCGCGGCGGTCGTCATCGGTGCCACCGTTTGGACGACCGACTGGGAAACCGTCTACATCGACAGCCAAATCTCGTGGCACCGCGATGAACTCGCCGCGCTCGTCGCCGCCCACAAGAGGGGTGAGACACTCACCGCGCCCTGGTGGATGGACTATCTATCGATAGACGGCGAGATACGGCGGCAAGGGGCGATCCTCTATCTTCCGGTGTACGAAGACTGGCGGGCGGAAATCGGCCTGGGCATCGCTCATCTGCCGATGCGGCCGAACTCTAAAACGACCGTGCAGACCGCTTCCGGTGATCTCGGACAACCGGTCCGTCATATCGGAGACGGCTGGTGGTGGGTGGAGTAGCCCCGCTCCGTCACCTGTGCTCATGCCTGAAGTCGACGAGCCGCTGCCGCCCGGAGCTCACCGGACGCGGTAGGCGACTCGGAGTTCGGTCAGGTAGCGCTTGGTGACACGGCCGCCATAGTGGTGGTCGATCAGAGAGCCGATGCACGTCAACATGCCGGTCCGTGCCTCAGGGGCAAGCACTCGGTTGGGGGAGTAGGTCCGCAGCATGTCGAGGTATTGGGTTGTGGAATACGACAGCTCCCACTCGTAGCGGCGGAAGACCGCCGGCCCGAAACGTGGCGAACGATCGACTTCGTCGCTGTCGACGGGGACGCAAGCGGGGCTGGGCAGGCGAAGTCCGGGAGGAGTGGACGGGTCGAATTTCTCGTGGCAGTGCTGCACCTCGGTGAAGAAGTCGGTGCTGCCACCGGCGATGTGGTGCGTGGAAACCGTCGCCAACGCGCCTCCCATGCGAAGAGCGTCGGCCGACTTCTCCATGCGCACCGCGGGGTCGAGCCAATGGAAGGCGGTCGCCGACAACACGGCGTCGAAAGGCCGTTCGGGGAGCGGCCATTCCTCAAAGACCGCCGTCACCACCTCGGCGGACGGGAATTCCGCGAGGTTGCGGCGGGCCAGGTCGGCCATGGCCGCGCCGAGCTCCACAGCGGTGATCCTGCATCCTCGCCGGGCCAGCGGAACTGTGGCCTGCCCGGTGCCGCAGCCGATTTCCAGCACCCGGGCTCCCGCCCGCATCCCTGCCAGACGGTCTAGGTCGTGATAGAGCTCCGGTGGATAACCAGGACGCGCCCGATCGTAGAGTTCGGCGTCTTCGGTGAAGGTCTCGCGCAACCTTTCGCGATCGCCGGGCTCCATGGGGAAAGGCTACAACGGCCCCGGGAAGCGTTCGGAGAGGCAGGCGATCAGCGCGGGGGGCGGAGCCCGGCGAGTGTGACCGCGACCAGCCGGCGAACCGCGGCCTTGGAGGGAAGGCTGCCGGCCGCGGTCAGGGCGTGGAGGCAGAAGGTGGCCAGCTCGCCGGCGGCGACGTCGTCACGCAGGCTGCCGGTCCGCGCGCCTTCGGCCAGCAGGTCGCAGACGAAATCGTGAAGCTGACGTTGCGCCCTGGCGACGTGATCACCTCGGTGCAGAAGCGCGACGAGCTGCGTGTCGTGGTGCTCGTGGTTGATGAAGGCGTAAGCCGTGAGCACGGCTTCCAACCGGGCACTCACGTCGCCCGAGTGGTCTCTGATCTTGGCGAGATGCTCCAGATGGACGTTGACCTGACGCTCGTGCCAGGCGGCCAGAATGGATTCGACATCGGGGAAGTATTTGTAAAGCGTGGCGCGCCCGATGCCGGTCTCCTTGGCGATCTGCGTCATCGTGACCGACGCGAGCCCGTGCGCTGCGACCAGTGCCGCCGTGGTGTCAAGGGTCGCGTTGCGCACCGCGCGACGATGCTCCTCGATCGTGTCGGTCCAAACCTTCGGCACTAACGCATTATATGGCACTGCCTCTCGAAAACAGGTTGAAGTCTCAGTGACAGTACGTCTTAATAAAGCTCCCACGCCGCCCTTCGAGCCCGCTGCGAACCATGCCGCCGACTCAGGGGAGGATTCTCATGTGGCGATGAAGGACCACCCTCTTCATCCCGAGCGTTTGCTGATTTACAAGACACGACCCTGCGGCGACCGGAGGCCCCCGTGACGGCATGGAAGATTGAACGCGTTGAAGGCGGCGACCTTGAGGTCGACGAGGTTCTCGCCCTCTATCACGCCTCCGGGCTCGGCGAACGCCGCCCCGTCGGGGATGTCACCCGCTTCACCTCGATGATCCGCAACGCCAATCTCATCGTGACATGCCGGATCGACGGCGAACTGGTAGGCATCGCCAGGAGCATCTCCGACTTCTGCTACACGACCTATCTATCCGACCTCGCCGTCAGCCGTGATCATCAGCGGGCGGGAATCGGCCGCGCCCTCATCGAGGCGACGCAACGCGAGGCCCCGCAGGCCAAGATCGTGCTGCTGGCGGCGCCGGCGGCCACGGACTATTACCCGCACATCGGCTTCGCCCAGCACCACTCCGCGTGGACGCTCGCGCCCTGAACCAAAACGCGCCGTGAACGCTCGCCCCGCGACAGGGGCGGGCGTGGCACGCGCCGCACCAGCCGGACTCTCCGACAACACACGGGGCCTCGGCAAGCCGACGACATATCAGACAAATCACAATAAAGCAGACACAGGGCGAGGTGGGGCGCTGACGGCGTAAAACGTCCCCGCCCCAACGTACGATGCGCATGTGACCAGCAGATCCACCCCGGAACAGCACCTGCGCGATCTCGTGCGACTGCGTCGCGTCCGCGACCGGATCGACCGGGAGTTCGCGCAGCCCCTGAACGTCGAGGCGCTCGCCCGCGGCGCGAACATGTCGGCCGGGCACCTCAGCCGCCAGTTCCGGCTCGCCTATGGCGAGTCGCCCTACGGCTACCTGATGACGCGGCGCATCGAACGCGCGATGGCACTGCTGCGCCGCGGCGACCTCAGCGTCACCGAGGTCTGTTTCGCCGTCGGTTGCTCATCCCTGGGCACCTTCAGCACCCGCTTCACCGAACTGGTCGGCATGTCCCCCAGCGCCTACCGGCGCGAGACGACAGGCATGACGGAAGAGATGCCATCGTGCGTGGCCAAACAGGTGACCAGACCGGTCAGGAATCGAGAAGCGCGGATTACCAAGCCGCGACTAGCGTGACCGCCATGAACAACGTCACCATTTACTCCACCTTCCTCCCCCACGACGACCCCGACGCATCTTTGGCCTTCTATCGCGACACTCTCGGCTTCGAGGTGCGCAACGACGTCGGATACGGCGGGATGCGGTGGATCACCGTCGGCCCCCACAACCAGCCCGGCACCTCCATCGTCCTGCATCCGCCGGCCGCCGACCCCGCCGTCACCGAGGACGAGCGCCGCGTCATCGCCGAGATGATGGCCAAGGGCACTTACGCCAGCATCGTCCTGGCCAGCACCGACGTCGACGGCACCTTCGAGCGCCTGCAGGCCAAGGGCGCCGAAGTCGTTCAAGAGCCGACCGACCAGCCCTACGGCATTCGCGACTGCGCCTTCCGCGACCCGTCGGGCAACATGATCCGCATCAACCAGCAGCCCTGAGCGGCGGGCCAACCCCCCAGCGCCTGCATGCCTCAAAAGTCCAAGGTCGAGATCACCGACCAGCCTGCGGTACGGAGCACCGCATCCGCCCCCCTTCAGCTGCCCAAGCCGGCCCCCTCAAGATCGACAGAATCGGGTTGATCCGGTTCAACGCGGCCTGAAGGGGCCACGCCACACCAAGCACATCGGCGTGAAGGGACCACGCCACACCACGCCAACCGGCATGGCTCGTGTGCGCCGGCTTCGCCGTACCGCCCGGTGCGTAGTCCCCGCCGTGTCGAGATCCGGCGGACAGGACACCCGGCGCGAAGACCATTGGCCGCCTGCGGACTTCACGCCGGGCGTGGCTTCTGCCGCGTCCGGCGTCGGTCTCGTAACGACACCACTGATCAGGTAAACAGTGACCGTTGCCCCGACCCCGTTTAACGGCAAATATTCGGACAAACGGACATAAACTACTCGGGTCCAGCCAGGCGACGCCGACGGAGGCCGTGAAGGCGGCCCCGCCGTACAGATGGAGACACGATAACCATGCCCACGGATGAGCAGTCGCCTGCGCTGCACACCCTCAACAGCCACAACGTGATCCGCGTGCATGGGGCACGTGAGAACAACCTCAAGGACATCAGCGTCGAGATCCCGAAGCGCCAGTTGACGGTGTTCACCGGCGTCTCCGGTTCGGGCAAGAGCTCCCTGGTGTTCGACACGATCGCCGCGGAGTCGCAGCGGCTGATCAACGAGACCTACAGCGCCTTCGTGCAGGGTTTCATGCCGACGCTGGACCGGCCCGAGGTGGACGTGCTCGAAGGGCTGACGACCGCGATCATCGTCGACCAGCAGCGGATGGGCGCCGACCCCCGCTCCACGCTCGGCACCGCCACCGACACCAACGCGATGCTGCGCATTCTGTTCAGCCGGCTCGGGACGCCGCACATCGGCTCACCCGGGGCGTTCGCCTTCAACGTGCCCACGGTCCGGGCGAGTGGGGCGATCACCGTCGAACGTGGTGCCAGCAAGGCGGTGAAGCAGACCTTCACCCGCACCGGCGGCATGTGCCCGCGTTGCGAAGGCCGCGGCACGGTTTCCGATTTCGACCTCACCGAACTTTTCGACGACTCCAAGTCGATCTCCGAGGGCGCGATCACCATCCCCGGCTACAAGACGGACAGCTGGTGGACGGTGAAGATCTATGCGGAGTCGGGCTTCATCGACCCGGACAAGCCAATTCGCAAGTTCACCAAAGCCGAGATGCACGACTTCCTCCACCGCGAGCCGACGAAGGTGAAGGTCAACGGCGTCAACCTCACCTATGAGGGGCTGATCCCGAAGCTCCAGAAGTCGTTCCTCTCCAAGGACCGCGAGGGGATGCAGCCACATATCCGGGCGTTCGTGGATCGAGCGGTCACCTTCACCGCCTGCCCCGACTGCGACGGCACCCGGCTCAGCGAGGCTGCCCGATCGTCGAAGATCAAGGGGATCAGCATCGCCGACGCCTGCGCGATGCAGATCAGCGACCTGGCCGAATGGGTCCGTGGCCTCGGCGAGCCGTCGGTGGCGCCGCTGCTCGCGACGTTGCAGCGGACTCTCGACTCGTTCATCGAGATCGGTCTGGGCTATCTCTCGCTCGACCGGCCGGCGGGCACGCTGTCGGGCGGCGAGGCGCAGCGCGTCAAGATGATCCGCCACCTCGGCTCCTCGCTCACCGACGTCACCTACGTGTTCGACGAGCCGACCGTCGGCCTGCACCCGCATGACATCCAGCGGATGAACAACCTGCTGCTGCGATTGCGGGACAAGGGCAACACGGTGCTCGTCGTCGAGCACAAGCCGGAGACGATCGCGATCGCCGACCACGTCGTCGACCTCGGCCCCGGCGCGGGTGCGGCGGGCGGCAGTGTCTGCTTCGAGGGCACCGTCGAGGGGCTGCGGGCCGGCGGCACGGTCACCGGTCGTCATCTCGACGACAGGGCCTCCCTTAAAGAGACGGTGCGGAAGCCCACCGGCAAGCTGGAGATCCGCGGCGCGTCGAAGCACAATCTGCGCGATGTCGACGTCGACGTCCCGCTCGGGGTGCTGGCCGTCGTCACCGGCGTCGCCGGCTCCGGTAAGAGCTCGCTTCTGCACGGGTCGATCCCCGCCAAGTCGGGTGTGGTGTCGGTCGACCAGGGGGCGATCCGGGGCTCGCGGCGGAGCAACCCGGCGACGTACACCGGCTTGCTCGACCCGATCCGGAAGGCGTTCGCTAAGGCCAACGGCGTGAAGCCGGCGTTGTTCAGCGCCAACTCCGAGGGGGCCTGCCCCACCTGCAACGGGGCCGGGGTCATCTACACCGACCTGGGGATGATGGCGGGGGTTTCCGCCACCTGTGAGGACTGCGAGGGGAAGCGGTTCCAGGCGGCCGTGCTGGAATATCACCTCGGCGGCCGCGACATCAGTGAGGTGCTCGCGATGTCGGTGGCGGAGGCCGGGGAGTTCTTCGGCGCCGGTGAGGCGCGCACGCCCGCCGCGCACGCCATCCTGGAGCGGCTCGCCGACGTCGGCCTCGGCTACCTCAGCATCGGCCAGCCGCTCACCACGTTGTCCGGCGGCGAGCGACAGCGGCTCAAGCTGGCCACCCACATGGCTGAGAAGGGTGGCGTCTACGTCCTCGACGAGCCGACCAGCGGCCTGCACCTGGCCGACGTCGAGCAGTTGCTGGGCCTGCTCGACCGGCTGGTCGACTCCGGCAAGTCGGTCATCGTCATCGAGCACCACCAGGCGGTCATGGCGCACGCCGACTGGATCATCGACCTCGGTCCCGGTGCCGGCCACGACGGCGGTCGCGTCGTCTTCGAGGGCACACCCGCCGACCTGGTCGCCGGGCGTTCCACCCTCACCGGCGAGCACCTCGCGGCATATGTGGGCGCCTGAGACCCTCACGGTCGGCGTGGGACAAGTTCCGGCTCGTCCCACGCTGTCGGCTTCGCCGTACGGCGCAAACCGGCATTCGCTTCTTGCACAGCCCGAGCGCGCATTTGTACACTCTACGGCGCCAAATCGCTCGCTATGATCCGCTTCTCGTTGGGTTGTCCGGGTCAGGCATCATCTCTGCATGGAACTGATTGACGCGGGCATTTTCGCCAGCCCCGACGGCAAGGCGAACTACTCCGAGCACCTCCGCGTGCCGGCGATGAGCCTGGGAACCTACTCGATCCCCGCCGGCGCGACGGACCCTCAGCAACCGCACACCGAAGACGAGATCTACGTGGTCGTGTCAGGAAAGTCCTCCTTCACCTCAGGAGGGCGCTGTGTGACTGTCGGGCCAGGCACCACCCTGTTCGTTCCCGCGCATGAAGAGCACCGTTTCCACGACGTGACCGAAGACCTCACCGTCCTGGTGTTCTTCGCTCCGGCCGAAGGGTCACTCGGCACCAAAGGATGAGTTCCGGCTATACCCCCCAGAGGTTGCTCAGACTGGACAACTCATGACAGGCTAGGAGTCAGGAGGTACCCCACCGGGGTATGTGACGAGGAGGCCGGAAAGATGACCACCACCACCTACAAGGTCGAGGGCATGACCTGCGGACACTGCGTGTCTTCCGTGACCGAAGAGGTGACCGGAGTGGCCGGAGTGACGGGCGTCGACGTCGACCTCGCGACGGGTGCCGTCAAGGTGACCAGCAGCGAGCCCCTCGACGACGCCGTGATCGGCGCCGCGGTCAAGGAGGCCGGCTACACGATGGCCGGCCGCGTCGAGGGCTGACGCCCGATCAACCATAGCGACTCCGGGCCGCGCACCATGTGAAGAGGCCAGGAGGGAAGTACGGTGACCACCATCACAAGAGCGACGCCCTTCGCCTACAACATCGCGGCGGGCCTGCTCACCCCGATGATCGCGGGGGCGGCGATGGCCTTCTCCTCGGTCTTCGTAGTGACCAACTCGCTGCGGCTCCGCCGGTTCAGGTCACTCGCTTAGGCGATGACAGCGTACGGCACAGGCCAGATCCGGCCCGTGCCGTACGCTGCGAGGGTTTCAGTCGTCGGTCACGGTGATGACCTGACAGGGGCAGAAAGACACGGCTTTGCGTGCCGCGCTGTGCAGCTCCTCGGGAGGCTCCGCCTCCAGCAAAATGACGCGGCCGTCTTCCTCGTCTTGGTCGAACAGCGCAGGCGCAGTCAGCACACACATGCCCGAACTACAGCAGCGCTCCCGATCGACTGATACCTTCACTGTTTCACCTCCTTCCACGTCACTGGCAGCTTGTGCACACCATAGATCGCCATATCACTACGCATGGGCACTTCATCTGCCGGGATTGCGAGCCGCAGGTCGGGGAATCGTTCGAACAACGCCCGGTATCCGATGCGCATTTCGATCCTCGCGAGTTGCTGACCGAGACATTGGTGCACGCCGTGGCCGAAGGCGAGGTGTCCGTTGTTTGGACGTGTGATGTCGAGCGTGTCGGCGTGTTCGAATCGCTCGGGGTCGCGGTTGGCGGCCTGAACGGCGAGGATGACGTTCTCACCTTTGGCGATGTGATGTCCGTCGATGTCGACGTCCTCCAAGGCCGCGCGCTGGATTCCGATCTGGAAGATGGACGCATAGCGCAGCATCTCCTCGACCGCCCCTTCGATCTGCGAGGGATTCTCACGCAGCGCGGCGAGCTGGGCGGGGTTGGTGAGCAGGGCAAAACTCCCGAGGGCCAGCATGTTGGCTGTGGTCTCGTGCCCGGCGACCAGGAGCAGGAAGGCGATCCTGACGAGTTCGCCCTGGTCCAGCTCGCCGGTCTCGATCAGGCCGCTCAGCAGATCGTCACCCGGGGAGGCGGCCTTGCTTCGCACTAGTTCGTCGAGATAGCCGGTGATCCCGGCCATCGCGGCATTGACCTCGTCCAGGCTGCTTTCCAGGCGCAGCAGCGTCGCCGTATGGCGCTGGAACACCTCCCGGTCGGAGTACGGCACGCCTAGCAGTTCGCAGATCACCAGGGAGGGGATCGGCAGCGCGAACTCGTGCACCAGGTCGGCGGGCGGCCCCTGCTCCGCGATAGCGTCGAGGCGGTCGGCCGCGATGCGTTCGATCCTGGGGATGAGCCTGTTCATGTGGCGCACGGTGAACTGCCCGGTCAGCAGCCGCCGGTATCGCGTGTGCTCCGGGGGGTCCATGCGCAGGAACATGCCCGGCTCGGCGGGTGGCAGCAGGCCCTTTTCCACCATGCGGTGCTCGATCGGCGCGTGGCGCAACTCCTGGCGGGCGCTGAAGCGGGGGTCGGCCAGTACGGCACGGACCAGGTGATAGCCGGTGATCAACCAGCCCATGTGCCCGTCGGGGAAACGTACGGGGGTGATCGCCCGGGCCTCCGCCTGCTCGATGAGCTCGGGTGGGGGATCGAACGGGCAGGTGCGTGGAGAGAGGGTGATGGCGCTCGACAAGGTCTCTGTCATCGGGATGCTCCTCGCGGTGGTGCCGTGGTCGTGCTTGCGGTTGACCAGGCGGTACACGGAATCCGCGCTTCGCCGTACCTTCACGCTACAGTGACTTCACAAGGTCGTGAAGTAAAATAACTCTATAAATCTCCCGCCCCCACTCTCATCTTCAGGATGCATCCGGTATCCGCCGATAGGCGACCCCTGATATGGCAAAACGCCCCTCCGGCCGGCGAAAGGGCGTTTTTTCGCAAGGGTTATGGCTTGCGGGCCACGCCCGCGTAGTACCAGACGCTGTTGGGGTCGTCCGCCGGCCACTCGTTGGCTTCACCCGGATGCCAGGACAACACCGGCACAACCCCCGGAGAGACCACCTCAAGGCCGGCAAAGAACTTCTCCACCTCGGCCTTGGTCCGGGGAACGAGCTTGATCCCGGCCTGAGTGGCAGCCGCCACCGCCGCGCCGGTGGACTCCGGATCGAAGTCTGCCGTTGGGTGCGTGATCGTCAGATAACTGCCCGATGGGAGGGCGTCGAGCAGAGTGCGGACCAGGGTGTACGGATCGTCCTCGTTGTCGAAGTACATCAGGATCGCCACCAGCATCAGCGCGACCGGCCGGTCGAGGTCGAGGATCTTCTCCAGCGTCGGGTGCGCCAAGATCGCCTCCGGCTCGCGGAGGTCGGCCATGATGAACTCGGTCCGCCCCTCAGGCCGGCTCGCCATGAGCGCTCGCGCATGCGCCAGCACAATCGGGTCGTGGTCGACGTAAAGCACCCGGGACTCGGGGGCGATGCTCTGTGAGACATCGTGAATGTTGCCCGCTGTCGGGATGCCGGTGCCAATGTCGAGGAATTGCCGAATGCCTGCCTTCTGGGTCAAGTAGCGGACGGCGCGCCCGAGAAGGTCACGGTTGGCGCGTGCCATGACCGGCAACGTGGGGATCGCCTGCACCATCGCATCCCCCAGCGCACGGTCGGCGGCGAAGTTGTCCTTGCCGCCGAGCCAGTAGTCATAGACCCGGGCGGAGTGGGCGATGGAGGTGTTGATCTGGGGCGTTGGATCCGAAGACATGGCCAGATTCCTTAGATTGTGGGGGCCGCACCCCGCATCCTAACTTCGATCATCATCCCCGCACAGGGACAAGCAGCCAGGAGCGGGACAGCCCCCCACTTGGACCTCTCAAGCCCGCATTTCCGCAGGTGAGTAGGTCTTTACGACGGTCCGGTCATATAGCCGAATAACGCCACCCCGGAACCTCAACGCCGCCCTGATCACCCCAGGCGGCACCATGGTCGCCACGCGGGCGATTTGCCACCGTCGACGCCGCCTGCGCCGCTCTCGGCGTCACCTGACCGTGGCCGCCTCACGTCCCAAGATCGGCCAGACCGCCAGCGTGACCACCGCCATTACGGCGCCCGCCAGGAAATAGGGTGCCGTGATCCCCCACACGCCGGCCAGGAGGCCACCGAGCAGCGACCCCACTGCCGCGCCACCGAGATCGAGGAGCGAATAGACACCGGTCACCCTGCCGAGCAACCCCTCCGGCACCGCACGCTGCCGCAGCGTCACCACGATCACGCCCCACACCATCGCGTGCACGCTGAACACCGTGAGCGTGACCGCCGCGATCCACGGGTGAGTGGTGACCGCCAGCACCAGATGTGTGACCATCTCGATCACAAGCCCTGCGCGCAGCAACGCCGCCGCACCGACCCGGGCCTGCAACCGCGGGGCCACCAGTGTGCCCACGGCGCCACCGACCGCGAACGCCACCAGCAGCAAGCCGTACCCCACCTCGGACAACCCCAGCCGTTCGTCCGCGTAGAGCACGAACACCGCGAAGGCGCCGCAGAAGACGACGTTGCCCACTCCCATAGTCAACGCCAGGGTGCGAAGCAGCCGGTGCCGCCACAACCACCGCATACCCGCCGCGACATCACCCCAGATGCCTTGCCGCTGCTCCTGCGCGCTCACTTCACCCGGCACCGGTCGCATCCACGCGACAAGCAGTGCCGCCACCACAAAGGTGACCGCGTTGACCCCGAACGGCAAAGCCACCGCGACCACGAACAACCACGCCCCCACCGGCTTGGCGGCGAACTGGTTGATGACCGTGAACGTCGCCATGAGCCTGGCATTGGCCGTGGCCAACCGCTCGGGCGGCACCACGGTGGGCAACCGCGCGGCGGAAGCCGTGTCCGCCAGGGTCTCCCCGGTGCCCAGCAGGAAGAAGACGATGTATACCAGGGGGACCGATGCGACTCCCATGACCAGGGCTGCCGCCAGCACCGCGACGGCGAGGCCCCGCAGCAGGTTGACGGCCACAATCAGCCGCTGCCGGTCCAGACGGTCGGCCAAGGCACCGCTGACCAGCGCGAACAGCAACCAGGGAAGCTGCTGTACGAAGGCCGCCCCGGCCACGAGCAGCGGCTCATCCGTCATCGACGCCACCAGCAGCGGCGCAGCCACCGCAGTGACGCCGTCGCCGAGATTGGAGATCGCCGACGCGGTCCACAGCTTAAAGAAATCCGCGCCTAGGCGCGATTTTTGGGCATGCAAAAGGAACTCCTCGTGAGAGGCGAAACAGGCTCTGAGAACGAGGTGATGTTTCGCCGCGAGGAGTCCTGGGGGCCTGTGGACCTGCCTAGCTGCCGGCTTGGCCGTACCTGCTTATGAGCATCAAGGCATCGGCCCGGCGTCACGGACAGCGAGCGCTTGTAGAAGGGCACGAGCTCAGACGGTCTAACCCACCGTCCAGACATCGGCCCAACCGGCTCCGCCTACGGAGAGCTACGGTGACGAGAGACAATCTCCGGCGCCGCGCTCCGCCAATGGGCAAACCGGCCGTTCCTACGGTGGGGTCAGGCTAGTGCGGACTCCTGCGTCGAAACACACACATCCGCTTCGGTAGCCAAGGTGGTCTCCCCTCTCCGAGATGGCCGTGCAGCCGGACGCTATCCATGCGGGTGTCGGACGGCAACACGTTTTTCCATCACAATCTCCCGAGGGGACCGTCGCCTTTAGGCGGCGGGGTAATCCGGAGCAGGAGGGCCGTCAAGGCCCGAGCGTGCCCTGACCTGCCAGGTCGACGCGTCACAGTGTTCCCTCCGGGTTTTGTCGGTGCCGGCCGGTACCGTGCTGTCCTGGTTGCCGCATCGGGGAGGTGGGCGTGCGCAGGTCGTTCAAGTTCCTTCTGCGTCCCACCGCGCGGCAGGCCGCCGCGCTCGCCGCGTGCCTTGAGGATCACCGGCAGCTGTACAACGGCGCGCTGGAGCACCGCCGCACCGCCTACGCCAGAGCGGGGGTGAGGGTCCGGTACGGCGACCAGTCGGGGGAGTTGAAGCACATCCGCGCCGGCGACCCGCAGGGGCAGGCGCGCTGGTCGTTCTCCTCCCAGCAGGCCACCCTGCGGCGGCTGGACAAGGCGTTCACCGCGTTCTTCACGCGGGTCCGCCGGGGCCGCACACCCGGTTTCCCCCGTTTCAAGGGCCAGGGCCGGTTCGATACCGTCGAATGGCCCAGGGACGGCGACGGCTGCCGGTGGGACTCCCAGCCGCACCACCCGGCCCCCGTCTTTGTGCGGCTTCAGGGGATCGGGCATGTGCGGGTGCACCGGCACCGCCGCGTCCAGGGCACCGTCAAGACGATCGGCGTCAAGCGGGAGGGCCGCCGCTGGTACGTCGTCCTGTCGTGCGACAACGTGCCGGCTCGGCCGCTCCCGGCCACGGGTACGGCCGTCGGGCTGGACAGGGGGGTGGCCTGGCTGGCGACGACCAGCGACGGCGACCACATAGACAACCGGCGCCGCCTGGCCGCCTCCGCCGCCCGACTGGCGGCGGCGCAACGCGACCTGGCCCGCAAAAAGCGCGGGTCCAATCGCCGCCGCAAGGCCGCCGCCCGGGTCGCCGCCCTGCACGGCGGGGTGCGCCGGCGGCGGCTGGACGGCGCGCACAAGGCCGCGCTCACGCTGGTCCGCGGTTACGACGTGATCGTGCACGAGGACCTGCGGATCGCGAACATGACCCGCAGCGCCTTTGGCACGATCGAGCGGCCGGGCCGCGGCGTCGCGGCCAAGTCCGGGCTGAACAAGAGCATTCTCGACGCGGGCTGGGGGGTGTTCCTGCAGATCCTGTCGCACAAGGCTGAAAGCGCCGGTCGGCTGCTGATCGCGGTGAACCCCGCCGGCACCTCCCGCACCTGCGCCCGCTGCGGGCACTGCGCTGCGGACAACCGCCTCACCCAGGCCGCGTTCCGATGCACGGCGTGCGGGCACACCGCGCACGCCGACGTGAACGCGGCGGTCAATATCTTGAGGGCAGGGCTTGCCCTTCGCCGGGCTGCGGAAGCGGCTTAGCGAGAAGCCGCTCCCTTCAGGGAGCGGAGGAGTCACCCGTCCGATGCACTGAGCGGCCCGGCATCAACCCTTCGGTCCGGCGTCAATCCTCGCCTTGGCTCCAGCCGGCAACGCCGCTCACCTCCAAAGAAGAAACCGGCAAGCGGACGCGAACGCTCGGTCCACGCCGTTCGTACGGCACTTCGAGGAGCGTGCTGTCTTTGCTTGGGATGGTGGTCGGCGCGGTGCCGGCTTCTGTGGGGTTCGCCGGCCCTTCTCGCTTGAAATAGGTCGACTCTCAGGTGAGGGTGAGGCCGTTCTTCAGCAGGGCGAAGGCGTGGTCGGCCGCGGTGATCGCCTCTGGGTGGAGGTCGTCGGCTGATCGTTCTTGGTCGAGTGCCTGCCAGTTGTGTCTGGCCAGCACTCGTTGTGTCGCGAGGATCTGGGCGGCGGCGAGCCGGGCGGTCAGCTGCCGCTCGACGATGCTCGTGGGCGTGGTCATGCTCTCGGCGAGGGCGGTCGCGAGGGCCTCCTCATCGGCTGCCATGTGCTGAAGCAGTCGGGCCGAGAGGCTCGGGGTGGAGAAGACCATGCGGTGAAACTCGATCACCTCTCGTGTGTCGTTGAGCCCGGTGACGGGGTCGCGGCGGGCGAGGCCGGCGAGGAAGTGCTGATGCAGGGCGGCGAGGGGTTCCTGCTCGGGTGGGCGTCGTCGCACGACTCGGGCTCCTTCGCCTTGATGGTCGGCGATGCGGTGGAGGACGAGATCCTCCTTGGTCGCGAAGTATTTGAACAAGGTCGGCTTGGAAACCTCCGCGGCGAAGGCCACTTCGGCCACCGACACCTCGGTGAAGCCCCGCTCCAGGAACAGCGCGATGGCCGCCGTCGAGATCGCCTCGTGCACGCGCTGCTTCTTCAGATCCCTGAGTCCCATCACGACACCCCACCCTATCAAGCGTGTTAACCTAGGCAATCTCTTAACCGAGTTAAGCTTCAGGGGGTGCGTGATGAGCGAGCTCGACGAGGAAAGGGCATATGCCGAGCGGTGCCGCGAAGCGGTGCAAGCCATGCTTGATGGCGCGCGTGACAATGTGATCGTCGGCGAGACGGTGGCAGGTGATCGTTACAGTGCGGAGCGCCTCGGGCGGCATCTCAAGAGTCTCGCCAAGGAGCTGAGCGAGCAGCCCAACGGTCCGCCGTTCTTCGGCCGCCTCGACTTCGCCGGGGCGGCGGAGGCGGGCGACCATCAGGGGCGGCGTTATTACCTGGGGCGACGGCATATCTCCTGTCACTCCGGCAGGCCGCCCATGGTGATCGACTGGCGTGCCCCGGTCGCCCGCACCTTCTATCAGGCGAGTGCTCACGAGCCCCACGGTCTGGCCAAGCGCCGACGCTTCGGCTGGGCCGCGCTGGTGTTGAGTGGGTTTGAGGACGAGCGCCTCGACCTGGGCAAGGATCTCGGCACGTCGAGCCGCATTGTGGCGGCGGAGATCGAGCGCCCCCGCGTCGGCCCCATGCGCGACATCGTCGCCACCATCCGACCGGAGCAGGACGCGCTCGTGCGGGCCGACCTCGGAGTGTCGATCTGTGTCCAGGGAGCGCCAGGCACAGGCAAGACGGCTGTCGGTCTGCATCGCGCCGCCTACCTGCTCTATGCGCACCGCCGGCGCCTCGAACGCGGTGGCGTGCTCGTGCTCGGCCCCAGTCGTGCCTTCCTTACCTACATTTCGGCGGTGCTGCCCGCGTTGGGGGAGGTCGATGTGGAGCAGACCACGATCGACCAACTCCTCGGCGTCGCCACGCCTGCATCTCCCGCTTCAACACCGCCTCCTTCGGCCGGCACACGTGCTCATGGGCCTGCTTCGTCTACCGGGGTTCCTCACGTCGGCATGGGTGGGTCGCGTTCGGGTGCTTCCTCCATCTCCGTGCTCGCTGCCGCCCCGGCAGCGGGCGGTGAGGATGCCGGTGCGGTGGTCAAGCACGATGTCCGGATGGCGGAGGTTCTGCGTCGTGCGTTGTATGCGCGGGTGCGAAAGCCGGTGGAACCGATCGTCGTGGCGGAGGGTTCCCAGCGATGGCGCGTTGCCGTCGAGGAGTTCCGCCGGGTGGTCGACGACACCCGGCGCGAGGCGGTGCATTACTCCGTGGGCAGGGAGCGGGTGCTCAGCAGGCTCGTGGCCATGGTGCGCCGGCAGGCCGAGGCGCGGGGCGGCACACCGGGAGCGGCTTGGGAGCGGGCGATGGCGCGCAAAGTCCGGCCCTTCCTCGCCGAGGTGTGGCCTGCCGTGCGGCCGGAGGAGGTGGTGGCGGGCCTGCTGGGCGACGCGGGCGCGCTCGCTTCAGCGGCGTCGGGGGTGCTGACGTCTGAGGAGCAAAAGCTGATCCTGTGGCCGAAGCCGGTGAAGTCGCCGAAAAGTGTCCGTTGGTCGGCGGCTGACGCGGTGCTCATCGACGAAGTGGCCGGACTGCTGGAGCGGCAGCAGGGCTACGGCCACGTGATCGTGGACGAGGCTCAAGATCTTTCCGCGATGCAATGCCGAGCCGTGGCGCGGCGCAGCGAGCACGGCTCCATCACGGTGCTCGGTGACCTCGCTCAGGGCACGACCCCCTGGGCCGCGCTCACCTGGCAGGAGCACCTCACCCACCTCGGCAGGCCGGAGGCCGAGGTCGTGGCTTTGACGACGGGTTACCGTGTCCCGGCGGCGGTGGTGACGATGGCCAACCGGCTGCTCGCGGCGTTGCCGGCGCAGGTGCCGCCGACGGAGTCTTTCCGGTCCGACGGGCGGCTTCGGCTGCACCGAGTGGGCGATGTGAAGGCCGGTGTGGTCGAAGCGGTTCGTGAGGCCCTGACCCATGAGGGCTCAATCGCGTTGATCGCCGCCGACGGTGCGGTGTCGGATCTGGCGACGGCATTGGTGGACGGCGCGGGCGGCCTCTCCGATGCCGGCAGAGAGATGCCCGGGCGACAGGGCTCCGATCCTGCGGAAAACAGCGAATCCCGGCAGACCGTGGCGCTCGGTCCTGTGGAGAACGAAACCGTCGTGCCCGGTCCTGTGGAGAACAAAACCGTGGCGCCCGGTCCTGTGGAGAAGAGCGAATCCCGGCTGACGGTCGTGCCCGCCTCGATGGCGAAAGGACTGGAGTTCGACCACGTCGTGGTGGTGGAACCGGCCGACATCGTCGACGCGGAAGTGCAGGGGCTCAATCGGCTCTACGTGGTGTTGACGCGAGCGGTGTCACGACTGGACGTGATCCACACACGTGACCTGCCATCGTTTATCAGAGGTTAGACGCCACTGTCTCAATGCTCGGAGCGGCCCCGATCCGAGCATGGCGCCGACAGACGCCAGCCTGGAGGGCGCCGACAGGTCATACGGAGTTTCCGAGGTAGACCCCCAGACAATGCCACCGTGAGGCAGTCACAGGAAGCCGTGCGAGACCGGCCGATCCCCATCACTGCCAAACCCCAAGCCGACATGCCGCCCCCTCCCTCAGAGCGGCCCTGATCCGACCACGCGGGTCCGAGCGGGGTGTCTCAGACCCAGCCGTTGTTGGGGGCTGTCTGCCAGATGTGGTGGAGTGCCGAGTCGCTGCCCCTGACGAAGACCTCCAGGCGGCCGTCGCGGTTTCGGCCTATGGTGGGGGCCTCTTCGGTGAGGCCGCCCACGAGGGCCCACGTGCTCCACGAGCCTCCGGGGCTAATCTGCCAGATGTGGTAGATCTTGTTGTCGATTCCTCGGGCGAACACCTCCAGGCGGCCGTCGGCATTGGCGATCGTGGTGGGGTCCTTGATCCAGCCTCCGAGTGATGACCAGTTGCTCCAAGATCCGCCGGGTGTGGTCTGCCACCTGTGGTGAAGAGCGTTGTCGCTGCCGCGGACGAAGACCTCCAGACGACCGTCGGCGTTGACGGCGACGGCTGGGTCGGTGCCTCTGCCACCGAGGGAGGACCAACCGCTCCACAAACCGCCGGCCGTGGTCTGCCACCTGTGCTGGAGAACGTTGCCGTCGCCGTTGACGAAGACTTCCAGGCGGCCGTCACGGTTGCGTGCGACCGCTATGGTGCCGTTCACGGCGCCGCCAAGTGAGGACCAGTTGCTCCAGGGACCACCCGCCGAGGTCTGCCACTTGTGATGGAGGGCGTTGTCGCTACCCCGGGCGAAGACTTCCAGGCGACCATCGGCGTTGGCGATTGCGGCGGGGTCTCTGATCCAGCCGCCGAGCGAGGCCCAGTTGCTCCAGGAACCACCCGCCGAGGTCTGCCACCTGTGGTGAAGAGCGTTGTCGCTGCCGCGGACGAAGACCTCCAGGCGACCGTCCGCGTTGACGGTCGCGACGGGGTCTCTGACCCAACCGCCTAATGAGGCCCAGTTGCTCCAGGAACCGCCGACCGAGGTCTGCCACTTGTGATGGAGGGCGTTGCCACTGCCGTACACAAAGACTTCCAACCGTCCGTCGGCGTTGCTGATGACGGTTGGCTGGAAGACGATGCCACCGAGCGACGACCACCCTAAGCGTCTGCCGTAGACGGATCGAATACCGGCGATGTCGTCGGCGGCCAGTTCGCGACGAGGTCCGCCGTAGTAGGCGTACATGACAGCCGACGGATCGGCCGAATGCGCCAGGCCGAGGCCATGGCCGATTTCGTGGAGGGCGACGGTGGGCAGGTCGATGCCGTTGGGAGGCAGGTTGATCGACCAGTTCTCGGCTTCGTCGAAGTGGCAGTCCCCCGCCAGGGCTCCGCCGTTCGGGGGAGGGTAGAAACAATGGGCCAGAACGCCGTGTGGGCCGTCGAAGGCGGCGCCGTCGCCGTGGTCGCCGGAATACCAGCCGATGCGGATATCCCCTTCGCTCGCCACTTCCCTGAACGTGAGGGGAGTGACGGCGGCCCAGCGGTCGAAGGCTCCTTTGAGAGCGCCACGCTGGTCTGCCAGGCTGAGATCCGGGGTGGAGTTGCTGTAGCTGTAGGTGACGGTGGTGTTCGGCCATCTATTGCCTTGAACCACATATGCGGCGAGGCCGCTCACCGCTTGGTCGGGGAAGCCGCACCGGGGGCGTTGCATGAGGGCAAGGGTTTCGTCGTTGACGGCACCGGTGACCTCGAGTCCCTGTTGCTCTTGGAACCTTGTGACGGCCAGCTCCATGTGGTCGTCATAGCGTGAGGTTACTTCGGGCTCGAAAGGGACTACGGGACTGAAGAGCAGGTTGCCGATGCGGATCGCTTCATTGGGGAAGTAGCCGAAGCGCTTGAGGTATAGGTATAAGCGCTGAACCTCTCGACCCTCGTCCCCCTTTCGGAGGGCAACGCTGGGCGTAGAACCCGGGGCACTGACCGACATACTGGATCAACCTCCTGACCAAGGTGAGCGAATAAAGCAATGCAAGGTCCGACATTTCAACCAAAATCATGAGAGTCGCTCGCTTGCATTATCATCAGGCCCAACAATCAGCTTACGCTCCTCATACCCATACACAAATCAGTGAAGCTGGTTTTTGACCACGAAACCAATTCGAGTCACACCAGCCTCTCCACGGACACAAATCGGTCAGACCCAATCCTGCCCGACCATACGCACCTCAAGGTGGAAGATGTTCAACATGAGCAGGCCGAAGACTGCGAAGACGTGGCTAGCTGCCAAATAGGGCAACCACACGGGCCACTTAATCACCCGTTTCGCTGGATAGAAACATCACCGAAAGGGACCTATCACCACTTTCTTATTCGCAAGGGAACCCCCACTCGGCACACGCGACGGCGACCAGGTGACCACCAGGAAGGGCATCCGCACCCGGGGAGGCTGGGAGAGAGCCAAGGCAGCTGGCGCCTTCAGGATGGGACCCCATGGGCCAAACACCCAGTACGGCGAAGCTGCAAACCCAGCGCTCAGCTACATAGAAGGATGTAGGCGAGGTTCGATGTCACGAAGGATGTCACGACGTCGGGCCGACGGGACGATCGTCATGTGACGACCGCGCTGCTCCTGACCTTAATCGCCCTTGCTCTTGTGGACAGCACAAGCTTTGGCACCCTCGGCATTCCCGTATACATGTTGGTCGCCGGCGACCGGCCGCGAACCTCGCGCCTGTTCGTCTACCTCGGCACCCTGACAATCTTCTATTTCCTGGTGGGCGTCGCGCTGCTCCTAGGGCTGTCGGTGTTCATGGAGAACTACGGAGACCTCCTGCGAAGCCCGGCCGCCTATTGGGTCCAGTTCGCGATCGGGGTCGGGCTGTTCGTTCTGAGCTTCCGGTTCACCCCTGAACGATTGGCGAAGAAGGGCAAGCCCCAGCGCACCTTCACCCCGCCCGTGGGCGGAGCGAAAGCCATGGTGCTTCTCGCCTTGACCGCGGGACTCGTCGAAGTGGCGACCATGGCGCCATATCTCGCGGCGATCGGCATGATGAGGGGCGCGTCGCTGACGCTCACACAGTCGCTCCCGCTGCTTGCGGCCTATGTGCTGCTCATGATTGTCCCGGCGCTGTTGCTCATGGGCCTGAGGGGCGTCGCGGGGGTCTGGCTGGAGCCTCTTCTCATCAAGATTCGCGATTGGCTCGCCAAGAACTCGGTTTCCATGATCGGCTGGGCTCTGGCCATCGTCGGATTCCTTGTGGCGCGCGACGCGTTGCCCTACATCATTGACCAGGTCGCTCCAAATATGCTTCCGGAGCTGAGTCCGACGTCCAGCCCGAGCAGATGATTCCCTCGGGCCACCGATCAGGCGCAGTCGCCAATGATCGACGGTGGCCGGGCGAATCACACACAACCACGGCTGAGCACGAGGCCACAGGAGGAATGAGGAGCACGAAGGCTCCCGCAAAGCAGAGAGCACACTCCCACTACGCGCCGGGAAGGGACCTGACCCTGCGATGCCCGGGGTCGTACAGCGGTTCACCCACAATGTCAGCCTTGACCCACGTGCCCGACACCCCCACCTCCACCTGCGCCTCCGCCGCGACCTCAGTCGGCAGATACGCGTACGCGATAGACATGTCCACCCTGTGGCCATACCCCCCGCTAGTGACGCGCGACGTGGGTACACCCCCAACCCGGACCGGTTCACCACCAAGACAGACAAGATCGGGATCGGCGAGCACCAGGCACCGCAGGTCACGAGCGGCCGGGCCGAGTGCGGAGCGGCCGATGAAGTCCTTGCCGAGGTGTACGGCAAAGGCCAGGCCGGCCTCGACCGGGGTGGTTTCGGGGGTGATGTCCAGCCCCCACACCCGGTAGCCCTTTTCCAGCCGCATGGAGTCGATCGCACGATAACCTGCGGGGCTCATGCCGTACGGTGTGCCGGCGTGCATGAGTGCGTCCCAGAGGGTGAGACCGTACTCCGCACGGCAATAGAGCTCCCATCCGAACTCGCCCACAAACGTCACCCGCTGCGCCAGCACGGGCACATGACCGACAGAGATCTCCCGCGCCCGCATATAGCCAAATGTCAGATCGTCATCGGACAGCTCGGACAGGATATGCAACGCCTCCGGCCCCCACAGGCAGTAGCACGCATAGGCGGACGTCACATCGTGTACGGCGAGGCCGTGGCGGCCTAGCCACGCCGCGTCGTGCGGGCCGAAGGCTGTGCCTGTGACCAGGCGGAACCTCTGTTCGCCCAGGCGGGTGACCGTCAGGTCGGCCTCGATGCCGCCGCGCGGGTTGAGGAGCTGGGTGTAGACGACCGAGCCGATGGGCCGGTCGATTCGCCCGGCACAGAGGTGTTCCAGCCTGGTGAGGGCGTCTTGTCCGTCCACTTCGAGTTTGGCGAACGATGTCTGGTCGAAGAGCCCTGCCGTGTCACGGGTCGCCAGGCACTCGGCGCGGATGGCGGGTGACCAGACGCGGCCGGCCCAGCCGGTCGGGCGCCGGGCGTCGGGGGCGTGGTTGGTGGAATACCAGTTGACCCGTTCCCACCCGGCTTTCTCCCCGAAGACTGCGCCGAGTTCGCCTTGCCGTACCCAGGCCGGGGAGCGGCGCAAGGGGCGGGCGGAGGTGCGGTCCTCGCCGGGGTAGACGATGTCGTAGTAAACGCTGTAGGAGTCGAGGGCGCGGGCTTTGGCCCATTGTGGGGAGCGGGCGTGGGGGCCGAAGCGGCGGATGTCCATGCCGAACATGTCGTATTCGGGGGTGCCGTCCACGATCCACTCGGCCATGACCTTGCCGACGCCGCCCGCCGCCGCGAGGCCGTGCACGCAGAAGCCGGCGGCCACCCAGAGGCCACCCACTTGTGTCTCTCCCAGGAGGAACTCCCCATCGGGGGTGAACGCCTCTGGACCGTGCACGGTTTTGACGATGTCGGTGCGATGCAGGACCGGCACACGATGCACCGCCGACTCCCACGATTCACGAAATTTCGGCATATCGGGTGGGAAGAGGGTGCGGGGTGTGGACAACGGCTCCAGGGTGTCCCACACATCAGGTGTACGGATGTATCCCCCAACGAGGATGCCGCCCCCTTCCTCACGGAAGTAGACGATGTTGTCGGGATCACGCACCGTCGGCGTCGTCGGGGGCACATCGCAGGGCGAGGTCACCACATATTGGTGCTTGATCGGCACAACGGGGATATGCACCCCAGCCATCGCCCCCACCCGCCCGGCCGCCGCGCCTGCCGCGTTCACCACCGTGTCCGTCGTCACCTTCGCCACGGACCCATCCACCAGCGCTCGAACCGCTTGTATCCGCCCGTCGTGCACATCGAGCCCGACGACCTCCACTCCGGCGTAGATCCGCACACCGAGTTTCTCCGCCCCCGCCGCCAGCGCGCGGGCCAGCATGGCGGGGTCCAGCCATCCGTCGCCGGGCAACCAGAGCGCCGCCGACACATCGTCCACCCTGAGCATCGGCATCATGGTGCCGATCTCAGCCGGGTTGAGCAGGGCCAGGTCGAGCCCATATGTCTCCGCCGCCCCGGCCTGCCGCCGTAGTTCCTCGGTGCGTTCCGGTGTGGTGGCCAGCCGCAACCCGCCCACGCCATGCCATCCAGGATCAAGGCCGGTGAAGTCCGCCAGCTCCGGATAGAGTCCGGCGGAGTACATGATCATCTTTGTCTGGGTCACCGTCGACCGCAACTGACCGACAAACCCCGCCGAATGCCAGGTGGTGCCCTCGGTCAGCTCATGCCGCTCAAGCAGCACCACATCCGTCCACCCCAGTCGCGCAAGGTGATAGGCGACGGAACATCCGGCCACCCCGCCCCCGATGACGACGGCCTGGGCGCTCTGCGGCAGGGGCGGAGATGACTGAGCCATGCGGACTCCCAACCGGACGGGGCTCCGGCGGCGGGGCGCACAGCCGGCATGGACCTTGTACCCACCCAGAAACCCCCATCTATCTGCTTCGCCCAAGATAAGCCCACAAATAGCTCACATCAGGCCACATGTACCTCCGGTCCGCGATCGCATCGAGTTTTCGCCAATCCAAAAGAGGTAATGGACATTCCCCCGCGCATGGAGGACCATAGGCGAACTAGCGGATCGGCGGTTCGGCCGGTTGTCCCAGGTCGGAGTGGTTTACGCCGTCCGATCGCGCATTTTCCCGCCAACCGGCTCCTCCAGGCGGCACGGCCTGTGAGCCGGGCACTTCCTGCTTTTCCCCGAGAGAAAGCAACGATTAAGCGGCCGCAGCAGAGCGAGGAGAATCAGCCATGCCGGATGCCGCCAAGCGGCCGACCTCAAAGCGCCTCTCGGGGTTTCCCGCTGCGTTGGGTGAGCATTCGGCGTTCGGAGAACTCACCGCCTCCCGGCTGGACGAACTGATCTCCGCCTGGGCCGGTCAGCCTGTGGTGCAGACCCCGATCAAAGGCGGCCTGAGCCATCGCATCTCACGCGTGGACGCCGAGGACGGCACGAGGTGGCTGCTTCGTGTGCTGGATCCCCGGGTCGCCGAGGCGGCGCTCGGCATTCCACTCGAACAAGAGATCGCCAACACCGAACGGGCCGCGGCCGCGGGGGTCGGACCGCAGGTGATCTACCGGCTGCCCGGCCTGCCGGTGTTGCTGCTGGAGTTCCTCGACGGGGTCACGCTGGACGCGGCGGCGGTGCGTGATCCGGAGCTGATTCCCGCCATCGCCGCGGCCTGCCGCACATTGCACGCGGGGCCGCGGTTCGTGAACGACTTCTCCATCTTCGACAAACTCGACCGGTTCCTCGAGTTGTGCGAACGGCACAGCCTGAAGATCCCCGGCGGCTATCTCGACGTGTTGCCCGCGGTGCGTGACCTCAAAGAGACGTTGACCGGGCATCGGCTGCCCTCGGTCCCCTGCCACAACGATCTGCTGCCGCAGAATCTCATCGCGATGAGCCGCACGAGTGTGCGCATCGTCGACTATCAGCTCTCCGGCAACGGCGACCCTGGATTCGAGCTCGGCGACATCGCGGCGGAGGCGGAATACGATCCGGATCTGACGGAGCGGCTGGCCAGGGCATATTTCGGCGCTCCGGACGCCGGGCTCACCGCCAGGGTCCGGCTGTTCCTGACGATGTCCAATCTGGCGTGGACCTTGTGGTTCTCCGTGCATCACGGGCTTTTGAAGGAACAGGCGGCCGACGCCGATTTCGACTACGAGGCGGAGGCCGCCGGGAAGTTCGCCCGTGCCCTGCGCGATCTCGACGACCCCGCTTTCGGCCGGCTCGTCGACGCCATACGCCGCCGATAGGCACGCGACCAGTCATTGAACGCGACCGTCAAGCATGCGGCAAACACAACCCCGGCCGCACACACCCCGCCCACCAGGCGCAAGCCGTACCGGACCTTAGTCTTTGATCGCCAGGCCGGTTGTTCGCGGTTGCGAACAATCACCGGACCTCAGTCCTGGACCACCGGGCCGGCTGTTCGCGGTAACGAACAACCAGGCCCAAGCCGTACCGGACCTCAGTCCCCCTGCACCGCGTCGAAGGCGACGGCGACGGCCTCACGCACGCGGTCCATCGTCGCCTCGACACCTTCCCGCACGACGGACGTCATGTCGACATCGGGCATGCCACAGGCCACCGCCCAGTTCCACGGTGCCAGGTCGCCGTCGACGTTGAGGGCGAAGCCGTGGCTGGTGACGCCCCGGCTTTGCCGCATGCCGATGGACACGATCTTGCGTTGGGTGGCCTTGGTCCAGACTCCGGTCAGGAGTTCGGACCCCGCGGGCGTGTCGCGGCGCTCGGCGGGCAGGCCGAGCACCTCCAGTGCGTCGACCAGGCGGAGTTCGACCTCGCGCACATAGTCGACGATGCCTTCGTTTTGCCCGAGCTTGACGACCAGGTAGCCGACGAGCTGGCCGGGGCCGTGGAATGTGAGTTGTCCGCCCCTGCCCGTGGTCACGATCGGGATGCCCCGGCTCGGGTCGGGCAGGTGTTCGGTGGCCGTGCGCCGGCCTACGGTGTAGACCTGCGGATGGCTCAGCAGCCAGAGGGTGTCGGGGCGCTCGTCACGCTGGCGCTCCGCGACCAGGTGCTCCATGCGCTCCATGGCCGTGCCGTAGTCGACCAGGTCGTCGACGACCAGGGACAACGGCCGAGGGTGTGGCCGGTTCGTCATGGACGCCAGCATACGAGGTGGCTTCGCGCGGGTTTTCGGCCGTCCCTGCCTACCGGCTGGTAGCGACCGGCTCAGTAATGCGCGGCGCGTGCGGGGGCCTTGGGCATGAAGATCCACAAGGCGATGTAGATGAGGAACTGCGGGCCGGGGATGATGCAGGACAGCAGGAAAACGATGCGCACAAGGGTGGGCGGCACGCCCAGCTTGTCCGCGATGCCGCCGCAGACACCGGCGATGATCTTATGCTCCCGGGATCGGTGCACTTCAAACTCCCCCTTGGAAGTCGAACGCCCTCGTCGGACGGATGTCGTTTGTGGTTGACGACTCACCTATGCAACGAGCGAGGTATCAGCGAACGTGCCCCGGGGAACCCTGATAAAACCCTGTCAGGGTAGGCGTCGCAGCCACTCGCGGGCGTAGCCGAACTCCGTCTGGGTGAGCCCCACCCGGGGATCCACCTGAACGAGCAGGAAGTCCCCCACGCCGGGATGCGCCCGGAGATAGTCCTCGTCGGCCGCCCACACCTGGTCGTCGAACCAGACGAACGGCCGCCGACCGACATATTCCGCGATGGCCGGCGTCTTGAACATCTCGCCAAACTGGCCCCGGACGTTGGGCGGCAACTTGATCACCGGTAGCTGGGGCAGGGAGAGCCGGGGGGCAATCCACTCGTTGGCCCAGTGCTCCCACGTGGTGGCCCAGACGAGTTCGGAGCCGGTTTCCACGGCCAGGGAGAGCAGACGTGTGCCATGCCGTGAGTTCAGGAAGACCGTATAGGTCTGCCCTTCCACATGACACTCATATTTCCGGAAGTCCGGCGTGGGCCGCCCAAGCGGGTTGAGCACCCCATCGACGTCGACCAGCAGCAGGGGACGCTCGATCATGCCGACCATCTTGCCGCTCCACCCCCGCAGCGGCGAGAGCGCCCCGTACGGCACAGCCACCCGGCGGCCGGGCCACACCCCGTGCGACAGGCGCAGGGCGCAGCGATCACAAAACGATCAATGACATGTGACCGCACTCCCAGACCGGTCCATCGGTCGAAAAACTACGCCATGTCTCTGGTCGATCACGCCTTATCAGGATAAGTTCCGAAAGGCAGATTTTCAGGGGATCACTCACTCTCTTCTCCTTGGAGGAGCCGCATGCGCCTGAACCTCCGACGACGCATGGTTCAAGCCATTACCGTGGCAACCGTTATGTCCCTGCCCCTCGCCTTGGCCCCAACCGCACAGGCGAGCCCGGTCTCCGACGCACTCGCCCTGCTTCTCACAAAGAAGGTCAAGGGCGAAAACGTGACAAAACACCTGCAGGAGTTCCAGAGAATCGCGGACGCGAACAGCGGCAACCGTGCTGCCGGAACCCCTGGCTATGACAAGTCGCTTGAGTACGCCGCCCAGAAGTTACGCAGGGCCGGATACCGGGTGAGCACTACGGATGTGGAGTTCCCCACCGGATGGGCGGAACTCGCGCCCCCCGAGCTCAACGTGGTGGCCCCCACCCCCAAGACCTACACGCCCAACGTCGACTTCCTCACCGTGGGCTCGTCGGGGTCGGGTGACGTCACCGCCGAAGTCCAGGTGGTCGACGCCGTCCTCCCACCGGGCCCGACCCCCAGCACCTCCACCGCGGGTTGTGAGGCATCCGACTTCGCGGGCTTTGTGGCCGGGCGGATCGCCCTCATTCAGCGGGGCACCTGCCCGTATGTGCAGAAGGCCACCAACGCCAAGGCGGCGGGCGCCGCTGCCGTCGTCTTCTTCAACGAGGGCCAGCCAGGCCGCACCGAAGCCTACAACTTCGACATCGGTGAGTGGCGGTTCGGCATTCCCATCGTCTTCGCCGACTTCGCGGTCGGCAACGAGCTCGCCGCCACCCCCGGCACGCAGCTCCACGTGAAGACCAGCACGCGGGTCGACGTCGGCCGCACCAAGAACCTGATCGCCGAGACCCGCACGGGCGACCCCAACAAGGTCGTCATGGCGGGCGCGCACCTGGACAGTGTGCACGAGGGCGCCGGCATCAACGACAACGGCTCGGGGTCGGCCGGTCTGCTGGAGACCGCCCTGCAGCTCGCCAAGCTCCCGGTCAAGCACAAGGTGCGTTTTGCCTGGTGGGGCGCTGAAGAGCTGGGCCTGCTTGGCTCCAACCAGTATGTCGAGGGGCTCTCCCAGGCCCAGCGCGACAAGATCAAGCTCTACCTCAACTTCGACATGATCGGGTCGCCCAACTTCGGCTACTTCATCTACGACGGCGACAACTCCGACAACGTCGGCTCTCCTGCCGGTCCTCCTGGATCCGCCCAGATCGAGAAGACCTTCGAGCGCTTCTACCAGAAGCGCGACCTGAACTTCCGCGGCACCGACTTCTCCGGTCGCTCTGACTACGGTCCCTTCATCGAGGTCGGCATCCCCGCCGGCGGCCTGTTCACGGGCGCCGAGGGCATCAAGACCCCCGAGGAGGCCACACTGTTCGGCGGCACCGCGGGCCAGGCGTACGACCCCTGCTACCACGCAGCGTGCGATGGCCTCAACAACATCAACGCGACCGCCCTCGACGTGAACTCCGACGCCCTTGCCTGGGCCACCGCGACCTACGCCTACGACCTGTCCGCCATCCCGCCGCGCGCAACGGCGGCTAACACAGCCAAGAGCAGCACGGCCAAGACCGCCGCGACCCAGGTCGCGGTGCCCGAGGGCGCCGCGAGCTGACGCTCCGGCCGACATCCTCACACGGAGCGGACCGCCCGACCAGGCGGTCCGCTCCGCCCCGGTGACGCGCACATCACCCTTTGCGCACAATCGGCACCCCCTTTCATCAGAAGGAAGCACTCATGCGTCTTCTGCGTGGCATCCCCCTGGCCGCGATCCTGGCCATCCCCCTTGTGCTCCCCCTCGCCCCCGCCGCGGCGAACGCCGCGCCCGACATCCCCGTCGCCAACGTCAAGGCCCACCTGACACAGTTCCAGAACATCGCGAGCGCCAACGGCGGCAACCGGGCGCACGGCCGCCCCGGCTACCTGGCCTCGCTCAACTATGTGAAGGGCCTGCTCGACGCGGCCGGCTACACCACCACCGTGCAGTCGTTCACCTACAACGCCGCGACCGGCTATAACCTGATCGCCGACTGGCCGGGCGGCGACCCCAATGACGTGCTGATGACCGGCGCCCACCTCGACGGCGTGACGGCGGGCCCCGGCATCAACGACAACGGCTCCGGCTCCGCCGCGATTCTGGAAACCGCCCTCGAAGTCTCCCGCCAGGGGCTGCAACCCACCAAACACCTGCGTTTCGCTTGGTGGGGAGCCGAGGAGCTGGGTCTGCGCGGCTCGCAGTACTACGTCAACAACCTGCCCGCCGCCGAACGCACAAAGATCAAGGGCTACTTGAACTTCGACATGGTCGGCTCCCCCAACGCCGGTTACTTCGTTTACGACGGGGACAACTCCGACGGCACGGGCGCGGGCCCCGGCCCCGCCGGATCCGCCCAGATCGAGCAGGTCATCCAGAGCTACTTCACCGGCATCGGCGTCGCCACCCGGGGCACCGACTTCGACGGCCGCTCGGACTACGGGCCCTTCATCGCCGTGGGCATTCCCGCGGGCGGCACCTTCACCGGCGCCGAAGGCATCAAGTCGGCCGCCCAGGCATCCCTCTGGGGTGGTACGGCGGGGCAGGCGTTCGACCCGTGTTACCACCGGGCCTGCGACACGACGGCCAACATCAACGACACGGCGCTCGACCGCAACACCGACGCCATCGCCCACTCGGTGTGGACGATCGCGACAAGCACCCCACCCGTGACAGTCTGGCAGGACACCTTCGAGACCGCGACCGGCTGGACCGCGAACCCCGGCGGGTCAGACACCGCCACCTCCGGCCAGTGGGAACGCGGTGACCCCGAGGCCACTACCAGCAGTGGCGCCAAGCAGCTCGGCACCACCGTCAGCGGCGTCAACGACCTGGTCACCGGCCGCCTCGCGGGCACCTCGGCCGGGGCCTACGACCTCGACGGCGGGACGAGCAGCATCCAGTCGCCTCCCGTGACACTCCCGGCGAGCGGCACGCTCAACCTGAGCTTCTCGTGGTATCTCGCCCACGGCACCAACAGCTCCAGCGCCGACTATCTCCGGGTCAAGGTCGTCGGCTCGACCACGAGCCAGGTCTTCCAGCAGCTCGGCGCGGCGTCCAACCGCAACGGCACCTGGGGCACCGCCTCGGCGAACATCTCCGGTTTCGCCGGGCAGACCGTGCGCATCCTCGTCGAGGCCGCCGACGCCTCCACCGCCTCCCTCGTCGAGGCCGGGGTGGACGACGTCAAGATCACGCGGCAGTGACCACGCGGGCCCGTGCCGTACCCTCGGCACGGGCCCCAGCGTTGAGCATGTCCGAGCTGTTACCTGTCGGACCACAGCCGTTCACCGTTCTCCGCTAACCTCTTCGTCGATCACTCTGTGTGATCGACATCACACTGACCACGGAAGGTGCCGCGGGTGATCGGTTGGTTCGAGGCGTTGGTGTTGGGCGTGCTCCAAGGTGTGACGGAGTTCCTGCCCATCTCCTCCAGCGCTCACATCCGCGTGGTGTCGGCCTTTTTCGGGTGGGAGGACCCCGGGGCGGCGTTCACCGCGGTGATCCAGCTCGGCACGGAAGCCGCCGTGCTCATCTACTTCAGACGCGACATCTGGACCATCATGTCGACCTGGACCAGGTCGCTCTGGACCCCTGACCTGCGCAAGGACTCCGCCGCCCGCATGGGGTGGTATGTCATCTTCGGCAGCATCCCGATCGGCGTGCTGGGTCTCGCGTTCAAGGACTCGATCGAGACGACCTTCCGGGACCTGCGGCTGATCGGGGTGACGATGATTGTCTTCGCCCTGTTCCTGTGGCTGGCGGACCGTTTGGCGGGCAATCAGCGCGTCCTGCATCAAGATCTCAACATGCGGCACGCCCTGACATACGGCCTGGCCCAGTCGCTCGCCCTCGTGCCCGGTGTGTCGCGCTCGGGCGGCACGATCAGTGCGGGTTTGCTGCTGAACTACCGGCGCGAGGAGGCCGCGCGTTATTCGTTCCTGCTGGCCATCCCCGCGGTGTTGATGTCGGGGCTTTATGAGTTGTCGGAGATCGGTGGTGAGCGGGCACCCAACTGGGGCCCGACGATCGTGGCGACTCTGGTGTCGTTCGCCATCGGTTATATGGCCATCGCGTGGTTCCTGAAATACATCAGCACCCACAGGTTCACCCTGTTCGTCGTTTACCGCATCATCCTCGGGGTGATCATCATCGGTGCGGTGAGCCTGGGCCTGATCTAGGCCGGCCTGCCGGGTCTGGGCTCGGCGGAGAAGTTCGTCTGAGGCCACCTGCTGGCATAGACGAACACGACCGCGAAAAGAACCCACGCCAGCACATAGGCCGCCGCGTGCCCCCAATCCACGCCCAGGATGTCGGCCGCCACGTGCCGCCCCTCGAAGTAGACCAGCAGGCCGACAGCCGCCCCCGGCAGCAGCCCCCACCAGCGCCGCCACCACAGCTCGTGGACGAGCACCTCGCCCGCCATCAGTGCGATCGGCCCGAGCAGCAGCCACTTCACCCCGCCCGGCGCCTCGGGTGACCCGAAGAACATGGTGATCGCCGCCACGATCACTGCGCCGGCCGTCACGAGCCCGACCGTCAGCCCGAACTCCGCGGGCTCGTCGCGCGGGTCGATATAGGGAAGGTCGTCCGGCTCTGACTCGGGTGTGGGGCGTTGAGACTCATCTGACACAGGACCATTCTGCTTGACGCATCCCGGTGTCCGGAGCGCCCGCGAGCGCGGGAACTCTCCCTTCCCACCGTCGTTGAACTCTGAAACGAGCCCCGAGGAGCTTCTTGAAACCCATCGACCTTCAGACGCAGCAGCGGTTACTCGTGCGGCAGAAGATTACTTTCATGGTCAACCGCTACTCGGTCCATCTGGAGCAGACCGACGGCACTGAGGGCCCGATGGTGGCCTTCGCCGAGCAGAAGCGCATGACCTTTAAAGAGCAGGTCACCATTTACACCGACGAATCCCGCACCGGCGTGCTCGCAGGGTTCAGGGCCCGCAACGTCATCGACCTCGGCAGCGGCTACGACGTGCTCGACGGCGACAACGCCTCCATCGGCTCCTTCCGCAAGGACTTCGCCTCCTCCCTGCTCCGCTCCACCTGGCACTTCGAGCAGGGCGGGCTGCCCACTCTCACCGGCACCGAGCGCAGCCTCCCCGTCGCCCTCATCCGCCGCGTCGCCGACGCGCTGTCGTGGTTGCCCTACCACTTCGACTTCCGCCGCGGCGACGCCGTGGCCTTCTCGTGTGAGCGCCGCTGGGGCATCACCGACCGCTACACGGTGGACATCCACGAGCCCCGTCTGGACCGCAGACTCGTGATCGCCATGGCCATCGCGCTGGACGCCCTCCAGAGCCGCTAAGCCGGCGTTCCCGCCGCCCCGCTGGGAGCGGCCAGGGGTTGTCCACAGGTTGTGGACAACCCCTTTTTCGTCTCCGCGCGGTTATCGCGATGACCGAGCCGCGGACGTGCGGAGATCGGCAACGCTCCGGAGCCGGGAGAACACGCGCCCCTTATCCACAGGCTGTGGATAAAAGAGCTCAGATACCGACCGGATGCCAGACCGTCTTGGTCTCCAGGAAGGCGGTCATCCGGGTGATGTCGGGCTCGACGGTCCAGTCGGGTGTGGAGGGACGGAGAACACGCTTGAGGTTCTCCGCGGCCTCCTCCTCGCAGCGGCGGGCGAGCTCGGGATCTCCGACACCGGTCAGGTCGAGGGCGTTGACGTCCATGTGGGCGGCGAGCCCGGGAGCGAGCTCGGCGGTGCGGCCAGTGAGGATGTTGACGACGCCGCCCGGCAGGTCGGAGGTGGCGAGCACCTCGGCCAGTGTGATGGACGGCAGGGGAAACCGCTCGGAGGCGACGACGACGCAGGTGTTGCCCGTGACGACGACAGGGGCGACGACCGAGACGAGCCCGAGGAGGGGATCCTCGGGTGCGACCACCGCCACGACCCCGGTGGGCTCCGGGGTGGAGAGGTTGAAGTACGGCCCCGCCACCGGATTGGCCGCCCCGCGCACAGCGCCGATCTTGTCCGACCACCCGGCATACCAGACCAGCCGGTCGACCGCGGCGTCCACGGTCTCCCCGGCCTTCTTCGCCGAGAGCCCGCCGACTTCGACGAGCTCGGCCACGAACTGCGCCCTGCGCCCTTCGAGCATCTCGGCGATGCGATAGAGGATCTGCCCCCGGTTGTACGGCGTGGCCCCGGACCACCCCGGAAACGCCTTACGGGCGGCGCTCACGGCGTCACGGGCGTCCTTGCGGGAGGCTCGGGAGGCGTTGGCCAGGAAGTCGCCCTTGGTGGAGGACACGACATATGACCTTCCGCTCTCGGAGCGGGGGAAGGCCCCGCCGATGAACAGTTTGTAGGTCTTACGCACGGCCAGCCGGGAAGGCCGCTCGGCGTCGCTCCGGGAAGCCTTACTCATTGCCGCGTCCTCTCCACATGGTCTGCTCGGCCGAGCGCACGGGCACGAAAACCTGGGCGCACCTGCTCACGCCGCACCTGTGGGCGAACCATCCGCGCAGCGGCGGACGCCCTGCCCTCGCGTAGCCGTGGCCCCTGGTGCTCTGCGCCCGCCGTGCGGTGCGGCGTATCCTGCGGTGTTCACACATTGAGATACGCCTCCAATCCGTGCACTCCGCCTTCGCGGCCGTAGCCGGACTCCTTGTAGCCGCCGAACGGCGAAGCCGGGTCGAACTTATTGAAGGTGTTGGCCCAGACGACGCCGGCGCGAAGCCGGTCGGCCATCCACAGGATGCGTGACCCCTTTTCCGTCCACACCCCGGCGGACAGTCCGTACGGCGAGTTGTTGGCCTTTTCCACTGCTTCGGCGGGGGTGCGGAAGGTGAGCACGGACAGGACCGGGCCGAAGATCTCCTCACGGGCGATGCGGTGTGATTGCGCCACGCCGGTGAAGAGCGTCGGGGGGAACCAGAAGCCCCGGTCTGGAAGGGTGCAGGGTGGCGACCAGCGCTGCGCCCCCTCCTGCTCGCCGATGTCCGACAGTTCGCGGATCTTGGCGAGCTGGGCAGCGGAGTTGATCGCGCCGATGTCGGTGTTCTTGTCGAGCGGGTCGCCCAGGCGCAGCGTGGTGAGGCGGCGTTTCAGCGCGGTAAGCACCTCGTCCGCGACGGACTCCTGCACGAGGAGGCGCGAGCCGGCGCAGCAGACGTGCCCCTGGTTGAAGAAGATGCCGTTGACGATGCCCTCGACGGCCTGATCGATCGCCGCGTCCTCGAAGACGATGTTGGCGGCCTTGCCGCCGAGTTCGAGGGTGAGTCTTTTGCCGGTGCCGGCGACCTGCCGGGCGATGAGCCGGCCCACCTCGGTGGAGCCGGTGAAGGCGACCTTGTTCACATCGGGGTGGCGCACAAGCGCGGCGCCGGTCTCGCCGGCGCCGGTGACGATGTTGACGACGCCGGGCGGCAGGTCGGCCTGGCGGCAGATCTCGGCGAAGGCCAGGGCGGTGAGCGGGGTGGTCTCGGCCGGTTTGAGCACGACCGTGTTGCCGCAGGCGAGCGCGGGGGCGATCTTCCAGGCCAGCATCAGCAGCGGGAAGTTCCACGGGATGACCTGAGCGGCCACACCCAGGGCACGTGGGCTCTCGCCGTACCCCGCGTAGCGTAGTTTGTCGGCCCAACCCGCGTAGTAGAAGAAATGCGCGGCGACGAGGGGAAGGTCCACGTCACGGGACTCACGGATGGGTTTGCCGTTGTCGAGGGTCTCCAGCACGGCCAGTTCCCTGGCGCGCTCCTGGATTATCCGGGCGATGCGGAAGAGATACTTGGCCCGTTCGCGGCCCGGCAGGGTGCTCCAGACCTCGTCATATGCCTTGCGCGCCGCCTGGACGGCCCGGTCCACGTCGGCCTCGGTCGCCAGGGCGACCTCCGAGAGCACCTCTTCGGAGGCGGGGTTGACGGTCTTGATCCTGTCGTCGCCGAGGGACTCGACCCATTCGCCGTTGACGAACAGGTTGTAGGCGGAGGGGATGTCGACGACGTCGCGCGACTCAGGCGCCGGTGCGTATTCAAACATGGGCGCCTCAGTCCAGGGTGAAGTAGTCGGGGCCCGCGTAACGGCCTGTGGTGAGCTTCTGCCGCTGCATGAGCAGGTCGTTCAGGAGCGAGGAGGCGCCCAGTCTGAACCACTCGGGACTCAGCCAGTCGTCTCCTGCCGTCTCCTTGACCAGGACGAGGTTCTTGACGGCGTCCTTGGTGGTGCGGATGCCGCCGGCGGGCTTCACACCGACCATGCGCCCGGTGCGCAGCCGGAAGTCGCGCACGGCCTCCAGCATGATCAAGGTCACGGGGAGCGTCGCCGCGGGGGCGACCTTGCCGGTGGAGGTCTTGATGAAGTCGGCGCCCGCGATCATGGCCAGCCAGGAGGCCCGGCGTACGTTGTCGTAGGTCGCGAGCTCCCCGGTCTCCAAAATCACCTTAAGGTGGGCCGTGGCGCACGCCGCCTTGATGGCGACGATCTCGTCATACACCTTCGTATAGTCCCCGGAGAGGAACGCGCCGCGGTCGATCACCATATCGATCTCGTCGGCCCCGGCCTCGACCGCCATCGTGGTGTCGGCGACCTTGACCGCAAGGGACGAACGCCCGCTGGGGAAGGCCGTGGCCACGCTCGCGACCTTCACACCGGTCCCGGCAAGAGCGCGTACGGCATGAGCCACCATGTCCGGATAAACACAGACTGCGGCGACGCGGGGGACAGAAGTGTCGGTGGGGTCTGGATGGATGGCTTTGGCGCACATGGCGCGGACCTTGCCTACGGTGTCCGATCCCTCCAACGTGGTGAGATCCACCATGGAGATCGCGAGGTCGATGGCCTGGGCCTTCGCCGTCGTCTTGATCGAACGCGTGGCCAGCGCCGCGGCCCGCTGATCGGCACCGACGCGGTCGACACCCGGCAAGCCGTGCAGGAAGCCTCGCAGTGTGACATCTGACGACGCCACGTCCACGAGTGAGGTAGTCACTGTTGACACCTCACCAGCATGCCGACCCAGGTCATGGATTCCAAACCGGAACTGGACCGGAATGGTCCCGACTTTTCATCAGCTTTCACCCATATCACCTCAGTCCCGGGCCGAAAAGGCCCGGGACCTAGGGCAACCTCGGAGATTCAGCCGTAAGAGAGAACAAGCTGCCGGCCGCCACTTTGTACGGTGGCCCACATCTTCGTCGTGCCCGGAACATTGGCCAGCGCCCGCACCTCTCCCCCCTTAGGCAGCGGAAGCGTGACCCTGAGCCATCGACCGGCCGCCGACAGGTGCGTCAGCCCCACACTGCCCTCCTCGGCCAGCCACAACCCCCCTCTCCCATCGGAAACCGCCTGAATGTAGGCCACGCCCGTCGTCCGGTGCGGCAGCCGGGTCCAGACCCGGCCGTCCCAGCGCAGCACAAGCCCCTGCCGGTTGACCCGCCCGGCCTCGTCGTATGAGGTGACCGTCCCCACCGCGTACACACGATCGCGATCGAGCACCGCGAGGTCGTTGAGCTCGGCGTGGGTGCCCTCGTCCGGCGCGAGCACAGGCAGCGGCACCACGCTCCAGCGCCTGCCGTCCCAGTGCATCGCCGCGGGCAGCCGCTCCCCGTCATAGCCGAGGTTGCGCTCCCCCGGGCTGCTCAGCGCCCACACGTCCTTCTCCGACACGGCCGCGAGCGTCGAGACCGGGCGCGGGGGCTCGACGGTGCGCCACTTCGCGCCGTCCCAGCGCCACAACACGTCGGTCATCCCCGCCGCGCCGAGCCGCAGACCCGACACCCAGGTCTCGTCACCGGCGATCGCCGCGTCCGTCGCGTGCGCCCCCTCGACGTTGATCGCGCGCCGGGTCCAGGTGATGCCGTTCCAGTGGCGGACGTCGACACTCGACGTGCTTTCCAGGAACTGCCACTCGTCCCCGGCTCCCGTGGCGCGGACGAGGTACGGCACAGCACCCTCGGCCGGAGGATTCGGGTCAGGCCCCCAGGCTTGGCCGTTCCAGCGCAGCAGGGGCAGGCCGGTCCTGGTAATCCAGGCGTCGGTCGGCGACACCGCGCCGACGTCGGCGAACGCGCCGAGAGTGCGCCGCCCGGACAGGACGACCCGCCACCCTTCGCCCGCGGCGGGCGTGGAATCGGCGGGACGGGTTATGTGGTGAGCCGTGCGCGGCGCCTCGGCCGCGACGGCGGGAGCGAGAACGAACATGCCTCCGGCGAGCAGCGCGGAGGTCGCAGTGATGATCGTGAATAGCCTCACGAGGCATCATCGTCGCTGGTCTAAGGCAGTAAGGCGGCATGTCCTAGGTAGTCCGGAGCCGAAGGTTGCGCAAGAGATAGGGCATCCGCCGGATGTGAAGGGTGACGCCTTAGCCGCACCCTTGAGGATGTCAGGGTTTTCAGGTTCTAAGGAAGGAACGACAGTGGGCCCCGAGCTCCACTTGCAGCTAATCCTCAATCGCGTGGACGAACTACGCGAGGAGGCCGCCCGGCACCGCAGGGTGCGCGAGGCGATCAAGTCGAGGAAGAACCGCACCGGCGAGGTCCGGCGGCGGTCGCTGTTCGGCAGGACGCCGAACACATGAACCAGTCACGTGTGCCCGGCCGCATCCTCCCTCGCGGCCGGGCCCTTCAGCCCCCTTGAGGATTGATCAAGCCGTCTACGGGACAGGGCCTATCTCCCCAGGACACGACGTCTATCCGCCTCCGGCAGAGCACCTATCCGCCTTCGGCACGGCGCCGATCTGCCTAGGGCACAGCGCCTATGCGCCTATGCGCCTACGGCTTAATGGGGGAGAAATACCACCAAAAGGCATGACATGCTGGACGACATGATAGGTCGGGTGGTTAGCCCCGTCTTCGTCGGGCGGGAAGCTGAGCTCTCCGGCCTAGCCGACGCTTTGGCTCAGTCCCGAACCAATGCCGCTTCCGCCGTACTCCTGGCAGGGGAGGCGGGCATCGGGAAGACGCGGCTGGTGCAGCGATTCATGGAACAAGCCGCACGTGAGGGCGCACATGTGCTCGCCGGCGGCTGCGTCGAGCTCTCCTCGGAAGGGTTGGCGTACGCACCGTTCACTGCGGCGTTGCGCCAGCTCGTCCGGGAGACCGGCGCCGAAGGAGTCAAGGCACTGCTCCCCGAGGGTGCCTCGCGGGACTTCTCCCGCCTGCTGCCGGAGTTCGGCACCCCCGACGGCGACGTCGAGACCGACGTAAGCCGGGCCAGGCTGTTCGAGCAGTTCCTCACCCTGCTGGAAAGGCTCGCGGAACACCGCTCGGTGGTCTTGGTCATCGAGGACATCCACTGGGCGGACCGCTCCAGCCGCGACCTCATCGCCTTCCTCAGCCGCAACCTGCGCGCCGCGCAAGTGCTGATGGTGCTCACCTACCGCTCCGACGACCTCCACCGGCAACATCCGCTGCGGCCCGTGCTCGCCGAGCTCACCCGGCTCGAAGGGGTGATGCGTCTCACGCTCCCCCGGCTCACCAAAGACGAGGTCTCCGCGCAGATGGCCGGAATCCTCGGCAAAGCCCCTGAGTACGCACAGGTGACCAGGGTCTACGACCGCAGCGAGGGCATCCCGCTGTTCGTCGAGAGCCTGGTCGACTGCGACGACGGCACGTGTTTTCCCACCTCGCTGCACGAGCTCATCATCGGCACCTTCGAACGGTTACCAGAGGCGACCCAGCAGGTCCTGCGCGTCGCCGCGGCCGGCGGCACCCAGATCAAACACGCGCTGCTGGCGGCGGTGAGCGGCCTTTCCGACATGGATCTGGAAAAGGCGCTGCGGCCGGCGGTCGACGCCAACGTCATCCAGGTGACCGACAGCCGCGCTTATGCGTTCCGGCACGCTCTCATCCGCGAAGCCGTACACGACGAACTGCTGCCGGGAGAACACACGCGGCTGCACGCCCGCTACGCCGAGGAGATCGACCGCGACCGCACGCTGGTCCCGCGCGGCCGGGCCTCGGTGGAGATCGCCCACCACTGGTATGCCGCCCGCGACGACCTGTGGGCCCTCATCTCGGCGTGGAATGCCGCGCAGAAGTCGGCCGCGGCCCTCGCCTACACCGAGCAGATGAAGATGCTCGAACGTGTGCTCACGCTCTGGGACAAGATCCCCGACGCGGCCGAACGTATCGGGGCCGACCACGTCACCGTGCTTGAGCGCGCTTCCAAGGCCGCGCATTCCGGCGGTGACATGGACAGGAGCATGCGTTTCGCCAAGGCGGCGCTGAGGGAGCTCGACGAGAAGGCCGAGCCCGAGCGGGTCGCCGAGCTGGTCGTGCTCATCTCCCACTGCAAGATCCAAAAGCGCAAGCCCGGTGTGCTGGAGGACCTGCGCCACGCCGAGAGCCTTGTGCCGCTGCCAAGTCTCGCCCGGGCCAACGTGCTCAACCGGCTGGGCTTCTATCTCATCTTCCGCGGCGACGTGATCGAGGGCACCGCCCTCACCCAGGAGGCGCTGCGCCTCGCCCGCGCCGAGGGCGACCCCATCCTGGAGGCCGACCTCGTGCTCAACCTCGGCATCGGTCAGGCGATGCGCGGCGACCTGCGGGCCCAGCAGGCCACCAACGAGATAGCCGGGAAGATCGGCGAACGCGTGGGCTCTCCCCGGCTCAGGCTCCGCGCACTCGGCAACTCCGTGGACGCGCTCAACAACCTGGGCCGTTCGGAAGAGGCCGTCGTGGTGGCTCAGAAGGGCGAGAAACTCGCCCGCGAATTCGGCCTTTACCGGGTCTCCGGCATTTTCATCGCCAACAACCGCGCGGAGGCGCTTGAAGCGCTCGGCAGGTTCGACGAGGCGATCGAGATCATCGATCAGATGCTCGCCATGGACCCGACGCTCCGCACCCGCCATCACCTGCTGCGGGTGCGCGCCGACATCGCGCTGGCACGCGGCGAGGCCGACCTGCTGGAGACCATCCTCGTCGAGGTCGGCGGCCTGACGCTGGCCGACGGCTTCATCCAGGAGCTCAACACCAACGCCCGGCTCATGATCGGACGCGATCTGCTCAACGACGATCCCGCCGCGGCGCTGCGTACGGCGGAGCAGGCCATGCGGATCACCTCGGCGAACAAGCCGATGCTCGGCTGGCGTCTGCTCTCCACCGTGGCCGCCACCTGCGACCTCGCGATGGCCGTGGACCCCGAGCGGGCGGCAGCCGTACGCGCCGCAGCGGACAACACCGTCACCCACATGACGGTGAACAGCCCCGTGGCGGAGGGTTATCGGCTGCTTTATCGCGGGAAGTACGACGAGTCGGTCGCGATCTGGAGCACGCTCAGACGTCCGTACAGCAAGGCCAGGGCACTCTACCTCGCCGCAGAAGCCGCCGCGCGAAAGGGAGATCGGGAGAGGGCGGCGGCGCGGTTGAATGAGTTGCACCCGATCGTCACCGAGCTTAAGGCGGTGCCGCTCCTCGCGGCAGCCGAGACCTTGAGCCGCAGGCTGGGGGTGGTCCTGGGGGGCAAGCCGCAGCTCCCGCCGGCGGCTGCCTGTTCGCTGACGCCGCGCGAGCTGGAGGTGCTGCGCCTGGTCGCCCAGGGGCGGTCGAACCGCGACATCGCCGGGGAGTTGTTCATCTCGGCCAAGACGGTGAGTGTGCACGTCTCGAACATCTTGAGCAAGCTCACGGTCTCCTCCCGGGGAGAGGCGGCGGCTGCCGCACACCGCCTTTCCTTGCTGGGCTGACCCCTGCTGGACCGATCCCGGCCCGACCGGCCGGCGCGGACCTTTCGGGG
>NZ_BOOW01000023.1 GCF_016863435.1 Sinosporangium siamense
GGCGCGGGCCGGTTGGCACTGGGCTCACCGGCCCCGCTCCGGTTCTCAGAGCAGCGGCTCGACGATCAGGATCACTCCGAACACGGCGAACGCCGCGGCCGCGCCGTACCGGATGATCTTTTCGGGCAGGTGTTTGCCCAGCATGCGGCCCACCACGATGGCCAGTGCGTCGGCCGCCACCATGCCGACCGTGGAGCCGATCCAGGTACCGAACCAGCCGTGCTGCGTAGCGAGGGTGATCGTCGCGAGCATGGTCTTGTCGCCCAGTTCGGCCAGGAAGAAGGCCACGGTGACGGCGATCAGCGCCGACCTTGTGGTGGTCTGGGCCTTGCGGGCCTCTTCGTCGGTCAGTTTGTCGCCGCGGAGGGTCCAGAGCGCGAAGCCGAGAAAGGCCACACCGGCGACGATGCTGATGGCGGTGGTGGGGAGCCAGTCGCCGATGAGGCCGCCGATGCCCACGCTGACCAGGTGCACGGCGGTCGTGGCGATGGTGATGCCGGCGAGCACCGGCCAGGCCTTGAATCGGGTGGCGAAGGTCAGTGCCATGAGCTGGCTTTTATCGCCGAGTTCGGCCACGAAAATGACCACCAGGCTGATCCAGAACGCTTCCAAGGTCGCCTCTCCTGCCGCTGTGCGACCGGACCGGAAGCGGAACCGAGGGGGATCTTCGGGCACGCGACTTCGGCCCGGCAGCACCGCACGCACACAATCTGTGCACGCACAACGTGTCTATGACTGCCAGGCCGAAGGTCTCGTCCGCCCGTGAAGGCCCGCGCGACCGGGCACGCAGAGCGTGCCAGCATGTCGATCACGCGATTGGGACTACTCCCCTTCGGTACTTGGATGGTAACAGCACCGCGCTCAGAAGTGTTCCCCCGACCCCCGGCTTGACATCCCGGCGGGAGCTGGATAGAAAACCAGAAGGTTATGAAACTAACAGGTTATGAACTCGCCGACCCTCACCAGCTTGACGCGACCTTCGCGGCGCTGGCCGATCCGACGCGCCGGGCCATCCTCACCCGGCTGGCAGCCGGAGAGGCCACGGTGCGCGAGTTGGCGGCGCCGTTCAGCATGAGCCAGCCGGCGATCTCCAAACACCTCAAGGTGCTGGAGAGGGCCGGGCTCATCTCCCGCGGACGGCAGGCGCAGCGGCGGCCGTGCCGGCTGCGGGCCGAGCCGCTCAGGGTGGCGACCGACTGGTTGGCGAACTATCGCGACTTCTGGGAAGAGAGCTATCAACGCCTCGACCAGCTGCTCGGCGAGGTGCAAAGGCAACAGGCCGCGGAGATCGAGCGGCCGGGGGGAAATCATGAATGACCGGCTCCAGGTGACGACGCCCGCCGACGACGAAATCATGCTGACCAGAGCGTTCGACGCACCAGCGACCCTGGTCTTCGACGCGTGGACCAAGCCTGAGCTGCTCAAATGCTGGCACGGCGCCCGCGGCTGGAATCTCGTCGTGTGCGAGGTCGACCTCCGCGTCGGCGGCGCCTGGCGTTTCGTGTCGCGGGGGCCGGACGGCACGGAGATGGGCATCCGCGGCGTCTACCGCGAGGTGGACGCCCCGCGGCGGCTGGTCCACACGGAGTATTACGACGAACAGTGGGTCGCCGGGGAGTCCGTGGTGACCCACGAGTTCGTCGAGCGGGACGGCGGGACGACGCTGGTCAGCATCGTGCGCTACCCCTCGCGCGAGGTGCGCGACCTCGCACTCAAGTCGCCCATGGAGCGGGGCCTGACGGAGAGCTTCGCCAGGCTCGACGAGGTGCTCGCCGACCGCTGAGCCCCCCGCACACAGGCATATCAAACTGCTTTCACCCGCCCCTCCGGTGCGAGGGTCACATCGCGGTGTGGAAGGTGCACATAGGGAGGAAAACCCAATGAACTGGACGCTGGAAGTCGTCGTGGTCCCGGTCTCCGACATCGATCGTGCGAAGGAGTTCTACGCCGGCAAGCTCGGCTTCAACGTCGACCACGACACCGTTGTGCCCGGCGGTCCACGCGTCGTCCAGCTCACGCCGCAGGGCTCGGGCTGCTCGGTCGTCATCGGCACACAGCTCAGCGACATGGAGCCCGGCTCGCTGCGCGGACTGCAACTCGTCGTCAACGACCTGCGCAAGGCCCACGCCGAGCTCGTCGGGCGCGGCGTCGAGACAAGCGAGGTGCAGGTGGCCGGCGAGTCGGGCTTCCGCCCTGCGGGGCCGCAGGACGACGACCTGAACAACGTGGGGTTCTTGTTCTTCAAGGACCCGGACGGCAACTCCTGGGCGGTCCAGCAGATCACCTCACGGCCCTGAACACCCGGCCTTGACGCCGGATACCCGTACGGCCCTGCACGCCTGGTCCCGAGGCTGGGCCACCGTACGGCCCTGCGCGCCTGGTCCCGAGGCTGGGCCACCGTACGGCCCTGCACGCCTGGTCCCGTCGCCGGGCGACCGTACGGCCCTGCACGCATGTGGCGCTTGGTCCCGCCTGCCATGGTCGGCAGGCGGGAGCAGCGTCGTTGAAGAACCCGCTCAGGCGGTCAGAGGGTCAGTCCCACCATGACCGGTTCGTTGACGAGCGTGACGCCGAACTTCACGTGCACCCCGTCGCGGACCTCCCGCGCCAGGTCGAGCAGCTCGCGCGCGGAGGCGGAAAGACCCGGGTTGGTGAGGGCGAGGGTGTGCTTGGTGGAGATGCGCACCGCGCCCCGGCTGTACCCCTTGGGGAAACCGGCGCGTTCGATGAGCCACGCCGCCGGGACCTTGACCGTGCCGTCGGACATATCCCAACGTGGGTGACCCGGCGCACGCTCCTCAAGCTCCATCGCCTGATCTTCGGTTAAGACGGGATTGGTGAAGAACGACCCCGCGCTGACGGTGTCCGGGTCCCGGGCGTCAAGCACCATGCCCTTGGAGCGCCGCAGGGCGAGCACCGCCTTGCGGGCCGCGGCCAGGGGCACCCTGTCGCCGAGTTCGACGCCCAGCATGAGGGCGAGCTCCTTGTAGGCGATCGGGCCGGACAGGTGCGAACGCTCCAGCGCGTACGTCACGGACACCACAACGTGTCGTTCCGGAGCGGCCTTGAACGCGCTGAACCGGTAGGAAAACCCGCACTCCTCGGCGTCCAGGTCGATGAGCTCGGCCTTCTCCCGGTCGAACACCCGGACACGCGCGATGGTCTGCGACACATCCTGGCCATAAGCCCCGACGTTCTGGATCGGCGTGGAACCCACCAGACCCGGAATCCCGGACAGGCATTCGATGCCCGACCAGCCCTCCCTGACGGCACGCTCGACCAGCTCGTCCCAGTCCTCACCCGCCTCGACCGTGACGAGGACCATGTCGCCGGCCTCGTCCACGGCGACGCCCCGCGAGGCCACACGGACGACCAGCCCGTCGAAGCCGTCGTCGGCGACCACAAGGTTGCTCCCGCCCCCCAGCACGAGCACGGGCTCGCCGATCGCGTCGGCCGACGCGATCATGCGGACCAGCGCCTCAGCCGACTCCGCTTCCGCGAAGGCCCGCGCCGGCCCGCCCAGTCTCAACGTGGTGTACGGCGCGAGCCGTACATCCTTTTTCCGGTCAGCCATCCGTGTCCTCTAGCAGCCGTACCCCGTCCAGCCGTGCCAGCTTATGGGTTGGGGACGGAAGAAACGGTCATCCAACGCTCTACACCGGATTCGCGGCGCGCTTGGGTGATTCTCCTCCGTGGCTCACGCGAGCTGCACAACCGCCTGAGCACGGGACAGAACCCGCGTGCCACCGGAGCGGACGGTCAGGGCGACAAGCACACGCCGGTGCTCCAGCTTCTTCTCGACCGTGCCGCTCACCTGGATGAGCGTGCCCTTGTCGTCGTCGGGCACGACGACCATGGAGGAGAACCGGACGCCGTAGTCGACCACCGCGCCCGGGTCGCCGACCCAGTCGGTGATGAAACGGCCGCCCTGCGCCATGGTGAACATGCCGTGGGCGATCACGTCGGGCAGCCCGACGGTCTTCGCGAACCGCTCGTTCCAGTGGATGGGGTTGAAGTCCCCCGAAGCCCCGGCATACATCACAAGGTTGATCCGGCGCACGGGGTAGTCGGCCGCGGGGATCTCGTGGCCGACCTCGACGTCGTCGTAGTTGATCGTGGCCGTCGCGGTCACGCCGCACCTCCGCGCTCGATGATGGTGTTGTAGGCGGTGCAGACGAGTTTGCCGTCGGCGTCGGTGACGTCGATCCGGATGGTGATCAGCTCATTGGTGCCGGCCGTGCGGATGGTGGTCACCGTCGACGTGCTGACCAGCGCGTCACCGGCGACGATCGGGCGCTGATATTCGAACCGCTGCTCGCCGTGGACCACCATGGCGTAGTTGAGCCCCAGCTCGGGGTCGAGGAGTGCGTCGCTGGGCAGGCAGAACACGATCGGAAAGGTCGGCGGGGCCACGACGTCGGGGTGACCGGCCGCCCGCGCCGCCTCGACGTCCCGATATAGCGGGTTGTTGTCGCCGATGGCCGCGGCAAACTCCTTGATCTTCACGCGACTGACCTCATAGGGCGCGGACGGCGCATAGGTCCGTCCGACGAAATCGCGATTCAACACCATCGTGCCTGTGCTCCTTAACGCAAGACATGACGTTGAGAGGGGCTAGTGGCTCCGACGGTAACAGAACAAGATTCGGCCGTCGGGGCCCAAAAGAACCCTTGCCCACCGCCAGGGCGACTCGTGGTGCACGACGGCGGCACGCGGGGCCGGCTATACGATCGGCCCGGCCGGGAGAGCGCTGTGCGGCACCGCAGATAGGGCGGGAACAAGCCCGCGGGAATGCCGTGGAAACACGACAGACCGGAGTGCCGTCATGGGCACACCGGTCGTGCGTGACTAACTGCTAATGCTGCTGCGACAAACGCGTCCAGCGCGACGGTTGCGGGAAGCATGCAGCTCGCAACGCTCCCACACACCCCTCCAGGTGTGGGTGGTCCCGGCGCCTCACAGGCCCACAGGGCCCAAGCGCGGGGCGGCACGGCGCGGCCGGAAGGCCGGGCCGGCAGGGGAACCTAGCGGGTCTCGCGGTGCGGCTGGTGCGTCTTGCAGTTGGGGCAGTATTTCTTCAGCTCAAGCCGGTCCGGGTCGTTGCGCCGGTTCTTCCGCGTGATGTAGTTGCGGTGCTTGCACTCCTGGCAGGCCAGCGTGATCTTCGGCCTAACGTCGGTGGCAGCCACGTGGGAGTGCCTTTCTACGTCTGGGACAGGGACAAACCCACGCCAGCCACCCTTGCGAGGTGGCTGAGGAGGGTAGTAGCGGAGGCCGGACTTGAACCGGCGACACAGCGATTATGAGCCGCTTGCTCTGCCTGACTGAGCTACTCCGCCTTGGACCGGCGAACTAGACCGGCCACGAAAGGATACCTGACCCAAGCGAGTGTCTCGCACACGCTTGGCCCCGCCGGGGCGGGTGCAGGCGCTCTCAAGTATGCCGCAAGAACACCGAAGACCGTAAATCAATAGTCGCACCAAAAAACCAACCCAATGAGCATGCACTCATCGGGACTAATGAGAAAGGCCCGCACCGGATAATCCGGCGCAGGACCTTGGGATCGGAGCCCCGTTACGGAATCGAACCGTAGACCTTCTCCTTACCATGGAGACGCTCTGCCGACTGAGCTAACGGGGCCTCGTCCGTCTTGCGGACAGGTGTAACCATACACCGGGCCCGGCCTATGTGCGAATCATCCGCATCCCACGGCATCCCGCTCCTCCGGCAGTCGCGGCGAGACCTCCGCCCCCGCTCCTTCCGAGGCGTTGACGAAGGTCAAGCGCGCCCCAAGAACACGGGTCTGACCTGCGGCGATGGTCAGCCCCAGACCGACGCCCACTCCCCGGGCCGCGGTGCCGGAGGCGAAACGCCGCGGCCCGCTCTCCCGCAACATCGCGAGCATCTCCTCCGGAAACCCAGGCCCGTGATCTCGCACCGCCACCCCCGCCCGGTCCACGGTCACCGTGACGGGGGCGGCGCCGTGGCGTACGGCGTTGCCCACAAGATTGGCCAGGATCCGCTCCACCCGGCGCGGGTCGGTGACGACCTCGGCATCCGCCGCCACGACCGGCTCGACGCCGTCGTCGGCACGCGCGGCCGCCAGGGCCCGCCGTACAAGCGTGGAAAGCGTCCGGCGCTCCAGCGTGGGCCGCACGTCCGGATCGTCCAGGCGGGCGACCTCCAGGATGTCCTCCACCATGTGCCGCAGCACGGCGGCACGATCCCGCACAAGCTCGGTGGGGCGGCCGGGAGGCAGCAGCTCCGCCGCCGTGACGAGACCCGCGACGGGGGTGCGCAGCTCCTGGGCGATGTCCACGGTGACCCGCCGCTCGGCCGTGAGGCGCGCCTGAAGCGCATCTGCCATGCGATCGAGCGCCGCCCCCACGGCGGCCACCTCGTCGCCCCCATCCCGCCCCACGCGGGCGCCCAGGTCGCCCTGGGCGATCCGGGCCGAACTCCAGCAGCAGTTTGAGCTCCGTCGGCTTGAGCGCGACCGGCCGCCCGGGGGCTTCGACGGTGGATCGGGCGTAGTAGCCGGTGCGTCCCTTCCAGCGAATATCACTCAGAGTGATCGTTCCGGGATAGCCGTCCTTCTCGCATCCGGGCACACACCACATGCCGCTCAACTCGCCGCGGCCGACCGCCGGATCCACTCCCCAGGAGGTCCAGCGGATCTTCGACATCGAGGAGAACTCGGTCAGGGCGAGGCTTGCCGGGCGCTGGAGGGTGTCGCCATGTAGGCCACCACGTATACCGGCCCGGACCGGGTCGGGGCCGGCTTCGCCGTACGCTCCACTCGCACGCCCTCGGCCGGAGCACAGGCGCCGACCAGCACCAAAAGCGCCGCGAAGCCCCCCAGGCGCCTCATCGCACCACCGCCGGTCGTGCAGGTTACGCGATGTACGGCAGAGGCCGGCACCTTGCCGCCGAACGACCTCCAGGGGCTCTGATGTGGTGCTCACGCGGTGTTCACGGGGTTGGCAGGGTGCCGGTGAGGGTGTCGGCCCGGCGCTCTGGGCGGGGGAAGGTGCCCCCGACCTCAAATCTGGTGAAATAGCCCCTGCGGACGTCACTGAGCGTCACCGTCGCGGCGTATGGCCGGCTAGCGCACCCGGGCAGGCACCACGTGCCGCTGACCTTGCCGTTGCCGACCGCCCGGTCCGGGCCCCATGTGCTCCAGCGGAGGCCGTTCATGGAGGTGAACTCCGACAGGACCAGGTTCGCCGGGCGCTGATCGGCCCGGCCTCGCTCGTTGCCGTGGAGGTTCCAGACGCGTACGGTGGCCGGGCCTTTTGTCGGTGTGCCGTGCTCTCCCACAGCCGCGACGCCCGTGCCGCAGGCCGTGAGTGTCAGGCCAAGCACAAGGATCGATGCGAAGTTCTTCATCTCTATCCCCCTTCTCGCGATGGTGACGCTAAGGGGGGGCACTTCTCGGCTATCCGACTGCTATGTAACGGCCATCCATCGGTCTGAATCCCGTCTGGGCAGGGGGATGACCTCACAGAGATCGGCGAGGTCCACGAAACGGGACACCTGCTCGACCGACACGCAGTCCGCCACGAGCCAGCCATGCCGACGAATACGGAGCACTTGGCGCCCAGCCCGAAGCGCGGGGGTGATCGTATATCCCCCCGGGCCGACCCAGTGCCTCTCCATGACGGCACACCTTAGGGCGAATCCCACCTGTTGCGGTACACGACACACGCATCATGCGTATCGAGCATGACCATCTTGCCTGTTTTGGGTGGGTATATCCACCTTGCCGGGCGAAAGTCCTATATGCCCAGGTGCGACAGCAGACCCATCGTGGTCGACATCAACGGGGGGAACAACTCAATGAACAGGACCGCACTACTCGCGTCCGCGCTCGCCGCGGCAGCCCTCACCGGGGCCTGCGGCACGGCCGGCACCACGACCACAATGAGCAACAAGGCAGCAGCCGCACCCTTCCTCCAACGACCCCCCGAGCTCCTCAGAGCGACCCAGCCCGAGACGCCGGCGCCCATGAGCCCCGGCGAAACCATGTCGCCGGAAAGCCCGAGTCCGGGTATGACCGAATCGCCCGGTGCCACACCGGCCACACCGGCTACACCGGCCACACCATCGACACCCGGCGCCGTGGTGCCGCCTGTGGGCCCCGCCTGCAAGTCGCTACCGAGCTCGGGCCCCGGCAGCCTAAGCGACATGGCCGGCAAGCCCGTCGTCACGGCTGCGGCCAGCAGCCCGACCCTGACCACCTTCGCCGCAGCGGTCAAACGGGCCGACCTGACCGAAACCTTGAACAAGGCGAAGGACATCACCGTCTTCATCCCGTCCAACGAGGCCTTCTCGAAGGTGCCCAAGGACAAGCTCTCACAACTCCTCGGCGACAAGCAGAAACTCACCAAGGTGCTCAACTATCACGTCGTCGAGGGCCGCAAGACACCCGACGACCTCAAGCAGGGCACACTGCAGACCATCGACGGCGGCGAACTCATCACCAAGAACGAAAACGGCGAGATCACCGTCAACGACGCCAAGGTCACCTGCGGCAACATCACGACAGCTAACGCCACCGTCTACATCATCGACAAGGTGCTCCAGCCCGAGTGAGGAGCTCCACGGCCCATCCACCACAGGCGGCCCGGTCGCCTGTGGTGGGGCCCTCGGACTTGCAACAATGAAGCCATGCTGAGAATAGGAACAACCGTTCTAGGTGTCTCCGACGTACGCCGTGCCGCCGAGTTCTGGATCAGGGCCCTTGGCTATGTCCACCGTGACGAGGACAACGACCCCGAGTGGGCCGTCCTCGTCGACCCATCCGGCCACGCGCCCGCCCTGGCCCTCGGCCTCAGCGAAACCCCGATCCAGCCACACCCCCGAGTGCACCTCGACCTATATGCCGACGACGCCGCGGAACAGGCCGCCGAGGTCACCCGTCTCATTTCCCTGGGCGCCACCCGGGTCGACTGGGACCTTTACCCGGAGAACGCCGACTTCATCGTCCTCGCGGACACGGAGGGCAACCGCTTCTGCGTGATCGACGAGAGCCACGGCTGACCGACGGGGCTTTGGGCTCTTTTAGCGGTCTCATCGCTCCTGGCGGGCCCATCTTCGTTCATCGGTGACATCCTGAAGGGGTCTCGCTTCGCCTGATCGACCAGGCCAATTTGTCGCGGCCACCATGGCGGAATATGGGAAAGCGGCAGAATGTCTGTTCTGTGGAATCACCTGCAGTGAGGCCGAGACAAGCGCATCGCGGTGAAACACGTGGCCCCAAGACAGAGCGACGCGATACAATCCGGGCGCCCTATTTCGGGCGGCGCAGAAACACCATGGCGAGTCAGATGAGTGTGGGTAGAAGTAGCACCAGAGCCCCTAAGGCGAGGACGGAAAGCCATTCACCGTCGCCCGGCAGGTGAGCGGAACCGTCCTCGAAATCCATCCTGGGACACTAGCGGCAAGAGTCCAGGTCCTGCATCCCCATTGGAGCACGGACACGAATCGCAACCAGCGGGGTTTGCTGCCCACACGGGCCACGCCCCGCCAGGAGACGCAGTCCTCCGCCACATTCACGTATTCGCTAATGCACGGCTCTGCCGTACCAAACATGCCTTTCCTGGCTGGGCAGCGATAGCGAATACCGGCACGAAGTGGCCAGTGTGAAGTGAAACCCCCTCGGAAACGATTGAAGCCGTTGACCCAAGGGGGCTATCAACGCGCCTTCAAGCTCGCGGCATTGTCATAAAGCGGCAAGGGCGAATCCCAGCACAGCAAGATCACAAACGGACCGGCTACCCTTCGGTTTCGAGGATTTCCATCGCCTGAAGCACGTCGGTTACAACGTGATCCGCATCGTGCTCGTGATCCCGCCATGTTCCCCGGTCGATCCAGACCGTCCGGAGGCCGACCGCACGTCCGCCAGCTATGTCCGCCGCGAGGTTGTCACCAATCATCCAACCGCCTTTGGCGAGAGTCCTGCCGCAGCGCTCGGCTGCGATCTCGAACAAGGCCGCCTCAGGTTTACGGACACCCTCAAGGCCGCAGAGCACATAGGCGTCCACAGCTTCGGCCAAGCCCGTCTGCTTGATCTTGCCAAGCTGGTTGTCGGGGGTCCCATTGGTGATGATGGCGACCCTCCATCCCATCGCGCGAAGTCGTGACAGCCCATCCGTCACCTCGGGCCGGCATCGGACCAGGTACGGCATCCGCCGGCGGTATCGGCTCCACAACTCATCGACCGACTGGGACAAGGCGAACCGCTCGCGGACCTTGCGGAAGAACACCTCGCGATGGGGGTAGCCGGCTGCGTCCAAACCGATCAGCCAACCAGCCGCCTCGCATCCGAGACCATGCTCGTCCACGAACTCCCCCACCCACACCCGGAAAGCCTCGTCCAGGTTCACGAGCGTGTTGTCCAAGTCGAAGAGCGCGAGCCGCTGCATGAACCGCATCGTACGAACGCGATCCGAGAGCCTGGGCGTGGGGAGCGCCAGACGGGGACTCATGGCGGCATCCGGCTCAGAATAGATAGTCGATCGTCCCGCCACTTTATGGAGATCATCTATGGCGGCCAAGGACGGCATGGCGATCGCGGGGAGCCTTGCCGGAGAATCCGAGCTACACGTTCAGGTCGTCCTGTGAGTTCGGCAGCAGGCCCAGCACCTCGTCGACCGCTTGGCTGATGATCTCGGGTTGCTCAAGTGGAATCTGGTGGCCGGCCCGCTCGGCGACCACCACTTGCCCCTGCGGGGACTGGTCGGCCAGGGCATGATGGTCGGCATTGAGATGGTCTAGCTGCGCCTTGGGCATCCGCGGCCGTCGGCCTGCCGTGATCACGCGGATGGGCACGGGCGGCACTCGGCTCTCCTGACGCGCCTGCTGGACCTCGCGCATGGCGTTCTGCATCCCGGCCAGGGTGACGGCCAGTTCGCGCAGCGACTGCGCATTGGCGCCGCCGAACATCGCACGGAGGCGCAGCAGCCGTGGGATAAGAAGGAACCACAGGTTGCGTACGAGTGCCGAGCCTGGCGGGGTTCCGCCGGCGGTCGGATCCACGAAGACCAGTCCCGCCACGTCACCGGGATGGCGGGTGGCATACAACTGGCCGACGAGCCCACCGTAGGACCAGCCTACGAGTACCACAGGCAGTTCAAGATGCAGGGCGTGAAGAAGTCGGTGCAGGTCATCGGCCATCTCTGCGAGAGTACGGGCCTGCGATCCGCCGGAGCGGCCAACGCCGGCCCGGTCGTAGGTCACCACGGTGGCCCGCTCGGCCAGCATGCGCTCTAAGTTCTCTCCCCAGCCGCCTATGCCCTGGCCTGAGCCGCCACACTCGAGAACCACGGTAGGACCTTTCCCGCGGACCTGTACGCAGAGCACGTGGTCGCCTACATCGACCATCACCGGCGTCGGGACATCGTTGCTTTCGGAGCTCTCATCCCATTCCATGGCGTCAACTTAGATTGACCGCCACCCTCACGTCAACCAGAGTTGACGAACGCGCGCATCTCTCACCGACAACAGCCGCAGCCGCCAGCTCTACGCGGCCGTGTCGCTCAGGCTCAACAGTGGCGTGCCGGCCCCCGGGGTCGCCAAGCGGGCGGGACAGCATGGATCTCCTCCTACGGGTCTATGCCAAGTGCATCCACGGCAGGAGGGAAAGGCCATGTGTCGGATCCTGGACGCGACCCAGCGTTGATGAGGACCTGGCCGTGCATTTGCCGCGACACGTCGCAGAAAGCCGCCGACAACCGTAGGCAGTCGGACGCCAACACAAAGAGCCCTTCACCGCGTTTCCGCTGGTGAAGGGCTCTTCTTGCTGCTGGTGGCAGGTGATGGGTTCGAACCATCGTAGGCTGAGCCGACGGTTTTACAGGGGATTCCTCCAAACAGCCGCTCACTGCCTCTGACCTGCTGCGCAGCCGTCCGAGGGCATGCCTGCCCCTAAGATCATTCCGCGTACTTTCCGGATCACGGAAGACGTACACCGCGCCAACCAACTCATGCCTGCGTTTGACGACAGCAATCACATCCTCGGTGAGCCGTGCCGAGGAATGCAGCATAGATCGTCGATCGCCCCGCCGCTCCACGGAGATCAGCCATAGTCAGGCGATCGTGAAGGCGACCTCAGGGCTGTCAGCTTGAGAAGCGTATGGATCATGGCATGCGGTGGTGTCGCCTTGCACCTCGTCGGCGACACTGGCGGCATACTTCCACCCCGGCTGCACGATGATCAGGCTGCCTGCCTGTACTGAGGCAACCGCTGCTCGCAATTGTGAAGGGGGGCCGTCGACCCACCTCCGGGAGCGCGCATTCGGCACGCAAGGTCAATGTGGAGCACCCCTTGGACGAGCGACCTTGTCCTCGTAGCCGCGGCCTGCCTGGCTTGTCCTGAGGCGATGGCAGGTGAGACGATCAAACTTCGGCCTCGGCCTCTCGCGAACCTCAAGCTCGCACGGTGACACTTCCCGGCCTCGGAGCACTTCGCCGGAGGCTTTTCTTGTCAAGCTTCGTACAGGCGAGCCTGCTGTGCTCGCCGAGTCTCGTTCTACTCACTTTGGAGAAAGCGTGAGGCAAAGGCGTAACAACATCTTCTCGGAAGAGCGTGGGGCAGAGTTGCTCTACGGCATTCTCACTCTCATCTCTAGCGAGGAAGGGCTTCGGTCCCACCAGGTAGATGCCCGAATGCGGCGCGAGTTTCCCCCAATAGGCATTGAACTCGACCCGAGCTCGGACAGGAAGGATCAGTATGAACATGGACTTCAGCGGCTGACCTCGGATGTTTCCACGGCGAAGAGCGGGTTGGGAGCTGAAGGCTGGATCGACAAGCGCACTAGGATTTGGCGAATCACGGACCTGGGGCGGGAAGCGATAGCCCGGGTGACGGATCCGGTCCAGCTGTTCAGGCTCCGGGACCGTCTTCGCGACAAGTCATAGGAGAGCGGGAGCCTGGAAGGTCGAGATCCGTGCGCGCCGCGCGCCTAACGGTGTGGAGCGCCGCCCTTAAATAGGCCCCGCCGTCGGACAGCGTGAAGGTCGACTGAGCTGGTGTGTCGATGGAAAGCCGCTCTAAACGGTCAAGGCCCGGCGTAGGATTCAATGAGCCTTTCTCTCCTCGGGCAAGTTCCTAGTTTTGTAGGACCGCGAGCTTCCCCACGAGTCCCTCTCGCCCCCTTCCCTGACGGGCATGCAGCGGGCACGCGCATGCTGATATTCCGGCGGCTTGACGATCACCGGGAGCCAGGGCCCCTCGCTGGAGGCAAACTGTCGGTGTAGGTGTCTATCTTGATCTATGTGAAGAGAACTCCCAAAAGTGTAGGTGTCGAACTCGCTTTAAGGTGGAGACGTGCCGGCGAGATGACCGCGAGCTTCCTCCCGGGAAGTCAGGAGTTATTTCATATTTGGCCGCCTCCATCAGTGCCCGCTGGTGCTGGAGTGTACCGCCTTACTATCTCAGTCGATAGCCGATCGATGGTATATATCGGTGAAGGTGCTTGCCTCGCGGCTCGCGTTCGCTACTATACTCGTCGCCATAATACAAAGAGGAAGACTACTCAAACTCTATTTTCTGAAGAGATCAGGACGGCTTTAAATGAACATAGAAAAGTCGTAGTCGATGTTGCGACCACTGGCACCATAAATATCACGGGTTTTGAGCGCCGTCTGATTATGGAACATGTCTCAGATAGAAGGTTTGCGGAGGCAGCGGCCGTGATGAATGAGTGGGAGAGGGACAAAGATGGGCTCATCGAGATTTGGAATCGTGTTCTCGATGACCAGAAGTGGTAGCTCCCCCGATGGGCTGACGATCTAGAGCTGGGCGGAGCTGCTGATTTAACCTGCGGTCTCATCGCTCTCTGTAAGGGGTCGCTCAGTCCCAAAGACTTGTAGCGCTCTGTGACGTTGGCGTTGAGAGGCCGTTGGCACGTCTACGGATATACAGTAACGGCGATTTGCTGGGTACTCGATAGGCCAGGGTTAAAGAACGAAGTCCCGGACTGCCGATCGCCCCCAGCCATGTACAGAGATCAGCCACCATCAGGCGATCGTGAGTGTGATGCCGGTGCGGCGGCGTGGCAGAGGTCAGGCGGCGGGTTTGGGGAGCACGGTCCGGGCGCTGCACGACGAGCGGAGAGCGGATGCGCGGCGAAGCTGAACTGCGCCCCAAGGGCTGGGGGTGCACTGTCAGCTTGGGAAGCGCATGGATCACGGCCTGCGGTGGTGCCGACCTGCGCGTTTATGAGTCCACTAGTGGCCTGGCCTGTCCCCTCTTCACCTCGGCTAATTGCATGGCTATTGCACGGCGCTCAAGCTGCCTGCATGGTCAAGAGGCAACTAGTGTCGGCTGTTGCGGTGGGGGAGACCGGATGGGGAGAGCCTACTGGCGGCTTTGGTGTCGCTACGCGGTGGACCGGAGTTGAGGGGCGAGGTCCCTCAAGATTGCAGACTGCCCCGACCTGCGGAGCGGTACAGAACCAAACCGCACCGGAAGTGCGGAGTGGGGGGCGTTCAGGATGGTTCCACCTGGCCCGGCTGGACCAGGTGGAACGTGTCTGGTCAATCCTGTGCGACTAAGGCTGCAACTAGATCAGAGGGTTCGGCGGCACGGCTGAGCTGCTGGAAGGGGGGACGCCAGTCATCCAGACAACTGGCCGTGGCCGGTGGTCTATCCCTTGTGACTCGTCACGCGGCCGATGTACATAGCGAGAATGACAGCTACGGCAGTCACCATCTGTTGTACCTCAACGGCCTGTTGGCCAGCCTGAACAAGCACGACAACTAGTGCCGTGATGATCAGTAGGGCGATGAGAGGGTGGTTCTCGGGGGGTATAGTCCTCATGACGTGCTCCTTCGTGAGTGCGTAGCCAAATCACCGCTCGGATGCTCTTGCCGGAGGCCGGGCGGTGATTTGTTATGTTAAAGCCACTAGTGTTGTTGTGCAAATTTGCTGTGTACTAAGTGCATAAGCGTGGCTGTGTTGAAGTGTCTGCTACCCCCCCGTTGCTCCTGACCTGCTGGTATGAGCGTGTAGTTGCCGCATGGGGCTCACTTGTATGACTTGCTTGTGCGGCTTCCCGCTTCTCGCGCTTGAGCCTCACGTGTCTGACGTCTTTGATCAGGCTTCGTTCGCTTGGTTTTAGAACTTAAATCATCATGTCGGACGAAAGTTTGAATTAGAGTCTCTAAATGATGCCGATTTGGTTGATTTAGATGTCCTAAACAATTTTGGTTAGGCAGGCTAATATTGGGGATCGCCAAACCATTTCAAGGAAGCCTGTTCTGATTCTTGCTTCGCAGGTCAGGCGTGATCTGGCGGTCATGAGGGGCACATATGGCGGTTTGATTCGAAACCAAACCGTGGATTGAGGGGCAACGGAACCCCTGATTCCTTTCGTCCAGTGATTACGTGCAGTGATTACGTGCGCGGAGAGGTGCTCGCTCGGTAGGCCGGGGCTGAGGAACGAAGTCCCGGACTGGCGATCGCCCCCGACCACGCACGGAGATCAACCACCCTCAGGCGATCGTGAGGGCGATCCCGGTGCGGAGGCGTGGCAAAGGCAAGGCAACGGGTTCCGTGCGAGGTGTACAGCGGCGCGGCCCAGAGCTGCCGCCGGTCGGGACCGGCGCCCACGCCGCATGCCCGGCCGGCGGCAGGCGGCGGGCCGCACGGCGGCGCGCAGCGCCGCCCTTGATACCCCATGAGAACAATTCGGCAGTGATCCGGACTGTGCGGCGCTGGATGGGCGGGCTGCTGGTAGAACGCTTGTGTGGAGGATCGTCGGGATCGCCTGCGGGCGCTGGGTGAGCTGTTGCGGCGGCTGCGCAAGAACGCTGGGCTGACGGGGAAAGAGCTGGCGTTGCGGGCCGGGGTGGCTCAGCCGACGGTGTCCCGGATTGAGACCGGGCGGCTTCTTCCGGTGCCGGAGACGGTTGATCGGCTTGTTGAGGCGCTTGGGCTCGATGAGGCGGGGCGGGCGGAGTTGGACGGGCTGCTTGTGCGGCTTCGGGATGAGGTTGCACGGCTCAAGGGCGGGCTTGCCGGGCGGGAATCGGCGAACGCGGCTCGGCTGCGGGCTGCTCGGCGGGTGGTGTCGTTTCAATCGGCAATGATCCCGGCGCTGCTGCAAACCGGGGAGTACGCGCGGCTGGCGCTGTCGATCGGGCGGGAGGTCGAAGAGGAGGACGCGGCCAAGGCTGCGGCGGTGCGGGTTGAGGCGCAAGCCGTGCTGTTCGAGGCGGGGCGTGAGTTCTCGTTCCTGCTGACCGAGGGGGCCGTTCGTACGTGGCCGGGGCCGCCGGCGCTTATGGAGGCGCAGTTGGACCGGTTGTTGCAGGTGGCCACGCTGGCTCATGTGAGTGTGGGCGTGGTTCCGTGGTCGGTGCGGGCACCCGTGTTTCCGCTGCACGGGTTCACCGTCTATGACGACTCGGTGAGTGTGGTGGAGAGCCTGACGGGTGATCTGACCTTGTCGGAGGTCGGGGAGCTTGCCGTGCACCTGGAGACCTTCGAGGCGTTCGCGGGGGTGGCGGTGTACGGCGAGGAGCTGCGGGAGCTTCTCGGGCGTATCGGTGCCGACTATCGCACCTTGGCTGCCCGCCTCTGAGATTTGACGCATTTATGCGTCGAATACCTTGAGATAGTTCTAGGGTCACTCTTACGCTTGCGGGACGCGTGTATAGCCCCCTAGACATCGGAACTCGCCATGCCACCTTGGCGTATATCCCGCACCTTCCTAAGCTCCCCTGTGGCGATCGGTGAGGCCCGGCGGTTCACCACCCTTTTCCTGAAGGGGTGGCCCAGCCTGGACGACGCAGAGCTGATCGTGAGGGAGCTGGCCACCAACGCCGTCCGCCACACGCGAAGCGGTGATTTTGGCGGCCACTTCACGGTGTGTATTCGTGTCGATGGCGTCACGGCCTGGCTGGCGGTTGTCGATCAAGGGGGACCCCGGACCCCGCACATGCTTTCCGAGCAGGCGGACGAGGAGAGCGGGCGCGGTCTGCGGCTGGTCGCCGCTCTCTCGCTGTATACCGTCGCGGGTCGCGAGAAGTCCAAGACGTTCGAGAAATCGGCTCAGGCGAAAAACTGGCTCTCGGTCCTCCGTCAGGCGGCGAAGAACGGGGAGGCGTTCGACATCGCGGCGGGGCTTCCGATGTCGATGGTGAAGGCGAAGGAGGCTCGTACGTTCTACAAATTCGCCCTGGCTTACGTGGACATGAAGTGGCGCATGCAGCGCCCAAGAGCCGCGACAGCATGTCGGACGCGCTTGCCACGGTCCTCCCTGCCCTAGCGAGCGACAAGCCGGGACGGCCGGAAACCGTGGCTCTGCGTCGCGCTCTCAGAAAGTACGTCCTTATGCCGGAGGGTATGCGGCCTGATCCTCCGGCTGATGTCGCCAAGGCTCTCCGGTGGCTGGAAGCCGCCTCCCTAGACGTGAAAGCACTGTCGGCGACCAAGGTGATCCGCCCGGCGCTCGACTCGCTCACGCTCAAGCTCGATGGTACGAAAGCCGCGGCGAACACGATCAAGCGGAAGCGCGCTGTGGTTCATCACGTGCTTGAGTACGCCGTGGAGCTGGAAGAGCTGGATTCAAACCCGCTCCACCGGGTGAAGTGGAAGCCTCCGAAGACGACCGAAGCCGTTGACCCCAGGGTAGTCGTCAATCCGCTTCAGGCTCGGGAGCTTCTTTCAGCGGTCGCGCGGGTCGGAGAACGCAGGATCAAGCGTGGCCGGCGGCTCATGGCCATGTTCGCTTGCATGTACTTCGCTGCGCTTCGACCGGCTGAGGCGGTGAGCCTCCGGCTGGACAACTGCCATCTGCCCCTCAAGGGGTGGGGACGGCTTACTCTCGACGCTTCCCGGCCGGAGGTGAACAGGCGGTGGACCGATAGCGGAGACGCTCACGAGGTTCGCGGGCTCAAGCACCGGGCGGCGAATGACGTGCGAGTCGTGCCCATCCCTCCCGAACTGGTGAAGATCCTTCGGCAACACATCGCAGAGCTTGGCGTCGCTCCGGACGGACGGCTGTTTCGCAGCGAGCGGGATGGTGTGGTCGCCTCGACGGCCTACACCGAAGTCTGGCAAGAGGCGCGGAAGCTGGCTCTGTCTCCTGCTCAGGTCGCCTCGCCGCTGGCGCAACGTCCTTACGACTTGCGGCACGCGGCGGTGTCGCTCTGGCTCAACGGTGGCGTGTCGGCCCCTGAGGTCGCCAAGCGGGCGGGGCATGGTGTTGACGTTCTGCTCAGGGTCTACGCCAAGTGCATCGACGGACAGGAAGAGATCGTGAATCAGCGCATTTAGGCGGCGCTCACGGCGTGATCGGCCTCTGGGTTGAAGGGCTTCGGATGATCTCCGGAGCCCTTCTCCGTTTCAGGGATGGCAGACACGCCGAGTCTGTTCCGGATCATGGCGCTCTAGCTGGGCAGACAGCCCATGATCCATTCCGGATATATTCCGGGAACAGTCATATCCGGCTGCATCTAGCCTCCGTTGGCTGCATGATCCCGAAACGCAGAAGAGGCCCCGGAGGGCCTCTGATCTGCTGTTACTGCTGGTGGCAGGTGATGGGTTCGAACCATCGTAGGCTGAGCCGACGGTTTTACAGACCGCTCCCTTTGGCCACTCGGGCAACCTGCCTTGGGTGTGTCGCTTGTTTGGCGACAGGTAGAAGAATAGCGGACTTCTGGGCGTGGCGTGACATCGGCGGATGGGGCTTGGGGGGTGGGTGGGGACATTGGGCTGGGGTTGTGCGCGGCTGCCGTGGGGGGTGGATCGTAGCTAGGCTGATCAGGGCCCGTGGCGGTGTGGTGCGGCGGGTGGCCGGGTGCCGGCTTCGTGGCCGTGGAATGGGTGGCGGGGTTGGGGGCGCCGGGAGTTTGGTGGTCCGTGTTCGGAAAGGTCATGTATGGCTGACGCATCGTTCGACATCGTTTCCAAGATCGACCGGCAGGAGGTCGACAACGCGCTGAATCAGACGGTCAAGGAGATCGCACACCGGTTCGACTTCAAGGGGACCGGTGCGAGCATCGGGTGGGTCGGCGCGCAGAAGGACGTCGAGATCAAGGCGAACGCCGAGGAGCGGGCGCTGGCGGTGCTCGACGTGTTCAAGGAGAAGCTGGTCAAGCGGGGGCTCTCGCTGAAGATCCTTGACTCCGGGGAGCCGAAGTTGTCCGGGAAGGAATACCGCTTGGGCGTCGCGCTCAAGGAGGGCATCGACCAGGACAACGCGAAGAAGGTCTCCAAGATCATTCGCGATGAGGGGCCCAAGGGGGTCAAGGCTCAGATCCAGGGGGACGAGCTCCGGGTGAGTTCGAAGAAGAAGGACGACCTCCAGGAGGTCATCTCCCTGCTTAAGGGCAAGGATCTGGACATTGCCCTGCAATTTACTAACTATCGCTAGCGAGCGCCTCTATCTCCTCGTTAGAGATACACCCAGGGAATAGGGTAAATGTCCGGGGCACATGGCGGAATCGGGATTCAAACCGTTCTTCCTGTGCCCTTGACCCTTTTCTCTCCCATCATTTTTAAGAGGGGACCTAATAAACTAGTCGATGGCCGTTCCCGGCTCGGCCTTTCGTGGGAAGCTCGCGTTCATCTGGACGACGCGGGACAACGAAAGGAACCACCATGCGCAAAGAGCTGGCCCTGCTGGCGGCGGCGGCCACGACGTTGTTCACTGCACCAGCGGAGGCGGGGGCCACACCCGCCCCGAAGGAGACTGTGCGTTATGCGTGGGTTAAGTCGTGCGTGAAGGACAAGGACAACGACTTCCCTTGTGGTCCGTGGATGCTGACGACCTCCACCGGGCGGGAGGTCAAGCTCACCGACGCTCAGGTGCTGCCGAAGCTGGCGAGCGGGACGGTCGTGCGGGACGCGGTCACGCAGTTCCAGGTCAGCGGGGATGGGCGGCTAGTCAATTATTTCCGTAAATCGGATGGCAAACTCGTAATACGAGATATCGCCAGCGGGTCCGTCTCGCCTCTGCCGGGTGGGGCGGCTTCACTCCCCAGGGGGCTGGGGATGAATGACCTGGATATGCACTTCTCCCCCAACGGGCGTTATCTGGCCATCGATTATTTTGATGAGAAGGCCACGCAGCCCACTCTCATCGTGGATCTCCTCCGCCGCACGACCGTCAAACTGCCGCCGGATGTCACTGTGCACGGATTCAGTCAGAATGGTGCACGATTGCTCGTGTCTCGCGGCACCGACGACAACACCACCGAATTCGTGGTTTACAGCTCGAACGGCACGGAATACGAGAGCCGGGTCGTGCCTCAGGTGGTGACCAACAATTCGCCCATCGCGCTGGCGAACGACGGGGTCACGGTCGCGCTCGTGATCACCGGGCCCCGGGCGGGGATGAAGCCGAAGATGCGGGTCTACAACATGGCCACCGACGAGATCTCCCCGGCGCTCACCATCGAGCTCCACAAGAGTGAGACGCCCAAGCTCGTGACCTGGGGCAGTGGGGAGACCCTCACGATGTGGACGACCACGTCAAACTCCCAGGAGGAGATCACGGCGGCCTCCCGCCGCACTCTCCATGCGGACTCCGGAGTGACGGAGCGGCGTGATTCCTTCCGCATCCCGCGCAAGCTCTGGACCTGGTGGTTGCCCGGCGAGTGACAACACGGCCTTCCGCATCCCGTGGAAGACGAGTCATGTCCTGGACTTCCGCATCCCGCGCAAGCTCTGGACCTGGTGGTTGCCGGGCGAGTGACGCCCCGGCCCCTTCCACATCCCCGCGCAAGCTCTGAACTTGATGCTTGCCCGGCGAGTGACGAAGCGAAAATTTCCCGACCGGCCGCGAGCCTCAACCCCTCGCGGCCGGTTCTCTTTTGTCGCCAAGTCCAACCGGTTCAATGTACGGCGAAAGCCCGGCACAACCTTCAGCCTCCCCGGTGGCGTCGGCATCCGAAGGGACACCTCATCTTCCCCTGCAGTTAGCCATTCCCCGACTAACGCCGGTAGCCCGCCATGCGCTCCAGGCGGGCTACCCGCTCGGCGGTGGAGGGGTGTGTGGCGAAGAGGCGGCCGAGGCCGCGGCCGCGGAAGGGATTGGCGATCATCAGGTGGGCGGCGGAGGCGAGGCGGCCGGTCTCGGGGAGGGGGAGGTCTCGGCCGCGCATCTCGATCTTGCGGAGGGCCGAGGCGAGGGCGAGCGGGTTGCCGGTGAGCAGGGCGCCGCTTTCGTCGGCTTGATATTCCCGGGTGCGGGAGATGGCGGTCTGGATCACGCCGGCGGCGACGGGGCCGAGCACCATCATGAGCAGCGCGCCGATAAAACCGGGGCCTTCGTCGTCGTCGCCGCTGAAGAAGGCGGCCACCCAGCCGGCGAAGGTGATCATTGTGGCGAGGGCGGCGGCGACGGAGGAGATGAGGATGTCCCGGTTGTAGATGTGGGACAGTTCATGACCGATCACGCCGCGAAGCTCAGCCTCGTCCAACGTTTTCATAAGGCCGTATGTCACGCAGATGGTGGCCTTGCGGGGGTTCCGTCCGGTCGCGAAGGCGTTGGGCTGCATGGTGGGTGAGATGTAGAGGCGCGGCATCGGCTGCCGTGCTCCCGTGGATAGCTCACGCACTATGCGGTAAAGCATGGGCTGCTCGACCTCGCTCACCGGCCTGGCCCGCAGGGCGGTCAAGGCGACCCGATCGCCGAAGAAGTAGGCGACGACGATGGTGACGAGGGCGGCCAGCAGAGCGAAAGGGGCGAGGAACCCACCACCCAGCCAGGTGCCCACCACGACGATCAGGGTGGACATCGCGCCCAGCAGCACGGCGGTGCGCAGGCCGTTGTGGTGCATTGCCCCCCCTTCGAGGTACGGATTCATGGTCTACAACGTTCGTCCGGCGAAAGAACGTTCCCCGGTGTGGTTACCCCAGAGCGGAGAGCGACCCGACATCGAACACGAGCTGCGGGGACACGGAGAACACCACGGTGGCCACGACCGCGATGGCGACGCCCACCGCGACCTGCGCCGACCGTGCCCGGGGCAGCTCGGGGGCGCCGCTCGGCGCGGGAGAGAACAGGGCGGCGGTCCACGTGGCGTAATAGTAGAGTCCCACGACCGTGTTGATCGCCATGACGATCGCGAGCCACGCCACGCCGCCGTCGACGAGCTCGCGGAAGACCGCGACCTTGGCGAAGAGCCCGGCGAGGCCGGGGGGCAGGCCGGCCAGGCAGACGAGGAAGAAGGCGAGGGCCAGCGCGGCGGCGGGGCTGCGGAAGATCAGCCCCCGATAGTCCTGCAAGGTGCCGCCGCCGAGCCGGGAGTCGGCCCGGGAGACGAGCATGACGACGGCGAACGCGCCGAGGTTCATGGCGGCGTAGAAGACCAGATAGACGACCGCAGCCCCGGCGCCGTCCGGCCCGGCGCCGAGGGGGGCGAGGATGTAGCCGGACTGCGCGACCGACGACCACGCGAGCAGGCGTACGGCATGAGCCTGCCGCATGGCCAGCAGATTGCCCACGGTCATGGTCAGCGCGGCGATCACGGCGACCAGGGGCACCCAGATGCCCGAGGTGAGGGGTTGGGCGACGACGAGCACGAGGATGAGCCCGGCGAATCCGGCGGCCTTTGAGATGACGGACAGCAGGGCGGCGACGGGCAGGGAGGCGCCTTCGTAGACGTCGGCGGCCCATGAGTGGAACGGCACAGCCGCGACCTTGAACGCGAATCCGGCGATGATGAGCACCAGCGCGGCGCTGGGAACGGCGGTCTGGGCGAGGGGGTTGCCCACGAGTCCCTGCTGGAGGCCGGCCAGGTGAAGGGTGCCGCTCACGCCGTACATGAGGGACACGCCGAACAGCATGATCGCGGTGGAGACGACGGAGACCAGGAAGAGTTTGACCGCCGCCTCGGAGGCACGTCCGTCGTAGCGGCGCAGGGCGGTGAGGACGAAGACCGGGAGCGAGACGAGTTCGAGGGCGACGACGAGCATGACGAGGTCGCGTGAGGCGGGCAGGGTGATCGCCCCCACGAGGGTGCAGAGCAGGAGGAAGTACCACTCCCCCACCGGAATCTCCCCACCGGCCAACTCCTCCATCGACAGCAGGATCACCACTACTCCGGCGACCAGCGCCAGACCGGCGAAGATCAGGGTGATGTGGTCGACGACGTAGGAGCAGGCGACCGGCGCCGGCACGCAGAACGTGGCGAGGGTCTGGCCGCGGACCGCCTGGGCGACGAGCAGGGCGAGGGCGGCGAGCACTCCGGCCAGCGTGACGAGCCCGAGAGTCCCCCGAACGCGGGGACCGCGGGGCAGGAAGGCGTCGAGCAGCAGCACCACGCACGCGGTGAGCGCGAGGGCGAGCGGAGGCGCGATGGCGAAGTAGTCGATGGACTGGATCACAGAGGTCATCGCGCCCCCAGGAGGGTCTGCACCGCCGGGTCGGTGATCGACAGGAGGGCCTTCGGCCACAGGCCGAACAGGAGGATGAGCAGAACCAGCGGCACCCAAGCGCTGTACTCATATTTCCGGACATCGGTGCCGTCGGTGGGAACGAGCGGCCCCGGGCTGCCATGGGTGACCCGGGAGAGCATGACCAGGAAATACGCCGCGGTGAGAAGCGTGCCGAGGCCGCCGACCGCCATGAAGACGAGGAACAGCGGGCGCGACAACCCGGGAGCCGGCTGGAAGGCGCCGAGCAGGGCCAGCATCTCCCCCCAGAACCCCGCGAGTCCCGGCAATCCCAGCGAGGCGATGCACGCGAAGGTGAGCAAAGACCCGAGGTACGGCAGACGCCCCAGCATGCCGCCGCCCAGGGCTGACATGTCGGCTGTGCCGTACCTGTCCTTGATGGCGCCGGCGAGGAAGAAGAGCAGGCCGGTGATCAAGCCGTGGGCGATGTTGCCGAACAGGGCGGCGTTGATGCCGACCGGGGTGAGCGTGGCGAAGCCGAGCAGGACGAAGCCCATGTGGCCGACGGAAGAGTACGCGATCATCCGTTTGAGGTCGCGCTGGGCCAGGCAGGCGAGTGCGCCATAGACGATGCCGACGACGGCGAAGGCGCCGAGCCAGGGGGCCACGGCGTGGGCGCCGTCGGGGAGCACGGGGATGGCGATGCGGGCGAAGCCGTACGTGCCCATTTTGAGCAGCACTCCGGCGAGAAGGACGGAACCGACGGTGGGGGCCTCGGTGTGGGCGTCCGGGAGCCAGGTGTGCAGCGGCCACATGGGGGTTTTGACCGCCAGTCCCACCCCGACGGCGATGAAGGCGACAATCTGCACACCGCGCGGCAGACCCGCGCCGTGGGCGCCGGCGAGGGCGACAATGTCGAGTGTCCCGGTCTGCGACCAGATGAGCAGCAGGCCGAGGAGGAGCACGACGGAGCCGAGCAGGGTGTAGAGGATGAACTTCACCGCCGCCGCGCGCCGCCTCGGGCCGCCCCAGATGGCGATCACGAAGTACATGGGGATGAGCACGACTTCGAAGAACACGAAGAAGAGCAGCAGGTCGAGTGCGAGGAAGGTGCCGATCATGCCGATGTCGAGCACGAGCAGCGCGAAGACCAGCTCCCTGCGGCGTCCGACCGCGCGGGCACCGAGCAGGTAGACGAAGCAGAGGAAGGTCAGCAGGGCGGTGAGCACGACGAGCGGGAGCGAGATGCCGTCGACGCCGAGGTGGAAGCGGAGGTCGAGGCCGGGGATCCAGGGGGCGTTCAGCTCGTGCTGGATCGCGGCGGCGTCGCCGTAGTCGAAGGTCAGGGCGAGCGCCGCGGCGGGCAGGAGGGCCGCGCCCGACACGATCACGCCATATGCCTTCAAGGCGCTCTCGGTGGGCTTGTGCAGGACGAACAGCCCGGCGGCCCCGAGGGTGGGGATCACCAGCAGGGCGACCGTCAACCACCCGGTCCACGTTGTCATCCGAGCACCACCGCCCCGATCACGATGACCAGCAGACCGGCGAGGAGGCCGCTGACGTAGACCTGCGCGTTGCCGTTCTGGGCGAAGCGCAGCAGACCCGACATGCCTTGCGCGGTGCGTCCGGAGCCGCGCACCGCGCCGTCCACCACCGTGTCGTCGGTGCGCACGACGAGGCGGGCCAAAGCCCACACCGGGCGTACGAACAGCGTGGAATACACCGTGTCCACATAAAACGCCCGCTCGAAGGGCACCCGGAGGGGCCCGAGCAGGCGCGCGGGGTCCCGCACCCGGTCACGCCGCCAGACGGCGTAGACCACGCCCGCACCGAGAAGCGACAACGCGACGCTGAGGACGGCGGTGCCGAGGTGCGGCGGGGTGAGTACGGCGAAGCCGAGCAGGAGAGCGGGCACCGCGAGCACGACGACCGGCCAGAGCATGGTGGCGGGCCCCTCCCCGGTGTGATGATCGTCGGCGGTGACGGCGGGCGGGCCGAAGAAGGTGCGCAACCACGCGCGGGTCGCGTAGGCCCCGGTGACGGCGACGGTCAAGAGGGCTGTGCCGTAAAAAATCGTGTTGAGCACCCCGCCCCGGGCGGCCTCGCCCATGGCGGCGAGCGCGGCGTCCTTGCTGAAGAAGCCGCTGGCCGGGGGCAGCCCCATGAGTGCGGCGAAGCCGACCGTCATGGTGGCGAACGTGATCGGCATGACGCGCCGCAGACCGCCCATCCCGCTCATCAGGTTGGTGGCGACCCGGTGGATGACAAGTCCGGCGCAGAGGAACAGCAGTGCCTTGAACGCGCCGTGCGTCAGCAGGTGGAAGATCGCGGCGTCGGCGTCGCGGGCGGCCAGGGCGCCCGCCATGATCGCGAGCTGGCTGATCGTGGAGTAGGCCAGCACCCGTTTGAGGTCGTCCTGCGCGAGTGCGGCCAGGGCCGCGCCGAGCATGCCGAGGGCGGCCATCGCGCCGAGCACGGTGAGGGTGCCGGGGGCGGCGGCGAAGACGGGGAAGAGGCGGGCGACGACGAAGATCCCGGCGGCGACCATGGTGGCGGCGTGGATAAGGGCGCTGATGGGGGTGGGTCCGGCCATGGCGTCGGGGAGCCAGGTGTGCAGGGGGGCCTGGGCGCTCTTGCCGGCGACGCCGGCGAGGAGGAGCAGCGTGCCGACGGTAAGCGTCGCGGGCGACATTTCGGGAAATCTCGTGATTATGTCGTCGATGCGGAAACTGCCCGCGCCGAAGCCCAGCACGAAGATCCCAAACAGGAACCCCACATCGCCGAGGCGCGTCACCAGGAACGCCTTGACCGCCGCCCGCGAGTTCGCCCGATCTTCCCACCAGTGCCCGATCAGCAGGTAGGAGCACAGCCCCATGATCTCCCAGCCGACGTAGAGCACGATCAGGTCGGCCGCGTAGACCACCAGCAGCATGGCGCTGGTGAACAGGCTGATAAAGGCGCTGTAGGAGCGATAACGCCGCTCATAGCGCATATATCCCACCGAATAGACCTGTACGGCGAGAGCCACCACCGTGGCCAGCACCCCGGTCAACGCCGACAACTCGGTCACGTCCAGCCCGACGGAGATCGGCAGAGAGCCCGTCTCGATCAACGTGAGTGTGCCGGACACCCGCGCTCGGCCGATCGCCAGCCAGGCGGCGAGCACCGCGGACACCGCCGCCGGCACGACCGCCACCCAGGCCGCCCACCGCACCGACCTCGGCCCCAGGAGCCCGCCTACCGCTCCGAGAAACGGCAGAAGTACGGCGAGAGCCGCCACAACGATCATCGCCCCACCCCCTCCTTCGCCGCGGCCCCGTCCCCGCGGCCCTCATGCTCGGGCTCGGGTTCGGACAGGTCGCGGAGCCGGTCGAGGTCCACGGTGCGCCGGTTACGGAAGACGGCGAGCACGATCGCGAGCCCGACCCCGAGTTCGGCGGCGGCGATCACGATGACGAACAACGACAGGACCTGGCCGCCCAGCAGCCGATCCTCCAGCCAGACGTTGAACGCGATCAGGTTGAGGTTGACCGCGTTGAGCATCAGCTCGACAGACATCAGCACCAAAATGGTGTTACGTCGCGCGAGCACGCCGTAGATCCCGATCGAGAACAGCAGGACTGAGACCACGACCGGGTAGAGGATGTGCATCTATCTCCCCCTGATGTCCGTGCGGGAGAGCACGATCGCGCCGATGAGCGCGGCGAGCAGCAAGACCGAGAGCGCCTCGAACGGCAGGACCCAATAGCGGAACACCGCCGCCCCGACCGCCTCCGCCGTCCCCTGCTTGACCGGCCCTGCGGGCGACAAATCCACATACGCGTGGCGGAACCCATCGGCCACCACGGTCACCAGCACCACGGCAGTGGCAAGCGCCACCACTGCGGCCACCACCCGGTTACCGCTGTTGAGATCGGCCGACCGCCCGATCGGAGCCCGGGTCAGCATGATGCCGAACAGGAGAAGCACCACCACGGCGCCCACGTAGATCAAAACCTGGACCCACGCCACGAACTCCGCCGTCAACACCAGATAGCACCCGGCGAGCGCCCCCAGGCACACCACGAGCCACAACGCTGCGTGCACGACCTGCCTGGTCGTCACCACCAGCAGCGCCGCTCCCACCGCGACCACCCCGAGCAGCAGAAATACGATCTCGTGCCCGGTGGGCGACAGATAGGAGGGTGCTTCGTTCACGACGTGGAGTCCCCCGAATCCGGCGACCCCGGACGCTCAGGAGGTTCGTCACCTCTGCCGTTCTCCGGTCTCTGCGCCTCAGGTCTCCGCGACTCCGGCTCTGCGGACTCCGGTTCTTCGGGCTCAGGTTCCTTGGGTTCCGGCTTCTTGGGCAGTGCGCCCGGCGGCCGGATCGCCCGGATGTTCGCCGACGTCATCCGCCGTGGTCGCTCCTCCGGACCGGGACGTTCAGGCCGAGCTGCGGACTTGGGAGGTTCCTCGCCCCCGGTGCCCGATTCGGGCGCCTCCGGTTTCCGAGGCTCCGCTTCTTCGGGCGGCGCCCCCTCGGGCTCCGGCTTCTTGGGCAGCGCGCCCGGCGGCCGGATCGCCCGGACATCGCGGGCAGCCATCCGTCGTGGCCGCTCCTCGCCGGCAGCCCCGGCTTCGCGTGGCGGCGCGGACTCCGCCGCCGGACCGGGCGTCCGGTCAGCCGGCTCGGTGCGGCGGGGCCGTGCCTCCGCCGTCTTCCCCGTGGAAGGGCGGGCGGGGCGTTCCGCGGCGGCGATCTCCTTGGGCGGCTCGGCGCCCACCTCGTGCGCGGGCGGCGGTGGAACCGTCTCGACCCACGAGCCGAGCCGCTCCTTCTCGTGAAGCAGATCGAGGATGTCGTGCTCGGCGTACTCGAACTCGGGCGACCAGAACAGCGCGTCGAACGGGCACACCTCAATGCAGATCCCGCAGTACATGCACAACGAGAAGTCGATCGCGAACCGGTCGAGGACGTTGCGGGCCCGGGGACGGCCTCCCTCGGGGGCCGGCAGGGTCTCCTTGTGGGAATCGATGTAGATGCACCAGTCGGGGCACTCACGCGCGCACAACATGCACACGGTGCAGTTCTCCTCGACCAGGGCGATGACACCCCTGCTGCGAGGAGGCAGTTCCGGCTGGACCTCGGGGTATTGCTGGGTCACCGACTTGTTGACCATGTGCCGCAGGGTCACAGCCAACCCTTTGGCCAGCCCTTCTCCGGGTATACGCGCCACATTCCTCATCATGTCGCACATGAGGGCGATCGTGAACTACCAAGTCCCGACCGGACCCCCATCACGCCAAAGCGACCTTGACGACCCCGGTGATGGCGAGCTGGAGCAACGCGAGGGGAACGAGCCCGAGCCAGGCGAGCTTCTGGAGCTGGTCCTCACGCAGCCTCGGGTAGCTCACCCGGACCCAGATCACCACAAAGGCCAGCGCGAACACCTTGATCAGAGTCCACACCGGGCCGGGCAGCAGCGGCCCCTGCCAGCCGCCGAGAAACAGCACGGTCGTGAGCGCCGACAACACCACGATCCCGGCATACTCCGCAAGGAGAAAAAGGGCGAACCTAATGCCGGTGTATTCCGTCATCGGCCCCATGATGATCTCCGACTCGGCGATCGGCATGTCGAACGGCGGCCGGCGCAGCTCGGCGAGCCCCGCGATGAAGAACACCGCGAGCCCGATGGCCTGCCATGGCAACCACCACCACTCCCACGCCTCGACGATGCCGGGGAGCGACAGCGTGCCCGCCGCCATCGCGACCGAGGAGGCCGCGAGCACCAGCGGCAACTCATAGGACACGAGCTGCGCCGCCGACCTCATGCCGCCGAGCACGCTGAACTTGTTGCCCGAGGACCACCCGGCCATGATCGACCCGAGCACCCCGACGCCCATGACGGCGAGCACGAAGAACAGCCCGACATTGAGGTCGGTGCCCACCAGCCCCGGACCGATGGGGATGACGGCCAGCACGACGAGGTACGGCACAAGCGCGACAGCCGGGGCTATCGAGAAGATTCGCCGGTCGGCGGCGGCCGGGACGACGTCCTCTTTTTGCATGAACTTCACGCCGTCGGCGATGAGCTGGGCCCAGCCGTGGAAGCCCCCGGCGTACATCGGGCCGAGGCGCGACTGCATGTGGGCCATGACCTTGTGCTCGGTCTGCCCCACGATCAACGGCAACACCAGAAAGACGGCGAGGATCAACACGAGTCTGAGCACAAGGTCGAGGACCTCAGCCACGCTCGTCCCCATTCTCCACAGATGTCTCGGCAGCGGGATCGGCAGTGGTTTCGGTGGCGGATTCGGTGGCTGATTCGGCGGTGGGCTTGATCGCGGGGCGGGCCCAGTCCGCGGGCACCCCCGGCGGCAGCGTCTTGCGGCGGCTGGGCGAGCCGTGCCCGGACTCGCCGGGTTCCTTCGCCCCCGGCCACGGTTTGGCAACCCGGGAGGCCAGCACGAAGTCCTTACGCAGCGGGTGACCTTCGAAGCCGTCGGGGAGAAGCAACGGCACCAAATGCGGATGCCCCTCGAACTCCACCCCGAACATCTCGAACGTCTCACGCTCGTGCCAGTCGGCCCCCCGGTAAAGGCCGGTGAGGGTGGGCAGCGTGGCGGCGGTGTACGGCACGCGGGTGCGGAGCAGCAGGTGCCGGTGGCGGGCCGGATCGTATACGTGGGCGACGACGGCGAAGCCCTCCGGCGGCTCGTCGACCCCGGTCAACCAGTCGAAGAACACACAGCCGAGGTCGTTCCGGGCGAACTCCGCGAGGGCCTGCCAGTCGTCCGGCGCGACCTCCGCCGTGATCTGGCCGAAGGCCTCGCTCACCTCGACGCGGGAGCCGTACTTCTCCTCAAGCGCGGCTCTCATGCCCGGTCCCCGGCGTAACGTTCGCCGAGACTCTCGGCGGCGATCTTCTCCTGGAGTTTGACGATGCCGTGCAGGAGGGCCTCGGGCCGGGGCGGGCACCCCGGGACGTAGACGTCGACCGGAATGATCTGATCGACCCCCTTGGTGACGCAGTAGGAGTCCCAGTACGGTCCACCGCAGTTGGAGCAGGCTCCGAAGGAGATGACGTATTTCGGGTCGGGCATCTGCTCGTAGAGGCGTTTGACCGCGGGGGCCATCTTGTCGGTGACCGTGCCCGAAACGATCATGAGGTCGGCCTGCCGGGGCCCGTTGGCGAAGGGGATGACCCCGAAGCGGATGAAGTCGTGGCGGCTCATCGACGTCGCGATGAACTCGATGGCGCAGCAGGCCAGGCCGAAGTTGAACACCCAGAGCGAGTAGCGCCGCCCCCAGTTGAGGATGAAGCGCATGGGTTTGGGCGCGAGCCTGGACAGTGGGCCTACGCGGGTTGTGGGCATCGGGAGATCCGCCATATCCCGCATTCTCCTCCTGTGTTCAGGTCCAGGCGAGTACGCGTTTGCGCCACGCGTAGACGATGCCAAGTGCGATGACGGCCAGGAAGACGAACATCTCGACCAGCGTGGCCATGCCGTACCCCGGCTGGGCGAACACCGTGGCCCAGGGGAAGAGGAAGACGGCGTCCACCGCGAAGATCACGTAAAGATAGGTGAAAACGTAGTAACGGATCTGGGATTGTGCCCAGTCCGCGCCGACCGGGTCGACTCCGCACTCGTAGGTGGTGAGTTTGTCCGCTGTCAGGTTCGTCGGCCGGAGCAGCCGGTTGATCAGGATAGCCCCGGTGAAAACGGCCACACCGATCGCGAGCAGGGCGACCACGAGGACGTAGGAGCTCATGGGCGAATCTTAACTCGGAGTGCCGCCGTCACCCAGATATCACTCTCTGGAGTCAAAGGCTCATCACCCTTCCCCTCAAGGGGCGGCAAATGTGGCTTTTTCCCGCTTACGGTGGCTCAATGCGCAGACTGCTTAGTTTCGGCGGCCTAGCGCTGGTAGCCCTGTCAGCAGTGGCCTATGGCGCAACGGGCCGGTCAGAGGAGAACGCGAGTCGCCCTGTCTCCTCAGACCCCACCTTGATCAACTATGTCGATCCGGCGAAAGTGCCCGGTCTCACTTCACACACCATTACCGACGAGACCAACGGACGACACGTCCACATCACCCATCCCTTGCTCAAGGACGCACCCGCTCTCAATGAACGACTCAAGGCCGAGATAGCCCGTCAAGTCGGCAGCTTCACCACAGCCAACCCTCGGGCCGATCGTGCTCCCTACCCGGAGTTCACCATGGATTGGCGCGTCGTCGCCCAATCCCCCTCCGTTCTCGGGATCAGGCTCCGCACAGGGGAGCTCACCCAGGGGAAGTGGATCAACTCCCAGCGCACACTCTGGTACGACAAGACCACCCGGACCCCTATGGGCTCCGCCGACCTCCTCAAGCAGGGCGGCGCGCTCGGGGAGCTCGCGAAGATCGTGCGCGCCGAGGGCATGGAGCGGAAGAGCTCGCGGATCGACGGCGCGCGGATCGTGGGGAACCCCATGGTGTTCGACTCGTTCGTCTTCAACCGGAAGGGCGACCTCGTGGTGGAGTTCGACGACTACCAGGTATCGGACGCCGTGACCGGCCGTGTCGCCCTCGCCGTCGACCACGACAAGATCGCCAAGCTGCTTTCGGCCACGGGGCATCGGGCCCGGGAGGCCCGAATCGGGCAGCAGGCCACGCATCCCGTGCCCGCCCGGCGAGACGCCGGCCAGGTCTTCAGCCCCGACGGCGCGTTCCCCGCCGCCAAGAGCTCACGCGCCGGATCGGTGAACTGCGCCAAGGCCAAGTGCGTGGCCATCACCTTCGACGGCCCGGGGAAGTACACCCCGGAGGTGGCAGGGGTGCTGAAGCGCCATGACGCCAGGGCGACCTTCTTCACCGCCGGCCCGAGTGCCACGGCGCACCCCGACATGTTGCGCCGCCTGCGGGAGGAAGGCCACTTGATCGGCAACCACTCCTGGTCGCACCGCACGCTGAGCTCCCTGCCGCAGAGCAAGGTGCTCGACGAGCTGGAGCGCACCCAGGACTCGGTCGTGGCGGCCCTCGGTCAGCGGCCGACGCTGCTGCGCCCGCCGTACGGCGAGGTCGACGACAATGTGATCACGGTGTCCCGGAACCTGGGCCTCGCCGTGGTGATCGGCGATGTGAACACGCACAAGCTGAAGGACGCCGACGCCGCGACGGTCGAGGGGTTTGTGACGGAGAACGTCAGGAACGGATCGGTCGTGCTGCTCCACGACACCCACGGGCCCACCCGGGAGGCGTTGCCCGGCATGCTCCGCGCCCTCGCCGACCAGGGCTACAAGTTCGTCACCGTCCCGGAGCTGTACGGAAATGCGGTGATGGAACCCGGGAAGGTCTACCTCGCGGGCCCAAATGTCACGTCCGCCGCCGTTCCCCCGCCTCCTGGGGAAGGGCATGGAGATAAGCACCGTCACCACACCGAGTAAGCCGTGTGAAGGTCGCATGAAGGTCACGTGAGGGCCACCGGTGAGGGTTGCGTGGTGACCTCTGCAAAACGCCGGTCCGCAAGTGTGCAGGCGGTTGCCCCTATCGGGGAAAGATTAACTTTCCATCCCTTCAAGGCCCGGCAAAAAGCGATATTGCCCCTTTAACCTGGCAGACATGCGCAAGCTACTGGGTATCGGTGGGCTCGCGCTGATCGCCATCACCTCGGTCGCATATGGCGTGACAGCCTCCCCCGCGGAGCCCGAGTCCACCATCCCCTCGGATCCCACGATCACCGGCGCCGTCGACCCCGGGCGGGTCGACGGTCTCAGCACGCGCACCATCACCGAAGAGCACAAGGGACGCCACGTCTACATCACCTACCCCGTCCTTAAAGGCGCACGGGCGCTCAACGACCGCCTGCGGGACGAGGTGACGGGCCGGCTCCAGGCCTTCAGCGACCGGAACCCGCAGGCCAACCGGATCCCCTACCCCGAGTTCAACGTGGACTGGCGGTTCGCCGCCTTCTCCGCCGCCGTCGTCGGCGTGCGGCTGCGTACAGGCGAGTTCACTGGATCGGGCTGGACGAACTCCTACCGGACGATCTGGTACGACCGTGCCTCACGCCGCCCCCTCGACTCGACCGACCTGCTCGCCGAATCCGCCGATCTCGGGGCACTCGCCGAGCACGTGCGCGGGGCGTTCGGGGCACGCACCGACTATGTGGACCTCGACGCGGTCACATCCGACAAGTCGCTCTTCGACTCGCTGACGTTCAACCACCGGGGCGATCTCGTGGTGGAGTTCGACGACTACCAGGTGGCCTCGGGGGCGATGGGCCGGGTGGCGGCGGCCGTCCCCTTCGACAAGGTCAAGAGCCTGCTCTCCCCCGCCGGGCACCAGGCCAGGGAGGCCGTGATGCGGGACTCGGCGACCCGGCCGAGCCTGCCGTACACCTCGCTCAGTGAGGCGGTCAAGGCGGCCGAGCACAACCACCCCCCGGCGGTGAGCAACCGGGCGGGCACGGTCGACTGCCGCGAGGCCAAATGTGTGGCGCTGGCCTTCGACGACGGCCCCGGCGAAAACACCGGGCGCCTGCTGGACACGCTGGCCGAGCACAAGGCCAGGGCGACCTTCTTCACGGTCGGGGCGAGCGCCGTGGCCTATCCGGAGCTGCTGCGCAGGATGCACGACGAAGGCCACCTGATCGGCAACCACTCGTGGTCGCACCGCACCTTCAGCGCGCTGAGCCCGAGCAAGATCGCCGACGAGCTGGACCGCACCCAGGACGCGGTGGCCGCGGCGATCGGCCGGCGCCCCACGATCATGCGCGCGCCGTACGGCTCGACCGGCGACAAGGTCGTCGACGCGGCGCGCGACCAGGGCCTCGCAGTTGTGTCGGGCGACCTGCACAACGTCGACCTGGAGAAGTCGACCCCGTCGGCCATCGCCGACGACGTGGTGGAGCGCGCGAGACCCGGGGCCGTCATCTCGATGCACGACGTCTACAGCCCGAGTGTGGAGGCGCTGCCCACTATCCTGAGCAGGCTGCGGGACCGCGGATTCACGTTCGTGACGATCCCCGAGTTGTACGGCTCCCGCCCGATGGAGCCGGGGGAGGTCTACCAGGCGGGCCCGCCGACGGAGGACGATTCTCAATCGATCTGGTGAGCCGTTGATCACCGTGAACGTCACGACACACGACATTGGCCACTGAAACATAATTCGGTTACATGCCGGTATGTAGCGGACATCGCACGACCACTGACTGGGTGTCCTGCTGTGACCTGCCACGGAAGGTCTTTACGCCACCCCCGCACCACGAGGTGGAAGGGGGACATATAGTTGGACAGCGTGACCCCTACTGTCCTCTTCGCCCGGCTGCACGTTGACCTGTGCCGGCTCGCGTCGGGACTGTGTCGCGCCAATCACTTCCGGTCGTGACCGAGCGCTGACGCCCCCGCCGATCGCAGACCGACGATGTCTGACATCGACCCCGGTTCCTCCGGTGCACGCGGTAGGAATCCGCCCACGCACCCCTATGCCCCGCTGCCGGGCGTCCCCACGCCGGTCGGGGCCAAGCCCGGCAGCCGGCGAGGCTTCAGAGCCGAGTCTCGCTTTAGGCGCACGTCGCATTCTCGGCTGAGTGGAATGTGAACCCGCAAGCGCGTAACCCAAGGGATCTAGCATGGAACTAAGAACGTGCCACGATAATCGGCGCCCTATCGCGTCGAGGAGGACCGAGCTGTGACAAAGCAGGTTCAGCAACTCGACCGCGTGATCATTCGATTCGCCGGTGACTCCGGCGACGGCATGCAGTTGACCGGAGACCGCTTCACCGCGGAAACGGCCGAGTTCGGTAACGACCTGTCCACGCTGCCCAACTTCCCGGCGGAGATCCGCGCACCCGCAGGCACCCTGCCCGGCGTGTCGAGTTTCCAGCTCCACTTCGCCGACCACGACATCCTCACCCCTGGCGACGCCCCCAACGTGCTCGTCGCCATGAACCCCGCGGCGCTCAAGGCCAACCTCGGCGACCTGCCGCGCGGCGCGGACATCATCGCCAACATCGACGAGTTCACCAAGCGCAACCTCCAGAAGGTCGGCTACGACGCCAACCCGCTGGAGAACGACGCCCTCGCCGAGTGGCGGGTGCACCCGGTGGCGCTGACCTCGCTGACGGTCAAGGCGCTTGAGAACTTCGAGATCTCCAAGAAGGACGCCGAGCGGGCGAAGAACATGTTCGCGCTCGGCCTGCTGTCCTGGCTTTACCACCGGCCGGTCGAGGCGACGGTGAAGTTCCTGGAGAGCAAGTTCGCCAAGAAGCCCGACATCGCCAAGGCGAACATCGCGGCCTTCAACGCGGGGTGGAACTACGGGGAGACGACCGAGGCGTTCTCGGTTTCCTACGAGATCAAGCCGGCGAAGCTGGCCCCCGGCGTCTATCGCAACATCGCGGGCAACCAGGCGCTGGCCTACGGTCTGATCGCGGCCTCCGTGCAGGCCAAGCTGCCGCTGTTTTTGGGGTCCTACCCGATCACCCCCGCCTCGGACATCCTGCACGAGTTGTCCAAGCACAAGCGGTTCGACGTGCGCACCTTCCAGGCCGAGGACGAGATCGCGGGAGTGGGCGCGGCGCTCGGCGCCTCCTTCGGCGGGGCACTCGGCGTCACCACGACCAGCGGCCCGGGTGTCGCGCTCAAGGCCGAGACCGTGGGCCTGGCGGTGATGACGGAGCTGCCGCTGATCCTGGTGGATGTGCAGCGGGCCGGCCCGTCGACGGGCATGCCGACCAAGACCGAGCAGACCGACCTGCTGATGGCGATGTTCGGGCGCAACGGCGAGTCGCCGGTGCCGATCGTGGCCCCGTCCACCCCGAGCGACTGCTTCCACGCCGCGATCGAGGCTGCACGGATCGCGTTGAAGTACCGCACGCCGGTCATGCTCCTGTCGGACGGCTACCTCGCGAACGGGTCGGAGCCCTGGAAGCTGCCCGAGATCGACGACCTGCCCGACATCTCGGTGGACTTCGCGACCGAGCCCAACGGTGAGGACGGCAAGACCTTCCTCCCCTACAAGCGCGACCCGGAGACACTGGCCCGCCCCTGGGCGGTGCCCGGCACGCCCGGCATCGAGCACCGCATCGGCGGCATCGAGAAGGCCGACGGCTCGGGCAACATCTCCTACGACCCGAACAACCACGACCTCATGGTGCGGCTCCGCCAGGCCAAGGTGGACGGCATCGACGTGCCCGACCTCGAGGTCGACGACCCGGCGGGCGACGCCCGGGTGCTCGTGCTCGGCTGGGGTTCGACCTACGGGCCGATCGCGGCCGCGGTGCGCCGGGTGCGCAAGGCGGGCGGGAAGGTCGCCCAGGCCCACCTTCGCCACCTCAACCCGCTGCCCGCCAACACCGGCGACGTGCTGCGGGCCTACGACAAGGTGCTGCTGCCCGAGATCAACCTCGGCCAGCTCGCGCTGCTGCTGCGGGCGCGTTTCCTCGTCGACGTGATCAGTTATAACCGCGTGCGCGGCCTGCCGTTCAAGGCGGAGGAGCTGGCCGGCGTGATCCAGGACGTGATCGACAGTGACTGAGACCCTCAACGGGAAGGGCCTGGCCCTCGTCCCCAAGACCGACGCCAAGCAGACGCTGAAGGACTTCAAGTCCGACCAGGAGGTGCGCTGGTGCCCGGGTTGCGGTGACTACGCGATCCTGGCGGCGGTGCAGAGCTTCCTGCCCGAGCTCGGCCTGCGCCGGGAGAACATCGTGTTCGTCTCGGGCATCGGGTGCTCGTCCCGCTTCCCGTACTACCTCAACACCTACGGGTTCCACTCGATCCACGGCCGCGCCCCGGCCATCGCCACAGGTCTGGCCGCCTCCCGGCCCGATCTGTCGGTGTGGGTGATCACCGGTGACGGCGACGCCTTGTCGATCGGCGGCAACCACCTGATCCACGCGCTGCGCCGCAACGTCAACCTCAACGTCCTGCTGTTCAACAACCGGATCTACGGGTTGACCAAGGGCCAGTACTCCCCCACCTCCGAGGTCGGCAAGATCACCAAGTCGACGCCGATGGGGTCGCTGGACAAGCCGTTCAACCCGATCTCGCTGGCGATCGGGGCCGAGGCGTCCTTCGTGGGCCGCACCATCGACTCCGACCGCAAGCACCTCCAGTCGGTGCTGCGCGAGGCGGCGGCACACCGCGGCACGTCGCTGGTGGAGATCTACCAGAACTGCAACATCTTCAACGACAACGCCTTCGAGCCGCTCAAGGACCCCGCCCTCCGGGACGACATCACGTTGCGCCTGGAGCACGGGCAGCCGATCGTCTCGGCGATCAAGGCGGTGCGGCGCCGGGCCGACGGCACCCTTGAGGTGGTCGACCGCGCCTCGGTCGACGAGTCGGAGATCGTCGTCCACGACGCGCACAACCCCGACCCGTCGCTCGCCTTCGCCCTGTCCCGCCTCGACGAGCCGTGGTTCGCCCACGTGCCGATCGGGGTGTTCCGGAGCGTGCAGCGGCCGTCCTACGACGAGGAGATGGCGGCCCAGGTCGACCGCGCCACCACCGAACGCGGCGCGGGCCGGCTGAGCGACCTGCTCATGTCAGGCGACACCTGGCGCATCAGCTAGCCAACCGTCCGAGGTCCGGCATGCGGGTAGCGCATGCCGGACCTCGAGCGTTTTCAGCCGGATAGTGGGCCGTACGGCAGAGCCAGACGGCGGGCGTACGGCAGAGCCGAGCGACAGTGGGGTACGGCAGAGCCGGGCAGTGGGCATACGGCGCAGCCGGACGGTTGTCGCCGTGACCTGGCGGAGTCCGGCGGTCCGGGGTGTGAGCGGTACACGCCCTCTGTGCTCGCCCCGTGGAAGGCCGGCCACCCCCGGCCCGGCCATGGCCGGCGGCCGGCTTCGCCGTACCGCTCAGCTCTTGACGTGGTCCTTGATCGTGGACACGTCGCCGTTGCGGACGGCGGGGAAGGTGGTGGTGCTGAGGCCGTCCTCGTCGGCGCCGACGGCGCCCTTGGCGATCTCCTCGCCGTCCTTCTTGGCGACGGCCTGGTCGACGCGGTCGGTCTTGGCCTTCTTGCTCTTCTTCTCCTTTGCGGCGGCGGGCTTGGCCGGAGGGGGGACGGTCACGCTGTCGTCGGACTGCCACGGGATGACCACGGCGCCGGGCAGTTCAGCCCCCACCTGCTCAAGCTGCCGCAGACCATCGCGGATGTCTGAGAAGCGGGTCTTCGGCACCTCGACCACCATCAGCACGAGATCCGCCAGTTGGGCGAGTGCCTGCGCGTCGGCGCCCATCGACGTGGAAGGCGCCTCGATGATCACATAACGCGACCGGTCACGCAGAGAGTCGATGAGCCGGGACATGCGCTCACCCTGCAACATGTCGACCACCAGCTCGGTCTCATGCCCGCGCGGCAGCACCCGCAGCGACGGCGGCATGGCCGCCCGCGCCTCGACCTCAGACAGGGTTGAGGTGCCGAGCAGCACCTCCGACAGGCCCTTGCGGTCGGCCACGCCCAGCAGCGCGCTACTCACCCCCGACTCGAGGTCGGCGTTGACGAGCATGACGTCCGATCCCGTGCGGGCGAGCGCGGCGGCGATGTTGACCGCGACGACGTTGGCGCCGATGCCCTCGCTGGCGCCGGTCACCAGGACGACCTGGTTGCCGGGCCCGTCGCCCAGCCGTGCGGTGATCGCGTGGCAGAGCTCGTGGAACCGCTGCCCGACGCGGCTGCGTGCCGACTGGATGCCGAGGGCGGCGGTCTTGCGCCCGCGCGGGAGGTTGAGCAGCACCTGCGCGCCGAGCACCCGGCGCATGTCGGAGGCGGCGCGCACCCGCTTGTCGGCGCGGTCCACCATGAGCGCGATTGCCGCGCCGAACAGCACACCGGCGAGCAGGCCCGCGGGCAGGAACATCATCGGGTCGGGGAACGAAGGCTTCTTCGGCAGCGCGGCGAGGGAGAGCATCTCGCCCACCGCGACGTCGGCGGCCTCGATCCGGATGTCGGCGAGGCGGGAGGAATATGCCTGGAGCTGCCCGTTGATCAGGGTGCGCTCGTCGATGTTGCTCTCCGGCGTGCGGTCGAGCTGGTCGCGCAGTTTGTCGACCTGGTCCTGCAAGCCGCTGACCTGTTTCTTGAACCGGGACTCCGCGCGGGTGCGGCGCTGGGTGAGGTAGGCGTTGGCGAAGGCGTTGGCGCCCTCCTGGGCCTGCGCGGGGGTCGGCGCCTGATAGCTGATCGCGAGGAGCGCGGAGTCGCGCGGCGCGGTGACGGTGACCCGCTCGATCAGCGTCTCGAAGCCGTCGGTGGTGCCGAGGAGCTGCTGGACTCTTTTGACCACCTCGACGCCGCGCACCCGCCCCATCTCGGTGTCGAGGTTGACCTCGGCGTTGCGGCTGTCGGGGTTCTGCGGGGTGACGAGCACCGTCGCCTTGGCCGTGTAGACGTCGGGGAGGTAGAGCACCCCCAGCGCCGCCGCCGCTACTCCGAGTGCCGCCCCCACGACCATGACCCACCAACGCCGTCGTAAAAGAGAGGCGTAATCGGCGATCTCCATGGCTTCCGCGCGGGGCGTCGTGCTCATCAGGTTCCCTGGAACCCTTCATCCGTAGGTCTGGGGGGAGCCATGCTCCAACGGAGAGCACGGTCGGCGTAGCGATCTCGGTGAGCGGCGAATGCCACCCCAGAATACCCTTTCGCCATCCTTTGCCTGATGATCGCAAAGTCACCCCGCCGATTGTCACCTTTTGAAGATCATTCGCGATAACACTCTGGGGATCTTTTGGGATCTCCCTATGGATCATCACGCCGTTAAGAGTTTGAGGAGCGGGATGCGAGCGACCACAGCGGTCCCGGGCGATCTCGGTGAGGGCGAACTGGCTCTCTGGCGGGCATGGCAACATGACGGCCGGGGGCTCGCCAGCCCGTTCCTGGCACCGGATTTCGCCCTGGCGATCGCCCGGGTAAGGCCCCACTGCGAGGTCGCCGTCTTCGAGGACGACGAGGGCATCGCGGGCTTCCTCCCCTACGAGCGGCACGGCTCCGGGGTGGCGCGGGCCGTCGGCCTGTCGGTCTCCGACTGCCAGGGGGTGGTGGCCCGCCCCGGTGTCCGCCTCACGCCGTCCGACATGCTGCGGGCGGCGTCCCTGTCGGTGTTCGAGTTCGACCACCTGCTCGCCGCGCAGGTGCGGCCGGGGGATCGGGACGCCGTCCGGGTGGGTTCGCCGGTGATGGACCTCGGCGAGGGTTACGCGGCTTACCGCGACGCACGCCGGGCGCTGACCCGGTCGGCCATCGGCTCGGTCGAGCGCAAGGACCGCAAACTGGGCCGCGAGCGCGGTGAGCTCCGGCTTGAGTACGGCTCGCGTGATCCGGCCATGCTTGAGCTGATGATGGCGTGGAAGTCCGCGCACTATCGGCGCACGGGGGCCTCCGACCGATTCGCCTGGCCGTGGGTGCGGCGGCTGGTCGAGGAGAGCTTCGCCGTGGACGGCACCGACGGCAAGGACTACGGCGGGCTGCTCAGCGTGCTCTACGCGGGCGACACCCCGGTGGCGGTGGAGTTCGGGCTGCGGTCGGCAACCGTCTACGAGCGGTGGTTCGGCGCCTACGACGCCGACGGATTCCCGCAATACTCCCCCGGCCTGGTCATGCTGCTGAGGTTCGCCCAGGCCGCCGCGGACGACGGGCTGACCACCATCGACCTCGGCAAGGGCAACGAGCCCTACAAGGAGTTCTTCGCCAGCTCGCACATCCCGCTGGCAGAGGGATGGATCTCCTCACCGTCGGTGCGTTCCGCCGTTTACCGGTTATGGCACGCTCCACCCCGCGCGGCGCGCTCGTTCGTCAAGCGCCATCCCGGACTGCGCAGACGCGCCAAAGAGACCCGCGACACGATCAACCGAGTACGTAGATATGGTTTTGGAGCTGGTGGCTGATGTCCTCTCATCTGACGGTCCTCGGCTGGCACAACGTCGAATCGACCTGGTGTTTCCCCGTGACGGGCTCGGGTGCGGCCGGCCTTGAGGGACAACTGCGGCGGCTGCGCAAGTTCGCCAATGTGGTGCCGCTTGAGGAGGCACTCGACTCGCTCCGTGAGGGGCGGCCGCTGCCGCCCCGCGCGGTCGCGCTCTGCTGGGACGACGGATACGTCGACAACCTCCGCCTCGCCGTACCCATCCTGGAGAAGCTAGGTCTGCCTGGAACGTTCTTTCTCGTGCCGGGCCTGCTGTCGCGCGAGAGCCGGGCCTGGTGGGAGGTCGCGGGGTGGGCCTTCGAGCGCAGCTCGAAGGAGCGCATCGAGTGGCGCGGCATGCGGCTGTTCACCCGGGGCCAGGCAGGCAGGATCTGCTACGGCAGAGCCGCCGACACCCTGCGCACGATGGCGGCCGAGGAGCGGGAGGAGGCGCTGGCCGACCTGGTCGACCGGCTCGCCGCCGAGGGCGAGCCAGGCGACGCCGGCCTGTTCCTGGATTGGAACGATGCAAAAGAGCTGGTCAGTCGTGGTTTCTCAGTGGGGTCGCACACGATGCGGCACGCCACACTCGCCCAGGAGTCCCCGAAGGCGCAGTTCGAGGACCTCCGCCAGTCGCGTGAGACGCTGGAGGGGGAGCTCGGCGTGCCGATCCGTGTGGTCGCCTATCCCTTCGGCCAGTCCGACGCGGTGAGCGAGGCCACGCGCGACGCCGCCGAGAGGGCGGGCTACGCGCATGGCCTGACCACGGAGTTCGGCTGGAACACCCGTGCCACGCCCATCGCCCACGGCAGACGCATCATGCTTGAGCCGCACATCGGCTTCGCGCAGACGGTCGTGGGGCGGGTCGCCGGGCGGATCCAGGCCAGGCGCGAGTGAGGTCAGCGGTCGCTTCTGCTCATCAGGCTGAGTGAGGTGCGGCGTGCCCGGATGACGCGGTAGGTCAGCAGCATGAGGCCGCTCCCCCCGGCGCCGGCGGCGATGACGATCATCAGCGTGTCGTTGTCGTTCACGGGCTGTGTCCCCTCGGCGAGGCTGGGTGAGATGCCCGCGGGCACGGCGTCGTCGACGTCGGCGTCCTCCGGGAGCGGCACCTTCCACACCGGCTGCCGCGGCCCTTCGGAGTTGACGAGCAGCGCGTCGCCGTGGGGGCTGAAGGTGACGCCCTCCCCCTGCCGCTGCTCGGGCAGCTGGATCGTGACGGGGGTGCCTCTGAGGGAGGCCACCACGTCGTTGTTCCGGATCCACCAGACATAGGCGTGGGTGGCGTTGCGCACGACGAGGCGGTCGCCTGTGGGGGAGAAACCCGCCCCGGACGCCCCCGGCACAGGAACGTTGTCGATGACTTTGCGCAGCACGTTGTCCTGGCTTGTGCTCAGCGACGTGGGTGCGATCCAGACCGGGGCGGGGCTCGCCTGCTTTTCGGTCTTCTCAATCGCGATCGCCTGGCCTGTGCGGGGGTGAATGGCCAGGGCCTCGACATTGTGCGACTCGCCGTCGGCGTACACAAGAGGATAGGTCGTGACCTGGGTGACCCGGGTTTCCCCGCGCACCGAGGAAGCCGGCTCCGGGATACGAATCATACGAAATTTCGTGCGATAAGGCATGTTTCGGTCTCGGCGGACAAACCAGGCGTCGCCGGTGTCGGCAAGGTATAGATGCCCTGGTCCGGTGTCGTTTCTCACCAGGGCAATGTCCTCCCAGTCCTCGTTTAGCTCGCGTCTGGGTAGCCGAAGTGTCGCAACAGTTTCACCTTTATCGTCAAACGCGTACACCTCGGCGGCTCCTCCCGCGTCAGGGATGGTGTAGAAACGCTCACCGTCCCCGCTCACCACCAGCCCGCTGGCCTCAGCGATGCGGTCGTCCGCCATGTCGAAGAGACGCTCTGGCGGCTCCGTCCCGGTGACCGGGGAGGCGTGAGCGACTGCGGCGAATGGGAGAAGTGAGCAAAGCGATAGAACACAACCTAAGGAAAGTGAGGATACGAGGATCCTGCCTCCACGCACCGAAAGACCACCTATCGTCCTCGTCGCGGATAATGATGAAGTTTGATCGCTACCCCTACCAGAGGGGGGCGAAAAACCACAACTGGCCAGCGAGCCTAGCCTAGAGCGGCGCGGTCTCCCAGAAAGGAGCAACGCACTGAACGGGTCTTTCTCCCCCCAATCCTCCACACCCTCCGTCACGGTCGTGGTCGCCACCCGGGATCGCCTTGAACTTCTCCGCAGAGCCGTCACCGCAATACTTGATCAAGAATATGACGGCGATATACGGGTAATTGTCGTTTTTGACCAGTCTGAGCCGGTGGAACTCGGCCTCGCCACCCGGCCCGGCCGTACATATGAGACCACCGTCAACGCCAACACCCCGGGGCTCGCGGGCTCGCGCAACACGGGTGTGGCCATGGCAGAGAGCGAGTTTGTGGCCTTCTGCGATGACGACGACGAATGGCTACCCGGCAAACTGCGGGCACAGGTCGAACTCCTCGCCACCGCGGGCGGCGTCGCCGCCGGGACCGGCATCGAGATCCGCTGCAAGGGCACGTCCAGCCCCCGTTACGGGCCCGAGCGGCCCGTCACCTTCCAGGACCTGCTCAAGGATCGTGTGTTCGCCCTCAACGGCTCCACTTTGATCATCAAGCGCGACGTGCTGGTCGACCAGGTCGGGCCGGTCGACGAAGACCTGCCGGGGAGTTACGCCGAGGACTACGACCTGCTGCTGCGCATCGCCAAGCTGGGCCCGATCCACTGCGTGCGGGAACCCCTGGTGGCGATCAACTGGCAGGGGTCCTTCTTCTCCCGCCGCTTCCCGATGATCGCCGACGCGCTCACCCACCTGCTGGACAAACACCCCGAGTTCGCCACCGAACCGCACGGACTGGCCCGCATCGAGGGCCAGATCGCCTTCTACCAGGCGGCGGCCGGCAACTACGCCGACGCCCGGGAGTGGGGCTGGCGCGCGGTCAAGCACAACCCCCGCGAACGGCGCGCCTATCTCGCGTTCCTGATCGCCGGGCGGCTGACGAGCGGGCAACGGGTGCTCAGCGCCCTGAACGCACGCGGAAGAGGAATCTGAGACCTCGAGCGTGAACGCAGTGCAGATAGCGCCCTCAGCCGAGGGTCAAGGGAAGAACTCCCCCGCGCCGGCGGCGCGGCAACGGGAACTGCCGGTGTGGCCGTTGCAGGCCCTCTTCGTGCTGTATCCGTTGTGGTGGGTGATCGGCCTGGCGCCGTTTGTGGGCGCCATGGTCTCCGTTCCCATGGTTCGCTATCTCTCGCGGCGGGGGCACACCGTCGTGCCCCGCGGCTTCGGGTTGTGGCTGCTGTTCATGTTCGCCATGATCCTCGCCAGCACGCAGCTCGACAGCGCGCCGCGGCTCATCGGAGCCGTGTTCCGCATCATGGCGTACGCGAGCGCCACCATCGTGTTCGTCTACGTCTACAACAGCTCGCGCGAGCGGCTGCCGGTGAGCAGGATGACCGGCTTCGTCGTGGTGTTCTGGGCCTTCGTCATCGTCGGCGGCTATCTCGGCGTGTTGTTCCCCGAGGGTTCCTTCACCACCCCGATCGGGCGGCTGCTGCCGGGGTCGATCACCTCCAACGAGCTGGTCTCGTCACTGCTCTTCCCGAAGTTCGCCGAGGTGCAGGAGATCTGGGGGGCCGATCAGCCGTTCGTACGGCCGAGCGCGCCTTTCCCCTACACCAACGCCTGGGGCAGCCACTACGCGCTGATGGTGCCGCTGGTGCTGCTCTATATGCGGATCGGCGCCTCCCCGAAGCAGCGGGTCGTGCTCGCGGTGCTGGGCGCCGCCTCGTTCGTCCCGGCCTTCGCCACCCTTAACCGGGGCATGCTGGTCGCCGTCGGGGTCGGCCTGCTCTACGCCGCGCTGCGATACGCCGCCAGGGGACAGATCGGCGGGCTCATCGCCATCTCCGGGGTGATGGCTGTGGGCGGGGTCGTGGCCTATCTGACCGGAGTCGTCGACTCCATCGCCTCGCGCACCGAGGTCAGCGGGTCGAACGACGACAGGGTCGGCATCTACACCGAGGCGTTCACCCGGACCCTTGAGTCTCCGCTGCTCGGGTGGGGCGCTCCACGCCCCTCGCTGACCATCGGCGTCTCCGTGGGCACGCAGGGACAGTTCTGGAACATCATGTTCTCGTTCGGCTTCCCGGCACTGATCCTTTACACGTCCTTCCTGGTGCTGCTCGCGTGGCGCACGAGGAGGGTGGAGCTCGGGCTGATCTGGCTGCACGTCGTGCCGGCCATGGCGACGTTCATGATCTTCTACTACGGCCTGGACAGCACGCAGCTCGTCATCATCTTCCTGGCCGGCGCTCTTGCCCTGCGTGAGATACGACATTCCTCCTTATCCCCCTCCGCAAAGGTGAGCCAGCGGTGACCGCGCCCGAGACGACGCCCACAGCCGCGCCGGCCTCCGAGGAGGGGAGCGGCAAAGAACTGAAGACCTTCGCCAAGACGGGTCTCGTCACCCTGGCCGGGTCGATCCTGTCGGCCGCCGCCGGGTTCGCGATCACCCTGGTGGTGGCCCGCACGCTCGGCGCGGCCGAGGCCGGGGTCTTCTTCATCGTCGTCGCGATCTTCATGATCCTCAGCGAGATCACCGAACTCGGGGCGGACACCGGGCTGGTCAGGACCGCCGCGCGGCTCAAGGCGCTCGGCCGGATCTCCGCCCTGCGCAAGGTCGTGGTGTCGGCGATGGTGCCGGTGCTGCTGCTGAGCGCCCTCACCGCGGCCGCGGTCGTCGCGCTCGCCCCCTGGCTCGCCTCGCTGTTCGCCGAACCCCGCTACCACGACGTGGCGGTGTTGTTCCTCTACTGCGCGGCGCCGTTCCTCGCGGTGTCGGCGGGACGGCAGGTGGCGCTGTCGGGCACACGCGGTCTCGGCGATCTGACCGCCTACACGGTCATCAACGTGGCCATGCCGGTGGCCAGGCCGGTGCTGGCGCTCGCGGTGTTCGCGCTGGGCCTCGGCTCGGGCGCGGTGATGCTCGCGTGGTCGGTGCCGGTGGGCCTCACGTTCCTCGCGGCGGTGTTCGTGCTCTGGCGGCTGCTCCGCCGCGCGGAGGCCGGCGCGCCGCCCGACCCTCCCGCCGAGCCCGGTGAGCGGCCGGTGCTGCGGGAGTTCTGGGGGTTCTCCGCGGCGCGCGGCGTGGCGGCCACGATCGAGATCGCCATCGTGTGGCTGAACGTGCTTGTAGTCGGCGCCATGGTCTCCAACCACGACGCGGGGGTCTACGCGACCGCCAGCCGCTTCATCACCTCGGGCACCCTGGTGCTGGCGGCGACCCGCATCGCGGTGGCGCCGCAGATCGCGGCGCTGCTGGCCACAAAGGACTACAAGGTCGCCGAACGGCTCAACGCCGTCGCGACCGGGTGGGTCGTGGCAGCCTCGTGGCCGCTCTATCTCGCCCTGGCGTGTTTCGGCCCGGTGGTGCTCACGCTGTTCGGCGAGGACTTCACCGGCGGCGACGGCGCGCTCGCCATCCTGGCGCTCGCGATGCTGATCGTGCTGGCGGCGGGCAACGTGCAGACGGTGCTGCTCATGGGCGGCAAGAGCTCGTGGAGCCTCTACAACAAGATCGCGGCGCTGGCGGTCAACGTCGTGCTCAACGTGCTGCTCGTGCCGGTCTACGGCATCGAGGGCGCGGCGGTGGCCTGGGCCGCCGCCTATCTGGTGGACACGCTCGCCGCGGCCGTCCAGGTGAGGTACGGCTTGCGCCTGCGTCTCGGCCTGCGGACCTTCGCGCTTCCGGCGCTGGGAGCTGTCTTCTGGTTCGGCGTGGTGGGGGTCGTCTTCCGGATCACGGCCGAGCCGACCGGAGGGGCTTTCGCCGCATATCTCGTGGTCGCTTGTGCGGGATTCGGGCTGACGTTGTGGCGTGGCCGGAGATCCTTGCACGTCGACGAACTTCTTCAAGCCATCCGCAAGCGGAAGTAAAGCGGATAAAGCAATCGTCATTTCGGGAAACCTGACTAGGAGTGATGATGTCACGGAGGCTGGGCGCCCGCGTGAAGGATGTGTCCCCGCGCTGGGCCAAGGATATGGCCAACGCGGCCACGCGGGCTTATGCCGTACAAACCGCTAGCCAGCGGCATCTACCGGATTTTCTGATCATCGGCACCAAGCGCGGGGGCACCACCTCCCTGTGGAACTATCTGGTGCAGCACCCGATGGTCATGCCGATGTATCCGGAGTCCCGGGAGATCAAAAGCCCTTGGTACTTTTACGTGAACTACGCCAAGGGCGATGCGTGGTATCGCTCACATTTCGCGACAGAGGCGCAGCTCGACAGACTTGAGAAAAAATACGGTGTGCGCCCGTTGACCGGTGAGGCGTGCCCGTATTACATGTATTATCCGCCGGTGGCGCAGCGGGTGCTCGACCGCATGCCCAACACGAAGATCATCATGACACTGCGGGACCCGGTGAAGCGTGCCTACTCGCACTACTGGGAGCGGGCGAACCAAGGCGGCGAGCCGCTGACCTTCGACGAGGCGCTCGCCGCGGAGGCGGACCGGATGCTCGGCGAACACGAGAAAATGGCTGCCGATCCGTATTATTATAGCGAGGCCCACGATTATCACAGTTATCGCGACCGGGGCGTCTACCTTCCCCAGGTCGAGCGCTGGCTCGGCCTTTTCCCGCGTGAGAACATCCTGATTATCGCAGCCGAGGACCTTTACCGTGACGAGCGTGCGACCTTTTCCCGCGTGATCGATTTTCTCGGCCTGCCGGCCTGGGAGCTTCCGAAGGCGGAGCGGCATAACTACATCCCCGCCCCGCCCATGAATCCCGAAACCAAAGCCGAGCTCACCGAGTTTTACCGGCCGCACAACCGGGCGCTGTCGGAGCTCCTCGAACAGACATTTCCCTGGGAATCCTGACAGTTTCCTCACAAGAGGAAGTAAATCCCCCGAGGCACATTGACGGAAGCACTAAACATACGTTAGCTTTTGCCTCACTTAGATCGGGGGGCCCTACGCCCGTGCACGGCATCTGATCCGGGCAATCGGCCCTATTCACCTTTTTCCCTGGGGGGAAGCACATGTCCGCCCTTCGACGTGCCGTCATTGCTCTAGCTTTATCCGTCTTATTGAGCAGTGTGGCAATTGTCGCCACCCCACCCGCACCCGCACAGGCCGCCGTCGCCCGCGACGGAACCTCCAGCGACAAGGCCGGCCTGTCGTGCTGGGCCATCAAGCAGGACTTTCCCACGAGCACGGACGGCGTCTACTGGCTCCAGACGCCCAAGCTCATCGCCCCGCAGCAGTTCTATTGCGACATGACCACCGACGGCGGTGGCTGGGTTCTGCTCGGCCGTGGCCGCGAGGGCTGGACGTTCTACTACCCGGGGCAGCGCACTCCCGGCGTCATCCGCAACTCCCCCTCGGGAACCGGCGCCTTCGCTCCGGCGGCCCTGCCAGGTGACACCGTCGACGCCCTGCTCGGCGGCACCCGGGTGGACGCGCTGCAGGACGGCGTGCGGCTGCGCCGCGCCGCCAACAACACCGGCACCTCCTGGCAGGAGGTCCGCTGGCGGTTCGCCAACCGCGACGCCTGGTCGTGGACCTTCGACGCCAACCCCCGGCACGGGCTCAGCTCCGTCACCGTCAACGGGGTAAACTACGGCGCGGGCAACACGCGCGACTGGAGTTTCCAGAACGGCCCGCTGCGGATCTTCACCTACGAGTGGAACAACCACGGGTGGAAGAAGGGCTTCAGCTACGGCTCCACCATGGCGGGCGCCTCCACCTCGGCGACCAGCTACCTGTGGCAGAACACCACCGAGGGGCACCCGATCCCCTTCACCCAGGTGTGGATCCGCCCCCGCATCACCAGCGCGACCTACGACGCGATCCCCGAGACCGGCACGGCGGCGACGACGGTGCCCCCGGTGGTCAGCAACGCCACCACCCCCCTTTCCTGGGGCGTGACCGGTGTGGTCGGCGGCGGCGTCGGCGAGGAGAACCTCGAGGTTCAGTCGCTCGGCATCCTCGGCAACACGATCTACGTCGGCGGCAAGTTCTCCCACGTGCAAAAGGGCCCGAATCCCGCCCCAGCCGACAAGGTGAACCAGCAATACCTCGCGGCCTTCGACCTCGCCACCGGTGAGTGGCGGTCCGGCTTCCTCCCGCAGCTCGACGGACAGGTCTGGGACATCCAGGCACTCGACGACAAGGTCGTCATCGCCGGTGAGTTCACCAACGTCAACGGCGAGCCCAACACCGCCGGCATGGCGGCGCTCGACCCGGCCACCGGCGCGGTCGTGCCCGGCTGGCGCACCACCTTCACCAGGGCCGGCGGACTGCCCGTCAAGGTCAAGGCCCTCGACCGCCAAGGCGACTGGATCTACATCGGCGGCGGGTTCAACCACGTGAGCGGCGGCAACCCGCTGAGCAGCCCCGTCTGGGCGGTCGCGGCCGCGCGGGTCAGGGTCTCCGACGGGCGCCCCGACGCCAACTGGACCCCCCACTTCGACGCCAACGTCATCGAACTCGACGCCAGCTCGCAGGGCGACCGGGTCTACTTCGGCGGACGCTTCTCCAACGTCAACGGCCAGCCCGCCAACAGCTTCGCCGTCATCAGCACCGCCACCCCCGCGGCGCTGGTCCCCGGGCTCGGCAACTGGCTGCCCAGCACGGCGGCGCAGGCGCGCGACTATCGCCAGACCGTCCGCGAGGTGGGCGACAAGGTCTGGATGGGCGGCGCCGAGCACGACTTCCAGGTCTACACCCGTGACAACCTCACGCGTGTCGCCGGCCACATCACCAGGCAGGGCGGCGACCTGCAGGCGTCCGAGGAGATCAACGGCATCATCTACGGCGCCTGCCACTGCCCCGAGTTCGTCTTCAACGACGCCTCAAGCTGGGACAACACCACCGGCTGGTCCAACGCCCACCAGATCCTCTGGATCGGCGCCTGGGACGCGCAGACCGGTAAGTACCTCCCGAACTTCGCCCCGTCGATCGACTCCCGCCGCGGCGACGGCCCCTGGGAGCTGCTGAAGGACGACAACGGCTGCCTCTGGTTCGGCGGCGACATGAACCGCGGCTCTTGGGACAGCGGGTCCGGTGGCTACCAGTGGCTCGGCGGCTTCGGCCGGCTCTGCGGCACCGACAGCACCGCGCCGACCACACCAGGCAACTTCCGCCTGACCGGCACCTCCGGCGGCAACCAGCTCGCCTGGAACGCCGCGAACGACTCCTCGGGCGCGCCGGACTACGAGATCCTGCGCGACGACCGCGTCATCGCCAGGACCGGCGGCACGAGCTGGACCGACAGCGACCCGCTGGGCACCCACAAATACTGGGTCAGGGCCATCGACGACGCCGGCAACCGGTCGGCGAGCTCCCCCGTCCTCAAGGTTCAGGCCACCGCCAACCTGATGCAGAACGGCGCGAGCTGGAAGTGGGTCTACGACGGGGTCGACCTGGGCACCGCCTGGACCGGCACCTCGTTCGACGACTCGGGCTGGGCGTCCGGCCCCGGCGAGCTCGGCTACGGCGACGGCGACGAGGCGACCACGCTGCCCGAGGGCACCACGCCGCGGCACTGGACCGCCTACTTCCGCACCACGCTGAACGTCGCCGACCCCGCGCAGTATGAAGAGCTGCTGATCGACCTCATCCGCGACGACGGCGCGGTCGTCTACATCAACGGGGTCGAGGTGGGCCGGACGAACCTCCCGGCAGGTCCCATCGCTCACAACACCCCTGCATTGGTGGGTTACTCCTCCAACGCCGACGAACGCACCCCCGTGCGCTTCACGGTGCCGGCCTCCGCGCTGGTCGCCGGGAACAACACGATCGCGGTGGAGATGCACCAGAACAACCAGTGGAGTGTCGACCTGAGTTTCGCGATGAACATCAACGCGACGCTGCCGTAGCGCCTCCTCGACTACAAGGGAGCCCCCGAGGTGTTCACCTCGGGGGCTTCTCCGCGTTCTCCCCGAAGGGGCGGTGTCATCTGCGGAAGGGGCCTCGCTTCTGGCGGGCGACGAGTGCGCAGACGAGTTCGCCGAAGCGTACGGCTGTCGCCTCGGTGGCGCTCTCGTCGTGCTCGGCGCGGTAGCGGGAGGGGTCGGCCAGGGCGGCGTTGAGGTGGGCGACGAGTTCGTCCTCGCCGGTGGCGAGCGCGATGTGGTGGCGGGCCGCGATCACCTGGGTGAACCTCACCTGGTGGTCGTCGACGTGCTCACCGTGCTTCGCCGTACGCGGCACGACGATCGGCAGCAACCCGGCCTGCCGGCACTCCACGATGCCGCCGGGACCACCTTGGCAGACGACCGCCGTCGCCTCGCGCAGGAGGGCCTGCAGCTTGTCGTAAGGCAGCATGTCGTGGCATTCGGCGCCGCGCGGCGGGCGGGAGGTGCCGTGCTGCACCACGCAGCGCACCTCTCCCGGCATGCCGTCGAGCCAGCGTTCGATCCAGTCCATGAGCCGGGTGAAGGGGTGGTGGTCGGTGCCGACCGTGACCAGCACTAAGGCGGATGCGGGCATGGGTCACATCACCTGCCCGACGACGACGCCCTTGGGGTAGATCTCCCGCTGTTCCGGCCACTGCAGCAGGAACAGATCGGACAGCGGATAGCAGAGTTTGCCGGTGAGGGTCTGGGTGTCGATGCGGTCGTAGACCTCAAGGTAGACGGTGCGGCTGCCGAACAGCTTGGCCAGCAGGAAGAACGGGTAGGCCACGCCGGCGCCGGTGCTCACGATCACGTCGGGGCGATAGGTCGGCAGGAGCCGTACGGCGAGGAACAGGTTGCGTAATAAGTTGGGGATGTTGCGGGTGGTGGGGTGGTAGGCCCACGTCACCTTCTCCTCGGCGAGCAGGGAGAGCGCGTCGGTCTGCTTGAAGGTCACCCAGTGGCGATCCTCCCCCTGCCACCACGAACGCAGGCGGTAGAGCTGCCCGAGGTGGCCACCACCCGAGCAGACGAAAAGCACTTTCACGAGGCCACCTTCTCCCGGCGCGGTCTCACGCCGAAGCACGCAGTCCAGCAAGAACCCCGAGCATCGACTCAGGGAAGATCCGGGCGTGCCATCCACCGCCGCCGGCCCGGAGGCGGCAGATGCGCACGAACATCTCACAGAGGTAGAGCCAGGCCACGAGCTCTCTCGCCTCGGGCGGCACACCCACGCCGGGCAGTTCCTCGCGAGCGGCTCTGAAGGCGTCGGCGACGCCCTGGCCGAGTTCGAGGCCGCGCATCGCGACCGCCACCTGGAAGCGCCAGTTGATCAGGTCGAAGCCGATTGGTACGGCGGGAGCACTGTGTTCCCAGTCCCACACCCAGAGGTCGGAGCCGTGCCGGCCGACGTTCCAGGGCGCCCAGTCGCCGTGCCAGCGGCCGAACCGCAGCGGGGTGACGCCGTGGTCGGCCTCGATCCGGTCCATCGCGGCCGTGATCGCCTTCGCGGTGGCGCGCACGTCCTCGCCGAGAGCGCCGGAGGAGGCCATCGCCGCGGCCTGGTCGGTGAGCTCGTGCCAGTAGGTGGAGTCGGCGAGTTCCTTGGTGAAGGTGCCGGTGCTCTCGGCGATGCCGAGGGGGATGCTCGGGTCGAGCGGCTGGTCGGGGTCCGGGTGGCGGCGCACTCCCTGGGGCAGCGGCTCGACGACCGTGATCATCCGGCCCTGCCAGGGGCCGTGGTGCAGCACGCGCGGGACCCGCACGGGAACGGCGTCGCCGACCAGGTTCATCGATGTCGCCTCGCGGGTGACGAGGGTGCGTGTGGCGTCGTTCCAGCCGACCTTGGCGAAACCCGCGGGTTTGCCGTCGGCGCGGTGGAAGAGCTGGAGGATCGGCTTGAGGTTGGGGTCGGGCTCGCGCACGCTGATGCCGGCGACCAGGGCCCCGCCGAGGATGCCGCCCAGGTGAGCCGTGGGGACGAACTCGGGGATGCGGCGGTTTGGCAAGTCCGCGTGGAGGGAGACCACGAGGCGGCGGCGCAGGAGCAGCTGGGCGAGCCCGGTGCGATATCCGGCCCCGAGCAGTGCCCGGGAGAGTCGTAGTTTGGGGGGGCGTAGCCCGTTGTAGCGGCTCACGGAGGCCGCGGCCGACGTGCTGCCGGCCACGGGCACCAGAAACCTCGCCCGTGCCGGGTCGGGGGTGACGCCGTAACGCTCGACGGCCCGGTAATCGGGCGGCACGTGGTCGAAGGCCACCCGGACCGGCCATTCGCCCGAGGGTTCCGGGGGGAGCCAGAGCTGGCCCATCAGTGCGCGCAGTGCTTCACTCGCCTCGGCCGCAGGCACCTGGCCGTCGTCACTCATCGATCGCAAGAAGGTCCCACCATCTGGTTGTGACACCCGTGTAACCGGCATCCCTAGAATAATCACCCAACTTTGGGCATAGCGTGATTTCAGCTACTTCATAGTAGGTAACTGAATTTAAGCCAACCACTTTCTCCTTTATGGGCATCTTTCACCCACGGTGCCGCTTTCCACGGGTGATGCGTACGGCCGACCAGGAGGAAAGGGACAGCGATGGCGCAAGGGCGGCGGAGCCCCCAAGGGCCGCCAACGCCATTGCGCCATCGAAGAGGTTGATAAGCCTCAGTACGCCCCGGTGCCGCGGATCACCGCGGCCCATGTCTTCCACAGGATCTGCAGGTCGAGCGTGAGGGACCAGTTCTCGACGTAGCGCAGATCCAGCCGCACCGACTCCTCCCAGGACAGGTCCGAACGCCCACTGACCTGCCACAGTCCCGTCATGCCCGGCTTAACCACCAGGCGGCGGTGCACATCGGTGCCGTATTGCGCGACCTCCGCCGGGAGCGGCGGACGCGGCCCGACCAGCGACATATCCCCGCGCACCACATTGAGAAGCTGGGGGAGTTCGTCGAGAGAATAACGCCGGAGCCACGAACCTACCCCGGTGATCCGTGGATCGTTCCTCATCTTGAAGAGCACGCCATTGCCCTCGTCCAGCGCCGCGAGATCACGTTTGACACGTTCGGCGTCCACGACCATGGTGCGGAATTTGAACACCGTGAACTCGCGCCCGTTCTTGCCCACTCGAATCTGGGTGAAAAGCGCCGGACCCGGGCTCGTGCGCCGAATCATAAGCACGATCGCACATAAAAGCGGGGAGAGCAGAAGAAGAGCCAGGCTCGCCACACACCTGTCGAAGGCACCCTTGATGTTCTGCCGGGTGCCCGACAGATCGGGGTGCTCCACGTGCAGGAGGGGCAGCCCCGCCACCGGGCGCACACTTGTGCGGGGACCGGCGACGTCCGTGAGCGCCGACGCCATGAATAGATCGGTGTCGGTCTCGGCCAGCCGCCACGCCATGCGCCGCAGCGCGATCCCGTCGAGCTCCGGGCAGGCGAGCACGGCCACCGCGTCGCCCGACACCTTCGTCACGACCTCGGCGACGTCGCTGAAGTCGCCGTAGACCGGGACACCGTCGACCATCCCCTCCTCCGAGTCGAGCGGAAGCCTGGGCAGGCAGACGGCCACGACCTGCATGCCGTGGTAGCGCTCTCGGCGCAACTGGCGCACGAGATCGGCGACGCTGCCGGCGTGGCCGACGGCCACCACGCGCCGCAGGCACTCGCCCTTGGCCCGGCGGCGATGGAGACGCTTGCGCAAGCCGTACCTGAAGAGCAGGCCGACGAGCGCGAGCAGCGGGAAGCCGATCATCACGTAGCTGCGTGCGACCGGCGTCTGCGTGACATAGGCGGCGATGGCGACGAGCGACGCCATCGCGGCCGCCGCTCGTAGCACGGAGCGGTATTCGTCGGGGCCGTCCCCGACGCGGTGCGACTCGTAGCCGCCGGCGAAGGCTACCGCCAGCGGCCAGAACAGAATAAGCAGGACTCCTAGCGGCAGCTCCGGCCAGTAGAAAACGGACGTAAGCATGCGAATCGCTATGAGACCACCAAATGCCACTACTGAGCAGGCGAAATCGCCCAGAACGGCACTGAGCACGTAGCCCTGCTCCCACTCATTGTGGTCCCAGGGCGCGCGGGACACATCCGTACGGAATTCTCCGTCGGCAACAGCGGTCATCCTCGCCTCGCGATCAAGATCTCCCACCCCACGCCTAACAGACGCCCCATCCGCCCATCGGGTTGTCCCGCAAACGCGAACCTGTCAGACCTATTTCGTGAGCCTAGAATGATCATGACTTTGGTGTAAAGAGTCTCCAAACGTCCACATGTGGCCAATGCCGTGACATTTCATCACTTGACAGGTGGAGATCTACGTAGTGCGCCATGCTTAGCCCCGAAGGAGTTACACGATGAGTCTCTAGGTGAGGATGATGAGCGCAATGCGAGCCAGCCGCAGTCTTCTCATCGTGGGCGTCACCGCAACGGCTCTCGTCAACGTCGCGGCCCTAGTGGTCGCCGAGGGCGAAGCCAAAGCCGAACAACGCGTGGCCGCACCCGGCTTCACGGTAGCGGCGAGCGAGGACACCTACGTCACCACTCACGATCAGCGTGTCGCCAAGGGAAAGGAGTGGCACTTACGCACGGGCACGTCGAGCGGGCAGCGCCGTACGCTGCTGAAGTTCGCCGTGTCCAACCTCCCACCGGCGGCATGTGACATCACCGCCCAGCTTCGCCTGTGGCCGCGAAGAGCGACCGCGGGCAACGAGGTCACCACGGTCAGCCGGGTGGGCCAGGGAAGCTGGAACGAAGGCACACTGTGGGCGAGCAGGCCCACAGTGGGACAGGCACTCGACACGGCCCAAGGGCTGCAGAGCAACACCTGGGCGGCGTTCGACGTCTCCCAGGCCGTCCGGGCCAACGGTGAGGTCTCCTTCACCGTGACCCACCAGGGCACCTCCCACCTCGACTTCGCCTCGCGGGAGAACCGCCAGGTCAACCGGCCGCCCCAACTCGCGATCAACTACAAGACCGACTGCGGTGGCGGCACCGTGCCCACCCCCGGGCCGACCCCCAAACCCACCGTCCCGACTCCCGGGCCGACCACAAAGCCCACCACGCAGCCCACGGGTAAACCCACCGCCGGACCCACCCCCGGCCCCGGCGACGGCGCACTCTGGGGGCTCTACCGGTCGGGCAACGCCGACATCACGGTCCACGAAGGCACGCGACTCAACTCCACCACCGTGCCGCGACGGTTCGACGCCTTCCGGCGCTACTACAGCTTCTCCCAGATCATCGGCACCCCGCCGAACCAGACGGTGAGCTGGCCGAGTAAGCGCGACGCCGAACTCGCCCGCGACCGGGACCTCTTCCTGCTTTTCGACAGCGGATGCTTCGGCAAGTGCCCCACCTCGTTCAACGGCATCGCGCTGCCGAAGCCTGTCAAGTTCACGGGCTCGAACGTTCCCACGGATTTCACCGGTGAGTGGTTCCACCCCCGCGACGTCGCCTCGGGCCGGTTCGACCCTCTGCTGCGGGCCATCGCGAAAAAGATCAAAGCATTCCCGAGCCCCCTCATCCTGGACATTTCCAGCGAAATCGATAGCCAGGTCGAATGGATGGGGAACACCCCGCTCAGAAAGGAGTGGCTGGCGGGTTACCGGGCGATGTGGCGACACATCCATGATCTTTTTGTCAAGGAGGGAGTCACAAACGTCACGTGGAACTATGTGGTGGGTGGCTTCGCCAATGACGATCTGATTTACACCGAGTCCTATCCGGGCGACGCGTATGTCGACTGGATCTCCTGGGACCCTTACGACAACGGCTGCTCACACGGGTCGGCCTATGGCACCCTCGGCCGTTTCTACAACCGATTGGAAGCCGGTCTCCTCGGGCAAGGCGCTCGTAACAAGACCTACGGCATCATGGAATTCGGTTTCGGCAAGCGCTGCCAGCAGGCGTACTTCAAGAACATGGCGGCAGACCTCAAGCGACTGCCCAAGATCCGCGCGGTGCTCTACTTCGACCGCCCCAACATGCCCTACACCCTCACCGAAGAGGGCTGGCGGGGCTACGCCCTGAGCGGCATGGACCAATACTTCAACACCGACGACTGATCCGGCGCACACGCGGTCCCGTGAGGTGAACATCCGCACGCGGATGCGCCTCACGGGGATGGGTCGTCTCCCTCAGTCATATTCAAGATCGGGCAGAGGTGTGGGAGGGTCGGGGCTGCGCCAGACCACGACATCGACGTCGAGGTCCTGCTCCTCCTCCCCCACCCGCTCGACCGCCACCGCGAGCCTGTCGAGATCGAAATCCGGTAGATAGCGGAGCCTGGTCAGAAAAGAGGCGTCGGTGGCGGAGCGAGGCACCACACATCCCTGACCATCGCGGTCGAGAAGGATGTAGTGCACATCGACCTCAAAATCACCCCCGACCCGGACTTCGACCACGTCCTCCCACGCGAGCGCCTCCACGCTGCCGTCCGCGTAGTGACGGGTCACGCCTTCCTCGGTTACGTATACATAGGTGTCCGGCACTGGATCGCCGTGCATGGGCGCGATTGTGACGACTTCTGGCCTGTCGGTGCAAGAGACGCGCTTAAACGTCGCCCCACGTATGGTCGAGATGAGAGGCTACAGCGGCTCTCGTGGCCTCAATCGGACCTCGGACGATGGCCTCCAGCAACGCCCGGTGCTCGGCCACCAGCACCTCCCGATCCCCATAGAGCCCACGCATGCGCACCATCCCCAGCATGGTCTCGGCGGCGAGCACCGCGTAGAGCCGTTCCAGGCGCGGACTCCCCACCGCCTCGATCAAGGCCCGGTGGAACTCCATGTGCCCCGCCACGATCTCCGACCACGGCGCGTCGGCCGGCAGCGCCGCCATATGCGCAAGCGCCCGCTCGGCCGCCTCGACCCGCGTGCCGCACAACGCCGTCGCCATCAGGTCCTCCAGCGCCGCTCGCACGAACATCAAGTCCGCCAGGTCCGCCGCGGTGACCTCCGGGACATAGGCGCTCCGGTTGCGCTCGCGCCGCAGCAACCCCTCGTGCACCAGCACGGCCAGCGCCTCACGCACGGTCGGCCGCGCCACGCCGTATGCCGCGGCGAGCTCCTGCTCGGGCAGTGAGGTGCCGGGGGCGATGTCGCCGGACAGCACACGGGCGCGCAGTGCGTCGGCGAGAGCCGCGACGGCGGAGACGGCACGCAGGGGAAGGGTCACACGGTAGATTCTGCCCGCTCGGGCAGCGCCACCACGACCAAAGCGACCCCCAGCAGGACCAGCGCGGCGGCCGACGCCGCGGTCAGCCTCTCGCCGAGTACGGCGAAGCCCAGCACCGCGGCCACAGCCGGCTCGGCGAGCGCCAGCGTGGCCGCGGAGGCGACCGGCGTCGAGCGCAGGCCCTTGCCGTACATGAAGTAGGCGAGTGCGGTGGTGGCGAGGCCGAGATAGAGCGCGACGGTCAGCCCGGCGGTGTCCAGGAGCCACGAGCTGCCGGTCCACAGCAGGACGGGCGACATGAACACCGCCGCGCCGCCGAACATCGCCCCCATCACCGCGTTCGAGTCCCCTTCGCGGGCGATCACCCGGGCCGCGGTGACTGCGTAGAACGCGTAGACAAGTCCGCCGAGCAGCGCCAGCGAGACCCCGCCGACGACGTCGTTCCCCGATCCGGTGTCCCCGCTGAGGATGAGTACGGCACTGCCGGCGACGGCGGCGACCGTCGCGACAGCCCAGCGCCCGGTGGGGCGGACGCGGTCGACGGCGTAGGAGAGCACACCGGTGAAGACCGGGCCGCTGCCGATCGCGACCACCGTGGCGACGGCCACGCCGGTCTTGGCGACGGCGGCGAAGTAGCAGAGCTGGTAGGCCGCGACGGCGGCGGCCGAGGTGGCGATCGCGACCGGATGGCGACGCGCCACCCGCCATACTGCGGCGCCCGCCAGGGCGGCGAGCAGGCCGCCGCCGATCAACAGCCGCACCGCCGCCAGGGAGCGCGGCTCGGCCTCCACTCCGGCTTGGAGGGCGAGGGTACCGACCGTACCCGCCGTGCCCCAGAGCATGGCGGCGGCGATCACTAATAGGGGGCCGTTGCGCGTCACAGGAGGGATTGTCTGACAACTAGACAAGATTCGTCCAGTCGTCGGCACAAGGTCGCCCCCGTCTCCCCCCGGCGCGGCACTCTCCGGCCCGGGTCCGCCGCGGCAACGCGCATGCCTGGACAAGCCGACACGGGCGCCCTCCGGCCCGGGTCTGCTGTGACGCTCGCCCGCCCTGGATGCGGTGGAGTCGCCTATGCGGCGTTCCCGGGTCCGGAACACGGCGGAGCCGACGGCGCTGTCGTCGTGCGCCGGCGGCTCCGGACGTCCCTGAGATGTGGTGTGCGGGTTTTACGGTTTGGACTGGCCGTTGCGGTTGACGCAGCGGCGCGCGGCGAGCGCCGTGGCCACGCAATGGGCACAGAACTCACCGGCCCTGCCGGCCCGGCAGGTGCAGAAGCACGTGAGTGCCCCGTCCACCATGGCGAACTCGACGTGAGCGGCGCCGTCGTCCACCTCAGCCGTCACAGTGGACGGCGAATACCTCACAAGTTGGACGGCAGCGGCGGCCTCCAACTCGGCCCCCCGCACCCTGGCCGCTTCGGCGGCACGTTCTAGCTCCGCCTCGACCAGTTCCGGAACGGATGTCATCCGAGCCTCCCTCGTGTGGTTTGCCGGGAGTTCTTCTGCGGCCTCGCGAGCGACGGGTCTCGCGACGTCGACTCCGGAGCGGCGGGTCACTCACCAAATGTGTTCGGCCGGCGACTCGTCGTACGGGGCGAAGAAGACTCTCTACACATCAAGACGCGTTCAAGGTCTACTGGGTTCCATTCCCCAACTGTCCCCACGTTGGATACAAAATGGGATACGAGATCTTTTCGGAAAGCTCGCCCCAACACATCACGAAGAGACGTCTCTGGGCGGATTGGGGGGCGTTTCATGAGGATCGCGAACTACGACAATCGCGGCACTGACTCGCCTCAACCCAAAGCATGGCTTAACGCAGGATTATGATTACTTAACGTAGCAGAACGATCGGATCGTCCAATGGTCGGATCATCGCCCCCTTGGCCGTCATCCCGGTGGACGCCGAGGTTGTGGAACCGCGGGGCGAGTAGGGGGATCGTGACGGTCGGCTACTCGCTCACTGACTCGAATCCCCGACAAATACCACGATAGGCGTGTATGAACCCCGTTCTGGACACGCTCCCGCACGACACCGGCCCCAAAAGCCGGGTCATGGAATCAGGTCAACCCTGAACCACCCAGGCCCCACCCGAAGCGACCGACCCACTATGAAATGTCATCGCTTTGGATACCCCTCTAGTGGCCGGTCACATAGGTTGCTACTGTTTCGCCAGATATCCGTCATACCCGGAATGCGAGGTGGCCATGGGCCGTCGCAGACGCCCCATCCGGGTGAAAATCGCCGCACTTCTCCTCATACCGATCGTCTCCTTGGTGGCGATCTGGGGGTTCGCGGCAACGATCACCATCCGGAGCGGTCAGGAACTGCTACGGATCAAGACCGTTTACGACGACGTCATCGTGCCCGTGCGCGCCCTGACCTCATCACTCCAGCACGAACGCATGGACTCGCTGGTCTTCCTCAGCGCGAAGTCCGCGCCCCGCACCGCGCTGGACGCCCAACGCAACACCACGATGATCGCTCTGCACGACCTTGAGCGGAAGGCCATGACCGAGGCAGGCCGGGCCGACCTCCCCCTCGAAATGCAAGAGCGACTCGACGAACTGATGGAGCAGACCGACCGTCTGGCCGACATCAGGGCGCGGGTGGACACCGACAACTACACCCGCATGCAGACCCTGAACGGTTACAACGCGGTCATCAACGCGGCCTTCCAGGTCTACGATCACATGCGGATCTCACCTGACATCGACCTCGTCGACCAGACGAGGGCCGCCAACCTCATCGGGCTCAGCCGCGAGGTCCTGAGCCAGCAGGCCGCGCTTCTGTCGGGCGCGGTGGCCGTGGGCACCATGACACCTGAAGAGCACGCCGCCTTCCGGGACATGGTGACAAACCGCGCCCTCCTGTACACCATGGGCTTCCGACAGCTCGACGACGAACTGCGCGTACCTTATGTCAGGGTGCAGAACACCCGCGACTACCAGCAGTTCGCCGCCATTGAGAAGGCCGTCGTCAGCAGCGTGGAACCGGGTGAACCACTGCCGCCCGAGGCCCTCACCTGGGACTCGACCACCAAGAACCTCGCCGACACCTTCGACCGGATCAGCGGAGAGAGCAGCCAGGTCATCACCGACCGTTCCACACCGCTCGCCACCGCCATCCTGTTGCAGATCGCCGTCGCCGGCGGCCTCGGCCTCATCGCCGTCGCCACCTCCATATTCCTGTCGGTCCGCTTCGGCCGCAGGCTGATCGGCGAGCTGAGCGGGTTGCAGTCGGCGGCGCTCGACCTCGCCGAGCGCAGGCTGCCGAACATCGTCGCCCGCCTGCGCGGCGGCGAGGACGTTGACGTCGCGGCGGAGGCACCGGATATCAAACCCGGCTCGACCGAGGAGATCGCGAGCCTCGCGGAGGCGTTCGCCTCCGTGCAGCACACCGCGGTCGACGCGGCGGTCGGCCAGGCGGAGATGCGCAAAGGCGTCAACAAGGTCTTCCTCAACCTCGCCCGCCGCAGCCAGTCGCTGCTGCACCGCCAGCTCTCCATGCTTGAGGTGATGGAGAGCAAGGAGGTCGAACCGGAGACACTGGACGAACTCTTCGCCATCGACCACCTGACCACGCGTATGCGCCGCCACGCCGAGAGCCTGATCATCCTCTCGGGGTCGGTGCCGGGCCGCGGATGGCGCAACCCCGTCATGCTCTTCGACGTCGTGCGCGCCGCGGTCGAGGAGGTCGAGGACTACCTCAGGGTCGCCGTCAACGTGCCGACCGGGCCGGCTCTCGTGGGCTCCGTGGTCACCGACGTGGTCCACCTGATCGCCGAACTGGTGGAGAACGCCGCGATCTTCTCCCCGCCGCACACGCAGGTGCAGGTGCGGGGTGAGTCCGTCGCACGCGGCTACGTGCTTGAGATCGAGGACCGGGGTCTCGGCATGACCTCGGCCGAGTTCGACGTCTTCAACGCGCGTCTCGCGGAACCTCCCGAGTTCAACCTCGCCGACAGCGACCGGCTCGGTCTGTTCGTGGTGGGCAAGCTCGCCCAGCGCCACGGCATCCACGTCTCCTTCAGGCCTTCGCCGTACGGTGGAACCACGGCGATCGTGCTCCTCCCCGCCCAGCTCGTGACGCAGCCGGAGGAATCCCCCTCGCCGCAGTCGCAGTCCACCGAGAAGGGCGAGAACGAGCTGCCGAAGCGGGTGCGGAAGACCCCCGGCAAAGGCCGGCCTCGCGCACGGAACGGCTCAGGCCGCCAGAGCAGCGGGAACGGCGGGCAGCCCCGGCATCTCAGCGCCCAGCCGAGCATGTTCGCCCCCCTCGTGGTGCCGGACGCCGGGGGAGAGGGCGGCACACCGCCCAAGGAGAATTCGGCTGAGAACGGCGACGGTCCGTCACACACCCTGCTGACCTCGTTCAAGAACGGATGGCGGCGGGCCGAAAAGGAGGAGGGCCCGTGAACGAACGCTGGATGGACCACGACGCCGGCCCCATCATCCGTCCCTACACGATGACGCGGGGGCGGACCCGCCCCACCGGGACCGGACTCGACCTGATCTCGATTGTCACCCGCACTCCCGCGGGCAATGTGAGCTGGGTCAACGGGCTCGCCCCCGAGCACCTGCGGGTGCTCGGGGCCTGCTCCGTGCCGTCCTCCATCGCCGAAGTGGCCTCCGAATCCGGCTTCCCGCTCCGTGTGGTGCAGGTCCTCCTAGGCGATCTGCGCGAACGGGGCCTGATCTCCATCAGGCCCCCGGCCACCGTCGCGCAGCTCCCCCAGGAGCGTCTGCTGCGTGAAGTGCTCCGCGGACTTAAGGCCTTGTGAGACGTTCCACCCCTCGGTGTACGGCTTCCCCAGTACGCCGAGACTGACATGGTGGGGCGAAAGGGTGGGGCCTCGTCAGCTTCGTAGGCCAGGCCCCTCCCGGTCACATGGCGTGAAATAACGCATTTAGATCAATGCGCGCAAACCACGGCGAGTGGCCACTAGCATGATCTGATGGCTACGAGAGGACTGCCGTTCCGCTTCCTCCGCGGCACGGAAAACCCAGCACCTCGACCTCGCACCGAACTTCACGCCCGGCTTGTTCCGGAAATGGGGGGCGGCGCATTATGGGGATGGTTCGGGCCCCTGATCGTTACCATTTTCGGGGGATATCTACGCTTCGTCCGGCTGGGCGACCCGCATTCCGTCATGTTCGACGAGACCTTTTACGCGAAGGACGCCTACGCCTTCACACAGTTCGGCGTCGAACAGAAAACTCTCGACACCGATAAAGACCCCATCGCCAACGACCGGCTGATCGCCGGAAACACCGACATCTTCACGCAGTGTCCACCCGAGGACCTGTCGAACTGCGTGCTCTTCATCGCCCACCCGCCGCTCGGCAAATGGATGATCGCGGCAGGCGAGGCGATCTTCGGCATGACGCCCTTCGGCTGGCGGTTCGCCGCCGCCCTGGTCGGCACGCTGTCCATTCTCATCCTCGCCCGCACCGTACGGCGCATGACCCGCTCCACCATGCTCGGCTGCCTGGCCGGGCTCCTGCTCTCCGTCGAGGCCCTGCACTTCGTGGCCAGCCGGGCCGCACTGCTGGACGTCTTCCTCATGTTCTGGGTGCTCGCGGGGTTCGCCTGCCTGGTCGTCGACCGGGACCGATACCGCCGGCGGCTGGCCGACTGGCGGAGCGCGGGCGGCCAAGACAAACTTGGGCCCGCCCCCACGATGCGCCGGTGGCGCGTCGCCGCCGGCCTCTGCCTCGGCGCGGCCTGCGCGGTGAAATGGAACGCCGCCTTTTTCCTCGCCGCCTTCGCCCTCATGTCGCTGCTCTGGGACGCGGGCGCCAATCGGGCCGCGGGTCTGGCCACGCCGTACAAAGCCGTGCTGTCGCGCATTTTCCCGGGGGCTTCCTTCGCCCTCGGAGTGGTGCCTGTGGTGACCTATGTCCTGTCCTGGATCGGCTGGTTCCTCTCCGAGCGGGGCTACGGGAGAAACTGGGACCAGGCTCTCAGCGCCGGGCCACCGTATTTCGTCTTCGACTCGCTGCGTTCGCTGTGGAGCTATCACGCGGCTATTTTGAATTTCCACACCGATCTGACCGACGGCCACGACTACAGCTCTCAGCCGTGGACGTGGCCGCTGCTCATCAGGCCGGTGGCCTTTCATTATCCGCCGCTGCAGAAATGCGGCGACGACCAATGCGCGCAGGCCGTGCTTCAAACCGGCACTCCGGTGATCTGGTATACCGCGATCATCGCGCTGGTCGCCACGGTCGCCTGGTATTTCTCATCTCGCGACTGGCGCGCCGGGGCCACCGTCCTGGCTTACTCCGCCGGCTGGCTTCCGTGGGTCTACTATGCGATCGCGGAGCAGCGGACCATGTATCTGTTCTATGCGGTCCCGATGGTGCCCTTTATGATCATCGCTCTGACTCTCATGGCGGGCCTCCTCCTCGGGAGGAAGGACCCCGTGTCCCCGCGTCGCCCCTGGGCGGCCGCCGTCATCGGCGCTGTGGCGCTGCTGGCCCTGGTCAACTTCTGGTGGCTCTATCCGGTGCTGGCGGCGGAGACCATTCCCTACTCCGAGTGGCACAGCCGCATGTTCTTCGACTCCTGGATCTGAGCCCCGGCATCCTCATCTCCTGGATCGGGCGACCGCCGGTCAGTCGACCTCCTGCAGTGCCTCCAACCGCTCCCCAACCAACTGCCCCGCCGGCTCGGTCACCTTGTCCACATGGGTGCCGAGTGCGGCCAGGCACTCTTGCACATGGGCCGTTTCCACCGCCGGTAAGCGCACGAGGCTCTCGCCATCCAGTGTCACCCCGCCCTCGACGCGGAACCCCGTCTCCCCGGCCACCACCGTGACCTCGAAGTCCAGCCCGCCCCCGTCCGGCAACGTGAACATCATGCCGACGGCCACCGCCGACACCGCCAGCCGGGTGTATGGCTCCCACCGCACAAACGGCGCGTGAGCCTGGTAAACGACCTGCCCCATCTCGCCGAACCGCACGGCGGCCCGACCGAGCCCCATAAGCAGATCGGCCGCTCCCTGACTGGCGCTGTCCACACCCCGAGGTTAGATCAATCTTTACCTCACGGCCTAGCCGTGCGCAGCCGTCGTGCCCCTTCTACTGCGCGTCCTCGGGGACCAGCAGCAGCAACATGTCCGCGATGCACGCCCCCCGCTTCTCCCCCTCCGGCAGCACGCTCATCCTCAGCGTCGTCAGCGTGCCGGCCGGGGTGCCGCGCACCTCGACGAGCTCCGCCCCCGCCCGCACCTTCGCCCCCACCGGCACCGGCTTCGGGAACCGCGCCCGGTTGAGCCCCGCGTTGACCGCCATCTTGATGCCCTTGACCTCGAAGATCTCCAGCATCAGGACCGGAAGGAGCGACAACGTCAGGAACCCGTGCGCGATCGTCTGCCCGAAGGGCCCCTCGGCCGCGCGCTCCGCATCGACGTGGATCCACTGGTGATCCCCCGTCGCGTCCGCGAACAGGTTCACCTGCTCCTGGGTCACCTGGTGCCACTCGCTGTAGCCCAGGTGCTCTCCCTTGGCCGCCGTGAACGCCGTAAGATCCTCGAAAACTCGCATGCCGCCATCCTTCCTAGCTCACAGACCTGCACGATTGTCCCGCACAGCCCTCCATCCGCAAATCCCGCCGCACCCCTGCCGACCTGCGGCCTCCTCGCCCTGAGAGCGCCACCGCCGCTTAACTGAGACTGCAAACTCTGCCTAATAGGCCATACTGTGCTCGTCGGTGGCTGTGCCACCATTCACCACTGAAGTCTGTATTAACCCCGGGGGGATCCAATGCGGCGTCTATTCGCTTTAGCATGCGCACTTGTTTTCGGCACCACACTCCTCATCGCCACTCCGGCAGCGGCCACCGCCACAAGCACGGCCGCCGCTGCTCCCGTCAAACTCACCCTCCGTTTCGGAAAGTGCCAGTCCACCTGCACGGTGAAAGTAACGGTCAGAAACAGAAGCCGTTACAACATCGACTGGGTGGGTGGGAAGTGCACCCTCAGAGTCAACGGCAAGATCGTGGGGACCGGCCGGATCTACATCGGCCCCATCAAGCGCGGCTACTCCCGCACCAGCAACTGCTACGTCATCAGCTCTAAGCTCGTCCGCGCCTGGCAGAAGTACAGGAACGGCGAAGCCAACTTCAACCGCTACATCACCGCCAGCGCGAAGTACCACTACCGTTACTATCGCTAACGACATCCTTTCCCACCATTAGCGATCCGGGCAGTGCGCCGCGCGCCACTGCCCGATCCCATGGGTGCCGGGAAGACCCCACAGCGTTTACCGCCAAAGACTCGCCGAACTGTTAATGATCACCTTCGACTAAGGGCAGAGCGCCAGAAACTCCCCCGCCACCACAAATCGCCGTTGCCCTCTCGCGCTCCGCGATTACACGGACGCGCACCACACCCGTTGTCCCGCGGCGATATCCTCAACGAATCAAGTCGGCGATCCGGCACAGGCGCCTCACATAATCCCTGCCCGTCCCGCTGTGGAGACGCGGAAGAAGTGCCGACAGGTCACGGGCGCACCTCCTGACGATGCTGAGCTGTCCGGGTCGAGCACCCCTCGGCGGCTCCCCACATAAGCGGTCAGGGGCCCGCGAGGAGGGAGTCGAGCCACACCACCGGCTCGCCGTGGATCTCGACTGCGCGCAGATCATCGGGGAAGGTCGCGCTCCAGTGCTCCGCCCACAGGATCGAGACCTCGGTGAAGGCGGCCCGTTCCCGGCGGGCGTCATGTCGACCGGACACAAGACGCCGGCGCCGCCGAGAGAGCGACGTGCTTCGCCACGGGCATCGGCACTCCAAGCACTATGGGTCATACCGAGGCGCTGAGTTGATTACCGGGGCTGCCGCGCAAACACTACCGTTGGCGTTTCCGGGAGGGGAGAGACCGTGGTGGGCGGTGGCGAGGGAGCGGTGTCCCCTTCTGCGGCTGAGCGGAGGTTCGCCGAGCATCGCGGCCTGCTTCACGCGGTGGCCTACCGGGTGCTCGGGAGTGTCGCCGAGGCTGAGGACGTGGTGCAGGACACCTGGCTGCGCTGGAGCCGCGTGGATGTGGACACCGTTGTGGACGCCGAGGGTTATCTGGTGCGGGTGGTGACCCGTTTGGCGATCGACCGGCTGCGCAGTGCTCGTGTGCGGCGGGAGTCCTATGTCGGGCCGTGGTTGCCTGAGCCGTTGCTCACCAGCCCGGATGTCGCCGAGGACGCGGTGACGGCCGATTCGGTGTCGACCGCGATGTTGCTTGTGCTTGAGACGCTCTCCCCGATGGAGCGTGCGGTTTTCGTGCTGAACGAGGCCTTCGGCTACAGCCACGCGGAGATCGCGCGGGTCGTCGGACGCAACGACACAGCGGTGCGTCAGATCGCGCATCGTGCCAGAAAGGCGGTGGAGGCGCGGCGCCGGCGCTACGACACCGATCAGGCGACCAGGCGGCAGGCCGCCGAGCGGTTCCTGGCCGCCTCCGCCGGCGGCGATCTGAAGGCGCTGATGGAGGTGCTCGCGCCGGACGTCACGATGGTGAGCGACGGCGGCGGTTTCACCGCTGCGCCGCGCAAGCTGATCCGTGGTCGCGATCGCGTCGCCCGTGCGATCGTCGTTCTGTCCAGGCGCTGGCCCGACGGTTCACGCGCCGAGGTGTGCCAGGTCAACGGCGGCCCGGGGATGGTCGTCTACTCGGGGCACACGCCGGTGCTGGCGGCCACCGTACATCTGCTGGATGGGGCTATTGAGGAGGTGCATGTGGTCAGCAATCCGGAGAAGCTGGCCGGTGTTGCACTGTGACCTGCATCACATGGGATGCCTGTCACGTGTGAGGCCGCTTTCTCGTCCGTGAGGCGAATCGGTTCTCAGGGACGAAGGAGATACTCGTGTTCGCGGCCTACCTCGTGGTCACCGTTCTCGCCTCGGCCGTCAACGGAATGGCCTCCATCGCCAACCTCACCGGGCACAAACATCCCATCGCTCAGGCGGAAAAGATGCGCATCCCGCGCTCCTGGACGCTTCCTCTCGGCTTGTTGCTGGGGGCGGGCGCTCTGGGATTGCTGGCCGGATTGGTTGTGCCGGTGCTGGGCACGCTCGCGGCGGCCGGGCTTGTGCTCTATTTCATCGTCGCCTTCGGCGCCCACCTGCGGGCCCGCGACTACGATTTCGGCTCCTGGGCTGTGTTCTTCTCGCTGGCCGTCGCGGCCCTGGTGGTGAACCTCCTGCATCACGGCCTCGCCTGGTGATTCCGCACGCCGAAGCGGACTTCCCGAGGAGGTCCGCTTCCGCGCACCCTTGAGTCCGCCGCTGATCCTGTTCCACGGCGGCGGCACCACCGCGGCGATGTGGTTCGCCGCCTCTGAAGCCGCACGACGGCGGCCTCACCCCAAGGGCACCGTGTGGACAACACGCACCAAAACTCACTCCATACTTGGATGATTCATTATTTTGTACGATTCAGGTGTATGGGGGTAGCTTTGGCGCCATGACCGCATCCCAGACCCCGACCACCGTCGAGGAGCTACGCGGCGCAGGCCTCCGGGTGACAGCCGCCCGCGTCGCACTGCTCGAGACCGTCCGGAACGGTGACCACCTCACCGTCGAGGCGATCGCCTCAGGGGTGCGTGATCGCGTAGGCCATATATCCCTTCAAGCCGTCTATGAGGCCCTCAACGCGCTCACCGCAGCGAGACTCGTGCGGCGCATCGAACCGCCCGGCAGCCCGGCCCTCTACGAGGGACGCGTCGGGGACAACCATCACCATCTCGTGTGCCGGTCGTGCGGCGCCGTCGTCGACGTCGACTGTGCCGTCGGGGAGGCTCCCTGCCTGACCGCCTCGGACGACCACGGCTTCGCTGTCGACGAGGCCGAGGTCATTTATTGGGGCCTGTGCCCCACTTGTACCACCGCCCGCACGTCGTGAGCACCGCAAGTCGTGAGCACCGTGGGCCGCTTAGTCCGAAAGGATCCCCATGACTGAGAACCAAGAGGCAATCGTCGTAGACGCGAAGACGGAGGGTGGAGGTGGCTGCCCGGTCGCTCACGGGCGCGCCCCTCACCCCACTCAGGGTGGTGGAAACCGCCAGTGGTGGCCGGAGCGGCTGAACCTGAAGATCCTCGCCAAGAACCCTGCCGTGGCGAACCCTTTTGGTGAGGAGTTCGACTACGCCGAGGCGTTCAAGAGCCTCGACCTCGCCGAGGTGAAGAAGGACCTCGCGGAGGTGCTGACGACCTCGCAGGACTGGTGGCCGGCCGACTTCGGCCACTACGGCCCGTTCATGATCCGGATGGCGTGGCACAGCGCGGGCACCTACCGGATCAGCGACGGCCGCGGCGGCGCAGGGGCCGGGCAGCAGCGTTTCGCCCCGCTCAACAGCTGGCCGGACAACGCGAACCTCGACAAGGCCCGCCGCCTCCTGTGGCCGGTCAAGAAGAAGTACGGCAAGAGACTCTCCTGGGCCGACCTCATGATCCTGGCAGGCAACGTCGCTCTGGAGTCGATGGGCTTCAAGACCTTCGGCTTCGCCGGCGGCCGTGCGGACGTCTGGGAGCCCGACGAGGACGTCTACTGGGGCCCTGAGTCCACCTGGCTCGGCGACGAGCGCTACACGGGCGACCGCGAACTGGAGAACCCCCTCGCCGCGGTCCAGATGGGCCTCATCTACGTCAACCCGGAAGGTCCGAACGGCAACCCGGACCCGCTGGCCTCGGCCCGCGACATCCGTGAGACGTTCCGCCGGATGGCGATGAACGACGAGGAGACCGTCGCCCTGATCGCGGGTGGCCACACCTTCGGCAAGACCCACGGTGCGGCCGCCGCCGACCACGTCGGCGTCGTCCCCGAGGCCGCGTCGATCGAGGACCAGGGCCTCGGCTGGAAGAGCTCGTACGGCACGGGCAAGGGTGGCGACACGATCACCAGCGGCCTTGAGGGCATCTGGACCGACACCCCGGTGACGTGGGACAACAGCTTCTTCGAGATCCTCTTCGGCTACGAGTGGGAGCTGTTCAAGAGCCCCGCGGGCGCCAACCAGTGGCGGCCGAAGGAGGGCGCCGGGGCGGACACCGTCCCCGACGCCTTCGACCCGGCGAAGCGCCACGCCCCGACGATGCTCACGTCCGACCTGGCGCTGCGCATCGACCCGATCTACGAGCAGATCTCGCGGCGCTTCCTTGAGAACCCCGACGAGTTCGCGGACGCCTTCGCTCGCGCGTGGTTCAAGCTGACTCACCGTGACATGGGCCCGATCACGCGCTACCTCGGCGCGGAGGTCCCCGCCGAGACGCTGCTGTGGCAGGACCCGCTGCCCGCGGTGACGCACGAGCTCGTCGACGCCGGGGACGTCGCCTCCCTGAAGAGCCAGGTCCTCGCCTCGGGCCTGTCGGTGTCCCAGCTCGTCTCCACCGCGTGGGCGTCCGCCGCGTCCTTCCGCGGCAGCGACAAGCGCGGCGGCGCCAACGGCGCGCGTGTCCGTCTCCAGCCGCAGAGCGGATGGGAGGTCAACGACCCGGACGCGCTCGCGGTCGTGCTCCGTACCCTCACGGGGATCCAGGAGGCCTTCAACTCCGCCCAGACCGGTGGCAAGCAGGTCTCGCTCGCCGACCTGATCGTGATCGCCGGCGCTGCGGGGGTCGAGCAGGCCGCCAAGGAGGCCGGCTTCGACGTCACGGTTCCCTTCGCGGCGGGCCGTGTGGACGCCTCGCTTGAGCAGACCGACGTGGAGTCGTTCGAGGCGCTTGAGCCCGTCGCCGACGGGTTCCGCAACTACATCGGGAAGGGCAACCGGCTCCCGGCGGAATTCCTGCTGATCGACCGGGCGAACCTGCTCAACCTGAGCGCGCCCGAGATGACGGTCCTCGTCGGCGGCCTCCGCGTCCTCGGCGCGAACCACCAGGGGTCGTCGCTCGGCGTGCTCACGGAGACCCCTGGGCGGCTGACCAACGACTTCTTCGTCAACCTGCTCGACATGGGCACGGCGTGGAAGCCGACGTCCGACGACGCAAGCACCTTCGAGGGCCGCGACACCGCCACGGGCGAGGTCAAGTGGACCGGCAGCCGCGTCGACCTGGTCTTCGGGGCGAACTCCGAGCTGCGCGCCCTCGCGGAGGTCTACGCGAGCGATGACGCGAAGGAGAAGTTCGTGAACGACTTCGTCGCGGCATGGGACAAGGTGATGATGCTCGACCGGTTCGACCTGGTCTGATCACGCGACGTCCAGGCCGGCCCCGCTTGGGTCGGCCTGGACGTTTCCCCCTGCTGCCGGGGTCATCCGTACAAATAGGGTTGATCCCTCGGCAGCCGCCGGATGTGTTCGCCGACATGGTTCCCCTGTGATTCTCGTGCGGGACGCCGCGTAGAGCCGTCGCTCCGCCGCGTCGACCACGCACACCTCCCCTTTTCGCGCCCTTTTCGCGCTGCCGTGTGCGTGCCGTACGGATCATCCCGACGAGACTAGGGACGTGCTCTTGCACACCGCACAAATAGCCCTAAACGACGTATTCAAGCGCTATGACGACCGTGTCGTACTTAACCGGGTCTCCTTCACCGTCAAGCCGGACGAGAAGATCGGCGTGGTGGGTGACAACGGCTCCGGAAAATCCACGTTGCTCAAGCTCCTGGCCGGGGTCGTGACACCGGACAACGGCGAGGTGAACGTGGTCGTGCCCGGCGGCCTCGATTATCTGGCCCAGACTCTCGAACTGCCCGGCACCGCCACCGTGGCGGACGCCGTCGACAAGGCGCCGGCCGACATCCGCGACCTGGAGAGACGGATAGGGCGGCCGAGAGCGACCTGACCGACCTGGATGCGCATGCCAAGCTGATCGCGCAATACGAAGCCCGAGGCGGATATGAGGCCGACACCCGAGTCGACCTCGCCCTGCACGGCCTCGATCGGGCCCGGCGGCTCGGCACCCTCTCCGGTAGCCCTGCGGCGCAGAATCAAGGCCGACCCTTCGCACTACGCCGAGGCTCGCAAGCCCACGAGCGGTGACTTCGGGCCGGTACACGTTTCCGCATGAGCCCGAAGCGTGGAGACCGAGTTACGGTGCCGCCACCGGATGACGAAAGGGACATTCGGTTCGCTACCAGCGATGCGGTCAGAGGCTGGGAAGAGCTGTGCCGTCATGCCCTGGCCAATACGCGCCGGTGCTTCGAGGTGCTGCGGGTCGATCCCCGTTCGCGCTCCAGTCACGACCGTCAGCATCGCCTACGCGGCGACCTCGCGATTCATCGTCACAATGGCAAGGATTTGGAGCAGTGGGAATTCGAGGTCACGAGTGGCGGGCGTGTGCGCTATGTCATCGATGACACCATCCGTACCGTCTGGTTGATCTATGCCGCGCCTCGACACCCTAAGGACACCGAATAGTCGACTACTGATGCATGGACCAAGTGTTACCAGTGGTAGTTTCCCCACTATCTGTGGTCGAACCTAATGTGGCTTCGACCGAAACTCAGCCCACAGATCGACCGCCTCCTGGAGATCAAGAGCCGCTACGTCCTCACGGGACATGCCGGCCGTGTAGATCAACCGGTCTGCGAGCCAGTCCGGCACCGGCTCTCTGGGAGGCGGTTCGTCGATCAGAATGTGATCGGCCAGGGCGCCCAGACGCTCGATGACCTGGCCGAGCCGGACAACCTCCGGCCGATCGGTGCTCGCGGCACGAACTCGGGACGTGGCCTCTGCATACATTTCCGCATCTGCCCGCTCACCAACGGCCCATACTTCGCAGATCTCGATGGATTTGTCCTTGGTGATGCGATAGACGACCCGCCAGGTGTTGCGGCCGACCACAAGCTTTCGAAAGCCCGTCAGCTCTCCACCGAGTGGATAGCCGGCCTCGGGGTTGTCCAGCAGGAGCATGACCTTTTTGAGCACCTTGGGGGCCGCGTCAGGGCCGATTCGTCGCAGATCGTCAATCGCCGGCGCCGTGAAGACGACTTCGGACACGACTATTCGTCATCCGGAATCGCGGCCAGCGACTCACGGGTATGCCCAAAAGCAGAGAGCACGTCATCGAGTGCGAACCGCTCCCCCGTGTCGGTGACGGCCCGCGCGAGCACCAGCGCCAGATCTCGCAGATCGGCGGCGGCCTCCTCCAACTCGTTGAGCCGCCGGATGCTCACCACCGCAGCCACGGGTTGATGGCGCCGAGTCACCACCAGGTCGGCCCCTTGCTCCGCGTCGGCCACCAGACGGGCCACACCGCGCTGGGCCGCCTCGGTAACGCTCAGCTCGGTGGCGTCATGCAGGACAGTCATATGTCAACTGTATAGGAAACTGTGCAAAAAACAGCCCGGCAAAGTTGCCTGGATCGTTTGATCATCTCGACCCGGGGCGGGCACCGCGCTGATGCGGGCTTTGCCGTACCCCTTCCTGGAGGCGATCAGCTTTTCGTTTCGTGGAGGGTGGTTGCGCGGGTGAGGAAGAGGGCTCGTTCTTGGTCGTTGCGGGTGAGGGTGGCGGCGTGTTCGAATGCCTCGCGGGCTTCGGTGAGACGGCCCAGTTTCGCGAGTAGATCGCCTCGTACGGCAGGCAGCTGCGGATATGTCGTGAGTGCGGGCTCGGTGACAAGCTTGTCCACGATCTCCAGGCCCTTCGCGGGGCCGTACGCCATGCCCACCGCGACCGCGCGGTTCAACTCCACGACGGGAGAAGGGGCGACGTGGGCGAGCACCCGGTAAAGTGCGGCCATCCGGGCCCAGTCCGTGTTCTCGGCGGACAACGCGCGGGCGTGGCAGGCGGCGATGGCGGCTTGCAAGCCGTATGGGCCGAGGGCTCGTATCGGGTCCTGCGACGCAGCAGGTCGACCGCTCGATGCTTGGCGGTGAGCATGAGCCATGCGCCGGGGTTGTCGGGCACACCCGATTTGGGCCATTGCTCCAGCGCGATGACCAGCGCATCCTGCGCGAGTTCCTCTGCGAGGCCGACATCGTGCACCATCCGGGCAAGTCCGGAGATCACCCGGGCGGACTCGATCCGCCACACCGCCTCGACCACACGATGAGGATCGCCAACCGTCATGTTCACCGATCCAAGCACTTTCCGCGGCCCGCCCGGGGGGTTGGTACGGCGGAGCCGCGGATCATGGACTGGTCACGCCGAAGCGAAATCCTCAGGACCGAAGACACGGAGAATGTCGGCCTCGCCCTCCCAGCCCTCCCAGTGGTCTCGGTGGATCTTCAGGAAGCGGGAGGTCCACTCGACCGCCTCCTCCTTCGACCTGACCTGATAGAGGGCGTAGCTGATCAGCTCCTTGGCCTCGGCGAACGGGCCGTCCGTGACGCTCAGCTTCCCTCCCGTGAGCGCGACCCGCGCACCCTCGGCACTCGCGGCCAACCCGGCGTTGTCGAGCATGGCACCGGCCTTGGTGGCCTCCTCCCCCAATGCGGCGATGGCCTCCATCAACTCGGTCGGCGGCGGGGTGGCGGGCTGGTTGGCGACCTTAAGAAGGACGACGTAACGCATGGTGCTTCTCCTGGGTTGCGGTCGTGGAATGGCGTGGTCGGGCAGGTCTAGCGGGTCTCGGGGGCGACGTGCTGAAAGAGGTGGAGCGACAGGGCGGAGAGCCAGGTCCAGGCGATCACGACTCCGGCGACGAAGAGGAGAGTGCCCCAGGCCGCGCCGGCACCGATCGCGACGGCGACGAAGCCCGCCAGGAACAGCCCTCCGGCGAGCCGGGAGTAGACAGCCCATCCCGTACGGCCCGCCGCCGCGAACCTGTGGGCGACGACGAAGCAGGCCGCGATCAGGCAGAGAAACCCTACGACGCCGAAGTGGAGCATCCCATGCCAACTGACCGCTCCTGGGCCCTCAGGTGTACCCGCAGGAAAGCCCATCGCCGGGTCGGCTCGGAAGACACCCGCGCCGACCAGGCTCACGCCGTACACACCGACGAGCCGGGGTGCCCATGTCGTGCCGCGTCCCGGGGTGAGGGCCCGGCGCAGGCCCGCCGCGCAGGCGAGGGTCGTCAGCGCGGCGGCCAGGAAGTTGGCGATCTGGATCCAGCCGAGGTCGCCGTTGGCGAGCAGGCTCCAGGCGTGGCGGGAGAGGTCGAAACCCTCCCGGGTCAGCGCTTGGGCGAGGGACACCGCGATGTACAGCGGTCCGGCGATGACTCCGTAACCGAGCAGTGACCTGGTCACGCTTATCCGTGGGTCACAGGTCGTCTTCGTCGTCTGCGGGGTCATGGCCTTCTCCTCGTGAGTCCGGGGCTGGGGTCGTCTCGGCCCTTTGACTACGCTTCGAATGGGATCACGCTGTTTCGACAGATCGGCCGGAACTTTTTCAAGATTCTTTAGGACCGGTGTTTCCGCAGTTCAGCACCGATGGCGGCGGGTTTCATGTCCTACCGCCATGCGGAGACAGCGCGGTTCGCAGGACGGGCGCGGCGGCGGTGCGGCAAGTCGTGCACCGAGCCGGAAGGGCTTCCCTGCGCCACCGATCAGACGACCGGGCAGTAGGGCGATGACGCGGACGAGGGCGCGGTGCACACCGGAAGGTTCAAGAAAATTAAGATCAACTTCTTGAAAATTAAGGATGTATCGGGTATAACTTTAGACATGGCAGAGCAGGCGATGGACTGGCAGGAACTCACGAACCTCACCCAGGGCCGGCCGTTCCTCGTCGAGCGAGTGCGGCTGGAAGGCGGCGTCGCGATCGAGGGCGAGTTCGAGCTCCCGCAACTGGCTCAGCTCAGCGTCGAGGACCAGATCTTCGTGACGGCGTTCGTGCGGAGCCACGGCTCCATCAAGGAGATGGAGCGCGTCTTCGGGGTGAGCTACCCGACGATCAAAGCCCGGCTGAAGCGGATCGCGCAGGCACTCGACTTCGTCGAGACCGACCCGGCGCCCTCAAGCGCCGACGTCGTCGACCGGCTGCGCCGCGGCGAGATCACCGCGCAGCAGGCACTGGCCGAACTGGAGGGCCGCACATGATGCCCTGGCTGGTGACCGTCCGGGTCAAACGCGCGGGCCGCCGTACCATCCGCGTCTGGGTCCCGGTGCTCGTGCTCTTACCGCTGCTGGTCCTGGCCGCTCTGGCGGGGGTTGTGGCCTGCATGGTCTACCGCATCAGTGTGGTGCGGGCGCTGGGCGCCGCGGGGGGCGTGGTGTCCGCGTTGCCCGGCACCCGGTTCGACATGGAGTACGGCCGCACGGGCGTGCTCGTGGCAATCCGATAGGAGAGGGTGGAATGAACGAACAGCGCAAGGACGTCCTCGGCATGCTGGCCGAGGGCAAGATCACCGCGGAGGAGGCCGAGCGGCTCCTCGCCGCGCTGGAGCAGGAGCGGACGCCGGCTGCGGCGGGTCCCGGCACCCGGCCGAAGTATCTGCGGATCATGGTGCACACCGTTGAGGAGGGCGAGCCGGGGCGGATCGACGTGCGGGTGCCGCTGCAGCTGCTGCGGGCAGGTGTGCAGCTGGCGGCGCTGATCCCGCCGCAGGCGCTGGGCCAGGCGAACGCCGAGCTGAGCAAGTCGGGCGTGCCGTTCGACCTGACGCAGCTGAAGCCCGAGCATCTTGAGGCGCTGGTGGAGCACCTCGACGAGGTGACCGTGGAGGTCGATCAGCCCGATGCGAAGATACGTGTCTTCTGCGAGTAGGCGCCGTCCGGTCGGACGGGCCCCCGAGAGGGTGCTGCAACACCCTCCCGAGGCCGCGCCCGCTACAGCAGAGCACGGTTGAACTGCCAACCTGAAGCCTAGCCGGTAGCCCATGGGCCACTCGGACGAGTGGCCGCGTGAGCCCGCCGGAGATTCGATCGCCGGGCTTCGCCGGCCACGTGCCGCCGCCCTGACGGCAGCCATCCCCCTGCTCAAGAAGCAGGATCCGGCAGAGGCCCGGCAGACCGTCATCGCTGCCATCCCCGCAGCCACCCGGACCTGCCCCGGCATGGCCAGCCGAAGCCTCAGCCACCCGGAGCGGTCCCGGCATGGCCAGTCGACCCCCTCGACTCCGCTTGAGGGGTGGTCGCGGCGCCTCCCCGAACCCCAGCGTGGCGACCGTCGGCAAGGATGTCGACCTACTACTCATCGTGCCCAGGGCCGACCGGCGGTCTGCACATGCCCCGCCGGCTGCTTCCCGCCGCGTTGCAGGGGCGTCACCGAGGGCGGCGGGCAACGCCTGCGCCCGACCCTGATGACCGCGGTCGCCACCATCATTGCCGGCGGCAACAGCCCGACGTAAGAGCGTTTGGCGATGGCGCATGCCACGAACGGCCCGGCACTTGCGGCCTCGATCGGGGCTGCGAACCGACCCCCTCCCGCTCATGGAAGCCCGCGAGCAGAGCCTCACAAGATCAAACACCGTAGGTAAGGAGATTCATAATGGGAACCGGCGACAGCGGCTTCTCCGCAAGAGGGCTGCGCAGAGTGCGTGAGGTGCTGACACGGCATGTCGAGTCCGGGAAGATTCCCGGGCTTGTCGCTCTGATCGGCCGGGGCGGTCAGACACACGTCGAAGCGATCGGGACGATGCGACACGACGGGGGCGCGCCGATGCGCCGGGACACGATCTTCCGGATGGCCTCCACGTCCAAGCCGGTCTCGATCGCGGCCGCGATGGTCCTGCTGGACGAGTGCCGACTGCGGCTGGACGATCCGGTGGAGCCGTGGCTGCCCGAACTGGCCGACCGGCGGGTGCTGAAGCGGGTCGACGGCCCACTGGACGACACCGAGCCGGCGCGACGGCCGATCATCGTACGGGACCTGCTGACCTCCAAGTTCGGGCTAGGCATGGATATGACGGCGCTCGGCACTCCAATCATGAACGCGGTTTTCGAGCAGGGGCTCACGCCCAATCTTCCCGAACCGATGCCCGAGCCGGACGAGTGGATGCGCCGTCTCGGCACGCTTCCGCTGATGCACCACCCCGGAGAGCATTGGCAGTACCACATCAGCAGCGACCTACTCGGCGTGCTCGTCGCCAGGGTCACGGGCCAGTCGTTCGAGGCGTTCCTGCGCGAACGCATCTTCGACCCGCTGGGCATGAAGGACACCGGTTTCCACGTGCCCGAAGGCCAGATCGACCGGCTGCCGCCCCTCTACGCCCCCGACCCGCAGACCGGCGAGTTCATCCTGGGGGACGACCCCAGGACGGGACGCCACAGCAGGCCCCCGGCGTTCCAGGGCGGCGGCGGTGGACTGAACTCCACCGTCGACGACTACCACGCCTACTTCCGGATGCTGCTGAATCACGGGATGCACCGGGGCGAACGGATCCTCTCCCGGCCCGCCGTGGAGCTGATGACCACCAACCGCATGACGCCCGAGGAGACAGCCGCCCGCATCACCCTGGCCGGCAGATTCGTCCACGTGTCGTACGGCCAAGGGCAGCACGGCGGCTGGGGCTTCGGGATGGCGGTGCGCGCCTACCGCGGCGACTACGCGCCCATCGGCCAGTTCGGCTGGGACGGCGGAGCCGGCACCTCGACCTACGCCGACCCGGAGAACCAGCTCGTCGGAATGGTGCTCACCCAGGTTGGGATGACCACCCCGGATTCGGCACGGGTGATCCACGACTTCTGGACCACCCTCTACCAGGCGATCGACGACTGACCCCGATGGGGTTGGGCTCAGCCCTATGTACCGCCGCCTGAGGTGAGGTCCCCTCAGGCGCGGCCCCGGCCTCACGCCCGGTAGCCCCGGCGCGGGGCGGGGCTTGGCTCTGGCTACCCACCGCCTGAGGGTGAGGTCCCCTCGGGCGGCCCTGGCCTCGCACCTGTGAAATCGGGCGGGTTGGATTTCGGTGATTGCCACGGGGATCCATCCCCTGTCCACCGACACATCGGTGCGCGGTGACTCCCGACCGGTCTGGGTACGGTGACCCGGCGCGGGGCCACGTCACGCGGGCTTTGCCGTACCGCCTTCATGGGGTCTGGGTACGGTGACCCGGCGGTAACGGGCAGCTGAGGTCACGCCGTCTTGGCCCCTTAGCCCCTTGCCCCCTGCCAACCAGGTCAGGGCGTGGCATATCCGAAAAGTCGGGTAACGGTACGACTTCAGATGCGTTGTCCTTGGGGATCATTCGTTAGTCTTGATCTTCACATTTACCGCACATGAGGATTTTTCAGGACTTCGGCGATGGCGACGGCGAGTAGCTGAGCTTTTCCGCAGTTCAGCCCCCTTCCGCCCCCGAAAGTTCCCCTTTCCTCAGACCGTCCAGCTCAGGACGGTTTGCTCCCCTCGGAGGACCAGTGAGACTACGGTCTCTACTGGCGAGCATCTGCGTGCTCGCCATCGCCGGGACGGCCGCACTCGCCGTCGGGTCACCAGCTCAAGCGACCACCGATGACCCCACTGTGGCCAAGAACCTCGTAGCCGAAGTGCAGAAGGGCGAGAAGGTACGCGCGATCATCGAGATCGAGCGCGGCCAGAGCCTTGCAGGCGTGGCCAAGTCCGCTGAATCCGCCTCACGCGCGACCAGCGTCATCAGCCAGGCCGGCTCCGACGGGTTCATCGTCGCCACCGTCGACAAGGCGACCCTCGCCGAACTCAAGACCGATGACCGTGTGAAGGCCATCTACAAGGACGAACTGAGCAAGCCGACGCTCGACGCCAGCACCAAGCTGATCGGTTCGGACAGGGCCAACAAGGCCGGCTGGACCGGCAAGGGCTCCACGATCGCGATCATCGACACGGGGATCGACCGGGACCACCCCTTCTTCGCCGGACGAATCAAGGGTGAGGCCTGCTTCTCCACCAACGACCCGGAATGGCAGGCCGTCTCGCTGTGCCCGAACGGCGAGCAGGCCCAGACCGGCCCCGGCGCGGCCGACGCCGAAACCGCGCAGTGCATGGTGGGCGGCGAGAGCAAGTGCTACCACGGCACCCACGTGGCGGGCATCGCCGCCGGGAAGAAGACCGGGAACGCTCCAGCCAACGGCGTCGCGCCGGAAGCGGGCATCCTGCCGATCCAGGTGTTCAGCCGGTTCAACGGCCCCGTCTGCGCGCAGCAGGGTGTCGCCTCCCCCTGCTTCCTCAGCTTCATCTCCGACCAGAAGCGCGCGCTGCAATATGTCGACGAGGTCCACGCGGGTCTGAACGTCATCGCGGCCAACATGAGCCTTGGCGGCGGCCCGAAGTACACCGTCCACTGCACCGGGGCGGCTCTTGAGCCGGAGATCGTCTGGCTCACGCAGTTCGGCGTGAGCACGGTCATCTCGTCGGGCAACAACAGCCACGAGGACGGCGTTGTCAACCCCGGCTGCATTGAAGCCGCGGTCACAGTCGGCGCGACCGACGACCACGACACCCCGGCCGCCTTCGGCAACCGCGGCCACCTGCTCGACCTCTTCGCGCCCGGCGTGGCCATCAACTCCGCCCTGACCGGCAACACCTACGGCCCCATTAGCGGCACCTCCATGGCCGCCCCCCACGTCGCGGGCGCCCTGGCGCTGCTCCGGCAGGCGTACCCGAGCACGCCCACGGAGAAGCTGGTCGAGAAGCTGCAGACCACCGGCAAGAAGATCGAGTACCGCAGCTCCGAGAAGCCCGTGACCACCCCGCGGATCGACCTCGTCGCCGCTCTCCCGCCTATGCCGACCGCGTCCCCCACCCCGACCGCGACCCCGACGGCCACCGCGACCGCCACAGCGGCCCCCTCGCCGACCCCGACCCCGACGAAGAGCCAGGAGCCCACCGACCCCGGCATTGTGACCGACCCGATCCCGGTCCCAGACACGTGCAAGCGGGGCAACGGCACCAAGCCGCTGAACGCCAAGCAGTGGGCGACCGAGATGCTCCGCGGTAAGGGCAAACTGAGCGACAAGACCCTCGTCTGCTATCTGACGCTCGCACAGAACGGCAGCAAGGTCTTCCCCGAGGTGACCGACGCCGGCTCCCTCGGCAAGGCCTACAAGGTCCTCGGCACCAAGAGCAAGAGCGCCAAGGCCCTGCTCGACCGTGAACTGCTGGCCGCCTGGCTCAACTACGCCCACGGCGTCCACAACGGCTCCAGCAAGGTCAACGGCAGCACCACGCTGAAGAAGGCCATCGGCATCGCCGAGCGGTACCGGACCGCCAACGGCACGTCCGCCCAGCTCAAGAAGTCGGCCGTCTACTTGTACAAGCACGTCAACAAGTAGCCACGCCAACGGAGGTCGGCCACGTCATGACGTGGCCGACCTTCGTCATGTCGTCCCTGTTGAAGCCGAGGTACGGCGACGCGTAGGAGCCGTCCGAACGGGTTCACGGTCGGCAGATCATCGGTAACGACGAAAAGACCGACGGCGGATCGCCCAAATCATCAGGCCATGGCACGCGTCTGACTCATTCGCCGCCGCACCAGATCGACGGAGACGATCAGCTGAACGCCTGGATCAGATCCGCATGAGTGAAGGTGACCTGGACGGAGCGAGAGTCGGCGTCCTTCAGAAACGTGTTGAACTGCGGATCGGAGAAGGCACTACCCGGGGTCATATCCTTGACCGGGTTCGAACCGGGAGCGGTGGTCCGGTGCCGGGCATACCAGGGGTCGATCGTGTAGCACTGCGGGCCCCATGAATCGACGTCATTGGCCGTCCCCGCCCGGTTGACCACGACGAAGGCATGGCCCCCCTGGAGACCGTCGTAGTTGACCAGCTCCACGACCGAGCCCTGGTCGAGAAGGTCGTTGTGGAGAGCGAGATGACCGAGGACCGCACAGGCGAACCCCGTGCAGACACTGCTGGTGAACTCCCCCAGCGACTCGGCGCCACGCTTGAGGTAGCCGGTCTTCAGACGTGCGCGGAGTTGCTCGAAGATGGGGCTGGTTAGAGCGTTCCACTCCAGCTCCTTGTCGAGCAGACCGTGGTTCTTGGCTGCGCCGGCGAAGTTGATCTTCTCGCCGCGGGTGGCGTTCGCGAACGTCTTGGCGTCCGCGATGAGCTGCGGCACCTTGTGATCGGTGCCCGGAGGGGCGCTGAAATTGGCTGTAGGCCCCTCCGCGATCGAGGTGAACGGATTCCAAATTTTGGCGGTGTGCAGACGGGTGTTCTGCAACGCCTGATTGATGGCGGTCATCGCGGTGAGCTTGGACATCCGTACATCTCCTCGTCTCGGGGCACCGCATGATCTCATTCCACCAATGCCCCATGTACCCCTTTTACCGACAGGAAGAGGATCCCCCCGAGGTATGCCGCATCGGCAGGCTGACGCCAGGCTCCCAAGTGAGAGACACACTGGTCGCCGGAGACACGAAAGCGGAAAAGTCGGACACCGTCATAATTCGAGAAGCGAAATGCGGACGCTGACCCGCACGCCCTGAGCGCTCACCACACCACCGGCATCGTGGCCACGCCGCACACGACGGTGAGAAGCGATGTGTGGGCCCGAAGGTTTGACGAGAGTGCCACTCACCCCATGACAGCCGGATGAGATGATTGCTTGCAGGCCGATTAGCACAGCTGCCTTCATGGCTCATGGGGCTAACTGCCATTCGGGCAGCTTCGATCGTCACTGGCGGTTCCCCGAGCTAGTCGTCAGCCTACGGAAGGCCCTTGGCCTCGATGACCAGCCCCTCGGGCGGCGACTTGATGGCATCGATCAATTCAGCCGGCTCGTAGAGCAGCGACCGACTCCACGAGGCCTGCTCTCTCCAAAGCATCAAGAACGTCATCCACTGTCTCTGGCGGGTTGGTCCGGGAGTCCGCGATCTGCTGCACGCAGGCCCAGACAATACGTCCATCCAAGGCAATCTGCTCAAGTACGAAGTCATCGGGTGACATCACCTCGATGTCCCATGGCGAGAGGTGTTCTGAGGGAAAGTCCTTGAGGTTGGATGAGACGATGATTTGAGCTCTCACCTTGATGGCCGCAGCGAGCACGTGCCGGTCACCCGGATCAGGAAGTTTCAAGCCTTCAATCAGAGGCTCATGTCCCTCGACCAGGCAATCCCGGACGGCTGAATTCATAAGGGAACGCAGCTTGCCCAGCCTCTCCTCCGGAATGTCAGGACGGTTGGCAACAACATTGCGTTGCATCTCGTCCAGGATAGCGTTGGTCCACTTCGCCTGGATTCGTCCTGTCATGGCCAGACGGATGAGCAGGTCACGAAGCGTGTTGCCATAAAGCACGTTTGCGTCGTAAACCACAACAAAGCCCATACCTAAATGCCCAGCTCCTGACCCAGATCAGCAAGTTCATCGGCAACCGTACGCCTTTTCGCGTCATCACGACGCTTGTACTCCTGAAGGTCCTCGTATGTGACTCGCCGATGCTTGCCGATCAACCGGAAGGGGATCTCTCCAGCTTCCAGCAGCTTGATCAGATAGGGGCGTGAGACGTTTAACATATCCGCTGCCTGCTGAGTCGTCAGCTCGGCATGCGACGGTATAACCGTAACTCCTCGGCCTTCAGCCGCCTGAGCGAGGATGAAAGCAAGGAGACTCGCGGCTTCGCGGGGCAAGATCAAAGGATCTTCGCCGCCATGCTCGCCGGCGACCTGGATGGTGGCCTGATTGGGATACCGCATGAGGTAGTCCTTGATCCGACGCACGGCGCGACCGGCCACCTCGGCATCGATCATCCCCGGCTGGACTCGCTTGGCCTGCACGTCTGCCATCACAACACCTCCTCTTCGCAGTATCCGCAACAAGCGAAATAAACGCAAGTCGTGATCCGGCTTGCCCACAGAGGCTCCACATGAGTCCCTGAAGCCAGGTCCAAGAGATCGCTATAGCGGTCAGCCTGCCTGCCCGATGTGGCTTCACATGAAGATCCGGTCAGACTTCGACCACCACGGCGATCCGAAGAGTGTGCTGTTCGCCGCGTGCCGGCCGGTTGAGATGATCATTTGCAGCCCGACCAGCACGTCCGCGTCCTCAGCTTCACCGTGCGGTCCTAAGCCCGGATTCCTTCCGGGGAACTGCGATGCTCCCTGAACTAGTCGTAGGTCTCGGGAAGGTCCTCGGCGTTGACGACCAGGTCCTTGGGCGGGGGCTTGATGGTTACCTTGGCGCCCCAGCCGGTGAAGCGCATGTCGGAGGCGAGTCCCAGCTCATAGTCGTCATTCGTCTGCTGAGAGGCCGCCGTGGTCAGGCGGGTGACTCTGGCCCGGGCATCGAACCAGAGCGCCCAGCGGACCTTCTCCCCACGTTCAAACTCCCCACCTAAAGGCTGACCAGGGATCTGAGAGGTATAGATGGTGCCCTTGGCCGCGCGCGGGCTGATGGAGGAGGCGGTGGCAAGCAGCACTTGCAGCGTACGAGGTTCCAGGAGGTCGAGTGTGACGTCCATGGGACTGTTCTCGGGCCATGGACTGCGCAGCCACTTCTTTCCCTTGGGCAGCTTGCGGGCCGTCTCACCGCCCGAGGAGTAGTACGCGCCTTTGGCTTTGATAAGCCGCGTCGGGTTAAGAACGTCTTCGTCCAGCATTTCGGAGCGAACCGGGGAGTCGGACGTATTGCTGTCCTCTGTCTCCACCAGCCCTCCCTTACGGAACCCGGCTACTCGCGTGGTCCGTAAGGTGGCGAAGTGCTCCCCGTCAGCCGTCACGCGGGTGACCACGGAGATGGTGACGCCCCTACCCGGCACAACCTGGGCGCGAAGCGTCTTGACCGGATCGGGCGCGTCGGCAGGGATGGACAGCAGTGTGAGCGGGAGGAGACTTACGACAAGACCGGCGGCGATCCTTCTCATCTCGATTTCCTTCGGCGTCCGGGGAGGGGAATCTTTCCAGCCGAAGATCACTGCGCCGACTCAATATGAGCCTGGCCTACAAGAGCCCTACCCGGATGTCCCATGGCGTGTCGTGCTGTCATGCCGCAGTAGCCTCCGAGGTTCTCCACGCTTCGGGCTCACGCCGAGACCTGCACTGGCCCGAAGTCGCCGCTCGCAGGCTTGCGTGCTCGGCACAGCGCGCAGGGTCAGCCTCGCCCCCGGCCGTGTGACCTCCTGAGTAGTGGCATCGAGGTCCGACTCGGCCGCTGCAACAAGTTCCAAGGTGAAGGCGCGCAGCTCGTCCGGAGACAGGTGCCGCCCCCAGGGGAAAACCTCCGGCACGGCCAGAGGATCAGGGCAAGAAACACTTGCGTCCACGCTACGGGCTCTAGCTCAGATCGAACTCGCCGCCTTTGGCTCCCCCCAGGAATGCCTTCCATTCGTCAGGCGAGAAGACGAGTGCCGGTCCATCGGGGTTTTTACTGTCACGCACAGCGACAATCCCTGGAATGTTGCGGGCGACTTCAACGCACTGACCGCCGTTGTCCCCGCTGTACGAACTCTTCGTCCACTGAGCCGCCGTGAGGTCTACGTCCACCGTGGTCAACTCTCTTGGGTCCATCGCTGCCTGGTCTCCTTGATTATCCTGAGCGACTCGCTGGGGCGGTGAGCCTCTGAGCGCAGTTTGTCATACCGCGTCCAGATCAGTGACACGAGTTCAGGGTCCGCCGACACCTCGGTCTTGGTCGCCGAATCCACCGAAACGGTGGTGGCTGCTTCAGGCAGTTCGGCAATGGTGAAGGCCGACAACAGTCCCACTGTGCATGGTGCGTCGTAGGGGACGATCTGGATATGGATGTTTGGCCGTTCGGTCATGGCCAGAAGGTGCTCAAGCTGGTCGAGCATTACGGTCTGTCCGCCGACCGGTCGACGTAGAACCCATTCGTCCACGAGGACCCACAACTACCTCGACGAGCACGGCACCGGTGTGTGGTTCGAACTCTCCATCCCCGACTGGGCGGGCGCCTGATGGGATTCACGGCAGCGCCGGAGAGGCGCGGAGGCGACGTATCCAAGGTGCAAGACCCGGTCTTCCGGGACAACCGCGGCCGGCTGTTCGTCCCGCCAACGGGTGAGCACGACCCCCGGTTGCAACAGGCGGTCGTGCGCCTACTGCCCGGCGGCCTGGTCTGGCGGCGGCTGTTCCCATGCCGTGCGGACCAGGTACGGCAGGCGCGAGCATTCGTGCGATTCATGACATACGGCCACCCCCTGGCCGACTACGCCGAGATCGCCGTATCCGAATTGGCCAGACTGGCGGTGACCCGCGGTGCGGACAGGCCGTTCTTCACGTCGTTCGTCGTGGAGGTGAAACAGTTCGGCCCCCAGGCCGAAAGACTACGCCTCAGCGTGTACGACTCCGGCCCCAACGGCATACCCACCCACCGCGAGCGCCACATTTCAGTCCTCGACCAACCCCCACCGAGAGAGGCCGGCGACCTGGGGATGGAGGTCATCCACGCCCTACCCGCGACCGTCCGCTACCGCGACTCCTACGACGGGCAGCCGTCCTATCCGGTGAGCATCGAGTTCAACGGCCTCCCCCCGGAGTACGACGATGACGACGAGGAGTTTTACGACGACTCGGGCAAAGGGGCCTGATGCCGCCAGTGTGCCGGCACTCATGGATACGCTGGTGGAGAGTCTGCACGCTGAGCCAGAGATCGATCCCGTGGTGCGCTCCGGGTGAGGCTGGGTTGCTGTTAGTGTTGGCGACCTCAGATCCGCAACCTTCTCCCGATGGTCTTGAGGGCCCAAGCTGAAGCACGTGCTCCAGCTGTGGGGGAAGGCGCAAGATCTCCATTGACAGTAGGAGAGTCTTGCCATGCGTGAAATCAAGCAGATCAAGAGTGCGCCGGAATCCGGAAAACTGCGGCTGCTGACCGTGGTCAGCGCGCGGAAGGACGCCGGCAGCAGCCCGACTGGGATCGTCGGACGGAGCCTGGCACAGCAGTTGCTCGCCGTCGGCGATCGCGTGCGCGTGATCGCCGAGTCCGACCAGTTGGCCGACTGGCCTGATGCGGTCGAACTTGTCGAGGGCTCCATCACCCGGCCGGAGGAGTGCGCCGAGGTCTTCAACGGCGTTGACGGTGTCTTTCTCGCCGGCGCCCAGCCCTCGACGGTTCAGGATGCGCTCGCGCTCGCGCTGGCCGCCGGTGTCCGGCGTATCGTGGTGCTGTCCTCGCACGGGCCGGAATACGAGGAGTCCTATCCGCCGGAGACGTGGTTCTGGCTGGCCATCGAAAGAGCCGTCGAGCGTTCAGGGATGGAGTGGACTCACATCCGCCCATCGGCTGTGATGGGGTCCATGCTCGAAGGCAGCTATCCCGCCACGGGATCGGACTGGCCGGACACCATCCGACGCGAACTGGTCGTCCGGGAGGCATTCCTGGACGAAGGCCACTATCCGTTCATCCACGAAGACGACCTGGCTGCCGTCGCAGTGTCGGCACTGCGCGACGACGAGTACGTCGGCGGCATCCTTGAGGCGGTCGGCCTGCCGCTCAGCACCCTTTCTCGCGTGCGGAGCATTGCCAAGGCCATCGGCCGCGACATCGACGCCGTCGAGCTGACACCCGCCGACAGCCGCACGAACTGGCGCCGTCGTGGCTGGCCCGACAGCGGCATCGACGTGACGCTGTACGCCCTTGAGGAGTACGGCGCGCAACTGGCCGAACTCACCCAATGGACGCTCGATCAACGGCCTTCCGTACAGGAGATCATCGGCCGCTCACTGCGCACCTACGACGACTGGGCGATCGAGAACGCAGACCGGTTCCGCTGACTCCTGGCCTGCGGCCGGCCCTACCGCGAGCACCGTCCCCAGCCACCGCCGCCCCCAGGGGCGGCGGGCCGCAAGGTTCGGCCCCCAGAAACACCCCGGCCCAAGTCCGCGCTCTCTATGCCCGCAGGGTACGGCGGAGCCAAGGGGGCCAGCGCGGCCTCGACCTCGGCGCCGAGATAGCCGGCAGCCGCACCACGGACATCACCCGCAGGTACGTCGCGGCCTTCTTCGACCTGCACCTGCGCAAGAAGCCTCGACCGCTGCTGGACAAGCCGTCGGCCCGCTACCCCGAAGTCAAGCACTGCTCCCCCGAGACGAAAACCTGCTAGCGCAGTGCCTCCTGCGGCTTCTCGGACAGGTAGCGCCACCCCAGCACCCCGTACCAGATCATGATCGGCAGATGGAGGGCGTATCCGAGCTGTTCCAGCGCCGCCGTCGGCCCAGCGGTCCCGGTCGTCCACGGAAGGGCGACCGCGGCCAAACCTGAGATCGCGGCGACCGCACCGGCGATGCGGAGCCTGCTGGACATCGGGATGGCGACCGCTGCCGCGGCTGTGGCTGCGACCCACAGCAGCCCGGCCAGGTTGACCCCCCACTTGGCGGTGAGCATCACCGCCAAGGCCACGGTGGTGGCCGCCGGGGCGGCGGGGTCGGCGGCCAGCTGAGTCAGTGCCAGGTTCCCGGCGTCGTGAAGCAGGCCCGCGAGCCCGGCGGCGGCCAGCAGCCCGCCGGCCAGCCTCTCCAGGTGCGGTTTGGGTGCCTCGGCAGAGCGAGCAGACATCAGGAGCCCGGCCGCGGTCAGTGCCAGCCAGCCCAGCACGTCCAATGCCAGCTCGGTCAGATGCAGTCCGGACCGCTCAGCCACCGCGGCCAGCGCGGCGGCAGGATCGGCCGAATTCAGGGTCAACCCCGATGGCACCACGATGGCCACAGCGACAATCATGGCCACTAACGAGGTCAGCAGCAGGACACCGGTAAGCCGGGTCCGAGGGTACGAATCGGTCATGGACGGTGACGGTAGAACCTTGCCGCAGGGGCAAAGTCAACATGCCGCGGAGAGGAGCCAAGGTGTGGCGGATCGGTCAACTGGCGCACATGGTCGGCGTGTCCGAACGTACCCTGCGCCATTACGACAAGATCGGACTGCTGGCTCCCGCCGCAGTGGACCGGGGCACCGGCTATCGCTGGTACGGCGTGGCCGAGCTGTCACGGCTGGAACGCATCCGTGGCCTGCAACGTCTCGGCCTGCCGCTGCGCCAGATCGCCGATCTGCTGGACGCTCCCGAGGCGCAGCTGCGACAAGCCTTATCCGAGATCGTGACGGGCATCCAGCGTGACATCGCCGCTTTAGCCGCCACCGCGGCTCATGCCGAGGACCACCTCGCCACGCCGATGTCGATCCTGCCGCAGCAGGCCGCCATGAGACCGCGCCGCCTACGCGTACGCCGGCTGCATCTCGACCATCCGTCCGAGCTCGCCGCCGTGTGCCCGGCACCGCCGGCGACCCTGCTGACCTGGCTGCGCGGACAGCCGACCGGCGGGTTCACGGCGGCGGTGACCACCGACCGCGCCGGCGAGCAGCTCACCCTGCCCGCCCGTGCCGTCGTGCGAGCCGTCATTCCGCCTTCCACAGACGTGGTCCGCGCCGGACAGGAGCTGTTCGACTGGCTACACCGCCACCACCTGGCCATCACCGGCCCCACCGTGGAAGAACACCTCATCGACGCCGAAGGCGCCCACGCCATCGTTCTGGAAGCACCCATAAAACGGCACCCCCCTACCGCTCCTCGAACCGGGGCCGGATAACAGGACAGCTCACACCCAGGAGCTGAGCGTGAGCCGCACGCCGATGTCCGCGAAGTCGGTAGGCGCCAGGCCCGTCGGGCACAAGACGCCCGAGCCGCCGATCTCGCAGTACCCCGCACCGAACGGCAACTGGGGCTTCTAGTCCTTGGGCACTGCATCCGGACCGATCCTGCGGAGATCATCAACGGCCGGAACGGTGAATACGACGTCGGACGCCGCTACTCGTCGTCATCCGAAAGTGCGGCCAGCGACTCACGGGTATGCCCGAAGGCGGAAAGGACATCGTCGATCGACGTCCGTCGCCCGCTGTCGGTCGCCGCCCGCGCAAGAACCAGCGCCAGATCCCGCAAATCGGCCGCGGCCTCTTCCAACTCGTTGAGGCGCCGTATGCTCACGACCGCCGCAACCGGCTGATGCCGACGGGTCACCACCAGATCCGCCCCCTGCTCCGCATCAGCCACCAGACGGGCCACCCCTCGCTGCGCGGCCTCGGTGACCGCATGAGACACCGTGCCCCCGATGCCGCAATAGCCGCCGGGGTTTTGTACTGGTGGTAGCGGTTCGCTCCAGGCAGCAATTCACAGCTCCTCTGGGAGGAGAACGAGCGAACCCATGTGTGCGGGCCGGACCACAGTGAAGTGACGGCGATCAAGCGTGGCAACCTCTGCGATGTCCAATCGCTCAGCGATCGCGATCACCGAAGCATCGACCGCCCCATGAGGCAGACTCGCGTACGTCTCGACCAAGGAACTCATGCGAGTCAAGTCCTCTGCCGTGAGCTCGACCAGCGTCAAACCCGACCCGAAGGACTGCAGAAAGGCCGCCTCGGCCTTGCTGCCCTGCCTGCTTTCGGCGAGCTGGCACACCTCGGTGATCACCGTAGGCGGGACGAGCAAGGGGCCGGGATGACTAGGCAGAAGGCTCGCACACGCCTTGTGATGGTTGTCGCGGCTGTTGATCGCGGCTACCAACGGACCTGAGTCTAGGACGATCACAAAGAGTGATTGTCCTCCGAACGGAGGATCTCCTCGGCACGTTCCGCGAAATCCGGCTCCACATCCAGCATGCCGATGAACGGCAAGTCACGAACTGGTTGCGGCTCACCGAGTTGATCCCGGACAAGGCGAAGCAGAGGGGCGACCTTCTCCTCCGGCAGCCGATCCACCAAGTGATGGAGTTCCTCGCGCATCACGCTCATATCACCGAGTGTAGAAGACACATGCCCGCCTCAGAGAGCAAGCTCTTGATCAATTAGCAGAGCGGCCCTGCGCTCTTCATGCCTCGCCGGACGTCAGGCCAACCGGGCAGGAGACACCCGTGCCCCCGATGCCGCAGTAGCCACCAGGGTTCTTAAAAAGATATTGCTGGTGATAGTCCTCGGCGAAGTAGAACTCCGGGGCGGGGGCGATCTCCGTGGTGATGGCAGGGTAGCCGTTCGCGGTGAGGACGGTCTGGTAGGCGTCGCGGGAGGCCAAGGCGGCCTTCTCCTGCTCGGGGCTGTGGGTGTAGATCGCCGAGCGGTATTGCGTGCCGATGTCGTTGCCCTGGCGCATGCCCTGGGTGGGGTCGTGGGCCTCCCAGAAGACCTTGAGGAGCTCCTCGTAGCTCACCTTGGCGGGGTCGAACACTACGCGGACGACCTCGGTGTGGCCGGTGCGGCCCGAGCAGGTCTCTTCGTAGGTCGGGTTCTCCGTGTAGCCGCCCTGATAACCCACGGCGGTGGTCACCACGCCGGGGGTTTGCCAGAACTTGCGTTCCGCGCCCCAGAAACAGCCCAGCCCGAAGTCCGCGATCTCCACCCCGGCGGGGTACGGCGGAGCGAGCGGGGCGTCGAGGACGGCGTGGCGTGGGGGCACGGGGATGGGGGTGGGGCGCCCGGGGAGGGCGTCTTCTCGTGTGACCATCGTGGTCTTGTTGCCGAACAGCCAACCCATGATCTCACCCTCCGAATCGGCGCAGTGCCCACTCAAGCAGTGCCCACTTAACCAAGCAGTGCTCACTCAACATGCCCATCGACCTCAACCAGTGTAGGTCGGCCGTGATTCCCGTTAGCAGTGCTTAACTGTCCGACAAGTGATACTTATTTGTGTTAAATGCTGTAAGCAGTAAAAATGGGGTACATGCCTGAGTCTCGCAAGGGTGTCCTATACGGCATCGCCGCCTACACCATGTGGGGCTTGTTCCCCCTCTACTGGCCGCTCGTCAAGCCTTCAGCACCCGTCGAGATCCTCGCCCACCGCATGGCATGGTCCCTGGTGGCAGTCGTGGCGATCCTCGCGATTCGCCGGCACTGGTCGTGGTTCCGGCAGATCATGCGCCAACCCCGCATTCTCGCCCTCCTGGTGGTGGCCGCCGTGGTCATCTCCGTCAACTGGGGCCTCTATATCTACGCCGTCAACACCGGCCGCGTCGTCGAGGCGGCTCTCGGCTATTTCATCAACCCCCTCGTCAGCGTGCTCTTCGGCGTGATGGTGCTGCGTGAGCGGCTGCGGCGGTGGCAGTGGGTGGCGGTGGCCCTTGGGGCGGTGGCCGTCCTGGTGCTGGCGGTGGACTACGGCAGGCCGCCGTGGATCGCGCTGGTGCTGGCGTTCAGTTTCGCGGTCTACGGGCTGGTGAAGAAGACCGCCAATGTGGGGGCCGCCGAGAGTCTCACCATGGAGACGCTGCTGCTGCTGGCCCCCGCGCTCGCCTACCTGATCATGCTGGAGCAGAACGGCACAGCCACGTTCGGCCACAACGGCCCGCTGCACGCGGCGCTGCTGGCGGCGGCCGGGGTCGTGACCGCGGTGCCGCTGTTGTGCTTCACGGCGGCGGCCATCAGGGTGCCGCTCACTGTGATCGGGCTCCTGCAGTACATCGCGCCGACGCTCCAGTTCCTCTGCGGCGTGCTGATCATCAAGGAGGTCATGCCGGCGAGCCGCTGGATCGGGTTCGCGATTGTGTGGGCGGGGCTGGCGGTGTTCAGCTGGGACAGTCTGCGCACCGCCCGCCTGGCGCGCCGTGCGGCGCTGGCCATGGAGACCGTGGCGCCGCCGCAGGTTCAGCCGGAGCGTTCTAGCACGTAGTCGCAGAGGGCCATGAACGCCGCTCTGGCCGGGATGTCGGGCAGGGCGGCGATGTCGTGACGGGCCCTGTCGGTCCAGGCGAGGAGTTCGGCGCGGGCGAGCGCCATCGCGGGGTGGGCGCGCAGCAGGGTGAGTGCCTCGTCGATGTCGACCTCGGCGACGGGGCCGGCGAGGAGCTCACGCAGGCGGGCGTCGGCGGGGTCGGTGGAGGCGAGCACGTGGAGCACGGGGAGGGTGCGGATGCCCTCTCTAAGGTCTGTGCCGGGGAGTTTGCCGGACTCCGCGGAGGTGGCGGCGACATCGATGAGATCGTCGCCGAGTTGCCAGGAGACGCCGATGGCCTCGCAGACGCGGGTGAGCCGGTCGACGATCTCGTTGTCCGCCCCGGCCAGCATGGCGCCGAAGCGGCCTGAGGTGGCGATGAGGGAGCCGGTCTTGTCGGCCAGCACCTCGATGTAGTGCTTGACGGGATCCTCGCCGTCGCGGGGGCCGATGGTCTCGCGGATCTGGCCGCGCACCAGGCGGGAGAAGGTCTGGGCCTGGATGCGGATCATCTCAGGGCCGAGGTCGGCGAGGATCTCGGACGCCTGGGCGAACAGGTAGTCACCGGTGAGGATCGCCACCGTGTTGTCCCACCGGGCGTTGGCGGTGGGTGAGCCGCGGCGCACGCGAGCCTCGTCCATGACGTCGTCGTGGTAGAGCGTGGCGACGTGGGTGAGCTCCATGACAACGGCTCCGGGCACCACGCCTGGGGCGGGGCCGGAGCCGAACTGCGCGGCGAGCAACACGAGCATGGCCCGGAAACGTTTGCCGCCGGCTTCGATGAGGTGTTTGGACGCCTCCGTGACGAAGGCGTCCTCACACTCCACCGATGTCCTGAGGAGTTTTTCCGCTGCGGCCAACCCGGTGGCCACATCTCGCGCCAACCGTTCGTCGACGAAGGGCAGGTCAACAACCGGTGGCGCGGCCAAGGGAACTCCTATCGAACAAACAACGTAGCTGCGGCCTTATTGGCCAGATCGAGCATGGGCTCTGGGAACACCCCAAGGACTACGGTAGCCGCTGCCGCGACGGCGACCACCGTAGCGGTGCCGATAGTAGGGGCCGCGACACTCGGGCCGTCCGCCGCCGGGTCGCTGAAGAACATCAGCACGATGACCCGCACGTAGAAGAACGCGGCGATGGCCGAGGTCACGACACCGACGATCACCAGGGGCAGCACCCCGCCCGCCACGGCGGCCGAGAACACGGCGTACTTTCCGAAGAATCCGCTGGTCAGCGGGATGCCGGCGAAGGCTAGCAGGAAGAACGCGAAGATCCCGGCGAGCATCGGCGACCGCTTGCCGAGGCCGGCCCAGCGGGACAGGTGCCCGGCCTCGCCACCCGCGTCGCGCACCATCGTGACGATGGCGAACGCGCCGACCGTGGTGATGCCGTATGCGAGGAGGTAGAACAGCAGCCCGGACAGGGCGTTCTGGTTCTGCTCCGGCCCGCCGGTCGCGATCACGCCCGTGAGCAGGAAACCCGCGTGCGCGATGGACGAGTAGGCCAGCATGCGCTTGATGTCGGTCTGCGTGATGGCGAGGATCGCACCCACAACCATCGTGAGAATCGCCACACCCCACATGACAGGGCGCCAATCCCACTCGAAGCCCCCCAGAGCCACCCAGAAGACCCGCAGAACGGCCCCAAAGGCCGCAACAAGGGTGCCCGAGGCCATCAGGGCGGTGATGGGTGTAGGCGCACCCTGGTAAACATCCGGCTTCCACGCCTGGAACGGCGCAGCACCGATCTTGAACAGCAGACCCACACCGAGAAGCGCCGTGCCGACGACCAGCAGGGTGTCCTGGCCACCGACGTTGGGCAGCGCCTGGTGAATGGCGGACAGGTCGACCGACCCGGCGTAGCCGTACACGAACGCCATGCCGAACAGGAAGAACGCCGACGAGAACGCCCCAAGCAGGAAGTACTTGACCGCGGCCTCCTGGGACAGGAGACGCCGGCGGCGGGCCAGCCCGCACAGGAGGTAGAGCGGCAGTGACATGACCTCAAGGGCCACGAACATGATCAGCAGGTCGTTCGAGGCGGCGAAGAGCAGCATGCCGCCCACGGCGAACAGCACGAGCGGGTAGACCTCGGTCTGGGACATCCCCGCGACCTCGGCGTCCTCCTCCTCGATGCTTCCGGGGACGGCGGAGGCCTGCGCGACGAAGTTGTCCTCGTCGTTGATCAGGAGCACGCTGACGAAGGCCAGCACCGCGATGACGGCCCACAGGAACAGCGTGGGCCCGTCCACCGCCACCGCCCCCATGGCGGAGGGGGCGGTCGGCACGCCGTTGACGAACACCTGCACAAGCACCAGCGCGAACGAGCCGACCAGCGCGAGCAGCGTCAACGGAACATGGATGGCCTTACGCATGTAGCGCGGGGCGAACGCCTCGACGAGAACTCCAAGGATGGCCGCCCCGAAGACGAGCAGCATCGGAGCGAGCTGCCCGTATTCGATGGTCGGCGCGGCGATCTCGTTCACTCACCGGCTCCCTTCGGCTCGGCGACGGCGGGGACGGCAGGCTTGTGCTCGGTCACCGAGACGTTGGCCAGCGTCTTGTCCACCGCGGGGTTGATCACGTCGAGGATCGGCTTGGGGAAGAAGCCGAGCGCGACGATCAGCGCGAGCAGCGGGACGATGACCCACTTCTCACGCCTGTCGAGGTCGGGCATGCCCTGCACCGTTTCGGCCGTGGGGCCGTTGGCCACCCGCTGGTACATCCACAGGATGTAAATGGCGGCCAGGACCACGCCCGAGGTGGCGATGATGGCGGGGACCACATAGCGCTCGTAGGTGCCGATCAGCACCATGAACTCGCTGACGAAGGTCGAAAGGCCCGGCAGGGACAGGCCGGACAGGCCCGCGACCAGGAAGGTGCCCGCCAGGATCGGCGCGACCTTCTGCACCCCTCCGTAGTCCTGAATGTGGTGCGAACCACGGCGGTAGATCAGGAATCCGGCGATCAGGAACAGCGCGCCGGTCGAGAAGCCGTGGTTGACCATGTAGAGCGTCGCGCCCGCGGCGGAGTTGGCCGTCATCGCGAACACACCCATGGCGATGAAGCCGAAGTGCGAGATCGAGGTGTAGGCGATGAGGCGCTTCATGTCGGTCTGGCCGATGGCCACGATGGCGCCGTAGACGATGCCGACGACCGACAACACGAGCACGAGCGGGGTGAAGAACTTGGCGGCGTCCGGGAACAGCTCCAGGCAGAAGCGGAGCATGCCGTAGGTGCCGACCTTGTCCAGCACACCCACCAGCAGGACCGCCGCGCCGGCCGGGGCCTGGGCCGCCGCGTCGGGCAGCCAGGTGTGGAACGGCCAGAGCGGAGCCTTGATGGCGAAGGCGATGAAGAAGCCGAGGAACAGCCACTTCTGCGTGTTCGGGTCGGAGATGGCCCCGATCAGCTCGGGGAACATGAACGTGCCCTTGTCCGCGATCACGTAGAGCGCGATCACGGCCACCAGCATCAGCAGGCCGCCGAACAGCGAGTAGAGCAGGAACTTGACCGCGGCGTAGGACCGCTGGGCTCCGCCGTACGACCCGATCATGAAGTACATCGGGATGAGCATGGCCTCGAAGAAGACGTAGAACAGGAACACGTCGGTGGCGGCGAAGACGCCGACCATCATGGCTTCGAGGAGGAGCAGCAGCGAGAAGTACGCCTTGACCGACCGCTTGGCGTTGGGCGCGTCGGCGTCGTGCCAGGAGGCGAGGACGACGATCGGCACCAGGATGGCCGAGAGGGCGATGAGCACCAGCGCGATGCCGTCGACGCCGACACCGAAGTTGACCCCGAAGCTCGGGATCCACGGGTAGGTCTCGACGAACTGGAACCTGTCTGAGCTGCCCGGCGAGAACTGCACGGCCATCACGATCGTGAGTGCGAGCACGATCAGTGAGACCGCCAGCGTGACCTGCTTGGCCAGCTTGTCGGCGCCCTTGGGGAGGAGGGCCACCCCCACCGCGCCCAGGACGGGCACGGCTATCAGGATCGAAAGCCAGGGCATCACATGGTCCCAACGTAGAGCAGGGCACCGACAACCACTGCGGCACCGAAGAGGATGGACATCGCATACGAGCGGACGAAGCCGTTCTGCAGGCGGCGCAACCGTCCCGATGTGCCGCCGATGCCGGCCGCGAGGCCGTTGACCAGGCCGTCCACGCCGCGGTTGTCGAAGAAGACCGCGATGCGGGTGAGCCACTGGCCGGGGCGCATGAAGAGCGACTCGTTGAGCGCGTCGCCGTAGAGGTCACGGCGGGCGAACGTGGTGAGGAACGAGCCGCGCGGGGCGACCTGGGGCACCTCGGCCCTGCCGTATTTGACCCAGGCCAGGGCCACGCCGGCGGCGACGAGGGCGAGGGTGACGAGACCCGGGGTGCTGTTCCAGTGGAACTCGAGCAGATCCTTCGGGCGGCCCACCGCGGGGGCCAGGAACAGCGTCAGGCGGTTGCTCAGGATGAGGAACGCACCGAGGAAGACCGAGCCGACGGACAGGATGATCAGCGGGATCGTCATGACGGCGGGCGACTCGTGCGGGTGGGCGTCCTCGGCCCAGCGGCGCTTGCCGAAGAAGGTCATGAACATCACGCGCGACATGTAGAAGCCCGTGATGCCGGCGCCGGCCACGGCGAGCCAGCCGAGCACCGGGTTCACGTGCATCGTGGCCTCGATGATGCCGTCCTTGGTGAAGTAGCCGGAGAGCAGCGGGAAGCCGATGATCGCGAGATAACCGGTGAGGAACGTGACCGCGGTGACCTTCATCACCGGCCACAGGCCACCGTATTTCCTCATGTCGACCTCGTCGTTCATGGCGTGCATGACCGATCCGGCGCCGAGGAACATGTTGGCCTTGAAGAAGCCGTGGGTGATGAGGTGGGCGATGGCGAAGGCGTAGCCGACCGGGCCGAGGCCCGCCGCCAGCATCATGTAGCCGATCTGCGACATCGTGGAGCCGGCCAGGGCCTTCTTGATGTCGTCCTTGGCGCAACCGATGATCGCACCGGCGAGCAGCGTGGCGACGCCGACGATGGTGACGACGAACTGCGCGGTCTCGGCGTGGAAGTAGATCGCGCCGGAGCGCACCACGAGGTAGACGCCGGCGGTGACCATGGTGGCGGCGTGGATGAGGGCCGAGACCGGGGTCGGGCCCTCCATCGCGTCGAGCAGCCACGACTGGAGCGGGAGCTGCGCCGACTTGCCGCACGCGCCGAGGAGCAGCAGCAGGCCGATGGCGGTGAGCACACCCTGGTCGGCCTGGCCCGCGACCTCGAAGACCGGGCCGTAGGCGACCGAGCCGAACGTGGTCCAGATGGTGAAGATGCCGATCGCGAGGCCGAAGTCGCCGACCCGGTTGACGATGAACGCCTTCTTGGCCGCGGTGGCGGCCGACGGCTTGTGCTGCCAGAAGCCGATCAGCAGGTAGGACGCCAGACCGACGCCTTCCCAGCCGATGTAGAGGCCGACGTAGTTGTCGGCGAGCACCAGCAGCAGCATGGCCGCGACGAACAGGTTCAGGTAGGCGAAGAAACGCCTCCTGTCCGGGTCGTGGGACATGTAGCCGATCGAATAGATGTGGATAAGAGATCCGACACCCGTGATCAGCAGCGCGAAGCAGATCGACAGCGGGTCGATCAGCAGCCCCATCTTGGCGAGGCCCGGGATGAAGTCGTAGAGCGGCACGGCCTGGCGGCGCTGATCCTCGGCGAGGCCGAGGATCTCGATGAAGGCCACGACGGCCACCACGAACGACGCCACGGACATCGCCACACCGAGCAGGTGTCCCCACCCGTTGGTACGGCGACCGCCCAGGAGGAGCACGACGGCACCGAGCAGGGGCAGCGCGATCATCAACCAGGAGACGCCGATGACACCACCGGTGTTCTGGATGATCTCAGCGGTTTCCACTGGCCACCCCTCAGTACTTCAGCAGGTTCGCGTCGTCGATAGACGCCGACCTGCGGGTTCGGAAGATCGTCACGATGATGGCCAGGCCGACCACGACCTCAGCCGCGGCCACGACCATCACGAAGAACGCGATGATCTGGCCGTCGAGGTTGCCGTGCTGACGGGCGAAGGTGACAAGGGCGAGATTGCAGGCGTTGAGCATCAGCTCGACGCACATGAAGGCCACGATCGCATTGCGTCGTATCAGCACGCCGACCGCGCCGATGGTGAACAGCAGCACGGAGAGGACCAGGTAGTGCGTGGTCACTTGCTCTCCTCCTCGACCGCTTGCCGGATGGCCTCGGCCAGTTTGGGGTCCTCGGGAAGGCGGTCTTCCTCGACGTCGTGCCGCGCGATGACCCGGTTGACCGACAGCTCGGACACCGAGCCGTCGGGCAGCAGCGCCGGCATGTCGACGGCGTTGTTGCGCGCGTAGGTGCCGGGGCCGGGCAGAGGCGACGGGTGGTCGCCGAGGAAGCGGGCTCGGGCCAGCACCTTCTGGGTGGGCTTGGGACGGGTGCGCTCCCGGTGGGCCAGCACCATGGCGGCCAGCGCGGCGGTGATCAGCAGCGCCGAGGCCACCTCGAAGGCGAACACGTGGCGCGTGAAGATCAGCTCGGCGATGGCGGGCACGTTGCCGCCGGCCTGGGCGGTGGCCTCGGTGAGGCCGGCCGAGGGCGACAACGCGATGTTGCCGACCGCCAGGGCGACCAGCGCGGCGAAGCCGAACCCGGCGATCATCGCCCAGAACCGCTGCCCCTTGATGGTCTCGACCAGGGAGTCTGAGGAGTCGACGCCCACCAGCATGAGCACGAACAGGAAGAGCATCATGACGGCGCCGGTGTAGACGATGATCTGCACCGCCGCCAGGAAGGGCGCGTCCTGCACGGCATAGAGCACGGCGAGCGAGAGCATCACCGCGCCCAGCATGAGCGCGGAGTAGACCGCCTTCCGGCTGAACACGAGGCCCAGCGCGGCGCTCACGGACACGACCGCGAGCACCCAGAATGTGATCGTCTCACCCATGCTCTCGTCCAAGCCGGTAGTAGTCCTCTTCGGTCTCCCCGAGGCGCATGGCGTGCGGAGGTTCCTCCATGCCGGGGCTGAGCGGGGCGAGGAGCATCTCCTTGGTGTAAATGAGCTGCTCTCGCCCGTAGTCGGCGAGCTCATACTCATTTGTCATGGTCAGCGCGCGGGTCGGGCACGCCTCGATGCACAGACCGCAGAGGATGCACCGCAGATAGTTGATCTGGTAGGTGCGGCCGTAGCGCTCACCGGGAGAGAACCGCTCCTCCTCGGTGTTGTCCGCGCCCTCGACGTAGATCGCGTCGGCGGGACAGGCCCAGGCGCACAGCTCGCAGCCGACGCACTTCTCCAGCCCGTCGGGCCACCGGTTGAGCTGGTGGCGCCCGTGGAAGCGCGGCGCGGTGGGGAGCTTCTCCTCGGGGTACTGCACCGTGACCGGCTTCTTGAACATGTGGTGAAAGGTGACGCCGAAGCCCTTGACGGGGTTCAGCCAATCAGTGAGTCCCACTGGGAACCTCCTTGCGCTGCACCCCGTGGTAGTGCGGCAGGTCGAGCGGCGGCACAGGGAAGCCACCGGCTTCGGGGGAGCTCCTCAGCTCCTCGTATTCCTGCGCGACCTCTGTCTCCTGCGCCCGCTTGCGGCGCTGCGCCACGATGTCGAAGCGCAGGTAGATCAGGAAGCATGCCAGCACCACGAAACCCAGCATGGTCAGAATCAGGGTTCGGTTGGCCTCGTCAAGGCGCACGGCGCGGAAGGTGGCGAAGAGCAGGATCCACCCGAGGTTGAGGGGGATCAGCACCTTCCAGCCGAAGGCCATGAGCTGGTCGTAACGCACACGCGGCAGCGAGGCCCGCACCCAGACGAAGAAGGAGAAGACGAGCACCATCTTGAGCAGGAACCAGAGCAACGGCCACCAGCCGGTGTTGGCCCCGTCCCAGAGCGAGATCGGCCACGGCGCGTGCCAGCCGCCGAAGAACAGCGTGATCGCCAGCGCGGAGACCGTGAACACGTTCACGTATTCGGCCAGCATGAACAGCGCGAACTTCAGCGACGAGGAGTATTCGGTGTGGAAGCCACCGACCAGCTCGCCCTCGCCCTCCGGCAGGTCGAACGGCACGCGGTTGGTCTCGCCCAGCATGCAGATCACGTAGATCAGGAAGGACGGGATGAGCTGGATCACGAACCACGAGGGCGTCGGGATGTCCAGCCCGAACAGCGTGAGCGTGCCGGTGCGCGACTGCGCCTCGACGATGCCCGAGGTCGACAGCGTGCCCGCGACCAGGAAGACGGCCACGAACGAGAGCGCCATCGCGATCTCGTAGGAGACCACCTGGGCCGCCGATCGCAGACCGCCGAGCATGGCGTAGGGCGAGCGGGAGGCCCAGCCGGCGAGGACGATGCCGTAGACGCCGATCGAGGCCAGCGCCAGCACCAGCAGCACGGCGACCGGCAGGTCGGTGAGCTGGAGCGGGGTCTCCACGCCGAACATCGAGACCATGGGCCCGAACGGCACGATCGAGAAGGCCAGGAAGGCCGGCACCGCGATGACCACCGGGGCCAGGAAGTAGATCACCTTATCGACGGTGTTGGGCGAGATGTCCTCTTTAAGGCCCATCTTCAGACCGTCGGCCAGCGTCTGCAAAAGGCCGAACTTGCCCGCGCGGTTGGGGCCGTAGCGGTGCTGCATGCGCGAGATGAGCTTGCGCTCGAACCACACGGCGAACAGCACCCCGAGCATCAGCATCACGAAGATCGCGACGGCCTTGATGATCGTGATCCAGATCGGATCCTTGCCGAAGTCGGCGAGGGTCGGGTAGTCCGGGCCCTCGGCGAGCGCCAGGAAGGTCTTCATCGGACTCACCGCTCCTCGTTCTCGTCGCCGCCCGCCGCCTGGCCGGCGGAGGGGCGGCCGATGGTGACGACGTCACCGGCCACCGCGCGCAGGTCGCGGGTGACCGAGCGGCCTGCGGAGTTGGACGGCACCCACACCACCCGGTCGGGCAGGTCGGCGACGCGGACCGGCAGGCTGATGGTGCCAGACTTCGTCGACACGTTCAGCGTGTCGCCGTCCACGACACCGGCCTCTGCCGCGGTGCTCTCCGACAGCAGCGCCTCGGCGGCGCGTGCGGTGCCCGCGAGGTAGGGCTCGCCGTCCTGGAGGCGGCCGTCGTCGAGCATGAGGTGCCAGGTGGCCAGCGTCGCCTGGCCGGCCAGCGGCGCGACCGCGGAGCCGCCTGAGACGCTCGGCGCGCCGGGGCGCGACCCGCGCCACACGCCGAGCGAGGCCAGCTCGCGGCGGGCCGACGCCGGGTCGGGCAGCCCGAGGTGCACGTCCATGTAGTCCGCGATGGCGGCGATCACCCGCAGGTCGCTCATCACGCCGGGGGCGTCGAGGGCGACCTCGAAGGTGCGGCCGCGCCCCTCCCAGTTGACGAACGTGCCGGCCTTCTCGGCGACCACGGCCACCGGCAGGACCACGTCGGCCCGGTCGGTGACGGCGCTGGCGCGCTGCTCCAGGCTCACCACGAACGGGGTGTTCTCCAGCGCCGTCAGCGCGGCCTGCGGGTCGGGCAGGTCGTAGGGGTCGACACCCGCCACGACGAGGGCGTCGAGCTCCGCGCGGAGCGCGGCGGCGAGGATGCCTGAGGTGTCGCGGCCCGGCGTCGCGGGCAGCGAGCCGACGTTCCACGCCTTGGCCACCTCGGCCCTGGCGTCCGCGTCGTTGACCGGGCGCCCGATCGGCAGAAGGTTCGGCAGTGCGCCGGCCTCGATCGCGCCGCGCTCACCCGCCCGGCGGGGCACCCAGGCGAGCTGGGCCCCGGTGGTGGCGGTGAGCCGCAGCACGGCGGACAACGCGCCGGGGACGGTGGCGAGGCGCTCGCCGGCGAGGACGATCGCGCCCTGCTTGCGCAGGGCCTCGGCCGCCGCGCCGGAGCCGGAGATCAGCTCGCCGATGGCCTCGGCCTCGGCGCCGGGGCGGGTGCGCAGAAGCGTGCCGCCCATCTTGTCCAGGCCCTTGGTGGCGTAGGGGGCGATGGAGTAGACGGCGAGACCGCGCTTCCGCCACGCCTTGCGCAGGCGCAGGAAGACCGCGGCCGACTCCTCTTCGGCCTCAAAACCCACGAGGAGTACGGCGGGAGCCTTCTCAAGCGCCGAGTAGGAGACCTCGATGCCCTTGCCCGCGACGGCGTGGGCGATGAACTCGGCCTCCTCGGCCGAGTGGGGCCGCGCCCGGAAGTCGATGTCGTTGGTGGCGAGGGCCACGCGGGCGAACTTCGAGTAGGCGTATGCCTCCTCGACCGTCGCCCGGCCGCCGACCAGCACGCCGGTGCGGCCGCGTGCCTTGGCGAGCCCGGCGGCGGCGACGGCGAGGGCCTCGGGCCAGGAGGCGGGCACCAGCCTGCCGTCCTCGTCGCGCACGAGGGGGCTCTTGAGGCGGTCGGGCTGCGTGGCGTAGGTGAACGCCCAGCGGCCCTTGTCGCAGTTCCACTCCTCGTTGACCTGGGGGTCGTCGCCGGCGAGGCGGCGGGTGACCTTGCCGCGCCTGTGGTCGGTGCGCAGGGCGCAGCCACCCGCGCAATGCTCACAGGCGCTCGGCGTGGAGACCAGGTCGAAGGGGCGGGCCCGGAAGCGGTAGGAGGCGCCGGTGAGCGCGCCGACCGGGCAGATCTGGATGGTGTTGCCGGAGAAGTAGGACTCGAACGGCTCCCCTTGAGCCGCGCCGACCTGCTCCTTGGCGCCGCGCTCGAAGAACTCGATGAACGGGTCGCCGGCGATCTCATCGGAGAAGCGGATGCATCGGGCGCACTGGATGCAGCGCTCACGGTCGAGCAGCACCTGGCTGGAGAGCGCGATGGGCTTCTCGAACGTGCGCTTGTTCTCCTCGAAGCGGCTCTCACCCTGGCCGTTGGACATGGCCTGGTTCTGCAGGGGGCACTCGCCGCCCTTGTCGCAGACCGGGCAGTCCAGCGGGTGGTTCATGAGCAGGAGCTCCATGACGCCGCGCTGAGCCTTGTCGGCCACCGGGGAGGTGAGCTGGGTCTGCACCACCATGCCCTCGGTGCACGTGATGGTGCAGGAGGCGGCCGGCTTGGGCATGCCCTCGATCGTGACGAGGCACTGGCGGCACGCCCCGACCGGGTCGAGCAGGGGGTGGTCGCAGAAGCGCGGGATCTGGATGCCCAGCAGCTCGGCGGCCCTGATGAGCAGGGTGCCCTTGGGCACCGAGACCTGGAAGCCGTCGATGGTGACGGTCACCAGGTCGACGGGCTGCTCGACCGGGCCCGCCGAGGTCGTCTGTACGGTCATGCGTCACCCCACAGAGTGGAAGCCGCGGGATCGAACGGGCAGCCGCCGATCTCGAAGTGTTTGAGGTATTCATCGCGGAAGTACTTCACCGACGAGTGGATGGGGCTCGTCGCGCCGTCGCCCAGGGCGCAGAAGGAGCGGCCCAGGATGTTGTCGGCGATGTCGGTGATCGTGGTCAGGTCCTCCTCGGTGCCCTGCCCCTTCTCCAGACGCTTGAGCACCTGCTTGAGCCAGTACGTCCCCTCACGGCAGGGGGTGCACTTGCCGCACGACTCGTGCGCGTAGAACTCCGTCCAGCGCAGGACGGCGCGGACCACGCAGGTCGTCTCGTCGAAGATCTGGAGTGCCCGGGTGCCGAGCATGGAGCCCTTCGCCCCGACCGACTCGAAGTCGAGGGGAACGTCTAGGTGCTCGTCGGTGAAGATGGGCGTCGAGGAGCCGCCCGGCGTCCAGAACTTCAGCCGGTGCCCGTCGCGCATGCCGCCCGACATGTCGAGCAGCTCACGCAGGGTGATGCCGAGGGGGGCCTCGAACTGCCCCGGCCGCTTCACGTGGCCGGACAACGAGAAGATGCCGTAACCCTTGGACTTCTCCGTGCCCATGCCGGCGAACCAGTCGGCGCCATTGTCGATGATCGAAGGAACACTGGCGATCGATTCGACGTTGTTGATAACAGTTGGGCACGCGTAAAGTCCTGCGACTGCAGGGAAGGGGGGCTTGAGGCGGGGTTGGCCACGATAGCCCTCGAGCGAGTCGAGCAGAGCCGTCTCCTCGCCGCAGATGTAGGCCCCGGCGCCGCTGTGCACGACGAGGTCGAGGTCGAAGCCCGTGCCGAAGATGTCCGTGCCGAGATAGCCCGCCTCGTAGGCCTCGCGCACCGCGGCGTGCAGCCGGCGGATGACGTGGAGCACCTCACCGCGCACGTAGATGAACGCCTGGTTGGCCCTGATGGCGAACGACGTGATGATGATGCCCTCGACGAGCGAGTGCGGGTTGGCCATCATGAGCGGGATGTCTTTGCAGGTGCCCGGCTCGGACTCGTCGGCGTTGACCACGAGGTAGTGCGGCTTGCCGTCGCCCTGCGGGATGAAGCCCCACTTGAGCCCGGTCGGGAAGCCGGCGCCGCCCCGGCCGCGCAGGCCGGAGTCCTTGACCGCCTGGATGATGGCGTCGGGGTCCATCGCCAGGGCCTTGCGCGCGGCGGTGTATTCGCCGTAGCCGCCGAGGGTGAAGGCGTCGGGCCGGTCCCAGTTCTCGGTGAGAACCGGCGTGAGCGTGGTCACTGGGTTTCCCCCTTCGCGGGCGCGGTCCAACCCCTGGCCTTGGCGATGCGGAGCCCCTCAAGCGAGGCTCCCGCGGCGGCGGGGCCGTCGCCGGCCAGGCCGTCGGGCAGGCCGGACAGGATGCGCGACGCCTCCTTGAAGGTGCAGAGCTTCTTCGGGCCCCTGGTCGGGTGCACTTCCTTGCCGTCGCGCAGGTCGTCCACGAGCTGCTTGGCGGAGGCGGGGGTCTGGTCGTCGAAGAACTCCCAGTTGACCATCATCACGGGGGCGAAGTCGCAGGCCGCGTTGCATTCGAGGCGCTCAAGCGAGATGCGGCCGTCGGAGGTGGTCTCGTCGTGGCCGACGCCGACGTGCTCCGACAGCTCGTCCCAGATCTGGTCGCCGCCCATGACCGCGCAGAGCGTGTTGATGCACACGCCGACGTGGTATTCGCCCATGGGCCTGCGCTTGTACATGGTGTAGAAGGTCGAGACGCCGACCACCTCGGCCTTGGAGAGCCCGAGCATCTCCGCGCAGAACTCCTGCCCCCTGTCGGTGACGTAGCCGTCCTCGGACTGCACCAGGTGGAGCAGGGGCAGCAGGGCCGACCGCGTCTTGGGGTAGCGGCCGATGATCTCCTTGGCGTCGCGTTCGAGGCGCTCGCGGACGTCCGGCGCGTAGCCGGCCGCCACGCTGCTCTCGTCACGCTTCGGGTTGACGCTCACCTGTCGACACCTCCCATGACCGGATCGATCGAGGCGACCGCCGAGATGACGTCGGCGATCATGCCGCCTTCGCAGGTCGCCGGCACGGCCTGCAGGTTCGTGAAGGACGGGTCGCGGAAGTGCACCCGGTAGGGGCGGGTGCCGCCGTCGCTGACCACGTGGGCGCCGAGTTCGCCGCGGGGCGACTCGATCCCGACGTAGGCCTGACCCGCGGGCACGCGGAACCCCTCGGTCACCAGCTTGAAGTGGTGGATGAGGGCTTCCATGGAGCTGCTCATGATGTGCGCGATGTGGTCGGGCGAGTTGCCGAGGCCGTCGGGGCCGAGCGCGAGCTGCGCGGGCCAGCCGATCTTCTTGTCCTCGATCATGACGGGCTTGCCCTTGAGCCCCGCTCCGGCCAGCCGGTCGAGGGCCTGCTGCACGATCTTGAGCGACTCCTCCATCTCGGCCACGCGCACGAGGTAGCGGCCGTAGACGTCACAGGAGGTGGCGGTCGGCACGTCGAAGTCGTAGGTCTCGTAGCCGCAGTAGGGCTGCGACTTGCGCAGGTCCCAGGGGAGCCCGGCGGCGCGCAGCATCGGCCCGGTGATCCCGAGGGCCATGCAGCCGGTGAGGTCGAGGTAGGCGATGTCCTTGGTGCGCGCCAGGTAGACCGGGTTGGCGTCGAGCAGCTTGCGCATCTCCTTGATGCGCTGTGGCATGATCTTGAGGAACTCGCCGATCTTGTCGACGGCCCCGGCGGGGAGGTCGACGCTCACGCCGCCCGGACGCACGTAGGCCATGTTCATGCGCAGGCCGGTGATGTACTCGAACAGGTCGAGGATCAGCTCACGCTCGCGGTTGCCGAACAGGAACGGAGTGGTCGCGCCAAGCTCCATGCCGAAGGTGCCGATCGCCATCAGGTGCGAGGAGATGCGGTTGAGCTCCATCATCAGCACGCGGATGGCCTGGGCGCGCTCGGGGATGCGGTCGGTGATCCCGAGCAGCTTCTCCACGGCCATGCAGTAGGCCGTCTCGTTGAAGATCGGCGAGAGGTAGTCCATGCGAGTGACGAACGTGACCCCCTGGGTCCACGTCCGGAACTCCATGTTCTTCTCGATGCCGGTGTGGAGGTAGCCGATCACCGTGCGGGCCTCGGTGACCGTCTCGCCGTCGAGCGTCAGCACCAGGCGGAGCACGCCGTGCGTGGAGGGGTGCTGCGGGCCCATGTTGATGACCAGGCGCTGGTCGGTGGCCCCGGCGAGCTCCTCGATGAGCTCGTTCCAATCCTGGCCGGAGACCGTGTAGACCGTGCCCTCGGTGGTCTCGTCGTATGTCGCGCTCACGCGTAAGACCTCCTCTGGTCGGGCGAGGGAATCTCGGCGCCGCGGTATTCGACCGGGATGCCGCCGAGCGGGTAGTCCTTGCGCTGGGGGTGCCCCTCCCAGTCGTCCGGCATCTCGATGCGGGTCAGCGCGGGGTGACCGTCGTAGACGATGCCGAAGAAGTCGTAGGCCTCCCGCTCGTGGTAGTCGTGCGTCGGGTAGACGCCGACCGTCGAGGGGATGTGCGGGTCTGCGTCGGGGCAGCTCACCTCGACCCGCACGCGGCGGTTGTGGGTGATCGAGCACAGGTGGATCACCGAGTGCAGCTCGGCGCCGGCGTCCTCGGGGTAGTGCACACCGGAGACGCCGAGCGACAGCTCGAAGCGGAGCGCCGGGTCGTCGCGCAGGTGCTTGGCCACCTCGACCAGCCGCTCACGCTTCACGTGGATCGTCATCTCGTCGCCCACGATCACGACCCGCTCGATCGCGTCGGCGTATTCCTCGCCGAAGACACGCTCGAGCCCGTCGGCGATGTCGTCGAAGTAACCGCCGTAGGGCCGGGGCGTGACCGGCCGGGGCGCACGCCGTACGACGAGGCCGCCGTAACCGGAGGTGTCGCCGGTGTCCGAGGCGCCGAACATGCCGGTGCGGACGACCGGCTCGCGCAGGACCTCGGGCTCGCGCGGGACCTCGGGGAGGTTGTCCTGCGTGCTCACTTGGCCGCCCCCTGGTCGATCAGCGGCAGCGCCCTGCGCGCCTGCAGCTCGAGCTCCTCGATCTGCTTGGCGCGGTGCGCGCCGAACTTGACGTTCTGGATCTTGTCGTGCAGCTTGACGATCGAGTCGATCAGCATCTCCGGCCGCGGCGGGCAGCCCGGAAGGTAGACGTCGACGGGCACGATGTGGTCGACGCCCTGCACGATGGCGTAGTTGTTGAACATGCCGCCACTGGACGCGCAGACGCCCATCGCGATGACCCACCTGGGCTCGGCCATCTGGTCGTAGATCTGGCGCAGCACCGGTGCCATCTTCTGCGACACACGGCCGGCCACGATCATCAGGTCGGCCTGGCGGGGGGACGCCGATGCGCGCTCCATGCCGAAGCGCGCGAGGTCGTGCTTGGGGCCGCCGGTGGCCATGAGTTCGATCGCGCAGCACGCGAGGCCGAAGGTCGCCGGCCAGACGGAGCTCTTACGCGCCCATCCGGCGACCTGCTCGACAGTGGTGAGGATGAACCCACTTGGGAGTTTCTCTTCGAGACCCATCTCTCTTCGCCTCTCAGTCCCAGTCCAGGCCCTTGCGACGCCACACATAGGCGTAGGCGACGAGGACGGTGACGATGAACAGCACCATTTCCACCAGCCCGAAGAGCCCGAGCTTGTCGAACGCGACGGCCCACGGGTAGAGGAAGATGATCTCGATGTCGAACACGATGAACAGCATCGCCGTGATCATGTACTTCAGCGGGAACCGCCCGCCGCCCACCGGTTGGGGAGTGGGGTCGATCCCGCATTCGTAGGCGTCGAGCTTCGCGCGGTTCCAGCGCTTGGGGCCGGTGAAGGGTGCGATCGACACCGAGAAGATCGCAAACCCGCCCGCGAGAACGGCGAGCACCAGGATGGGCACATAAAGCTCCATCGCTACGCGTCCTCTCCCATCTCCACGCGCGCCGGCGCGCAGTTCAGAACGTTGATGTGACGAGCAAGTCTAGGGAGGGCCGTAGCCGGTCCTTCCTTGTCCTGCGGGGTGTTCACGGAGGTCATGCCGAGGGGGCGACCTTCGAGAGAGCGTTGATGATGCGGTCCGACGCGTCGCCCCTCCGGTCGGTGAGGTTCGCGAGCAGCTTCATGGTGAACCTCATCAGCCCGGGGTGCGGCAGCGCGTGGCGCGTCGCGAAGTTCATCACACCCGGCCTGCCGATCGCCTCCACGAACAGCCTGCCAAGGGTGAAGTAACCCCCGTAAGCATCCTTGAGCACCTGAGGATATGCCCTCAGAGCGCGCTCCCGCTTCGCGGGTGTGCCGAGCGAGAGCGCCTTAGCCACGGACTCGGCCGCGATCTTGCCGGTTTCCATGGCGTAGGCGATGCCCTCGCCGTTGAACGGGTTGATCATTCCGCCCGAGTCGCCCACCAGGACGAGCCCGCGCGTGTAGTGCGGTTGCCGGTTGAAGGCCATCGGCAGGGCCGCCCCCCGGATCGGGGCGGTCATGTTCTCCTCGGCGAAGCCCCACTCGGCCGGCATGTTCTTGACCCACCTGCGTAGCAGGTCACGATAGTCGACCTTGTCGAACGCCGCCGAGGTGTTGAGCAGGCCGAGCCCGACGTTGCTAGTGCCGTCGCCGACCCCGAACACCCAGCCGTAGCCGGGCAGCAGTCGCTCTTCGTCCCACAGCTCCAGCCACAACTCAAGATAGTCGTCGTCGTGGCGCGGACTGGTGAAATAGGTGCGGACGGCCACCGCGACCGGACGGTCCTCGCGCTTGTGCAGCCCCATCGCGAGTGACAGCCGGGTCGAGTTGCCGTCGGCGGCGACCACCAGCCGGGACCTGTAGGCGATCTCCTCGCCGTTCCGCTTCGCGGTCACGCCCACGATGTGACCGCTGCGGTCGGAAAGGATCGGTCCTGTGACGTTGACGCCCTGCTCCATGCGCACCCCGGCGCGCACGGCGTTCGCGGCGAAGATCTCGTCGAAGTCCTTGCGGGTGCGCACCAGACCGAAGTCGGGGAAGCTCGACAGCTCGGGCCAGTCCAGCTCGAACCGCTGACCGCCGCCGATCACGCGCAGACCCTTGTTGCGCACCCAGCCCGGGGCGTCGATGTCGATGCCCATGTCGATGAGCTGCTTGACCGCGCGCGGCGTCAGCCCGTCGCCGCAGACCTTCTCCCTCGGGAACGTGCTTTTTTCCAGCAGCAGAACGTCGAGCCCCGCCTGCGCGAGGTAGAAGGCGGTGGCAGAGCCGGCTGGACCGGCGCCGACGACGATGACGTCGGCATCCGCGTCTGCGGGTCTCCGCTGCGCGGTGATTGGTGGGGAAGCTGGGTCGGTCACGGGACCAGTTCCTGTCCTACACGTCGACGGCCACGAGATATGGGGCCTTCGTACTTTTGTGAACCTCTTCACAAACTTGTCGGTTCCGCAGTCTAACGCTTTTCCAACGCGGGATGTCAGATGGGTAGCTCTATCGGGCCGAGAGCGGCTTAACCCCCCGGTGAAGAGCGACAATGCCGAGACTCAAGTTACGCCAGGCGACTTTGTGCCACCCCGCCTCGATCACCAGACGGGCCAGCGCGGCCTGGTCGGGCCAGGTCCTGATCGACTCGGCGAGGTAGGCGTAGGAGTCGGGGTTGGAGCTCGCGAGGCGCGCGACCGCCGGGAACATGCGCATCAGATATTGCGTGTAAACGACGTCGAAGGACTTGATCGTCGGGCGGGAGAACTCGGCCACGACGAGCCTGCCGCCGGGCCTGGCCACGCGGTGCATCTCACGCAGGGCCGCCACGGTGTCGTGCATGTTGCGCAGGCCGAAGGAGATGGTGACGACGTCGAAGCTGTCGTCGGCGAAGGGCAGGCGCAGGCCGTCGCCGGCGATGAAGTTGACCTCGCCCTGGGCGCCCAGGCGCTCGGCCCCCGTGCGCAGCATGCCGAGGGAGAAGTCACACGCGATCGCCCGCGCCCCGAGCTCGGTGAACGTCAGGCTGGACGTGCCGGTGCCCGCGGCGAGGTCGAGCACGAGCTCGCCCGGCCCCGCGTCGACGACCTCGGCGGTGACCTTGCGCCACACCCGGTCCTGCCCGAGTGAGAGCAGGTCGTTGACCAGGTCGTAGCGGCGGGCCGTGCGATCGAACATCGCGGCGACTTCGTGGGGCTGCTTCTCCAGCGATGCGCGCGTCATGGCGACAAGCCTAGGGCCCACCGTACGGAGGTCCGCGACGGCCGGGCACGTCAACGGAAAGTAATCACGCAAGCACAGACAGTCTGCTAGGACTTGGCAAATGATTGCCCGTTTCTTGACAGTGCTGGTCGCCGCCACGCTTCTGCCGACTGCTCCCGCGGCGGCGGCCGGGACGACCGGCCAGGCCACAGTCGTGTCGGACGACCCCGTGAACCACACGCCTCACGTGCTCGACGGCATCGTCAACGCCCTCGCCCTCGTCGGCCGCACCGTGGTGGTCGGCGGGTCCTTCACCTCGGTGCGCGAGGCCGGCCGCGGCTCGCCGGAACTCGCCCGCTCCCACCTGTTCGCCTTCGACCTCCACACAGGCCGGATCATCGAGGGCTTCGCCCCGCAGCTCAACGGCCCGGTGCACGCGCTCGCGGCCGGCCCCGGCGGCACGGTGTACGCCGGAGGCTCCTTCACCGCCGCCGGATTCCGGCCGGCCGACGGGCTCGCGAGATTCCGCCTGGCCGACGGCGGCACCGACCCCCGCTTCGCCCCGCGCGTTCTCGGCGGCGACGTCACCACCCTGGCCCGGCGCGGCTCCCATCTCTATGTGGGCGGCGACTTCACCCAAGTGGGCCGTTCTCTCCGCACCGCACTCGCCAGAGTGGACGCGACGACCGGCGCGGTGGATCCGGCGTTCACCGTCACACCGGGAGGCCCTCTCGGCGGCAGAGTAAGAATCTACGGAATGGCGCTCAGTGACCACCGTCTACTGATCGGCGGCGCATTCACCACTCTTGACGATCGATCTCGCCCCCAGGTCGGCCTGATCGACATCACCGGCGCCAGAGCAAAGGTGGCCGACTGGCGCACGGCGACGTTTGCCGTCGCGTGCAAGTCGGTCTTCCCCTCGTATGTACGCGGAGTGGACTTCTCACCGGACGGGAAATATTTCGTGATCGTCACCACAGGTGGCGCCGGCGGACCCCGCAAAGCCTGCGACTCTACGACGAGATTCGAGACGTTCGCCACGGGCGATCGCATCCGGCCGACGTGGATGAACCACACCGGCGGCGACTCGCTCTATTCCGTTGCCGTGACCGGTGCCGCCGTCTATGTCGGGGGACATCTCCGCTGGCTGGACAACCCTTACGGAAGAGATACGGCGGGCCCCGGCGCAGTGGAACGCGAGGGCATTGGCGCCATACATCCGCGCAGCGGCAACGCGCTGAGATGGAACCCCGGACGCGAACGCGGGATTGGCGTCAAAGCTTTCCTCCCGCACGGTCAGGGTCTACTCGTCGGTAGTGATACAACTCGTCTCGGTCACGAGTACCATGCCCGAGTCGGCATGTTTCCGTTGCCGTAGTCCCTCAATCGCCACTCTTGCCGAGGGATGCGCTCTTCTTTCCGATGCGCGCACTCACGGCATCACGCTGCTTGGAGAGCAAGACATAGCTCGCGAGGCCACTGACCGCGAAGGCCGCCACGACAAGAAACATCGGGTCGCGAAGGCCCAACAGATACAACACTCCGAGAGCGACGACGAACAGAGCGATGCGGGACGCGGTGTATACGAGAACTGGATGCACAAGCTTGAGGTTACGACACACCCTCAGCGCCGACTCCTTCGCACCAGGTACGACCGCTGCTAGTCTGCCCAAGAGCGCCCTTTTGTAAAGAAACACCCATGAGACTCTCAAAGAGGCTCTATCATATAACAATCGGGCGTTCAGCCGATAACAACCCGTGATCTTTGCTCAAAATCACGGATATATCAGGCTTCGCTCGGCACACTGGAGTACCTGTCCGCCCGCTGGCAGGAAGCGGGATGCGAGGGGGAGAGATTGGTGGAGAGTAGCAGCGAGCGTCTGCTGACCCCGGGAGAGGTTGCCGCCCTCTTCCGGGTTGACCCAAAGACGGTGACACGCTGGGCCGCGGCAGGCCGCATCAGCAGCATCCGCACCCCCGGAGGGCACCGGCGCTTCCGTGAATCGGAAGTGCACGCCCTTCTTCGTGGCGAGGACGTCCTGACGGCCGACCGGCCGACTGGCGAATCCCCGCGAGTCTGACGACGAGTTCGTCGCCTCGGTGATCCTGCGGAACTACCCCGAAACCGCAGGGTCACCCTGGACTTCTCCCCCGGAAAAACCCCGCTCCACCGGTAAACGCGCCCGGCCCCGAACCGGAACCGCCGGGTGTCGCAGCGAAATCATCTGTGAGCACACGCTCCCTCCGTCGCGGAGAACTCTCCTGTCACAGTGAAGTCTCCTGTCAGGCGCATATCACCCGCAGATCAAGACAGCAGGTCAAGACCGCCTCGTGGTTCACGTCTCCTCTTGCTCGGCCTTGAACGCGAGGAACTCCCGCTCAAGATCGTCGTTCTGCTCCTGCCAGCGCGTGCGCGTCTCGGCGAACTCCGCCTCGCTGAGCGACTCGGGAAGCCAGCGCTCGTAGTCGGGATCGTCCGGCGTCAACTCGATGAACGCGTTGCCGATCACACGCCCGTCCGGGGCGGTCAGGCTCTGCGGCACACGCAGCGTCCCGTCCGTTAACCGGATGACGTACATGAAAACCACCTAGATTCCGTAGCGCCGGTTGAAGAACAACATGACGGTGAGCGCCATCCTGGTGTCCCCGCCGAGCATGTCGACCAGGGCGGGACGCTGCCGCGAGGCGATCGCGGCGAAGGCGTCGGCGAAGAACTCCTTGCGCCCGAGCCCGCCCGGCTGCCGGTGGAAGGCGGACATGAACAGCGGCTCGCACTGCCGATACAGGGCGACGAACTCCGGGGAGTCCGACACCCACGCGCCCGGCGGCGAGTCCACGTCGTCCAGTGCGTGACCGACCTCGTGCATCATCACGTCGGGTGTCGGCGAAGGCCTGTCACCCACGACGATCTTGCGGTCGCCGTACGCCCCGGCGCAGATGTCCCAGGTCGCCCGGCCCGACGGCAGCGGCGCGCCTCGCAGATAGCCCATGTCGTCCAGATCGGGCACCCCGCCTGGACCGACGTAGATGCCCTCCAGCCCGGCGGCCAGCTTGGCCTTCAAGCGGTCGGGCAGCCGGGCCAGGCTGTCGACCGCCCGCACGGCGTCGGCCGACGGCGGACCGTTCCTGGCATCCCACTGCCGGTGGAGGATGCGCTCAAGGACACCGCAGTGGCGCAGGCCGTCGCCGACGTCCGGGCTGTCGGGCGCGTGGGCCCGCGCCCTCGGCCTCTCGTCGAAGAGCTCGAAGTCCCGCCAGGTGTATTGCGGCCGGTCGACCACGGAGGGAGCGGGGTGGGGACGCTCGACCGGGCGATCGAAAGGCCGGTCGGTGAGGCGGTCGGCGGGACGATCCGCGGGACGATCGGCGGACCGGTCGGGTTTACTCTCGTTTCCCCGACGGTGCGGCGAAACATAAGTGACGCGCTGCCACCATCGGCTGCCCCGCCGATGGCGCCCCTTGTCGCCGGATTGCGCCATGGCACCTCTCTCGCTCATGGTTTCCGCGCGGGGGCGCGGAGGTTCGGGAGTGCACCGTGTTCCACCGTACGACGTCGATCTTCTCGCGTCATGTGATTCTTGTTGAGGTTCACGACATATGAATGCGGCTGAGCCGAAAGCGCGATCGGCCGGGGGATGGCTTACAGTTCGGGCATGCCTAGCGTGCTCATCGGTCTGGCGTTGCTCACCTTCTGGCTCTACTGCCTCTTCGACGTCATCACCACCCCCGACGACCAGGTCCGGTCGCTGCCCAAAATCCTGTGGGTCCTCGTCGTCGTGCTGCTACCCGCCGTCGGCAGTGTGTTCTGGCTTCTCCTCGGCCGCCCCCTCGGCCCAAAGGTCCTGCCCAGGCCGCTCCCTCGCGAAAAGAGGCCGGAGGCGCCGAAGGGTCCCGACGACGATCCCGACTTCCTGAAGGACCTCGACCGCCGCATGCGCGGCGACGACGACCGCGGCTGACCTGCGACGCCGGAAGACGCCCGACGTACGGCGAAGCCCGGCTCTCCGCCTGAGCGAGAGGAGCCGGGCTCCCAGACGATCGGCCCCCGGTCCTCCGCACGGACCGAGGGGCCGGCCTCCGCTAACCGACGTCGGCGTAGGAGTGCAGGCCGCCGATGAAGATGTTGACGCCGAACAGGTTGAACATGAGCGCTGCGAAGGCCACGAGCTGCACAATCGTCGCCTTCTTCCCCTTCCACCCGGCAGTCGTCCAGGCGTGCAGGTAGGCCGCGTAACCGATCCACGTGATGAACGACCAGACCTCCTTGGGGTCCCAGCCCCAGTAGCGGCCCCACGCCCTGTCCGCCCAGAGCGCTCCCGCGATGATCGCGAAGGTCCACACCGGGAAGGCCACCAGGATCGCGCGGTGCGCGACCCGCTCAAGCTCCGCCCGCGTGGGCAGCCGCGAAAGCCCGTCCTTCCTGATCAGGAAGAGCACCCCGGCGACACCGGCCAGGATGAAGAGCCCGCTGGCCAAAATGGCGGCCGACACGTGGATCGCCACCCAATAGGTGTCGAGCGCGGGCACCACAGGCCCGGCCTGAACATGCAGATAGCGTACGGCGAAGCCCAGCCCGAGCATCGCCGCGACGAAGACGAAGGCCCCGAGGAAACGCACCGGGAAGCGGATCTGCATGATCAGGAACGCCGTGACGGCCGCGAAGCACATGGCCACCACGAACTCGTACATGTTGCCCCAGGGCCAGCGGTCCACCGCGAGTCCCCGGGTCAGGATGGCGGCCAGGTTGGCCGCCCAGCCGAGCCAGCCGACGACAAGCCCCGCCGTGCCGGCGCGCAGCGCCCATCCGTGCTTGGCCTCGCCGCCCGCGGCCTCGGCCGCCACGCTCTCGTCCTCGGCGCCGCCCGCCCCGACCAGCACCCGGCGTTTGCCCTGCTTGGCCTGGTTGACGCGGCGGGTGGCGAACGCCAGCTCAAGGGCGTAGCCGATCATCGCCAGCACGTAAAGCAGCACCGCGCCCAGAATCAACTGGTCACTCAGCGCTGCGAGCCCGAAATCGACCTCACTCGTGGGCATCTGTGTCTCCTGCGTTTTCAGCGGGTCGGGCACCGAGTGCCCGGACGATGTCGTCGAACTCGCCGGCGAATGCGGCGTCGCCCCCTTCGGTGCGCGTCAGTCCGCCCACCTCGACCACGGTAGCGTCGCCCTCCTTCGCCTCCGTCAGCCGCACCCACACACGGCGACGGCGGATCGACAACGAGAGCACGAGCCCGGCCACGGCGAGGACCGACGCGATCAGCGCCGGCAGCCGGCCCGGGTCGTAGGTGGTCTGGAGGGTGACCCACTCCTTCACACCGGTGAACGTGATTTTGCCCGCTCCGCCCGGCAGGTCCAGCGACTGGCCCACCTGCAGCGGCGCGGCCTGCTCCCCGGCGGGGGCCTTGGGTGCGGCGTCGACCGACTTGGGTGCCACGCCGTGCCCCACGACCGGCTTGCCCTGCATGAGCAGCGGCTTGAGCTTGTCGGAGTTGAGCTCGTAGACCGACTGCGGCGTGCCGTTGTCCATCCCGAGATCGCCGGAGAAGGCCCAGACCTCGACCTCGGGGTTGATCTGGGCGGGGAAGGCCGAGGCGTAGGTGCCGTCCTTCATCTTCACCGAGGTCGGCAGGAACCTGATGAGGAAGCCGAGGTCCTCCGGCTCGGCGTCCGGCACCTTGATCACGCACTCGGAGGCGAAGGTGGCCTTGTCGGCCGTGAGGCAGGGCACCGGGCCGTCGAAGGCGACCTGGCCCTTGCCGTCGGTGACGGTGAACGACGGAGCGTATCCGTTGCCCAGGAGGTAGGTCATCGTGCCGCCGCTGTCCAGCGGCTCGTTGACCTTGAGCTTGAAGTCGCGCTCCGGGCCGCCCGGCTCGTCGGTGACCCGCAGATCCGCCTCGAAGTCGAGCGCCTGCCCCCGCTGCCTGCCCTCGACGATGTAGGTCGCCTGGAACTCCTTCAACGTGAACGAGAAGGGGCTGAGCGACTCGGCCGACACCTGAACACCGGGGAGGTAGCGGTCGTAGGCCGCGACGGTGTTGGAGAAGCCGTCGCCTTCGACGAGCAGGACATTGCCGCGGTAGCCGTACAACGATCCGGCGCCGACGGCGAACAGCAGTCCGAGCAGCGAGATGTGGAAGAGCAGGTTGCCGCTCTCCCGCAGAAAACCCTTCTCACCCGCCACCCAGCCCGGCCCGGTCGCCACCCGGAACCTGCGCTTGCGCAGCCGCGAGGCCACCTCCTCGACCGAGGTGGCGGCGGTGAAGGAGGCGTGGTGCGGCAGTCTGCCGAGGTTGCGCGGTGCGGCGGGCGGCTTGCGGCGCAGCTCCTTGAGGTGCACGCCGGTGCGGGGGATGACACAGCCGACGAGCGACAGGAAGAGCAGCAGATAGATCGCCGCGAACCACGGCGCCTGGAAGACGTCGTAGAGCCAGAGCCTGTCGAGCCACGTTGACAGCTCGGGATTGTCCCTAAAGTGCTTGGCGACCATGTCGTCGGCGACGCCGCGCTGCGGGATCAGCGAGCCGGGGATGGAGCCGATGGCGAACAGGAACAGCAGCACGAGCGCCGTGCGCATCGAGGTGAGCGTGCGCCATCCCCAGCGCAGCCAGCCGGTGGCGCCAAGCCCGCCGCCCCCGGGCGGCTTCACGGTCATCCCGGGTTTCCTGTCGGTCGTCGTCTCCGCCATCAGAGCACCGGCTCGAATCCGCCGATCCAGCCCTGCATCGACGCGATGAGCTGGTCCCACAGTCCGGTGACGAGCAGGAGGCCGACCAGGACGAGCATGGCGCCGCCGACGCGGGTGATCAGCCGCGAGTGGCGGCGGAGGGCCTTGAACGCGCCGAGGGCCCGCCGGTAGGCGAGCCCGGCCAGGACGAACGGCAGGCCGAGCCCGAGCGCGTAGGCGAACGCCAGGACCGCTCCGCGGCCCGCGCTGCCCTCGGTCAGCCCCAAGCTGAGCACCACGCCGAGCGTCGGGCCGATGCAGGGGGTCCAGCCGAGCCCGAACACCACCCCGAGCAGCGGCGCCCCCGCGAGCCCCGCCGCGGGCCTGCGGTGCACCCGCACGTCCCGCTGGAGCCCGGGGACGAGGCCGAGGAAGGCCAGCCCCATCACGATCGTCAGCCCGCCGATCACGCGCTTGATGATGTCGGCGTTGGTGAGCAGAGCGCTGCCGAGACCGCCGACGACCGCGCCCGCGGAGACGAACACCACCGCGAATCCGAGGACGAACAGCACGCTGCCGAGAAGCAGCCGGCTCTTACGGGGGTCGTCGCTCATGCCCGTCACGTAGGACAGGTATCCCGGCACAAGCGGCAACACGCAGGGAGAGGCGAAGGACACGAGCCCCGCCGCCACCGCGATGGGCATCGCGATGAGAAGCGAACCGCCGGCGATCGTCCCGGCGAGGTCGGCGATCACTTCTCCCCGCTGACGCCGTTGACCGCGCCGAGCAGATCGTTGTACTTGACCGCGCCGAGAGCACGGGCCGCCACCCGGCCCTGGCGGTCGATGATGAGAGTGGTGGGGATCGCGGCGGGCGGCATGACGCCCTGGAATGCCAGCGCGATCTTGCCCGGCTGGTCGAAGAGGCTCGGATAGTCGATCTTGTAGCTGCGCTCGAAGGCCTTCGCCCGCGTCTTGTCGTCCTTGAAGGCGACCCCGACGAACTCGACCCCGGCGGCCTTCGTGCGGCCCGCGACGTCCTTGAGCGTGGGGGCCTCCGCGCGGCAGGGCGCGCACCAGGAGGCCCAGAAGTTCAACACCACGACCTTGCCCTTGAGCGCCGCCAGCGACACCGTGCCGTCGTCCAGCGTCGGCCCGGTGACCTCGGGTGCGGGCTTGCGCTCGGCCGCGGGGAACACACTCATCTTGCCGTCGCCGGGCACGAACCTCGTGTCACCGGCCTGCGGCCCGGAATCGGCTCCGGGGGCACAGGCGGTGAGGACGAGCGCGGCGGCCACCGCCACGCCGAGCGCCCGCGCCGCGCGCCCCGTCATCCGGCCACCCCGCGTGCCTGCGGCCGCGAGAGGCCGCGTTCGGCCGCGCCGCGCACGAGAACGGGGTTTCGATCCGGGGGACGGACGGTGCCGAGAGACTCCGGGCACCCGCCCATCACTGGCGACGAGCCTGACACGGGAGAGGATCTCCTTGTACTACAACCGGTAGAGCTGTCACTCTATCCGCGCGGTCAGGCGCCCGGAACACTGGGGCGGCGCACCAGCGAGCCGGCCGGCTCGCTGTAACCCACGCTGATCAGCCGGTCGCCCTCGAAGGTGAGGCTCGTCATGCTGGCGAGGCCGCACTGCCGCTGACGCGGATCGTGCCAGAGCCGCCGGCCCTCCGCCGCGGCCCTGATGATCCAGATGGGCAACTGGTGGGAGACCAGGATCGCCTCATGCCCCCGCGCCGCGCCCCGCGCGGCGTCGATCGCCGCCTTCATGCGGTCGACGACGTCGAGATAACGCTCGCCCCAGGAGGGTCGAAAGGGGTTCCACAGGTGGCGATAGTTGCGCACGTTGCGAAAGACCCCCCTTCCCTCACCCATCGGGTGCCCTTCGAAGACGTTGCCCGCCTCAAGCAGCCTGTCGTCGAGCACGACGTCGAGCCCGAACCCCTCCGCCAGCGGAGTGGCCGTCTCGATCGCGCGTTCCAACGGCGAACTGCGCACCTCGACGATGTCACGCGCGGCCATCGCCTTCGCCACCGTCTCGGCCATCCGGCGGCCGGTTTCCGACAGGTGGTATCCGGGCAGCCTGCCGTAGAGCACGTTGGCGGGATTCTCGACCTCGCCGTGGCGCAACAGGTGAACGACAGTGGTATCAGCCATGGTGTCGCCAGCCTACCCGTAGGTAGCCGCTGAAATCGGCCCACCCTGTGACCGCTGACCACCCGGCCGCGCAGGTCCCGCGGCGTGCCCTGCGCATCGCGCCGGGACCGGTCCCGGCCGGGTTCGCGTACGGCGAAAGCCACCTTGACCGGCCGAGCACCGGCCGGCCGGGCTCCCGCCGTATCGCCCGTGGCGCCATATGTCGAGCTGTCCTCACAGGCACTCCCCCCGGGGTGTCCGGCTCCGTCCTCTCAACAATCAGCCGACCTTCGCGGCCACGCCGCGCAGGGCGGCGACGGCGGCTCTGATCGCCGGCCGCCGGGCGCTCTCGGTGCGCCACAGGGCGTAGAGGCGCCGCGTCGGACTCGCCGTGATCGGCACCACGCTCACCCCCTCGGGCACGAAGTCGCGCCCGAGCCGCGGGATGAGCGCACACCCCTGCCGGGCCGAGACCAGGGCGAGCTGCGTCGGGTATTCGTCGGCCATGCATGTGATCACGGGTTCCAGCTCGGCGCTGCGCAGGGTGAACAGCAGCCAGTCGTGGCACACCGTGCCCGGCGTGGAGCTGATCCACCGCTCGTCCTTCAGCTCGGCCAGTGAGATCTCGGGTTTGCCGGCCAGAGGGTGATCGGCGGGGATGATCACGTCGACGACGTCGTCGATGAGCACGGCCCGGGACAGGCCCTCGGGAATGGCCATGGGTCTGGTGAGCCAGTCCTGCACCACGACGAGGTCGAGTTCGCCGCGGGCCACCTCGCGGATCTGGCGCTCCGGCTCACGCTCATGGAAGATCACGTTGAGGTCGGGGTGGCGATCGGCGAGCTCCTTGAGCGCGCCGGGCACGAGGCCGCGGGCCGCCGTGGGGAACGCCGACATGACGAGTTTGCCGACCACCGTGCCGCGCAGCGCCTCGAAGTCGGCCTCCGCCGTCTCGACCAGTGCCAGGATGCGCTCGGCGTGATCGGCCAGCACGCCCGCGGCGTCGGTGAGCTTCACGCCGCGCCCGTTGCGCTCCAAAAGCGGGGCGCCGGTCTCACGCTCCAGTTTGGCGAGCTGCTGGGAGATCGCCGAGGGCGTCACCATGAGCGCTTCGGCGGCGGCGCCGACCGAACCGTAGACCGAGACTGCGTGGAGTGCCTTCAGGCGATTCAGGTCCAACACATAAGCAAGTCTAAACGATGCTCCTAAGAAAATCTCGATTGTGCTCAACGGTTAAACATCCGATGATTGGTACATGAGAACGCGAGCGAACACCGAGCCCGAGACCCCGAAGACCCGCTCCTATCTGGAGACCCTCGCCCGGCAGGCCAAGCAGGCGCGCGAGAACCGCCGCCACGCCGTCCCCGCCGCCGAGCCGGCCCCCGAGCGCTAAACGCGCTAAACGCGCTAAGACGCCGAAGCCGCGGCCTTGGCCGCGATCGGAAGCGCCTCGGCGATCCGGGTGAGCGCCTCATCGCCGTGAGCCGCCGAGAGGAACCACGCTTCATACGCCGAAGGCGGCAGATAGACACCCTCGTTGAGCATCGCGTGGAAGAAGGCGCGATAGGCACCGGTGTCCTGCCGCTGAGCCCCGGCGAAGTCGGTCACCGCCCCCTCGGCGAAGAAGATCGAGAAAAGGTTGCCGGCGCGCTGCAGACTGTGGGGAACCCCCGCCGCCGTCAGCGCGTCGGACGCGATCCTGCTCACCAGCAGCGCGGAGGCGTCGACCCTGTCGTAGACCTCATCGCCTGCGGCCCGCAGCGTGGCGAGCCCGGCGGCGCAGGCCAGCGGATTGCCCGACAACGTGCCCGCCTGATAGACCGGCCCCTCGGGGGCCAGGGCCGCCATCACGTCGGCGCGCCCGCCGAAGGCCGCGGCGGGCAGGCCGCCGCCCATGACCTTGCCGAAGGTCATCAGGTCGGCTGCCACCGGATCAAGGCCATACCACCCCGAGGGTGACACCCGGAATCCCGTCAGCACCTCGTCGATGATCAGCAGTGCGCCGTGCTCGGTGCACAACTCCCGCAGCCGCCGGTTGAATCCCGGCAGCGGCGGCACCACCCCCATGTTCGCCGGGCACGCCTCGGTGATCACGCAGGCGATCTCCGCCCCGAGCTCGGCGAAGGCCGCCTCGACCGCCTCCACCGAGTTGTACGGCAAGACCACCGTGTCCGCCGCCGACGCACCGGTGACCCCCGGCGTGTCCGGCAGCCCGAACGTCACCACACCCGACCCGGCCGACGCCAGCAGCGCGTCCACGTGGCCGTGGTAGCAGCCGGCGAACTTCACCACCTTGCTTCGCCCGGTGAACCCCCGCGCCAGCCGTACCGCCGACATGGTCGCCTCGGTGCCCGAGCTCACCAGCCGGACCTTCTCCACGGGCGCCACCCGGGACACGATCTCCTCGGCCAGCTCCACCTCTCCGGGCGTCGCCGTACCGAACGAGGTGCCGCGCGCCACCGCCTCGGTGAGCGCCGCCACCACGTCGGGGTGGCGATGCCCGAGGATCATCGGACCCCACGAGCAGACCAGGTCGACGTAGCGGTTGCCGTCGGCGTCCACGATGTAGGCCCCCTCCCCTGAGGCCATGAACCGAGGCGTGCCCCCGACCGCGCCGAACGCACGAACCGGCGAGTTCACACCTCCCGGCACCACCGCGCGCGCACGCTCGAACAGGGACTCGGAGATCTCGATACGACTCACGGGGCCCAGCCTATTGCTCCGGCTCCCGCCGCAATGAGCCGGTGGCAGGTCGTCCTACCTGGCCCGCATGCCGAGCGCACGCTGACCGCCCCAGGCGATGAGGCCGGTGATCGCGCCGGCAAGCACGCCGGTGAACAGGCTGCTGACGACGGCGAACGACCGTAGGAGCAGCCCCTCGGAGGCGGGCGAGAGCCGGCCGGCCAGGTTGCCGCCGAGCGACGGGGAGGCGCCGTCCATGCCGGTCTCCCACAACACCTGATGCACGCCGGCGAGGAGGACGCCGTAGAGCGCGCCGACGACCAGGAGCGTGAGGAAGGGACTCGGCACGCGTGCCCGTACCGCCACGGCGATCCACACCGCGAGGGGCACGACGACGAGCAGGAAGTTGACGAACGTCTCCCCCTCGATGAGATGAAGATCGTGGAGGATCGCCCGGGGAACGGCGAGCAGCGCCAGCCCGACGATCCAGAGAAAGGGCAGGCCAAGACGCGATTTGTCCTTCGTGTTCACGGTTTAACCGTAGAAATCCGTCTGCGATTGCACATCCGTAGCGACGCTCGATCTCCATACGTCGAAAAGCGACAGCGGACTACGTGTCATGGCGGAAGCCCCGCCTGCCTCACGTCCATAGTCTGAAGCGGTGAAGAACCTGCCCGCCTGGGTCGCCGACGTCGTGCTCGGCGTCACCGTCGCCCTGGTGCTCACCGCCGTGATCTCGGCGAATCACGGCGGGTCCCAGCGTGCGGACCTCGTGGCCTACCTGTGGGCGGCGGGGCTCGGCGCGCTCATGCTCGCGCGGCGGCGGCACCCGCGTGCCGTGCTGGTCGTCACGGCGCTCGGCCTGTTCGCCTACTACGCGGCCGGATATCCGGCGATCGGCGTCGCCGTCCCGGTCGCCGCCGCGTTGTTCTCCGCCGCCGAGGCCGGCCGCCTCGCCGCCTCCGTCCTCACCGCCGTCACGGTCGTCGCGGTCTCCCTGGTGTTCCGGCTCCTCGAAGGGCAGGACACCGCGTTCGTGGTGGGCTACGACCTCGTCCCCCACGTCGTGCTCATGGTGGCGGCCGTCGCGCTCGGCGACAGCCTGCGTGCGAGACGCTCCCAGCGTGCCCACCAGCGCGACCTCGCCGCGCTGACCGCGATGCGGCACGCCGAGGAGATGGAGCACCGCGTCCACGAGGAGCGGCTGTCCATCGCCCGCGACCTTCACGACTCCATCGGGCACACGCTGTCGGTGATCTCCCTGCACTCCGACGTCGCCCGTGAGGCGATCGGCCGCGACGATCGCGACGCCGTGTCCGCCCTTGTCCGGATAAAGGAGGCCACATCCGCCACCATGCGCGAACTCCGCACCACCGTCGCGCTCCTCCGCTCCCCCGGCGAACGCGCGAGCCGCGTGGTCTCCCTGCGTGACGTCGACGCCCTGCTCGCCACCGCACGCTCAGCCGGCATCGACGTCGTCAGCCGCATCGACCCCGCGGTGGCCGGCCTTCCCTCCATGGTCGACGCCGCCGCCTACCGCATCGCGCAGGAAGCCGTCACCAACGTCGTCCGGCACTCAGGCGCCTCTCAAGTGCACATCGAGACCACGATCGCCGACGGCACCCTCACGCTCACCGTCGCCGACAACGGCAGGGCGAGACCCCCTGCCACCCCCACGGGCCAGGGCATCACGGGAATGACCGAACGTGCCCGCGCCCTCGGCGGCACCCTCACCACCCGCCGCGAACCGACCGGGTTCACCGTCCACGCCCGCCTCCCCGTGGAGACCCGCCCATGATCCGCGTCGTGCTCGTCGAAGACCAGGAACTCGTCCGCGCCGGACTGCGTGCCCTCCTCGGCAACGACCCCGGGATCACGATCGCCGGTGAGGCGGGCTCCGGCCGTACCGGACTGTCACTCACCCGCGAGTTGAAACCCGACGTGGTGCTCATGGACATCCGCATGCCCGACATGAGCGGCCTGGAGGCCACAGCCCTCATCACCGGGGACGAAAACCTGAGGCACACCCGGGTCCTCATCCTGACCACCTTCGACGACGACGAGGACATCGCCGAGGCCGTGCGCATCGGCGCGGCGGGTTACATCCTCAAGGACATCCCCGCCGACGACCTCCGCCGCGCCGTCCACACTGTCGCCGCGGGCGACAACTACCTCACGCCCTCCATCACCCGGCGCGTCATGAACCTCGCCCGCGCTCCCCGCCCCGAGCCGCCCGACCCCCGTCTGGCCACTCTCACGCCCCGTGAGCTCGCCGTGCTCCACCGCGTCTCCCTGGGCGAGAGCAACGAGGAGATCGCAGAGGCCCTCTTCATCAGCCCGGCCACGGCGCGCACCTACATCAGCCGCCTGCTCACCAAACTCGACGCCCGCGACCGCACGGCCCTGGCCGTGCTGGCCCACCGCTCCGGCCTGCCCGACCGCTGAGTCCGGGGGTTCGCGGACCTTCCGGTACGGCAGAGCCCGCCCCTGCCCTGACGCCCACCGGGCGAGGACATCCACGAGGCGGCGCCCCGGAGGCCCGACGCTGTCGTCAGTCGCCGTCGGCGAGTTCGGCGAGGAGGACGAGGGGGTCGGGCAGCGGGAGACCGGAAGGGGGACGGAGCCAGGTGACGGTGCCGCCGGAGGGGAGCGTGGACGGCGGGGCGAGGACGTAGCTGTCGCGGCAGTGCCAGCGGAGGCCCGGGGTCTCGTCGATGGTGGCGGGGTCGCAGTCGAGGTCGCAGGACCACCACTCGTCGTCGTCTTCGGGGGCTCCTCGGGTGGCGACGAAGAAAAGGACCCGATCGCCTTGCTCGGCGACCGGGCCCGTGGTTTGCCCCTTGGCGTCCATCCGCTGGAGGGCTGCCATTCCGGCGGCGTGCGGGACGTCGAAGACGTCGAACACCCGGCCGGTGGGAAGGACGATGTTGGCTTCGGGGTCGTGCTGCCACCAGCGGGTGAGCAGCGAGGTGTCGGTGGTGGCCTGGATGCGCCAGGCGGGGGACAGAGGATGGCCGCCGGGCTCGGGACAGCCGACGCGGTCGCACGAGCAGGCTCGGGCTCCTCGGGCGAGCGGATGGGCCCCAGGGGAGGCGGCCCAGCCAAACGAGGCATATTGGAGCACGTTAACGATCATTTTGGTCGGCCGCGTGCGCCGCTTGCCACGCCGAGCGAGCGGTACCCCCACCATTGTGTCCTCCGTCGTCTGTGAGCAGACCCCGGCCATGCCGGGCGCACATCGGGCGGCCCCGCCTCCCGTGACTTCAGCCCCCAACCCCGAGTGGGACATTCCCCACAAATCAGGACGCTGCACGACAAGCAGCACTGGACTTCGCCACCTGGGACACACCAGCACTTCGTTCTCGCACTCTAACGCACGAGCCCCATCAGGCAGACGCAAACCCCCCAGTTCAGAGCCTGCGTGCCACCTCGGTTGCCCAATAGGTGAGGATCAGATCCGCTCCGGCCCGGCGAATCGCCACAAGTGACTCCATGATCGCTCGGTTGCGGTCGATCCACCCATTGGCCGCAGCAGCCTCGACCATCGCGTATTCCCCGCTGACCTGATAGGCCGCCACCGGCACGTCCACGGTGTCGCGAACCTGGCGGAGGATGTCGAGATAGGCCAGCGCCGGCTTGACCATCACGGCGTCGGCGCCCTCGGCGAGGTCGAGGCGCACCTCGCGTAGCGCCTCGCCGAGCGGCCCCGCGGGGTCCTGCTGGTAGGAGCTGCGGTCGCCGAACTGCGGTGCGCACTCTGCCGCGTCGCGGAAGGGCCCGTAGAAGGCCGAGGCGTATTTCACGGAGTAGGCCAGGATCGGGATGTGGGCGAACCCGGCCCCGTCGAGCCCCGCGCGGATGGCGGCCACCTGGCCGTCCATCATGCCGCTTGGCGCGATGACCTGGGAGCCCGCGCGGGCCTGGGCGATCGCGGCGGAGGCGTAGCGCGCGAGGGTCGCGTCGTTGTCGACCTCGCCGTCCTCGGTGAGGATGCCGCAGTGCCCGTGATCGGTGAACTCGTCCAGGCAGGTGTCGCTCATCACTACGAGCGCGTCCCCCACCTCGGCCACGACGTCGGCGATCGCACGCTGCACGATGCCGCCGGGGTCGTCGGCGGCTGAGCCGACGGCGTCCTTGACCAGCGGCACACCGAACAGGATCATGCCGCCCACCCCCGCCTCGGCCGCCTCGCGGGCGGCCTTGCGGAGCGAGTCACGGCTGTGCTGCACGACACCCGGCATGGAGGCGACCGGCGCGGGCTCGTCGATGCCCTCTTTGACGAAGACCGGCAGCACCAGATCGGCGGGGTGCAGACGGGTGCCCGCCGTCAGACGGCGCATCGCCGCGCTTCTGCGCAACCGTCGCGGCCGGGCGACGGGAAACTCCGCGCTCATGGGTGGATCCCCCTGTCTCGGGTGGGTAAGCCACTCTCGTCCCGCCTACGGGCAGTGTCTCACCGGTATGTGGAAACTAGGGGTAAAAGGGCGCAATCTGCGGGAGGACTTATTCCTAATCGGCCCTTCTTCCATGGTCAGCGCATGCGCCGACGTGCCCCCCTGCGCATCTGCGAAGGCTTGCGCGGGACCTCCCCCGCCTCAAGCGCCGCCTGACGCCCCTTGGCACCGAACTCCGCCAGCGCGGCGGCGAGCGCGGCGGCGGACGGTTTGTCGGCCATCACGTCGACCCGCAGCCCGAACTCCTCCGCCGTCTTGGCGGTCTGCGGCCCGATGACCGCGATCACGGTGACGTGGTGGGGCTTGCCGGCGATGCCCACGAGGTTGCGGACCGTGCTCGACGAGGTGAACAGCACCGCGTCGAACCCGCCGCCCTTGATCGCCTCCCGGATCGGCGCCGGCGGCGGCGCCGCCCGCACCGTGCGGTAGGCCGTGACGTCGTCGCACTCCCAGCCGAGCTCGGTGAGCCCGGCCACGAGGGTCTCGGTCGCGATGTCCGCGCGGGGCAGCAGCACCCGGTTGATCGGGTCGAGCATCGAGTCGTACGGTGGCCACTCGGCGAGCAGGCCCTCGGAGGACTGCTCACCCGTGGGCACGAGGTCGGGCTTGACGCCGAAGTCGATCAGGGCTCGCGAGGTGGCGTCCCCGACGGAGGCCACCTTGAGCCCGGCGAACGCGCGGGCGTCCAAGCCGTATTCCTCGAACTTCTCTCTGACCGCCTTCACCGCGTTGGCGCTCGTGAAGGCCACCCACTCGTAGCGGCCGGTGACGAGCCCCTTGATCGCGCGGTCCATCTGCTGCGGGGTGCGGGGCGGCTCGACCGAGATGGTCGGCACCTCCTCGGGCACCGCGCCATAGGAGCTGAGCTGCTCCGACAACGCCGCGGACTGCTCCTTGGTGCGCGGCACGAGCACCCGCCACCCGAACAGCGGCTTGGTCTCGAACCACGACATGCGCTCCCGCATGCCGACGGCGTCGCCCACCACGATCACGGCGGGCTCGGTCATGCCGGCGTGCTTGAGGTCGGCCTGCAGCCGTCCGAGCGAGGACACCACCGTGTATTGCTCGGTCGTGGTGCCGCCGCAGCTCACCGCGACCGGGGTGGTGTCGGCCCGGCCGCCCGCGATCAGCGCCTTGGCGATCGGCACCGCCTCCGCCACACCGTTGTAGATCACCAGCGTGCCGGGGCAGTGGGCGTGCGACGACCAGTCCTGCTCCTGCGCCGCGTCGACGATCCTGAACTCGGGGACTGCGGTCGCCGGGGGGATGCCGGCATAGGTCAGCACGGCAGTGGCGGGCGGCACACCGGGCACGATCTCGAAGTCCACCTCCGCTTTCACACAGGCCGCGACCTCCTCGGTGATCGACGAGAAGAACATCGGATCGCCCGCGCACAGCCTGACGACGATCTTGCCGTCCTTCGCCGCGTGCACGGCGGCCGACGGGAGCTCCCCTTCGGCGATCTCGACGCCTTCCCGGCAGTGGCGCAGCTGGGCGCCGTATGTCTCACGGTCGAGGACGACGATGTCGGCCCGCGCCAGCAGGTCGGCACCCCGCAGGGTCAGCAGGTGCTCGTCACCGGGCCCGGCGCCCACAAAGGCGACGAATCCGGTCTGGTGCTCAGAGGTTGGACTTGCGGAGCTCAATGGGACTGCTCCCCCATCAACGTGTCGGCCCCTTCCGCGATCATGGCGGACGCGAGATCACGCCCGAGCTCCATGGCCGAAGCAGAGGTCCCGGCGGTGGACTTGCGGACCGCGCGTCTGCCGTCGACGTCGACGACGGTTGCGGTCAGGTTGAGAGTGTGCCCGTCATCGACGGCGAACGCACCCACGGGTGCGGCACACCCCGCTTCGAGAGCGGCGAGCACGGCCCGCTCGGCCGTCACCGCCGCCCTGGTCTTGGGGTCGTCGAGCACGCCGAGCAGCTCGATCAGATCGGTCCTGCCCGCGAGACACTCGACGGCGAGGGCGCCCTGGCCGGGGGCCGGCAGCATCTCCTCGACCTCGAAAGTCTGGGCGATCTCGTCGTCGCGGCCGATCCTGAAGAGCCCGGCGGCGGCCAGCACCACCGCGTCCAGCTCACCGGAATGCACCTTAGCGATGCGTGTGTCGGCGTTGCCGCGGATCGGGACGTAGGTCAGGTCGGGGCGCAGCATCTTGAGCTGGGCCACGCGGCGCGGCGAGCCGGTGCCGACAACCGCGCCGGAGCAGAGATCGGCGAGCTTCAAGGGGCCGACGAGCGCGTCGCGGTGGTCGTGCCTGGCCGGGATCGCGGCGAGCGTGAGCCGCTCGTCGGGGGCGGTCGGCAGGTCCTTCAGCGAGTGCACCGCGAAGTCGATCTCGCCTTCGACCAGCTTGTCGCGCAGCGCGCTCACGAAGACGCCCGTGCCGCCGAGCTGGGCGAGGTGGGCCTTGGTCACGTCGCCGAAGGTCGTGACACCGACGAGCTCCACCGCCCGGCCCGTCGCGGCGGTGAGCCAGTCGGCCACCATCTGCGACTGCGTCGTCGCCATCAGGCTGCGTCGCGTGCCGAGGCGCAGGGCAGCGGTCACCGGTCCACCTCCGTGTCGATCGTCTCCGGCCGTCTCACGGCCTCGGGCACCTTCGGATCCAGATCGAACAGCTCACGCAGGGCCTCCGCATAATGATCGCCTGCTGAGGAGGCGGCGAGCCGTTTGACACGCACAGTGGGCTCGTGCAGGAGCTTGTCCACCACACGGCGCACGGTCTGGGTCACCTCGTCGCGCACCCGGCCGTCGATCTCGGGAACCCGCGAGACCAGCCTGCCGAGCTCGGCGGCCACCACCTCGGCCGCCTTGCTGCGCAGCGCCACGACGGTCGGGGTCACCCGGGCCGCGCGCTCGCCTTCCAAATATGCCTCGACCTCGGCGCAGACGATGCGCTTGGCCGCTTCGAGCGCCTCGTCGCGTCCGCCGCCTCCCGCCCCGAGCCCGGACTCCTGCATGGTCTCAAGATCGATGAGCGTGACGCCGCCGAGGGCGCGCACAGCAGGGTCGACGTCGTGGGGAAGCGCGAGGTCGAGCAGGACCAGCGGCCTGTCGCGGGCCTCGATCATGTCGGGGGTGATCACCAGGTTGCCCGCTCCCGTGCACGACACCACGAGATCGGCCTCGGTCAGCTCGGCCGCCACCTGGTCCAGCCGCACCGCGCGCCCGCCGACCGTCTCGGCGAGCCGCAGGCCGCGCTCGAAGGTGCGGTTGGCGACCACGATGTCGGTGACGCCCTCACGGACCAGCGTCGCCGCGGTTAGGGCACTCATCGAGCCCGCGCCGACCACCAGGGCGCTTTTGCCCGCCACCTCGCCGAACACGCGCTCGGCCAGCAGGAGCCCGACCCCGACCAGCGACGCGCCGGCGCGGTCGATGCCGGTCTCGGTGTGGGCCCGCTTGCCGACCCGGAGCGCCTGCTGTGCGAGCTCGTTGAGTGTCGGGCCGAGCGTGCCGTATTCCTGTGCGAGCTTGAGCGCCTGGCGTACCTGCCCGAGGATCTGCCCCTCGCCGAGCACCATCGAGTCGAGGCCGCACGCGACGGAGAACAGGTGCTCGACGGCCCGGTCCTCGTAGTGGACGTACATGTGCGGGGTCAGCCCTTCGACGGGCACCCCGGAGTGGTCGCTGAGGAGCTGGGTCAGCGCGTTGAGCGCGCCGTGGAACCGGTCCACGTCGGCGAAGACCTCGACGCGGTTGCAGGTCGAGATGACCATGACCTCGGCCACGGAGGTGTCTTGGTGTGCATCGTGCAGCAGTTTGACCAGGGCGTCACCCGACACCGACAGCTTCTCGAGCAGCGTGACGGGCGCCGTGCGGTGGCTGACGCCTAGGGCGAGGACACTCATCGCGCCTCCCCGTCATCCGTCGGTCTAACCGACGGCACCGAACCCAGCGAGCCCAGGACATCCGGAGAGATCGAAAGATCCACCGACTTGGGCCACTCCTCGGCCATTACCGGCCCCCCACTCATACGATCCGCTTTGCGCTGCTCGTGAAACGCGAGGATCTGCAGTTCAATTGATAGATCAACTTTACGGACATCAACGTCGTCCGACACGGACAAGACGACCGGGGCGAAGTTCAAAATGCTCGTGACGCCCGCTGATATCACTCGGTCGCAGACCTGCTGGGCCGCCGCGGCGGGAGTCGCGATCACCACGATCGACACGTCCCGTCGCCGGATCACGGCCTCCAGTTCGTCGATGTGCTCCACATTCAATCCCGCGATGTGGTCGCCCACCACCTCGGGGTCGGCGTCGAAGAGCGCGGCGACCCTGAACCCGCGCGACACGAATCCCCCGTAGTTGGCGAGGGCGCGGCCCAGGTTGCCGACGCCGATGATCGCGACCGCCCAGTCCTGGGTCAGGCCGAGCTCGCGCGAGATCTGGTAGATCAGGTATTCGACGTCGTAGCCGACACCGCGGGTGCCGTATGACCCGAGGTGGGACAGGTCCTTGCGTAGCTTCGCCGAATTCACCCCCGCCGCCACAGCCAGATCCTCCGAGCTCACCGTCGACACCCCGCGCTCCGCCATCCCGTTGAGCGCCCGCAGATAGAGCGGCAGCCGGGCGACGGTCGCCTCGGGGATGCCACGTTCGCGAGCTTGGGACAGTCGGCGGGTCACGTGCCGGAGCTCCAGGGGGACAGGTCGTCCGGCGCGGCCCTGCCGCTGGCACGGATGCGACGGATTACGGAATCATCGAGGTGAGAACACTGCTCCCCCAGGTTAATCCCTTTGTGAACCGACGCACAAAGTCGCTGTACACAGTCGGCCCCTCTTCCCTGATCCCGCGCTCCCGCCAAGCCCGCGCACAGCCGGCCTTCCGACCTGCGGAAACCCCGTCCGGCCAGGCCCTGCGGAAAAGGTGAAAGACTTTCAGCCGGCCGGCGGACCGGCCGGGGACCTCGGCTACGGTGAACGACATGGCCCACGCTCACCATCGCATCACCCTCCTCGGCAAGCCCGGCTGTCACCTCTGCGACGAGGCACGCGCCATCATCGAGCGGGTCGCCGGCGACCTCGGCGTGCCATGGGAGGAGCAGGACATCACCCAGTCTCCCGAGCTCAACGAGAAATACTGGGAGATGATCCCCGTCACCCTCATCGACGGTGTCCAGCACGACTTCTGGCGGGTGAACGAGGCCCGCCTCCGCGCCGCCCTCACCTGAACCGCCGGACCGGCCCCTGTTCGAACCGGCCTGCCTGAACCGGCGGGCCGGCACGGCCGATCCCGCCCTTCGAAATCTACGCCTGAGACCCGCCGGAGACCACCCCGGTCCCACCCCCTACCGGCCCCACGGCCGGCAGGGCCACCCCCACGCCCCGGCCAGGGTGGCACACACGATCACTCAAGTCTGATCACAGCGGCCCGACCCGCACCCCCAATCACCCGGCGCCGACAAGCGTGTACGGCCCAACCCGGCACGGCCCAACCCGGCACGGCGCAACCCGGCACGGCGCAACCCGGCACGGCGCAAGCCGGGCGTCAGCCAACGCCCTCGCCGGGCCGGGGCCGGCTCCGAGGCCGACGCCCTCGAACGTTGCCAGGTCGTCGTCCACCACCACGAAGTCCCGCCCCGGCAGGTCGGGCGGCGGGCGCCCGCCGCGGTAGGCCGGGGCCTGCCGGGCGGTCCCTTGCACTCCGAGGACGTCACCTTGGCCAGGATCTCCTCGAGGAGGCCCGGTCTGCGCACCAGCGTGTTGCCGAGGACAAGGTCGCCCCCTCGGCGATGGCGCCGACCCCGAGTTCGGGCAGCGATCTACCTGCGCTCGCCGAGCCCTCGGCGGGGCCGGCTAGAGCTGGTACGCCGTGGGCAGGGATACGACCTTGGCCGCGTTGACGTTGATCTCGATGACGTTGGTGGCGAGGACCAGTGTCTGGCGCTCGGTCACGAAGCGTTCGACGTGTGGCTGGCGCTGGTGGTCCTGGTAGGCGATCTCGTCCCGGTAGATCTCGTAGACGATGCGCTGAAGCGGAGCCGACTTGACGCTGTGGCAGGCGAAGATCAAGGTGTCCGGTTCGCTGCGGCACACGGCTTCCACCGTGTCGTCGGCGAGCCGGTCGAAGGCGTCGCCCGAGCCGTCCATGAGGGTGAACACCGTCAGCAGGCCGAAGATGCCGGGCGCGGGGCGGCCCGAGCCGCCGCCCGCCGGCTGCGCGGCTCCGCCGCCCTGGCCGAAGCGGGCGCTGTCGGCGGTGCCGGGACCGCTGTGAGCACCGTGAGCGGCGTAAGTGCCGTGGCCACCGGGAGAGGTGTGACCGGTGGGAGCGCTGCGGCCCGCGCCATGGCCGGGAGCCGCGTGGCCGGGGTGAGTGCCGGGATAAGTGCCGTGGGTGCCCGGCTGGTTGCCGTAGTTGGCGACGTCCACGCTGGAGAACATGCCGGTCATGGGCATATCCGGTGACGCCGGCTCGACGCCTGCGGGCCCACCGGGCTGGTTGCCGTAGTTCGCCACGTCGAGGCTGGAGAACGTGCCGGTCATAGGCATGTCGGGCGAGGCGAGCTCGGCGCCTGCGGGCCCGCCCGGCTGATTGCCGTAGTTCGCCACGTCGATGCCGGAGAACATGCCGGTCATGGGCATATCAGGGTCGTCGAGGCCACCTTGGGGGGGCCGGGCGTGCGCACCGGAGGAGTGCTTGCCGTCATAGTCGGGCGTCGGGCTGCCGTAGACGGGGACCCCGGGCGAGGAGCCGTAGTCCGGGCGGAAACCCTTGTCACCCGCGGCCAGGCCGTACGCCTCGATGTCCTCCGGCATGATCTGGCCGGTCGCGGGCCCGCCGAACGGATCGTCGAGCGACCCGCCGTGCCTGCCGTAGCCGCCCTGCCCGCGATCGTCGAAACCTTGACCGCCGGGCCCCTGCGCACCGGACCCATGTCCGCCCGATCCATACCCACCGGGTCCCTGAGCACCCGATCCATACCCGCCGGGCCCCTGCCCACCGCGTCCCCGGCCGCCGTGCCCTTGCTCGGCGAAACTCTGGTCCCCGTAGCCGGGTTCGCCGAAGCCCTGGTCCCCGGGTCTTCCAGGGCCGGGAGGCCGGCCCCTGCCGTACTCCCCGGAGTCGCCGGAGTGCGACGACCGGCTGGGGCCGTCGCGGAAGTAGTCGGCGAACGGGTCGTCCTGTCCCGGACCGGCGTGCATGCGGGCGGCGTGGCCCGGCTCGGACTCGCCCGCGCGGTATTCGGCGACGAGGTCGCCGAGGCCCGACTTGGTGGCGGGGCCGACCTGACGGGAGCGGGAGCCGCGGGGCGCCTGTTCGTGGTCGGGGCCGGGCCGCGCGCCGGCGCGGGGAGCATCCTCACCCGCGCGGGAGGGGCCCTCGTCTGAGCGGGAGGAGCGTTTCCACCGGTCGGAGTCGATCTCAGCGTCCTCTTCGTCGTCGTCCTCGTATGGCGCGAGGGGGCGTAGCACGGAATACCAGACCGCGGCCGCCGTGGCGGCGAGCAGGATGACCGCGAACGGTCCCGGCAGCGCGAACCTGACCGAGGCGAGGAGCGCGAGGCCGGTGGGGACGAGCACGGCGGCGGCGTGCATGTTGTCGGCGTCGTAGTCGTCGCCGCTCCGCCCGCGCATCACGGCCATCACGAGGATCCCGATGAGGACCAGCGCGACGGTGATGTGTGTCGCGAGCAGGAGGTAGGCCGGGGGCCACTTCCACTGCGCGTCGGCGTCGGGCAGCGCCGCGCCGAACTTGTCCGGGGCGTTCAGCGGGTCGAACATGAGCACGCCGACGGCCAGGACCGTGAAGGCGATGCTCAGCAACCAGGTCGCGAACTTGACCGGGACCTTCTTGGTCAGCAGTTGCACGAGCCCGGCCGCGAGAAAGACCGGCGCGAGGAACGAGCCCGCGAGCTGGTGGATGCGGAAAAAGGCAGGCCCGAAACCCATCAGATGCCCGGCGGCGACCACGCCGAGGGCCATGCAGACGGACGCGGTGGCGACGCTCCAGCCGATCAACCAGCCGCTGGCGCCGTCGCGCAGACGGCCGATGAGTGCTCCGGTGGCGATGGCCGCGAGGAGTGCTCCGGCGAACGCGATGACAGCGACGACGACTTCCATGGTGACTCCAATGCTGCCGGACATCGCCCCCGTGCGGGTAGCCGGTGTGGTGGATGACGCACCGATCCGTCCCCTCACGGGAGTGCACGTGAGTGCATCGCTCCACCCGGAAGTCACCGAATACGTACAACCAGAGACTGCGAAGTGGATTGTGGAATTACGAATTGATTTCTAGAGTGTTCGAGCACGCCGCACCCCCATTCTCCCCAGGGATACCGGATGCCTGATACATGGCCGTTCGCCGGGCTACTCCCTTCAGCCGCCGCAGGGGTGGCGCAGCCCGCCACGGCGAGCGACCTCGCCGTGCACAAGGACGCCGTGCACAATGGCGCGCACCGGGACTCCGCCGCGCGCCGAGAGTCCCCCCACAACAACTACACCGTGCATGAGGAGTTCGCACCGTCCAAGAGCGATGATCTGAAAACGCTGGTGCTGAGAGCCAAGACCGGCGATGCTGAAGCTTTTGGCACGCTCTATGACCGCTATCTCGATCTGGTCTACCGCTACATCTACTTCCGTGTAGGCTCACACGCCTTAGCAGAAGACCTGACCAGCGAGACCTTCCTCCGCGCGCTACGGCGAATCACGGATTTCACCTGGCAGGGCCGTGATTTCGCGGCCTGGTTGGTGACCATCGCGCGCAATCTCGTGACGGACCATTTCAAGTCCGGCCGCTACCGTCTTGAGGTGTCCACCGCAGAAGTGCTCGACACGCCTCTCGACGGTCCGCACATCCCAGAGAACGCTGTTGTGACCGCCATCACATACGAAAAAGTGCTGCGCGCCGTACGCGATCTCAACCCCGAACAACAGGAGTGTGTGGTCCTCCGTTTCCTGCACGGCATGTCGCTGGCCGAGACCGCAATCATCATGGGCAAGAAGAACGGCGCGATCAAAGCGCTGCAGTTCCGCGCGGTCCGCGCACTGGCGAGAGCTCTCTCGACCGAACTTCGTTGAATGTTCACCTACCGCGTAACCTTGCAGGCGGGCCCGTCGTTAGGCAAGTAACACCGATGGATCATCGTGCGGGGGCGGCAGGGAGCGTTCATGCGTAGGTTGCGGCCCGGGCGGCGGCTGCCCAATGCTTCGCGGAGATCGCAGGCACACCTACTGAAACACATGGCCGGGATGAACAAACGGCTGGGCGGAGGCCCCAGCCCTGAGTTCCGTGCCCGGCTCAGGGAGGAGCTGGATGCGCTTCAGGCGGACAAGAGCACCGAGGAGGCCGACGATCCCGCGCCCGCGCCTTCTCGAAGACGAAGATTCCGCCTGCTACCTCAAGCCGTCACCATCGCGCTGACCGGCGCGGTGGTGGTGACCGGATTCGCCACGTACTGCTCGGTGCCGGGGGACGTCCTCTATCCGGTCAAACGGGCGGCCGAGAACACCCTCGTCAACCTGAGCACCAGCGACGTACAGCGCGGCGAGCGCGAACTCTCCTCAGCGCGCACCCGCGCGGAGGAGGTCGCGACCCTGCTCGGCTCCCCCGAACGGGAGGAGCTCGTGGGGACCACCCTCAAGGACATGGAGGACACCACGCGCCTGGCGATCGCCACCCTCAGCCGGGTCAAGCACCCCGGGGCGCGGCCACACACCGAGCTCCAAAGGTTCGCCAAGGAGCAGCGCAACATGGTCGAGCCGATGTTGCCCCAGATGGATGCCGAGACCCAGCGCCAGGCCAACGGCTATCTGAATTTGATCGACGGGCTCACCTCGCCCGGCTGACCTCGCACAACCGGTTCCGGACACTCCCGGCTCAACCTCACAACGCCCAAGCAACCACACACCACGCATTTCATCGCAATGCCGTACGGCATGAGCCTCGATCTCAAGGTCCTTTCAACGTGCCGTTAATACGGCTCCTGCGGATTTGTTCGCCGCGACAGTTAAGCTCGTCAGCTATGAGACGGCTACTGCGACGGCGCCATGAGGCAGAAGCTGAATTGGCCGGTGAGGTGGCTGCCGCCGCCGCGGTCGTCACCGTGCCCACGGCCGAGCCCGACGTGACGGGGGCGGCCTTCTTCGACGTCGACAACACGATGATGCGGGGCGCGTCGATATACCACTTCGCCCGGGGCCTTGCGGCCCGCGGGTTGTTCACCACGCGTGATCTGTTCAAGTTCGCCCTCGGTCAGGCGCTGTTCCGCCTCGGCGGCAGCGAGAACCCCGAGCACATCGCCGAGGCCCGGGAGACCGCTCTGGCGTTCGTCGCGGGCACCGAGGTGAGCGAGGTCGTGCGGCTCGGCGAGGATATCTACGACGAGGCGATGGCCGACCGCATCTGGGCCGGCACGCGGGCACTCGCCCAGAGCCACCTGGACGCCGGGCAGCGGGTGTGGCTCGTGACCGCCACCCCGGTCGAGCTCGCCCGGGTGATCGCGCAGCGGCTCGGCCTCACCGGGGCACTCGGCACGGTGTCGGAGACCAAGGACGGCGTCTACACAGGACGGCTCGTGGGCGACCTGCTCCACGGCCCGGCCAAGGCGGAGGCCGTACGAGCGCTGGCCCGCCGCGAGGGGCTTGATCTCAGCCGCTGCACGGCCTACAGCGACTCGGCGAACGACCTGCCGATGTTGTCGATGGTGGGCAACGCCTATGCGATCAACCCGGACTCGGAGTTGCGCGAACACGCGCGGAGGAACGGCTGGCAGGTGCGGGACTTCCGCACCGGGCGCAAGGCCACGATGATCGGCCTCCCGATCGCGGCGGGCGTGGGCGCGATCGCCGGTGCCGTCGCCGCGGCAGCCGCCCTCCGCCGCCACTACCGCTCCCGCCACTAGCCCGGCACTGGACGGGCGCTGAGGCGGCCCTGAACCAACAGGGCCCCCAACCGCTCACCGCACCGATGCCGCCGCTCACCGCAACGGCTCACGGCCCTACAGGACCCCGGCAAACGGGCGCTCGGGGGGAAGAGCGGGAGCAGGGCAAGGGCCGAAGCCCGGGAGGGCGGAACCCCCGGGAAGCAGCGAACATTAAGGACCAGGGCGGGAGCCCGAAAAGGCCGGACGCTCTAGAAGAACGGCGGAAAAGCGTGCCCGCGCCGGAGGCGCAGCTCGTTGAGGATCTGCTGGATGACGTCGCGCACGTGGTCGGTGGTGTTGAAGACCACCATCGGGTCATCCGCCGCCGCCGGACCGTATTCGTCGGTGCGGATGGGCTCGCCGAACTCGATCATCCACTTGGACGGCAGCGGCACAAGCCCGAGCGGCCCGAACCACGGGAACAGCGGGGTGATCGGCACGTAGGGCACGCCGAGCATGCGGGACAGCAGCGGCACCTCGCCGAGCTTGGGGTAGATCTCCTCCGCCCCGACGATCGCGCACGGCACGATGGGAACGCCGGCGCGGATGGCCGACGCCACGAACCCGCCCCGCCCGAACCGCTGCAGCCGATAACGCTCGGAGAAGCGTTTGCCGACGCCTTTGAACCCCTCGGGGAACACCCCCACGACCTCGCCCTTGCGCAGCAGCCGGTCGGCGTCCTCGGGGCAGGCGAGGGTGTGGCCGGTCTTGCGGGCCAGGTGGCTGAGGACGGGCAGCTGATAGACCAGGTCGGCGCCGAGCAGGCGGATGCGCCGCCCGACCTCGTCGTGCATGGCGACCTGCATCATCAGGGCGTCGATGGGCAGAGTGCCGGAGTGGTTGGCGACGACGAGCGCCCCTCCCTCGTCGGGCACGTTGCCGACCCCGACGGTGTCCACCCGGAACCAGTGCCGGTAGACCGGGCGGACCAGTTCGAGCAAGACCGTGTCGGTCAGCTCGTGGTCGAAGCCGAACTCGTCCACTTCGTAGTCGCCGGTGACCCTCCTGCGCAGGAAGGACAGCAGGCGCGACAGGCAGTCGCCGTCGGCGGCGGGCTCCTCGTCCACGCCTGAGGCGCGCCACGCCCGGGCCGCGTCGAGCGGGATGACCTTCGCCCCCTCGGCGTCGTCTGCGTTGTCGTGTGCTGAGTGGTGCATCGGATCACCCTCGTGGGTCTGCCCGGTGACGCACCAGTTCGGACAGCGCGTCGACCACGGCGAGCGGGAGTCCGCCCGGGAGGCCTCGGGCACGGAGAAAGTCGTCGAAGGCCGCGGCGGTCGTAAACTTCGGTTTCCAGCCCAGCTCGGCCGCCAGCTTGCCGGTGTCGACCGCCCGGCCGTGGCTGAGCAGGCTGAGCTGCTCGGGGGAGAACTCCACGAGCCCGGCCCGGCGTGCGGCCTCACCGAGGAGGCGGAACGCGGGTGAGGGCAGCGGCACGGAAGGCTGCCCGGTGCGGCGGACGCACTGGGACATCAGCAGCACGCCGTCGCCTGCCACGTTGAACGTGCCCGGGTGGTCCTCCATCGCCATGCGGCGCAGCACCTCGACCGCGTCGTCCTCGTGGACGAACTGCAGGCGCGGGTCGAACCCGAGCACGGTCGGCAGGACAGGCTGGGTGAAGAAGCGCGTGAGCGGCGACTCGACACCCGGGCCCATCATGTTGGCGAACCGGAGCAGCGACACCGTGATGTCGGGACGGCGCCGGGCGAAACCCCGGACATATCCCTCGACCTCGGTCGCGTCCTTGCCGTAGCCGTGGCTGGGCGTGTCCGCGGGTTCGAGGTCTTCGGTGAACACGGCGGGGGCGTGAGCGGAGGAGCCGTAGACCGCCGTGGTGGAGCGGACGACGACACGGCGGACGGTCGCCGACCTCTGGCACGCGGCGAGCAACTGCATGGTGCCGATGACGTTGTGCTCTTTCATGGACACCCGGCCGGCGCCACGCGAGGGGGCGCTTACCAGGCTCAAGTGCACAACAGTGTCGATGTCCGCAGCCGACATCACATCGGCGATGTCGGAACTGCGCAGGTCGACCCGGACGAACTGCGCACGACCCGAAGGGTCATACGACCTGCCCTCACCCCAGGGCGGCAAGGTGTCCACTCCGATGACGCTGGCGACATCCGGGTCGGACGCGAGAACGCTCGCCACTCGGGCGCCGATGTGGCGTGAGACCCCGGTGACAAGCACAGTTTGGGTCATCGGCGCCTCGCAGGTCCGCGTTGCTACTTCTTGTTGCGCCGCTGGATGCGTGTCTTCTTCAGCAGCTTGCGGTGCTTCTTCTTGGCCATGCGCTTGCGGCGCTTCTTGATAACAGAGCCCACGGGACCCCCAGGTAGCGGTAGATGCCGAAACCGGTGCGCGAACACACACCGGCACAACAGACTACCGGCGATCCACGGTAGATCGGTCCCTGGGGGACACCCCCGCGCATCAGTCACTCACGGCGCACCGTCGCACGCCGCTACGTCACATGAAGCGCCGGCCCCTCGGCGACCTGTCCGGCCCGCCTGGACCGTGGCTTCATCCAGCCGCTATGTAGGCGTCTCGCAGATAGTCGTGCACGGCCTTCTCCGGCACGCGGAACGACCTGCCGACGCGAATGGCCGGCAGCTCGCCCGAATGCACGAGCCGGTACACGGTCATCTTGGAGACCCGCATAACGGTGGCCACTTCGGCCACTGTCAAGAACTGCACCTCACTGAGAGGTCTTTCGACTGCACCCATCGGACGCCTCTTCCGCACGTGTATCCGGGTTATCCCCACTGGTGCCATTGCTCACGCACGTCTACTGCTGTCAGCGTAAGTCCGGACCGGGAGTGAGCAAACCCCTGACTTCCCCGCCCGGCCACCCCCAGCGTCCACGAACCCATAGAAATAGCTGGTCAGTGACCTGAACGTGATCTAGGCCCAGGGTTGGAACGAACCAACCCCCTCACCATCAGAGTCGCCCAGGATCCACAAAAAGTTTGCAAACGGTAGGCGAGTGACGGGGAACGCAGGCGCGAAATGCAGGTATAAGGTGGGCCGAATCATGCTCCTAGGGCGTGCGTGACTCGCGTGACGAGATATTCCGTCAACGGTGCGTAGTGACGCGGGAGCACATTGTCGTCGAGTGGCACCACCGCGGCCAGCTTGCCCTCCGCCTCCCCGACGAAGAGCGCGGGGTCGTTGCTGTCGGCGAACCCCACCGTGAGAACCCCCGCCTCCCCGGCCGCCCCCGCCCACCCGTGGTCGGCGATCACCAGGTCAGGCGGCGCGTCCCCCAGCTCGGCGAGCATCTCGCGCATGGGGTCGGCGTCGTGCGAGTGGGTGAAGGCCCCCTTGTCGGACACCATGGCCACGCTGTCGAGGTAGCGGATCGTCCGGGTGCGCCCGAAGTAGTGGTTCGTGTACTTCCAGCCCTCCGCCGGCGTGATCAGTGTCGCCCCCAGCTCGACCGCGAGCCTCGCCAGCGCCAGGTGCACGGTCAGCAGCCCCGTCGGATGCCCGGTGGCCACCAGCACACGCGCCCCGGGTACGGCGAGAGCCCCCGCCACCACTCCCGCCATCATGTCCAGGGCGTCGATGGTGCGCTCGGGGTCGATCGTGTCCTGTCCGAAGCGGTGCTCGGGGTCGGCCACGACCCCGGCCGCCTTGGCCATCAGGGCGAGGATCTCGGGAAAGGCCCAGTCCTGCGACAGCGTGAGGCCGAGCATCAGGTAAGGCTCGCGGTTGGCCAGCGACGCATAATGATCGAGGTTGTTCTCCCGGCTGGTCGCCACCTCTCCGGCTATCCGTGTCTGGATCAGGTGGTCGCGTAGTTCGTCCCGGCTCGGCAAGGTCACCTCCGGCAGGCCCTCAATCGAGAGGGTCAAGTCCGTGTTGCGGAAAAACCGCCTTCCGGGTCGCCACGATAGCCCGGTCGACGTCGTCTGCTGGATCGTAACCTTCCCGAAAATCACGGAATTCCGGGCTTCGCCCGTCGGACATGGTCAACGGGGGCACCTCTCCCGTCCGCTCGGCGGCGAACTCCCGCCATCCCGGCGGGGTCGGCGTCTCCGGGTCGATCGGGTGCCCGGCGACCTCCGCGATCAGGTGGGTCCACGCCCTCGGCACCACCCGGACCAGCTCGTAGCCGCCGCCTCCGGTGACGAGCCAGCGCCCGCCCGCGGTCTCGTGGGCCAGGTCATGCAACGCGGCATATGCCCTACGCTGCCCGTCCACACTCAGCATCAGGTGGGCTAGCGGGTCCAGGGCGTGGCTGTCGCAGCCGTGCTGGGTGACCAGCACCTCGGGGGCGAACTCCCGCAGCAGCGGCGGCACGACCGCGTGGAAGGCCCGCAGCCACCCCGCGTCGCCGCATCCGACGGGCAGGGCGACGTTGACGGCGGTGCCGTCGGCGCCGGTCTCCTCGGGGAAGCCGGTGCCAGGGAAGAGCACCCTCGGCGTCTCGTGCAGGCTGATGGTGAGCACGCGGGGGTCGTGCGCGAACATCGACTGCACCCCGTCGCCGTGGTGCACGTCCACGTCGACGTAGGCCACCCGCCGCGCGCCCTGGGCGAGCAGCCAGGCGATCGCCACTCCGGGGTCGTTGTAGACGCAGAAGCCGCTCGCATAACCGGCCATCGCGTGGTGGAGGCCGCCGGCGACGTTGACCGCGTGCTCGGCCTCGCCGGACCACACGGCGCGGGCCGCCGCCAGCGTCGCCCCGGTGATGAGCGCCGACGCCTCGTGCACCCCCGCGAAGGCAGGCGTGTCGCCAGGGCCGAGGCCGACGCTCATGTCGGGCTCGCCGGTCGCCGACACCCGCTTGACCGCCTCGATGTAGTCCCGCGTGTGCACTAGCGCCAGCTCGTCGTCGGACGCGGGGACACACCCGGACAGCTCGACCCGGTCGAGCACCCCGAGCTCACGGGCGAGCGCCATGGTCAACTCGACCCGGACCGGGGCCAGTGGGTGCCCCGGCCCGAAATCGTAGGAGGTGAGCTTGTCATCCCAGACGACCCGCACAGACCGGCTCATCATCACTCCTCACGCGTGAAGGCAGCCGACGTTACCGTACGGCTAGAGCCTGCGGATCATGGCCTGCGCCACGCAAAGAGCCGCCCACCGAGTCGCCGATAGTCCTTGAACGTCCACCTTTACATGACACACCGCATAATGTCTGACTATGCGCTTGCAGGGCTTCCGGCCGGCGTGGGATACCGGCCGGGCCCGCGCTGTCGATGTGTTTCTGGCCGTGGTCGCCTGGCTGGTGGACGTGCTGGCCGTCTTTACTCTGGTCGGCCCCTCAAGCGTTTCCCTCTTCAGCGGCGCAGGCCCCGTCCCGGCGATCGCCGCCGTCCTGCTCTCGACCCTCGGCTCCCTCGCGCTGCTGAAACGGCGCACGCACCCGACACAGGTCATGTGGATCATCGCGATCCTGGACATGCTGCGTGCGTTCAGCGGCAGGCCCGACGTCCAGTTGTACGGCTTCGGCCCGTCGGTCGCGACCTACAGCCTCGGCAGATACGCGAGATCCACGCCCTCCTGGATCACATGCGCCGCCATCAGCGCGCTCTACCTGAGCTTCTACGCCCTCGCGACCTACATCAAAACCGGCCGCCTGCTCTTCGATGCGACCTACGTCATCGGGCCTGTGCTGTTCGCCCTTATCGGGCAGCTCGTCCGCGTGCGCGTGGAGCTGCGGCGGCGCTCCGCCAAGGAGGCCGCCGACAACGCCGTCCGCGCCGAGCGCCGCCGCATCGCCCGCGAACTCCACGACGTGGTGGCCCACCACATCAGCGTGATCAGCGTGATGGTCGGCGCGGGCCGCTCGATCATGACCACCCGCCCGGACGACGCCCAGGAGGCGCTGGCCACCGCCGAACGCACCGCCCGCGAGGCGCTGAACGAGATGCGGCAGTTGCTGAACGTCCTGCGCGCCGACGGATCCGACCAGTCCGACGCCGAGGGCGACACCCCCACCTCGGCCGGCACGGCCGGACTGCCCGCCCTCATCGAGCAGGTCAGACAGGCCGGGCTCCCAGCGGAACTGACCTTGGAGGGAGAGTCCGTGCCTCTCCCCACCGCGGTGGACCACGCGGTCTACCGCATCGTGCAGGAGGCTCTGACCAACACGCGCAAGCACAGCGGCGGGGCGCGGGCCAGCGTGCGGCTCGCCTACGGGGACGGCACTGTCGAGGTCGAGGTCCTCGACGACGGGATCGGCGTCTCCGAGGGCGGCGGAGGGTACGGACTGTCCGGCATGGCCGAGCGCGTCGCCCTCTGCGGCGGCGAACTCCAGACCGGGCCGCGCCCGGACGGGGGGTTCCGGGTGCGGGCACGGATCCCGCTGCCCGTGTTGCAGAATGGCGAAGCGTGATCACGATTCTGCTCGTCGACGACCACGCGCTCGTACGATCGGGATACCGCATGATCGTCGACGCCCAGCCGGACATGACGGCGGTCGGGGAGGCCGCCGACGGCGAGGCCGGGCTGGAGCTCGCCCGGCGCACACGCCCGGACGTGGTGCTCATGGACCTGCATATGCCGGTGCTCGACGGCGTCGAGGCGACGCGGCGGATCGTCGCCGAGCTCCCGGACACCAAGGTGCTCGTGCTCAGCACCTTCGACCTCGACGAGCACGTGGTGGACGCGCTGCGGGCCGGGGCCTCGGGCTTCCTGCCGAAGGACATCTCCCCCGAGGAACTGGTCGAGGCCGTGCGCGTGGTGCGGCGGGGCGAGTCGGCGGTCGCCGCACGGCTACTCACGCGGCTGATCGGCACGTTCGTGCGTGCCCCGCGCACGAAGCCGGGAAAGGCGCCGCCCGCGCTCGCGGCGCTCACCGAACGCGAGCACGAGATCCTCACCCTCATCGCGAGGGGGAGGTCCAACGCGGAGATCGCCGCCGGGCTCCAGGTGTCGCCGTCGACGGTCAAGAACCACGTGACGAAGATGTTCGCCAAACTCGGGGTAAGGGACCGCGCACAGGCCGTGATCATCGCCTATGAGACGGGCGTGGTGACTCCCGGATTAGGAACGGAGTACTAGGACCGCCGGGTCACAGTACTCAGGGAGTGCGGGGAAACGGTTCCCGAGGCGGAGGGGCACGCGTCAAGCCGCTGACACGCTTGAGTCATGACCACCATTCAGGCCATCAACCTCACCAAACGGTATGGCACGACACTCGCGGTGGACGACCTGTCCTTCACGATCGAGCCCGGCCGGGTGACCGGCTTCCTCGGGCCCAACGGCGCGGGCAAGTCCACCACCATGCGGATGATGCTGGGCCTGGACCGGCCCAGCGGGGGCAGTGTCCGCGTCGGCGGCAAGCCGTACTCCGAACTGCGGCACCCACTGCGCACCATCGGCGCGCTCCTCGACGCCAAGGCGGTGCACGGCGGCAGGACCGCCCGCAACCACCTGTTGTGCCTGGCGCAGAGCAACGGCATCGGGCGTGCCCGGGTCGAGGAGGTCATGGAGACCGTCGGCCTGACCGCCGTGGCCAAGCGCCGCGTCGGCGGGTTCTCGCTCGGCATGGGGCAGCGCCTCGGCATCGCGGCGGCTCTGCTGGGCGACCCGGAGATCCTCATGTTCGACGAGCCGGTGAACGGCCTCGACCCCGAGGGCATCCGCTGGATCCGCACCCTCATGCGCGGTCTCGCCGCCGAGGGCCGCACGGTGTTCGTGTCGAGCCACCTCATGAGCGAGATGGCGCAGACCGCCGACCACCTCATCGTCATCGGCAAGGGCAGGCTCATCGCCGACACCGGCGTGCAGGACTTCATCGCCCGCAGCTCGCAGAGCTACGTGCGGGTGCGCTCACCGCGGATGGCGCAGCTCGCGCCGCTCCTCACCGGGGCCGAGTTGTCCGCGCACGGCGACCACATGCGGGTGATCGGCCTACCAGCCTCGAAGATCGGCGATGTCGCCGCGGGGGCCGGCATCGCACTCCACGAGCTGACCGTGGTCGAGCCGACGCTGGAGGCGGCGTACATGGAGTTGACCAAGGACAGCGTGGAATACGCGGGAGAGACGGTGCCGGCATGATCGACGTGATGCGTTCGGAGTGGACCAAGCTGCGCTCGGTCCGCTCCACGATGTGGACGTTCGGCGTCGGCGTCCTCGCCATGATCGGATTCGGGGCCGGCATCCCCGCGGCCCTCGTCGCGATGAACGAGCCGGCCGAGATGGAACCGGTCGCGGCGAGCCTGTCCGGGGTCCCCTTCGCCGCGCTGATCTTCGCGTCGCTCGGCGCCATGGTGATCACCTCGGAATATCGCACCGGAATGATGAGGACCTCCCTCACCGCGGTGCCGCAGCGGCTGAAGCTGCTGGCCTCCAAGGTGCTGGTGTTCACCCTCGTGGCTCTGCTCGTGGCGCTGTTCTCCACGTTCGCGGCCTTCTTCCTCGGACAGGCGTTCCTCGGCACGGAGAACGCGGCGGCCTCGCCCGGCGATCCCGGGGTGCTGCGCGCACTGCTCGGCACCGCGCTCTACCTGACCATGAGCGGGCTGTTCGGGCTTGGCATCGGCACGTTCATCCGGCATACGCCCGGCGCCATCGTCTTGATCGTGGCGCTCATGATGGTCGTCCCGATGATGGGGAACATGCTGCCCGGCGCCATCGGCGAGTTCATCGTGAAGTTCTTCACCACCAACGCGGGCCAGCGGGTCGCCTCCGTCGGCGAACAGGCGGGACTGCTCGGCCCGTGGCAAGGCTTCGGCGTCTACGCCCTGTGGGCGGCGGCCGCCATGGTGATCGGCGCGGTGCTCCTCAAGCGCCGCGACGCCTGACCGACCCCGCGCGGCCCTTGGAGGGCGCGCACCACACGAACGCCCGCCGGGGGCATGGCCCCGGCGGGGACGGACTCCCGCGGCACCGGCCGCAGCGTGTGCTCGCGGGGGCGGGAGCCGGGCCCGTTCAAGGGCCTCGGCTCACTCCGCGCGGAGGGCGGCGACCGGATCCAACCGGCCCGCCCTTCGCGCAGGAGCCAGACCGAAGAACACCCCCACCGCCACCGACACCCCGAAGGCTAAGTCGATGGCTGAGGGGAAACTGAGGACAGCGCCTCCACCCGGCGGTCTCTGCGCTCCAGCCGCCGCACGGCGGGCACGATGAGCAGCGTCGACATGCCTGCGACCGCGACCCCCGCCGAGACCGCCATCACCGTCTCGGCCCCGATCAGGCCCGCCGCCGGTCCGGCGATCATCTGCCCGAAGGGCATCGCGACCATGGAGCCGCCCAGCTCGTAGGCGCTGACACGGTTGAGCACCGCGGGCTCGACATGCGTCTGCACACTCGTCGCCCACATCACCGACCAGAACGCCCACCCCACTCCTGCCATCACGAACCCCGCCATGATGACGGGCAGCGGAGCCCCGAGCGCGAGCGTCAGCGGTTGAAGCGCGAACGCGAACATCGCGGTCGCCCCCGCACGCAGGGGCCGCGCCGGTCGCACCCTCATCGCGATGAGCCCGCCGACGATCGTGCCGGCGCCCATGGACGACATCACCAGGCCGACCGCCGGCTCGCCGTGGGCGGCGGTAACCAAGGAGGTCACCAGCGGAATCGTCGGCCCGAACAACGTGATGGCGAAAACCACCCAGACCAGGATCACGCTCCACATCCAGGTTCGAGACCTGAACTCGGTCCACCCCTCTCGCAGATCGCGGAGGACCGACGTCTTCTCGACCGCCTCGCGGTCGAACCTCACCCGCATCAGGACCAGGCACAACGCGCTGAGCGCGAACCCCGCGGCCTCCACCGCGAAAACCACCCCGACCCCGGCGACCGCCACCAGCACCCCCGCTAGGCCGGGACCGACGAGCTGCATCATCGACTCGGACACCCGCAACGCGGCGTTGCCCCGCTGCACGTCACGCGCCACTCGCGGCACGGTGCTCGCCACACCGGGGAGATACATCGCCGTGGCCGCCCCGCTGACCGCCGCGAGCGCCGCGATCTCCCATAGGGCGGGCCTGCCGGTCAGGAAGAGTACGGCGAGAGCCCCCTGAGACAACGTGCGCACGACGTCGGCTCCCACCATCATTCGACGTGGCGTGAACCGGTCGCCGAACACCCCGCCGAACAGAATGAGCGCCACCATGGGCGCCATCCCGGCCGCGAGCGCGAGCCCCACCCCGGTCGGTCCGTAGTCGCGCTGCACACCGAGGGCGGTGGCCACCGGCAACATGCCGTAGCCCAGCATGGAGATGGTTCGGGCGACGAAGAAGAGACTGAAATCCCTGGACCATAACGAGGGCCCGTCTGCCACGTTTCGACCTCATTTCACCAGATTCGCCGATGAAATGATGCCTTCTGAATAGAAGGTTTCCTAATGCTTTTGCCGCCACATCTGCGACCGCCAAGAGCCCTTCGAAGGAAGACGGACACACCTGGACCTGCGAGAACAGGCCGAAGGAGAACCGACGCCAACCGACCGCCAACCGGGGGCGAACCCGACTCGGCCGCCCCCAACCGAGGGTGACACCGTCGAGGTGCCGGCTCCGCCGTCCCAGCCGAACTGGCCGATGGGCCCGTAGTCGCCGCGATAGGTGCGCACCGCCGTACCGAAGCCCCAGTCGCCCTGCCGACCCGGCCGACCGGCGGCGAACCCGGCCGAGCGCCGGGCAGAGGTGAGGTCGAATCAGCCGACCGCCAACCAGAGACGAACCGAGGTCGGCGGACCGCCGGCGACGGGGAACCCTGGCCGGCGAAGCATCGGCCGGCGGCGAACGCCGACCGCCAACCGGCGAAGCACGGTCGGCGCCGAGCGGAGCCGACCAGCCGCCGACCGGAGGTGCAGCCGAGCCGGCCGAGCGCCGGCTGGAGGCGGACCGGCGCCGAGGTCAGCCGGAGGCGAGTTCGCGGCCGCGGTTGCGGGCGGCCTCGATGGCCGCGAGGAAGGCGGCGCGCACGCTGTGGCGTTCCAGCTCGGCGATCGCGGCGATGGTCGTGCCGCCCGGCGAGGTGACGGCCTCGCGGAGGATGACGGGGTGCTCGCCCGAGTCGCGCAGCATGATCGCCGCGCCCACGATCGACTGGGTTACCATGTCGAGCGCCGCGGCGCGCGGCATGCCGAGCAGGATGCCCGCGTCGACCATGGCCTCGACCAGGTAGAAGAAGTAGGCCGGGCCGCTGCCGGACAGCGCGGTAGCGGCGTCCTGCTGCGACTCGGGGATGCGCAGGACCTTGCCCACCGGGTTGAGCAGCTCCTCGGTGTGGCGGAGGTGCTCCTCCCCCGCGTGCGCGCCCGCCGAGATCACGCTCATCGCCTCGTCCACGAGCACCGGCGTGTTGGACATCACGCGCACCACCGGCACGTCGTCACCGAGCCGGGACTCCACAAAGGCGGTCGTGATGCCGGCCGCAGCCGAGATCACCAGGCGGCCGGCCGGCACATAGGGGCCGATCTCCGCTAGCAGACCCGCCATGTCCTGCGGCTTGACCGTCAGGATGATCGTTTCAGCGGACTTGGCGGCCTCCACATTGGACACCACCTGCACGCCGTAACTCTCACGCAGCGCCGCAGCCCGCTCAGGTCTGCGGGCCGTCACCATGATCTGCCCCGGTTTGAACCCCGCGCGCAGCAACCCCGACATGAGGGCCTCGCCCATCTTGCCCGTGCCCAGAATCGCGATCATGTGGCGCACCTCGCGGAGTCGATGTGATTGGCGGTGGTGGAAGCGTGGATCCGTGGCCTGAAGCCACCCCGCAGCCTACCGGCGCCCGCCCACCTCACCCCGCACGACCACCTCCGCACCACGCCCGTGAACCACCTCGCCGCGAGATCCGTGAGCATAGATATGCGAATGGGACTAGCAGTCACCGGATGCCTCACACTGATCATGAGCACGGCGGCGGCCGCGCCCGCGCTGGGCGCCGCCTCGGCCTCCAGGGCCTCCGCCGTACACTCCGGGGCCCCCACCTCACACTCCGGGGCTTCCGCCGTACACGACCGACCCGCCGCCTCCCCCAGGCCCAAGGGGCCGCAGCCCACCAAGCCCACCGGCGACGCCCTGAACCCGCGCCCGGTGCAGTGGATCAGCGCCAAGCCCGTCTCCAAGGGCAAGTACAAGGGCAAGGCGATCAAGCTCGTGTGGTGGTCGGGGGTGGAGCCGTGCCATGTGCTCGACCGGGTCACGGTGAAGCGCACCGCCAAGCGGCTCGTCGTGACACTGCATGAGGGCGTGGCCAAGAACGCCGCCTCGGTCATGTGCATTGAGCTGGCGATACAGAAAACGACCACGGTGAAGCTCAAGCACCCGATCGGCAAGCGCAAGATCGTCGACGGGGCCCGTCTCAAGAGGTGAGGGGCCCGTTGGGCAGTTAGTTGAAACGTCAACTACCTTGAGACGTGACGCCTGGCACCAGGCGACACGCACAAGGAGGACACACCCATGAGCGCAACCGTTGCGATCATCGGAGGAGGGTACGGCGGAGCCGCCGCGGCCAAAGCCCTCGACGACGTCGCCGACGTCATCCTTATCGAGCCCAGGGACGCCTTCGTCCACAACGTCGGTTCCCTGCGCGCGGTCGTGCGGCCCGAGTGGATGCCGCAGATCTTCTATCCCTACGACAACCTGCTCGCGCGCGGCCGGGTCGTGCGCGACAGGGCTGTCGGCGTGGACGCCGAGAAGGTGACGCTCGCCTCGGGTGAGACCGTGGCCGCCGACTACATCGTGCTGGCCACCGGCTCCCGCTATCCGTTCCCGGCGAAGAGCAACCTCGACGACACCGCCGCCGCCCAGGACAGATACCGCGCCGCGTACCACCAGCTCGCGCCGGCCGAGCGGGTGGTGCTATTCGGCGCAGGACCGGTCGGGCTGGAGTTCGCCGGGGAGATCAAGGCGGAGTGGCCGGACAAGCAGGTCGTGCTCATCGATCCCGCCGCCGAGATCCTCGCGGACTACGACCGGGAGTTGCGCGACGAGATCCGGTCCCAGCTCGACGCCCTCGGCGTGCGCCTGGCGCTCGGCAGCCCGGCCGCCGAGCCGCCGTCGCTCGACGGGGTGCGCGGGGGTTTCACTGTCACCACCGAGGCGGGAGAGTCCTTCGACGGGGACATCTGGTTCCGCTGCCACGGCGTCTTCCCGATCACCGACTACCTCACGGGCACGCTGTCGTCCGCGAGGCAGGCGGACGGCAGGATCCAGGTGGGCGGCACCCTGCAGGTCGCCGGGCACGACTCGGTGTTCGCCCTCGGGGACATCACCACCGTGCCCGAGGCCAAGCGGGCGGGCTCGGCCATGCGCCACGGCGAGGTGATCGCCGAGAACATCCGCGCGCTCATCGCCGGCGAGGCCGCCGTGACCGAATATGAGCCGAGCAGCGGCTTCATCCTCCTCCCCCTCGGCCCGAACGGCGGCGCGGGGCAGATGCCCGGCGCCGGCGTCGTCGGGGCGGAGACCGCCTCGCAGTACAAGGGAGCCGACATGATGCTCGGCCGCTTCAACGAGATCTTCGGACGCGCCTGAGCCCGCCGTCCGCAGAGAGCTTCAGACAGACCTGAACCCGGCGGTTCGCCGAGAACCCCGGACAGGTCTGAGCCCGCGGTCCGTCGAGATCTTTGGACAGCTTTCACTCGCGGTCCGTCGAGATCTTCGGACGGCTTTTATCTCGCGGTCCGTCGAGATCTTCGGACCGTCCGAGCCCGCGGCGCGTCCGCGGCCCCGCGATCCGTCCGCACCGGTCACCGGCCCGGGCGGCCGGACCGGCGGCCCGCGCGGCCCCCTCGCAGGCCGCGCGGCCGGGAAAGGCCGGTACGGCACTGCCGTACCGGCCTTTTCCATGAGATGCGGCCGCCTCCATCAGATGCGCGGAAGTGCGCTACGTGCCCGGTGAGCACCAGGGCGCGCGGCGCCCGGCCGCGCGGCGAGACGAGCCCCGCCCGGCTGCCGGCCTGCGGGGCCACACTGTGCCGGCGACACCGGGAGGGCTGCGCCGTACGGACCACACCGTGGGAACCAGGTCGCGAGGGTTTCCCCCCGAGGTGCGCATCCCCGCCCCGCGCCGTGAGATGTGTCTCACGGGACGCCACCCCAAAAAAGTGTGTGATCGCGAGAGCGGGGCCGGGAACGGAAAGCGGGCCTTCGCCGTAAGACATCTGGGGGCCGTAAGACGGCCGGGGGTTCGCTCCCGGCCCGGTGAGGCGGCTCGACAGTGATCCATAGGGGCTTGACCGTGATCCATAGGGGAATGAAGCCCCGCGTCAGAAGGTTGAGCCCTATAGACTCAAGTCGTTTGACAAACGTCAGGCGCTCCCCCAACATTGAGTCGGACCGACTCAACTTTGACTACAAGGACGTACTCATGGCACGTGCGGTAGGAATCGACCTGGGGACGACCAACTCCGTCGTCTCTATCCTTGAGGGCGGTGAGCCCACCGTCATCGCCAACGCGCAGGGCTCCCGGACCACGCCGTCCGTGGTCGCCTTCGCGAAGAACGGCGAAGTCCTCGTGGGCGAGGTCGCCAAGCGGCAGGCCGTCACCAACGTCGACCGGACGATCCGCTCGGTCAAACGGGAGATGGGCACCAACTGGTCCGTCGAGATCGACGGCAAGAAGTTCACACCCCAGCAGATCAGCTCGTTCGTCCTGCAGAAGCTGAAGCAGGACGCCGAGTCCTATCTCGGTGAGAAGATCACCGACGCGGTGATCACCGTTCCGGCCTACTTCAACGACGCTCAGCGTCAGGCCACCAAGGAAGCCGGCCAGATCGCGGGCCTCAACGTGCTCCGCATCATCAACGAGCCGACCTCCGCCGCCCTCGCCTACGGGCTGGACAAGGAGAAGGACGAGACCGTCCTGGTCTTCGACCTCGGCGGCGGCACCTTCGACGTCTCGCTGCTCGACGTCGGCTCCGACGAGGACGGCCACGGCTTCGTCGAGGTGAAGGCCACCAGCGGTGACAACCACCTCGGCGGCGACGACTGGGACCAGCGCGTGGTCGACGAGCTGGTCAAGCGGTTCAAGAACGCGCACGGCGTCGACCTGTCCAAGGACAAGATGGCGCTCCAGCGTCTGCGCGAGGCCTCGGAGAAGGCCAAGATCGAGCTCTCCAGCCAGTCGGAGACCTCCATCAACCTGCCCTACATCACGGCATCGGCCGAGGGCCCGCTGCACCTGGACGAGAAGCTCACCCGGGCCGAGTTCCAGCGCCTCACCCAGGACCTGCTCGACCGCTGCAAGGGCCCCTTCCACCAGGTGATCAAGGACGCCGGCATCAAGGTCGCGGACATCGCGCACGTGGTGCTCGTCGGCGGCTCGACCCGCATGCCCGCCGTGACCGAGCTCGTCAAGGAGCTGACCGGCGGCAAGGAGCCCAACAAGACCGTCAACCCGGACGAGGTCGTGGCCATCGGCGCCGCGCTCCAGGCCGGTGTGCTCAAGGGCGAGGTCAAGGACGTCCTGCTGCTCGACGTCACCCCGCTGTCCCTCGGCATCGAGACCAAGGGCGGCATCTTCACCAAGATCATCGAGCGCAACACCACTATCCCGACCAAGCGCTCCGAGGTCTTCACCACGGCCGAGGACAACCAGCCGTCGGTGCAGATCCAGGTCTACCAGGGCGAGCGTGAGATCGCCGCGGCCAACAAGAAGCTCGCCACCTTCGAGCTGACCGGCATCGCGCCGGCGCCGCGCGGCATCCCGCAGATCGAGGTCACCTTCGACATCGACACCAACGGCATCGTCAACGTCTCCGCCAAGGACCTCGGCACCGGCAAGGAGCAGTCGATGACGATCACCGGCGGCTCCGCCCTGCAGAAGGACGACATCGAGCGCATGATGCGCGAGGCGGAGAAATACGCCGAGGAGGACAAGTCACGCCGCGAGGAGGCCGAGGTCCGCAACAACGCGGACGCGCTGGCCTACCAGACGGACAAGTTCCTCCGGGAAAACGATGAGAAGGTGCCGTCCGACGTCAAGGCCGAGGTCGAGTCCGCCCTCGCCGATCTGAGGAAGGCCCTTGAGGGCACCGACGTCCCGGCGATCCGCACGGCGGCCGAGACGCTCGCGACCGTCAGCCAGAAGATGGGTTCGGCCATCTACGCCCAGCAGTCCGCCTCGGGCGACGGTGCCCAGAGCGCCTCGGCGGATGACCGTGACCAGGCGGCCGGCGGCGCCGACAACGACGTCGTCGACGCCGAGATCGTGGACGACGAGCCCAAGAAGGACAAGTGACCTTCGCGGCGAGGGGAGCACGCTCGTGAACACGCGTGAGAACGGGCCCGAGGAGGAGCCGGTGATCCGCGACAATCGGAAGATCGACCCGAAGACCGGGCAGGTTCGGGACGCCTCGGGCAAACCGGCGGACACGCCGGCGCCGCCCGCGGCCCCCCCGTCCGCAGGTCCCGCCGAGGCGGCGTCGGGGGCCGACGCCGACCTGGTCGCCCAGCTCGCCGAGCGCACGGGTGACCTGCAGCGCCTGCAGGCCGAATACTCCAACTATCGCAAGAGGGTGGAGCGCGATCGGGTCGCAGTGCGTGAGCAGGCCGTGGCGGGAGCGCTGACCGAGCTGCTGCCGGTGCTCGACGACATCGGCCGGGCGCGCGACCACGGTGAGCTGACCGGGGGCTTCGCCAAGGTCGGCGAGTCGCTGGAGGGCACGCTGACCAAGCTCGGGCTCGAGCCGTTCGGCGCGAAGGGCGACCCGTTCGACCCGATGGTGCACGAGGCGCTGATGCACAGCTACTCGAGCGACGTCACCGAGCCGACCTGCGTGGAGATCCTCCAGCCTGGCTATCGCATCGGCGACCGGGTGCTGCGCCCGGCCAGGGTGGCGGTGGCCGAGCCCGATGACTCGGCACAGAGCGCCGGCCTCGCCGGCGGCGACATCCTCTCCGACGACAACTGACACGGCCCCCACCACAAGCGAAGGATGACGCGTAGATGAGCACCAAGGACTACCTGGAGAAGGACTACTACGCGGTCCTTGGTGTCTCGAAGACCGCCACGGCGGACGAGATCAAGAAGGCCTACCGCAAGCTGGCCAGGAAATACCACCCTGACGCCAATCAGGGCAGCACCGAGACCGAGAAGAAGTTCAAAGAGGTCTCGGAGGCCTACGACGTCCTGTCCGACGCCAAGCGCCGCAAGGAATACGACGAGGCGCGCACGCTGTTCGGATCCGGGCTCGGCGGCTATGCGGGCAGCGGGGCGGGCCGTCCAGGCGGCAGCGGATTCCCGTTCGACTTCGGCGACCTGTTCGGCGGCAGCGCGCCGGGCGGGTCCGGTGGAGCCGGTGAGCGCATCGGCGACATCTTCGGCGGATTGTTCAACCGGGGCGGTGGTGGTCGCACGACCACCACCAGCCGGCCCCGCCGCGGCCAGGACATCGAGTCGGAGGTGTCCCTCTCGTTCACCGAGGCTGCGGAAGGCACCACCGTCTCGCTCAGGCTGACCAGCTCGTCGGCGTGTGCGGCGTGCACCGGCACCGGCGCCAAGGCCGGGACGACGCCTAGAGTCTGCCCGACCTGCGAGGGCAGCGGCCAGGCCAGCCGCAACCTCGGCACCTTCGCCTTCTCCGAGCCGTGCCGCGACTGCCGGGGCCGGGGTCTGCTCGTCGACGACCCCTGCCCGGTGTGCGAGGGCAGCGGCCGGGGCAAGAGCACCCGCTCGATCCAGGCCCGCATCCCGGCCGGCGTCGCCGACGGGCAGCGCATCCGGCTCAAGGCCAAGGGCGCCCCGGGGGAGAACGGCGGCCCGGCGGGCGACCTTTACGTCCAGGTTCACGTCAAACCGCACACAGTCTTCGGCCGCACCGGCGACAACCTCACCCTGACCGTCCCGGTGACGTTCACCGAAGCCGCGCTGGGCGCTGAGATCAAGGTGCCCACGCTCAAGTCGATGCCGGTGACCCTGCGCATCCCCGAGGGCACGCCCAACGGCCGCACCTTCCGGGTGCGGGGCCGCGGCGCCACCCGCAAGGACGGCACCAAGGGCGACCTGCTCGTCACCGTCGAGGTCGCGGTGCCGCAGGAGCTCAACGACAAGGCACGCGCGGTGCTCGAGGAGTTCCGCGACACTGTCAACGGGCCCGACCTTCGTGCCGATTTGATCCAGCAGGCCAGAAGCGAGTGAGCCGATGGACGCCAACTATTTCAATCTGTCCGACGACACACCGGTCTATGTCATCTCGGTGGCCGCCCAGCTTTCCGGGCTGCACCCGCAGACATTGCGGCAATACGACCGGATGGGGCTTGTCAGTCCAGGTCGCACGGCAGGCCGGGGGCGTCTCTACTCGACTCGCGACATCGTGTTGCTCCGCGAGGTTCAGCGCCTCTCCCAGGAGGAGGGCATCAACCTCGCGGGCATCAAACGCATTCTCCAATTGGAGAGTGAAAACCTCCGCCTCCACGACGAGGTCATGAGGCTGAGGGCTGAGATGGCGACCATTCGCGCGTTGATCCGCTACGAGCTCCCCCCCTGACGCGTCCGGCCGGCATCTCGCGGCGCCCTCCACGTTCCACCACGTCACCGGCTCCGGGGCGACCGGCCCGCCGGGCTCTGCCGTACTCAGGTGTGGTCGTGCGTGGCACGGCGCGCAATCACCACGGGGTTATGAACTAACGAGGCGGATCACGCATGGACTACAAGCTCACCCAGAAGAGCCAGGAGGCGCTCTCCTCAGCGATCCGGAGGGCGGCAGCCGAGGGCAATCCCGAAGTCTCGCCCTTCCATCTGTTCGCCGCGCTGCTGGCGCAGAGCGAGGGCACCGCCGTTCCGCTGCTCGAAGCCGTGGGCGCCGACTGGAAGGTGCTGCGTTCCAAGGCCGAGGAGGCGCTCGCGGCGCTGCCCAAGGCGTCGGGGGCGACGGTCAGCGCGCCGGCGAGTTCGCGGCAGCTGCTCACGGTGCTCAACACGGCGGCGCAGCGCGCCAAGCAGCTGGAGGACGAATACGTCTCGACCGAGCACCTGCTGGTGGGGCTCGCGACCGACGGCGGCCCCGTGGCCGACCTGCTCAAGGGGCAGGGCGCGACGCCGAACGCGCTGCTCGACGCGTTTGAGAAGGTCAGGGGCCACGCGCGGGTCACGAGCGCGACGCCTGAGTCCACTTATCAGGCACTGGAGAAATACGGCGTCGACCTCACCGAGCGGGCGAGGTCCGGCAGGCTCGACCCGGTGATCGGCCGTGACTCGGAGATCCGCCGCGTCGTGCAGGTGTTGTCGCGCCGCACGAAGAACAACCCGGTGCTCATCGGCGAGCCCGGCGTGGGCAAGACCGCGGTCGTGGAGGGCCTCGCCCAGCGCATCGTCGCGGGCGACGTGCCGGAGAGCCTGCGCAACAAGCGCCTGGTCGCCCTCGACCTGAGCGCGATGGTGGCGGGTGCGAAGTTCCGCGGTGAGTTCGAGGAGCGGCTGAAGGCCGTCCTCAACGAGATCAAGCAGAGCGACGGCCAGATCGTCACGTTCATCGACGAGCTGCACACGATGGTCGGCGCGGGCGCGGCCGAGGGCGCGATGGACGCCGGCAACATGCTGAAGCCCATGCTGGCCCGGGGCGAGCTGCGCATGATCGGCGCGACGACGCTCGACGAATACCGCGAGCGCATCGAGAAGGACCCCGCGCTTGAGCGCCGCTTCCAGCAGGTCTACGTCGGTGAGCCGAGCGTGGAGGACACGATCGCGATCCTGCGCGGGCTGAAGGGGCGTTACGAGGGCCACCACCAGGTGCAGATCGCCGACGGCGCGCTCGTGGCCGCCGCCGCCCTGTCCGACCGCTACATCACCGCGAGGTTCCTGCCGGACAAGGCCATCGACCTGGTCGACGAGGCGGCCTCGCGGCTGCGCATGGAGATCGACTCACGGCCGGTGGAGATCGACGAGCTGCAGCGTTCTGTCGACCGCATGCGCATGGAGGAGCTCGCGCTCGCCAAGGAGACCGACGAGGCGGCCCGCCAGCGCCTGTCGAAGATCCGCAAGGATCTCGCCGACCGCCAGGAGGAGCTCAACGCGCTCGTCGGCAGGTGGGAGCGGGAGAAGGCCGGGCTCAACCGGGTCGGCGAGCTGAAGAAGCAGCTCGACGAGGTCCGGTCGGCGGCCGAGCGCGCCCAGCGCGACGGCGACTTCGAAGCCGCCTCCCGCATTATGTACGCCGATGTGCCGCGCCTGGAGAAGGAGCTCGCCGACGCCTCGGCGGCGGCCGAGGGGACCGACTCCAAGCCGATGGTCAAGGAGGAGGTCGGCCCCGACGACATCGCCGAAGTCGTCTCGTCGTGGACCGGCGTGCCTACCGGCCGCCTGCTCGAAGGCGAGACGGCCAAGCTGCTGCGCATGGAGGACGAGATCGGCAGCCGGCTGATCGGGCAGGCCGCGGCGGTGCGCGCGGTGTCCGACGCGGTGCGCCGCGCCCGCGCGGGCATCTCCGACCCCGACCGCCCGACCGGCTCCTTCCTCTTCCTCGGCCCGACCGGCGTCGGCAAGACCGAGCTGGCCAAGGCCCTCGCGGAGTTCCTGTTCGACGACGAGCGGGCGATGACCCGCATCGACATGAGCGAATATTCCGAGAAGCACTCCGTGGCGCGGCTCGTCGGTGCCCCTCCCGGCTATGTCGGCTACGAGGAGGGCGGCCAGCTCACTGAGGCCGTGCGGCGCCGGCCCTACACGGTCGTGCTGCTCGACGAGGTCGAGAAGGCCCACCACGAGGTCTTCGACATCCTGCTGCAGGTGCTCGACGACGGCCGTCTGACCGACGGGCAGGGACGCACCGTCGACTTCAGGAACGTCATCCTGATCCTCACCTCCAACATCGGGTCGCAATACCTCGTCGACCCCTTGATGGAAAACGGCGCCAAACGCACCGCCGTGATGGAGGCCGTGCGCAAGTCGTTCAAGCCGGAGTTCCTCAACCGGCTCGACGACGTGATCCTGTTCGACGCCCTCGGCTCCGAGGAGCTGACCCGCATCGTCGACCTCCAGATCGCCTCCCTCGCGGCCCGCCTCGCCGACCGCAGGCTGACCCTGACCGTCACACCGGCGGCCCGCGACTGGCTCGCTCTGACGGGCTACGACCCGTTGTACGGCGCCCGCCCGCTGCGCCGTCTGGTGCAGTCGGCAATCGGCGACAAACTGGCCAGGGAGGTGCTGTCCGGCGCCGTGCACGACGGCGACGAGGTGCTGGTCGAGCTTGACGAGGCCGGCGACACGCTGTCGGTGGGCAAGGTCTGAGCCTTCGGTCCTCAAGGCCACGGGAAGTACGGCGAAGCCCCCGAAAGGCTTCGCCGTACCCGCGTGGGCGGCCGGGGCGCCGCGTCGCCGGTGCGTCAGCGGGTGTGGAACTTCACCTCGGGATAGCGCTTGGAGGGGCCGTTGAGCAGCGGCTGGGGTCGCTTGCGCAGGTGCAGGTCGTAGAAGGCGCCGACATAAGCGCGGGTGATCTCCATCGAACGGGCACCGGAGACCGGCACCCCGAGGTCGAAGTCGAGCTGTTTGAGGATGAGCGGAAAGTCGGTGTAGGACGCGTGGTGCCCGCCGGCCAGGGTCAGCCAGCGTTTCCACCCGGTCATACGCGTGAAGTCGCGGTCCCATGACGCATTGCCGGCGCCCGGCTTGCTGAACTGGTCGTCGCCGATCACCATGAACGGCCGGGAGAGGCCGGACTCGGGCAGCGGCACGAAGAACCACCCGTCGAGGTTGACTCCGGCGCGCACCCGCGAATCCTTGACCATGGTCCACGCGGAGCTGTTGCCGCCGACGGAGTGGCCCCCCATGGCGATCTTGGTGCGGTCGATCAGCGCGCTGTGTTTCCAGGCGGGGTTCGGCCCGGTCAGCCGGTCGAGCACGAAGGATACGTCGGCCTGCCGGCCCCTGGTGATCTTGTCACCGGCCTTGTGCGCGTCCTGCTCCTGCTCCGCGCAGGCGAGGCAGGTGGCCAGTCCGCCCGGAAACTTCGCACCGTATGACTCGTATTTGTGGTCGATTCCCGCCACAAGGTAGCCACGACTCGCGAGTTCCTCCGCCAGGCTCGTCAGTGAGGTGCGCGGCATCGTGAAGCCCGGGGACAGGACGACCAGAGGCAGCGATCGTTTACGGCCGGCCGGTGGGGCGTCGGCGACCGCGTGGGTCCTGGTCCTGCCGACCGCCGCCGGGGAGAGCTGGAAGAGTTTCTGCCCTTGCAGCATCATCTCCGCCTCCTCGGTGGTCATATAGGTCGCCCGCGGGCCACTCGTGGCCTTCGTGGGATACCACAGCGAGACCATGAGTTCCCGCGCCTTCTCCTCGGGCGCCCAGGGGTCGGGGCGGGAGTCGTCCACCAGATGCAGCGTCGTCGTGCCCACCGCGCGGGGGCCCGTCGGCTGGGGCAGCACGGGGGTCACTCCCGGGTCGGTGGGGGCGGGGCGTGGGGTGGAGGCCGGCGGGGAGGCGGACGGCGCGGGGGTGGGAACGGCGGCGGCGGGCGCGGCGAACGCGAGCAGGGCGACGCCCGTGGCCAAGACGCCGCGCAGAGGTGTTGCTGACATGGCGTCCATGCTCCTGAAACGGGCGCGGCTCGACCTCGGCTGAAAGATCGGTTGGGGAATGCGACTTTCGACGTCCCCTGCGGCCCGGATATGTCGCAGGTCGGAGACGCACGTCCGCCAGCGGGGGCCGGGGGGCAGATTCCGGCCGATCACGGGCGATCGCCCCGGAGGTCAAGATCAAATCGATGCGATGCCCGTCTACGGTGTCTGCCAACGGCCACCCAACACTCCAGCGAGGCAGGTAAGGGCTTGCCCACCATTGGGTTATCCCGGCCTCGGCATTGGGCTAACCCGCCGCCCGGTGTCTCTCCCGTGGCTACGTTCGCGTCCGTCGGACAACCGAACACCATCAGGGGGACGCGCATGTTCAACGCATCACGGAAAGTCCGAGCAATCCTCGCCGCCACCGCCGTGCTCACCACGGCCCAATGGCTGGGCCCCGGCCCGGCGGGAGCGGACACACTTTGCACAGTGGTCGACCCCATGCACCTCTTCAGCCCGGTCGGCGCGCTCGGTTCGACGGGCACACTCGGTTCGGCAGGCGCCGCCGTCTCGGTCTGCGGCGAGACCCGGGGCGTGTCGACAGTGCTCAACCCGGCGGGCCAGGCCCCGTGGGTGGCGATCGAGGGGGTGGCGTCGGCACTGGGGTTGTACGGCCTGCCCGAGGCGGCGTCGATCCCGAGCGCCGCCCGCACCGTGCCCCTGGCCGCCGCGGCTCCGGAGGAGGCCTGGGGCGCGTCCGTGCTGTCCGCCCTCCCCGCCCTGCCCGCGCCGATCCTCGCGGACCGCCCGGCTCCCGCCCCGGTGCCCCTGTCCATGCCGGGAGACATGGACCGCACAGGAGCCGTCGACCCCACCCTGATAGCCGGTGTCCCCGACTATCCCGGACTGCCCGCCGTTCCCGACGCACCGGCCGCGTGGCTGCCCCGCCCCGGTGAAGCACACGCGCCGGGGCTCGCGCTCACGACCGGTGACATCCCAGGGCTTTCGAATCCGGTCGCGGTTCCCCCCGCGGCGGCCCACCCGGTCCCCGCACCGCTCTCAGTGCCCGCTCCGGCCTCGATCCCGGCTCCGGACGCGGTCCCGGACCCCGCCTCGGCCAGGGCCGCCCTCACCGACACCCTGGGCGGCGCGGGCGCCTCACTCAAGGACAAGCTGGGATAAGGAAAGGCGGGCAGAACGTCTCGTCTCGCGGGCGAGACTCTCCACCGCAGGCGACGGCAGCGGGCACATCGTCACGCCGCCGCGCCACGCCGGTCACGAGGACACGAGGGCTCTGCCGTACAACGCGCTCCCCACCCGTCAGGTCCGCTTCCACCGACTGGAGGCCGACTGCGGGGAGGGTACGGCGGAGCCCATGCCCGGCCGGAGGCGACTCGAACCGGCCGCCCCCACCCCGAGTACGGCGGAGCCCATGCCCGGCCGGAGGCGACTCGACCCCACCCGAGGTACGGCGGGGCCCACACCTCGCCAGGTGCGATGACATGGGTCACGATCCAAGGATCGTGGCCCATTCCTATGTTCCTCTGACCTGTCGAGGAGACCCGGTCCCGGGGGACGTGCCGTTCAGGAGATGAGTTCGTCGAGTTCGTCCTCAGGAAGCCCGAGGTCGACGCGGATGCGATAGCGGGTGCGCAACAGGGCGGAGTGCTCCCCCGTGCCTTTCTGGCCGGAGAGGGCACCTCTGGTGGCCCATTCGTGCGCCGCGGGCAGATCGCCATACGCGACGAGGGTTTCGGCGACGGTCAGCACGGTCGCGGTGTTCACACCGTCGTCGCAGCGGATCACCTCGATGAGCTCTCTGGCCTCGTCTGCCCGGTCGAGTTCGAACAAGGTGTCCGCGATGCCCGCTCGGGGATCGACGGCCACTTCGCCTCCGTCTTCGATCGCACTTTGAAAACTGGTCAGAGCCCGGACGGCCTGCCCGGCTTGACGCCATTCCTCGGCCGCGAGCATGAGGATCGCGGCTCTGGAGACCTCGCCGGAGTCGTACGACTGCGCGAGATCGTCGAGTTTCCTCGCGAGAGAAGCGTGGTCGTCAGCCAGCAGAGCCTGTTCCAGCAGCCGATCAAGGTGCTCACGTGTCACATGCGCCACACCGCGAGCGTACCTAGCGACGGACCTTTTTGCCGGGACAATACGCGCAGCGGCCATCACACAGGTTCGGCAACGTTACGTATATGATTCCCTACTCTTTGCGTGTCCTTCCTGGTCAACGGGCATAACCGACAAAGACCGGTGGGTGACGACGCCGAGGAAGGGGCTGCGATGGGGCTGTCCAAGCAGATGACCTTCACGGTGATGTGCGCTCTGATCCTCGCTGCAGTGATCCCCGGAGCGGCCGGTTATCTGTCGGGACGGCTTGAGGTCGTGGAGCGTGCCGAGCGGGATCTCCGCACCCTGGAGACCCGGCTGGCCGCCGATCGCAAAGCCTGGCGCGGCCGGCTTTCCGAAAGAGACAAAGAGCTGCGCAACACCGCGGCCGGCCCGATCCCCGTGACCCGCTGCCCGGCGCGCCCCGAGCGGAAACGATCCCCCGTCCAGGTGACGCGGGAACTCACGGAAAGCCTGCTGATCAGTCAGGCCCCACCGCACCACTTCCCCGGCAAACAGGATGAGAAGCTCTCCCGCCTGCCCGAGCTCGATCCCGATCTCGGGAACTGGCCGTTCCCGGGGTCCGGCCGGCCGGAGGGTACGGCACGGCGCGCCGAATCCGCAGAAGACCACGTGACGCGGCCCCACAGGCCCGGCGGGGCTCTGCCGTACCTCTCCCCCGAGTCCGACATGGAAGACCTGGCCCCAGACGGCGAGTGAGCCCCTCTAGGAGGCGCTGGGGCCAAGCTCCTGCCTCAGGTAGCCCCGCACGAGTTTCTTGGCCTCATCCACGATCTCAGGCGCTCCCATGGGATCCCGGCGGAACGCCAGCTTGAGCACCGCGTCACCGGCCTCGACGGCCACGAGGACGGCGAGATCGAGTTCCTCGCTGTCGGCGAGCCCGAACTCCTTCAGCAACAATCCGCGCAGCCGGCCCGCGATCACCGTGTTGTTGTCGGAGGTCGAATCGATGAGGTTGAGGTCGACGACGTCGCTGAAATGGAGGGAGCGGAATCCTGGCACGCTCCTATGCATGTCGACATATTCATCGATGATGGCGTCGATCGCTGCCCACCAACTGAGATAGTCCTCGCTCACGAAGCGACGGCCCACCCGGGTGACGAAGAACTCCACGTTGCGCCTGGTCAGCGCCTCCGCGATGGCCTTCTTATCCGGGAAGAACTGATAGACCGAGCCGATCGCGACGCCCGCGCGATCAGCGATCCGGGTCGTGGACAGCGCTTCATAGCCGATTTCGTCGAGCAATTCGGCACAGGCGTCGAGCATGCGCTCAACTCGCCGCGCGCTGCGGCGCTGGGTGGGACGACGACGGAGGGGGGCGGTCTCCTGTCCCTCTCGATCCTCACAAGGCAGGGTGGACACTCCATATATCTTGCCCTCTTGGAGCGTTCCGAGTCAGTTCTTACCCAGCAATACCTCAGGCGGACCTTTTCCGTTCTCGGCCGCCCCCGCCTCGGATAACGCGCCGTCTGACCTGGTCAGGCACCGCGCCGTGCCTATGCCAGGGGCCTGCCGGATGCGGAAGGACGACCTCCCAAGAGAATAATGATCTAGGGAGGTTATCTGTGCGCGAGCTGACTACCTGGTCGATTCATCCCCCGGAGTGGCGTTAAGTCCGGCACACGTGCGCAGGTTCTTCCACGAGTTCACCGCCTGCCGCTGGGCCGGACCCCGAAGCGGGACCGGCACTCCACCCTGGATGGTGGCAGGCGTCCACTGGTCCTTAATCACCTTTCTGCCATTGATCGTCAACGTGAGCACACCGGTCTTTCCGGTCTGTGGCCCCCAGTTGTAGAAGACAAAGTTCCCCAAGCCATAGTTCACATAGCGTCCGCTCATATATCCGCTACCGAGCAAGATGTGCGCGTGCCCACCGACGATCACGTCGGCGCCGGCGGTGATGAGCTTTCTCGCCAGGCTCCGCTGCACGTCGGTGGGGCAGGCGGCGAGTTCGGCCCCCCAGTGCAGGAAGACGATGACGGTGTCGGAGTTGCGGCGGGCCGCACGAACCTCCTGAAGCAACCGCTGCTCGTTCTTCGCCGAGGCCAGCCCGCCCTTGCTGTCGGTGGCGGTCCACGCCTGGATGAACTCCGTGTCGAGCACCTGCGTCGCCGCGATCACGGCCACCCGGTTGCCGTTGACCGTTCTGCGGAAGGGGCGATATGCCTGGTCGGCGTTGTTGCCCACTCCGATCAGCGGGAACTTCGCGCGCCTGGCGTTGGCGAGCGAGTCCTTGAGGCCGCTCTCCATGAAGTCCATGCCGTGGTTGTTGGCGAGCGAGGCCACGTCCACTCCGGCCGCCCGGAGCGCCGTCAGGGACGACGGCGGCGCGCGGAAGACATATTGCTTGCCGGGCGCGGGCGTGCCGCCGGTGGTGACCGCGGTCTCCAGGTTGACCATCGCGAGATCCGCCTTGCGCAGGACCGGGGCGATCGGGCCGAGAGCGGTCTTCGGGTTGTTGAGTCTCGGGCGGAGCAGCCCTTCGAAGTGCACGTCTCCGCCGAAGGCGATGGTGTACGGCTTGCGCTCAAGCTTGTTCTCGGTCGCATGACCGGGTTGCGGGGCACTGGTGTTGGCCTTGGCCTTGGCCGAGGTCGAGGGCTCCTTGGCCACCCCGGCGGATTCGGCGGCCGAGCAGGCCGCGGCCAGCAGTGCGCTCGCCGTCAGTGCGGCGACGCCCGCGAGCCGGCCGGCTCGTGGCGCGCGCCGTCGGCGTGGGGCGGCCATGGTGCTATCTCGGGCCACTGCGTCTATATGGGGAAATCTGTTCATCGTGCACTGAGCATGCCATCTCTCCGCGGCACGGATGGGACAACTCGCCCAGGGGAGATCCGACCGGGTCCAACTTGGATAGTTCCTTTACTTGAGTCATTCAATAAAACGACATACTGTGGCATACATGGGGGATGCCGACGTTTTGCGACAAGTGGGCCTACGGGTGACCGCCGCGCGGTTGGCGATACTGCGAACGGTGCGGGAGGGGGGCCACCTCGACGTGGACTCCATCCACCGCCGGACGCGGGAGCACGTGGGCCAGGTGTCCCTGCAGGCCGTCTACGACGCGCTGCGCGCGCTGCACGAGGCCGGTCTTCTCCGGAAGATCGAGCCGATGGGCAGCCCGGCACGCTACGAGGCGCGGGTGGGCGACAACCACCACCACCTCGTCTGCCGGACGTGCGGCTCGGTGACCGATGTGGACTGTGTGAAGGGGCAGGCGCCCTGCCTCGATCCCACCGACACCAGCGGCTACCTGGTAGACGAGGCTGACATCACCTTTTGGGGCATCTGTCCGAGATGCCAGACCAAGGGGAACTAACGGAGTCGTGTCGGCGTAAGCCGTACTCCTTTTCAACGGAGAATCTGGAGGACCGCGCAATGACCGAAAGGCCGATCACCACCACGGACTCGGGGATCCCCGCGCCGAGTGATGAGTTCTCGTTGTCCGTCGGGCCCAACGGCCCCCTGCTTATGCAGGACCACTATGTGATCCAGAAAATGGCGCAGTTCAACCGTGAACGTGTCCCTGAACGTGTCGTGCACGCCAAGGGCGGTGGGGCCTACGGCATCTTGCAGATCACCGAGGACGTCAGTCAGTTCACCAAGGCGTCGTTGTTCACCAAGGGCAAGGAGACCGAGCTTTTCCTGCGTTTCTCGACGGTGGCCGGTGAGCTGGGCAGCGCCGACACTGCGCGTGACCCGCGCGGGTTCGCCATCAAGTTCTATACCGACGCCGGCAACTACGACATCGTCGGGAACAACACGCCGATCTTCTTCATCCGCGATCCCTCGAAGTTCTCCGACTTCATCCACTCGCAGAAGCGCAGGGCGGACACCCACACGCGTGACAACAACATGCAGTGGGACTTCTGGACCCTGTCCCCCGAGTCTGCCCACCAGGTGACCTTCCTGATGACGGACCGGGGCACCCCGAAGACCTGGCGCAATATGCACGGCTTCGGCTCCCACACCTTCCTCTGGTACAACGCGGCCGGAGAGAAGTACTGGGTGAAGTATCACTTCAAGACCGAGCAGGGCATCGAGAACTTCACCGCCGGCGAGGCCAAGGCGATGACGGCCGAGGACGCGGACTTCCACATCCGCGACCTGCACACCGCCATCGAGCGCGGCGACCACCCGGCGTGGCGGGTCAACGTGCAGATCATGCCGTTCGAGGCGGCGGCGGATTACCGGTTCAACCCGTTCGACCTCACCAAGGTGTGGCCGCACAGTGACTACCCGGAGATCACGATCGGCCGGTTCGTGCTCAACCGGAACCCGGAGAACTACTTCGCCGAGGTCGAGCAGGCCGGTTTCGAGCCGGCCAACCTGGTGCCGGGTATCGGTCCGTCTCCAGACAAGATGCTCCAGGGGCGGCTGTTCTCCTACCCGGACACCCACCGCTACCGCATCGGCCCGAACTACCTGCAACTTCCGGTCAACGCGCCGAAGGTGCCCGTCCACAGCTACAACAAAGACGGCGCGATGAGGTACAAGAACTCCACGGACCCCGTCTACGCCCCGAACAGCGTGGGCGGCCCGGCGGCCGACCCCTCGCTCTACGAGGGGGAGGGCTACCACATCTCCGGCGAGATCCTGCGGAGCGCCTACACCAAGCACGCCGAGGACGACGACTACGTCCAGCCGCGTGCCCTGTGGGAGAACGTGCTCTCCGACACCGACCGGGCCAACCTGGTGAGCAACATCGTCGGCCACGCCTCCGCGCCGGAGGTCACGACCGAGATGAAGCACCGGGTCGCCGACTACTGGACCAACATCCACAAGGATCTCGGCCAGGGCGTGGCCCAGGGGCTCGGCATCTCCTGACGGCCGCGGCACGTGCCCCCGGCGCGTGCGCGACATGACCCGAGTACGGCTCGCGCCATCACCCGGTGGCGTGAGCCGTCGCTCGGGAAGGTTTCGCCCACGACCGGGTCCAGCCTTGTCAAGGAGTTGATCACCACTAGGCTTGCTCAGGTGACTACCGTGCCTTTGCTGGACCGTCTCCACCTCCAAGTCGCATTCGTGCAGGAGATTGACAAGCTCAAGCGCGTGATCCGGAGGAACACCCTTCTGGACGGTTCGCGCCGCGAGAACGACGCAGAGCACTCCTGGCAGTTGTGCATGCTCGCCCTGGTCATGGCCGAGCACGCCCCACCCGGCATCGATCTCGAACGGGTCGTCGCGATGCTCCTCATCCACGACCTGGTGGAGATCGACGCGGGTGACACCTTCATCTACGACGCCGAGGCGGTGCTTATCCAGGCAGAGCGGGAGCGTCAGGCCGCCGACCGCATCTTCGGCCTGCTGCCCGAGGACCAGAACACCAAGCTGCGTGCACTCTGGGACGAGTTTGAAGACCGGGTCACGCCCGAGGCAAAATTCGCCAAAGCTCTCGACCGATTCGCGCCGCTGCTCGCGAACCACCACACCGAGGGCGGCACATGGAAGCTTTACAAGGTCACGGCCGACCAGGTGAGGCGCAACGTGAAGATCATCGACGCGGGTTCGCCCACGCTGGGCGCCTACGCCCGCGAGCTGGTCGAGCTTTCCGTGCAACGGGGGCACCTGGCCGAGGAGTGAACACCGGACCACAAGGGTGGATTTCCCGGGATTCATCCGGGTAGGTCACATGATGCGCATTTCACCCCCCACCGCAGGCCGCTCGCGGCCGCAGGCGGGACGCTCGGCAGGCCGATAGGGGGCAGTGGTGAAGGAAGCCGTGAAGCCAGGGCGTAAGACCCTGAAACGCATAGTGCCGCCGGATGATCTCACCGACCGGCTCGAACACTCGACCGTGTTCGACGGGCCCATCATCGTGCTCGCCAAGGCCGTCAGACAACGCGTCCGCCCAGGAGCACTGCGCGACTTCCTGCACGGTGTGCCGACCGGCAAACCCCTGCATCCCCCGTTCGCCAACTTCACCCTCGGCTGCTGGATGGCGACAGCCGTACTCGATCTCGCCCACGGCGACGGGCGGGCCACCCGCACCCTTCTCGCGGCGGGCATCGGCGGGGCGCTCCCCACGGCGGCGGCCGGCATCGTCGACTGGTCGTCCCTCCACCGCGAACAGCAGCGTGTGGGCTTCGTGCACGCGCTGTCCAACGTCACCGCGCTCGGGATGTACACCGCGTCGCTGCTCCTCCGGCTGGCGGGGCGCGAGCGGGCCGGGCGCATCACGGGGTTCATGGGCCTCACCGCCGCCACCGTCGGCGGTTATCTCGGCGGCCACATGGCCTACCGGCAGGCGGCCGGGGCCAACCACGCCGAATCGGTCGCCCATCTCGTGCCGCTCGGGTGGCACGACATGGGGCAGATCAAGAACCTTCCCGACGGGCGGCCGGTCACCCGGCGACTCGGCTACATCGATCTGTTCGTGCTGCGGCGCGGCACCCAGGTGATCGTGCTCGCCGACCACTGCTCCCACCTCGCCGGGCCCCTGCACCAGGGCAAGATCACCATGCTGAACGGCGAAGTCTGCGTGACCTGCCCCTGGCACGGCAGCACGTTCCGCCTCGCCGACGGCTCTGTCGCCCACGGACCGGCGACCGCCCCCCAGCCGACCTTCGAGACGCGGGTCTCGGAAGACGGCATGATCCAGGTCCGCCCGGCTCTACCGTAGAGGTCGTGGCGGCTCTGCCCGCATGCATCGCCCGCTCCCCCTCATTCCTCCGGGGGCTGGTCCAGGCCCAGTGACCTGACCAGGTCGAGCATCTCGGCGCGGTGCAGTGCCGCCGGGTTGACCGCGACGGGCTGGATGTGGCCGTCGATCTCCAGGGCCACCAGGCCGTGCATCCTGCCCCAGACGCGCAGGGCGAGCGCCGCGGCGGCCGGCGGCACGTCCGGCAGGTCGGCCCGGATCTTCGCGACGTAGTCGGGGTTGAGGTCGGACCAGGAGGTGTCCTCGGGCTGGCTGTGGCGCGCGTGCGGCCACGCGACCGCCACCAGGCGGGTCAGCTCGCGGCAGACACGGCGTGCGGCCTGGTCCACCGGCCCGTCCTCAGGCGGCTGGTAGCCGGGGACGGGGTGGCCGTAGAACAGCCGGAAGCTCTCCGGGTGGGCCAGCGCCCACTCCCTCAGCGCCTGGCCCCACGCCAGCAGTCTGCCGCCGGAGTCGCCGGCGGGCACGGCATTGGTCGCGCTCTCCGTCGCCTCTGAGAGCGAGGCGGCGATTTCCCCGATCAGCGCTGTGATCAGGTCGTCCCGGGTGGGGAAGTAGCTGTAGAACGCGCGAGCGGTCATCCCCATCTCGCGGGCGACGCCGCGCAGTGAGATCGCCCCGGGCCCTCCTTCGGCCATCTGACGCGTCCTGGAATTTCCCGACATGGAGCGGATCCGCGAGTGGTACGACTCCCCCGAATACCGGCACGCCCGGGAGCTGCGAGAGGGCGGGGTCCGAGTGGGGATGCTGTTCGTCGAGGGCACACCGCCCGAAGGCTTCACCCTCCCGGCCTAGCGCCCTAGTCCGTGAGCAACTTCACGATCGCCGTGATGCCGACCACCACGATGAAGCCGCGCAGGACGGGTGCGGGGAGCCTGCGCCCCACCCTGGCACCGAGATAACCGCCGATGATCGCGCCAAGGGCCACCATCAGCACGGCGAGCCAGTCGACCTTCGCGACCGCGATGAAGAGTACGGCGGCAGCCGCGTTGACGATCAGCGCGAGCACGTTCTTGGCCGCGTTGACCCGCTGCAAGTCCTCGTCGAGGAACACCCCGAGCAGCCCGAGCAGCACCACACCCTGCGCGGCGCCGAAGTAGCCGCCGTAGACGCCCGCGCCCAGCACGCCCGCCCACAACCACGGCCCGCCGTGGGGGTGGGCGTGCTCACGCCGGCGGGCCAGCCAGACGTTGATCCGGGGCTGGAACACGACCAGCACACACGCCAGCGCGATCAGGACCGGCACGACGACCCCGAAGACGCTCTGCGGCAGCACCAGCAGCAGCGCGCCGCCGATCAGCGCCCCGGCCAGCGAGGCCGCGCCGAGCCGGACCAGGCGCTCGCGCTGCCCCTTGAGCTCCTCGCGGTAGCCGAGCGCCCCGGTCAGCGAACCCGGCACCAGGCCGATCGTGTTGGACACGTTGGCCACGACAGGGGGCAGGCCCACCGCGAGCAGCGTCGGAAAGGTGATCAGCGACCCTGACCCGACGATCGTGTTGATGCCTCCGGCGGCGATACCGGCGGCGAAGACGGCGACGGCCTCCCACGGTGTCAACGCTCCCCCTTGCTACGGCTAACGCCCGATCGTAGGGCGGTAGCCGTACAAGATCACCCGTGGGGGTGGGGTCGGGCATACCACCGGCCGTCCATGCCCTGGTCGAGACCGAGCGGGATGCCGAACGTGCGGCTCAGGTTGTCCGCTGTCATCACGTGCTCGATCTGCCCCTGCGCCACGGCCGAACCGTGGCGCAGCAGCATGCCGTGGGTGAAGCCCTTCGGCACCTCCTCCACGTGATGGGTGACCATGACCATCGTGGGCGACCTCGGGTCGAGCGCGAGCGCCGACAGGCGGCGCACGAGGTCCTCCCTGCCGCCGAGGTCGAGGCCCGCCGCCGGCTCGTCGAGCAGCAGCAGCTCGGGGTCGGGCATGAGCGCCCGCGCGATCTGCACCCGCTTGCGCTCACCCTCGGACAACGTGCCGAACTGCCGCCGGATGAGATGCGCGCACCCCATCTGGTCGATCAGCTCGACGGCCCGGGTGACGTCGTGCGAGTCGTATTCCTCGGTCCACCGGCCGAAAATGGCATAGGACGCGGTCAGCACCACGTCGATGACCTTCTCCTCCGGCGGCACCCGGTCCGCCAGCACCGAGCTGGCCACGCCGATGCGGGGACGCAGATCGAAGACGTCCGCCTGTCCCATGCGCTCGCCGAGCACCTCCACCACGCCCTCGCTGGGGAACAGCAGTGTGGCCGCGAGCTGGAGCAACGTGGTCTTGCCCGCTCCGTTGGGGCCGATCACGACCCATCTCTCGTCCTCTCGGACGGTCCAGTCGATGCCGCGCAAGAGCACGGCGCCGTCCCTGCGCAGTGCGACGTCCCGCAGGTGTAGCACCTGGCCGCCCATCCTGGAACCTCCTTGCGTGGTGATGCTCGCAGTCCCGCAAGCAAACCGTATTGCAGGCCAAGCGCTTATCGTGGACTGGTGCACCCTGAATCACCTATCTCGGCCGGGTTGGTCTGCTGGGGCAACGCCTGGCTCACCGGCCACGTCGGCCTCGACGAGGCCGTTGACCACGTCGAACGGGAAGGTGGGCCCTGCGTCGTCGGCGACGTCCCCCTCCGGGGCTTCCTCGCCGACCTGAGGGTCGCCGGCATGCACGCGCTCCGGCTGGCGCTGCCGGCGCCCGGCGACCCGCTCGGCCTCACCGGACCGCCGGCGTTCAACACGCTGGCCATCGACGCCGGCCAGGCGGTCATCGCCGTACTACCCGAACAGAGCGTCGGCCTCGTGCCCGCGCCCGATCTGCGCGGCTCGTCATACTCCGGTGTGCGCTGGACCGCCCTCCAGGTCAGGGCCACCACACCCGACATCCCCTCGATCGCCGAGGCCGAGCAGGCGTTGTCGGCGGCCATGCACGCCGCGACCGAAGCCCTGGCCTCGGTCGACGGGCCCCGCCCGCCCGTGCCTGACGCCGCACTGGCCCGCGCCGCGCAACCCCTCGCACCCGGCTACCCGGCCCGTGCCCACCGCGTCGCAGTCCTGGCCGCGCGGCTGACGGTGATGCTGCACCTGGCCGAGGAACGCGGCCTGACCGTGGGGCAGATCGCCACCGGCGACAACGCCCTGCGCGAGCTGGACCGCGCCGTACGGCGAGCCCGCGTGGCCGCCCACCACGCGATCTTCGAACCCAGCCGCCCGCACCGCTAAGCCCTGGAAGGCCTCAGCCCAGGCTCTGGGAGGCGTCCGTGGAACCCGGCATCCGGCTGTTTCGGCGGGCTTTGCCGTACGGCGGAAGCACGGATGGCGTGGTGCCGCAGCATTGCCGCCGGAGCGGCGGGCGGCGGTGCTTTGAGGTCAGGCGGGGGCCTCTGCGGGACCCCGGCGTGTCACAGTGCTCCCGGCCGGTTCGCGCCGGGCCTGCCTGACCCGCCTGGACGGGCGTGTGGCTGCCGCGCGCGCGGCCCCGGCCGAAAGCAGGCCCGACCCCCGGCCTAGAGCAGGCCCCCGGCCAGTTCGCGCCGAGCCTGCTGACCCGCCTGGACGGGCGTGTGGCTGCCGCGCGCGCGGCCCTGGCTGAAAGCTGGCGGGGCCCCTGGCCGGGAGCAGGCCCTCGGCCAGGGCAGAGCCCGGCCTAGAGCAGAGCCCTAGCTAGAGCAGAGTCGGAGCAGGGTCCCGGCCGGAGGGCGGGGCCCGATGCCGCGCGGAGTTTCCCGCACGGCATCGGGGAGGGGGGTCGGGGTCAGGGGGTCGTGCCGAAGCGCCAGATTCGCATCTTCGAATCGGCGCCCGAGGAGACGATCGACAACCTGCCGTCGCCTCCCACCAAGGGCACGATCGACGTCACATCGCCCTTGTGAGCCCTCTCGATCTTCCCGCGCAGCCTGCCGGTCGTGAGATCCCAGACCCTGATCACGCCGTCGCCGCTACCCGCCACCACCGTCGTCCGGCCGCCGACCTTGATCGTCGTAAGCGCCTGCACGGTGTCCGTCGGTCCCGCGAGGGACTTGCGTGCGGCCTTGCGTGTGCGGGCGTCCCAGACGCGGATGCCCCGCTCCGCCCCGGCCGAGAGAACGACGGCACGCTTGTCCAGCTTGGTCAGGGCCAGCGTCTCCACCGCCCGGGTGTGCGCCGAGTAGACCTTGCCGTAGCGCTTGCCCTTGGCGATGTCCCAGAGGCGCACGGTTTCGTCCCGGCCGCCGGAGAGCAGGACCTGCTTCTTCTTTTTCACCTCACCCGACGTCAACCAGTTGACCTTGCCCTTGTGCCCGCGCAGCGGCTTGCCGACCGCCTTGCCGGTCTTGAGGTCGTTGAAGCGGATCATCCCGGAGCGTCCCGCTGTGGCGACCACCGTACGGCCCTTGCGCTTGACCACGGTCAACGCGGTGATGCCGTTCTTTCCCTTGACGGGGGTGAACTTGTCCAAGGACTTGCCGTCCGACAGGCGGAAGACCCGCACCGCGCCGTCGCCGCCGCCGCTCACCGCGACCGGCACCTTGCCGCGCTTGGCGGTGACCACCACGGACACCGGCCCCCGGTGCCGCGCCTTGGACTCCCACACCATGCGTCCCGTCCGGATGTTCCACTGCTTGAGCTTGCCGTTCTTCCCGCCGGACACGACACGATCCTTGCCGCTCATCGCCGAGACGACCCGCACGCCCGACTTGGCCGCCACACGGTGCCCGTAACCGAGCCATTCCATGCCCGTGGGCGACGCGGCCACGTGAGAGGAGGACGGCTGCGCCGATACGCCGGGCACGGGCACGCCACTGGGAACCGGCGAAGCTCCCGGCATGGCCGCGACGGGGGCGGAGACCGACGCGTGGGGCGACGGCCCGTGGTTCACGACCCCGCCGGGAGTGGGCCCCTGAGTCACCGTGCCGCCGGGAACGAGGGTCGACGGCGCACTCGGCGAGGGGGGACCGTTCACCACTCCGCCGGGCGCCACGGTGGCCGGCACGCCGGGCGACGGAGGGATGGCCGCCGACGGACCGGGCGGGCCGCCTGCCACCACTCCGGGCAGGTCCGTCACCGGTGCACTGGGCGACGGACCGCTGGTCACGACACCGCCGGGTGACTCGGTCGCCTGGACAGCGGGTGCGACGCTCACCGGCGGGGAGGCCGGGGGCGCGGCGGGGGACATCGGCGGCGCCGAGGCCACGGCCCGTGTGGGAGCCGTGCGGTCGAGGGTCAACCACGCGGGCACCGCGACCACGGCCGCCACCGCCACGACCCCCGCCAGCAGACCCACCCGCCGCCTGCGCCGGCTACGGCCCTGGGCCGCCGCGGACCCGTGCTCCCCGGCTGAAGAGGCGCCGTCCTCGTCCGGGCCGCCCGCGGACTTCCCCGCGCGTGCGGCCAGCCCGACCTCGCCCGAGAGAGCACGCGTCCCGGCCGCCTGGATGCCCCGTCCGGCCCCACGGCCTGCCTTAGGCCCCTTGGACCGGCCCGGCCCCCCGGAGCCCGCTGAGGAGGATTTACGCCCGCCCGGCGACCCGGCGGCACCCGGGGACTTCTTCGCCGGTCCGCGCTTCGCGGAGGACCTGCCCGCCTCCGAGGAGGCCGCTTCAGGCCCACCGGACGCCTTGTCCTCACCGGAGGACGCGGCCCCACGCCCGGCGGACGACCCGCCCGCACCGGAGCCGCTCTTGCCGGAGTCATCGCGAGCCTTGGGCGTCTTCGCCCCGGCGCCGCCGGAGGCCGCACCGCTCTTCGCGCTCCCGGAGCGACCGGACGCTCCTTCCGAGGCTTCCGCCGTACCGCCCGGTCCGCCGGACGCCCCGGCGGCACCCGCGGAGCCGCTACTCGAGGACTTCTTCGCCGGCCCGCCCCCACTGGACGAGCCGCCCTTGGAGGAGCCTCCGGAGAGCTTGGAAACCGGCTCCGAGCCGCCGGAGGCCACCGAGGATGCCTTCGCCGTGGATCCTGCGGAAGCCGTCACCGCGGCGCGATCGGAACCCGTCGTGACGGATTCGACATTCGCCCTGCCGGCTGTCGAATCCGCCGAGATACCGGTGGTCTCGCCACCGACGCCCCCAGACACGCCGACGGTTGCAGCGGCGCTCACCGGCTTCGCGTCACGTGTCGCCGAGCCCGTGGCGGAGGCCGCCCCTGCCCCTGCTCCGCCGCCGGCACCCGAGCCGTCCTCAGGGCCCTTGGCCAGGTCGTCGACCGAATACGAGCCCATGGTGCGGCCGGGGTTGCGAGTGGAGGCGCGGGCGGGGCTCTTGGTGGCGGCTCGTGTGGCCCCGGCGCCTTCGAGGGCGGAGAGGACCGTCCCGATGGCCGGGCGTTCCTCAGGGGTCTTGTCGAGACATTTGGCGATGATGGGAGGTATGCCAGGGGGCAGGTCGGGTTCGCCGGTGAGGATGCGATCCATGACCTGTTCGACGGATCCGTCGCCGAACGGCGGGCGGCCCGTGGTCGCGAAGACGATCACCGCCGCCCACGCGAACACGTCGGCCTCGGGGCCGGGGGTCTCCCCCGCGATCTGCTCGGGCGACATGTAGGCGGGTGTGCCCACGACCGCGCTGAACATCGTGGCCGCCGACTCCAGCGCGCCCGCCAGCCCCACGCCCGTCAGGCAGGGGCCGTCGTCGGTCATCAGTACCTCGCCGGGCGCGAAGGCGCGGTGCACGCGCCCGTCGGCGTGGAGGGCGGTGAGGGCTCTGGCGGTGCCCGCGGCGAGGACTCGCCGGTCACGGCCGAGCACGGCGCCGGCGAGCGGGGAGCCGTCGACCAGGTCGGTGACGATGTACGGCAGGCCGTCTTCCAGGCCCACGTCGATCACATTGGCGACCTGGGGATAGGCGACATCGCGCAACGGGGTCATCTCGGCAAGGAACCGGTCGCGCCCCTCGTCTGCCAGCCGGAACCGGGCGTGCAGCAGTTTGACCGCCACCTTGGCCCCGTCGGCCGCCTGGGCGGTGAAAACCGTACCCTGGCGACCGGAGCCAAGACGGCCGGTGACTCGGTAGCCCCCGAGAACGTCGGGGTCACCCGTCCGTATCGGGCGAACGGGCGGCATGAGCGCCTCCTCGGCACAGACCATGAGAAACATCAGGCTTGAATTTGGGTCCACACAATACGCCGCAAGACGGGCTTATGCCGCCCAGGCTTAGGATGCCGGAGCCGCGCTCTTCAGATCCCAGAGTTTGATCTTTCTGTCCTTCCCCGCCGAAAGGACGAGAGTGCGCCCGTCGACCGTGATCACCGACACGGAGTAGACACCGCCCTTGTGCGCCTTCCTGGCCTTGCCGACCTGCTTGCGCTTGGCGGGGTCCCAGACGCGCACGGTGCCGTCGGTGCCGCCGGACACGAGGAACGATCGTCCGAGGAGCTCGCCGAAGGCCAGCGAGTAGACGTTGCCCTTGTGACCACTGAGCGGCTTCCCTAGGTTCTTGCGGCTCTTGGGGTTCCACAGGCGGATCTTCCGGTCCTTGCCGCCCGAGGCGACGACCGTGGTGCCGTCGACCTTCCCGACGGCCACCGAGAAGACCGCACGCTTGTGGCCTCCGTAGGCTTTGCCGTACTTCTTGCGTTTGGCAAGATCCCACATTCGCAGGGTCTTGTCCTCACTCGCGGAGATCACGATGTCGCGTTTGCCGACGCGGGCGAAGGCGAGCCAGTTCACGTCCCGGCGGTGTGCCTGGACGGTCCAGACCAGGCGGCGGGTGCGGAGGTTCCACACGCGCAGCATGCCGTCGCCGTCGCCTGAGACCGCGAGCCACTTGCCCTTGACCTTGCCGATCGCCACCGCGAACACCGCGATCGGGTGCGAGCCGAGGCGGACGCCCTTGCGCTTCTTGAGGTCCCAGAGCCGGACCGAATGGTCGTATCCCCCGGTCACCGCCACCGGCTTGCCCTTGACCACGGCGGTGGCCACCGCGTAGACCTCGCCCCGGTGGCCGCGCATGGTGCTCGTCTTCTTGCGCTTGCCGGCGTCCCACAGGCGCAACGTGCCGTCCTGCCCGGCCGACACCAGGGCCTGTCTCTTGCCGATCTCGATCTTCGCCACCGACTGCACGGGCTTCTTGTGGCCGCGCATCGACTTGCCGCGCTGACCGCTGATCTCGGGGACCGCGGCCGGCACCGGCACGACGGCCCGCACGTCCGGGCCGCCGGTGGGGGTGGGGACCGGGGTAACCGGGGTGACCGGGGTGACCGGGGTGACCGGAGAGACCGCGGGCACCGGCGGCGAGTACGGCGGAGCCGACGGCCTGGCCGACGCCGTCGACTCGGCGATGCTGGTGCTGCTCGTGGGCTCCTCCCGGAAAGCCCCCGGCACGACGAACAGTACGGCTGCCGCCAGCACGAGAGCCGCGCTGAGCGCCCCGCCCACAGCGAGCGCCCGGCGGCGGCGCGCCGGGCCGCGTTCCTCGGGGTCGGCCTTGAAGAGCGCGTCCGGCCCTTCCTGTGCGGTGCCCGGGGGTGTGGCCCTGTAGGTGCGGGTGTGGGCGGGAGGTTGCGGGGGGCTCATCGGGTAGGGCGGGGCGAATCGCTTCGGCGGCTCGGCGGGGGCGGCCGGAGGCGGGGGAAGGGCCGGGCCGCCGGACGGGCTCACCCAGGGCGAGGCGGCCGGGGCGGGCCTGTCCGCGGGCGCGGGTTGTTCGCCTTGTTCACCGGAGGAGAGAGCACGCGGGTCGGCCGCCATCTGCGATCCGACGGTCAGCGAACGCTCCAGATCCCCGTCGTCTTCCTGCGGGGTGACGACGGGGATGGGAAGCTCGTCGTGTTCGGCGAGGAGCTGGAAGAGCGCCTCGGCGGCGGTGGGGCGGTCCTCGGGGCGTTTGCCGAGACACGACTGCACGATGGGGCGGAGCCGGCCGGGGAGGCTGGAGACATCGGGCTCCTCGTTGATCACCCGGTAGATCACCGCGGGCAGGCTGTCCTGGCCGAACGCCGGGCGGCCGGAGGCCGCGAAGACCATCGTGATCGCCCAGCTGAACATGTCGCTGGGCGGCCCCACCCGCTGCCCCGCCACCTGCTCGGGCGACATGTACGCCGGTGTGCCGAGCACACCGCCGGTCAGCGTCGCCGCCGAGTCGAGCGCACGCGCGATGCCGAAGTCGATCACTCTTGGTCCGTCGGGCCCGATCAGCACGTTGCTGGGTTTGAAGTCCCGGTGCACGATGCCGGCGCGGTGGATGGCCGCGAGGGCGGTCACCGTGCCCACCGCGAGCCGATAGAGCGCGCCGCCGGACCGCGGGCCCTCAAGCTGCACCACACGTTGCAGGGACACGCCTTCGACGAGTTCGCTCACGATGTAGGGGCGTTCGCCGTCCATGTAGGCGCCGAGCACCTGGGCGGTGCAGAACTGGGCGACTCTGCGGGCGGCGGCCACCTCGCGCAGGAAACGTTCGACGTCGATGCCGGGCTCGTCGAGCCTGGTGTTGAGCAGTTTGATGGCGACAGGCGAGCCGTCTGGCGTTTCAGCCGCGTAGACGACGCCCTGTGCGCCTTCGCCCAGCCGTCCGGTGATCCGGTGGGCACCGAGCGTCTGAGGGTCGCCGGGCCTGAGCGGCATTCTCTCCGGCACGTATGTCCCTTCCCCCTACTCCAGAGCGTGAATACGTCCGCCCCCGCCGCTCTGCTGCGAACAAAGATACGCAAGGATCGCATATCCTCAAAGATCAACTCTCTTCACATTTATTAGTCATAAGTGGCTAGCGCTCAGTCAACATCGGATAATCGTGGGACTCTGACCTCTACATCGCGTGGAGCCCCTCATGCGCCGACAGTTCGGCACTCTCATCGGCATTGGGCTGATAGCCCCACTTGCCGTCGCCACGATGCCTGTCGCAGCCTTCGCGGCCTCACCTACCAGGGCGGTAGGTGCTACATCGAGCGCTAAAGCACCCTTTTCCAAGTTCAAAGTCGACCTGAGATGGACAAAAGCCACCAAACGCGGCGGAAAGCTGACATACGCCATTCGCGCCACGAATCTGGGTCCCCACACCGCCGACTACTTCTGGATCGGCGGGTACGTGCCGAACGGTGTCGTGCCGACCCTCTACTGGGAGGCCGCCAAAGGCACGACGTGCACCTGGGAAGGGCGCTTGTTCTGGTGCTTCACCCCCAATGTCCTCGCCAAGGGGCAGAGCGAGTGGCTTAACTTCCGCGTCACCATGAAGAAGGGCACCAAGGGCACCGCCGTCGCCAAGCTCGGCGTCGTGGCCTTCGACGTGCCCCAGGGCGCCCACACCCTGAGCAAGGAGGAGATCAAGGACCTCAACCTCAAGGGCCACTACTACCTGAAGACGGCCAAGAGCACGATCATCACCCCGCCGCCCCCGCGCCGGCCCGGCAAGAAGCGGCCCCCCGCGCCGCCGCCCCCGCCGCCGCAGCCGCCGAAGCCCAAGTGGAACCCGCCGCCGATCAAGAGCGGCACGCCCGAGCGGAACGAGAAGAAAGACACCTGACCGGCCCCCGGCCGGGGGTCAGGCCAGACCGTAACGCACCGCGTAGAGCGCGGCCTGGGTGCGGTCCTGCACGCCGAGTTTCATCAGCACATTGGACACGTGGGTCTTGACCGTCTTCTCGGCGACGGTCAGCTCACGGGCGATCTCACGATTGGAACGGCCGAGCGCGATCAAGGCAAGCACCTCGCGCTCACGGTCGGTGAGCGGGGCGACCGGCCACTCCTCCCCCCGGCGAGCGGCCTCCACCGCGCCACCACCCGGCCCACCCGGCGGCGGACTCGTCAACACCGCGGAGGCGGCCTCAGGGGCCAGCAGCACCTGGCCCCCGTGGACGGCCCGGATCGCGTGGACGAGCGCCGGAGGATCGACATCCTTGTAAAGGAACCCCGCGGCCCCCGCACGCATGGCGGGCACCACGTCCCCCCGATCACTCACCGACGTCAGCACGAGCACCCGCGTGCCACCGCCGCACCCGGGCGCCTCCGGGCCCTGAGACCTGTCCGGGGCCGGACTCCCACCGGCCGCCGCGAGGGCCGACAGAGCCCCGAGACCGTCGAGCACGGGCATCTTGAGATCCAGGAGCAGCACATCGGGCGCGAGTGACTCCACCAGCGCGACGGCCTCGGCTCCGTTCGCCGCCTCACCGACGACTTCGATGTCATCCTGGAGGTCCAGGAAGGTCCGCAGCCCCTCCCGCACAATCGGGTGATCGTCCGCGATCAACACCCGGATCACCGGCATGTGCCCTCCATCGACGTCGCCCCTTCCCATCCCGCCCGGGCCGGAGACCGTCCCCCTCACACACCCGAACCTGCCCGCCAGGCCACCAGGCGACTTCAACAAATCTCCCCCCGCCGTCCTTCCCCGTAGCCGACTACAGGGGCTCATGCGGCCGTCCGACCGGCCCCCCAATTCGTTCACCCGCCTGGCACACCACCCGCTCACGCGCGGACACCGGGGTGAGAGCACGCGAGCCGAGGTTCTCCTCACACGCGGACACCGGGGTGAGCCGCGGGGGCCGGGGGGCTCACGTGAGGGTGGTGGGGAGTCCGGTGAGGTGGTCGTTGGGGTGGACGAAGTGCACCGCGGTGCCTTTGCCCGGTGCGGACGTGACGCGCAGGCGGCCGCCGACAGCCTCGGCGCGGTCGGCCATGGAGGCGAGGCCGAGCCCGCAGGTGGCGCCGATCGCGGGGTCGAAGCCTTTGCCGTCGTCGCGGACCTGGAGGACGAGCCCGGCGTCGCCCGTGGTGAGGGTGACCTCGACGGTGCCGGCGCCGGAGTGGCGGAGGGCGTTGTGCAGGGCCTCCTGGGCGACGCGGAGCACCGCGATCTCCACCTCGGGCTCGATCTCGCAGGTCGCCTCGGACTCGAAGACGAGGCAGATGGGGTGCAGCACGTCGAGCAGGCCCACGTGTTTGCGCAGGGTCTCGACCAGGCCGTGGCGGGCGAGCTCGGCCGGGCGGAGCTCGACGATCACGGCGCGCAGCTCGGCCAGGGCCTCGCCGGCGAGGCGCTGCACCCGGTCGAGCTCGGTGAGGGCACGCCCGGTGTCGCTGTGGAGGAGCGCGGCGGCCGACTGGGCGGTGAGCCGGAGTGAGAACAGCTTCTGGGTGACCGCGTCGTGCAGCTCGCGCGCCATGCGTTTGCGCTCCTCGACGAGCGTCAGCTCTCGCGACCGCTCGTAGAGCCGGGCGTTGATCAGCGCGATGGCGGCGTGCCCGGCGAAGAGCGTGAGGAGCTCCTCGTCGGCCTCGCTGAAGCCGCCCTGCGCCTGCCGCTTGTTGGCGAGGAAGATGATGCCGAGCACCTGGTCGCCGTCGAGGATCGGCACACCGAGGAAGTCTTTGAGCACGGGATGCGCGTCGGGCCAGCCCTCGAAACGAGGATCTTGCCGGATGTCGCTCACCCGCGTCGGGCGCGTGTCGCGCAACATCGCGGCCAGCATGCCGTGCTGGCGGGGCAGCGGGCCGATCGCCTCCCACTGCCGGTCGCTGATGCCCTCGGCGACGAACTCGGCGAAGGACCCGCTCTCGTCGGGCACCCCGAGCGCGGCATAACGCGCGTTGAGCAACTGCCCGGCCGAGCGCACGATGACCTGAAGCACCTCGCGCATCGACAAGTGCCGGGTGACGGCGAGCACGGCGGCACTCACCGCGTGCAGCACCGCCCTTGGGTCCTCGTCGGCCCCAGCCCCCTCCGCCGTCATACCCCTCACGATAGACGCCGCCACCGACGAAAACACCCGCCCTGCGACCTGGTGCAGACGTCCTAGGTCCAACTGCCGAGTGCCCGGCCGATGCGCGGTTGACCTCGCGCTTCGTACGGTCGTGGCATGACCCCGCACGATCCCGGCGGCTGTCCGGATGTGCCCTCGGCGACCACCCGTCCCGCCCACGCGGAGACGACCGCGTGCGAGCCGCCGAGGGTCCGCGGGCTGGCACGGGACGGGGTCCGGCTGCTCGTGTCCCGGCTAAGCGGCGGCGTCATCGAACATCGTGTCGTCGCGGATCTGCCCGACCTGCTTCGCCCCGGTGATCTCCTAGTGGTGAACGACTCCGCCGTGCTCCCCGCCGCCGTACGGCTCGACCGGCTGACCGTGCACTTCATGGCCGCCCGCGAGGACGGCTCGTGGCTGATCGAGTTGCGCTGCCGCACAGGCCGGCCGTACCCCGGGGGCACAAAGGGCGAGTGGTTGCCGCTGCCCGGCGGCGCGACGCTGCGGTTGCTGCGGCGGGAGACGTCGCGGGCGTGGCGGGCCTCCTTCAATCGGGACGTGGTGCCCTATCTCCAGAGGTACGGCACAGCCCGGCATTTGGCGCATGCCCCAGGGGACTGGCCGATCGACGACTATCGGCCGGTGTTCGCCCGGGTCCCGGGGAGCACAGGGGTGCCGGCCGCCGGGTTGGCGGTGAGCCGCGGGCTGCTGGCGCTGCTGGGGCGGCGCGGAGTGGATATCGCGGTTGTCACGCTGCATATGGCGGCGTGCACGGACGGGCCGCTGCCGCCGGAGTGGCGTGCAGTGCCGGAGTCGACCGCGCGCCGGGTGATCGCGGCCAGGCGCTCAGGTGGGCAGGTGGTGGCGGTCGGGGCGTCGGTGATGCGCGCGCTGGAGTCGGCGGTCGCGGAGCCGGAGGCACTCGCGGAGCCGAAGGCACTCGCGGAGCCGAAGGCACCCGCGGAGCCGGAGCCGGAGGCGTTCGCGGAGCCGGAGCGGGTGCGCGCATGTGCGGGGTGGACCGCGCACACCGTGGGGCCGGACTGCCCGCCGCAAGTGGTGACGGGGCTGATCAGCGGTCTGCGGCGGCCGGCGCCGGGCCGTCCGTCGGCGGTCGCCGCGGTCGCCGGTGACGCTTTGACCGAGCGTTCATATGGCGAAGCCGTACGCGAAAGGTATCTGTGGCGGGAGTTCGGCGACGTGCATCTGGTCTGCTGGTGAACCTGCCGGTGAACGTGCCGCCGAACCCGCCGGTGAACGTCGCGTTGCGCGAGCGGGCCGCCACGGAAGAGCACCGAAGAGCGAGGTGGCGCAGGTCAGGCGACCGGAGTTGGCGAGGGTGCGGCCCGCCGGAATTGGGCCGGTCGCTATACGTGATTTGAAGCCGCCGCTGAGTTACTCCGTATTTGGATTTACCAGACATCACTATGTGTGGTAGAAAATGCGGACTTCGGGAACACCGCAGCGTTCCCCTTTTTTGTCTTTGGAGACTTTGCATGCGTCCCCCCCTCTCGAAAGTCGCGGTGCTCGCCGTCGCGGCGCCGCTGGCCGGCGCGTTGATGTTCGCCTCCGCCCCGGCCTCGGCGACCGCCACCGCTCCGACGGCGAAGGCGGCCGCGGTCAAGAAGGCCGACGATCCCTACTCGGTCTTCAACGTCAGCGTCAAGGCGCCCAAGAACGTCCGCGCCGGCGGCAAGATCACCTACCGCATCACCGCGGTGAACCGCGGCCCGCACCAGGCCGACTACTACTTCGTGGGCGGCATCCTGCCCAAGGGCATCACCGGCAACACGTGGTGGGACGGCCCGAAGGACACCGAGTGCGGCAGGGAAGGCCGGGTCTTCTTCTGCGTCAGCCCGCATGTCGCCGAGGTCGGCGACAAGGAGTGGCTCGACATCGTCGTGCGCTTGAAGAAGCCGACCAAGGGCTACGCCCAGGCGCAGCTCGGTGTGCTCGCCTACGACTATCCGACCGGGGCCGAGAAGCTCAGCAAGGAAGAGCTCGACGAGCTCGGCGTCAAGTCGTGGTTCTTCTCCAAGAAGGTGAAGACCAGGATCGTGCGCTGACTTTCATTTCACCGGTGAAATGAATGACGAAAGGGCAACGCCCGGCCGCCTCGCGGGCCGGGCGTTTCTCATGGAGTAAGCGGGATCAGACGTCGTCCCAGCGGAACACCTTGACCACGATGATCGAGACGACGGCGGTGAAACCGAGGAGCACCCCCATCTCCATCAGCACCGCCGAGGGCCCCTGGCCGCGGACCATGACGTCGATCATGCCCTCGTTCAGATAGCGCAGCGGCATCACCTGGGAGACCGCCTGAAGCCAGGAGGGGGCGCCCTCCATGGGGAAGAAGGCCCCGGACAGGAAAGCCATCGGGAGCACGACGAGGTTGGCGATGCCGCTCGCCCCCTCGGCGGTCTTGGCGACCCCGCCCGCGAGGAGCCCGACGGAGAGGAAGGCCAGCGTGCCGGCGATCACCAGAGGGATGCTCATCCACCAAAAGGGGCTGAGGGTGAGACCGAAGTAGGGCGTCATAGCCACTCCGATGAAGATCGCGGTCTGCACCAGGGCGAGCCCGACGCTCACCCCGACGCGCGCCGCGACGACGGCGCCGGTCGGGGCGGGCGACAGCCGCAGGCGCCGCAGGATCTTCTTCTGCCTCCAGGTGACCAGCGTCATCGCCGCACCGAAGGTCGCGCCCATCGCCACTGCCCAGCCGAGAAGCCCCGGCGTGAGGTATTGGATCGGCTTCAGGGAGGCGTCTTCCACCTGCCTGCTGTCGAGCGAGTATTTCGGCGGGCGGTCGGCCGTGTTGGCGCTCATGATGAGCGAGTCGAAAACGCCGCGCACGGACCCGGCGCGCACCTGGTCGGCGGCCGAGTAGTGCAGGACGACGGTGTCGCCGGTCTGTTCGACCACGGCGTCGATGTCACCCGTGCGCACCTTGGCGAGCGCGTCCTCGCGGTCGGTGCTCTTGGTGAGCGCAGCCACCTCGCCGATGCGCGCCCGCGCGTCGGCGGGCATCTGGTCGACGATCGGGACGGCCCCGATCTGGACGACGTCGGACTTGGAGACTCCCGGATCCTGGAGAAGCACCCCGAACAGCAGGAGGAACATCAACGGGAACAGGATGGTGAAGAAGACCGAGGCCTTGTCCCGGAGAAAGCCGAGAAGCATCGCGCGGGAAAGGCTGGACAGGGCGTTCACGCGCGGTACTCTCGGCCGGTGAGGTGGAGGAAGACGTCCTCAAGGGTGGCTCCGCGCACACGCAGCCCGCCGAGGGCGCGGCGTTCGGCGAGGGCGGCCAGCAGCGGGGCCGGCGAGGGGGTGGAGAACTGGAGGGACACGCCGTCGTCGGTCACGTCGTCGCCCGGCCCGGCCAGGGCCTTGGCTTCGGTGAGCGAGAGGAGGCCGCTTTCGATGCTGATGTGGGTCATGGAGTCGAGGCCGCGCACAAGGGTCGCGGGTGCGCCCGACTGGAGGATCTCCCCCCTGTCCATGATCGCGACCCGGTCGCACAGGGATTCGGCCTCGTCCATGTAGTGCGTGGTCAGCACGACCGTGCGGCCCTGCTTGTTGATATCGCGCAAGAGGTCCCATAGGTTGCGCCTGGCCTGCGGGTCGAGCGCCGCGGTGGGCTCGTCGAGGAACACGAGATCCGGACCGTGCACGAGCGCGCAGGCGATGGACAGGCGCTGGGCCTGGCCGCCGGAGAGCTTCTCGGCGGGGGTGGCCGCCTTGTCGGCGAGGCCGACCACTTCGAGCATCTCGTCGGCCTCGGCCTGGGCTGTGCCGTACAGCGAGGCGAAGGTGCGGATTTGCTCGCGGGCGGTGAGCCGTTCGAAGAAGGCGGATGCCTGGAGTTGTACGCCGATTCTGGGGAGCAGCTTCGGATTCCTCGGCCAGGGCGATTGGCCGAAGATTTCCACCGTCCCCGAGTCGGCTTGGCGCAATCCCTCGATGATCTCCAAGGTGGTTGTTTTGCCTGCCCCGTTCGGGCCCAAAATTCCGAAAAACTCGCCTTCTTCGACCTCGAAGGTCACACCGTTCACTGCTTGCACGTCCCCGTATCTCTTCCGGAGATCACGAACGACGATCGTTTGTCCCATGGATAGGAAGAATAGGGGACTTAATAATCACTAAATTACAAATCACATCACACTAGAAGATCCTCACGAGAGGGGACGCATCGCTCCGCCCGGCGTGGACGTGTCCGGCCCCGGGCAGTGATGTTCGCCACGGCGTGCCCGGATCGCCGCTGCCCACCAGCGGTTTCACCACACAGGCTGTCCGAATAGTGAACCTCGTACTCCCTCACCACCCTCGGCCCAGTAACCTGGGACTCTGTGGACCAGCGCACGCTCCTCATCACCCTGACCGGCCCCGACCGGCCGGGGGTGACCTCCCGCCTCTTCTCGGTTCTGACGCAGTTCGCCGTCACCGTCGCCGACGTCGAACAGGTTGTCATCCGAGGCCGCCTCACACTCGGCGTACTCGTCGCCTACGCCGGAGGCGCCCCGAACGGCACCGGCAGCACCCTCGGCGCGCTCTGGAGCGCGATCGAGCAAGTCGCCGAGGACCTGGGCATGGAGGTCGAGCTCTCCACCGCCTCCACCGCCAAGGAAAAGCGACGCCGCGGACGCCTGCACATCACCGTGCTGGGCTCCCCGCTGACCCCTGCCGCCATGGCGGGCATCACGGGGCGCATCGCGGCGGCGGGCGCCAACATCGACCGCATCGAGCGGCTCTCGCACTATCCCGTCACCTCCATCGAACTCGCCGTCTCGGGGGCCAACCCCGACGCGCTCCGCGTCGAGCTCGCCGCCGAGGCCGCGGCCCAGCAGGTGGACGTGGCCGTGCAGCGGTCCGGCCTGTCGAGGCGGGTCAAGCGGCTCGTGGTCATGGACGTCGACTCCACCTTGATCCAGGGCGAGGTCATCGAGCTCCTGGCGGCGCACGCCGGGTGCCTCGCCGAGGTGGAAAAGGTCACCAGTGCCGCTATGCGCGGCGAGCTGGACTTCGCCCAGTCGCTGAGGGAGCGCGTCTCGCTGCTCGCCGGGCTGCCGGAGGAGGTCTTCGAGCGGGTCAGGAACGAGGTCGTGCTGACCCCCGGCGCCCGCACCCTGGTGCGCACGCTCAAGCGGCTCGACTACCGGTTCGCGATCGTCAGCGGCGGGTTCACCCAGATCACCGACTCGCTCGTGGCCGATCTCGGCATCGACTACTCCGCGGCCAACACCCTTGAGGTGGAGAAGGGCAAGCTCACCGGGCGGGTCGTCGGCGAGATCGTCGACCGCCCCGGCAAGGCCCGGGCGCTGCTGCGCTTCGCCGAGCAGGCGAACATCCCGGTCAGCCAGACGGTGGCCATCGGCGACGGCGCCAACGACCTCGACATGATCGCGGCGGCTGGCCTCGGCATCGCGTTCAACGCCAAACCGGTCGTCCGGCAGGCCGCCGACACCGCCGTCAACGTGCCTTACCTGGACTCGATCCTTTACCTGCTCGGCATCTCCAGGGACGAGGTCGAGGCCGCCGACGCCGAGGACGGCGTGCGCGACGCCCCGCACTGATCCGCGCCGGTCACGCCCCCGGACCGATGCGATCCGGGGGGCACGCCGGCTCAGCGGCCGGTGAAGAGGGCGCGTATGAACCGCTTGTAGGTGATGTCGCGGTAGGCGAGGAGTTCCCGGTGGAGTTCCTCGCATTCCCGCAGCGCGGTCATCTGGTCTTTCTTCGCCGCCGCCGCTTTCCGCTTGACCTCGGAAAGGGCTTGAGTGGCGTTCCTGGCCGCCTGGAAATGCCGGTTGGCGACGTTCACACGTTGTGACTCCTGCTTTCGTTCAAGGTCGTGCCGGCCTTTCTGCCGGTTCAGCTGGGTCTCGGCATATCCCTGCCGCAGCGCGTGTTCCTCGGCGGCGTAACGGGATTCGATGCGATGAGCGACGTCGCCCGGCAGGACCGCGGGCACCACCGCGTAACGCATCGCCGCGTCGAGGTGCGCCTTGCGCCAGGCCATCAGGGCCTGCGCGGACGCCTCCTCGACCCCGGGCACACTGATCCACCGTTGACCCGGGAGCAGGACACGCACACCGGAGGTCGTCGTCCCGTTCGAGACGGCCACATGCTGGATGTCGAGGAAGTCCGCCGCGGTGACGATGCCGTTGTGACCCAGCCGGCCCACGGTGTCCGGCCCCACCCCGTGGACGTCGCCGGGGCGCAGGAAGATGCGCTTGAGATGGGCGACGGTCTGACTGTGACGCTCCCGTTCCCGGAGCAGGTGCAGTGCCTCAAGGAGTTCAGCGGACCTGCGGCTCTGCAACGCGTTGAGCCGGAGGTCGTAGGCGCCGATTTGAGCCGCCGTCTCCTGATCGAATTCCTGAAGGATTCGCTGGTGCTGGGTCCGCAGGTGGCCGAGTTCGCGGGTGTTGGCGGCGGCGCGCTCCACGCCTTCGGCCTGAATCATGTCCCGCTGTCTTTTCAGCGCGTTCAGGGATTTGGCATCCTCTTCGGACCGCCTGCGGGCACGGGCGTACCGGGCCGCGAGGGTTCTGCGTGCCTTTGACTCGGGAATGGCGGCGAAAATGAGCATGCTCGCCGCATAACCACCGCCGAGTGCCACCATCGCGGTGGCGACCAGCGCTATTGCCGAAAGACCGAGAACCCAGGCGATCACCCCGAGGACGAGATAGGTCCACGAGATTCCCATCCGGGTTCTCCACAGGGCCGCCGCGTTGTAGCCCACGGGGACGGGCGGCGCCGCGGGCGTGGCGACGTGTCCGCGCATCCACGCGGGCAGCCCGCTGGAGGAGGCTCTCGTCGGCTGTGCCGTACGCACCGACGGTGGGGCGTCCGGGGTGAGCGCGGGAAGCTCGTGCAGCGGCAGGGCGGCGAGGGAGGCGATCTCGCCGGCGAACGCGCGGATGTCGGGCGCGGGATGTCCGCCGAGCGCCGCCAGGCGGCCGGAGCCGCCCGCGGCGGTGAAATCCTCGTCCCGGAACAGCAGATGCTCGCCGCCGTGCTCATGGAGCAGATGCCAGAGTCCGGGGTCGGCGGAGAGCGCCATCAGGGACCGGTGGATCAGCCAGGCGGAGAAGCGGTCGAGGTGCGGCCCGAATTCGACGCCGGAGCGATGGGGCGACTGATAGTGCCGGTGTCCCCTCTCCGCGGCGGGAAAGCCGGCGAGTGTCGGCACGAACATGCCGTCGTAGTCGACGAGTTTCAGCGCCCCGCCGGGTGCCACGAGGAGGTTTCCGTGCTGGAGGTCTCCGTGGGCGACGCCGGCTTGTTCGAGTTCGGCGACGAGTTCGGCGAACCTGGCCGCCATGTCGCGCATCGCGCCGTGGTCTCCGAGGTGCTCCTCGATCCACCGGATCAGGCCGACGCCCTCGACCCATTCCATCTTGAGCGCGGGGAACCAGCGGCCGTTGACGAGGACGCCCTGCCGGAGATATTCAAAGCCGATCTTCCAGTCGTTCGGGAGGGCCAGGAGATAGTCGCTGATCGCCTGGTAGCGCCGCCCCTGATCGGCGACCTCCCGGGTGAAGCACTTGACCGCGTAACGCCTGCCGGAGGCGGCGTGCAAGGAGAAGACACTCGCGAAGTTGCCGGAGATGGGTCTGGGGCGGCCGAGTCTGTCGAGTTGCGGCACCGCCGACCGCAGGTCGGGGTCGTGGAAGCAGATGCCGGGGCTCTGGATCGCCTCGACGTAGTCGCCGCCGGTGGGAAACCTCAAAGACATCGATCACCGCACAGCCACGTGGATGAGCGTCGCGTCGTCGTTGCGCATGCGCCCGGCGGCCCGCTCTTCCGTGATGAGATCGGTGAAATGCGGTCCCCCCTCACTGCGGAGGTCGTTGAGGATTTTCCAGGGGTGGCCCCCTCGCTCGGCTTCTGCCAGAAACCAGGCGGCCACGGCGTCGGTGCAGAGATAGATGTCGTCGTGGGGACGGACGTCCCCGGCCCGCATGCGCACATGCTGGGCGACGAGGTGGACGTCGCGGTTGCGGCTGTTGAGCAGGCCCGGGCTGGTCGAGAACTCCGCCGACCGCACCATGGGAAACGCCACCAGAAGCCTGCCGTCGCGCACCTGGAAGAAGCCGCTGTCGCCGATCGCCGCCGCCGTCCAGCCCCTGTCGTCGGTGGGCGCGAGAACGTCGCCCTCATAGGGGTTGAAGAATCCCACCGCCAGCAGCGTCGCGTAGGCGCCGCGGTCGAGTTTGCGCTGCTCATACCAGCGGAGCGGCCGCCCGTGGGCAGCCCTCTCCGCGACATAGTCGTAAAGCGCCGACTCGAAGGACTCGGTCGCCGAGACCGTGTGCCGGGCGAACGTCAACGGCTGCTCGAACACCCCGGGCACATTGAGCGTGAAATGTTTGCCGAGCAGGCGGGCCCACGCGCCCGCGAGGACACTTTCGGAGGCCCCGTCGGCTATGGCGAGACGCACCTTCGCGACGTCCGGAACCCCCGCCTGCGAGAGCTCGGGACACACCGCGAAGGCGTCCTCGTATTCCTCCGCCGCACAACCACCTTTATGGAGGTAGTAGGTGGCGATACTGGCCCGCACGGACTATCGCAGGTCGGTCGCGCGAGTGCCGATGTCGAGGAACTGCACCACGGACACGATGTCGGCGTTGTAGACGAAGCCGCGCGTGTCGTCGCTCACCTTGAACCCCTCCTGCTCCGCGTAGGTCCTCATGTGCGGAGGCAGCGGGCTGGACATCTCGAACAGGGTCCGGGCGTAGCTGTCGGGGAGCCCCTCGACATCGTCGGGGAAGGTCACCGCCGAGCCTCCCGCGTCGGAGACGTGGAGGTTGAAGAGCAGCGCGTCGCCGTCGGAGCTCGCGAGCGCCCGGATGGCGGCGGCGGCCTCGGTGGGGTCGCCGTCGGTCGACTCACCGTCGGTGAGGTTGAGCACGATCGGCGGGAAACACGCGGGGTGCTCGGTGATCCACTTGTCGACCAGCCCGCGGGCGAGTTCGAGCGCCTCCCGCATGGGGGTGCCGCCGTTGTAGATCGGGTCCATCCACACCGGGAAGCTCTTGGTGGTCTCCACGATCCCGCCGGCCCCGTCCGGCACCTTCTTGACGCGCTCGTCCACCCGCGCGGGGTTGTCGGCGATCTGGCTGAGCGGCACGAGGTCGAGCCCGCGGAGGGTCCCGCCGAAGGCCGACCCCACGCTGGTATGGCCGTAGCCGATCACGGCCACGTGGAAGTAGTCACGCACGCCCTCCTCCTTGGCGCACTTGACCGAGAGCTCGGTCAGCAGCCGGTTGATGGCGTCGGACACCACGGCCGCCTTGATGCTCTGCACCTCGCCGCCGATGGGGTCTCCCATCGAGGCGGATTGATCGACGAGAAAGACGAAGCACGTGGGGTTGGACCTACTGATCTCAGCCGAGTAAGGCATGGGCCCTGTCCTCCTTGGCTACGGAACATTATCCGTATCGGTCACCGTGGGCATGCACGAGGCGAATCGCGATCTTAGGTTTTGGAACGGTTAGTGTCTATAGTGGCCACTGATCGACTGTGTGTTCTGGTGTTTGCCGGAAAGCACCATAAACAGACATGTGTGACATAAGTCACATAGACCATATTTCATACCAAATCGAGCAAGAAATTCGCCATATCGACGCGCTAAAGCATGCCCTTAGCCCTCAAACCCGCGGCGACAGGATGCCCCTCGAAATAGCGGCCGACAGTTTGACCGTGTCCGCCCCCAGGGTGCGCAACGCCGGGTGCGCCGCCGCGGCGAAGAGCAGCTCACGGCGCACCGACGTCATCTGCTCGGCACGCCCCTCCGCGAGTTCCCCGCGCCTCCGCTTCGCCAGCGTGTCGACCCGGCTCGCCAGCTCCTCCAGCGCCTCGTCCAGGTCGTCCGCAGGCGGCGGCTCCTCCCCCGTGCGTACGGCATGAGCCAGCCCCTCAAGCCGGTCCGCGACGGCGTCGAGCATGCCGGAGGCCCGCCCGGAGCCCGCCTCACTGGCCCGCTGCACCGCGGCCAGCGTGAGCGTGTCGTCCCGCACCCTGCCCGCGTAGGCGACCGCCGACCGCAACGCCTCGGGAGCCTTGCCCCCGGGCTCTTTGGCGAGCCGGTCGAGCGACTCGGTCACCCGACCGGCCGCGCGGGCGGCCTGGTCCACGAGATCCTCGAACCCGGCCACCCGCTGCCCGGCCAGCGCCCGCGCGAGGGCCGCGTGGGCGTCGAGCATGTCGGCCACACGCGGCGGTAGCCGTACCCGCTCCCCATGCGGCCAGAGGAGGCGGGCGCCGATCAGCGCCAGCAGGCCGCCCCCCACGGTCAGGAGCACCCGGATCTCCGCGGCCTCCCAGCCGAGCGGAGTCGCGTAGTCCGACAGGAGCATGACCAGCGGGGTGCTGAAGATCGCCCAATAGCCGTAGCTGACCGCCCGCAGCGCGAACCCGATCGCGGCCGCGACGAACACGATCGCCACGAGGGTGTAGGGGCCCGGGGCGAGGGCGAGCAGCACCGCGGCGGCGACAGACCCTAGGGCGGTGCCCGCGATGCGGAGGGTGACCCGATCCACCGTGTCGCCGTATGTCGGGCGCAGGCTGACGAGCACCGTCAAGACGAACCACTTGCCGAAGTCGCCGTGGATGCCGACCATGACGGCGACCGCCACCGCCGTGATCGCGCCCAGCCGTACCGCGTGGTCGCCCTCACCGCGCCCCCACCAGCCCCACGCCGGGCGTGGAAGCCGCGGCAGGCCGGGACGGAACCGCACGCTCTCCGCCGCCAAGGAGGCGGCCGCCCGCACCGCCAGCACAAGCCGGTCGGCGGACCTGAGCACCTGCCCCAGGTTGGCCGACGCCGTCAGCCGTTCGCGGCCGGCGCGCGCCCGGGCCCGGACGTTCTCCGTCTCCGCCGCGAGCCCGGCGGCGTGGGCCAGAGCCTCGGCCGGTATGCCCGGGCCGCCGCCGCGGGCGAGGCCCCGCAGCGCGTCGGCCTGGGCCGTCATGGTCCGATCGAGCGCTACGCGCCACGCCGTGCTTTTCACCTTCTCCCCGGCCGCGCTCCGCAGGCCGCGCAGGGCCACGGTCTCGTCGAAGACGCGGACCAGCGCCTGCATGAGCCGCTCGGGGGCGCGGTCCAGCGCGGCGGTCGGTGCGCTGTAATACGCGTAGGCGGTCTTCGCGTCGTCGAGCGCGTCCGAGGCCGCACGGCGCAGCCGCTGCCACTGCTCGTCGGGCAGCGGGTCGCCGGCACCCGCCTCGATTAGGTCGGCCAGCCGTTCGAAGGCCGTGTCGAACGCCTCGCGGAGCGGTCTCATGCGCCGCGTGGGCCAGGGTGCCAGCACGAGCACCGAGAGCAGGAGCCCGCCGAGCGCGGTCAGCGGCAGGCGCAACCCCTCCTCGGGGTGGAAACCCTCGAAGAACGTGAGCACGCCGCCCAGCACGGGAGGCAACCCGATCCAGGCCCAGCGGGCGCCCGCCACCGCCAGGAGCCCCAGCACGACGACCGCGAGCCACGGGACCGGGGTCACGAGCTCCCCGACGGCCACGCCCAGGGTGACGAACAGCGTCAGCCTCAGCAGACGCCGTGAACGAGCGCCGTAAGGGATGCCGGAGGCGTCGCCGAAGGCGACCAGGTAGGCGCCGAGCGCCATCGTGGCGCCCTCGTGCGGCCGGCCGAGCAGGGCGCCCACCAGCAGCGGCACGGCGACGGCGATGCCGCACACCAGGCCGTGGGCCCAGGGCGGCCGGGAGGGCAAGGTGTAGCCCGCGCGGAGCGCCCGCACGACCTTGCGCATCGCGGCCCCCATGGTCACGGCTTCCTGGTGCTGCTCTCTAGCGGGGGGCGCTCGCGCGGGCTCAGGTGTGCGGCCGCCAGCGCGCGGTCTCACGCCCGTCGCCCGGGGCGAGGTCCGCCCACGCGGAGTCGGCCTCCACGATCGCGAACGATCCGGGTTTGAACGCCTCGTCGTCCTCCACCCCGGTCACGCTCATGATCAGCTCGTGCACACCCGGGTTGTGCCCGATCAGCAGCAGCGTGCCGACCTCGGGGGCGGTACGCCGGAGCAGCGCGAACAGCTCCTCGACGTAGGCGTTGTAGATGTCGCGCTCGAAGTCGAGCCGCGCCTCGGGAGCGAACTCGGCGAGGGCGTGCTCGGCGGTCTGCCTCGTGCGTGTGGAAGGTGAGCACACCACGAGGTCGGGCACCACCCCTCGCTCCTTGAGCGCCTCACCCGCCCGGCCGGCGTCCCGCACCCCGCGCGGGGTCAGCGGGCGGTCCTGGTCGGGCAGACCCGGGACGGTCGCGGCCTTCGCATGCCGCAGCACGACAAGCTTCACCACCGTGTCACGCTCCTCTCGACGCCCAGATCGCGAGCGCGACGAGCGCTCCGAGGATCAAGATCATCGCCAGCAGGATGAGCCCGAGTGTCTTCCCGCCCGAGGGCCGCGGCGGCTCGGTCACTGTCTGCCTCCCGTGCTGTGCCGTACCACTCCCGCAAGTCTCCCATCCATTCCCGCCGGTGGCGTATGAGGGGGCAAGAGCAGGCGTGGCCTGCGACGCGAACGCCGCAGGCCACACGAGGTGATGAAGAGGATCAGCCGACCGGCTGGCGCTCGCGCTCCTCCTGGCTGTTGCCGGTGGGGGCCACGTTGGCCGACTGGCGCTTGGAGAAGATGATCGCGCCGACGACGATCGCGACGGCGACCACCGTGATACCGATCCGCAGCGGCGCGTTGTCGGCGTATGCCACGACGGCGGGGGCGATCAGCAGGGCCACGAGGTTCATGACCTTGATCAGCGGGTTGATGGCAGGACCGGCCGTGTCCTTGAACGGGTCGCCCACGGTGTCGCCGATGACGGTGGCCGCATGGGCCTCCGACCCCTTGCCACCGTGATGGCCGTCCTCGACCAGCTTCTTGGCGTTGTCCCACGCGCCGCCGGAGTTGGCGAGGAACACCGCCATCAGCGTGCCCGTGGCGATGGCGCCCGCGAGATATGCCCCGAGAGGGGCGTATCCGAGGGCGAAACCCACCGCGATCGGGGTCAGCACGGCGAGCAACCCGGGGGTCGCCAGCTCACGCAGCGAGTCGCGGGTGCAGATGTCGACGACCCTGCCGTATTCCGGCAACTCGGTGCCGTTCATGATGCCCGGCTTGCGGCGGAACTGGTCGCGCACCTCCAGCACGACCCGGCCCGCCGCCCGGCCCACCGCCATGATGGCGAGCCCGGAGAACAGGAACACCACGGCGGCGCCCACGACCAGGCCGACCAGCGTGTTCGGCGAGTCGACGCTCAGGCTGAAGGTGCTGAACGACCCGAGTGCCTCCTTCACCGACGCGCCGGCTCTGGCAAGTTCCGTCTCGACCGCGGTGCGGAACGACCCGAACAGCGCGGTCGCCGCCAGCACGGCGGTGGCGATCGCGATGCCCTTGGTGATGGCCTTGGTCGTGTTGCCCACGGCGTCGAGGTTGGTGAGGACACGCGCGCCCTCGCCCTCCACGTCGCCCGACATCTCGGCGATGCCCTGGGCGTTGTCCGAGACCGGGCCGAAGGTGTCCATCGACACGATCACGCCCACCGTGGTCAGCAGACCCGTGCCCGCCAGCGCCACCGCGAACAGCGCCACCGTCACGTTGCCGAACCCGAGCAGGAACGCGCCGTAGACCGCGCCGCCGATGAGCAGTGCGGAGTAGACGGCGGACTCCAGCCCCACGCTGATCCCCGAGAGGATCACCGTGGCCGGGCCGGTGAGCGAACTGTCGCCGATCTCCTTCACCGGACGCCGGTGCGTCTCGGTGAAGTAGCCGGTGAGGATCTGGATCGCGCTCGCCAGCACCAGGCCGATCAGCACCGCGCCGATCGCGATGATCCGCGGGTCGGAGTCGAGCGCGCCGATCGCCGGGCTGACGTCGGTCAGCTCGGCGAAGCTGCCCGGGAGGTAAAGGTAGGCCGCCACGGCCACCAGCACCGCGGAGATGGCCGCCGAGATGAAGAACCCTCTGTTGATCGCGGTCATGCCCGAACGGTCACCCGAGCGCGGGGCCGTCGTGAAGATGCCGATGATCGCGGTGATGACACCGACCATGGGCACGATCAGCGGGAAGACCAGGCCTTCCGTGCCGAACGCCACCTTGCCCAGGATCAGGCTCGCGACCAGCATCACCGCGTAGGATTCGAACAGATCGGCCGCCATGCCGGCGCAGTCGCCGACATTGTCGCCCACGTTGTCGGCGATCGTGGCCGCGTTGCGCGGGTCGTCCTCGGGGATGCCCTGCTCGACCTTGCCGACCAGGTCGGCGCCCACGTCGGCGGCCTTGGTGAAGATGCCGCCGCCGACACGCATGAACATCGCGAGCAGCGCGGCGCCGAAGCCGAAGCCCTCAAGCACCGCGGGCGCGTCGCCCCTGTATATGAGCACCACGATGGCCGCGCCGAGCAGGCCCAGGCCGACGGTGAACATGCCCGCCACACCACCGGTGCGGAAGGCGATGCGCATCGCCACCTTCTCCCCCGACTCCCGGGCAGCGGCGGCGACACGGACATTACCCCGCACCGCCAGCCACATGCCCATGAAGCCAGTCAGAGCCGAAAAAATAGCTCCAACCACGAAAAACAGCGAACGGCCGATCGCGATGCCGGTAGACTCAGCCGGCAAGAGCAGGAGCAATAGCGGAATAAGTACGACGAAGAGCACGAGCGTACGGAACTGCCGGGTAAGATAGGCCGCAGCGCCTTCTTGGACGGCTTTGGCGATATTCTGCATGCGCTCGGTGCCCTGTCCGGCAGCGAGCACTTCACGCACTAGACCGCCGGCGACGGCGAGTGCGAGCAACGCGACAGCGGCGACCACGACAACGAGCGTGAGGTGGCTACCGCTCAGAGATACCGCTGTCGTGTCCGCAGCGGCTAGATAAGGCCCAGACATAACTTCTCCTCGGCAAGACGGGTCGACGTCCTGCCCGGACGGCGGCGCGGCGGCTTTCTGTGAGACTGACGGGAGCGGCGCACATCCGGGTTGGGTTTGGCTGTGCCGCTTCCAGTTGCGTCCGCCTGCGTACGGTCGCGATCAACCAGGCCCCAGACACACTGCCGCAACACCTCGCAGCGCCTTCTCGGGCCTGCTTCGCCGCTCCGCGGGACAAACCTTGGCCGGTGCCGGGGAGTCTACGCAGCGTTGCGACGGATATGAAGCCTCTAGAGTTGCCGAATTGGCTCTACGTCGAGTAACTCCACAGAATTGACCTGGCCATAGGGTCGGTTTGGTCTTGGCAGGGAACTCATGTAGCCGAGTTGCCACCCTGTTTCGGGCGGCATCATCCAGGGTTTCGGATGACCCGAAACCCTAGTGGATCACCCCAACTCCTGACAGAAGCACCAACTTCCCCCCAAACGACGGCTCGTCCCGGGGGTCACGCTGGGTGCGCGGTCCGTACCGGAGAGATCAGGCGGGGAGAGAAGGGATTCCGGGTGGGAATTGCGCTGAGTGTTGAGGAGGGGGCTTTCCTCGGTGCACGCAGGTGGTTATTGGGCCTCGGATGCCTGGCGTCGCCTCTGTGCGGACGCGTTTTCCGGCCGCCCCCCCCGAGAGGGAGCAGAGCGGCGGCAGCGGACATCGGGTTACCTTGGCCGGTAACCGTCCACCGCCGCCTCTGCCGTACAAAACAACGCAGCGGACACCGGCACACCTTGAGGGACGGGCCGTCCGCCGCCTCCGCCGTACGGAGCACAACGGCCACCGGCACACTATGGCCGGGCGATTGGCCGCCGTCGCCCCGCCGTACGGAACGTGAAGGCTGAGGGGGAGCTCAGTCTCAAGCGGGGCTCAAGCCGTTGGCCGCCGCGGCGGCGGGCCAGCTCATGCGAATGCGCATGCCCTTGGGCCCGGGGTAGACCTCGACGTCGTCGGCCAGCCCGGTGATGACGGCGATGCCGAACCCCGACATGAAGCTGTCCGGCGCTAGGTTGAAAGGTGTGTCAGTGTCGCCGTCGAGGCGGATCATCTGCTCCGGCTCATCGTCGGACGAGTCCTCATCGAGCAACTCCTCGCTGGGCGCGGAGTCGCTGACGATCACCTCGAACCGCCCCGAGTCGTCGTTGAGCTCGATCCGAATGGGCTCGCCCGGGCAGTGCAGCCGATGTGCCTCCACTGCCCGCGAGCATGCCTCCCCGACTGCGAGCCGCACCTCGTCCAGCAGCGACTCCTGCACGCCGGTGCGCCGGGCTATGGCAGTCGCGACAAGGCGAGCCGTGCGCACATGGGCGGGCAGAGCGCTGAACGTCAGCTCGACTGTGGCCATGACTACTTGTCTCGGCCGTGGGCTTCCCTGGCTTCCTCCACCGAAGCGTAGATCCCGAAGACCTTGGTCAGCCCGGTGATCCGGAAGATCTTCAGAATGCGCTCCTGCGTGCAGACGAGCTCGAGCGACCCGTCGTGCGCACGCACGCGCTTGAGCCCGCCAACCAGGACACCGAGACCGGTGGAGTCGAGGAAGTCGACCTTCTCCATGTTGACGAGCAGGTGGAAGTTGCCCTTGTTGACCAGATCGATCAAGAGTTCACGGAGTCGGGGCGCGGTGTAGACGTCGATCTCACCCTCGACGTCGACTGTGGTGAGCCCGTCCTCGGTGTGGTGGTCCAACTTCAGATCCACAGATCCTCCAGCGCCTTGCCTGCGAAAGTACTGTTGCGGGCCTGGCAATCTGGGGTTTGGTCACCCCGGAAAAACAAGACCCCGACGCGCGGCATTCAACCACGGTCTGCCTCAGTGTCTATACGAAATCACGAGTCCCGGCGACTCTGCCCCCAGATGACAGACTGGAAACCAGTGACCTCCTCCGCATCGACCCCACGTCGAGCAGACGACCTTCTCAGCGGCCTGCTCGCTATTTCCGCACGCCGGAAGCGCGTGACTCACGTGGAGCATGTTCCAGCACGTCAAGCAGGTCAAGCCCGTTGGCCGAACTGGACGCCCAATCTTCTTATTACGCGTATGGCGAACCTCGGCATCTCGGGTCTCTGGCCCCACCAGTCGGAGGCCGCCGAGCACGCCCGCCGTGGCCAAAACGTGATCATTGCCACTGGCACGGCCTCGGGAAAGACCCTCGCCTACCTGGTGCCGGCCCTCACTGCGATCCTCGAGGGCGGCACTGTGCTCTATCTCACCCCCACCAAGGCACTTGCCGCCGATCAACTCAGGGCGGTCCAGGCACTTGATGTTCCCGGGGTCAGAAGCGCCTGCTTCGACGGCGACACCCCCTTTGAGGAACGTGTGTGGATCCGACAGCACGCCAACTATGTGCTGACAAATCCCGATATGGTCCACCGTACCCTTCTTCCCAGGCACGCTCAGTGGACCACGTTCTGGCGGCGGCTCCGCATGATCGTCGTCGACGAGAGCCACAGCTACCGCGGCGTCTTCGGCTCCCACGTCGCCCAGATCCTCCGCCGCCTCCGCCGCGTCACCGCCAAGTACGGCTCGCGCCCCGTCTTCATGCTCGCCTCCGCCACCTCCGGCGACCCCGGCCTGGCCGCCGGCCGCCTCATCGGCCTTGAAACGGCCGAGGTGACCACGGACACCTCCCCGAGGGGCGCCACCACCTTCGCCCTCTGGGAACCGCCCCTCACCGACCTACGGGGCGAGGGCGGCGCCCCTGTGCGCCGTACGGCCACCGCCGAAGCCGCCGACCTCCTCGCCGACCTCGTCGCCTCCGACATCCGCACCCTCGCCTTCATCCGCTCCCGCCGCGGCGCCGAAACCGTAGCCCTCACCGCCCGCACCAAACTCGCCGACCTCAGCTCCACCACCTTCACCCCCTTCACCTCTCCGGGCGGGGGGCACCACGTCCCACAACCCACCCCGGCACGCGACGCCTCGGGCTATGTCGGCCCCGCTGGCCCTGCCGGCCCTGTCAGCACTGTCGGCCCTGCTCCCACGGACGCCGGCCCGCTCAGCGCCCCTCCCGGCGGGCACGGCACTCCTGACACCGGAGTTTTCAGCACTCCCGGTGCTGAGCCCCTTGGCGCTGCCAATGCAGGGCCCCTCAGCACTCCGCCCTCCGACACCGGCTTCCACAGCACTCCCCCCACCGACACCAGCCCCCATAGCCGTCCCGAACCTGAGCCCCACAGTCCTACCGATGCCGGCCCCCTCAGCACTCCGCCCACCGAAACCGGCCCCCACAGCGGTCCCGACCCTGAGCCCCACAGCCCTGCCGATGCAGGGCCCCTCAGCACTCCCCCCACTTTCACCAGCCCCCACTGCACTCCCCACCACGACACAACCATCGAAGCCGACGCCCCCGCCCGCGCCCCCGTGCCCGCCCCAGCCCCCGGAGTGCCCCTCGCACGCCGTCCGGACAGCTCTCCGAGCGATGACGACTGCCTCGCCCTCCTCCCCAGCAAGGTCGCGGCCTACCGAGGGGGCTACCTGGCCGAGGAGCGCCGCGCCCTGGAGAAGGCGTTCAGGTCGGGCGCCCTCGTCGGCCTCGCGACGACCAACGCCCTAGAGCTCGGAGTCGACATCACCGGGCTGGACGCCGTACTGATCGCCGGATGGCCGGGCACACGCGCCTCCCTGTGGCAGCAGGCCGGACGAGCGGGCCGGGCGGGCCAGGACGCCCTGGCGGTGCTCATCGCCAGAGACGACCCACTGGACACCTATCTCGTGCACCACCCGGAGGCGCTCTTCGGCCGGCCGGTCGAAAGCATCGTCCTCGACCCCGACAACCCTTATGTGCTCGCCCCCCACCTCTGCGCCGCCGCCGCCGAGATCCCCTTGACGGAACAGGACCTCGACATCTTCGGCCCCGCGGCCCCCGGCCTGCTGGAGGACCTCGTGGCCCAAGGACTCCTGCGTCAGCGCTCCTCCGGGTGGTATTGGACCAGCCGAGACCGGGCCACCGACCTCGCCGACATCCGAGGCGGCGGCGGCCGGCTCATCCAACTGGTCGAACACGACACCGGCAGACTCCTGGGCACCGTGGACGAGTCGTCGGCGCACACGTCCGTGCACACCGGAGCGGTCTACATGCACCAGGGCGAAAGCTTCCTCGTCGAGGAACTGGACCTCGACACCGACGTCGCCCTCCTCTCCTCCGAGCAACCCGACTACTCGACCTATGCACGCGACGTCACCGAGATCACCGTGCTGGGGACGATCCGCTCCCACCCCCTCGGCTCGGGAACCCTCCACTTCGGCGAAGTGGAAGTGACCCGCCAAGTCGTCTCCTACATCAAACGACGCCTCCAAACCGGCGAACTGATGGGCGACGAACAACTCGACCTGCCCCCAAGAACCCTCCGCACCCGCGCCGTCTGGTGGACCCTGCCGTCCGCCGAGGTCACCACACTGGCCGAAACCGGCCTGGATCTAGGCGGCGCCGCCCACGCCGCAGAGCACGCCGCCATCGGCCTCCTCCCCCTGTTCGCCACCTGCGACCGCTGGGACATCGGCGGCGTCTCCACCGAACTCCACCCCGACACCGGCCTACTCACCGTCTTCGTCTACGACGGCCACCAGGGCGGCGCCGGCTTCGCCGAACGCGGCTACGCCCGAGCCTCCGACTGGCTCCGCGCCACCCGCGAAGCCATAGCCTCCTGCGAATGCGACCGCGGCTGCCCGTCCTGCATCCAGTCCCCCAAATGCGGCAACGGCAACGACCCCTTGGACAAGGCCGGCGCCATCCGACTCTTGGACACTCTGCTGTCGTAGAAGTTCTGTCCAGTGAGACCTGGTAACGCGGCCGGCCGGTGATTGCCCACTCGACGTGGCGTAACCACGGTGATGGCTGAGGATGGCTGTACAAGCACACCGAGGTTGGCGAGACAGCGTTCAAGGCGTAGGCCAGCCACAGATCCATCAGTCGGCCAGGTTGCGGTGGAATCGTTCGACGGTGCCGTTGGCCGGCGGCACGTCACCGTGAGACACGAGGCCCTCCGGGGGGAGGTTTCGCCTCTTGGTCGACGCCCCCCCGCGGATCAGGAAGTCACCCCGTTCGTGCCGTTCGCGTATTCGTCCATGGCCAGGCCGATGCAGCCCGGAGGCGACGAGTTCGCGGTCGTCCTCGTCGAGCGCGCTGACGATCTCTTCCAGCCAGGAGGCCCTCAGCCCACTTCAAGACCCTCAACAGCGAGCCACGACCACACGCCTCTTGACCTTTGTGGCCAAAATCC
>NZ_BOOW01000024.1 GCF_016863435.1 Sinosporangium siamense
CCAGAATCCCGCTCCCCTGCCACCAACATCCGCGCTGTCAGTACTCCTAGGCACTCCTAGGTCCACGCCCTACAATCCTCCGAGAAACCGCCGACAAACGATCCCCGGTCTCATACCCCAGTACAGAAAGAAGGGCTAGGAAAAATCGACCGATTCGCCGCTTTCCGAATTTCGGCAACGTTGGGAGCGCGGTTATTAATACCTGCGGACATCGATCGGCGGGAATCTGAACGACTGGAACATGAGCAAACTCCACGACGCCGCCTCCCTCATGGCTCTCACCATCACAAGGCGAATGGATCGAGATCGACCACGGGTGCTCCAGCTATTGGCGTGACAGAGCCGACCAACACACCAGGCAGCGAAAAATGATCGGGCCAGACTGAAAACCGATCGGTCGGACCAGTGCACTTCGGCTTGGCCTGACGAAGCAAAGCATTCACCCGCGTCACTGGGGACCACAGCGACTTACCCGACCGGATCAAGACCTACCGGACGATGCGCAGCGAATAGCACGGCAATCCAAAACGAGCAGGCGATCAGTCATGCCGTACTTGCGATGAGACCGGCCCTGCTCTGGCATGCGCGATCACTATTCGCAGACCAACGCCGGGGACAGGAAACCGGATGGCGACTCTCACTTCCACAGTCTCGCCAACCAGGTCGCAGCGTTGGAGAAAAGCCCCGTTGGCCTTGGCCAGCGTCGCGGCTTCGTCGCAGGCGCGGTCACGGCCAACCGCCATGACCTTCGCCGCGGACAGGGCACTGAGATCGGCGGCGGCCTGCGCTCGATGCCTCGCCACACGGATCGCACCGACCAAGGCGAAGACGTAGGCAGCGAGCACGGTCAACATCATGATCCCAACCGCCCAGACCGTCGCGGAACCGCGGTCGCAACCCCCTGGTATCCCCCTGCGCCGCCATGACTGCTCCTTGCCCGTTGGGGACCTGGTTCCGGGAACCGAGGACGCCCTTCTGACTTCGCGAGGCCTCACCCGCGATCTCCTCTTGTTGTCGTCAACATGCCATCGGGACTGGCTACCAGGGGCAGGTAGCCCCAAACCTCAGATCACGCCATAGCGCCACACATGAGCCTTGCCACTTCCATGCACATATCAAGGCACAAAAACAGCCAGCCTAGACAGGCGCACAACACCCACCAACAAAACAACCAGCCACCAAAACACACCACAACCAACCAAAACTACAACACCAACCGCCCCTGCATATAAGTGGACCCACCAGCTACAGCAGGTGCCGCATAGACAAACACCGAAGCCTGCCTCTCACCAACACGCGTTAAGACACAAACCAGCCCTGCCCAGGCAGCCATAAAGACAGGCTCCCCAGCCCAACCCCTCCCACGCATATATTAAGGCGCAAAACAACCTGCCCGGACACTTACACAGACCTCTATTAGCGAGACACCAGGTTGCAAAACAGGCCACAATCCACAAAAGGCGACCACTTTATCGGGAATCACAAGCGAGGCGGCCCTCAGGAACAGGTCGCCAGTTGGGTGGTTAGGCCACGCAAACACCAATACCTCTACTACTCCTGAGACCGAGTGCCGACGTCGACCTGCCCATCATAGACATTCCAGCAACATCTCCCTTGATAGAAAGGAACGAGTCACACTACACGCAGCAGACAACGTAGGTAGCGATACACTCTCGACCGACTTAAGCCTTCTACACCCGCTTTCCTGTTGCCTCGTGCAACTATCTGAATTTCTGCCACAAAGATGAGTATGCCGCCAGCCTCGGCCCTTGGCCGGCGAATGACTCTCTCGATGGACAAGCGGATCCTCACGAGTTTCCCCCGCCCATCGACGAGTTCCCAAAGCATCACCGGTTGCTTCCAAAGGCACCACTTGTCCCCTTAGGCTCCAAGCAGATCCTCACGAGTTTCCCCCGCCCATCGACGAGATCCCAAAGCATCACCGGTTGCTTCCAAAGGCACCACTTGTCCCCTTAGGTTTCGAATCGAGGAGCCCGGTATCTCTACCCTCACGAGATCAGCGAGGCGGACTGGAGACGGCGCCTCGACGCTGTGGGCGCTGGAGCCGAGGCCGACGTATTCAGGTGGAACCCGAGATGTTCAGGCAGCTCCAAGAATCTCGTCCTTGTTGTCATCCAGCCGTCCCTGGCGAGCGGGGCGCTGAACGTCTCGCCTGCACCAGAACACACTCGGGTGGGTCATCAGCGGTTTCGTCTTGATGCCCAATGCGCAACGGAGCTCGTTGAGCTCGCGCCCGAGGGGTCGGGACCATCGCGGCGGCCTTCTCCTCATCGGCCTAGGCCTTGTTGGGGAGCTCCTGCTTGACGTACTTCGGGCGATTGACGAACTTCCTCGGAGATGCTGCTGCTTGTGAGGTTCTTGGCAAGGGCTGGAGGCATCCGGCATCCTTCCCTCGCCTCCAGCGGTTGGAGTGCTGTCCCCGCTGTAAGAAAGGAGAAGGTGGTAGTTGGCGCGGACAACGGAGTAGAGCGGTGTCGAATACCTAGTGCGTTATCGAACAGGCCGTGAGGTGGGCCCACCAATCAAGACACAAACGGCTCAGAATCCTCCCAAGAAGGCCAGGACGCTCGCCGACCACAGGGCGAAGAAGGTCGCGGACGATAGCAGGGACGGTGGCAGAGGCGTTGTAATACAGGTCGAGTCGTAGACCGCGCAGCTCGATGTGACACGGAGCCTTCCCCTGGCGGTCAGGGGAGCTCGCCGGGTTCAAGGGGAGAGACGGCTGTGGCGTGGACGGCCAGGACAGGTAAGGCGCCTCCCCATGTCGGGCGGACGTCGACGGAGATTCGGACTCGGGCGGTGTCGTTGTCCCGGGTGATGGTCGTGTGAGCGTCGGCGGGCAGGGCGGCGAGCATCGCCTGTCGCACTCGGTCGGGAGGCTCGCCTCGCGCTATGGCCCTTGCGCCGGCACGGGCCGCGTCGACGCACCTGAGTTGCATCTCGACCACGTTGATCATCCAGAGGGACACTCCCAGCACCACGACCATCGACGGGAAGACGACGGCGGTCTCGGCCGTGACCGAGCCTCGGGACCGTGCACGTGGGCCACGTCCCCGTGCGCAGGCGATCTGTTGAACACCCCTCTGGATGTGTGGTGTTGCGGGTGTGCACATGCTGGTCAACCAGCGACTTCCAAGGCTCGCTTGATCAAGGCGAGTAGTTGGGTGCGGACTTCGTCGGACGTGACGATCCTGAAGAGGAGCGCGGCGAAACCGCAGGCTGCGATGGTGCCGACCGCATATTCGGCCGTGGACATGCCGCGATCCGGGCTCTGCCGGACGCTGTATTGGGCGGAGGTCTTGTCTGGCTTCGGAGGAGGTGGAGGGTTAAAGGGCGCATTGAGAACTGTGATCAGGTGAGTCGTGAGGCGGCACCGTGCTTTGCTCGTGACTTCGTAGAGTCTGCGAATATATGCCGCAGATATCTCTTTGATGGATGCCTTATCAGCGACCATTGAGGAGGGGCACAGAAAAGGGCACTTGCGAATGTGATGAGCTGTCTCCAGTCGCCGCACGATGCTAAGAAACCATCCAACTGCGAGAACCGAACTGCGCGAGGAACCAGGTTGCATCTTGGGGATCGAGTCATTCATGACGTCCTCCTGCCAATGTGACCGGACACTCTGCCCGGGCGACTGGAAGCATGATGGCCCAGCATGCAGGCTCTTGGAGAGGGTCGGCGCCAATCTGTGGATAGCCTGACCACGGGACCATTTGCGCCATTTGCCTGTGGAAAACCCGGCTACCAAAGTTGACTCTGCAAGGGGGAAACCCGGACCATTCAGATTCCTTAACATAGATCCGCATGAGGTGGCTTCGTCGGCTTTTGCCGTACCGGCGCAGATTCCATTTCGTATTTTGTTCAGCGTTATGACGATCCTGATAGGGCGCAAGCTATCGTGCGCGGGCCGAGAGAGCAGCCGTACGACTTCTGAATGTGTGAACTCAAACTCGCCCCCGGCCGACCTGGACACCCCCGAACAGCCCCTGCCGCCCGGCCGGATCTAGAGCCTGCTTAGAAGTGGATCACTCACGTGATTTGCTTCTGGGGTGATCTCCGGGTGCGTCGTGGTGATTTAACTGCCGCGCAGTGGGCGGTGCTGGAGCCGTTGTTGTCGGCGGGGAAGAAGCCGGGAAGTCCGCCGAGGTGCACGAAACGGCAGCTCATCAATGGGGTCCACGCACAGATGCGCCGTGGCGGGACGCGCCTGCCCGGCATGGGAAGTGGGAAACGGTGTACGGGCTCTTCCGGCGCCGGCGGCGGGCGGAGCACAGGCGCGGATCTTGAAGGACCTGCAGGCACGGGCGGACGCGGAGGGTTTAATCACGTGGGATGTGACCGTGGATTCCACAATCGCGCGGGCGCACCAGCATGCCGCTGGTGCACGCACAAGGGGGATCTTCAGGTAGAGCCGCCCTGTGGGGTGAGTGTGGAACCGGACGACTATGGGCTGGGCCGGTCGAGGGGCGGGCTCACGACCAGGACGCACTTATCGACCGAGCAGGGCCAAAAGCTCCTGTCGCCGGTCGTGACCGCGGGCCGGCGGAATGACTCGCCGCAGTTCCAACCCGTCCTGGAGAAGATCGGTGTCCCGAGGTCCGGGCCCGGCCGACCTCGCAAGAAGCCGGACAAGGTGCGGGCCGACAAGGCCTACGGCTCCCGCGCCAACCGCGCCTGCCTGCGGCGACGCCGGATCTCCGCGACGATCCCAGAGAGGGCCAGCCAGATCTGCCACCGCAGGAACCGGGGCAGAGCAGGCGGCCGGCCACCGAAGTCCTGCGAGATCGACCACCGTGAGAGGCACGCCGTCGAATGCGCCCCGAGCCGGCTCAAACGCAACCGGGCGGTCGCCACCCGGTGCGACAGACTCGCCGTCCGTTACGAGGCCACCCCGCACATCGCCTGCGTTGACGAACGGCTGTGACATACAAACGACAACATGGGCGTCTACCGGTGGCCCAGCACGTTGACGACCTGGCCGTTGGGGTCGCGAACGAAGAACCGCCGAACGCCCCACTTCTCATCCTGCAGGGGATACACGATCTCCGCGCCGCTCTCCCGAATTGCGGCATACGCCGCGTCCACATCGTCTACCTCGATGCTCAGATCGGGCGCGACAGGCGCGGTCTCGTCGTGGGTCATGAAGCTAACCTGTGCCTGCGGTGCAGCCGGGGAGGCGAGCGTCATGATCCAACCGTGGTCCATGACCTCCTCGAACCCCAGCAGCCCGTAGAACTCCCGACTCTCGTGCACCGCGTTCGTGTGAACGTTCGGCACCACCCGGCGAACAACCATCAACTACCCCCTGACGAGCGACAGCGGCTCCTACTACCAAGCCTCCCAGGGACAGGGCGCCGGGATACCGCCACGCACTTCTGAAACACACCCAGAGCGAACTGCGCCCCGAAGGCGGGCCACAGCACCACCGGGGTTACCGAACTGGACCCAGCCGACCTGAACACCCCCAACCTGCCCAGCCGCCCAGCCGGATCTAGACGCACTACACCCCATAAGGCTGGGCACAGCACCACCGGAGTCGCGGACCTCGGCCCAGCCGCCCTGAACACTCCCAAGCCCCTTGCCGCCCTGGTCGGATCAGCAGCGAACTGCCCCTAAGGCGGTCCACAGCACCACCGGAGTTACCGAACTCGACCCGGCCGACCTGAACACCCCCAAGCTGCCCAGCCGCCCTGCCAGATCTAGAGCGAACTGCACCCCTAGGCGGGCCACAGCACCACGGAGTTGCCAACATCTCCCTTGCGCGGTTTGAGGAGCGGTCGGGCAACCACGTCGCCCCGTTG
>NZ_BOOW01000025.1 GCF_016863435.1 Sinosporangium siamense
CCGGCGATGGTCGGCACGATGCCCAGCAGCACGAAGGCGGGCAGGAAGCAGAGCCCCAGCGGAGCGACGGCGTAGACGCCGACGCGGCGGGCTGCGGCCATGGACGTGGCATGTGCTGTGTGGCGGGTGTCGTCGGCCAGGCGGGTGAGCATCTCGGCCATCGGCGCACCGGTGTCGGCGGTGCGGGTCATGGCGCGTGCCCACTGGGTCAGGACCGGTTCGGTGCCCAAGGCGTGCCACGCCGAGGCGGGAGTGGCACCGAGCCGCAGGCGACCGCTCACTTCTGCCAGCCGTCCGGCCAACGGGCCACCGGTCGCGGCGGAGGTGGCCTCGATCGCGGACAGGAGTGAACACCCCGCACGCAAACATGCCCCCATGAGCTCAAGCGCGAAGGGCAGGTCGTTGAGCAACTGCCGGCGTTCCAGGCGTACCTTCTGAGATCCGAGTCGACGAAGGAACATGTGAGTGGCCACTGCCGCCACGAGGCCGAGCACGACTCCGGGAAGCCCGCCCAACACCAGCGTGAACACTCCTAGGGCGCAGGCTGGGACCACGAGCGGGTGAAAGCTCTTTCTTGTGCGGTCTGTGTCGGGAGGGGCCTGGCGTGAGTGTTGCGGGACATGTACGACTGTGGGCGGTGCGAGTGGGGCTGACGTCGAGAAGGAGTTCTGATGCGGCACGTTTTGGAACCGCCCGGACCGTCTGCTCAGCAACTGGGGTGACGACGGATGTGATGAAGCGGTGTGTTGGTAGCGAGCGTCACGTCCTGGTCGTGTCGGCGGCATAAGGCGGCGCAACCGCGCCCCAGAGGCGTGCGGAGCCGCCCAACTCCAGACTGCCAGGCATGAAAAGATCAACATGAGGGCTATCACTGCTTGGCTCCCTTTCCCGGCAGGGAGAGCCCGGGTCGGCTCCCGCCCTCACGGCGTTCGCATCCACGCCGGCCACACCTGCCAGGCAAGGTTCCGTATCCACCTGACTGCCCCGCAACGGACCCACCCCACAGAACCAACCGCGCATCACATCTCCACAACCTGTGTCAGACGGCCACGTGTACCGCTGGAGTCGGACACTCATGGCTGCCTATGTCTGTTGAGCGAGGACGACCATGCGGTGGATCCACCACAGGCCGAGAAGGTTCAAGAGCACGCCTAAGACCAGGCATGCGAGACCGATGGGACCGCCGAACAGAAAAGCCAGCGGGTTCATGCCCAGGGCAACAGCCATGAGGATGCCGAGCAGCGGAAGGGCGGCTAGGAGTTTGGCGGTGGCGCGAGGGCCGGCCAGGTGTGCGGTGAGTTCTTCGTGATGGCGGGTCGAGTCGCGGACGGAGGAGGCCACGCGGTCCACCAGCGGAGCCGGAGCTGCCCCCGTGGAGCGGCTTGCCTGCCAGCAGGCGGCGAGCCGACGGAGACCTTCCGCGCCGGGATGGGAGGCGATTGAGAGCAGTGCCGCAGCCACGTCGCCGCCGTCGCGGGCGCTGGCTATGACTGGGGCAAAGGCGGCAGAGACGGGAGGAGCGGTCGCCGAGGCGGCGTGGACTACCGCGTCGGTAGGGGTTCGGCCGGCGGTTAGCTCGGCCGAGATGCTTTGGCATAGTTCGATCACCGTGTTGCGCCAGAGACGTGCCTCGGCGGCACGGCCGTACAGGGCTTTGATTTTGTGCGCGGTTTTGCTCTTTTCCAGGTGACGTCGCACCTCTCGCAGGGGGCTGTGCTCGGGACTGCTGTCGGGCGAAGATCGTTGTGTACGGCGGAGCCGTCTCGTGGCCTCGTCCGGTCTGGACCAGGTCCAGACGGCGATCGCCAGGGCGAGAACGGTGAGAGTCTCCAACATCGCAGTGTCCTATCCCGACCTGTATCGCACAGAACGCTCTCGGGCTTCGTGCTTCCTGGGCACGTCTACGAACGCGGCTGGCCGCCTTAAGCAACGACACAGTGCGGTGACAAGCTCTCCGGCACAACGGTCTCCTGCTCTCCGACTACGGCATGTGGGGCGGGCGTGTGCTTCGTGTGCTGTGGGTTCGCTTGCGAAGTGTGTTGAGGGCGGTGCCCGGGACGATGTTTCCCTCTGGAGTGATGGTCAGGGCTGGGGCGACGTCCACGAGACCGTTGGGGAGGCGGTTGAGCAGGCAGATTTCGGCGACTCTACGTCGGCCGCCCGGTTGGTCTCGTGTGAGGTGGATAACCGCATCGAGGGCTGCGGCCAGCTGACTGTGCAAAGCCTCTCGGGTGAGGCCTGCGGCGCAGGCTAGTGCCTCCAGGCGGGGAGGCACGTCTGAGGCGGTGTTGGCGTGGAGGGTGCCGCAGCCGCCTTCGTGGCCGGTGTTCAGTGCGGCCAGCAGAGTCACGACCTCTGCTCCGCGGACTTCGCCCACTACCAGGCGGTCGGGGCGCATGCGTAGGGCCTGGCGGACCAGGTCTTGCAGGTCTACCCCGCCTACGCCCTCGAGGTTGGCGGGGCGGGACTCCAGGCGGACCACGTGGGGATGTCGGGGGCGCAACTCCGCGGAGTCCTCCACCAGTAGTAGCCTCTCGGCCGGGTCGGCCAGTGAAAGCAAGGCTGAGAGCAGGGTTGTCTTGCCTGTGCCTGTGCCGCCGGTGACCAGGAAGGCCAGCCTGGCGTCGACGATGCCGGTGAGGATGTTCACTGCGCCTGCGGGCACGGCTCCCATCTCCACCAGGTCGGACATGGTGAAGGTGCGGCGGGGTGGAAGCCTCAAGGACAGGCAGGTGCCGCCCGGTGCTATCGGTGGAAGGACCGCATGGAGGCGGACCCCACCGGTAAGGCGCACGTCCACGTGAGGGGAGGCGTCGTCCAGTCTTCGGCCCGCCGCTGCGGCGAGTCGCTGGGCCAGGCGACGGACGGCTTCGTCATCTGGGAACGAGACGGAGGTGCGACGTAGGCCTAGGCCGTCGTCGACCCATACGTCCTTTGGACCGTTGACCAGGATGTCGGTGACGTCTGGACCGGTCAGCAGGGACTCAAGCGGTCCTGCGCCGATCAGGTCGGCGCATAGTGCTCGGGCCACGGCCAGGACCTCGGCATCGCCCAGCACTGCCCGTTCGGCCCTTAGCGCGACGGCCACTTGAGCTGCCGTCGGCTCGCCTCCCGAACGCGCGAGCCTCAGGCGGACCGCCTCGACCAGGTCGGGCGACACCATGGGGTGTTCATGATCTGTGACGCGCATGGCTCCTCTTGGGATGTGAGCAGGTTGCCGGAAGACGGCCCACCTCGGGGCATAACCTCTGCACGAGCGAACACCTGATGCGTTTGCGTCCCCTTGGTTCCCGGATCCGCGCAGGCGGCCGACAAGCTCCCTCCCGCCCGTACGGACCCGAATCGGGGTGAACTCCACCCCTGTCACTCACACCCGGAATCGTGGTAAGCCAGAAGGGGTCACTTGCCGCTGGTGCCGGCCGGCGATCCTCGACAGCACCAACAGCAGCCACCAGGTTGTCGGTCACCGTTTGTCTCCTTCGACGGACCCCATGAACTGGGGTGCGAGCATTGCCCAGGAACGTCGCGCACAGCCTGGGAAGCGGTGCACCGCGGCCAAGGGGGGACGGGTCTCCACGGTCGCGCGCCGACCAGTAGGGGTTACTTGCCGCTAATGCCGGCCGGCGATCCTCGACAGCACCGACACCGGCCCCCACGTCCCAGCTCATCGCTTACCTCCTTCGAAAGAGCTCACGAACTGGGGCGTGAGCAGGTTGCCCAGGAACGTCGCGCACAGCCTGGCGAGCGGTGTGCGCGAGCCGAGGGGTGGTGGGTCTCCTCGGTTGAGGGCGAGGGCTAGGCGTGGTTGGTCGGAGAGGATGCCGGCTCGCGGGATGCCCAGTGACTCGCACACCACCTCTTCGTCGAGGACGCCTTCGCGCACCACGGCGCGGACGTCGCCTGTGTGTTGTTGCAGGCAGGTCAGCACCTGGCCGCTCGACAGGACGCCCCTGACGTCGGCCGTGACCACCAGGAGGGTGGACGTGGCGCGGGTGAGGGCTTCTGCGGCCGCCGGGTTCAGGTGACGTGGGAGGTCGACGACGACCAGGTCGAAGCCGCGCTGCCCTGCTTGCAGCACCGAACGCATCGCCTCTGCGGGGATCGCTTCGGCGGAGCCTCGGTGGAAGGCGAGGACGGCCAATTCGTCGATCGAAGGCAGTGCGGCGTGAAGAGCGGTGCAGCTGATGCGGCCCTCGCGGGCCACCAGGTCGGACCAGCGGGCTCCTTCTGCGGCCTCCTGGCCGAGCAGGGTGTCGATGCCGCCGCCCAAGGGGTCGGCGTCAACTAGCAGAGTCCGTAACCGCCTGCGTGAACCGCTCACGGCCAGGGCCGCGGCCAGCACGCTCGCGCCGGCACCGCCTCGACCGCCGACTACGCATATGGTCAGCCCCGCTCGGGTCACCGGCTCCACCGCGTCGGCGAACTCGTCCACAAGGCGGCGTTCGGCGGCAGGGAGTTCCACCACCCCTTGCGCGCCTATGGCCACACATCTGCGCCAGGTGGCCGCGTCGTCTTCTCTCTTCGTGACCAAGAGGACTCGGTCGCGAGGCGGGGGCGCCATCCTCGCCACGGCGTCGGCCGCGTCGTCGCCGACGACGACCATCGGGGCCCGGGTCCAGAAGGGACGTGCGTGGACAGCGGCATGTGCGACGTCCAGCTCCACTCCTGCCGCCGCCGCGATGCGGAGCAGGTCGTCAAGAAGGTCTTCGTCGTGGGTGACGATCAGTGGGCGGTTCATCGAGGCCTCCCGGGTCCGTGGGAGGCCCAGGATGACTGAACCTCTGAGGCCGCCGCGGGGCCCAGCGCGCTTCTGTGGATAACCGCCGATGGCGCTGCTCTCCTGTGGACAACCAGGCTGTCTGCGCACGGGGAAGAGACAGGTGCTCAACCCCTCAAAGCAGGCGTTCAGCCCCCAAAGCAAGTACTCAGCCCCCCAAAGGAGGCGCTCAGCCCCCCAAAGCAGGCGCTCAGCCCCCCAAAGCAGGCGCTCAGCCCCCCAAAGCAGGCGCTCAGCCCCCCAAAGAGGGAGACACGACGACGAGCGGCTGATGATCACGAGCTTCGTTTGGGTTTGCCGGACGAGACGCGGCTCAGCAAGGCACCGCCCTCATGTGCCAATGCAAACGGCCCTGCACGACCGTGAAGCGCCTCACAGGCGATCAGAAGGGGCGCGGCAAGGTGATGGGAGGGAGGACGCTAAGCGGGGGCGACAGGAAGCCCTGAGGTCCACGGCGCACAGCACCCGGTGCCGCGGAGAGGTGAGCGACGGCGGACCGCACCCACAGACGGCACGCGCGGCAGGACAGGTGACAGGTGACACAAGACCGGCAAGCCCAACAACAAGCGCCCCAGCTGGACAAGGGCGCACCGCCGGCCCCACTCACGCCAAGCCCGGACAGATGACGGAACATCCCAAGAGCAACCATCCCCAACGCAAGCCCGGACGCGCCGCCAAGAACAAGGCTCTGCCGTACGTCCCGCCGGTTGAAAGGTGGCTAGAGATAAGGCGACCCCCGCCGGGGGGGAGAGCGGGGGTCGCCGACCGGTCCGGCTCCGGGGGGGTAGAGCCGGTCCCGTTTCGGAAGAAAGCCTTTCAACACTTAACCAAAGCATGGCATGGAAGTAGCAAAGCATGCCCCATGCACAGTCGCTCCAGTTTAGGGAGATACCACCGTATGGTGCCCGATCAACGCGAGTTTCGTCGAGGAGGAATCTACGATTTCCGCTAGATTTTTCAGAGTAACGGCGCAACTACAAACCGTAACGATGTCCGTTTGCTCCGACATCTAACCGACAACCCTCACCGTGAGTGATCAACAAGCGAAGCCCTTCGCACGATCACCGGCCCCTACCTCAACCCCCACGACAAGCCACGCGTGCCATAAGCGAACTTCGTCCACCAATGCCCACCCGGTTGGTAAAGCTGTCGGAACCGGGTCTTCCCATCAGCGCGAATCCGACGTAGAAAGGGTTTACGGACAACTTGTCCGGGGCACGGCCCCGGGTACCCACGCGCGACCAGCCGCGGGAGGCGCGTCGAGACGGGCTTGACCCGATCCGACGAATACAGGTGCACGCTTGGTAACCCGGTGTGACGTGTGAGCGACGGCGTCTCTTCCAGGGACGCCGTTCGCTATGTCCCGCGACAGAAGCCGACACAAGCTCGACAGAGCTGACGGGAACCAGCGGAAGCCCACGGAAGCCGGCGAAAGCGAACCAAGAGCGGCGGCTCACCCCCGCTGCATCGCCTCACAGATCGCCGTGGCCTCACGCACGCCCAGGGTGACGGCCGCGGCGCAGTGTTTCACCCAAGTGCCCACCCCGTCCGGCGTGCCGGTGAGGTAGGCCGCCAGCGCCTTCGGATAGTCCGCCCCGAGTTCCGCGTGACCGGCCTCCACAGCGGCGAGCGACTTGGGGTCCAGGCCGAACTCCACCAGCGTGAGCCGCTCCGCGGCGCGGGCGACGATGCCGTCCGCCGTGCCGAAGGGGCGCAGCACCGCGAGTTCGGCGTGCACGATCGCGGCGAGGATCAGCGCGGGGGCGGCGCTCTGGCCGGTGAGCAGGGCGACCAGGGCGTCGACGCGGGCGGCGGTCTCGGCGGCGCCGGGGGCCGCCCCCAGGTGGAGGGGGTCGGGAGTCTCGTCGCCTGTGCGGGGGCGGCCCAGGCGGGGTTCGGGGGCCAGGCCGGCGGCGGCGAGGGTGTGAAGGCGGGCGAGGACCTGCCGGGGGGCGGTGCGCCAGGTCTTGCCGAGGCGGCCGAGTTCGGCCGTGACGCGCAGGGCGCCTTGGACCACGGGATCGGTGACCTCTTCGCGGCGGATCGCGGCGAGGGGCACGTCAACGCCTTCCAGGGCCGCTGAGGCGCGGGCGCCGTGCAGGGCGGACTCGGCGGAGACCTCGGGGCTTCTGCGGCGCAGCACGCGGTGGCGGTAGAGCCGGTCGACGGCTTCCCTGGCCTGCTGAACGGTCTCTGTCACACCGGGAAGGTCGGCGATGGCTGCCAGTGGGTCGCTCACGAGCCCAGACCCTATCGGCCGCGTATCGCCGCGCCCGCGCGGGTCACCTCGGCGCGGCCTCACCGAGGAGTTTGCCTTCCTCGCGGGAGAGGACCGTCGGCGACGCCCAATCGGCACTGATTCCCGGCACGACATGGTGATCCAGGCGGGATTTCGGCGCCCGGAACCACGAGATCGACAAGTCCGCAAACCCGCCGTCAGTGCAGAGATCTAGTTTCGCTATATTGCGGTATTACAACGTTTCAGACCCAATTGTCATAATCCTGTGAACAACGAACCGATCAACATTCTCTTCGGTACAGACCTGTCTAGACCTCTTGTGGTAAGCGCCTACCGCCTGGTGAAGTGGGGACGGAACCAGACAGAATCAGGCCCGGTACGGCGAAGCCGACCCCGAGTCCGCGCGGCCACCTGGCCGGGCGAGCGCGGCCTTTGGACCATGTGAAGGAGTATGTAGTGGCGGCGGACACCCCTGGTCGCGATCCCGTTGAGACCCAGGAAACCCTGTCGAACCTCCTGCAGGAAACCCGAAAGTTCGCGCCTCCCGCCGAACTGGCCGAGAGTGCGAACGTCACTGCCGCGGCCTACGAGGAGGCCGCGGCCGATCGACTAGCGTTCTGGGAGCGCGCCGCGGAGCGTCTGACCTGGGACCGGCGTTGGGACACCACGCTTGAGTGGAATCCGCCGTTCGCCAAGTGGTTCGTCGGCGGCAAGCTGAACGTCGCCTACAACTGCGTCGACCGCCATGTCGAGGCCGGCAACGGCGACAAGGTGGCCTACTACTGGGAGGGCGAGCCGGAAGGCGACAGCCGTACCCTCACTTATGCGGATCTGAAGCGCGAGGTGTCGAAGGCCGCCAACGCCCTGCAGGAGCTGGGTGTGGCGAAGGGCGACCGCGTCGCGATCTACATGCCGATGATCCCGGAGCTCCCCATCGCGCTGCTGGCGTGCGCGCGCATCGGGGCGATCCACTCGGTGGTGTTCGGCGGGTTCTCGGCGAGCGCGCTGAGCGGGCGCATCCTGGACGCGGACGCGAAGGTCGTGATCACGGCCGACGGCGGGTTCCGCCGCGGTGCGCCGAGCGCGTTGAAGCCGACGGTGGACGAGGCGCTCAAGGAGTGCCCGGACGTCACCAGTGTGCTGGTGGTCCGGCGCACCGGCCAGGAGATCGACTTCAACGACCGCGACGTGTGGTGGCACGACCTGGTGGACCGGCAGAGCGAAGAGCACGAGCCGGTGCCCCACGACGCCGAGGACCCGCTCTACATCCTCTACACGAGCGGCACGACGGGCAGGCCGAAGGGCATCCTGCACACGACGGGCGGCTACCTGACGCAGACGGCGTGGACGCATCACGCGGTGTTCGATCTCAAGCCTGAGACGGACATCTACTGGTGCACCGCGGACATCGGCTGGGTGACCGGGCACTCGTACATCGTGTACGGGCCGCTGGCCAACGGCGCGACCAGCGTGATCTACGAGGGCACGCCGGACACGCCGCACAAGGGCAGGTTCTGGGAGGTCGTGCAGAAGTACAAGGTCACGATCCTCTACACGGCGCCCACCGCGATCCGGACGTTCATGAAGTGGGGCGACGACATCCCCGCGAAGTTCGACATGTCGAGCCTGCGTGTCCTGGGCAGCGTGGGTGAGCCGATCAACCCCGAGGCGTACGTCTGGTACCGCGAGCACATCGGCGGCAGCCGCTGCCCGGTCGTGGACACGTGGTGGCAGACCGAGACAGGCGCCATCATGATCAGCCCGCTGCCCGGTGTGACCGCCGGCAAGCCGGGCGCGGCGATGCGCCCGCTGCCGGGCATCACCGCCGACGTGGTCGACGACCAGGCCCAGTCGGTGCCGAACGGGGGTGGCGGCTTCCTCGTGGTCCGCGACCCGTGGCCGGCGATGCTGCGCACGATTTGGGGTGACGACCAGCGCTACATCGACACCTACTGGTCCCGCTTCGACGGGATGTACTTCCCCGGCGACGGCTCAAAGAGGGACGAGGACGGCGATCTGTGGCTGCTCGGCCGCGTCGACGACGTCATGCTCGTGTCGGGGCACAACATCTCGACCACCGAGGTGGAGTCGGCCCTGGTCTCGCACCCGAAGGTCGCCGAGGCGGCCGTGGTGGGCGCGACCGACCCGGTGACGGGGCAGGCGATTGTGGCGTTCACGATTCTTCGCGGCAGTGCGGAGGAAAGCGCGGACATCGCGGCGGAGCTTCGCAACCATGTCGCCAAGACCTTGGGCCCGATCGCCAAGCCGCGGCAGATCCTCGTCGTGCCTGAGCTGCCGAAGACCCGGTCCGGCAAGATCATGCGCCGTCTCCTCAGGGATGTGGCGGAGAACCGCTCCCTGGGGGACGTGACGACGCTGACCGACGACTCGGTGATGAACCTGATCGCCACCAAGTTGCCGTCGGCCAAGAGCGAGGACTGACCCCGCGCGAATCCCGAAAAGTGCGGATCACGGCCTCGTGATCCGCACTTTTTATGGCTAATCGAACCCCGGAAGTGATCTTTAATGCGGCTTGGGTAAACTAGCGCACAGGTGTGCCGGGAAGTCTGGTCGGCTCTAGTCAGCCGTCCCGATATAACCAGCCACCTAGGGGGATCATGCGGCGCGCAGCCCAAGTCTGGCCCGTCAGACCAACCGTTCGATATGCCCGGCAGATGGCCGAGGCTCTGCGGACGGAGACGATCGGTGGCGTGGTGATGCTGATCGCCACTGTGGTCGCCCTGGTCTGGGCAAACGTCTCGTACGAATCCTACGACGCGCTGCGCACCATGAAGATCGGCCCGGAAGCACTCCATCTCAACCTGGAACTCGTGAAGTGGGCCCAGAACGGCCTGCTGACGATCTTCTTCTTCGTCGCCGGACTCGAGGTCAAAGAGGAGTTCGTCCACGGCGAACTCGCCAATCTCAAAAAGGCCGCGCTCCCCATCATCGCCGCTATCGCCGGCATGGCCGTACCCGCTCTGGTGTATCTCATCGTGAGCTGGGGAGCCCCCGACGCGGCGCGAGGCTGGGCCATTCCGACAGCGACCGACATCGCCTTCGCACTGGCGGTGCTCGCGGTCACGGCTTCGGCGATGCCGGCGTCGCTACGGGCGTTCCTACTGACCTGCGCCGTGGTCGACGACCTCGGCGCGATCACGATCATCGCGTTCTTCTACACCAGCGGGCTGAACTTCGTCATGCTCGGTCTCGGGGTGCTATTCCTCGCGGTCTACTGGATTCTCCAGCGGCAGCGGGTCAACAAGGGGTGGGTTCTCGTGCCCGTCGCCCTTCTGACGTGGTATTTCGTCGAATCCAGCGGCGTGCACGCGACCGTCGCCGGAGTGGCGCTGGGCCTGCTCACCAGGGTGCACAGCGACCCCGGCGAGGACTATTCCCCAAGCGAGCGCGCCGACCATCTCGTGCGGCCGGTCTCCGCCGGCTTCGCCGTACCGATCTTCGCCTTTCTCTCGGCGGGAGTGCTGCTCGACGCCAAGAGCCTATCTGCGGCCTTCACCGACAGGGTCGTGCTCGGCGTGATCGCCGGGCTGCTCATCGGCAAATTCCTCGGGGTCTTCGGCGGCGCCTGGTTGTCCGTACGCCTGGGGCTCGCACGATTGTCCGACGAGCTCCACTGGCGTGACATGGCTGCCGTGTCTATCCTCGGCGGAATCGGTTTCACCGTCTCCCTGCTGATCGGCAACCTCGCCTACGCAGACGACGTCACCCGGGCCAACGCGGTGACCGCGGGGGTGCTGGCCGCGAGCCTCGCGGCCAGTGTCGCGGCCGCGGTCTTGCTCCGAGTGCGCATACGGACCCGTCTTAATGCGCAGGATGATGTTTGACACCATCCCGCCGCTCCCGATAGGAGATCGTCATGCCGCAGACTCCGGCTCCGCCGACTGAGGGGGAATCCCTAGGCGCCTTGGTCGCCGAGGCGACCAACCACATCTCGACCCTGATCCGTTCCGAAATCGAACTCGCCAAAGCCGAGGTCAAATTCGACGCCAAGCGGGTCGGCACCGCGAGCGGGTTGTTCGCGGCGGCGGCCTTCGTCGCCCACCTGTGCCTGATCCTCGCCTCGTTCACGCTCGCCTACGGCCTGATCGCGGCCGGGCTCTGGCAATGGGCGGCCTTCGGCATCGTGACGCTGATCTACCTGATCGCCAGCGGCCTGCTTGCCTTCATCGGTTATCGCAGGCTGAAGGGCCTGTCCGGGATGAAGCGCACCACCCGGACGCTACGCGATCTCAAAGACATCGCAAACGTCGACGGCAAGGAGCCGGCGATCCAGCCGTACGGTGCCCCCGGCCGGGACGTCCTGCCCACGGCGGGACAGGTCGGCGTGCACCGCGTGCCCTTGGAGGGCGATGTGAGAGTCGCCGGCGGTAAGGCCGGCGATGTCGCCTGACGAGTCGCTGGTAGGGGTCGAGGGACCCTGGCGGCACCGATCGGTGCACGCGGGCGGCACACGCTTCCACGTGGCCGAGGCGGGCGAGGGACCGCTGGTGCTGCTGCTGCACGGGTTTCCGCAGTTCTGGTGGACCTGGCGGCATCAGCTCGAGTCCCTGCCCGCCGCCGGCTATCGCGCGGTCGCGGTCGACCTGCGGGGATACGGCGCGAGCGACAAGCCTCCGCGGGGATACGACCTGCCGACGCTCGCGGGCGACGCGGCCGGGCTGATCCGCGCGCTCGGCGAGACCTGCGCGGTCGTGGTGGGGCACGACTGGGGCGGGCTGCTCGCCTGGACGATGGCCGCACGCCACCCGAAGGTGGTCCGCCGCCTCATCGCCGTCTCGGCGCCGCATCCGCTGCGTCTGCGCTCGGCGCTGTTCGGCGACACGCGGCAGCTCAGAGCTTGGCGGTTCGCGCTCGGGTTCCAGGTGCCGGTCCTGCCGGAGCGGCGGCTGACGCGCCGCGACGGGGCCCTGGTCGGCAAGCTGCTCGACCGCTGGTCGGGGCCGTCCTGGCCGGATGAGAGTGTGTCGCGGCGCTACCGGGAGATGTTCCGCATCTCCGGGGTGGCGCACTGCTCGCTGGAATATCACCGCTGGTTCTTCCGATCGCAGTTCCGCCCGGACGGGCTGCGGTTCGCCCGGCGTATGCGCGCCGAGATCGAGGCGCCCACATTGCAGCTGCACGGCGCACTGGACCGCTGCGTCCTGCCGCGCACAGCGCAGGGATCGGGCCGCTACGTGGCCGCGCCCTATAGGTGGCGGCTGCTAGAGGGGTCCGGGCATTTCCCGCACGAGGAGCGGCCGGAGCAGTTCGACGCCGAGCTGCTGGGCTGGCTGGCCGATCCCGAACCGGAGCGTTAGATGAGCGTCCCACGCGATCGTGACACCGGCGGCAGGCCGCTCAACGCGCGGCCTCGCGACTCGCTGGGCCGGCCCATGCCGTACGGCGCGGCGGGGGCGGTCCCGCGCATCCCGGAGGACTACGCGCCGGGCCCCGCAGAGGCGGTGGCCGAGGCGCTGCGCCTGCTGGACGAGCGGCGCCCCTTCCACGCGCATGAGGTGCTGGAGGCGCGGTGGAAGACGGGGCCCGAGGGCGAGCGGAGGCTTTGGCAGGGGCTCGCCCAGATCTGCGTGGGGTTGACGCACTTGCAGCGAGGCAACCCGCGTGGGGCCACGGCGCTGCTCACCCGCGGCGCGGAGCGGGTCGAGAGCCACGCCACCGACCAGTACGGCATAGCCACCGAGGCCGTCGCCGAGGCGGCGCGGCGGCTGGCGGGCACGGAGCACCCGGACCCCGAGGCGGCCATCGCGCTGATCAGGCGGACGCTCGGTCCCTGATCGGCCCTGCTGTTGATCCCTTATGGAGGGCACTGCGCCGACACGCCGCGCACACAGGAGGAATGCACTCTGTGTAGCGCTATCGTGACTTCATGTCGAGCATAGAGGAGATCCGTGAGCTGATCGAGGCCGCCCTGTCCGACGGCAACCCTGACGGGCCCGTGCGCTGGCAGGCCGTGGCCGACCTGCAGCAACGAGGTGATCTCGCGACTTTCACCGAGGCCAGACGGCTGTGCGCGGGCGCGACGCCGGCCGAGCGCACGCTTGGGGCGGACATCCTCGGGCAGCTCGGCATGCCGGGACGTCCGTTCACCGACCGCAGCCTGCCTGTGTTGCGTTTTCTCGCGGCCAGTGACGACGACCCGCTGGTGCTCTATTCGGTGCTGATCGCCCTCGGCCATCTGCGTGACCGCCGGGCGCTGCCGACCGTGGTGGACCTGTCGCGGCATGAGGACTCGCGGGTGAGATACGGCGCGGCCTACGCGTTGCCCAACGTGATCGGCGATCCGCCCGATCCGGCGGGCCTCGCCGCCTTGCGCGATCTGACGTCCGACGCCGACAACGACGTGGCCGAGTGGGCGTCCCTGGGTCTCACCCTCGCGATGGGCGGCAAGCTGGAGGACCGTGTGGAGGACGCCGGGCGTTAGCGGCTCGCCGTGAGGCGCAGGGAGCCGGGAGGCAGGTCCTCGACGCGTGAGGGGTCCCAGGGCCGCTCGAAGCCGCCCGCGGCGAGCACGCGGTCGAGCACCCCGGCGGTGAAGCCCCAGACGAGCAGCCCGCGCACGCGGAAGGCCGCGCCGAGGTAGCCCCCCGGCGCGCGCACACGCAGGCGGTTGCCGGGGTCGCACAGCTCGGCCAGGGGCACACGCTCGACCGACTCGACCTCGTCGGGAGCGGCGGCGTGCACGGCCGAGGGGGTGTGCCACCAGCCGATCACGGGGGTCACGCGGTTGTCGCTCGCCCCGACGTACAACTCGGGGAGCACGCCCACGAGGGCGACGCCGCGGGGATCGACGCCGGTCTCCTCCTCGGCCTCGCGCAGGGCGGCGCCCTCGGGGCCGCCGTCGCCGGGGTCGACGCCGCCGCCGGGGAAGGCGGGCTGGCCGGCGTGGAGCCTGCCCCGGGCGCTGCGCTGGATGAGCAGGACGTCGGGCCCGTGCGGCCCCTCACCGAACAGCAGGAGGACCGCTGCCTGCCGTCCTCCGCTCGCCGGGGGCCGGAGATAAGCCGGGACCGTGGCGGTCCCGGCCGTGACGGCGAGCGTGGTCAGCCACTCGGGCACGTGGGTCAATGGGCACCTCCGCACATGGTCAACACCTGGAGTCCTCAAGCGCTTCCCTCAAGCGGGAGGGCTCACGCCGCACGAAGAAGGCCGGGCAAGGGGCGTCACGAGAAGGGGCCGGGACGGACGAGCTTGGCGGCCGCCACGGGGTCTGTCGGGCCCGTGCCATATGCCGGGCAGAGGTCGGCCAGGGGGCATGCGCCGCAGGCGGGCTTGCGGGCGATGCAGATGCGGCGGCCGTGCCAGATGATGCGGTGGGACATCACGGTCCACTCGCGTTTGGGGATCAGCGAGCCGACCTCGTGTTCGATTTTGACCGGGTCGGTCTCGGTCGTCCAGCCGAAACGCCGGGTAAGCCGCTGAAAGTGGGTGTCCACGGTGATGCCGGGCACGCCGAAGGCATTGCCGAGCACGACATTGGCGGTTTTGCGGCCGACGCCGGGGAGGGTGACGAGGTCTTTGAGGCGTCCTGGCACCTCGCCGCCGTAACGCTCGCAGACGGCCTGGGCCATGCCGATGATGCTGGTGGTCTTGGCGCGGAAGAAGCCGGTCGATCGGATGATCTCTTCGAGCTCGGCGCGGTCGGCTGCGGCGTAGTCCTCCGCGGTCTGATACTTCGCAAAGAGGACAGGAGTCACCATGTTCACTCGCTTGTCCGTGCATTGCGCCGAGAGGATCGTGGCGACGAGCAACTCCAGCGGATTGCCGTAGTCGAGCTCGCAGTGGGCGTCGGGGTAGGTCTCGCCGAGGATGCGATTCATCCGCCGCGCTCGCCGGACCAGTCCGAGCCGCGTCTCGGGGGCAGGCCGGGAGCCGCCGCCGGGCACCGTCGCATTCGTCGCCATGTCGCCAGCGTAGGGCTTCACCGGAGGCGGTTGGGCGCCCTTGGCGGCCCGGTTCCGGAGTGGCCGGAACAGGCTCCCAGCCTCCCGAGCAGGAATAGATGGGTAAAAATCATCATTCACACTAACCGCACCACGACATCTGGATCTTCTCGACAGCCGCCGGGAAACCCCGGCAGACAGCCGACACCCAGCGAACATCCAGGCAATCGTGGGCAAAGAGGCCGGAAATAGACACCTTTTACCCAGTTATGCCTGTTTGTCCGTACACTTCGCCCTGAGACTCGTGGTGGCCGACAGCTCACGCACGCTGGCACATCGTGCTTCCGCGGGGATCCGGCTCATGCGACGGGCGTATCGGACAAAGGCCAACGGGGGGAGTTTCCGGCCTTTACCGACATCCGGACGCCCCATGCGTACGCCTCCCCCATGACCCGCCCCATGGCGTGCGTCACAATGGCTTGCAGAGGAGGCAGGAGTGAACACCGACGACGTGCTGGGCAAGGCCCCCCTGTTCGCCGCGCTTGATCGCGAGGGCGCAGCCGCACTGCGCACCAGCATCACCGAGGTCGAATTGTCCAAGGGACAGACGCTCTTCAGTGAAGGCGAGACCGGCGACCGGCTCTACGTGGTGCTGGAGGGCAAGATCAAACTTTCACGGACGGCCCCCGACGGCAGAGAGAATCTGCTAAGTGTGCTTGGGCCCAGCGAGATGTTCGGCGAACTCTCCCTGTTCGATCCACGACCACGCACGGCTTCGGCCATCGCGCTGACAGACGTGCGGCTGGCCGGGCTCGGCCACGACGACCTCCGCCCCTGGCTCACCGGCCGTCCCGAGGTGGCCCTCCACCTCTTGCGCGCCCTGGCCCAGCGGCTACGCCGTACCAACGACGTGCTGGCCGACCTGGTCTTCACCGACGTCCCCGGCCGGGTCGCCAAGGCCCTCCTCGACCTCGCCGACCGCTTTGGCACCCGCACCGAGGACGGCCTTCGAGTGCACCACGACCTCACTCAGGAGGAGCTCGCCCAGCTGGTGGGCGCCTCCCGGGAGACGGTCAACAAGGCGCTGGCCGACTTCGCTCAGCGTGGATGGTTGCGCATCGAGGCCAAGGCCGTGGTCATCATGGACATCGAGCGGCTGCACAACCGCTCGCGCTGATCAACGCCGCGCCAGGTAGGCGAGCTGGGCCCGCACCGACATCTCGGCGGCGGGCCACAACGCCCGGTCCACCTCCGCGTAAACGATCTCGACGATCTCGCGCGGGGTGCTCGCCCCGACGGCTTGCGCGGCTCTGATCTGCGCCAGGCGCTCGCGGCGGTGGGCGACATAGCCGTTCAGAGTGCCGGCCGGGTCGGTCAGCACCGGGCCGTGCCCCGGCAGCAGCACCTCCGCCGCCAGCGATCCGACCAGGTCGCGCAGGCGGTCAAGAGTGTGAAGATAGTCGGCCAGGTCGCCCTCCGGGGCGATCACCGTCGTGCCCCGCCCCAGCACCGTGTCACCGGTCAGCATGGCCCGGTCCTGCGGCAACCACAGGCACACCGAGTCGAAGGTGTGCCCGGGGGTGAGGTGCACCCGCAGCTCCGCGCCCGGCACCTCGATCACGTCGCCCTCGGCCAGTCCCTCGCCGCCGAGGCGGTGGCGCGGATCGACCGCCCGCACCGGGGCACCCGTGAGCTCGGCGAAGCGCCGGGCGCCGCCGCTGTGGTCGTCGTGGCCGTGGGTCAGCACGATCTGGGCGACCCGCCGCTCACCGACGTGCGCGGCCACCCGCCGGAGGTGGACCTCGTCGTCCGGGCCGGGGTCGACCACGATCACCGCGTCGCCGCCGCCGACCACCCACGTGTTGGTGCCGTCGAGGGTCATGACCGACGGGTTCGGGGCGAGGATGTTGACGGCGTGTGCCGTACGCGCCCCCTCGGGGCCTTGAGCGCTCATCTGGCGTCCTCAGGAATGATCAGCCGCAGCTCGCCGCCGACGTCGGCGACCTCCGGCATGTACGTGACGATGGTGCGGTCGGCGGCGAACACGTCGGCGGCCCGGGTGTAGGGCACCAGCTCGCTCAACGTGCGATAGGTCGGCGGCATGAGGAAGATCCGGCCGCTCTCCCCCTGCACGACCGCCTCGGCGGGAGAGATCCAGACGACCTTGTCCGCCTCGCCGCCGACGTCGCGGGCGCGCTGGCCCTCGGGAAGCACCGCGACGAAGAAACGGGTGTCGAACCGCTTGAACTCGACCTCCGGGGTGATCCAGTGCCCCCACCCCCGCAGCAGGTCGGATCTGAGCACAAGCCCGTGTTTGGCGAGAAAGTCGGCGAACGACAGCGTGCGGCCGATCAGCGCCAGCCGATCGGCCTCGAAGACCTCGCCGGTCGTGTCGGCCACCACGGAGTCCGGGCCGGGGCCCGCGAGTAGCACACCCGACTCCTCGAAGGTCTCGCGTACGGCGGCGCACACGAGGCCGCGTGCCGTCTTCTCGTCCGAGCGAAGGATCATGGCCCATTCGGCCGGAGAGGGCCCCGCCCAGGCGACCGTACGGTCTGTGTCCCGCGCGTCCACCGAGCCGCCAGGAAACACGTATGCGCCCGCGGCAAAGGCCATGCTGGCCTTGCGCCGCAGCAGATAGACCTCCAGGCCGTCACGGAGCACCACGACGGTCGCGGCGTCGCGGGCGGGCACCGGGGCCAGCCGTCCGGCGATCATGTCCCTGGCGCGCCCGCGGAACTCCTCCGAGAGCGGAGCCCCGCGCATTCAGCGCACCTCGGCCACGAACTCCACCTCGACCGGCGCGTTCAGCGGGAGCGTCGCGACGCCGACGGCGCTGCGCGCGTGCTTGCCGGCCTCGCCGAGCACCTCGCCCAGCAACTCGCTCGCGCCGTTGCCCACCAGGTGCTGGGAGGTGAAGTCCGGCGCGCTGGCGACGAAGACGACGACCTTGACGATGCGCACGATGTTCGACAGGCCACCCGCCACCGACGCGATCGCCGCGAGGCCGTTCAAGGCGCACATGCGGGCCTGCTCCTTGGCGACCTCCACCTCGACCTCGGCGCCGACCTTCCCGGTCACCGGCAGCTTGCCGTCGACCAAGGGGAGCTGCCCCGAGGTGTAGACGTAGTCGCCGGTGCGCACGGCCGGCACATAGGCGGCCAGCGGCGGCACGATCTCGGGCAGCGTCAGCCCGAGCGCCGCCAGCCGCTGCTCGGGGGTCATGCCTTCTCCCGCTTGAAGTAGGCCACGAGCTGCTCGGTGCTGGCACCCTGCACGACCTGCACAAGCTCCCAGCCGTCAGCCCCGAAGTTGTCGAGGATCATCTTGGTGTTGTGGATCAGCAGCGGAGCCGTAAGGTATTCCCATTTCTTCATGGGGCACACACTAACGGGACGGGCACCCTCCGCTTGTGACAAGGGCCACTCTCCTCGCATGCCTGGTCGGGCGGTGCCGGCGGGAAAAACACGGAGTGTGAGCCAATTCAACGACCCATGGGCAATTCCCGCACGTAACCGTTCGGTAGCCTTCAAATCGTGAGCGCTCGCGACACCGACTGGGACGGCGTACGGCTCCACGTCGTCACCGGCAAGGGCGGCACCGGGAAGACCACGGTCGCCGCCGCTCTCGCGTTGGCCCTCGCGGCGGAACGCCGCAAGGTCCTGCTGGTCGAGGTCGAGGGACGCCAAGGCATCGCGCAGGTCTTCGACATCCCGCCGCTCCCCTACGAGGAGCGCAAGATCGCGGTCGCCCCCGAGGGAGGCGACGTGCACGCATTGGCCGTCGACCCCGAAGAGGCCATGCTCGAATACCTGGAGATGTTCTACGGCATGCGCCGGGCGGGCAAAGCGCTCACCAAACTCGGCGTGGTCGACTTCGCCACCACCATCGCCCCGGGACTGCGCGATGTCCTGGTGACCGGTAAGACGAGCGAAGCCGTACGGCGGCGCGGGAAGAACGGGCGGCGTGTCTACGACGCGGTCGTGCTCGACGCGCCCCCCACCGGTCGCATCACCCGGTTCCTCAACGTCACCTCCGAGGTGGCCGGCCTGGCCAGGCTGGGGCCGATCAAGAACCACGCCGACATGGTGCGCGGTGTGGTCGCCTCACCCGAGACGAGGGTGCACTTCGTCACGCTCCTGGAGGAGATGCCGGTCCAGGAGACCCTCGACGGGATCGCCGAGCTCAAGGAGGCGCGGCTGCGCCCCGGCGGGATCTTCATCAACATGACGCGTCCGCCGATGTTCCCCAAGACCATCCTGGACGCCGCGGGCAAGGGGCGGTTCGACGTGGGCGAGCTCACGCTCGGCCTCAAGGCGGCGGGCCTCGCCGACGGGAACGACGCCCCGGCACTGGCCGAGTCGCTCGCCGAGGCCCTCGCGGCAGAGGTGGCCGACCATGCCCGCCGTACGTCCCTGGAGAGGCGGGAGAGGCGCACGCTGGCCGGGCCCGGGCTGCCGCGCTACGAGTTGCCTCTCCTGGCCGACGGCGTCGATCTGACCGGGCTTTACGAGCTCGCCGAGGCCATGCGGGCGCAGGGTGTGGCGTGACCGGATATGAGAGTGCAGCGCATATGAGAGTCAAGGCAGCACCGGTGCTCGACAGCGACGCCATCGTGGACGACCCGCGCACACGCATCATCGTGTGCTGCGGCGCCGGCGGGGTCGGCAAGACCACCACGGCCGCGGCCCTCGGGCTGCGGGCGGCCGAGCGCGGCAGGACCGTGGTGGTGCTGACCGTCGACCCGGCGCGCCGGCTCGCCCAGTCGATGGGGCTGACCCAGCTCGACAACGTGCCGCGCCGCGTCGAGGGCGTCGAGGGGCCCGGCGAGCTGCACGCGATGATGCTCGACATGAAGCGGACGTTCGACGAGATCATCGAGGCTCACGCCGATCCCGAGCGCGCCCAGCAGATCTTGACGAACCCCTTCTACCAGTCGCTGTCGTCCAGCTTCTCCGGCACGCAGGAATACATGGCGATGGAGAAGCTCGGGCAGCTCCGGCGGTCCGACGAGTGGGATCTCATCATCGTCGACACGCCGCCCTCCCGCTCCGCCCTGGACTTCCTCGACGCCCCCGAGCGCCTCGGGAGGTTCCTGGACGGGAGGTTCATCCGGCTGCTCACGGCCCCCGCCAAAGCCGGGGGGCGCAGTGCCTTCAAGCTGCTCAACGCGGGGTTCGGCATCGTCGCGGGGGCGATGACCAAGGTGCTCGGTGCCCACGTGCTCAAGGACATCCAGACGTTCGTCTCCGCGCTGGACGCCGTCTTCGGCGGCTTCCGGCAGCGGGCCGACCAGACCTACCGGCTCCTCCAGGCGCCCGGCACGGCGTTCCTCGTGGTGGCCGCTCCCGAGCGGGACGCCATGCGCGAGGCCTCGTATTTCGTGGAACGGCTCGCCGAGGAGCGCATGCCACTCGCCGGGCTGGTGGTCAACCGGGTGCACCGTACGACGGCGACGACCCTGTCGGCGGCGCGGAGCGCCGCGGCTGCGGAGGAGTTGGAGGCACGCGGGGAGCACGAGTTGACGGCGGCGGTGCTGCGGCTGCACTCGGGTCGCATGCAACTGGCTGCCCGCGAAAGCCGCGAGCAAGAACATTTCATCTCGGCCCATCCCACTGTGCCAGTCACTCAGGTTCCGGCCATGCCTGAGGACGTCCACGACCTCGACGGGTTGCGGCAGATCGGCGAGTTGCTCGCCCAAGGGCCACGAGGCGCACGTGTAGCTGGATGAGGCTGTCGGGTTGTCTTAGTAGTCGGGACAGGTGGGTGGTGAGCGGCCTATGGCCGGACACGGTGCTGTCCGGCCATAAGCGCTCGATTGATTGCTAAGGGTTCGGTGGGACCAGGTGTGAGCGTCGCGCCTGACCGAGAACCGAGCCGAACCTGAGGCAGACTCAGCCTGCGATCAGCTCGTTGGTCCGCTCGTATTCCTCCTTGGCAGACTCAAGCAAGTCCCGCCAGGAGGCGACATCAGGTCGCCGCCGAAGCAGCGCACGTCGTTCCCGCTCGGTCATCCCGCCCCAGACCCCGAACTCGATGCGGTTGTCTAGCGCATCGGCCAGGCATTCGGTACGGACCGGGCATCCTCGGCAGATGAGCTTCGCCCTGTTCTGGGCGGCACCCTGGACGAACAGAGCATCCGGGTCCGCACCTCGACAGGCGGCACGGGAGGTCCAATCCGTGATCCACATTTCGACCCCACTCCCCTTAGGTGGTCAGTCGTTTCGGCCGACGGGCGCGGGCGTCGAGCCTCCTTATTCAGTTGCCGCAGAGGAGAAGGTATGCAACAGGGCGTTCTCGCCGACAGCCCCCGGTCGGGCCAATTTCCCGCATGGTCACACGGGATCATGTGGCCGGGAATGACTAGTCACCCCCCCGAGACGCAAGCTGGGTCAAGGTGATATGGACTTTGAGTACCGATTAAGTCATCCAGCCGACGTACCCTAGGACGCGTGCAAGCTAAAGGCAAAGATCGAGCATCGGCTGTTACAACTCTCGTGCGGTTGATCGCCGCGGGAGGCGCCGCAGGCGTGCTGGCCGCTGCCGTGGCATTGCCCGCGATCGGCGGGGCCGGGGTCGCCACGAAATCCACCATCGACGACCTACGGCTCCGACCTGAGAAGCTTGACGAACCCCCGCTGCCTCAGAAGACGATCCTGCTTGACTCCAAGGGCAAGCAGTTCGCCCAGTTCTACTACCAGAACCGGGAAGAGGTCAGACTCGACCAGGTCGCGCCCGTGATGCAGGACGCGATCATCGCGATCGAGGACTTCCGGTTCTACGAACACGGCGCGATCGACATCGAAGGCACTCTGCGTGCCCTCGCCAAGAACCTCACGAGCGGCGGAGTCACCGAGGGCGGCTCGTCGATCACCCAGCAATACGTCAAGCAGGTGCTCGTCAACAAGGCCGAGACCGACGAGGAGAAGGCCGCCGCGATCGCGCCGACCGTCGGGCGCAAGCTCAACGAGCTCCGCTACGCGATGTGGGTGGAGTCGCAGTACACCAAGAAGGAAATCCTTGAGCGCTATCTGAACATCGCCTACTTCGGCGCGGGCGCCCACGGCGTGCAGGCGGCGGCCAAGCGGTTCTTCAACAAGCCGGCCTCGGCTCTGAGCTTGCATGAGGCGGCCACGCTGGCCGCCGCCGTACAGAGTCCCAGCGTCACCGACCCCGAAGCGGGGAGGAAGAGCCGCAAGCGGCTCGAAGACCGGCGCAACACCGTGCTCGACCGCATGGCCGAACTCAAGAAGGTCACGCCGGAGGAGGCCGCGGCGGCCAAATCCAAGAAGCTCGGCTACAAGGACATCCCCGCGCCCGGCGGGTGTGAGCAGAGCGCCTATCCGTACTTCTGCCTCTACACGCAGTTCGAGGTACTCGGCAACCCCGAGTTCGGCAAGACCGCGGCGGCCCGCCAGAAGTACCTCGCCCGCGGTGGACTCACCATCACGACCACGCTTGACGTGAAGATGCAGAAGGCCGCCGAGAAGGCGATCAAGAAGTTCGTCAACCCCTCGGACAAGCCGGTCGTCTCCGAGGCGATGGTCGTGCCCGGCACCGGCGCCATCAAGGCGATGGCCGCCAGCCGGAAATACGGCCAGAGCAAGAAGAAGAACCAGATGAGCTACAACGTCGTCGCCGACACGGCGCACGGCGGCGGTGACGGCTTCCAGGCCGGCTCGACACTCAAGGTCTTCACGCTGATCGCCGCCCTGGAGAAGGGCATGCGGTTCGGCGACGGCTTTAGCTCCGGCAAGGTCTACCACGCGCCCAGCACTTCGACCTTCCGCGACTGCAAGGGCAACCCGGTCGGTGAACCCAGCCACCCCGTGATGAACTCCAGCGAAGGCCCCGGCGGGTCCAAGAACCTCCAGACGGGCACCTGGGACTCCGTCAACACCTTCTTCATGCAGCTCCAGGCCAAGGTCGGGCTCTGCGAGACGGTCACACTGGCCAAGAAGATGGGTGTGAAGCGGGTCGACGGCGACAAACTCCGCGAAGTCGAGACCTTCACCCTCGGCGTCAACGAGATGGACCCCGTCACCCTCGCCAACGCCTACGCCACCATCGGGGCCCGCGGGAAGTATTGCGAACCGATGGCGATCACCGAGATCCGCGAGCGCGACGGCAAGACCAAGGCCTACAAGCCCAAGTGCAAGCAGGTGCTCGACCAAGAGGTCGCCGACGCCACCAGCTCCATCCTCTCCCAGGTGTTCACCCGGGGGACGATGTCCCGCGTAGGCGGACTGCCCGGCCGCCCCGCGGCCGGCAAGACCGGCACCACCGACGGTTACACGGCGGCCTGGTTTGCGGGCTACACCCCCGACCTCGCCGCCGCGGTCAGCGTCGGCGACACCCGCGGCGCCTTCCAGCACGACCTAGTCAACGTCGTCATCGGCGGCACGCACTACCCCTACGTATACGGTGCGTCGATCTCCGGCCCCGTCTGGAAGTCGTCCATGATCGACGCCCTCAAGGGAACCAAGGCCACGGGGTTCGTCCCGGTCAACACGGAGCGCTTCGCCGGCTGCACCAGCGCCTGCGCGCCCAAGCCCCCGCCGAAGCGCGAGGAGGGCGACCGCGGCGGAGACAACGACGGCGACGGCGGTGGTGACAACGGCGGCGGCGGAGACGGCGGCGACGGCGGAGGAGGCGACCAAGGCGACTTCGGCGGCGGCGACCAGGGCGACAACGAAGCGGGCCGCCCCGCGGGCAACGACAACCGCGGCAACGGTCGCGGGAACGGACGCGGCAACGCGCCGATCATCCCGACCGACTGACGGGCCTACGGCGTACAAAGTCCTCCGCGAGCGGCCGCTCGCGGAGGACTTCCGCTTTTCCGGGGTGTCTCTGCTTTCCCGGGTCCTTCTGCCTTCTTAGGGCCTTCCGCTTTCCCTGGTCCTTCCGCTCTCCTGGGCACTTTCCCCCTCCTCGGTACGGAGAGACCCTTGGGGCCTGGGATGCGTACGGAGAGACCCTCGTAACCGGGAACGCGTACTCCGCCGTGATCCGGAACGCCCGCCGGCCCGTCAGCCTGCCAGGCGGGCACGCACGGCGGCGGCCACCCGGCCACCCTCCGCGCGCCCGGCGACCTTGGGGTTCAGGACCTTCATGACCTGCCCCATCGCCCTCGGGCCCTCTGCGCCCGACTCCGCCACAGCCTCATCGACAAGCCGGGCGAGCTCCTCATCCGAGAGCTGGGCCGGAAGGTAACCCTCCAGCACCTCGTGCTCCTCGACCTCCAACCGCGCCTTCTCGGCCCGGCCGGCGCTCTCAAACGCCTCGGCGGCCTCCCGGCGCTTCTTCGCCTCCCGCGTCAACACCTTGACGATCTCGTCGTCGGAAAGCTGCCGAGCCTGCTTGCCCGACACCTCCTCGGTGCTGACGGCGGCGAGAACCATCCGCAGCGTCCGGGTGCGGATCTCGTCGCGGCCCTTGATCGAGGCCACGAGATCCGCCTGTAGCTTGTCCTTCAGTGCGCTCATGCGCACCATCTTGCCGCCTCTGAGCTCTACCTGGCTCCAGGGTTTTCTCTGTGAAGCTCATCAAGTCGGGCATGATGAACGAGTGAGGAAAGCAGTAGCGGTGCCCCTGTCCCTGCTCGGAGCCGGCGTGGCCGGCCTGGCCTACGCCTCGGTCGTCGAGCGCAACTGGTTCAGGCTGAGGCGATTCGAGATCCCCGTCCTGGCCCCGGGTCAACGCCCCGTGCGCATCCTGCACCTCACCGACCTCCACCTCACCCCAGGGCGGCGCATGCTGATCAACTGGGTGAGATCACTGGGCGACCTCCGGCCCGACCTCGTCGTCAACACCGGCGACTCCATCGCCCACCCGGAGGCCGTACCCGCCCTCCTCCACGCCTTGGAGCCCCTCCTCGACCGGCCCGGTCTCTTTGTCTACGGCTCCAACGACCTTTACGCGCCGGTGCCCAAGAACCCGCTCCGCTACCTCTGGAGCACCTCCAAGAACGCGCCTCGCAGAAAAACCACCAGCCTCCCCTGGCAAGACCTCGGCGCCGGCATGACCGCCGCCGGATGGCTGGACATGAACAACACCACCGCCCGCATCAAGGTCGGCGACTTCGACATCGCCGTCGGCGGCATCCACGACTCCCACATCGACCGCGACCGCTACGACCTCATAGCCGGCCCCGCCCCCACCGACGCCGACCTCCGCCTCGGCGTCATGCACTCCCCCGAACCCCGCAACATGACCAAATTCGCCGCCGACGGCTACCAACTCCTGCTCGCCGGGCACACCCATGGCGGCCAGGTCTGCATCCCCTTCTACGGCGCCCTGGTCACCAACTGCGGCATCGACCGCGCCCGCGCCAAGGGCCTCAGCCGCCACGACACCTCCTGGCTGCACGTCTCCGCCGGCCTCGGCACCTCCCCTTACTCCCCGGTCCGCTTCGCCTGCTTCCCCGAAGCCTCCCTCCTGACCCTGAGCCCCCGCCGCTAGGCCTTTTCTGTGACGCAAGCACACGCGAAGTCCGCTAGACTCTTCCAAGCAACGGCAAGCCGCCGGAGCACCGGGGTGTAGCGCAGCTTGGCAGCGCGCTTCGTTCGGGACGAAGAGGCCGTGGGTTCAAATCCCGCCACCCCGACCC
>NZ_BOOW01000026.1 GCF_016863435.1 Sinosporangium siamense
ATGCCAAGAGTCTCCTGTGGCACTTACCTTGGGTCAAATACTTGGCTAGTCTACTTACCGGTAGTCAGTTACGAACCGCCCAGGGGTTACCTCAGCATGTTTGAACGCAGGAAAGTGTCTTATCAGTCATCCGGCATCCCGTGCGCGGGATATCTCTACCTGCCGGCCGAACGCCAGGCACGTGTCCCGTGCGTCGTGCTCTGCCACGGGTTCAGCGGCACGATGGACCGCCTGTTCGCCTACGCCGAGCGCTTCGCCGCCGCCGGCCTCGCGGCGCTGGTGTTCGACTACCGCAACTTCGGGGAAAGCGGCGGCACCCCCCGGCAACTCGTCGACATCCCCGGCCAGCAGGACGACCTTCGCGCCGCCGTCGCCTTCGCCCGCGGCCACGAGCAGATCGACCCCGGCCGGATCCTGCTATGGGGCAACTCCCTCGGCGGCGCCCACGTGATCTCCGTGGCGGCGGACGACCCCGCGATCGTGGCCGTGGTCGCGCAGATCCCCTACAACGGCTTCCCCAAACGCGTCGAAGGCCGGACCACCGGCCAGACCCTCCGCCTCCTGGCCGCCATCCTCTGGGACACGGTCCGCGGCAAACTGGGCCTCCGGCCGTACTACATCCCCATGGTGGGCCGCCCCGGCGAACTCGCCGTCACCGCCACCCCCGAGGCCGACCAGCACATCCGCACCCTCACCGGCGAGGACGGGCAGACTTTGTGGCGCAACAGCGTCGCCCCCCGCGCCTTCCTCCCCATGATGCGCTACCGCCCCGCCGACGCCGCCGCCCGCCTGACCCAGCCACTCCTCGTCTGCATCGCGGCCCACGACCGGGAAACCCCCGCAGAAACCACCCGCGCTCTGGCGGACCTCGCCCCCAAAGGCGAGCTGCGCGAGTATCCCGGCACCCACTTCAGCTTCTACACCGACCCGGCCATCAAAGACCAAGTCACCACCGACCAGACAGCCTTCTTCCACCGCCATCTCCCACCCGCGCGGTGAGCCGGCAGCAAGGGGCGGGCACGGGCCGACATGTCAGGCTTGTGCCGTACCGGCCTGAGGCCGTCGGGGAGGCGATTCACAGGTATCGGAGGCAGGCGGGCCAGACGGCTGCGGCCAGGAGGGGCGTGGTAGGCGGATCCACGCCGGTTACCGGCGGCAGGTGCGGGCGCCGGGGCAGGGGTGCTCCGGCGGTGTGCCGGTGGGCGCGGGGAATCCACCGATGCCTCCCAGCCGGTACCGCTGACCGCCTCCGACCAACCGGTGCCAGGCCCGGGGTGGGAGAGGTTCGAGGCAGGCCAGCCGGCGTTCGTCAGATCTCCACAATCCATACATCGATCGTGACCACGCTGATGCCTGACGTCAGCACACCTAAGAAACGGATTTCAATCCTTTCCGTCGGCAATAGTCGAAGGGGTGGGACCTCGATCGGTACTTCACTCAGATTGGAGGGCGGGAGCAGTAAGATCACCCGATTGCTTTACATGCCTTGTGGGTGATTTGTAGAGAGCACGGGAATCGCCTAGCATCTCCGCTTAGAGTCGCATGACCAGGCGCAGGTGAGAATGTCTCGATATGGTTACGTAGTTTACTCGTTTCGTGTTCATCGTCGAGGCGAGAAGGTGGATTCTCTTCCTCTTGGGCAGCTGTCGGATGGTGTGGACGTGCTGCCCCTTTTGTATGGGCTCCTGCGCGGTCTGGAGGATCAATCCTTCACGGTAAAGGATAAATACCTTCGAGTTGATAAAGTCGCACCTTTGGGGCGAACGGTTCAATTCGAGGCTGTGGTGGGGCGAAGTGGTCAGACTTCGGAGATTATAGATCCAGACCACGATGAGGCCGTGGTCTTCACTCGAACCGGACGTCATATCGAAACGGGTCGTCGGCGCGGGATGATTGTCGCGCCTTCTCATTCACGCGTAGGTCTACTTATTCTTGAAGTCTACGGGCGTTCCGGTGCAAAGACACTGCTGTCTCTCGCTCTGAAGAGAGGCTTGCTGAAGCACTCCAACCACGTGTTAGACGTCGAAGCGGTGGTTGACGAGTCGGCCCTAGAAGAGTATATCAAGCAAGCGAACGTTCGCGCAGTCACTCTGCGTCGCGTCGGACTACCTACAGATATCGCCGAGGCGGTAAGTGTGGGGCAGGTAGACGCTGGTAAGGGACAGCTTGAACTCCGGATAACACCGGGCCGTATTAAGCAATTTCAGCGAAATCTGATCTCGCGGTTGCGTGGCGACGATGGTGCTCGACGGAGACTATTGCAAGTGGGAGGGCTTGAGTTCAGTGAGTTGAGCATGAGTATGGACATCGGCGACCGTAAGACGACTCTTATGGTCACAGCAGATCGCATCCCAAGCTTCATCTATGATCTCGGTGGCACACGTCTAAGTGATGAGAAGTTCTTCGGTGAGGTCAAGAGTGGGGCGGTGGAGATCGGTGCAGCCCTCGGCATGATTGTCGGTGCTGGATGGGATGCTGGGGAGTGGTCAGTGGAGAGTCTGTCTGAGCTCCTGCTACTTCCCGTGGAGGTAACTCCGGATGATGATGGAGAACTCGTCGCAGAGTAAGTTCTCGGTAGTCGGCCTTATCGTTGATCACTACGGGACTTTCCGTAACTATCAAAGCGGTAAACTTAGTCCAGTTGACTATATGGTCTATCTGGGGATCCCGGCGGCTATGTCGGTGGGCGCATGGGTTATGAGACTTAAGGCGGGCAATGTACAGGAACTGCTCGCGGCTGTGGCTATTCTAACTGGACTGATTTTTGGCGTTTTCGTTCTGATTTTCGATTTGTCCATGAGGGCCGCCGGTGCGACGGATTCTTTGCAGCGAATCCGGGTGAGTAGGCTCGTGGAAGAGTTGAGGGCGAACGTCTCCTATGCGGTTCTGCTTGGGGTGCTGTTGACTGCTACTCTCTCTGGAATAATTATGTTTGGAGTTGAAGCAGGGCGGCCTGTAAATCGGGAGCTGACCGCATTGGTTATATTTCTGGGCAGTCAGTTACTGCTGACCATTTTGATGATATTGAAGCGTGTGCGTGCTACATTTAGAAGCTTTTATGTGCAATATGAGGAGAAGATTCCATAGATTATGGAATCGCTGTCGCGCGCATATGCAGCAATGTGTGGCAGACATTCGCTGAGGTGAGCTGGTTGCAGGGGATTGCTGGCAACACCTGGGGATGCGCGGGGGAGTCCTTTCTAGTGCTGCACACTGCCCCTAGTTGGGGCAGGTGCTCAACAAGGCCACTTAGGCAAGGAAGTATCTCATCCTCGATGGAGGCCTAGTGTCGCGCGTCTGAAAGTCATCGTCCTGGCGATGCGCTCGAAGATCGTGCTGGGGTGCGCGGACGGCAAGAACAACATCGAGATTGCCGAGGAGTTGCGCATTCATCGGAACACGGTCTCCGAGGGCTGTACCACAACCCGTCCTGAGCGGACGGTGGTGTTGTGTGGACGAGAAGTCCCAGATCCAAACGCTGGACTGCTCGCAACCGGTGCTGCCGATGATTCCGGGCATGCCCGAGCGCCGGACCCACGACTATGTGCGCAACGGCATCACCAGCCTGTTCGCTGCGTTTAACGTCGTCGGTGGGACCGTCATCGGCGACCTGTACTGTCGAGCCGCGGAGATCAGAACGCTCCTGATCGCCATCGACAAGACCGTTCCGGCAGATCTGGACATCCGTCTGATCTGTGACGACTACGGCACCCACAAGACCCCGGCCGCCAAGGCGCGGCTATCGCGCCATCCCCGGTTCCGCGTGCACTTCACCCCGACCCGCTCCTCCTGGATCAACCAGGTCGAGCGCGGTTCGGCTTCCTGTGTTCTTCATAAACACCTCGCCCGCGAGCGGGGCCGGGATTTGAGTGACCCATGTGGACTAGATCATGTTGGGCCGAGGTGGGGTTTGGTGGTTAGCAGCGGAGTGACCGACTGGAACGCGGTCAAGTGGAACATGCCGGTGGCGGCGACGTCTCTTGCCGGAAGTCCCCCGATGGGCGGGACGCTTGAGCAACTGGTCTGCGCCTGGCCGGTGCGGGTGTGCGTCCCGTCCGGCACGAAGCAGCGCGTATCTGCCACCTTCGCCTACCGCAGAACCCGGCTCCAAGTTTGGCGAACGTCTCGCGTCGCGCGGGTGGCTCAGGTCGAGCCATCCCCGGCCTGGGTGAGGGGGCCAGTAGAGCCGTCGAATCCAGCCTGGCCCTGGAGATTGGTTCGGCGAGCAGACGAAGGTGACGGACTTCAGGGCAGGTGTTCCAGATAGAGGGCGAGGAGGTCGCGGCCGGACGGGGGTGGTGTGACGCCGCCGTGGGCGACGGCGGCGTCGGTGGCGGTGCAGTCGAAGTGCGGACGGGTCCACGTGGGGGTTTCGGTGGGCAGGGTTGGGGCGAAGGGGGCGATCGGAAGTTCCTCGCCCGCGTCGAGTCGTCTCATCACCTCGGCGTGCCACACGGGCCAGGGGGCCAGGTCGGTTGAGGTGGCCTCGGCGATGTCGGCGTAAGTAACGGTCGCTCCGTTGAAGTAGTGGAAGTCGCCGTCTGCTGCAGGGCCGGTTACCAGGTAGGCGATGGCGGCGGAGACGTGGTCGACGGGGGAGAGGTCCTCCGCGAAGGGAAGGTCGGGGGTCATGCCGAGCCGTACGACGGTGGCCAGGAGCCGGTTGAAGTAGTCGTCCCGGTTGCCGTGCCCGGTCCGGCTGTCGCCCGCGATGCGGGCGGGGCGGTGGACCGTGGTGGGCAGGCCGCGTTCGCGGGCCGTCCGGACGAGGCGGTCGGCGACCCATTTGCTTTGGTTGTAGCCGTCGGTGAGGCCGGCGGGGTCGTCGGGGCGGTCGGCCTCGGTGATGGGGTCGCCGTACGGTGCGGAGCCGAGGAACACCCCGAGCGTGGAGATCAGGTGCACCGGGATCGGCCGCCCTGCGGTGGCGAGCCGGAGCACCGACAGGGTGCCGCCGACGTTGGCGGGCCGCAGGTGCTCGTACGGCTGAGCGAAGTTGACCAGGCCCCCGTTGTGACAGATGACGTCCACCCGCTCGGCGAGGGCGTCGAACTCCGCGGCGGTCAGGCCGAGGCGGGGGGCGGTCAGGTCGCCGGGCAGCGCGGTGACGCGGTCGCGCGATCCGGTGACGCGGGCGTACACAGGGGAGGACCCGGCGGCGGAAGCGGACGCCCGGACGTCGGTGAGCCGGGTGCATGGCGGATCGGGGGTCACCAATCGGGCCCGCGCGTCGGCCTGGTTGCCGGCCCGGACGAGGCAGATCACCTCCGGCACTCCGCGTGCCAATAGCGCCGCCAGGAGGTGCCTCCCGAGGAATCCGGTGGCCCCGGTCAGCAGGACGCTGCGTGGCGGGTCCGCGGGTGTCCTCAGACGCGTGCGGGGGTGAACAGGGCGCTGCCGTACATCGCCCGGGTGAAGAGGGCGCGTCCGTACATCGTCCGGGTCAAGCGGGCGTTGCCCTACATTGTCAGGGTGAGCGAGGTGTGGCCGTACATCGTCAGGCAGCCTGGCCTCGGCCACGAGATCGGGCCCCTCCAAAGACGAGGTTGCCCCAGCCGTGATAAGCGCCGCCAGTTCGGCGAGGTCGGCCGTCTCGAACAGCGACCGCAGCGGCAAGGTGACGCCGAAGCGCCGGTTGACCCGCGCCAGCACGGGCCCGGCGAGCAGCGAATGCCCGCCCAGCCCGAAGAAGTCGTCGTGCCGCCCCACCCGCCCCGGCGGGAGCCGCAGGGCGTCGGCCCACAACGCGGCCAGCTCGGTCTCGACCGGCCCTGTGGGCGGGGCAGTGGAGGCCGGCTGAGGAGGCTGCACCGGCGCGGGCAGCCGGCGGTAGTCCACCTTGCCGTGCGGGGTGAGCGGCAGCCGGTCCAGCCACACGAACACGCCCGGGATCATGGGATCGGGCAGCCGTTCCCGCAGGAACGCCCGCACCTCCACCTGCTCCCGCCCCACCACGTAGGCCGTGAGCGAGCCGGACCCGGCGACTACGGCTGCCGCCCGCACGTCGGGGTGTGCGACGAGGGCGGCCTCCACTTCGCCTAGTTCGACGCGGTGCCCGCGGATCTTCACCTGGCGGTCGGTGCGTCCGAGGAACTCCAGGGTGCCGCCGGGGCGCCGCCGGGCCAGGTCGCCCGTGCGATACATCCGGGCGCCCGGTTCGGAGCCGAACGGGTCGGGGGTGAACCGCCGCGCGGTGAGCGCCCGGTCGTTGAGATAGCCGCGGGCCAGGCACGAGCCGCCGAGGTAGAGCTCGCCCGGCGTGCCGGCGGGCGCGAGCCGCCCCGCCGCGTCCAGCACATATGCCTTGACGTGCGGCAGCGGCAGCCCGATGGGCAGGTGGGCGGGTGAGCCGCACTCCTCGCCGTTCACCGTGCGGTAGACGGTCGCGCACACGGTGGCCTCGGTCGGGCCGTAATGGTTGTGGAGCGGGATGCGCCCGCCGGTCAGCCGCGCCCACGCGGCCACGGCGGTCATCGGCACGCTCTCCCCGCCGACCATGACCTCCCGCAGCGGTGTCCCGCCGACCTGTTCCAGGCCCGCGGTCCAGTGCAGCCACAGTGCCGCCGGGGCGTCGATCGCGGTGATCCCGAGCCGCGCGCAGAAGGCCAGGGCGCCCGGACCGGTGAGGGAGGCGGGTGAGGGGTGCAGCACGAGCGCGCCGCCGCCGGTGAGGGCGGGGAACACGTCTCCCACGGACGCGTCGAAGGTCAGCGGAGGCAGCATGAACACCCGCTCGCCCGGGGCGAAGCATCCGTGCGCGTCCCGGAACGAGGCGGTGAGCAGCGCGAGCGTGGCGTGCGTGACCATCACCCCCTTGGGCCGCCCGGTCGAGCCGGAGGTGAACACGATGTAGGCGAGGTGGCCGGGCGGGACGTCCACGTCAGGGGGAAGGTCTGCCTCCTCCGTGCCCAACGTCAGCACATGCCCGGCATAACCGGATGGTCCGTCTCCGCCCGCGCTGACGAGGACGGGCGGATCGGCCTCCTTGAGCATGAGGGCGAGCCGTTCGCCGGGATGGGCCGGGTCGAGCGGCACGTAGGCGCAGCCGGCCTTGAGCACACCGAGGATCGCGACGACGGCGTCGGCCCCGGTCGGCAGCAGCACCGCGATCGGCGTCTCCGGCGCGAGCCCGAAGGCCCGCAACCGGTGGGCGAGATGGTTGGCCCGCCGATCCAGCTCCCCGTAGGTGAGGGTCGCCGCCTCGCCGAGTACGGCGGGAGCCGACGGATCGAGCCTGCTCCGCGCGGCCACCAGCTCGTGCACAAGAGGCCCGGGATCGCCGGGCACCGGACCGGTGAGGGCCAGGCGTTCGGTCTCGCTCAGCAGCGGCAGGTCCCACAGCCGGGTGCCAGGGTCGCCGCACAGCGCCGTCAGGATCCGCACGAGCTGCTCGGCGTAGGCGGCCACGGTGGCGGGCTCGTACAACTCGGTGGCGTAGTGGAACAGCAGCGCCGGCGCGGGCCCGGGATCGACCACGACCGTCAGGTCGAACCGCGCCGGGGCCGTCTCGACCAGGATCGGCTCGTGGCCGGGCCCGGCGTCCGGGTCCTCGGCGTTCATGACCAGCATGACCTGGAAGAGCGGGTTGTGGCCGAGGTCCCGTTTGGGGGCGGCCAGCTCCACGATGCGCTCGAAGGGGAACAGCTGATGGCCGAGCCCGTGGGCGACCGTGCGCCTGACCCGGCGCAGCGCCTCCCGCACCGGCGGGTCGCCGGACAGGTCGGTGCGCAGCGCCAGCGTGTTGACGAACATCCCGACGGTGTTCTCGAAGTCGACCCGCCCCCGGTTCGTCACCGGCGAGCCGACCACGATGTCGCTCTCCCCGCTGTGCCGCAGCAGCAGCACCTTGAGCGCCGTGAGATACACCATGAACGGTGTGCACCGCTCACGGCGGCACAACTCCCGGAGCGCGTCCGCGAAACCCGGCGGGAGCCGCAGGCGATGGCTGTCCCCGCGCAGGCTCGGCGCCGGCGGGCGGGGCCGGTCGGTGGGAAGCTCCACCAGTTCGGGCGCGCCGGCGATCTGCGCGGTCCAGTAGGCCTCGTCCGCCGCCAGTGTGTCGCGATCGGCCAGCCAGGTGACATAGTCCGCGAACGGCGCCCCAGGTGCGGGCAACCGCGGCTCGGCCCCCCGGGCGAGCGCCTCATAACAGGTGAGCATGTCGCGTACGGCTATCGCCAGCGAAGGTCCGTCGCACACGATGTGGTGCGCCGCCACGGCCAGCACGTCGCCGCCTTCCCCGCGCCGGATCAGCGCTACGCGCAGCAGCGGCGCACGATCCAGGTCGAAGGGCCGCCCCACGACGTGCTCGATGACCGCGTTCATGGCGGCCTGGCCCCGGTCCGGGCCGAGGTCGTGCACCTCCACGGACACGTCGGCCCGCGCATGCACCACGGCGGCCGGACGCCCGTCGCTTTCGGCGATCGACGTGCGCAGGGCGTCGTGCCGGGCGACGGTCTCGCGCAGCGCCGCCGACAACGCGCCGATGTCGGCGGGCCCCGGGAGCGGCTGCACCTGCCAGACGAGATAGGTGGCTCCGCCGTAGCCCGCGCGTTCCAGGAACCACAGCCGGTGCTGGGCGGAGGTCAGCCCTATGGTGTCACGGTGCATATGAGCCCTCCGGCATCGGTCGCACGTCGTCCGGGGTGGATTCATAGTTAGTAAACTTTATTTCCAAATTTCAGCATTAGTCTCGCATGGGGCGCGATCGATGTCAGCCCCCCTGTTTCCCGCCCATAAAGGGAAATGTGCGGCTTCGCCAACACGCGCCCATCGCGTGAGAGCCCGACCTCGGCGGACGAGCTCCGGACCCCTCCCGGCCCCGGGCCGGCGGGCGGCTGGTGGGCCGCCGGCCGGCCGCGAGGCATCTCCGTCCGAGTGGCAACGCGTGCCTTTTACGCCCTGCCTCCTACAACCTGCCGAACCAGTCCAGCGGGAACGGGGGCTGGGCCAGCGGGGCCACCGCGAGGCGCATCAGGGACAGCGGGTTGTCGTCGCCGGCGATTCGGTTGACGTCCAGCGTGTCGCAGGCGGCGCAGCGGTGCACGATGGACCATTCACCGTTGGGGCGGACGTGGATGGCGATCGGGGACATCGAGGCGCCGCAGTCGGCGGCCCGGTCGCCCGGGGTGTTGTCCAGGTGCCTGCTCCACAGGCAGTTCGGACAGTGGTTGCGGTGCGAGGTGCCCGGCGCGTCGAGTGACACGTCGAGGCGGCAGTGGACGCAGCGGAACGAGTTCGAGGTGCTGCGCGGCGAGGTGCGTTCGTGAGCGCGTTTGGATGAAACGTGTGTGCGCGTGCGGTTGCGCGGCAAGGGAAACCCTCCGGACGAGGCGATCGGATGCACATGTCACCTGTGCCGTCGCCGCGCCGTCGCCGGACGCTCCCGCGACCGGGTCAGCCCAGGGGAGTCTGCCGACTCCGCCGACCGGCGGGGAAGTGCCTCAGACGAGGGCGCACGACGGCGACCTCGGTGGCCACGGGCATCAAAATTCCCCCCTTCACACGGTCTTGGGCCGCCAGGCTGCTTCCGGCGGGATCGCGGCCCATCCAATCCGATCTCGCATACCGGGGGCAACCCATTTATTCGCCCCATTGGTTGTAGAGACCACTCGCCGGTCCAGTCCTATGCGGCTCGGTTGCCGGGCGGAAGAGGATGGAGTGCCGCCGCTGATTCGGCCGTCCGCATATGGACCGGTCCCCTCGTGTTCCGTCTACGGGCAGGAGGGGACCGGGGTGGTGCTCAGATCCAGTCCTTCCTCTTGAAGATCGCGAAGAGGACGAAGGAGGCCACCACGATGACCGACGACGACGTCCAGAACCCGATGGACGCGCCGAAGCCGGGATAAGGCACGTTCTGCCCGTAAAACCCGGTGATCATCGTCGGGACCGCGATGACCGCCGCCCATGCCGTGATCTTTTTCATGATCTCGTTGAGCTTGTAGCCCTGAAGCGTCAGGTGGGTCTCCCGGATGTTGCCCACCAGGTCGCGCAGCGAGTCGGTCCACTCGGCGACCCGCAGGACGTGGTCGTAGACGTCCTGGTAGTAGGGCGTCATCACCGGCTCGATGATGTCGATCTCGCGCCGCAGCAGGCTGCCCACCACCTCGCGCATCGGCAGCACCAGGCGGCGGAACTGCACCATGCTCTTACGCATCTCGAAGGTGCGGCGCTGCATATGCCGGTTGCCGGTGGCGCCGTCGAACAGCTCGTCCTCCAGCCCCTCGATCTGCTCGTCCAGCGACTGGACGACGTCGAAGTGGCCGTCCACCACATGGTCGAGCAGGCCGTGCAGGAGATAGACGACGCCGTGCTTGGCCATCTCCCGCGTCGAGTCCCAGCGCCGCACAAGCTCGTCGATGTCGAAGTGGTCGTTCTCCCTGACGGTGACCAGGGCCGTCTTGGTGATGAAGACGTTGATCTCGGTCGACCGCAGGCGGCCGGACGTCTTGTCGAGGTCGACGTGGTAGACGGTCAGAAACAGATGGCTCTCGTAGGTGTCGAGCTTGGGGCGCTGGTGGTCGTGGAGCACGTCCTCCACCGCCAGTTCGTGCAGGCCTAGCTCCTCACTGATGATCCCAAGGTCGGCCGGCGTGGGGGAGCAGAGGTCGAACCAGACGACACACCCGGCGTCGTCGATGTGATCGGAGACGTCCGCCACCGGGAACCCCTCGGAGATGAGGACGCCGTCGCGGTAGAGCCGTGTGCGGGGCATACCCGCCAACATTAGTGAAGTCCACCGCTCCCGAACATGATCCGCGGCGATCCGGGCGATAGCCGTACCGGACTCAGGGGAGCGGTGTGGTGGAGTGGACTCTTGTGACCGATTTCACCTCGCCTGGCTGCCACATGCGGGCCCCCGGCCGCGACCGGCGGGTCAGAGCTGGAGGCCCGTGACCGACTCCACGATGCGGGTCGTCGATCGGCCGGGCACGGCGTCGAGCTCCCAGGAGGCCGCGCCGAGCACATGGGCCGCCGCCGCCCGGCCCGCGGCGTGCGGGTCGCCCGCGGTGTGGGCGAGTGCCCCGGGTCTCAGGGGGGTCAGCAGCGTGACGTAGTCGTCGGGCAGGTTCAGCTCGGGGGGCCCGGTCACGATGAACACGCCGTCGACGAACCGCAGCGCGGCGAGCACCTCGGCCCGCTCGGCGGCGCTGTGCAGCGGCCGGGTCGGTCCCTTCCAGGCCCGCACCCGCGGGTCGTCCTCGACCCCGACCACGAGTGGCAGCCCGCGGTCGCGCACACCGCGCAGAAACCGCACATGCCCGACGTGCAGAATGTCGAACACTCCTGTGACCACCACCGCACCCGACCGGTCGTAAGGCAGCACCCATCGCGGTTCGAGCCTGTTCACGTCCGCCACCCCCCGGCTACTCAACCCCGGCCAACCCGGCACGTCGCAGATTAGCGTCGCGCGCCCGTCGCGAGAGTACCCGGAGGCGCTCCACCGCTCGGTAACCGGGGAACGGCGAAGCCCGCGCGGCGAACGGCAACGATGTACGGCGACGACCGGCGGTAGTCAAGCGGTCGCCGAACGTGTGCCGTGTTTCCGGGTGATCGGCCGCCGTGGCGACTGCCGTACCAACCAGAATTGCTTTCCTACCTTTTCGCGACATCTTCCGGGCGGGTTCCGGCGTCCTAATCTGTGCGATTCAGACCGGGGAGCAGCCTGCCGGAGGTGCATGCAAATGTCGGAGTACGGCGAAGCGGAGGGACCGCAAGACTGGGTGCTGCGGCTCCCAGGGGCACCTGAGCAGGTTGCCCGCGCCCGGCGCTTGGTCTCGTCGGCGCTGGGCAGGGAACACCCGTTACACGACGACGGCGTGCTTCTCGCCAGTGAACTCGCCACCAACGCCATCGTGCACTCGCAGTCGGGGGAGGGCGGCGCCTTCACCCTGACCGTGTCGACGAGTGGCGACCGCGTGCGCATCTGCGTTCGCGACGACGGGTCGGCCACCCCGCCCTGCGTCTGCCACGCCGGGCTCAACGCGACCGGGGGACGCGGCCTGCCGCTCGTCGACACCCTGGCCGCCAGCTGGGGGCTGATGCGGGAGAACGGCGTCAACACCGTGTGGTTCGAGCTGGCCCTCGACCTCGTGGGCGCGCGGGCGTCCGCCCCCGGTGCGCGCCTCACCTCGTTGTCGACGTGAGGCGCGCCCGCCGAGTCCCGGCCGGTCAAGGCCGGGACGCGGGTCAGAGGTAGAGACCGGTGGTCTCCGCGGTCTCCCGCTGCGGTAGCTCACGCCCCTCACGCAGGGCGAACAACTCCGCCAGTGTGGCCCCCGAGTTGCCGACGCCCTCGGAGGTGCCGAGCCAGCGCGCCGCCTCGTCGGGGCTGAGTGACCCCACCTCCACCTGGGCCAGGCAGCGGCCGGGCCGCACCACGGCGGGATGCAGTCGCGCGAGGTCCTCGTTGGTGGTGATCGCGACCAGGACGTCGCGACCCTGCCCGAGCAGGCCGTCGGTGAGGTTGAGCAACCTCGACAGGCCCTGCCCCGTGGCCTCCTTGGCGCCGGCCCGGATCAACTCGTCGCAGTCCTCGAGGACGAGCAGCCGCCAGCGGCGCTTGTCGTCGTCGCCGCTGCCCGAGTCGTAGCCGACCGCGACCTCCATCAGATAGCCCGGGTCGTTGAACAGGCGCTCGGGGTCGAGCACGCAGTCGACCTGGCACCACTCCTGCCACTCGCGCGCCAGCGTGCGCAGCAGGGTGGTCTTGCCGGTGCCCGGCGGGCCGTGCAGCAGCACCAGCCTTCCGGTGACCTCACCCGGGGTGATCCTCATGAGGCGCGAGGCCTGGGAGTTCACCGTGCGCGAGTAGTTGCGCTCGATGTCGGCCCAGCTCGGCGAGGTGATCGGCCGCACCGAACGGTGCCCGCTGTGCGAGTTGTGCCACCAGAACCCCATGTTGACGTGGTCTGAGGGCGGCATCGGCTCCTCGGCGTCCTTGGCCACCTCGTCGATCACCGACTGGGCGAGCTCCTCGGTCACCGCCGTCACGCTGATCGTCGCCGACCGGCTGCGGTAGCGGATCACGCGGAGTGTCCAGCCCTCGCCGCGCATGAGCCTGGCCTCCCGCCCGTTCTCGACGGCGACGCGAATCAGGCTGCCGGTCTTGGGCATGAGGGGAGCATCGGGGAGAACCCGCTCCAGGCTGGAGGTGCGCGACCATGGCTCGGTGCCCATGGCGAACGGCGAGAGCGCGAGAGCGTCGATCAGATCGATGGCCGAGTCGCCGTCGTCGAGCCAGATGCGCATCGGCACATCGGCGTTGGCCAACTCGGGGGGAGAGGGGACCTCTTGTGGCGAATGTCGCCGGATTGGGCGGGGGAGCTGGGACGAGGGACCTGGCCCGACCAGCTCAGGCATCTGACCTCCTTCTCGGGACGGCGGTCGGCGGCATGGACCGAAGAGTGCTCCAGGGCATGCGGTCTATGATCTCGCCCACCATCCCGTTCGTCGAACGAGTTTGCCACCAGATCCCCGATATGTATGTGGAATGCTCCAAAACCCGGGCACGATCCCGGATCCCGGAGTTACCCTCTGTCGTCCTTTCCTCGTTCTACTGGAGATAGGTCCCGTGGACAATCTCATCACGCGCCGAGCCTGGGGGGCACGCGCTCCCAGGGGCGCCTACAGCCCGGTCTCGTCCACCAAAGGAGTCAAGGTCCACTACACGGGCGGACGCGTGGATCCGGCCGTCGTCGACGACCACGACAAATGCGTGGCCATGGTCAGGTCCATCCAGAAGCACCATATGGACGGCAACGGCTGGACGGACATCGGCTATTCGATGGTGGCATGTCCGCATCGGAAGGTGTTTGAGGGTAGGGGACCCAAAAGGGTGCCTGCGGCCAATGGCGCGGGTCTCAACACGGCGCACTACGCAGTGCTCGGGCTGGTCGGCAACTCCGGGCTCGTCACGCCCAACGACGCGTTGCTCCACGGCGTCCTCGACGCCATCGGCTACCTCAAGCGCGAGGGCGGGGCGGGCAACGAGATCAAGGGGCACCGCGACGGCTACTCCACCGAGTGCCCCGGCGACGCGCTCTACGCGTGGGTGCGCAGGGGCGCCCCACGGCCCGGAGGGCAGGGTCCCGAGGAGCCCGGCCCGAAGACTCCGGCGTTCCCCGGCAGGTTGCTGAAGCAGCCTCCGATCATGCGCGGCGAGGACGTGCGCACCTGGCAGACCCAGGCAAAAAAGCGCGGGTTCGACCTTGACGCCGACGGCGCCTACGGCCCCCGGTCGGACGAGGTGGCCCGGCAGATCCAGCGCGCCCACAACCTCCCCGTGGACGGCGTCGTCGGCCCCCAGACCTGGAAGGCCACCTGGCAGACGCCCTGAGCGTGTGCCTACCGCGCCGGTCGCCCGGCGCGCCCGCCGCCCCCTGTCGACCGGTCTCCCCTCTGACCGGTCCCTCCCGCGCCCGCTCCCTCGCCACCGCCGAGAGCGGCGCGCGGCCCCGGGGCCGCGGTGTCCCCCCGGCCGGCGGGCTTCGAAAGCACTGAAAAATGCCTGGAGGGCGCCTTGAGCCGGCCTAAATGCACGTTCGGCCGATTAGGGAAAACGCGTCGCCTCGAAGAGCCGCCCAGCCCGGTCCCCGCGTGCGGCCGGGGGCGGTGCGGACCCCGCCGCCCCGCGACCATCCCCACCCGGTTTCCCCACGTCGGGAGTGGTGCGCGGCTCGACACCTGCCGGTGTCGCATCCTCCATAGGACCGTGCCAAGATCGCCGCCTTCAGGGCAAAGGTTGTTCCGTTAATCGGAAAGCCTTTCCGTCACAACCGGCGAGTAACCACCCCGGACGATTGTTCTAGTGCTGAGCGGCTTACGATCCCCACATGACGGTGCAGCCTGAGCGACTTCCCCTGGCCGCAGAGTTCCCACCTGCCACCCGAGAGCAGTGGCGGGAGCTCGCCCTGGGAGTGCTTCGCAAATCCGGCGTGGAAGCCGATTCGCCGGAGGACGCCCTGTCGTCTCCCACCTATGACGGCGTGACGGTCTTCCCGCTTTACGATTCCGCCGACGTGCCAAGGGACGGGGGCCTGCCGGGTCTGGCGCCCTTCGTCCGCGGCGCGCGGCCCGAGGGAGCCGCCTCCTCCGGGTGGGACGTGCGACAGCGACACGCGGTTCCAGACCCCGAGGCCGTGCTCGCGGACCTGGAGAACGGCGTCACCTCCCTCTGGCTGGAGGTCGGCGACCACGCCATCCCCGTGTCCGAGCTGGCCCGCGTCCTCAAGGACGTCTACCTCGACCTCGCGCCCGTCGTGCTCGACGCCGGCGACCGGTCGCGCGAGGCCGCCGAGGCGCTGCTGGCCCTGGCCGCCGAGCGCGGGGTGTCCCCGAGCGGCTCGCTGGGGCTCGACCCGCTCGGCCGCCGCGCCCGCACAGGCGCCGAGAGCACGCTCGACGTGGACCTCGTGCGCCGGTGCGTGAAAGACCACCCCGGTCTCCGTGCCGTGGTCGTCGACGCCACGCCCTACCACGACGCGGGGGCGGGGGAGGCGGAGGAACTCGGCCTGTCGATCGCGACCGGCCTCGCCTACCTGAGGGAGCTCACCGAGGCCGGGCTGACGGTGGCCGAGGCCCTCGGGCAGATCGACTTCCGCTACGCGGCCACGGCCGACCAGTTCCTCACGATCGCCAAGCTGCGCGCGGCGCGCCGGCTGTGGGCGCGGGTGGCGCAGGTCTGCGGCGAGCCCGATCTCGGCGGGCAGCGGCAGCACGCGGTGACCTCCTCGGCGATGATGACCGCCCGCGACCCGTGGGTGAACATGCTCCGCACCACGCTGGCCTGCTTCGCGGCCGGGGTGGGCGGCGCGGAGGCCGTCACGGTGCAGCCGTTCGACGCCGTGCTGGGTCTGCCCGACGCCTTCTCCCGGCGCATCGCGCGCAATACGCACACGCTGCTGGTCGAGGAGGCCGGGGTCGCCCGGGTCGTGGATCCCGCCGGCGGGTCGTGGTATGCCGAGCGCCTCACCGCCGATCTGGCCGAGGCCGCCTGGGAGAGGTTCCAGGATGTGGAGCGCTCCGGCGGCATGGCCGAGGCCCTCGCCTCGGGGCAGGTCGCCGGGCGGCTGGCCGCCACCGCGAGCGCCCGCGCGGCCGACGTCGCGCGCAGGAAGCTCCCGATCACCGGGGTCAGCGAGTTCCCCAACCTCGCCGAGCGCCTTCCGGTGCGCACGGCGGGGCCGGGCCTGGCCGGGGCCTCGGCGGGCGGCGGGTTGCCGCGCGTCCGCTACGCGGAGGAATACGAGGCGCTGCGCGACCTGGCCGACGGCCTGGCGGAGCGTCCCTCGGTCTTCCTCGCCACGCTGGGGCCGATCGCGGTGCACACCGCCCGCGCGACCTTCGCCGCCAACCTCTTCCAGGCGGGCGGCGTCGCCACCGTGACGAGCGGCCCGAGTGCGGACCCGGCCGAGCTCGCCGAGGCGTTCCGGGCCAGCGGCTGCCGGGTGGCGTGCCTGTGCTCCAGCGACCGGTTCTACGCCGAGCACGCCGAGGCCGTCGCCGCCGCCTTGAAGGATGCGGGGGCGGTCAAGGTGTGGCTGGCGGGGAAGGGGGAGCATATAGGGGTGGACGCCCGGCTTTATGCAGGATGCGATGCGCTTGAGGTCCTCCGTACGACATTTGATGACTTGGGGGTGGCTCGGTGACCGCAAATCCGCAGATTCCCGACTTCACTGGCGTTGATCTCGGCCCTGGTATCCCCGCGGCCGACGCCGACCTTGGAGCCTGGGCGAAGGCGGTGGCCGAGCGCACCGGCAAGGGGCCCGACGACCTCGTGTGGGAGACCCCCGAGGGCATCGGCGTGCACCCGCTCTACACCGCGGCCGACCTCGACGGCCTGGACTTCCTGGCCACCTATCCGGGTGTCGCGCCCTATCTGCGCGGGCCCTACCCGACGATGTACGTCAACCAGCCGTGGACCATCCGGCAATATGCCGGTTTCTCCACTGCGGAGGAGTCCAACGCCTTCTACCGGCGCAACCTCGCCGCCGGCCAGAAAGGCCTGTCGGTGGCCTTCGACCTCGCGACGCACCGGGGCTACGACTCCGATCACCCGCGTGTGGCGGGCGACGTGGGCATGGCCGGGGTGGCGATCGACTCGATCTACGACATGCGGCAGCTGTTCGACGGCATCCCGCTCGACCGCATGAGTGTGTCGATGACCATGAACGGCGCGGTGCTGCCCGTGCTGGCGCTCTACATCGTGGCCGCCGAGGAGCAGGGGGTGGCGCCGGAGCAGCTCGCGGGGACCATCCAGAACGACATCCTCAAAGAGTTCATGGTCCGCAATACCTACATTTATCCGCCTGAACCGTCCATGCGGATCATCTCCGACATCTTCTCCTACACCTCGGAGAAGATGCCGAAGTTCAACTCCATCTCGATCTCCGGCTACCACATCCAGGAGGCCGGGGCCACCTGCGACCTCGAGCTCGCCTACACGCTGGCCGACGGGGTCGAATACCTCCGCGCCGGTGTGAACGCCGGGCTCGACATCGACAGGTTCGCGCCGCGGTTGTCGTTCTTCTGGTGCATCGGCATGAACTTCTTCATGGAGGTCGCCAAGCTGCGCGCCGCGCGGCTGCTGTGGGCCAAGCTCGTGAAGGGCTTTGGCGCAAAGAACCCCAAGTCGTTGTCGCTGCGCACCCACTCCCAGACCTCTGGCTGGTCGCTGACCGCGCAGGACGTGTTCAACAACGTGGTGCGCACCTGCGTCGAGGCGATGGCCGCCACCCAGGGCCACACCCAGTCGCTGCACACCAACGCCCTCGACGAGGCCCTAGCCCTCCCGACCGACTTCTCCGCCCGCATCGCGCGCAACACCCAGCTCCTGCTCCAGCAGGAGTCGGGCACCTGCCGCGTGATCGACCCGTGGGGCGGCAGCGCCTACGTCGAACGGCTCACGCACGAGCTGGCCATGCGCGCCTGGGAGCACATCTCCGAGGTCGAGGCGGCGGGCGGCATGGCCAAGGCCATCGACGCCGGCCTTCCCAAGCTGCGCATCGAGGAGGCCGCGGCCCGCACCCAGGCCCGCATCGACTCCGGGCGGCAGCCGGTGATCGGCGTCAACAAATACCGCGCCGAGGCCGACGAGCCCATCGAGGTCCTCAAGGTCGACAACTCCGCGGTGCGGGAACGCCAGCTCGACAAGCTGCGGCGCCTGCGCGAAGAGCGCGACGCCGGGGTCGTGGCCGCCGCGCTCGACGCCCTCACCAAGGGCGCGGCCGGCTCGGGCAACCTGCTCGCCCTCGCGGTCGAGGCGGCCAGGGCCAAGGCGACCGTGGGCGAGATCTCCGACGCCCTGGAGAAGGTCTTCGGCCGGCACGCGAGCCAGATCCGTACCATCTCGGGTGTGTATCGCGACGAGGCCGGCCCGGGCGCCGGGATCGAACGGGTCAGGGCCGCCTGCGCCGAGTTCGAGGAGCAGGAGGGCCGCCGCCCCCGCATCCTGGTGGCCAAAATGGGGCAGGACGGCCACGACCGGGGGCAGAAGGTGATCGCCACCGGCTTCGCCGACCTCGGCTTCGACGTCGACGTGGGCCCGCTGTTCCAGACCCCCGAGGAGGTCGCCCGCCAGGCGGCCGAGGCCGACGTGCACATCGTCGGCGTGTCGTCGCTGGCCGCCGGGCACCTGACCCTGGTTCCGGCGCTGCGCGCAGCCCTCACCTCCATCGGCCGCGAGGACATCATGATCGTGGTGGGCGGCGTGATCCCGCCGGGCGACTTCGACGAGCTGCGGGAGGCCGGGGCCTCGGCCATCTTCCCGCCCGGCACCGTGATCTCCGACGCCGCGCTCGGTCTGCTGCGTGAGCTGGCCACCCGGTTGGGCCATGCGGGTTAAGCCCACGCTCGACGACTACCTCGACGGGGTCAAGGGCGGCTCGGTCGCGTGGATCGCCCGGGCCATCACCCTCGTCGAGTCCGGCAGGGCCGACCACAGGGAGACGGCCCAGCGGCTCCTCGTCGAGCTGACCCCGCTCGCCGGCAAGGCGCGGCGGGTCGGCATCACCGGGGTGCCCGGGGTCGGCAAGTCGACGTTCATCGACGGCCTCGGCACACACCTCACCGGTGAGGGCCTGCGCGTGGCGGTGCTCGCGGTCGACCCGTCCTCCACCCGGACGGGCGGGTCCATCATGGGCGACAAGACGCGCATGGCCCGGCTGTCGGTCGACCCCGCCGCCTACATCCGGCCGTCCCCGACCTCGGGCACGCTGGGCGGGGTCACCAAGGCCACCCGCGAGGCCATGGTGGTCGTCGAGGCCGCGGGTTACGACGTGGTGCTGGTGGAGACCGTCGGCGTCGGCCAGTCCGAGACCGCGGTCGCCGACATGGTCGACACCTTCCTGCTGCTCACCCTGGCCCGTACCGGCGACCAGCTCCAGGGCATCAAGAAGGGTGTGCTGGAGCTGGCCGACGTCATCGCCGTCAACAAGGCCGACGGGCCCTACGAGGCCGACGCGCGCAAGGCCGCCCGCGAGCTCGCGGGCGCCCTGCGCCTGCTGCGCACCCACGACCAGACCTGGCACACCCCCGTGCTCACCTGCAGCGGCAAGGAGGGCACGGGCATCCCCGAGCTGTGGCGGCAGATCGTCCACCACCAGGACACCCTGTCCGCCTCGGGGGAGCTTGCGGCGCGCCGCCGCCACCAGCAGGTCGACTGGACGTGGACGCTCGTCCGCGACCGCCTGGTGCACGACCTGCGCCACCACCCGCAGGTCGCCGTCCTCGCCCCCGAGGTCGAGCGCCAGGTGCTCGACGGCACGCTCACCCCCGCACTCGCCGCCGAACGCCTCCTCTCGGCGTTCCGAGGCAGGGATATCACAACCGAATAACAAAAAGATCTGTCGGGGAGGGAATCCACCCACTCCATCCGCAATTCGGGTCGCAGGGCCTATGTCACGATGACGGCGATCACCACGCCGGAGGAGTGCACATGGGCATGGACCCGCTGCTGCCGGAACCCGTCGCCGACATGCTCGGCGACTACCGCGCACTGCTGGCCGGGCACGGCATGACCTGGGGGGAACCTCTCCTGGCCTATGTCGCGTTCATGCCCTACCAGCGTTTCCTCCCCGACACCGGCCCCCTGTGGCAGCGGGTCATGGCGGTGCTTCCGGCGGGCGCCGCCGACGACCTCGACGAGGCCGTCGCGGCGCTGCCGCTCGACGCGTTGTTCCGGGACGTCCTCGACGGGGCTCTGCCGTACGGCTTGCACGCGCTGCGCCTCACCCCGCAGGGAGCGCGTGCCGAGGGAGCGCCGCGGGCCGTCCTCGACACGCGGCCACTCCCGCTGACGCTGCTCGTGGACTCCTCGCTCGACACCGCCGCCGTCGTCGAGGTCGGCGGCGCGCGGCACGAGATCCCGCCGCGCGGCGCCAGACTTCTCGACACCGACACCTCGGCGCGCCTCACCGTCGACGGCGCTGAGGTCGCCGCCGGGTTCACCCGGCGGGCCGCACGCGCCAGCCTGCGGCTGCGGGCGGGCTTCCCGTGCCGGTGGACGGTGGTCGGCGCCGGCGGACAGGGCTACCGGCCGGACGGCGTCCGCGAGCGCCGCGACGCACACGGCCTGCCGTACTTCCACGGCGACGACCTCGTGCTCCCCGTCCCCGCCGAACCGCTGACCGTGCGAGTCGCCCGCGGCATGGAGTACGGCACAGCCGAGGTCGCCGTGCACCCCGAGCCCGGCCGCGAGACCCTCGTGGAATTGCGGCCCGAGCGGCTCTACGACGCCCCCGCCCGCGGGTGGTACGGCGGGGACCTGCACGTCCACCTCAACTGGGCGGGTGACCTGGTCGCCCTCCCGGCCGAGGCGGGCGCGCAGCAACTCGGCGAGGACTTGCACGTGCTCAACCTCGTGGCGGGCAACGTGAGCGGGCCGCGCGTCTACGACCGGGAGGCGCTGGAGCACTGGGCCGGTCGCGACCTGCCGTGGTCCGACGCGACGCACGTGGCGCGCATGGGCGTCGAACACCGGAGCGACCTGCTCGGCCACGTGCACGCCTTCGGCCTCACCGCCCCGCCGGCCCTCTACCACTCCGGCTTCGCCGGCGACCACGACTGGCCGCCGCCGAGCACCGCCTGCCGCGAACTCCGCGCCCTCGGCGCGACCCTCGGATATGCCCACTCCTTCCACACCCCGATCGGCGACGACGCCCCGGCCGTCGCCGTCATGGGGACGCGGAGCAGGGAGTGCTCCGCGCGGGCCATCGTGATCGACGCCGCGCTCGGGCTGGTGGACGGCATCGAGATCCTGCACTTCTCCTCGGCGCTCGGCACCGCCGCCGTCTACCGGCGGCTGCTCGGCGCGGGCAACCGGCTCGCCGCCCTCGCCGGCAGCGACACCAAGATCTCCTTCTCCCGGCAGCAACTCTGTTCGAGCCCGCCCGGGTGGGTGCGGGTCTACGCCCAGGTCGAGGGCGCGCTGGACGCCGAGAGCTACAAGGACGCGCTGCGCGCCGGGCGCACGTTCGTCACGACCGGCCCGTGGCTCGAACTCTCGGTCGACGGCGCGGGCCCCGGCGAGACCCTCGACGTGCGCCCCGGCACGGTCGTGCGCGCCCGCGCCCGCGTGGTGGGGCCGGAGGTCGAGACGCTGGAGATCCGCACCGCCGACGGCGTCGTCGCCACTGGCGCGTCCGACGAGTTGTCGGTCGAACTGGCCGTCGAGGAACCCACCTATGTCGTCGCCGTCGCCCTGGGCGGGCCCCACCCGCGCAGCCTCTACCGGCATGTTTACGCCCATACGAGCCCGGTCCACCTCGACGTCGAGAGCCGCCGCACCGCCCGCCCGCAGGACGTGCGGTGGTGCCTGGCGTGGCTGGACCACCTGGAGGAGCTGATCAGGAAGCGCGGCAGGTTCAGCGCCGACGGCCAGCTCCACGACCACCTCGACCTGCTCGACCAGGCGAGAGCGGTCTACCGCGCCCGCCTGTGAGCGTCAGAGGTGATCTTGCCTTGACAGGGTGCCGGGGTTTTCGTAACGTGTGAAACGTCTTATTGCCGTCCACTGGAGGCTTAGAGTGAGGATCTGAGGTTCGCGGACACCGCGTTTCGGCACCCGTGTCAGGGTGCGTGCGCATCCGGCCTCAGCGAGCTCGCCTCTCAGGTGGACTTTCTTTATGTCCACGTCCCACGCGATGCAGAAGTCTCGTCGCGTGTGAGCAATGGCCTTTTCCGCCGAATCCCCTCCACGCGGGGCTGATCCCCGCTGGTGTGGGTGGCCGGTGCGCGCGGTGTCCTCCCGCAGTGTCCAGAAATTTCATGACACGTAGTGGAGGAGCGGCCTTATGGCTTTTTCGATTGTCATTGATGGGGTGTCCTACGCCTGGGCCGACGGCACCCCGGTCCTGAAGGACCTCGACGCGGCCTTCGGCGCGGGTCGCACCGGGCTCGTCGGCGTGAACGGCGCGGGCAAGTCCACCCTGCTCCGGCTGATCGCCGGCGAACTGCGCCCGGAGAAGGGCTCGATCGCCGTGGACGGCGACATCGGCTACCTGCCGCAGAACCTGCCGCTGGGCGGCAGCCGTACCGTCGCCGACCTGCTCGGCATCGGCGCCGCGCGGGCCGCGCTGCACGCAATCGAGCGCGGCGAGGTCACCGAGGAGAACTTCGCGGCGGTCGGCGACGACTGGGACGTGGAGGAACGCGCCCTCGCCGAGCTGGACCGGCTCGGTCTCGGCGGCATCGGGCTCGACCGTACGGTGAACACCCTCTCGGGCGGTGAGACCATCATGACCGGGCTCGCCGCCCTGTTCCTGCGTCGGCCCGGCGTGCTGCTGCTGGACGAGCCGACCAACAACCTCGACCTCGACGCGCGCACCCGCCTCTACCAGGCGGTCGAGGCGTGGCAGGGCGTCATGGTGGTGGTGAGCCACGATAGGGCGCTGCTTGAGCGTGTCGACCAGATCGCCGACATGACCGACGGCGGCGTGCGGATGTACGGCGGCAATTTCCCGGCCTACCAGGAGGCCCTCGACATCGAGCGCGAGGCGGCCGAGCGCGGGATCAGGAGCGCCGCCGCCGATTTGAAACGCCAGGAGCGCGAGCTGATCGAGACCAGGATGAAGCTCGACCGGCGGGTGAAGTTCGCCAAGAAGGCGGGCGCCGAACGCGGGCTGCCGAAGATCGTGCGCGGCGCCCTCAAACGCCGGGCGCAGGTGTCGTCCGGCAAACTACGCAACCAGCACCTCGACAAGGTCGCCGGCGCCCGCGACCGCCTGGCCGACGCTGAACGCGCGATGCGCGACGAGGCACAGATCCGCATCACGCTCCCGGAGACCGAGGTCCCGGCGGGCCGCACGGTGCTCACCGTGACCGGTCTGGGGCCGGTGCCGCACCGTGCCGGTGGAAAGCCGGAGAACGCACCCAGCACAGACGGTGCCGGAGAGCGGGCCGCGGTGAATGCCGCGGTGAACACGGGGGACCGGGTGGACGCCGAGGAGGCAGACGGCGAGCGGCGGCTGGTGCTGGAGACGCTGATCGTGCGCGGGCCCGAGCGCATCGCGTTGCTCGGCAGCAACGGCGCCGGCAAGTCCACCTTGCTGCGAGCGCTCGTCGGCGAGTCCGGGCTTTTCCCGGGGGAGGTCACCGTGGGCGTCGACGGTGTCGGATATCTGCCGCAGCGGCTGGACGCGCTCGACGACTCGCTCAGTGTGCTCGACAACGTGCGGCGGGCGGCGCCTTCGGCCACGCCTGCGGACATCCGGGCGCGGCTGGCGCGGTTCCTCTTCCGGGGCAACCGGGTGGACCAGGTGGTCGGCACGTTGTCGGGCGGCGAGCGGTTCCGTGCCGTGCTGGCGGCGCTGCTGTCGGCCGATCCGCCTCCGCGCCTGCTCCTGCTGGACGAGCCGACCAACAATCTCGATCTGGCGAGCGTGGACCAGTTGACCCAGGCTCTGGCGGCCTACCGAGGGGCGCTGATCGTGGCTTCGCATGACTTGTCCTTTCTGTCCATGTTGGCAATCACGAGGTGGCTGCACATCGACCGGGAAGCCGGTCTGACCGAGATCACGGGGGATGCGGATTAATTGACGACAGTGGATCAATCAGGAAATAGTTGGGTAGATGACTGCCTCCCGTGCGATCCCCTGCGTGCTTGCCGCCGCGGCTGTCGCTCTGACCGCCTGTACGGCCGAAACGGGGCAACGCGTCCAGGGTGAATCCACCGCCAGCGGCCAGGTCGGCGGTGGTGTGCCCGGGCCTTCGGGGGCGCCCGCCAGCACGGCCCCCGCCGTACCCGCACTCGACGCGGTCAGTTACCGCAGAGAGCTCGCCTCCTCCACGGAACCGGTGCGAGACGCGCTCAAGTCGCTCGCCGAAGCCAAGTCGCGCAAGAGCCTGCGCACGCGGCTTGCGAAGACACGTGACTCGCTCCTCACGGCGGAGCAACGCCTGCGGGGCATCCTGCCGCCCGTGGAGGCCCAGGCCGCCCACACGGACTACGTCAACCAGCTGAACGCGCTCGCCAGCGGCATGCGCATCGTCCAGGGCGACCTGTCGTCGCGCACCCTGTGCACCGCGCCGAGCGTCATGGCCGCCCTGGGCAGCAGGGGGCAGATCAAAACCCTCGACCGCGCAGGGGAGGCGCTGGCCGGCACCGGCGACTATCCCGCCGACGTGGTGACGGTGAAGATCCCCAAACGCGAGAGCCGCCGGCTGCCCCACGGGAGGTTCATCCGCTCGGAGAGCCGCACCGGGCGCAGCTCGCTGCGGATCCACAACGGCTCGAAATACGACGCCGTCGTGACGGCCTTCCGCGGCAAGACCAAGGCGTTCACGGTCTATGTGCGCAAGAAGAAGAAGCTCACCGTGTCCGGGGTGCGGGACGGGAAGTACAAGATCTACTACACCCGGGGCGTGGACTGGCAGTCCAAGGTGCGCGCCTTCGGACGCTCGTGCTCCTTCGAGCTCTTCGGCAACTCGCTGAAGTTCAAGACGAGGTACACCTCGACGCACGTGCGGTGGAACAACTGGACCATCACCCTGCACGCGGTGAAGGGCGGCACGGTCTCCACCAAGAGCGTCGACCCCGAGGACTACCCGGACTGACCGCTCACCTCCGGCGGCCCGCCGATCGGCGGGCCGCCGGCCGGACACGCGACGTACGGCGCAGCCGGGGCGGCGGGAAGCTCCCCGACATTCGGTGACCGGCGGCTGCGCGAGCGGCGCCGAGTCAGACAGCGTTGCATCAGACAGCGTTGAATCAGGCAGCGTTGAATCAGGCAGCGTTGAGTCGGGTGGCGCCAGGTTCGGCAGCGCCGGTCCGGCAGCGCCGAGCCGTACACCCCCGGACCGAACGGGCGCCGGGAGAAACGGCAAGGCCGCGACCCTGCAAGAGTGGATCGCGGCCTTCGGCGTCGCCCGTCCGGGCGGGCCGGTGTGGTCAGGAGGAGAAGAGCATGCCCGCCCAGCCGCGCTTGCGGCCGTGGTGGCCTCCGTAGTGGCCGCCGCCGTGCGGCGCGCCCCACGAGGGAGCGCCGTGCGCGGGCGGCGGAGGAGGGGCGGCGTGGCCCTGAGACCACTGCGCCTCCAGCCGGGTCAGCGCCTCGAGCTCTCCGTAGTCCAGGAAGATCCCCCGGCAGTTCTCACACTGCTCGATGTGGACCCCGTTGCGGTCAAAGGTGCGCATCGTGCCGCGACACTTCGGGCATTGCATTTAAGCCGTCTCCTTGCGCTTGGCTCATGTGCTTAACGACAACCTACTGCGTGGGGACCCTATGGCGGCGTTCCTCCCGCACTCACAATCCTGGCGCATGTGTCCACCAGCAGCGCGTCCACCTCGTCGAGCGGCCGGAACTGCTCGCGCGCCTTGGCCACCGCCGCCGCCGCGAGCTGCGCCGATAGCGCCCGCGCCGGTATGTCGAGCCGGGCCCACGGGTCCGCTCCGTCGCCCAGTGCGGGGCTGCCGGCCGCCAGATAGGAACCGAGGAAACGCTCCCACTGGGAGCGTTCCAGCAGCCCTATGGCGAACCACGCGGCGGGCCGGGCGAGGTCCCACGCCTGGTCGCCCAGGCCGAGGTCGTCGACGTCGATGAGGATCCAGTCGCCGCGCCGCACCAGCTGGCCCATGTGCCAGTCGCCGTGCGTCACCGCGGGACGTGGGTGCGGCCGCTCGCCGCGCGCCTCAGGCGGCAGCGTGGCGAAGGCGCGGCGGATCACCCGCTCCTCGGGGCCGTCGCCGGTGAGTGCGGCGACGAGGCCCGCGGCCCTGCGGGGGCCGTGCGCGGGCGGCAGCGGGGGCAGGGCCTCGGCGGGGACGGAGTGCAGGGCGGCCAGCAGCCGCGCCGCCTCCTCCCAGGGGGCGGCGTCGGGGTCGCTCTGGTCGACGGGTTCGCCGGCGGGCCAGACCGTCACCAGCCGGTCGTGGGTCTCGGTCACCTCGACGCTGAGCGGGGGGAGCAGGACACCGCTCATCGCGGGTGCGGCGGTCGCCCGCATGCGCATCCGCAGAGGGCCGGGCTCCATGCCCGGTGCGTGTGCCTTCACCACCACGTCACCCGCGCGCACGATGACGACATCGGGCCTGGTCGGCACGACCACCGCGTCGTGGCCGCCGTGCTCGGCGGCGAGGCGTGCCATCCGCCGGACCAGCGCGTCGTGCTGCCCCGTGTTGTGCGCCGCTGTGTTGACCTGTGCTGCGCCGTGCTGCCCTGTGCCGTGCGGCGCCGTGGTGTCCTGCGCCGTGCTGTCTTGCGCTGTGTTGTCCTGCGCCGCGTCGTGCCGTTCTGTGTCGTGCGGCGTCGCCGCGGAGGGGGCGGCGGGGGTCTGCGCGAGGTGGGGGGCTTGGGGCATGGCAGACAGTGAACCACCAGCCGAACGAGTCAGGATAGCCAGGCCGCCATCTTCACAACGAGTGGTTTGTTATATTGGATCGATTTAAAGTAGCAGTGTGAAGATCAGCTTCGGCCTGCCCGTCTCCGGCTCGTGGGCTACACCAGCCAATATGGCCCGCATCGCGATTCGTGCAGAGCATCTCAAATATCACGGTGTGTGGAGTTTTCAGCGGTTGCTTGCGCCGGTGGGACGTACGCTTGCTCCGTTCTACCGGAGTGTCCACGATCCCGTGACGACACTTGCCTACGTGGCCGGTGTGACCGACAGAGTGCGACTCGGCGTCGCGGTGCTGAACATGCCGTTCGCTTCTCCGGCATATCTCGCCAAGCAGCTCACGACGCTCCAAGCCGTATCGGGCGGGCGTCTGACGGCGGGATTCGGGCTGGGATGGATGCCTGAGGAGCTCGCGGTCTCCGGCGTGTCGAGCAAAGGGCGAGGGCGCAGGGCCGAGGAATTCGTCGAGGTGCTGAGAAGACTGTGGACCGAGGAGGTGGCGGAGTATGACGGTGAGTTCTACTCCCTGCCCGCCTCGCGGCAGGAGCCGCGGCCGGATCCGGTGCCACCCGTTCTGCTGGGCGGCAGCGCGGAGCCGGCGCTGCGGCGCGCGGGCCGGATCGCCGACGGCTGGATCAGCGCCAGTAGCGCCGATCTGCGCGACATCGGCACCCAGATCGCAGTGGTCAAGGAGTCCGCCCGGGAGGCGGGGCGCGACCCCTCGATGTTGTCCTTCGTCGTCCGCGGGGTGACAAGGGTGCGGCCCGGCGGCGATCCCGCCCGCCGCCCGCTCACCGGGTCTTATGAGGAAATCCGGGCCGATGTGGCGGAGCTCTCCGCCAAAGGCGTCACAGAGGTGTTCCACGACCTCAATTTCGACGAGGAGATCGGTGCCCCTGAGGCCGACCCTCGCGAGTCGATGCGCCGTGCCGAGGAAGCGCTTGAAGCGCTCGCCTCGATAAATGTTTAAGCTGGGGTTGTCGTGGTCGTTTCGCGACGGCGGAGCGATCTGGGTCGGAATAGAAGAGCAGCCTTTCTTCTCCGGGAAATTATGTCAAAGTTTCCAGATCCGGAAATTTGAGGCAGACATTCCGGATTGTGGGAGTTCCCTCATGAAGCGGGCGAGGGATACAAGTAAGTACGGGTCGCTTTCCTGCGATGCCGATCGGAATTCCCCGAAGTAAGGGAGAACCATGGCACAGTCCTCTCGTATCCGATTACCAACGTATGACGCTGTCTCCGTCCAGGCGGGGGCAGCCTCGGCAGTGGAGCCCGCTCCCGTGTCGGCGGCGGTTCAGCGGCTGCGTCCGCTTCCGGCCGAGGGGGCCGCTCAGCCGGCTCAGGCAGCGCACGAGCCGGAATCGCCCCTTCAGAGACTGAACCGCGGCTACGCCGAGCTGCTCCAGGAAGTGCGGATCGGTCAGACGTGCGTGCAGGCTCTCGCGGGTTTCCTGATGGCTCTCGCGTTCATGCCGCGATTCGCCACCATAACCGCAGGGCAGCGTGGGCTCTATGTGGCGGCGCTGGTGACCACCATGCTCGCCGCGGCACTTCTCACCGCACCGGCCCCCTTCCACCGCATCGTCTCCGGACGGCGGTTGAAGCAGAGGCTGATCTCGTTGTCGAGCAGGCTGACGCTCATCGGCCTGAGCCTGCTCATGCTGGCCATGGGATTCGCCTTCGTGCTCGTCCTGGATGTCATGGGCCTGGTGGCCGCGCCGTACATGGGCGCTGTCATGCTGTTCGGGTTCGTGTTCATCTGGTTCGTCATACCGGTGTGGTACCGGGTGCGACATGGGATCAAGGACGAAAGTTGACCTGATCCCGGGGTGCCGCCGCCGACGGTGGCACCCGTCGCACTGAAAGCCGGTCCGGCCGCCCGAGAACGCGCATCGGCCGAACGCGGTGAATGCAAGTCCGTTCCATCTCGTCCCACGACGGCCGGCCGGAGTCCTCGCCGGGCATCGGCGCCGCTCGGGCGGATGAGACCCGCCTCACTTGTCAGCGATCGCAGTGGCGACACTTCGATCAGCGGCCACGACCGCCTCTCGGCTATCCCATATCGAGAGGCGGTCGGCTCGTTGAAGCGGCCCTTTCCCGAACACCCCGTGCGTGCGGTCAGACGCGGTCCCACGGATTCTCGTCGTGGCATTCGGTCACGGTTTTCAGAATGTCGGCCGCGGAGTCGAACACTACGTCGCCGACGCGCTCCACCGCGGCGATCCCCCGCGAATTGGCGGTGAAAGCCGCGGCGTACTCGGAAAGGTGGGAAAGGCGCACCCTGCGAGAGACCCAGGGCACGCCGCGCCTCCGCAGTCCCGCCTCGACGAGTCCCATCGCGGTGCCACGCAACATCGGGGCGTCCGGCCAGACGACCGACGTGCCGTCGAAGAGGCCGAAGTTGCTGATCGCCCCCTCCGACACCGTGCCGTCCGGCGCGACCAGCAGCACTTCGTCGAAACCGGCGCGGGCCGCCACCGCGCGCAGGTGTGCCTGGGGGAACCCGGCCGCGTGCTTGATGTGGGGGAGATAGCGCTGGTAGACGGCCGAGGTGAGAACCCAGGGGCGCGCGTCCGCCGCGCCGGGCTCCGCCACGGTCACCACGATGTCGGGCCGTCCCTCCGGTGCCCCGACCACGTAGACGCGCACCGACGCGTCCTCCTCCGCGGTGAGGGCGTGGCGGATATGGGAGCGCACCTGCCCGGTGTCGAGCTCCCCGCCGAACAACTCGCGCGTCGCCGCCGAGAGCCGGTCCAGATGCAGATCGAGCCCGCGCACCCTCCCGCCTCTGACCTGCATGGCGGTGAAATGCCCGTAGTTGAAGACGGCAGGGGCGAGAGGTCTGGCCGGCGGGACGGGGTGACCGTTGATCTCAGTTCGCGTCATCGGTCCATTGAAGCGCTCCCACAGGTCCTGGCGCGGGCTGGCTGAGGTCTTCCTGGTCGGCGACGAACCCGGGGGACGGACACGAGCCGCCCGGCCCCGTGGACCGGTCCCGCGGCCGGCCCGGCTCCCGCCGTACGACGCGCCGGGAGACCGCCGTACGGCGGAAGCCGGCCGCGCCACCCCCGTAGATGACGGGAGAGCGGCGCGGGTGGCCTCACGGCGCGCTGAGCGGCGTGTGGAGCGGTCCTGGGGTCAGCGGGCCAGGCGGGTCATGGCGAGGTGGGCGAGCAGCGCGGCGCCGTCGGGGAGCACGGCGTCGTCGAACTCGGCCTCGGGCGAGTGGTTGTAGGCGGCGGTCGCCGGGTCGCGCTCCGGCGGGCAGGCGCCGAGGAAGACGAACGCGCCCGGGACGTCCTCCAGCACCAGGGAGAAGTCCTCCGCGCCCGTGACCGGCTGGGGAGCGACGAAGAAACGGCTGGGACCGAACAGTTCGACGATCTCGTCGCCGGTGAACGCCGCCTCGGTGTCGTCGTTGACCGTGACCGGGTAGCCCATGCCGAACTCGGCCCGGACCTCCAGCCCGTGCGCCTCGGCGAGGCCGGTCACCAGGCGGACGGCACGCTCCTTGACCGCGGCGCGGTTCGCCTTGCTGAAGGTGCGGATGGTGGCCTCGAACCTGGCCTCGTCGGGGATGATGTTGTCGGCGGTGCCCGCGTGGAAGCTGCCCACGGTGACGACCACGGGGTCGAACACGTCGAAGCCACGCGTCACCATCGTCTGCAGCGCCGTCACCATCTCACACGCCGCCGGGATCGGGTCGAGCGCCCGGTGCGGGGACGAGCCGTGGCCGCCCCGGCCGCGCACCGTCACGACCAGGGTGTCGGCGGCGGCCAGGAGCGGTCCGGGGCGCGACGAGTAGACACCCGGCGGCAGCATCGCCGACACCACGTGCAGCGCGTAGGCCGCCACCACCCGCTCCCCGGCCGCGTCCAGCACCCCCTCCTCGATCATGTACTTCGCGCCCTCGAAGCCCTCCTCGCCCGGCTGGAACATGAAGACCACGTCCCCCGCCAGCTCCTCCCGCCGCCCCGCCAGCAGGTGGGCGGCCCCGGCGAGCATCGTGGTGTGCAGGTCGTGACCGCAGGCGTGCATGCTGCCGTCCAGCTTGGAGATGTACGGCAGAGCGTTGCGCTCCTGGACCGGAAGCGCGTCCATGTCCCCGCGCAGCAGCACGGCGGGACCGGGTTTGCCGCCCCGCAGCACCGCGGTGACCGAGGAGAGCGAGCGGCCGGTGTGGATCTCCAGCGGCAGCCCGTCGAGGGCCTGCAGCACCTTCTCCTGTGTGCGCGGGAGGTCGAGACCGATCTCGGGTTCGGCGTGGAGAGCGTGGCGGATCCTGCGGAGCTCGTCACTCATGTCCTGGGCTGATTGAAGAAGCGACATGCGAGCATTCTTCATGGTTTTCGCTGCCCGTGGCTTGTCGAGTTCTCCACACTCCTGACGTGGGCCTTCGGTGATTCGCACACGTGCCCACCGCACTGCCCCGAAGAGGGGACGTTCGGGGAGAAAGCTCTAAGATGTGCGACACCGGATCAAGGTCGGTCCGGTCTGCTCGACGGAGGACATGGTGAGTGAGCGCAGGCCGATCACGTGCTGGCTGTCGGACATGGATGGCGTCCTGGTCAGGGAGGGCCATCCGGTGCCCGGGGCCGACGAGTTCGTCCGCCGGCTCCGCGACTCGGGCAAACGTTTCCTGGTGCTGACCAACAACTCCATCTACACCCCGCGCGACCTCGCCGTGCGGCTGCGCGCCACCGGTCTCGACGTGCCCGAGGAGTCCATCTGGACCTCGGCGATGGCCACCGCGAGGTTCCTCGACGACCAGCGCCCCGGCGGCTCCGCCTATGTGATCGGCGAGGCGGGCCTCACCACGGCCCTGCACGCGACGGGTTACGTGCTGACCGAGATCGACCCGGACTATGTCGTGCTGGGGGAGACCCGCACCTACAGCTTCACCGCGATCACCAAGGCCATCCGGCTGATCGAGAACGGCGCCCGCTTCATCGCCACCAACCCCGACGCCGTCGGTCCCTCCCACGAGGGCTCCCTGCCGGCCTGCGGGGCGGTGGCCGCGATGATCACCAAGGCCACCGGGTCGATCCGTACTTCGTGGGCAAGCCCAATCCCATGATGATGCGCAGCGCGCTCAACGCCATCGACGGGCACAGCGAGACGACCGCGATGATCGGCGACCGCATGGACACCGACATCGTGTCCGGCATGGAGGCCGGGCTCTACACGATCCTGGTGCTCAGCGGGGTGACGGCGAGGGGCTCGATCGACCGCTTCCCCTTCCGCCCGTCCATGGTGGCCGACTCGGTGGCCGACCTCATCCCGCTCATCGACTGACAGCGCTCCGGCCGATCAGGTCCGGGAGAGTGGCGATGTGCCGGGCCAGATAGTCCGAGAGCTCGGGCGGCACCAGGTCGAGGGCGGCGACCTCGCCGCTCTCCAGGGGCAGCCGCACGAGTTCGTAGAGGCCGCGTGAGGGGTCGGTGAACTCGGGGCCGCAGCGCAGGCCGGGGTCGAGGGTGACCAGGCGGCAGCCGTACACGTGCTGGATCTTGACGCCGTCGGGCCGGGGGCAGCTCAGCACGGCGAGCGGGGTGGCGTCCTCGACGGTGGCGCCGAGCTCTTCTAACACCTCGCGGTGCAGGGTGTGCTCAAGGGTGGCGTCCTCCGGCTCGACGTGTCCTCCCGGGATCGACCAGTAGACGGGTTTGCCCGGCACGGTGCGGCGGAAGAGCAGCAGCCGGTCGCCGTCGAGCACGAGGGCGCGGACGCTGGGGACGAGCGTGGGGACGGCGGGGGGCTGCGGGCTCATCGTCGGCTCCTCGTCGCGGGCTCGTGGGCGGCCCGGGGATGGGCGGAGGGCGGGCACGGCGTGATCGTCTGCCCGCGTCCCCAGGTTCGCACGGGGCCCGGAGCGAGCTTTCCGCGGGGTGCCGGTCAGTGAACGTCGCGGCGGAGGCGCTTCACCTCGGAGCGGTGCTTCTTGTTGGCGATCCTGCGCTGGACGGCCCCACGGCTGGGCTTGGTCGCGCGGCGGCTTTTCGGCGGGGGAGCGACGGCCTCGGTGAGCAGCTCGGCGAGGCGGAGTTCGGCTGCGGCGCGGTTGCGGAGCTGGGAGCGGTGCTCGGAGGCGACGACCGTGATCACGCCGTCGACCAGGCGGGAGGCGAGGCGCTCCAGCGCCCGGGCCTTGAGGGCCGGCCCGAGTGCGGTCGTGGCGCCGAGGTCGAAGATCAGCTCGACCCGGCTGTCGGTGGTGTTGACCCCCTGGCCGCCAGGTCCGGAGGCGCGCGAGAACCGCCATCCCAGCTCGGTGTCCGGGATGACGATGGTGCCGCGCACGACGAGCGGGCCGGGCATGGCGGTGCTCCTTCGGGGTGGTCGGGAGGGCTGGAGGACCGTGAGAACGGCGCGCTACCAGCGGCGTTTCGGGCCGATAGCCAGGATATCTACGGGGTCTGCCGGTGAAGCAAGTGAATTGTGCCCGTTGTCTTTCGAAAGTGAGTTGTGGTGCCTTGTCGGGTCCGGCAGAGTGTGCCAGGGGCCCGGGGGATGTAAGAGGAGAGACGCGGTGGCGGCCATCGTCGGCGTGCATGGGATCGGTAAACACAACTACTACGAAGATGCAGGTCACTGCTCCAGCGGCGCCGCCGAGGCGATGCGCCGCAAATGGGACCGTTATCTGCACACGGGGCTCACCGGTGGTCGTGCTTATTCGGGGGAGTCCTACATCAAGAGCGTTGCGTACTACGCGCATCTGCTCAAGGAAAACAGGGTAGTCCAAAAGCTCGGGAACGCTCCAAAGAAGGCCGCCGCCGTGCGTGCCATGGCGGTCGAGGAGCAGCGGGTCTTCATCGAATGGGCCAGACAACTCGACGCGGTCAAAAGCAAGGCGGGTGAGGCGCTCACCCAGGCGCTGCGCAGACTCATGGAATGGCTGCTCGACACCCTGGACGAGCGGGCCATCTCGTTCGCCGGGCTGTTCTGCCCCGAGGTGACGGCCTACCTCGACGGCAGGCCCGGAGCACGCGCGGCCTGCGTCCAGGAGGTCGCAGAGACGATCAGGCGCGAGGAGGCCAGGGTGGTCATCGCCCACTCCCTCGGCAGCGTCGTCACCTACGAGGCTCTCTGGGCCAATCCGGACATCGAGGTGGACCTGCTCATCACGCTGGGCAGCCCGCTCGGTTTACGGGACGTGATCTTCGAACGGCTGGTGCCTTCGCCGATCAAAGACCGGGGCGAACGCCCCAAGGGCGTGGGGCGCTGGATCAACATCGCTGACAAGGACGACATCGCGGCCATTCCACCCGGACTCGCGGGGCAGTTCGGAGGCGTGGACCTGGACGTCGTGGTCAACCTCGACTGGATCGACTTTCACACGGTGGGCAAGTACCTCGGCTCGGGAGCACTGAACAGGCACCTTGCGCCGTACCTGAATTAGGTGCGGATCAAGTCGTCACGACCCCGAAGCGCGACATGCCAGGATGTGAGCGTGACGACTGTGGTTGCCCCTGAATTGGACCTGGCGGACCTCTCCTTCTGGCGCCGCCCGCCGAAGGAGAGGCACGAGGCCTTCGCCAGGTTGCGGCAACTGGAGCACCCGGTGTTCTTCGAGGAGCGCCGGGTGCCTCTCCTGCGGTCCGGCAGGGGCTTCTACGCGCTGGTGCGCCACGCCGACGTCGTCGAGGCCGGCAGGAACGCCGCGGTCTTCTCCAGCGAGCCCGCCGTGACCAGTCCCGAACCCCCCGGCTGGGTCAAGCACGTCTTCGGCGAGTCCATGGTCAACATGGACGACCCCCGCCACGCGCGGCTGCGGCGCATCGTGTCGCGTGCCTTCAGCCCCCGTATGCTGTCCAACCTCCAGGGGGACATCGAGCGGGCCTGCGCGCGCATCGTCGACGACGCCGTCGCCGAAGGTCCTCAGGACTTCGTCCGCCAGGTGGCCGCCAAACTCCCCATCCACGTCATCTGCGACATGATGGGCATCCCCGCGGAACATCGCGCACGGGTCCACGCCCACGTGGACGTCTCGACCGCCTACACCGGAGTACGGCCGAGCCTGTTTCGCTCGCTCCGCATGGCGGGCGCCAACGTCCTCGCGCTGCTGGCCCTCCAGCGTCTCGTCGTCCGGCTCGGCCGCGAACGCGCCCGCGCACCCCAGGGCGACCTCGTCTCCGCGCTCGTCACCGCGAACGTCGACGGCGAACGCCTCACCTGGCGCGAACTCGGCTCCTTCTTCTCCCTGCTCCTCGTCGCCGGCAACGAGACCGCCCGCAACACCATGGCGCACGGCATCAAGCTCCTCACCGACCACCCCGATCAGCGTGAGCTGCTCCTGTCGGACTTCGACGCGCACATCAACGGCACCATCGAGGAGATGGTCCGCCACGTGTCCCCCATCATGCAGTTCCGCCGCACCGTGACCCAGGACTACGACCTGCGCGGCCTCCACCTGCGCCCCGGCGACAAGGTCGTGCTGTTCTACGGCTCGGCCAACCGGGACGAGGAGGTCTTCCCCGAGGCCGGGCGGTTCGACATCACCCGCAAACCCAATCCCCACGTGGGCTTCGGCGGTCCCGGCCCGCACTTCTGCCTCGGCGCCAACCTCGCCCGGCAGGAAATGCGCACGATGTTCCGCGAGCTGTTCACCCGGCTGCCCGGCATCGCCGCGGTGGGTGAGCCGGAGCTGCTGCTGTCCAACTTCGACAACAGCGTGCGCTCCCAGCGCTTCACCTTCTGACCGGGCTCCTGCTTCCCGCGCCCTCGCCTCAGCGGGAGGGCAGGGGCTTGCAGTGGTCCGGCTCCAGGGGAGGCGCGGTGACCGCGCAGTGGACGTGGCACTCCGGCTCGCGGGCCTCCGGCTCGGCCAGCACGTTGCGGCGGACCGAGGTGAACGCGATGACCGCGGACGCCCCCATCAGCACGGCGCTCGCGACCATCGCCGTGCCGAACCCCGCGGTGAAGGCGGCAGGGTCGCGGTAGGCGTCCCCGGTGAGGCCCACGAGCGGCGGCACGGCGGCCACGGCCAGCAGGCCGCCGGTCCTCGCCACCGCGTTGTTGATCCCGCTGGCCACCCCTGCGTAGCGCTCGTCGGCGGTCGCGAGCACGGTCGCCGTCAGCGGCGCCACGGCGGCCGACAGGCCGAGACCGAACACGATCACCGGGGGCAGCACATCGGTCAGGTAGTGCGATCCCGGGCCGATCCCGCTCATCCACAGCATCCCCGCCGCGCACAACAGGATGCCGGCGGTCAGCGGCAGCCGCGGGCCGATCCTGCGGGCGACCTCACCCGCCCGCGCGGAAAGCAGGAGCATCAGCAGGGTGACGGGCAGCATGGCCGACCCCGCCGCCACGGGTGAGAACCCCGCCGCCACCTGCAACTCCACGACGAGCAGGAAGAACACGACCCCCATCGCGGCGTACATCACCAGGGTGACCAGATTGATCGCGCTGAACACCCGGTCGCGGAACAACCCGACAGGCACAAGTGCACTCACACCGTCGCCGCCGGGACGACCGGGATTCGGCCGCCCGGCCAGGACGCCGTGCCCGCCGGGGGCGCCCGCCAGGGGCCGCGACCGCCTGATCTCCACCACCACGAAGGCCGCCCCGCACGCGACCCCGGCCAGGATCATGAGCAGCCCCGCCCCCTCCTCGATCAGCCCGTAGGTGATCCCGGTCAGCGCCAGAGCGGCCAGCAGCGTCCCGAGCACGTCGAACCGGCCGGCCGCCTGGGTGTCACGGCTTTCCGGCACGTGCCGTACGGCGATGGCCATGACGACGGCGGCGACCGGCAGGTTGAGCAGGAACACCCACCGCCACCCCACGGTCTCGACAAGCCATCCGCCGAGCAGCGGCCCCACGGCGGCGGCCACGCCCCCGAGCCCCGACCACGCGCCCACCGCCCGGGGGCGGTCGGCCCGGACGAAGGTCGCCTGGATGATCGCCAGCGAGCCGGGGGTGAGGAGCGCGCCGCCGATCCCCTGGAGGGCCCGCGCCGCGATCAGGGTCTCGATGGTGGGCGCGAACCCGCACAATGCGGACGCCAGCGCGAACCAGGCGACGCCGATCAGGAAGATCTTGCGCCTGCCGTATCGGTCGCCGAGGGATCCCCCTAGCAGGATCAGGCCGGCGAGGGTGAGCGTGTAGGCGTTGACCGTCCACTGGAGCCCCGCCATGCCGGCGTCGAGCTGCTCGCCGAGCGCCGGGAGCGCCACGTTGACCACGGTGCCGTCGAGCAGCGCCATGCCCGAGGCGAGGATGGTGGTGGCGAGGATCCAGCGCCCCTGCGGGGAGCTGAGGTGTATATGACCGTTGTCCGGAGCACCAGTGCTCATTGGCCTATTCTGCACGTTTTGCCATGTTCCGTCCCCTGCTGGGGAGGGGGCCTGGTCAGCCGGGGGACGGGCGGCCGAGCGCGCGGAGGATGAAGCCGGTGAGGCGGGTCTCGGCGTCGGGGAGGGTGCTGGAGCCCGCGAGGAGGGGGATGCGCTCGGAGCCGATGATCGCCAGGATGACGCGGGCGGTGGCGGGCACGTCGTCGGCCTGGAAGTCGCCCGAGGCGACCCCGCTCTCGATGATCTCGCACAGGACCCGCTGCATCGGGGCCACGTGGTCGGCGAGGCGCTGGTAGGCGTCGGGCCCGAGGGTGGCGCCCAGATCGGCCGCGCCGGGATGGGGGTGGGCGAGGAGGCCCGCGAGCTGAAGGCGGACAAAGGCCCGCAGCCGCTCCCCCGGGGAGGCCCCCGCGGGCAGCTCGCGCTCGTAGCTCTCGATGAAGTAGCTGGTGACGCGCTCGGTGAAGGCCAGCAGCAGCGCGGCCTTGTCCGGATAGTAGTTGTAGAGCGCGGTGCGGGTGATGCCGGCCTCGCCCGCCACGTCGGTCAGCGAGATGGTGTCGATGCCCTGCTCACGCGAGAGCCGCGCGACCGCTTCGAGGATGCGGTCGCGGGTCTGCACACGGTGTTCGCCGATCGTGGCGGCGGAGATCCGGGGCATGCTCCCATCGTCGCACAGGTAGTCGCGGTTCGTGTTGTCCGCGAAGGGCGGTCAGGCCGCGGTTTCTGTGCGGAGTGCGCGGCCGAGGTCGGTCAGCACCTCGGTGTTGAGCTGGTAGGCGAGCCGGGTTTCGCGGATGATGCGCTGCTTCTCGTCGTCGCCGATCGGCATGGCGTCGAGTTTGCCGCGGTATTCCTGCTTGAAGCGGGGGAGGCTGCCGATGTCGAAGTAGTAGAAGTCAACACCCCCGCCGCGCTGGTAGCCGTAGATCTTCTGGAGCTCCATGCGAATGAACTGCCCGCCCGACATGTCGCCGAGGTAGCGCGTGTAGTGGTGGGCCACATAACCGCCCGGCCAGTCCGCCATCTGGTTCAGCCGCGCCACCAGGGTGAGGGTGGACTTGCTCGGTGTGATCCTGTCCCGCCAGGACGGCCCGTAGACGGTGGTGAGGTCCCGCACGAGGGCCTCCTCCCGGAAGATCTCCGGGAGCACGAACGGCGCCGCCACCGGATCGTCCGCCAGCGCCCGCCCCGCGCCGTCCAGCGCGACATAGGCGAAGTAGTGCTGGGCGATCATCTCCCCGTAGACCTCCGGGCTGAGCCGCCCGGCCATCAGTTCCTTGAGGTAGATCCCGGCCTCGGCCTCCGAGTGGTCGCCCCAGGTGGCGTTCCTGAGGGTTTCGGAGAAGGGCGAATCGGTCATATAAGGCTCACTCTGATCGCGCTGAGAGGCGTCGTACTGTGACCAGCCGTCACGTATGCTTTCACGACGAAGTGTCGCAATCTTTGGAGAAGCCCGTCAAGTAGATAACGACACCCTGTCATTAAAACCGCTTCAGCCGCCGCATGAGCACCGGTCCCACCCCCGCGGCCAGCACCAGGCCGAACGCCAGCCCCCACACGACGCGGAGCGCGATCCACCCCGCATCGGCCGGAGGCCCCAGCAGCCCCGGCACCACCGTGAACGGCGCCGCCGCCAGCACCGCCGCACTGAGCACCGTCTGATGCCACAGGAACAACGTCATCGCCGCCAGATTGACCAGCGCCACCACCGCCCACACCCCCGGGCGGCGCATGGCCCGCGCCAGCGGCCCGCGCACGAGCAGCGCCAGCCCCACCTGTGCCAGCCCGAAGCAGACCGCGGCCAGCGTGGGCGGAGACAGGTTGGACGCCCTCGCGCCCGTCACCCCCACCATGCTCGCCGGGTAGCCGAACCCCGCCAGCAGCACCGCCATTCCCGCCGCCCCGCCCAGCAGCAGCCCCCACGCGGTCCACCGCCCGCCGAGCCCGCCGCGCGCCCAGGCGATGCCCAGCGTGTACGGCACGAGCCACGCGGCGGCCACGTTCACCCAGCCGAGGCCGGCCGGCCCGCCGGGCGTCAGCCGTACCACGTCGACGACCACGACCACGGCGACCATCGCCCCCGCGGTGGCCGCGGGGTTGAGCCGCATCAGGGGCCGGGTCAGCGCCGTCACGGCGGTGAACACCGCGAGGAACCACAGCGGCCCCAGCGCGGGCATCGCCACCGCCCGGATCGAACGCGGGTGCATGCCGAGCCCCCACAGGACGAGGATCAGCACCGCCCAGCATGCCAGCAGCGGCACCACGGGCCCGAGCAGCCTCCGGAGGCGCGCCGTCACCCACGCGCCGCCGGCGCCGGGCGCGCGGCCGCTCAGGCTGCGGGCCGCGGCGTAACCGCCCACGAAGAAGAACACCGCGAGCGTTTGCAACACCCACGACAGGGGCGCGAGCGCGGGCTGGAAGGCCAGCGGGCTGGAGGTCGCCAGCCTGCCGGACTCGGTCGTGACCCAGCCTGTGACCAGCCAGTGGCCGAGCACCACCCCGCCGATCGCCAGGGCGCGCAACGCGTCGGCGGCCCGATCCCGCTCCGGCGGCGTCTCCGCGTCGAGCCGCACGGCCAGCTCCGCCCACCGCGCCCGGAGCCCGCCGCCCGCGCGGGCGGCGGGGGAGGGCTGCCGCGCCGGCACGGTGACCTCCGCCGGTTGGGAGGAAGCCGGCTGGGAGCAAGCCGTGGAGGAGTTCTCAGCGGACACGGCTCACCTCCGAGACGCGGCCGAGCGCGATCAGGGTCAGGTTGCGCAGCGACTCCGATCCCGGTCGCAGGTAGTCACTGTGACCGGCGCCCCCGGTCACGAACCGGTGCGCTCCGAACGAGGGCTCCGTGGGATCCTTCCCGAATCCAAACGGCCCGATCCTGACGTTCGGGACATTGCGGATCCCGTCCGCGCTCCCGAGCCCCGCCCACAGCCGCACCCCGCCGAGCTCCCGCGCGTGATCCACGGTGAGCCCCGGGCTGCCGTAGACCGCCATGTCGGCCACCGCCGTACCGCGGACCGCCTTGGCGCACACGACCGATCCGTAGCTGTGGCAGAGCAGCGTCACCCGCTTGCCCGCGAGCCCCGCGATCGTCTCCCGCAGCGCCGCGGCGCCGTCCTCTGCCGCGTCGTCCATGGCGACGGCGAGGCTGCGGGTCGCAGGGACGTCGTAGCCGAGCCAGGCCACCACGGCGAGGCCCGGATCCTCCCCGAGCCTGCGCGCCTCGGCCAGCAGCGCCTTCGCGCCGCCTCCGGGGGTGCTGTACGGCTTGGCGCCCCGCCGTTCGAAGGTCGCGACCGTGGTGTCCGAGCCTGGCACGACGATCGCCACGCCGCGCGCGGCGGCGAGGTCGCCGTAGACGCGGATCAGCCGCTCCCCGGGCCCGTCACGTCCGCCCGCGGCGGTCATCGTGAGTATGGTCGTGGCGGCCAGGGCGACCGCCGTGAGCACCTTCCAGCGCATGTGAGCCCCCATCCCGAATCCCAACTTTCGGGGCAAGAGGCTAGAAATCACCGCAGGTGGCGCGCGTCACCGCAGTGAGTGATCTTTCTTGTCACACCCAGGTGGGACCGGCGGTGCACGACAGTCCTTCAGGAGGGCCGGACCAGCCCGCTCTCGTAGGCGTAGACGATGGCCTGGGCGCGGTCGCGCAGGCCCAGTTTGGTCAGCATGCGGCCGACGTGGGTCTTGACGGTCTGCTCCGAGATGTAGAGCCGCTCGGCGATCTCCAGGTTGGCCAGCCCCTGGGCCACGAGGGTGAGCACCTCGGTCTCGCGTTCGGTGAGATGCCCGACCTTGCGCGGCGACGGCGAGCGCGGCCCGCCCAGGCGGACGAACTCCGCGATCAGCCGCCTGGTCACCGAGGGGGCGAGCAGCGCGTCGCCCGCCGCGACCACCCGCACCGCCTCGACGAGCTCCTGAGCGGAGGCGTCCTTGAGCAGGAAGCCGCTGGCCCCGGCGCGCAGCGCCTCGAACACATAGTCGTCCAGGTCGAATGTCGTGAGGATGAGCACCTTGAACGGGCTGCCGGGCTCCCCGCCGAGGAGCTTTCTCGTGGCGGTCAGCCCGTCCATCACGGGCATGCGCACGTCCATCAGGATCACGTCGGGCGACAATTCGGCCGCCAGCTCGACGGCCTGCGCCCCGTCGGCGGCCTCGCCCACCACCTCGATGTCGGGCTGGGTGCCGAGGAACACGCGGAACCCCGTGCGCACCATGCCCTGGTCGTCGGCGATCAGCACTCTGACGGTCACCGCACCCCCTCATCCGCGATCGGCAGCCTAGCGGTCACGGCGAACCCCCCGCCCGGGGTAGGCCGCGCCATCAGGGTGCCGCCCAGCATCGTCGCCCGCTCCACCATGCCGATCAGCCCGTGGCCCGGCCCCGCCCTGTCCTTGGCGGCCTCGGGCGGGGTGGCCGGGGGGCCGTTCTCGATCCGCAGCAGCAGGTCGGCGGACCCGCGTTCGATCGTGAGGGTGACGGCGGACCCGGGGGCGTGGCGCATGGCGTTGCTCAGCGACTCCTGCACGATGCGATAGGCCGACAGCCCGACGGAGGCGGGGAGATCGCCGATGTCGCCCGCCGAGGAGGCCGTGACGGACAACCCCGCCGCGCGCGCGTTGACTACCAGCTCGGGAAGCCGCCGCAGGTCGGGCTGCGGGGCCGTGTCGCGCCTGCCCTCCTCGTCGCGCAGCACGCCGAGCACACGCCGCATCTCGGCCAGCGCCTCCAGGGACATGCTCCGGATCTCCTTCAGCCCGGCTTCCAGTTCGCGCGGATCCCCCGCCGCGCGCAGCGGCGCCGCCTCGGCCTGGATGGCGATCACCGACATGTGGTGGGCCACGACGTCGTGCAGTTCCCTGGCGATGCGCGATCGCTCCTCGAGTACGGCACGAGCCGCCTCGGCCTCCTCGGCACGCTCGGCCTCGCCTTCGAGGCTCCGCCGTACCCGGACGGTGTGGCCGAACACTCCGATCAGGGAGAAGAGGAATATGCCCGGCAGGAGCGCGGCGGAGTTCCACGTCAGCGTGGTCAGGGTCGTGAGCACGCAGACGACGGCGGTGATCTCGCCCTTGCAGCGCACCGCCACGGAGTAGACGCAGAGCGAGATGACGATATAGATCGGGTAGTAGATCTGGCTGGTGGGGTGCGAGTTCCAGAAGAGCACCATCGCGATCACGGAGAGCCGCCAGGCGCCCAGCGGCCAGCGGGTCCGCAGGATCAGCGGCAGCACGCCGAAGAGCAGCGGCAGGAGCCACCGTTCGAGGTCGAAAGGGGCGATCACCAGTCCGCTTCCGGGGTTACGCCCATTGAGGAGGAGTGGCGTCCGGCTCATCAGCTCGTCCGCGCTCACAACGGTGAGCACGAGGGCCGCCAGCACGTCGGCCGCGAAGACCAGGTCGATCCTCCTGCCGGCGAACAGGCGGCCGGGCAGGGTGATGAGCAAGCCGGGCCGGCGGGGGACGGGCGGGTCGACCCGCCCGCCGACCAGCGCGGCCGGCACTGCCGACACCAGCCGCACCAGCCTGCTGCTCTTGACGGGGGACGCGGTGCGGGCGGTCACCGGACGAGTCTAGGTTCGCTGCTTCCGGGGCGTCGTCGCCCCTGAGGGTGACCTCGCGCGTGCCACCTGAGAGTGACGGCGATGACTTGAGTACGGTGATCCAGAGACGGCGTCCAGTGATGATCGACGTTTGTTCACTGTCACCGTAATTCTCGGGTGGCGGCGCCGCTGTTCATTCGCTCTCCAGCGCGAGGACAACGACCGATGCGTAAACTGCGCTGTCTTCTCATCGCCGCCGCGCTGTGTTATCCGGCTCTCGCCGTATCCCTCGTCCCCGCCGCACAGGCGGGCCGGCTCTCCTATCCGCGTCAGCCCGTCGCCACCGGGCACGGCGGGGCCGTCGCCACCGAGCACCCGCTCGCCTCGCGGGCGGCCATCGACGTGCTGAACGCCGGCGGCAACGCGGTGGACGCCGCGGTCGCCGCCTCGGCGGTGCAAAGCGTGGTGCGGCCCTTCTCCGGCGGCATCGGCGGGGGCGGCTTTATGCAGGTCTACCGCAAGGCCACCAACACGTTCACCGTCCTGGACCACCGCAGCGCCGCCGCCGCGTCCTTCAACGCGCGGAGCTTCGTCGACCCGGTCACCGGCAGGCCGCACCACGAGGACACCGTCGTGAACAGCGGCCCGGCCGCCGGCGTGCCCGGGGTGGTGAAGGCGTGGGAGCATGCGGTGAGGCAATACGGCTCCGGCATGTCGCTGGCCACCCTTCTCCGGCCCGCCGTCCAGATCGCCGAGCGGGGTTTCCTGTCGGACGCCAACCTGGTGCGGGAGATCACCGAGAACGCCGCGCGGTTCTGCGCGTTCCCCGGCACCAAGGCCCTCTACCTCAACGCGGACTGCTCGGTGCCGCCGGCCGGGACGCTGATCCGGAACCCCGGCCTGGCGGCGACCTATCAGGCTATCGGCACCCAGGGGAGCAGCGCGTTCTACCAGGGCGCGATCGCCCGGTCGATCGCCGGCACCGTCAACACGCCGCCGGCCGCGCCAAACCCGCCGTTCCCGATCCTCGCGGGCTCGATGACCGCGGCCGACCTCAGCGGCTATCGGGTGCACGAATATCCGGCACAGACCGTGGACTACCGCGGCTACAAGGTGCACCTGGCCCCGCCGCCCGCGAGCGGGGTGACCGTCGGACAGGCGCTGAATATCCTTGAGGGCTACGACCTGGCCAATATGCCACGGGCACAGGCACTGCACTATTACCTGGAGGCGTCCCGGCGGGCCTTCGCCGACCAGCAGACCTATCTCGGCGACCCGGCGACCCACCGGCCGGCGATGCCCCTCACGGGTCTGCTGTCGGACCGCTACGCCGAGCAGGTGCGGCAGCGCATCGCCGACACCAGCCCGCAGCGCGTCGTACCGCCGGGCGATCCCTGGCCATATGACGCCGACCCCGCGAAAACCGTCGCACCGGCCCCCGCCGCCGGCAAGCGGACGGTCTCGGCCGGCTTCACCGGACTCGCCGACGCGAGCACCTGGGAGAGCGGGCCCGGCTTCACCACCACGGCCAAGGGCGGCACCGGCACGACCATCGACGTCAGAGGCGAGGCCGGGGTCATGCGGCTGGGCGCCGCGGCCGGCTCCTACGCACGCGCCGAGACGGACATGGCGCCGGTCGCCGACTCCGAGCTGCTGACCCGCTTCAAGATCGACGATCTGGGCGGTGACCGCCGGCTGCGCTTCTGGCTGCGCGCCGGTACCTGGAAGCACGCCACCTCGCCCGCCGGCGGTTATGCGGTCGAGATCAACGCGGCGGCCGACACCGTCAGGCTGATCCGCGCCCGCGACGGCCAGGCGGTGCGCGGGCTCGCCACCTTCCCCTACCGGCGCACGACAGGCTGGCAGTGGCTGCGCTTCAGCGTGGAGGGGGACAAGCTCAAGCTGCGCATCTGGGCGGACGGCAGGAGCGAGCCGCGCCAGACCTGGACCGGCACGCTGACCGACACCTCGGTGCCCGGCAAGGGCAAGGCCCTGGTGTCGGCGATCGAGCTGACCGGCGGAGCGAGCGGCGGCGCCTTCAGCGTCGACGACCTCAAGGTCACCGACCAACGCCCGGTCGCCTTCGAGGCCGCGTTCACCGGCATGCGGAACGGCGTGAACCGGAACACCGGCGGCCGGTTCACCACCGCCTCCGGCAACGGCGTGAGCAGCCCCGGCGCCGCCGCCGACGTCCGCGGCGAGACCGGCCGCCTGCACCTGGACGGCCCCAAGTTCTCCTACGCCAGGGCCGAGGCCGTCGCGCCGCAGCTCACCGACGGCGAACTGCTCGTGCGCTTCCGGGTGCCCGATCCAGGCGGCGACCGCCGCCTGCGGTTCTGGCTGCGCGCCGGCGACTGGAACACCCTCGTCACCCCGAGCCACGGCTACGGCCTGGAGATCAAGTCCACGACGGACCAGAACGAGCAGAACATCAGGCTCCTGCGAATCAAGCAGGGCAGCTCGCCGTTCACGCTCACCGGGATCCACCACGCCATGCCGCCCGGCCGGCAGTGGCTGCGTTTCCGGGCCGACGGCGAGGGCCTGCGCGCCAAGATCTGGGCCGACGGGGCGCAGGAGCCGCACGACTGGCAGATCCAGCGCGCCGACACCGAGATCACCGGACCGGGCAGACTGCTGATCGGCGCCACGGAGCCGGCGGGCGGCGACTTCCACGTGGACGATGTGACCCTCTACGACCGCGACGCCCTGGACAGCGGCGGGGCCGCCGCCGCCCAGGACAACGGCTCGACCATCCACCTCACCGTGGCCGACTCCGCCGGCAACATCGTCGCCTACACCCACACGCTCGGCGCGATCGGCGGCAACGGCATGGTCGTGCCCGGCCGCGGCTTCCTGCTGAACAACGAGCTCAGCGGGCGCCCGGGCGCGCTCACCCCGCCCGGGCACCCGAACGCGCCGCGCGGCGGCATGCGCCCGCTCAGCACCCAGTCACCCACCATCGTCACCAAGAACGGCGACCCCGTGCTCGCCCTCGGCACGCCCGGCGGCGGCACCATCGTCACCACGGTGCTGCAAATCCTGATCAACCACATCGACTTCGGCATGACGCTGCCGGACGCCGTGGCCGCGCCCCGGCTGAGCCAGCGCAACGACAACCCGCAGGGCAACACGCAGATCGAGCAGGCGTTCGCGGGCACCCCGGAACACAAGGCACTGGGCACCGACCACGATCAGCTCTTCGACATCAGCACACTCACGTACGGCATAGGCGCGGTCAACGCCATCACCTATCTGCCGGCCGGTCAGATCCAGGCGGTCTCGGAACCGGTGCGGCGAGGAGGCGGCAGCGCGATGACACAGCTCCCGTAACCGCTCCCCTGGGAACGGCGCGGGCCGGCCCTCGACGGCGGGGCGGCAACCGTCGCCGAGCGCGCGTGTGCGGTGCGGGAGCCGGCGGCGACGAGCACGTCACGGATGATCACGGTGTGCATCCGCGGCCTACCGGTATTGCGGGGAGGCGGGGAGCTCGTCCACCGTCCGCAGCCCTGGGGCCGCCCGGCCGACCCGGCCGAGCGTGTTGACGACCACGGCGGCGGTGGCGCTGTCGCCGTGCAGCCCGCGCACGACCGACGTCAGGCCGGGCTCGCCGTCCAGAGTGATCACGTCCCTCGGGTCGGGGAGGCCGACCGCCATCTGCAGGTGCAACCTGATCAGCGCCTCGCCGTCGCGCGAGGCGACCACGAGCTGGTCGACGCCGAGCACGTGACCGGCCTCGACCAGGCCTTCGCCGTACGCCACGGGCTTTTCGGCCACGATCGGATCGATGGTCTCGGTGAAGCCGGTGCAGCCGAGGCCGAGCGCCCGGTTCACGAGCCTGGCGGACTCGGGCAGGCCGACGTGCCTGATCGTGCCGCCGCGCACCCGCTCGCCGAACTCCTCGACGCTCAGCCCCGCGCCGACCTTGCGCTGCAGCGGCAGCCTGCGCAGGCCGGCGTCCTGGACCCGGTGCACGTCCACCGCGCGCACCGATCGTTGCGAGGCGGACAACACGATGGGCAGGTAGTCCATGGCGTATCCGGGATTGACGCCGGTGCCGAGCAGGACCACGCCGTGCTCCCTGGCGACGGCGTCGAGGCGGGCGGCGACCTCCGGCTGCGCCTGCCAGGGGTCGGCGAGCTCCTCGCAGGTGGAGACCACGTGGTGGCCCGAGCTGAGCAGCGCGGTCAGCGTGGGCTCGGCGCCCGCGAGGGAGGAGCCGGCGCAGTGGATCGCGACGCCGCCGCGCCGGCCGAGCTCCGTGACGTCGCGGACGACGCGCAGGCCGCCCCGCTCCAGGGTCTGGCCGGCGAGCGCGGGGTCGACGGCGGCGACGCTCCTGAAGGCGTCCCTGCCGTCGAGGTAGGACATCACGTGCAGCCCGATGGGGCCGAGGCCGACGTGCACCAACTCGATGCCGGCCGGGGACGCGGATGAGGACATGAAGGAGCCTCCGAGCGGGGCGCATGGGCGTTCACGTGCGCCTATGGACCACGTGACAGCGACGGTACGACGGCACCGGACAAGAGATCAAGTATTCGTGAACGCCTGTCCAGGGTGTCCTTCCAGGCCTCAGGAAAGCGGGCCGTTGATCGCTTACGGCGAACACGCTCAGCTTCGGGAACATATAGAGGCTCCTGATACTTGAGTCGGTATAACTCAAGCCTTTGGAGCGTAGATGAGCGAGACCCTGACTCTTCCGGTTCTTCCCCTGGACGACGCGGTCGTGCTGCCCGGCATGGTGGTTCCGCTCGACCTGTCGGACGCCGAGGTGCGCGCCGCCATCGACGCCGCCCAGGCCGCGGGGCGCAAGAAGCCGGAAGTGCTGCTGGTGCCGCGGGTCGACGGCCGCTACGGCGCAGTCGGCGTCATAGCCGTCGTCGAGCAGGTGGGCCGGCTGCCCGGCGGCGAACCCGCCGCCGTGGTGCGCGGCGTCGACCGTGTGCGGGTCGGCACCGGCACGACCGGGCCCGGAGCCGCGCTGTGGGTCGAGGCGACCCGCGTCGAACGCGAGCCCGCCGGTGAGGCGGCGGCCGAGTATGCCCGGCAGTACAAGGCTCTGGCCACCACCATCTTGCAGAAGCGCGGCGCCTGGCAGATCGTCGACGGCGTCAACCAGATCGAGGACGCCTCCGTCCTCGCCGACAGCGGCGGCTACGCCCCCTGGCTGACCACCGCGCAGAAGATCGAGCTGCTGGAGACCCCCGACCCCGCCGTACGGCTGGAGCGCCTCGTCGACTGGGCCCGCGAACACCTGGCCGAGCTCGACGTCGCCGAGACCATCCGCAAGGACGTCCAGGAAGGGGTGGAGCGGCAGCAGAAGGAGTTCCTGCTCCGCCAGCAGCTCGCCGCCGTGCGCAAGGAGCTAGCCGAGCTCCAGGGCGACCCCGCCAGCGAGGAGGACGACTACCGCGCCCGCGTCGAGGCCGCCGACCTGCCGGAGAAGGTGCGTGAGGCCGCACTCAAGGAGGTCGGCAAGCTGGAGCGGGCCTCCGACCAGTCGCCCGAGGGCGGCTGGATCCGCACCTGGCTCGACACCGTGCTCGACCTGCCGTGGAACGACCGCACCGACGACGCCTACGACATCGGCGGCGCCCGCGCCGTGCTCGACGCCGACCACACCGGCCTCGACGACGTCAAGGACCGCATCGTCGAATACCTCGCCGTGCGCAAGCGGCGAAAGGACCGGGGGCTCGGCGTCGTCGGCGGGCGGCGAGGAGGCGCGGTGCTGGCCCTGGCCGGGCCGCCCGGAGTCGGCAAGACCTCCCTCGGCGAGTCGGTCGCGCGGGCCATGGGCCGCAAGTTCGTGCGCGTCGCCCTCGGCGGCGTGCGGGACGAGGCCGAGATCCGAGGCCACCGCCGCACCTATGTCGGGGCGCTCCCCGGGCGCATCGTGCGGGCCATCCGCGAGGCCGGCTCCATGAACCCCGTGGTGCTGCTCGACGAGATCGACAAGGTCGGCGCGGACTACCGCGGCGACCCCACCGCGGCGCTCCTCGAAGTGCTCGACCCCGCGCAGAACCACACCTTCCGCGACCACTACCTGGAGGTCGAGCTCGACCTGTCCGACGTGCTGTTCCTGGCCACCGCCAACGTCCTTGAGGCCATTCCGGGGCCGCTGCTCGACCGCATGGAGGTGGTGACCCTCGACGGCTACACAGAGGACGAGAAGGTCGCCATCGCCCGCGACCACCTCCTCCCGCGCCAGCTTGAGCGGGCCGGGCTGACCGCCGACGACGTCGCGGTCGAGGAGGGGGCGCTGCGCCGCCTCGCCGCCGAATACACCCGGGAGGCCGGCGTGCGCTCCCTGGAGCGCTTGGTCGCGCGGGTGCTGCGCAAGGTCACGGCGAGGGTCGCCCTCGACGAGACCGAGCTCCCGGTGACCGTCGGCGGCGACGACCTGGTCGGCTACATCGGCCGCCCGAGGTTCGTGCCCGAGTCGTCCCTCCCGGAGTCCCGGCAGCGTACGGCGGTGCCAGGCGTGGCCACCGGCCTCGCGGTGACCGGCGCCGGCGGCGACGTGCTCTACGTCGAGGCGTCCCTGGCCGACCCCGAGACCGGCTCGACCGGCGTGACCCTCACCGGTCAGCTCGGCGACGTCATGAAGGAGTCGGCGCAGATCGCGCTCTCCTACCTGCGCTCGCGCGGGGCCGAACTCGAACTGCCCGTCGGCGACCTCAAGGAGCGTGGCGTGCACGTCCACGTGCCCGCCGGCGCCATCCCGAAGGACGGCCCCTCGGCCGGTGTCACCATGACCACCGCCCTGGCCTCCCTCCTGTCGGGCCGCCCCGTCCGCTCGGATGTGGCCATGACCGGCGAGGTCTCCCTCACCGGCCGCGTCCTGCCCATCGGCGGCGTCAAGCAGAAGCTGCTGGCGGCCCACCGGGCGGGCATCACCACCGTCCTGATCCCCGCCCGCAACGAGCCCGACCTCGACGACGTGCCGGAGCAGGTGCGCGCCGAACTGACCGTCCACGCGGTGAGCGACGTCCGCGAGGTCCTCGACCTCGCCCTGACCCCGGCCTCCGCGGAGGTGCACGCGGCGGCCTGACCCCACCCCCCGTCCACGCGGGCGGATCCCCGGCTTCACGGCAGGGGATCCGCCCGTCCGGCGTTGGGGGGCGGGTCACGTGTCTATTGGCCCCCATATCCCTTCATCCCCGACAACTCATGGTCGATATGGATAAATCATTCATCCGCTTGACCGAATGATTTGGTCATGGTGTTCTGGGCGCATGTTGTACGGCACGCCGGCGCTTGAGCCGGTCGACCAGGCCGTCCTGGGTGAGATCGAAGAGATGCGGCGACAGCTGAAATACCGCCTGGCCGAGCCGCATCGCTGGGATCGTCAGCTCAGGCGGCAGATCCAGGCGCGCGCCATTCAGGGCTCCAACTCGATCGAGGGCTACAACGCGAGTGTCGAGGACATCGAGTCGATCATGTCGGGCGAGGAGCCCCTCGACACGCCTGAGCCGGTCGCGAGGGAGATCGCGGGCTACCGGCAGGCCATGACCTACATCCGGGCGTTGTCGCGGGCTCCCGGCTTCCGGTTCGACCTCGGGGTGCTCAACTCCCTCAACTTCATGATGATCGGCCACCATCACGGCAAGGACCCCGGAGTCCTGCGCCCCGGCGGCATCTACGTCCGGGACTCGTCGACCCGGCAGGTGGTCTACGAGGGGCCGGAGGCCGGCGAGGTGCCCGCACTGATGGGCGCCCTGGTCGAGTGGCTCAACCAGGGCGACCTGAGCGTCTCCGGCTATGTGCGAGGGGCCATGGCCCACCTCAATCTCGTCAAGATCCACCCATGGCGCGACGGCAACGGCCGCATGTCCCGCGCGCTGCAGTCGCTCGTGCTGGGCAGAGATCAGATCACCGCTCCCGAGTTCGCCTCCATCGAGGAATGGCTGGGCAAGCCGGAGGTCACCTCCGCGTACTACCGCATGCTCGGCACCGTAGGGCGAGCACGCTGGAGCCCGCACGACGACACCATGCTCTGGGTGCGCTTCTGTCTGCGCGCCCACCACATGCAGGCGCAGAGCGTGCTCGGCCGCCTGCAGGACGCGGCGGAGGTGTGGGCGCTGTTCGAGTCCCTGACGGGTGAGGAGGGCCTCGACCCGCGCTGTGTGTCCGCGCTCTACCAGGTCTTCGTCAGCCGCAGGTTGCGCCGCGGCACCTACCAGGCCGACGAGGGGCTCAGCCAGGGGCAGGCGGCCCGCGATCTGAGGGATCTGTCGGCCAAGGGCTGGCTCAAGCCGTATGGCGCGACCAAGGGGCGCTTCTACGCCCCCGGCCCGAAGGTGGAGGCCGTTAAAGCGGACTTCGCCAGGAAGGCGGACCCCCTTCTCGACCCCTACCTCGGTTCGCTTGAGCTGGAGCTCATCACGCACAGCCTGCTTCAGCGCTCGTCCTGACCGGTTGATTGATCGACATTTTTCTCGACACGGGGATGCATCCCGGGCGTGAGAGCCCTCGTGTTGCGAAAGATGCTCGATGTGGTGATGTTTGCACTGGTGCTGCTGTTGTCCACCTCGCTCGTCACGACCGCGCCCGCCTCGCCGGACGCGGTCCTCTACACGCGTGAGGACTTCTCGCGGGGCGTGGGGGAGGGAGTGCGCGCCGATCCCCACCTGCGGCTCGACATACCGGCGGGCAGCGGGGAGCACGCGGATGCGCTCGGGCGGGGCACCTGGGAATGGGCACGCTGGACCGGGCCGGAGCGCGCCGTGGGGTTCCCGGCGACCGAGCTGATCGTGTCCTGGACGGCCGACACGCCGCCCGGCACGTGGCTGGAGGCCGAGGTGCGCGGGCGCAACGCCACGGGGCTCACGCGGTGGTTCTCGATGGGCCGATGGGCGTACGGCGACGCCGACATTCTGCGCGCCTCTGTGCCCGGCCAGCGTGACCGGGACGGCCGGGTGAAGACCGACACCTTCGTGGCGGCCGGCGATCGGCCGGTGACGGCCTACCAGGTGCGGCTGACGCTCCACCGATCACCCGGGACCGGGGCGACGCCCGCGGTGCGGTCGCTCGGTGTGATGGCCTCCGCCGTACCCCGCAGGCGCGAGGTCGCGGTGAGCGCGGGCGGGCAGGCATGGGGGAGGGAGCTCAAGGTGCCCCGGCGGTCGCAGAACGCCCACAGGGGGCACTATCCGCAGTGGAACGGCGGCGGCGAGGCGTGGTGCAGCCCGACGTCGGTGGCGATGGTCCTGGCCTACTGGGGGAGGGGGCCGGCCCGGTGGGAGACGGCGTGGGTGGACCCGTCGGATCCGGCGCCGGAGGTGGATCACGCGGCCCGGCATGTCTACGACTACGTCTACGCGGGGGCGGGCAACTGGCCCTTCAACACCGCATACGCCGGGCATTACGGGCTTGAGGCGTTTGTCACGCGGTTGCGGTCCCTGGCGGAGCTGGAGGGTTTCATCGCGGCCGGGGTCCCGGTGGTGACCTCCCAGTCCTTCACGCGGGCCGAGCTCCCCGGCGCGGGATACGGCACGGACGGCCATCTGATGGTCGTGGTCGGCTTCACCCGCGCGGGCGACGTGATCGCCAACGACCCCAACGCCGGTGCCGGCCGCCCGGTGCGGCGGGTCTATCCCCGCGCCGCCTTCGAGAACGTCTGGTTGCGCGGCTCCGGCAGCCGGGGTGTCGCCTACATCATGCATCCGCCCGGTCACGCTCTGCCGCCGAAGCCGCCCGGTGTCCCCGCCGCCTGGTGATCCTTCCGGGTCCTATTTCAAGATCTTTAAGAAGCTTCACAGCACCCCTGAGCATGGGGGATAAGGAAGGTGTCAGAAGCCGCTGACCTGCGGGTTCGTTCCCTTAGTCGGCTCTTATCGGCCGTTTGTCATCCTCTAAATCACCGGGCGAAACAACCGGAGTCACCGTGAGAATCACGGGGCGGCACAGGGAGGACGGCATGAGCGACAACGAGCCACGTGAGCGGGGATCGGCTTCGGATGACCCGGTGACCGGAGCCACCGAGCAGCCGAAGGCCCAGAACGCCGAGTCAGATGGGGAGAGCACGCCCCGAGAGTCCTCGGCGGGCTGGAGCCAGTTCGGTGCGGTGCCGCCCCAGGCCGGCCGATACGGCAAGGCCGGGGACGACACCGACGTTCTGGTGGCGGGCGCACACAAGGCGGAAGCGGGCGATGCCTCCAGCCGTACGGCGGAGCATCCCACCCCGGTCGGACTCACAGACACCCCTTTCCCGGGGCAGGAGTCGTCCGCTCCGCCGCGCCGGCGAGCGAGGCTCAGCGCGGGCCAGAAGGCCGTCGCGGGCCTCGCCCTGGCGGCTATGGCCGTCGGTGGAGGAGTCGCGGGGGCGTTCATCGCCACCGCGTCGTCGGGGGACCGGGTGGCGCTGTCCAGCCAGGTCGTCAACCCCGTCTCGGCCGGTGGCACCGTCGCCGACGTGGCCGGCAACATCCGGCCCTCCGTGGTCTCGATCGCGGTGGGCTCGGGCGAGGGGTCGGGGGTCATCCTGTCCGAGGACGGGCTGATCCTCACCAACAACCATGTCGTCGCCGGAGGGGGCCCAGGCGCCGACATGCAAGTGAAGTTCAGCGACGGCAAGACGGCGCCCGCCACGATCGTCGGCACGGATCCCACCACGGATCTCGCCGTGATCAAGGCCACTGGAGTCTCCGGCCTGACCAAGGCGTCGCTGGGGGACAGCGACAAGGTCCGCGTGGGTGACTCGGTGCTCGCCATCGGCAGCCCGCTGGGCTTGGAGGGCTCCGTCACCTCGGGCATCGTCAGCGCGCTCAACCGCACGCTGACGGTCGGGGGCCAGAACGATCGCATGCCGCCGCCCGGGTGGGGAGGGCGGCGCGGCGAGTCCGGGGCGGAGGGCGGCTCGGCGACCACGATCACCGGTGCCATCCAGACCGACGCGGCGATCAACGCCGGCAACTCGGGCGGGGCGCTGGTCAACGCGGCCGGGCAGGTGATCGGCATCAACACGGCGATCGCCACCAACGGCGGTGAGGGCAACATCGGGGTCGGCTTCGCCGTCCCCATCAACACCGCCAAGCGGATCTCGGACCAGTTGGTCAACGGGGGCAAGGCGAGCCACGCCTACCTCGGCGTCAACTTGACCGATGCCACCAACGAGACCCGTGGAGCGATGGTCGCCTCGGTCCAGCAGGGCAGCCCGGCGGAGAAGGCGGGCCTGCGCCAGGGTGACGTGGTGACGAAGATTAACGACACGAATGTTGACGAAGCGGATGATGTAGTCGGAGCGGTCAGAGGTTTCAAACCTGGCGATCAGGTGACGATCAGCTATGTACGTGGTGGTCAGTCACAGACCGCCACGGTCTCACTCGCGGAGAAGCCCGCGGAGTGAGATGCTGGGGAGGAGGGTGTGTCGCCTAGGTCGCTGCGGACTCGGCGGCACACCTTCCTTTTTGTGCTTCTTCAGTCGGCAACCGGCCCTTCCTGGAAGGGCCGGTTGCCGTCTTCTGGGCCTCTTGAAGAGGTCGCTCCCGGAAAACCTCAGGGTCTCCCCAAGTGCCGCCCCCGCCAGGATGCGCAGGTCGGCCCCCTGTGGAGCGGTCCCAGGCCCGAATAGGTTCCGTCTCCGGAGGAACGGGAAGGGGGTTGGTGAAACCTTTGCCGGACGTTGGGAGGTTAGCGAGTGAGGGCCTCGGACTGCCACAGGTCGCGGTAGTAGCCAGGGGCGGCTACGAGGTCGGTGTGGTGCCCGCGCTGGGTGATGCGGCCGTCTTCGAGCACGAGGATCTCGTCGACCCGGTCGAGCCCGCGAAGCCGGTGGGTGACGAGAAGCGTGGTGTGACCGTGAGTAATGTCCAGCAGGTCGGCCATCAGATGGTCGGCCGTCGCCTCGTCGAGGGATTCGGCGGGCTCATCGAGAAGGAGAACAGGTGGGGCGTAAAGAAGTGCTCTTGCGAGTGCTAGACGCTGTAGTTGGCCACCGGACACAGTGCGGCCGTCCTCACCCAGGAAGGTGTTCCAGCCGGTGTCTTCCGCCCAGGCGTCCAGTTTCACGCGGCGCAAAGCTTCGGCAAGTGTTGTTTCGTCTGATCCGGGACAGGCGAAGGTGAGGTTGTCGCGGAGCGTCGTCTGGAAGATGTAGGGGTCCTGGGTCAGCCCGGTGACACGTTCGCGCACGTCCTCCGGTGACAGGTCGCGGATGTCGATCCCGTTGATCCGGATGTTTCCCGACTCCGGCTCCACCAGGCGCATCAGCGCGCCGAGCAGTGTGCTCTTGCCGGCCCCGCTTGGGCCGACGAGGGCGACCCGGCGGCCGGGGGCGAGGGTGAGGCTGACGCCGTCGAGAGCGGCGGGCCGGTCGGGCGTGTGCCGTACGACGAGGTCGTCGATCTCGATGGTGAGCGGCGCCTCGGGCGGGGGCGCCGGCAGTGCGGGGGCCCGCACGGCGGGCGGGGTGTGGGCGATCTCACGGAGGCGGCGCAGGGAGCCGAGGATGCCGGTGAGGCGTTCGCCGGCGGCGGCGAGGGGGAGCACGGGTTCGAAGGCGACGAGGGTGGTGAGCGCGAGCACGGCGGTGGCGATCCGGTCGGCCCCCGAGCTCTGCGCGACGAGCACGACGAGGGCGACGGTGACGCCCTGCACGAGGACGCCGGCCGCCGTGGTCAGGGCGTGGGCGCGTGCCTGGCGGCGTTCGAGCCGGGCGAGGCCGGCGTCGGCCTCGGCGGCAGAGCGCAGCGCGGCCGGCCCGGCGCCGTAGGCGGCGAGGTCGGCCGAGCCGTGCACGAGGTCGGCGACCCGTTCGGCGAGGTCGGCCCGGGCGGGCGCGATCCGCGCCGACCAGCGCCGGCCGGCGGAGGCGGAGAGGGCGGGCAGCAGCACCCCGGCGACGGCGAGCCCGGCGAGGGTGACGAGCGCGGCGGCGGGCAGCAGGACGAAACCGACGCCGACCACGGCCAGGCCGGTGATGAACGCCGCCGCCGCGGGCAGCAGGCAGCGCACGAGGAGGTCCTGGGTGGCGTCGGTGTCGTCGACCATGCGGCTGAGCAGGTCGGCGCCGCGCTGGCGCAGCACCCCCGCGGGGATCAGCGCCTCGTAGAGCCGCCGCCGGGTGGTGGCCTGCGCCCGGAGGGCGACGTCGTGGCCGGTGAGGCGTTCGCCATATCTGAAGACGCCGCGGCTCGTGGCGAACCCCCGCACCGCCACGATCGCGACGCTGAGGGCGGCAAGCGGCGGCTGCTCGGCGGCGCGGGTGATCAGCCAGGCGGCGGAGGCGATGAGCGCGACCGCGGCGAGTTCGGCCGCCGCCCCGGCGGCCACCGCGAGGGCCAGCCTGGCGTGCATCCCCTTGATCAGCCACGCGCCGGGAAGGCGGCTCGCGGCCCGGGTCGTGGTCATGAGACCTCCGAAAGGACGGTGGCGCCGGACATCCGCACCACCCGGCCGGCCAGGTCGATCATGGCCGGGCGGTGGGCGACGATCAGGGAGGTGCGGCCCTCGGTGAGGGTGCGGGTGGCCTCGACGACGGCGGCCTCGCTGCGGCCGTCGAGGCGGGCGGTGGGCTCGTCCAGCAGCAGCACACCGGCCTGCGGCCGGCAGAACGCGCGGGCCAGGGCGACCCGCTGGCGCTGTCCGGCCGACAGGTTCGCGCCGCGCTCGCCGAGCACCGAGTCATATCCCTCGGGCAGGCCGGCCACGAACTCCGCGGCGTGAGCCTGCTCGGCGGCCCGGCGCACCAGCGCGGGGTCGGCGTCGCCGAGGGCGATGTTGCCGGCGATGGTGCCGGCGAACAGGTGGGGCCGCTGCGGCACGAACGCCAGATGCGCGCGCCAGGCGTCGAGGTCGAGCTCGGCGAGGTCGACCCCGTCGATCAGCACCCGCCCGGACTCGGGCGTGACGAAGCCCAGCAGGACGTGGAGCAGCGTGCTCTTGCCCGCGCCGCTCTCGCCCACGAGGGCGACCCGCTCGCCGGGCGCGATCACCAGGGACACGTCGTCGAGCGCCGGCCGGTCGCGGCCGGGGTAGCGCACGGTCACGTGCTCGAACCTGATCTCGGGCGCCCTGCCCTCCGCGACCCGCGCGCCGCCGCGGGGGCCGGTGCCGGCCTCGCCGTCGAGTACGGCGAAAGCGGCGTCGGCCGCGGCCACACCCTCCATGGAGGCGTGGAAACGGGTGCCCATCATCCGCAGCGGCAGATATGCCTCGGGCGCCAGCAGCAGGACCAGCAGCGCCGTGTCGAGATCGAGCGTCCCCGACAGCAGCCGCAGCCCGATGGGCACCGCCACCAGCGCGAGGGACAGGGACGCGGCGAGTTCGAGCACCAGCGAGGACAGGAACGCCACCCGCAAAGTGCGCATGGTGGCGGACCGGTGCGCGTCCGCCACCTCCGCGATCACCGTGGCCTGGTGCCTCGCCCGGCCGAACGCCCGCAGCGTCGGCAGCCCGCGCACCACGTCGAGGAAGTGGCCGCCGAGCCGGGAGAGGGCCTTCCACTGGCGCTCGGTGACGGCCTTGGTGTGCCAGCCGACGAGCGCCCCGAAGATCGGGATCAGCGGAAGGGTCAGCATCACGATGATCGCGCTGGCGAGATCGGCCGCGAACAGCCGCACGAGCACGGCGATCGGAACGATCCCGGCGACGGCCGCGGCGGGCAGATAGCCGGTCAGGTAGGGGTCGAGCGCGTCGAGGCCGCGCCCGCTCAGCGTGATCAGCTCGCCGGAGCGGTGCGCGCCGAGCCGGGTGGGGCCGAGGTCGCGCAGCCGGGCGAACAGACGCTCGCGCAGCGCCGACTTGATCCCGGTCGCGCCCCGGCCCGCCCACGTGCCCTGCGTCCAGTGGAGCAGCGCCCGCACCGCCACGACCAGCGCGAGCAGCGCCAGCGCGCCGGTTTCGAACCGGCCGGACAGCACACCGGCCAGCAACTCGGCCGTGACCAGGACCAGCAGGCCGCCGGCGACGGCGGCCGCGAGGCAGATCAGCAGGTGCATCCGCACCGCGCGATCGGTGCGGGCCAGGAGGAGCAGGTCTTTGTGCATGGCCTCGAATGATGTGAAGGGATTAGAAGAACGACGGGTGGGGTGCACGCTCCGGGCGGAATGTGCGCCACACCCATACTTGCGCGCCGATCATCAGGGGCGTGAAGGGCACGACCATGAGACCGAGCACATTCAGTGTTTCATCCGGGGCGGCCAGTCCCACGATCGACGGGGCCATGAACGCCAGCGGCACCGCGATCGGCAGCGCGGCCAGTGCGCCCGTCGCCATGAGGGCGAGGCCGGTACGGCGGGAGCCGGTCATCTGGCCGGGCATCCGCCAGGACGCGAACGTCCAGCCGTGCAGGGCGAACAGCGCGGCCACGAGGGCGCCGAGCAGCAGGCCGCGCGGGTCGGCGAGGTCGTCGGGGAAGCCGCGGGCCATGCCGGCGATGGCGAGCCCCCAGGTGAACGATAGGCCGAGGGAGGCGACCGCGATGACCGTGTCCCAGAATCCCCGCCATCGCCGCCCGTCGAGGCGCCGCCTGAACCACAGGCCGGCGTCCCGCAGGATCCACGTGACCAGCAGCGACACGATCAGCGGGTAGAGGCCGGAGAGCGCCTTGCCCTCCAGTTGCGGGAACGCTCCGAACAGCACGCCGACCGCGGCGACGAGCCAGACCTCGTTGGCGAGCACGAAGGGCGCCATGCCGGCCACGATGCGGTCGCGCTCCTCCTGGGTGCGGCCGAGGATCGGCAGCAGCATGCCGAGGCCGAGGTCGAACCCCTCGAGGGCGAAGTAGCCGACAAGCAGGAACGCCAGGGCGCAGAACCAGATGATGTCCATGGTGTCTCCGGATGGGCGGGTCAGAGATTGCCGGCGTGGGCGCGGTGCGGCGGGAGCGGGCCGGCCGCGACCTCGTCGCCGGTGTCCGGGGGACGGCCGAGGCCCACCTCGCCGGGCTCACGCCGTATGGCCTTGAGGATCAGCAGGTAGTCGACGGCGGCCAGGAGGAGGAGCAGGCCGGGGAAGGCGACGAGCGAGGCGATGATCGTCCCGGACGACAGGCCCGGGGTGATTGCGTCGGCCGTGGTGAGCTTGCCGTAGACGGCCCAGGGCTGGCGGCCGATTTCGCGGGCCAGCCATCCGAGGATCGCGATGAGGAAGGGCACGGGCGCCATCAGCATGATCAGCGGGTGCGTCCACCGCAGGCGGTGGACCCGGGCGACGACGATCACCATGACGAGGATCAGGAGTGCGAGCATCTCGGCCAGCAAGATCATGAAGCCGAAGCCGACGGTGGCCGCCAGGTTGCCCTCGCCGTCGAACTTGCCCGGCTGGACGCCCATGACGAGGGGGATCTGCGCATATCCGCTGCCGATGGAGAGTAGCGCGCCGACGCCCGCCCAGGTCAGCCCGGTGCGCAGGGACCTCTTGAAGAGTTCCTCGTCGGCGGGACGCCGGAACAGGCGGTAGGCGCTGGCACCGGCCACCACGCACCCGCCGGTGAGCACGCCCGCTCCGATGACGTGGGGGAGCGCGGCCACGAACGTGGGGTTGGTGAGCAGCGCCGGGAAGTCGGTGAGGACCAGGCGGCCGTCGCGCAGTTCGGAGCCCACGGGGTTCTGCAGGTAGGAGTTGGCCACCATGATCCAGAAGGCCGAGAGGTAGGCCGTGAAGGCCACCATCCAGATGCAGGCCAGGTGGAGTCTGGGCGGCAGCTTGTGCCATCCGAAGATCCACAGTCCGAGGAAGGTGGATTCGAGGAAGAACGCGACCAGCGTCTCGATGGCGAGCGGTCCGCCGAACACGTCGCCCGCGAAGTGCGACAGGCCGCTCCAGTTCATGCCGAACTGAAACTCCATCACCAGGCCGGTCATGATGCCGAGGGCGTAGTTGATCACATAGATCTGGCCCCAGAAGCGCGTCATGCCCTCGTACACCGGTTTGCCGGTGACGAGGTGCTTGGTCTGCATGACCGCCACCATCGGGGCCATGCCCAGGGTCAGCACGACGAACAGGAAGTGCACGCTTCCCGTCATCGCGAACTGCAACCGGGCCAGGTCGAGCACTTCCATGGTCGTCAGCTCCTGCGGGGGTGGATGTTGTTGCGAGCCTACATGTAGCCTGTCTACATGAAGCACCCTAGCGAATCCCGGCCGTGAACGTGGACACGGAGGACGGGCGCCTGGACGAGGCACTCCTGGTGGTGCTGCGCGGCGGCCCCATGCACGGCCACGCGATCGTCGAGGCGCTTCGCGAGCGGAACGGCGGAGCCCTCGGAACGCCGATAGGGGCGGTCTACCCGGCGCTACGCAGGCTTGAGCGCGCCGGCGCCGTCGTCGGGGCGTGGGGGACGGCGGGCGGTCGCCGGCGGCGCTTCTACCGGCTGGCGAGCGGCGGGGCGGCGTCGGGCAGCCCCCGCAGGGCCGCGCCCGGCGGAGTGTGGGGCGGGGAGGCGTTCGGCCCCGCCTGCTGACGCGGCGGCCGGATCAGACGCGGACCGGCTCGCCGGCCTCGACCGGCGGATTGGCCAGCGCCCGGGTGGTGGTCAGGCACCGCGTCGCGCTGGACACCTGGCAGATGAAGAACACCAGGCTGACCCCGAAGGCGATCACCGTCGGCGTGAAGTCGATCAGCGTGCCGAGAGGCCTGCCCGACGCCGACAGCAGCACATAACACAGGGCCAGGAGCACGGGCAGCTTGGCCAGCACCACGACCCCCAGCGCCCTGGTCAGCCACGGCGAACTCCGCCTGCCGACGTGCCTGCGTGCCCCCCACCCGAGGACCACCAGCACGCCCGCGGCGCCGAGGGCGGTCAGGACCTGCATGCCGTCCACCGCGCCGGCGACCAGCCCGTACCACTCGGGCAGGGCCGAGGCACCCGCCGGCGGCCAGGGGAACAGCCACCACGTCAGGGTCCACAGCAGCACGGTCGGCGGCATCGTGAGGAAGAGCAGCGCCGCCGTCCTGCGTCCCTGCCCGGCCACCAGCTCCCGCTGGTAGGCCGGGGCGATCTCGCGGACCGGGCCGAACTCCTCGACCGCCCGCCGCTCCGCCTCCACGGGACTCAACCCGCGCGCCACATGGCCCTCGGCGGTGTCGTGCAGGCTGTCACGGGCCTCGGCGAGCATGTCGCGACGCACGGAACGGGGGCCGCGCAGCGCGCGGCCGAGCGTTGCCACATAGTCGTCGATGACGGTCACCGCGCGCCCTGGCCTCCCCATCCGGTCGATCAACGCATCCGCGGCCGGCGCCGGCCGCGGATCGTCTCCGTTGAACGATGTGCGGTCCCAAGGCTATGGGGGACGGGGGCACGGGGGTAATCGGGGATCTCCCTGACCCGGCGGTAGGGGACGGTCAGTGTGGATGGTCAGTCGTGGCCGTCCTGCTGCACGGCGGGTGAGGGCGCCCAGCTGTGCGGGGGCGTCGTCGTCGTCAGGTGGTGCGCCGTCACCCACAGCACGGCCCCGGCCGCCACCACCGCGAACAGCGCCAGCCAGGCGAACACCCGGCCCATGCGCATGCCGTACCCGCAGGCCAGCCAGTAGAGGGACAGCAGCCAGCGGCCGAGCGCCCGGCTCGTGTATCTGCGCATCTCCATCGCCGCGAACGCGAAGTCGGTGGCGGTGCGCCTGTCCTCCGTGGCGGCTCCGAGCTGTTTGTAGAGCGCCGCCAGGCGGGCGGGTGTGGCGGGCTCGCCCGGTTGCGGAGGCTGCGACCAGCCGCGCCAGGCCGCCTCGTCGGCCAGCGCCGCCCGCGTCGACCACCAGCGCAGCGGCGGCCACGCCAGGCCGACCCGCACCCCGCGCGGCGGCGCGGCGAAGTGGCAGCCGGTGAACCGCACGCCCTCGGGGTGCCGCAGGCCGTCGAACCGGCACGAAGACAGGTCGACATCCGACAGCGTCAGCCGCTCGGCCTGCACACCGCGCAGCGACGTCAGGCGCGACCCCCTGCCGGTGACCGTCGCCGGCCCGCGCAGCACCGCCGCCTCCAGGTCCGCCTCGGCCTCGGCGAGGCGCAGGCGGCTCGATCCGAGTACGGCGACGCGCCGCAGGTCGACCGAGCACCCGGTGGCGGCGAGCTCCAGGGTCTTGTCGGCGTGCGCGTCGGTCAGCGTGAGACTTCTGCCGACCGACGCGGGCGACAGGTAGGCGGCGGCGGCGAAGCGCACCGAGTCGAACCCGGCCGACCGCGCGAACTCCGACCGGCGGAACGAGACAGCGCGGCCGAACCTGCTGCCGCGGAAGCTGGCCTGCCCGCCGAACCAGGCGTCGTCGAAGGCGGCGAAGCCTTCGAATCTGGTGCTTTCGCACGACAGAGCCTGTTCAAACCTTGTCCGCCCGAACAAGGCGTCACTGCCGACGATGACGCCGTCGAACGAAGCGTGCCCTGTGACCTGCGCTTCGTGGAACGAAAGCTCACGTGTGAAATGGGCGTTACGGAAGGAGACATTCCGCTTAAATCGCGCGCCGAAGAAGGATGCGAGTTGATCGAAACGCGCATGGTCGAATGACACGTCCCCCGCGAACACCACGTCCAGGAAACGCGCGTCACCGGTGAACCTCGCACGGTCGAACCGGGCCCGGCCCAAGAGCGGGGTGCGGCCGTCGTGCGCGGCGGCGAGGAGGCGTTCGATCAGTTCGCCGCTGAGCGTGGTGCCGCGCGCGTCAAGCGCGTGGCCGGGGGCGAATCCGGCCAGCACATCGGCGAGTTCGTCCTGATCGAGGTGGGCGAGGCAGCGGCCGTGGGGCCGATGTGCCACGCCACTGCAGTGGGGCGTCACGGCACAGGTGGTCCAACCTGAGCTGAGCAGGGGGGAACGTGCGGGGGCCATATTCATCCCATACCCGGAAATCGATGTAATCGTTACGGAGATCGGGGGCCGTGCTCACATCTGTATCGGTTTGGTAGTGCCTGCGGTGGAGTGTAGCGAGATCTACAGCGATAGATTACAGAGTGTGCGGGCGGCTATTGATGATATGTGTCAATGCTTACGAATATCACTTCGTATCTGGGGATAATCTGGCAATTGCCGCATAATACGACCGTATGCTTCGCAACATGCGCGCTCCTTCCCGGGCGTTCAGCGCCCTCGCCGTCGCCGCGCTGGCGACCCTCGCCACCCTCCCTCACCCCGCCGCCGCCCTGTCCCCCGTGCCGTCCGACGCCTGCGCCACACCCGCCACGCACCAGATCGCCGACGTGCAGGGCACGGGCGACGTCAGCCCGCTCGCCGGTCAGACCGTCCGTGTCGAAGGCGTGGTGACCGGCGATTACCAGGAATCAGGCCAGTTACGTGGCTTTTTCCTGCAGGACCCCACACCCGACGACGACCCCGCCACCTCCGACGGCCTGTTCGCCTTCGCCGGGACCGGATTGCGGGACGTCGCTCCAGGTGACAAGGTGCTTGTCACCGGCCGCGTGATCGAATTCAACGGCTGGACCGAGTTGTCCCCCGTGACCGCCGTCGACGTGTGCGGCACCGGCGCCGTGACGGCTGCGCCGTACCGCCTGCCGAGGCCCTCGGGGGCGACCTTCGAGCCGCTGGAGAGCATGCTCGTGAGCTTCCGGGGGCCGCTGACCGTGTCCGAGCATTACAACCTCGGCCGCTTCGGCGAGGTCACCGTCTCCTCCGGCGGGCGCCTCTACCAGCCCACCGACAGGCCCGGCGTCGACCCCGACCTCAACGTGCGGCGCTCGCTGCTCGTCGACGACGGCTCGAACACCCAGAACCCGCCCGTCGTCCCCTACACCAGCCCGCGCGTGGTGCGCCTCGGCGACACCGCGCTCGGCGTGACCGGAGTGCTCGGCTACGGGTTCGGGCAGTATCGCCTGCACCCCACCAAACCCATCGAGTTCCTGCGCACTAACCCGCGCCTGCCCCGGCCGCTCCCCGTCGGCGGCAACGTCAAGGTCGCGAGCCTCAACACGCTCAACTGGTTCACCACACTCGGCAGCCGCGGCGCCACCACCGCCGCCGAGCGCGACCGGCAGCTCGCCAAGCTCGTCGCCACCCTCAAGGGCCTCAACGCCGACGTCGTCGGCCTCATGGAGGTCGAGAACAACGGGCAGACCGCCCTCGACGCCCTGGTGACCGCGCTCAACGCCGAGGTCGGCGCCGGCACCTACGCCGCGCTCACCCACCCCGCGCCCGGCACCGACGCCATCCAGGTGGGCGTCATCTACAAGCCGGCCCGCGTCACCCCCGCGGGCGCCGCCCGATCGTCCGCCGACCCCGTCTTCCGCCGCCCGCCCCTCATCCAGACCTTCACCCGCACCGGCGGCGGCACACCCTTCACCATGCTCGTCAACCACTTCAAGTCCAAGGGCTGCGACGGCGCCACCGGCCCCGACACCGACCAGGGCGACGGCCAGAGCTGCTTCAACGCCGAGCGGGTACGGCAGGCGCAGGCGACCCTTGGCCTCATCGGCGACCTGGACCTCGTCAACCCGGTCGTGCTCGGCGACCTGAACGCCTACGGCGAGGAGGACCCGCTCGACACCCTTGAGGCCGGCGGGCTCAGCAGCGTCACCAAACGCCACGTCCCCGCCCTGCTGCGGTACAGCTACGTCTTCAACGGCCTGTCGGGCGAACTCGACCACGCCTACGTGGGCCGCGACCTGCTCAAGCGGGTGACCGGCGCCACCATCTGGCACACCAACGCCGACGAGTCCCGCATCCTCGACTACAACACCGAGTACAACCCGCCGGCTCTGTACAAGCCCGACGCGTTCAAGGCCTCGGACCACGACCCGGTCCTCCTCGGGCTGAACCTCCCGGGCGGACGCCGGTAGACACCCCACCACCTCGCTCCGCCGTGCGACGGCGGAGCGAGGACACCGCGGGGCACGCCTTCGTGTTATGCCGACTCGGGCAATGTAGGAAGCCCCTCGCCGCCGGCGTGCGCACATCGCCAATCAGATGGACCGAGTCCGTAAGGCGTGCGGTGCCGTACCGCTGTAAGCCGTGAGATCGGGCCCGGCCGCATAGAGACTCCAAGGAAGCCGGGCCGTGCGTTTCGAACCGGCGCGGCGGGTTGCCGGGCCGTTGACGCGAGCAGGCCCCCTCCGAGGTCGGAGGGGGCCTGCCCGGCGGGCTTCCCGGGCCGGGTGGGCGGGGAGAACCCGGTCAGGTCAGGCGGCGGGTGGGCGCCACATGGGATACATGAGGGGCCCGTCCTCGGGGAGGACGATGGGGTCGCCGTGGTCGTGGTAGCCGAGGCGGAGGTAGAAGTCGCGGCTGCGCAGGCCGCTGGCCTCCAGGTAGGCGGGCACGCCCTCCGCGTCGATGACCGCGTGATGCTTGGCCATCAGAGCGGCGCCGATGTTCCGGCCCTGGAGCTCGGGCAGGACGGCGAGGAAGTTCAGGTAGTGATGGGGTTCGTGCGGGTGGCCGGCGGCGAGCGTCTCACCGATGGCGATGAGGCGCCTCGCGTGCGGGCCCGCGAAGGCCCTGATGCGGTTGTCGTAATCCGGCACATCCGGCATCGGCTTGATGTTCGGGAACCACACCGCCACCGCGGTCATGTCGGCCGTGGCGTAGACGTCACCGTGGATAAGCGCGTGCTCGACGAGGATCGCGAAATGGGGCGGCAGGAGCCGCTCGCGTTCCTCGGGATCGGGGACACACCACACGTTGACATCCCCCGGGTGGAACGCGGTCGCGATCACCGAGCCGAGGGTGTCGGCGACGCCCGGTGCGGCGTCAACGCGGATGATTTCGGTCACTTAATCCCCTTGACGGCGGCCTGCGCGCCCATGCCGATCGTCGCGTAGACGTCCGGCTTCCGCGCCCGCAGGACCGCGCCCCACGCCAGGCCGAACCCGATGGCGACCACGAAGATCGCGGGCAGGATCCACCGCAGCACCGAGTCCGGCGGGACGCCGAGCACGGTGTCGAAGTTGACCATGACCAGGGCGATGACGACAAGCAGCAGCACGAAGGCGAGCCCCGGAGCGATCTTGGTGCGCCAGACGTTCTCGTTGTTGGGGGTCTTGATGAAGTAGGCGATGACGGCGGCGGAGGTGGCGGCCAGCATCAACAGCACGCCGAGCCCGCCGAAGGAGCCGAAGACGAAGAAGAGCTGGAGGAACGGGTCGAGGTCGTAGATCGCGTAGATGATGATGACGATGACGCCGATGACGGTCTGCGTCAGCGACCCGACGATCGGGGCGCCGGTCGCCGACGTGTGACCGAACGCCGCGGGCAGCACCCGCTCACGGCCGAGAGCGAAGATGTAGCGGGAGATCGTGTTGTGGAACGCGATCAGCGCGGCCACGATGCTCGTGACGAACAGCACCGAGGCGATGGTCGCGATCGTCTCCCCGAGGTGCTCCTTGGGGGCGGCGAAGTAGAGGTTGGGTCCCAGCTCCTTGGCCGTCTGGATGATCTTGTCCGAGCCGATCGGCACGGTCATGGCCCACGCGGAGAACGCGTAGAGGATGGAGATCACCGCGAGCGAGATGTAGGTCGCCATCGGCACGGTGCGCCGGGGGTCCTTGGTTTCCTCGGCGAACACCACCGAGGATTCGAAGCCGGAGAAGGAGGCGACACACGTCGCGATCACCGCGCCGAGGCCGCCGACGAACAGCTCGCCCGGGTTGAACACGTTAAGGCTGAAGCCGACGCTCGCGGGGTTCAGCAGACCGACGAAGTCGAACACGAGCACGACCGCGATCTCGGTTATCAGCAGGAAGGCGAGGATCTTGCCGTTCACGTCGACCCGCATGAGCCCGAGCACGCCGGTGATGGCCCAGAAGACGAGGCCGATCACCCACCAGGGCGGGGAGGAGCCGAACCAGGCCTTGATCAGCGGCTCCGCCGCGAATCCGACCGCGCCGTAAAGGCCGATCTGCAAAGCGTTGTATGCGAGCAGTGCCACCCAGGCGGTCGCGACGCCCACCGGCCGCCCGAGGCCCTTGGCGGTATAGGCGTAGAACGCGCCGGCGTTGACGACGTGACGTGCCATCGTCACATAGCCGACGGCGAAGATCGCGAGGATGGCACCGATCAGTAGAAAGCCCAGCGGCACACCGACGACATCGGTCGCGGCGTAGGCGGTGCTGACGCTGCCGGCGACCACGGTCAGAGGCGCTGCCGCCGAGATGACGAAGAACACGACCGACGGGATGCCGAGACGGTCCTTGGCCAGAGCTGAGGAGACGGCGCTGGGTCTTTCTTGTTTGACGGACATGGGGTACTCCGTGGAAAAGGGGGTGGTTCAACGACGGCTGATGACGGCGTCGCCGACAGCAGCCTCGGTTTGTGCGACAAGCTCTCGCAGATGCACTGGGAGAGCGGCGGTTGCGTGGGCTAAGTAGTCCGGATCCTGGTCCCAGAGGACGACCCGGGCACCTCCTGCCGCACTAACCAGTCCGAGCAGGACGTTGTCCTGCTCGTTGAGGGGTTCGCGGCGCTCTACGGCGAGGTTGAGCCGCCCGATGGGCCACATGGCGGTGTTGGGGTCCACCGGAGTGGGGGGCGGCGCGGCCCGCAACCACGAGCGCCGGGCCGGCGGATGGAGTAGCCCGGCCTGGATCATGCGGCTGCCTACATCGGCCGGTGCTGATTGGCCGAGGAACTGCAGCCATGTGCGGAATGAGTGTGATGGTTCGGCGATGATGTGATCTAGCGCCTTTTGTGTGACGGGGTCTCCCGTCGGATGAGTGTTGACGAGGGCGAGCCTTACCTCACCGGCGGCGATACCTGCGGTTATGTGTCCGGCCAGCATGAGTTCCCCCAGAACGGCGCCGGCCAGTCCAAGGCCGGTCACCCGGGGGTGCAGTCGCATCCGACCGGTTCTGTCGTTGTGCAGTACGAAGTACAGGTCGTTAGCCAGCAAGGAACCCGAAAGATGATCTTTGGCCACGAGGGGTGATGCTATATCCACAAACTTCGGGTTTATCCCGATATGAATAACGTTCCAGTTTCAAATGGTTTTACCTGCGAGATTTGATAAAGGGGTATCCGGAAAGGGGTTATGGGCGGGCCGATATTGTCCTCTACCATGTTGGAATCCGATTCGGGCTCATCTTCGCTGTCTCGGGGGTTGTGGCGCCCGCGTGAGCGGGGCGGTACGGCGCGGCCGAGGAGAGCCCGGTGCAGGACGTGGAATGCTGAAGGTGGGGGGATGGTTGTCCCACCTGGACATCGAACGCCGAGACAGAGGAGTCACTGGTGGCGACTATCGAGATCACCGAGCAGAACTTCAACGAGGTCGCGGACCAGGGGATCGTGCTGCTGGACTTCTGGGCGGCCTGGTGCGGCCCGTGCCGCACGTTCGGTCCCATCTTCGAGAAGGCGTCTGAGGCGCACGGCGACATCGTGTTCGGCAAGATCGACACTGAAGCCCAGCCGGCCCTGTCCGAGGGATTCGAGATCCGCTCGATCCCGACGGTGATGGCGATCCGCGACGGCATCGTCGTCTTCCAGCAGGCCGGCGTGCTGCCCGCGCGCGCCCTTGAAGACCTGATCGGCCAGGTCCGGGCGCTCGACATGGACGCCATCCGCACGGAGATCGCCGCCGACATGAAGGAAGCCGGGGTTAAGGACAGCTGACCCTGCCCCGATCCGGGCCCCAATCCGGCGAGACCCGGCCGAGGTGCGGCCTTCGGCGTGAGGTGGCTGGCCAAAATACCGACCGAAATACGCTGAGTAGCGAAACGACGTCGACCAGTGTGTGGTGGCCTGGCCCTCTGAGCAGGGCTGGGCCGCTTTTCCTGGTTTCGGGCACATGACGGGTTTTCGGTCGGGCGGTACGGTTTGTCCTGAATTGCACGATTTCGGGCAGGCGGCCGGGTGTCAGGGGAGCCGGAGGGGCTCCCCAGTTCCGGACGGGCCATATAGATCATCGCAAAGTGCCCGTCTCCGGGTGTGCGCGGCACCGATTGAGCCGCACGGTACCCAGCGAATCGTGCTCTTCCCGGTGTGCCGCACGGGTACGGGCAAACTGCACAGCTTCCATATGAAGCGCGTAGTTCCGGGTGAATGGCCCGGCTCCGTGCAGGCCGTGGCAGTTCGCCGTGCTGTGCCGTACGCAGCGAGTCGTGCGGCTCGGCTCAAGACCTGAGCCGAGCCGCACAGAGCCACGCGTTCCCCTCAAACGGGGGGCGGCTCACGTGGAGCGGTAGAGCTCCGACACGCGGAAGGCGAGGTCGAGCGACTGGCTCCGGTTGAGCCTCGGGTCGCACGCCGTCTCGTAGCGCAGCGAGAGGTCGCCTTCGCCGATCGGCTGCCCGCCGCCGACGCATTCGGTGACGTCGTCGCCGGTGAACTCGATGTGGATGCCGCCGGGGTGGGTGCCGAGCGCCCGGTGCACCTCGAAGAACCCGGCCACCTCGTCCAGCACGTCGTCGAGGCGGCGGGTCTTGTGCCCGCTCGGCGCCTCGAAGGTGTTGCCGTGCATGGGGTCGCAGATCCAGGCGACCTGCGCGCCGCCGGCCGTGACCTTCTCGACGAGGTCGGGAAGCACGTCGCGGATCTTGCTCGCCCCCATGCGGGTGATGAAGGTCAGGCGGCCCGGCTCGTTGTCGGGGTTGAGCTTGCGCACCAGCGCCAGCGCGTCGTCGGCCGAGGTCGTCGGGCCCAGCTTCACGCCGATCGGGTTGCGGATCTTGCTGAAGAAATCGACGTGGGCGCCGTCGAGCTGGCGGGTGCGCTCGCCGATCCACACCATGTGAGCGGACACGTCGTACGGCAGGCCCGTGCGCGAGTCGATGCGGGTGAGCGCGCGGTCGTAGTCGAGGATCAGCGCCTCGTGCGAGGAGTAGAACTCCACACTGTGGAATTCGGAGGGGTTGGCACCGCAGGCGTGCATGAACGCCAGGGCCTGGTCGATCTCCCGGGCCAGCTGCTCGTAACGCCTGCCCGCGGGGGACTCGGCGACGAAGTCGCGGTTCCAGGTGTGCACCTGGCGGAGATCGGCGTAACCACCCTTGGTAAAGGCTCGGGCAAGGTTAAGCGTGACCGCCGCCGAGTGGTAGGCGCGCAGCAGCCGCTCGGGGTCCGGCCGCCTGGCCTCGGGCGTGAACTCGAAGCCGTTGACCATGTCGCCCCGGTAGGCGGGAAGCGCCACGCCGTCGCGGGTCTCGGTGGAGCTGGAACGGGGCTTGGCGAACTGCCCGGCCATCCGGCCGATCTTGACCACCGGCACGCTGCCCGCGTAGGTGAGCACGATGGCCATCTGGAGCAGGGTCTTGATCTTGTTGCGCACGGCGTCGGCGTCGGCGCCGGAGAACGTCTCCGCGCAGTCGCCGCCCTGAAGCACGAATGCCTCTCCTCGGACGACGGCCGCGAGTTCACTCTTGAGCTGGTCGCATTCGCCTGCGAACACCAGGGGAGGAGCCGCGGCGAGTTTGCCGACGACCCTCTTCAACTCGTCACGGTCAGGCCACTCGGGCTGCTGAGCGGCGGTGAGATCCCGCCAGGAATCAAGATTGATCGGTTCAGCGCTCACGACACATCAGGCTATTGCACTTATGGGCTTGCACCATGGTCAGTCCACTCTCTGAGAATCGGTGCGCCGGGAAACGAAGACATCGCCCCCAGAGTGGCACGGCCGAGCACCGCACCTCCCTCATGCTAACTCGCCCCCACATCGATCAACGTCGCCCGTCACCTGCCGTATTGCCGTACGGCGATGCCGATTTCGCGGTCCAAGGCCGTGATGCCGTCAGCCGTCGTCGCCCGCTGTGACGTCACGTGGCCGGACGACGGGCGCCAGCCGTACATGCTCCGGGCGTATGCCGAAGCCGATGAAGCGGGGGGCCAGCAGCCTGGCGACCGGCGTTGTGGTCACCAGGCGGGGGAGCGGCCGCCTTCCCTGCCCGCCCTTCAGAGCCGGGCGGATCAAGCGCCTCTGCGCCACCCGCTGGGCGAACTGCGTGACCCTTGTGGGGAACTCACGGCGCTTTTGCACCAGAGCGAGGGTGGAGTCGGGGATGTCGGCCCCCGACCTCAGCGAGCCCGCGAGCAGGTTGGCCGCCGCCACGGCGTCTTGAATGGCGAGATTGATACCGACCCCGAAGACCGGCGACATGGCGTGCGCGGCGTCGCCGATGAACAGCAGACCGGGCAGATGCCAGCGCTTCAGCCGGTTGAGCGCCACCACGAGCACACTCACATCCCCGAAATCCCGGATCTCGGACATGCGCTCGGCAACCATGGGCAGCAACCTGGCCACATTCGCCCGGAAATGCTCGATGCCCGAGGCTTTGAACCGCTCGAAACCCCCCTTTTCAATCAAGTAGGCGAGCTGCCAGTGGCTCTCACGCCGGATGCACGCCATGAAGTGCCCGGCAGCGGCCCGCAGGAACGACTCCTCCGGATCACCCTCACGCAGCGGCAGCCTGAACCAGACCACGTCCATCGGCGCACCGAACTCATGCGGGATCAACCCCACCGCACGCCGCACATCGGACCCACGGCCGTCGGCGCCGACCGTGAGTTTCGCCCTGATCTCGTGCTCCCGGCCGCCGGCATCGCGGTAACGCACCCCGCGCACCACTCCGCCCTCACGGATCACATCGGTCACCTCGGCCCGCATTATCAGGCGAAAGGACGGATAACGCTTGGCCGCCGTGGTGATCAGATCGAGGAACTCCCACTGGGGGACGAAGGCGATGTAGTGATATTTGCCCGGCAACCGCCGCAGGTCCGCGATCGGAATGCCACCCTCGTCGGTCTGGAAGCTCATCGAGTGGGTCTTGTGGTGGGGAAGCCGGTGGAACTCCTCGGCCAGGCCCAGCTCGTCGAGCACCTGGAGGGTGGAGGGGTGGATCGTGTCCCCCCGGAAATCCCGCAGAAAATCGGCATGCTTCTCCAGCAGCGTCACCTCGACCCCCGAACGGGCCAACAGGAGCGCCAAGACAGCACCGGCGGGCCCACCGCCCGCGATCACACAGGTCGTGTCGTCCATAATTCATCACCCGTTGAGATCATTCCACGCGAGCCGCCCCCGGGGCAACATGACACGCACGCCACCATCCCCTGCCCCGAGAACCGCACCTGACCAACCCATACCCACGTACGGCTCCCGCCGTGAAAACAGAGCCCCACCAAGACCAGGCCCACGTACGGCTCCCGCCCTGAAAACCCGGCCCCACCAAGACCAGGCCCACGTACGGCTCACGCCCTGAAAGCCCGGCTCCACCAAGGCGACGCACATCCCAGCAGGCAGGCGGGCGCCGGCGAAGCCCACCCCAGCGGGCAGGCGGCGCAGCTGCGCCCGCGGGCACCGGCCCTGGTTCCGCGCGGTGCGGGCTACACGGCGCACACGGAGCGAGCGGGAGCCGTGCTTGAGCGGCGCAGCCCCGGGCACGCGAACCTGGGGCGACTGACGACTGACGACTGACGACTGACGACTGACAACTGGCGACTGGCGGCGCATGCGGAGCGGGCGGGAGGCGTGCTTGAGCGGCGCAGCCCCGGGCACGCGAACCTGGGGCGGGCGGCTGGCGGCTGGCGGCGCACTCGGAGTGAGCGGGAGCCGGGCTTGAGCGGCGCAGCCCCGGGCACCCAAGGCGCGGGTGCATCTATGGGCCGTGTGGCGCCGTCTAGGTCGCGGAGCCACGAGATATGCGACGACGCCGAGGTCGCGGAGGGTATGGCACACACGGCGGCGCCCAAGGGGCATGACACGTGCGGCGCCGGCCCGGGTGGGGGGCGGCGCCGCGGAGTGGTGGTGTGGGGGCGGTCAGGTTGACGCGCGGGTCACGAGGTGGGGTGGGAGGATCACCACCGGTTGGGCCGGGGTCTCCCCGTTGATGCGGGCGATCAGCATGTGCGCCATGCGCCTGCCCATCGCGTCGGTGGGCTGGTGCACGGTGGTGAGCGGCGGGTCGGTGTGGGCGGCGGCGTGCGAGTCGTCGAAGCCCGCGACGGCTATGTCGCGGGGCACCTCCAGCCCACGCTCCCGCAGTGCGCGCATCGCGCCGATCGCCATCGTGTCCGACGCCGCGAACACCGCGTCGATCTCCGGGTCGAGCTCCATTAGCTCTCGCATGGCCATCATGCCGCTGCCCTCGCTGAAGTCGCCGTAGGCGACCGGCCCGGCGGCAGCGCCGCCGCCCACGGCGTCGTGGAAGCCGGCCAGCCGGTCGGCGCCCGCGCCCATGTCCTGGGCGCCCGCGATCGTGGCGATCCTGCGGCGGCCTCGCATGATGAGGTGCTCGACCGCCTGGCGCGCCCCGGCGCGGTTGTCGACGTCGACGTAACACACCGGGCTGAGCCCGACGGGTTTGCCGCCGACGACCGTCGGCACCCCCATGGCCTCCAGGTGGCCGGGCAGGGGGTCGGCCCCGTGTAGCGAGAGCAGCAGCACGCCGTCCACATGCTGGCAGGTTAAGTAGCGCGCGAGTCGCTGATGCTCCTCGGGCGACTGCGCCATCGCGAGGATCAGTTGGAGCCCGGTCTCCGAGAGCGCCGAGCCGATGCCGCGGATGATGCCGGCGAAGAACGGCTCATCGAAGATCCGCTGCCGACACTCCGAGACCACCAGGGCCACGGTGTCGGTGCGTCGCGTGACGAGGCTGCGGGCCGCCCGGTTGGGGACGTATCCGAGCTCGTCGATTGCTTGGAGTACGGCATGGCGCGCACGGTCGCTCACCTTCGGCGATCCGTTGACGACGCGCGACACTGTGCCGCGTCCGACTCCCGCTTTGGCGGCGACCGCCTCCAGGGTCGGACGGGCCGTCGCGCGGTGGATCCCAGTCATGAACCAGCCCCCTACAGGTGGTGGTCAGTGAACTTTCTCCTGCCATCGCGCGGGCCGCCGGTAAGGGACAGCCGGAGGAGTACATGGGTCCGGCCCAGACGCGTGTCCTATTGTTCCCGAGACTTTGCTGTTTCGCTGCCGAATGTGAGAGATAATCTCGTTTCTTTAGGGCAGCTGTTCGGCGCTTTCCTATTGGGGCGCGGCTCCATCGGGTGGGGGGCCATTGTCGTATCTTCCCGGCCGGGCCCATTTCGAAAAGGTCGCGCCCCGGTTTCACGGGGGTGGAGCCGCACACTGGGCAGTGCGGGGTCGTGCCTCACCGCACTTCACACCCTCTCGACATCCACCGTCTCGGGGAGGGACACCGTGGCCAGGGAATTTGGCGTGCCGGGATTTCCGAAATGCTTCCAGTGTGAGCCTTTTACACCCTTGTGGGTGATTGTGCATACGGAGGTCGTGCCGGTGCCGGCTCCTTTCCCGCTGAACACGCCGAGCACGGTCCCGGCGGAGGCAAGCCCACTTCAACAGGGTCGAGCAGGGTGAATGAGGCCGAACACAATCCACCATGGCTGCGCGGATGTGCGAGGGCCTGTCCCTGTATGCTCCCGCCAAGGCCCCGGTGGAAGAATTCGCCTGGGGAGACGCGTCCGCCGGAGACGAACACGGGCCCACCGGAGGGAAAGCATCCGGCATCCGCGAACCGCGTTCCTTTCAGTGGACCTTTCCCTGTCCGTGGGCGTTGGTTCTTCCCAGCCGTTCTCGACATCCCCGAGACAGGGTCTGAACGGCGAGGTCGCGTGTGATTTCACGAGCGATCTGGACAAGAGGAGATGCCGTGCGACACGCACGGCTCGGCCGTACGGCACTGCGGGTGAGTCGCCTGTGCCTCGGCACGCTTGACTTCGGGGTGCGCACCACCAGGCCCGGCAGTTTCCGGCCGATGGGCGAGGCACTGAACGAAGAGATCAATTTCTTTGACACCGCCGACGAATATGGCCGGCAAGCGCGCAGGTGGCCGTGGTGGGGTGGCCGCATCAAGTTTCACGGGCACGGCGAAGGGGCCGTGCACTGACTACCGCGCACGGCCCCTTCGCTGCTCTTGGTGCGTTTACACCTTCGCGTAAACGGGGTAGCCGTAACCGACGACGTCGGTCTTGTTACGGGTCCGGATCTCCACCGCGCCGTTGCCGGTGTTGCCCTCGACCGTGGTGATGGTGCTGCCGCCGTTGTCCTTCACGACGAAGCCCACGTGCTCGATGTCGCTGGTGCCGCCGCCGCCCCAGGCGAAGAAGACGACTGCGCCGGGCTGGGCCGCGGTGCCCCAGCGGGCGTTCTCCTGGAACCACTTGGCGTGAGCGACGGTGTAGGCGTCCCAGCCGAGGGTGGGACGAATGCCGAGCTGGTCGCCGACCCAGGAGACGAACATATTGCACCAGGGGGCGTTGGCGTAGACAGAGGCGGTTCCGCCGCCGTCGCGGGCGAGGGTCTCCCGGGCACGCTCGGTGCCCATGTACCACTGGTGGAACTTCGTGCCGCCGCCGCTGGCGTTCTCCTTGATGCCGACCTGAGCGGTGGCGAGGTCCAGGAGCTGCTTGGCGCTCACCTGGGGAAGGGACGCGGCCTTGATTTCCATCGGGCTCTGCGCGGGCTGCGGGGGCTGCGGGTTGATGTGGGTGTCGGCCATGGCGACACCGGAGACGCTTCCCGTGGCGATCGCGGCGCCGATCAGGCCGGCGGCGAGACGCTTGACGCACTTCGAGGTATGGGGGAACTTCAGCATGTGCGGGTGTACTCCCTCGCTTCCATGCCGCCTACCGGGTTAGCTGACGGGTTCGGGCGTGGAAGTGCCCTACAGCGTTGGCTACGGGGGGCGTAGCCATTGCTGATTCACCCCGGTTGGGGGATGGGCTTCGCCGTCCGGTTGACGAACGAGGCCCAGTGGGTCCCCGGCTCCGCATCTTGCGGATTCGGCGGCCGTGATCCCCGGCGGACGGATGTCCATCGTGATCACGGTCCGGGCAATGTATCGGCAACGGGTGCACGTGTGGGATCACGTGCTTCGTATGCCGCGAGTTCCATCAAGGTAATACACCGGACAACTGAACACAAACACCTCAAACCAGATATTTCTTGATCTATGGGACCTTGGTCCCGAAACCCCCTTATCTCACGGCGATAACGCGGCCTCACTCGCCAGGTAAAGGTTCACGGGCAGCCCATGGAACGGCCATGCGAACCCTCCGGATCGCCCCCTCCGGCGGGCCGCCCAGCGGGTGGCCGGAGAGGTGTCCCGTGCCCCCTGCCTGCGGACTCGCCGGCCGCGGCGAGACGCCCTCCCGGCAGCGGAACGCACGGCGAAACGGATCGGCGCGCATCGATGATCCGGCTACCGGAAAACCGAACACGCGGCCCGCCAAAACCCTCTAAGGACCCGCCCAGGCCGCTTCCGCCGTACGGCGAAGCCCGCGTGGCCGACGGGTCAATCCCCGTAGACGTCGGGATCGGGGCCGACGCGGCGGCCGTTGTCGAGTGTGCCGATCGCCGCCATGTCCTCGTCGTCGAGTTCAAAGGTAAAGATGTCGAGGTTCTCCGCGATCCTCGCCGGATTCGTGGATTTCGGAATGGCGATGTTCCCGAGACGCATGTGCCAATTGAGCACTACCTGGGCTGGTGTGCGCAGATGTTTCGCCGCCACGTTCCTCACCACCGGCTCCTGAAGCAGCCCGTGACCGCGCCCGAGCGGGCTCCACGCCTCGGTGGCGATGCCGTGCTCGGCGTGGAACCGGCGGAGCTCCCGCTGGGGGAGCCAGGGGTGGAGCTCGACCTGGTTGACCGCGGGCACGAGCCCGGAGTCCTCGATCACGCGGGTGAGGTGCGCCGTGGTGAAATTCGACACGCCGACGGCGCGTGCCCGGCCCTCTGCGTAGATCCGCGCCAGCGCCCGCCACGTGTCCGGGTAGGCGCCGCGGGCGGGCACGGGCCAGTGGATCAGGTAGAGGTCGACCTGATCCGTCCCGAGCCGCTCCAGGCTCCTGTCGAAGGCCGCCAGGGCCCGGTCGTAGCCGTGGTCGTCGTTCCACAGCTTGGTGGTGACGAACACCTCCTCACGCGGCAGCCCGGAGGCGCGCAGCGCCCGGCCCACGCCCTCCTCGTTGCCGTAGAGCGTCGCGGTGTCCAGGCTGCGGTAACCGGTGCCGAGGGCGGTCCGCACGGCGGTCTCCGCCTCGGTGTCCGACACGAGATAGAGGCCGAAGCCGAGCTGCGGCATATGCACGCCGTTGTTGAGGGTGATCTCAGTCGTGCTCATGGGCAGATCATGGCACTTCGACGACGGAAGCCGTGCTGTCGCCATACCGAAGGTGGTGAGAAGAATTTGCTGAAGTTTCATGCAAGCGAGTTGGAAATCCACGTCAAGGCCGGTGAGAGCCCGCGAACTCCGGCACACTGAAAATCAAGCCATATTGCCGACATAAACCTGGAACACCCTGGAAACACTGGTCGGCCATCGTGGCCGCACATGGTGAGGACGCACGCTGAAACACAGGCGCGCCTTGACATGTGGGGAAAGAGGTGATGTGTGATGTGGTTGAGGTTGAGGGTCTCACTCCCGGACCGGCCGGGAGCGCTAGGCCAGGTGGCCCGTGTACTCGGCGCACTGGGGGTGGACATCCTCCAGCTCACGGTGCTTGAACGTGAGACAGGCAGGGCGGTGGACGACATCACGGTCGCCTGGCCGGGCACGCCCTCGGGGGAGCAGATCGCCGACCGGCTCGCCGCGGTGCCCGGCGTGCGGGTGGAGGGGGCCTGGCCGACCCGTGAGGTGCCCGGTGCGGCGCCCGACTACGACCTGCTGCGCCACGTGGCCACCGACCCGGCCCGCGCGTGCCTCACCTTGGTGGACGCCGTGCCCGCCCTCGTCGGCGGCGACTGGGCGATCACCCTGTCCTGTCCCGACGGGGAGGTGGTGCACCGCAGCATGCACACTCCCGACCCGCTGACGCCGGTGGACCTCACGACCGCCCTCGGCGTGCCCCGCCCCTTGGTCTTCACCTGGCAGGGCCTGCCGATGATGGGCATCCCGCTGGGGGAGGAGGCCCTTCACCTGGTGGTGGCCCGCACCGAGGGTCCGCCGTTCCATCGGGCCGAGCTGGACCGGGCCGCCCGCGTCGTCGAGATCGTCGCCCTGGTGATGACCCTCGGCGCCAAGAGTGTGCTGGCCGGAAGCGTGCCCGCGCCGGCCGAGGGCGGGTGAGCGCCCCGGAGGTCAGCGCTGCGGCGGGTCGACGCGCGAACCGTCCAGCTTGAAGGCCATGATGCGGCTGATGTCCACCGCGATCTTGCCGGTGTCGCCCGCGCGCCAGGCCGGGCGGGCGCCCAGCCGTACGATGAGGTCGGCGCGCCGGTGGCTGCCCGAGCCGCCGCTGCTGCCGTTGGCGTGACCGGGGATGTCGTTCTCGGGCGGCCCCGAGATCAGCCGGCGCACCATGCTCTTGAAACGCCCCTGCGATCCGTTGCCGTTCGCCAGTTGCGCCGCCCGGCCGTGCGGGTCCGGGGGCTCGGGCACCGCGACGGAGGGGAGCCCGGCCTCCAGGTAGGCGAGCCACTCGTGCCCGTGATATTCGAGGGTGCGCACCCGCCCGGTGAAGGAGGGGCCGTCATAGCTCTCGGGCACGGGGGACAGGGCGTCGGGCCGGATGCCGATGATGATCTGACTGCCGGTGAACTGCGAGATGGCATAGGCCCGGGGGTCGCTCCACGGGATCGTGAGCTGGTGCGGGCCGAAGTCGAGCATGATGAACTGGTTCTGCGGCGTGCGCACCGTGCAGGCCACCAGGTTGAGCTGCTGGGAGCTGAGGAAGGCGGCGACGAAGGCGGTCGCGGGGTCGTTGTAGATCTGCCCCGGCGTGCCGACGTCCTGCAGCACGCCCCGGTTCATGATCGCGATCCGGTCGGCCAGGGTGAGGGCCTCGACCTGGTCGTGTGTGACATAGATGGTCGTGACGCCCAGAGCGCGCACGAGCGCGGAGATCTCCATGCGCAGCTCGGTGCGCATGCCCGCGTCCAGGTTGGAGAGCGGCTCGTCCATCAGGAAGAGGGACGGCTGGCGCACGATCGCCCGGCCCATCGCCACCCGCTGGCGCTGGCCGCCGGACAGGGTGCCGGGTTTGCGGTCCAGGGTCTCGACGATGTGCAGCGCCCTGGAGAGCTCGGTGACGCGGTCGCGGACCATGCCCGGGTCCGCCTTGGCGATCTCCAGCGGGAACGCGAGATTGCCGCGGACCGTCCGGTGGGGATAGAGCGCGCCGTTCTGGAAGACCATCGCGACGTCCCGGTCGCGGGGCGGGAGGTCGTTGGCGATCTGGCCGCCGAGCCACAGGTCGCCCGAGGTGATCTCCTCAAGCCCTGCGATCATGCGCAGCAGCGTCGACTTCCCGCATCCTGACGGGCCGAGTAGAACCAGTAGCTCCCCGTCATTGGCGCGCAGATTCATCCCGTCCACCGCGAGGACGCCCCCGGGGTAAACCTTGGACACATTGTCGACGACGACGGTACTCATGCTCGGCTCGTTCCCCCCGGGCCCTGCGGTGCCCGGATCCAGCAAATGTGCGTGTGTGATTGATGAGGTAGTACACCGCGTCAAGACCTGTCATGTCCATAGCCATCTCCATAGATGTAGTCATAAATCGTGCGTCACGGTGAACACACGTTGAGCCGATCAAGCGGCGGTCCAGGATTGTCCCAGCGCTTTTCCCGGACCGTGCCGGGACGGCGGCAGGACTAACGCCTGGGTGACCGCATGATGGCGCCCGGACGACCGCCGGACCGCGCCGGAACGAACGCCGGCCGGCGCTGAAACGAAGCCGGAAGGAATGCCGGGCCAAGCCGGCGTAACGGCCGGACCCACGCCGGTACGGCTTCCGCCGTACCGGCAGGGTTTGTCAGGCGAGCTTGGCGGCCTCCGCCGCGAGCCCCTCGATGCGGGCATAGTCGCCGGAGGCGATCGCGTCGGCGGGGGTCAGCCAGGTGCCGCCCACGCAGCCGACGTTGGGCAGCGCCAGATAGGCGGCCGCCGTCTCGGGCTTGACGCCGCCGGTGGGGCAGAAACGCACGTCGGGCAGCGGGCCGGCCAACGACTTCAGATAGGCCACGCCGCCCGCCGCCTCGGCGGGGAAGAACTTCATGTCGGTGATCCCGCGCTCGGCCAGCGCCATCGCCTCAGAGGCGGTGGCCGCCCCGGGCAGGAACGGCACGCCGCTCACGATCAGGGCGGTGGCCAGTTCGGGCGTGGTGCCGGGCGACACCAGGAAGCGTGCGCCCGCCGCGGTGGCCGCCGTGATGTCGGCGGAGGTGCGCACCGTGCCCGCGCCGATCATGGCGTAGGGCACTTCCTCGCTGATGCGCTTGATCGCCTCAAGAGCCGCCTCGGTCCGCAGAGTGACCTCGATGACCGGCAGACCTCCCGCCACGAGCGCGCGGGCCAAGGGCACGGCGGTGGCCGCGTCCTCGATCACGACCACGGGCACCACGGGGGACAGGTCCAGCAGGCTGCTCATCGAATCTCCTTAAGCATTGGCGGTGTCAAGTGTTCCATCCGCGTTCGCGCGAGCGCTGGGCAAGCCATACCGCGGCCCCGGTGAGCGCCGGCTGCGGGGCGACGATCACGTTCGTCCCGATCGCCGCCAGGTACCCGCCGAGGGTCGGTGTAGCCGAAAACCGTGCCCGAAACTCACTCTTTTCCACCATTTCCACGATTCGCGGGAGTACACCTCCTCCGATATACACCCCACCCCGGGCCCCCAGGGTGAGCGCCACGTTCGCCGCGAAGCTTCCCAGCAACCCGCAGAACACCTCGATCGCCTCGGAACATAGCGGATCGGTTGTCCGTGTCACTATCTCCGCCGCCTTCAACTCCGGCGCGTCCACCCCGTGCACCAAGGCCAGCCCCCGGTGCAACCGGGTCAGCCCCGGCCCCGACAGCAGGTGCTCGGCCACCACATGGGGCAGGCCGTCGGCGCGCAGCGCGCGCACCACCTCGTGCTCCCGGTCGTCGACCACCGGAACCGCCACGTGCCCGCCCTCCCCCGGAACAGGCACCCACCCCGTCGACGTCGGCACAAGGCCGGCCACGCCGAGCCCGGTACCCGGGCCCAGCACGGCCTTCACACCGTCCCCCGGAGGGGGACCTCCCAGCGAGACAAGATCGTTCTCGGTGAGGTATGGCAAGGACAGCGCGAGCGCCTCAAAGTCGTTGAGCAGCTCGACTTCGGGCAGGCCGAGATCGTAGACCGACCCCGACCATCCCGCGTTGGTGAGCTCGTACCTGTCCCCTTTGACCGGGCCCGCCACGGCCAGGCAGGCCGCTCCCGGCCGCACTCCGCCCCCATGCTCAGCGAGATAGGCGGCTACGGCTCCGGGAAGCCCGCTGTAATCGGCCCCGGTCAGTACGGCTGTCGCCTCCGGTCGTCCGCCGGCCGAGGTGACCAACCCGAATCGCGCGTTGGTCCCCCCGACGTCGGCCACGAGCCACGGCAGCGGCAGCGAGGAAGGAGCCCTCATCCGGCGAGCCCGCCGAACACCGAGGCCCCACGCTCGGCCGGTCCCACGCCCGGCCGGAACACTCCGAACAACTCACGACCCGTCCCCGACCACGCCTCGTCGCTCAGCGGCGCGCCCGAGGGCGTGCGGGCCGACAACTCGCCGGCCGGCACCAGCAGGTCGAGCGTGCCGGCCTTCGCGTCGAGTCTGATCGGGTCGCCGTCTCTGACCAGAGCCAGAGCGCCGCCCCGCGCGGCCTCGGGGGACAGGTGAATGGCCGAGGGCACCTTGCCCGAGGCCCCCGACATACGGCCGTCGGTGACGATCGCGACCCGCTGCCCCCGGTCGAGCAGCACCGCCAGCGGCGGCGTCAGCTTGTGCAACTCGGGCATGCCGTTCGCGCTCGGACCCTGGTAGCGGATGACCGCCACGAAGTCCTGCCCGTCGAGCTCGCCCGCCTCGAACGCGGCCAGCAGTTCCGTCTGGTCGTCGAACACCCGCGCCGGCGCCTCTACCACCAGGTGCTCCGGCTTGACCGCCGACACCTTGGTCACGGCCCGCCCGAGGTTGCCCGACAACATGTGGATGCCGCCGTCGGCGGAGAACGGCTGGGCCACGCCGCGCAGCACCTCGGTGTCGGCACTCGGCTCGACCCGCTCGCGCCACACCAGCTCGCCCTCCTTGAGCTCCGGCGCCGAACGGTAGTGCCCGAGCCCTTGGCCGGCGACCGTGAGCACGTCCTCGTGGAGCAGGCCCGCGTCCAGCAGCTCGCCGATGAGCACCTGCATGCCACCGGCCGCCTGGAAGTGGTTCACGTCGGCCTGCCCGTTGGGGTACATCCGCGTCAGCAGCGGCACCACCTCCGACAGGGCGGCGAAGTCGTCCCAGGTCAGCTCGATGCCCGCGGCGGCGGCGATCGCGATCAGGTGCAGCGTGTGGTTGGTCGACCCGCCCGTGGCGAGCAGCGCCACGACCGCGTTCACCATCGCCCGCTCGTCCACCAGCCGGCCGACCGGCGTGTAGGCGGCGCCGTGCGCGGTCAGCTCCGTGACGCGCCGGGCCGCCGCCGCGGTCAGCGCCGTGCGCAGCTCGCTGTGCGGGTTGACGAACGTCGCCCCCGGCAGGTGCAGGCCCATGACCTCCATCAGCACCTGGTTGGAGTTGGCTGTGCCGTAGAAGGTGCACGTGCCGGGCGAGTGGTAGGACTGCGCCTCCGCGTCGAGCATCTCCGCCCGGCCGATCCGGCCCTCGGCGAACAGCTGCCGCGAGCGCGCCTTCACCTTGTTGGGCAGGCCCGACGTCATCGGCCCCGCAGGCACGAACAGCGCCGGCAGGTGCCCGAAGCGCAGGGCGCCGATCAGCAGGCCCGGCACGATCTTGTCGCACACCCCGAGCAGCAGCGCCGCGTCGAACATGTCGTGCGACAGGGCGATGGCGGTCGACATCGCGATCACGTCACGGCTGTACAGGGACAGCTCCATCCCGGCGCGGCCCTGCGTGATCCCGTCGCACATCGCCGGCACGCCCCCGGCGACCTGGGCCACCGCTCCAGCCTCGCGGGCCGCGGCCTTCAGCGCCGCCGGATAGGTCTCGTACGGCTGATGCGCCGAGAGCATGTCGTTGTAGCTCGTGACGATGGCGATGCCCGGCTTCGCCGTACCCCGCAGGTCGAGCTTGTCGGCCGGGCCGCACGCGGCGAACCCGTGCGCGAGGTTGGCGCAGCCGAGGCCCGTGCGGGCGGGGCCGCGCGCGGCGGCGTCGTCGGCGTCCCTGGCGAGCCGGTCGAGGTAGGCGGCCCGCCTGGCCGCGCCGCGCTCCCGGACCCGGCCGGTGACCTCGGCGACCTTGCTGACCACGCTCACAGCGCTACCTCTTCCTCGAGTTCCTCGTGCCAGGTCCGCCCGCTGCGGCCGAGCAGTTCACGCGCGCCGGGCGGTCCGGCGACACCCGCCGGGTAAGGCTCGGGCGGGGTGCCCGTCGCCTCCCAGGTGGCGAGAATCGGGTCGATCCACCGCCAGGCGGCCTCCACCTCGTCGCGGCGCATGAACAACGTGGGGTTGCCCGCGAGCACGTCCATGAGCAGCCGCTCGTAGGCGTCGGGCACCCGCCCGCCGAACGCCTTGCCGAAGCTCAGCTCCAGCGGCACCGGACGCAGCGCCACCTCTCCCGCACCCGGCTCCTTGGCCATGATGTGCATCTGGATGCCCTCGCTGGGCTGGAGCCGCAGCACCAGCTTGTTGGGGGAGCCGCCGGGGAAGATGGAGTGCGGCACGTCCTTGAACTGCACCACGATCTCCGAGCAGCGCGTCGGCATACGCTTGCCCGTGCGCAGATAGAAGGGCACACCCGCCCAGCGCCAGTTCTTCACCTCGGCGCGGATCGCCGCGAAGGTCTCCACCTGGCGGCTGGCCCGCGTCGGCGGCGTGCTGCCGGGCTCGTCGAGGTAGCCCGGCACCCTCCTGTCGCCGGCGATGCCCTCGGTGTACTGCCCCCGCACGGTGAACCGGTCGGCCTCGGTGCCGGAGATGGGCCGCAGCGACTCCAGCACCTTGACCTTCTCGTCGCGGATCGCCTCACGGTCGTTGCGGGACGGCGGCTCCATCGCGACCAGGCACAGCAGCTGCAGGAGGTGGTTCTGCACCATGTCCCGCATCGCGCCCGCGTGGTCGTAGTAGCCGCGCCGCCCCGGGGTGCCCACGGTCTCGGCCACGGTGATCTGCACGTGGTCGATCCACAGGGAGTTCCAGATCGGCTCAAGGAAGGCGTTGGCGAACCGCAGCACCAGCAGGTTCTGCACCGTCTCCTTGCCGAGGTAGTGGTCGATGCGGAAGGTCTGCGACTCGGAGAAGATCTCGCCGACCTCGTCGTTGATGCGCCGGGCGCTTTCGAGGTTCCGGCCGAGCGGCTTCTCCAGCACCACCCGGGACGAGGGGGTGACGAGCCCGGCGAGGCGCAGCTCACGGCAGAACGGGCCGAAGGTCATCGGCGGGCTGGCGAGGTAGAACACCCGGTCGCGCTGCTCGTGCCCGGCGAGCAGCCCGCGGACCCTGGCCCACCCGCGGGCGTCGCCGCCGTCGCCGGACACGTCGATGGAAACGTGGTGGAGGCGGCCCAGGAAGCGGCCGAGGTCGCGCAGGTCGGCACCGCGCTCGGCCAGCTCCGCGTGGACTTTGCCGCGGAAGTCCGCGTCGGTGAGGCCGCTGCGGGACATCGCGATGATCCGGGTCTGCGGGGCGAGCAGGCCGTCGCGGTCGCAGTGCTGGAGCGCGGGGATCAGCTTGCGCATGGCGAGGTCGCCGGTGCCGCCGAAGATGACCAGGTCGGCGGGCCTGCGGGAAAGGGCCGCGCTCACCGGGAGCTCTGCTGGACGCGCGGGTTCGACACGGTGGTGCTCCGAACGATCTACCAAAGAAGGACAGATCGGACACTATCTCGGATGTTTGGTTCTGTTCAAGCTGAGTTTTGTAATTCTAGATGAATAAGTCATGACTTCTCATGACTGAAGGGGCTGTGATTGACTTAGGCCCTGATGTCTCGACGTACCGCCGCAGCGCTCGCCACCAGCGGAGAGGTGCTGCGCCTCATACGCACCGGGGAGGCCGTGACCAGGTCCGATCTCGGCCGCGTCACCGGACTTTCCCGTCCCGCCGTCTCACTCCGCGTCAGCGAGCTCATCGAGCACGGCCTGGTCGTGGAGGACAGCGAAGGCCCCTCCACCGGAGGCCGGCCGCCGACCCGCCTCGTGTTCAACAACGCGGGCGGCGTCATCCTGGTCGCCGCCCTCGGCGTGAGCCGGACCCAGATCGCCGTATGCGACCTGTCCGGCGCGCCCATCGCCCGCGCCGACCTCGCCATCGACGTGGAAGAGGGCCCCGACGTCGTCCTGCCCCTCGTCCTGGACACCTGGTCCGACCTGCTCGGCGACCGCCCCGTCGCCCACGTGCGCGGCGTCGGCATGGGCGTGCCGGCGACCGTCGAGTTCGCCGCCGGGCGCGCCGAGAGCACCCGCGTCATGGCGAGCTGGACCGGCGTCGTCATCCCGCCCATCGTCGCCGCGCGGTTCCCCGTGCCGGTCTTCGTCGACAACGACGTCAACGTCATCGCCATCGGCGAGCACCGCGCGGGCTACGCGGGCGAGGTGGAGGACCTGCTGTTCGTCAAGGTCTCCACCCGCATCGGCGCCGGCGTCATCGCCGGCGGGCACATCCTGCGCGGCGCCCTCGGCGCCGCCGGCGAGATCGGCCACATCCCCGTCCAGCGCGGCGGGGGAGTGCTCTGCCGGTGCGGCAACACCGACTGCGTCGACTCCGTCGCCAGCGGCACCGCCATCCTCCGCGACCTGCGCGACCGCGGCCGCCGCGTGTCCTCCCTCACCGACGTGACCGCCCTCGTCCGCAGCGGCGACGCCGAGACCATGACCGTCGTCCGCGACGCCGGCCGCAGCCTCGGCGAGGTCATCGCCTCCGCCGTCAACGTGCTCAACCCGGCCGTCGTCGTCCTCGGCGGCGACGTCGCCGAAGCCTTCCAGCCCCTCGTCTCCGGCGTCCGCGAAGTCGTCTACCGCCGCTCCACCGCCCTCGCCACCCGCAACCTCCGCATCGAACGCAGCCGCCTCGGCCCCGGCGCCGGCATCACCGGCTGCGCCCTGATGGTGATGGACCACATCCTCGCCCCGGACGTCGTGGACGCCCGCTTGGCGATCCACACCCTCTAGAGGAACGTGCCCGGCCCCCGGCGGTCTTGTGCGCGGCCCTCGGGGGGTTAAGGTACGGCACAGGCCTCCGGCAGCGCCGTGATCGCGGCCTGTCCGCGTTCAGGCCGGCCGCCGTCGCAGCCGGGGTCGCCGCCTCGACGAACAGACGGAAACCCTCTGCGCGCACCTGGGCAGGTGAGCCCTACGCCGACGGCATCGGACCGACAGGCCCCACCCCTGCGACGCCTGGCGGCGCGGAGGTCCCCTACCAGATCGACCGCCTCACCGACGCCCTGTTCTAGCCCTGTCCTGCTCCCCGCGCGCGTGGGGGCGAGGCCAGGGGCAGCCGGGCTACGGCCGGCAAAACCTTCTGCTCCCCGCGCGCGTGGGGGCAAGCCGCGTGAGCACCGGTTCGTCGTCCTCGATCAGTTGTCCTCCCCACGTGGGGATGGTCCCGAGGTGGTCGACGGCATCCGCGACGTGGCGAGTTGCTCCCCGCACGTATGAGAGTGTCCCCGCGATCTCGTTGGCGATACGCGGAGGGTCGGTGTCAGCTCCGCACCTGTGGGGGTGTTTCATCCCGACTTCTGGTAGCGAAGCATCGGTGTCCCGCAGGCGGTGAGCACTGGTCGGTCGGGGTGGGCGGCGAACCGCCGGTAAGGGGTGTGGTCGGCCATCCGAAGCGTGCTGTGAAGGTGGCGGAGCCTCGCTCGTGGGGCTCCGCCGTACGGGAAGGGGCTGTCAGCGGCAGAGGAGGCAGCGGAGGGCCTTTTCGAGGGCGCGGCAGCTGGTGGCGGGCTCGGGCCAGGGGAGGCGGATGAGGGTGGGGCGGTCGACGCCGACGCGCAGGGTGGCGCCGAAGCGGTCGAGCTCCCACAGCCAGGACTCGGGGGCGGGTTCGCCCATGAGGGAGGCGACGACGGTGCGGATCTGGGCGCGGTGGGCCGAGTTCACGTGGTGGATCATGCTTTCCGCGGCGTCCAAGAAGGGGTCGGGTTCGGCGTCGAGATAGTCGCACGCGTCCAGCACACCCGAGTCGCCGCCGGTGAGGTAGATCACCTGGCCGACGTCCACACGGAGCAGGCGGGGGGCGCCCGGGTCGCCCCGGCGTTCCAGCGCCTCGAACAATCCCTCGTCGGGGCAGCGTTCGGCCACGGCCACCGCGGCCGCGCGGGCGTCCTTGGCGGGCACCTCCTCCGCCCATCCCTGCACCTTGAGCAGTCCGCGCGGCTGTTCGACGGCGCCGAGGTCGCGGGTGGCGGTCAGGTCGACCGTCACCACGGTCTCGCCGGGGGCGGCGTGCAGCGGCTCGCCGGGGCGCACGAGGAGAACGGGCCGGCCCTTGGCGTCGACACCGCCGCGGGCGGGGCCGGCGGGCGCGTCCGAGCCCGCGACGGACACATGGCCTGGCACTGCCACGGCGGCCAGCGAACGGATCCTTTCGGGGATCGGAGGTGCGGTTAGCGGCTGCTGCATTCCCGGGTCTCCTAGAGTCGGCAATCTGTTAAGGTAAGGCTTGCCTTAGTAAGTACTACCTAACCATAGTGAGGTGAACGTGCGCTACACCGGGCCGAAAGTGCGTCTTTCACGACGCGCGGGCGTCCCCCTGACCAGGAAGGCCGTGCGCTATTTCGAAGCGCGGCCTTACCCGCCGGGCGAGCACGGACGCAAGACCAACCGGCGCAACGCGGGCGACTACAGCACGCGGCTGATGGAGAAGCAGAAGCTCCGGTGGTATTACGACGTGTCGGAGAAGCAGCTCCGCCGCTATTGGGACATCGCGCTCCGCAAGCCGGGCCGCTCCGGAGCCGAGCTGGTGGTGCTCCTGGAGACGCGCCTCGCCTCCATCGTCCTGCGCGCGGGACTCGCCCCGTCGATCTACGCGGCGCGGCAATATGTGAACCACGGCCACATCACGGTCGACGGCCGCAAGGTCGACATCCCGAGCTACCTCGTGAAGCCGGGTCAGACTATCGGCGTGCGCCCGCGGTCGCGCCAGATGCAGCCGTTCGTGGCCGCAGCCGAGGGCATCTACGCCGACGAGCGCACCGCGCCCTACCTCTCGGTGGACCACCAGGAGCTGCGGATCACCCTCCTCGCCCGCCCCGAGCGCACACAGATCGCCGTGCCGGTCGACGAGCAGCTCGTCGTCGAGCACTACTCACGCTGACCCACCGCTCCTCCCCGCGTCGAAGGCGGCCGCGCCCCGGCCGCCTTCGACGTTTCCTGGCGGTCATCACTCCCGGGGCTCCAGCCGGAACACGCGCGGTTCGCGGCCCGAGACGGCCGCATAGTGCTCGTACGGTGGCCACACGCCGAGCACCCGGTCGAAGGCGCGGCCGCGTTCGTCCCCGGTGAGCAGCCGGGCCGCGACCCGGAGGGGCCGGCCGCGCACGGCGATGACGGCGTCGGGGGCAGCGAGCAGGTTGGCGCTCCACGCGGACCGCCGCGGCCGGACCTCGTTCTCGCCATGTTCGGCCTCCACTGAGAGGCGACATGCTCAAGGCGAGGATCCTAGTGAAGCCGCCGTCCCGCTGACCGCTCCCACGGCCCGGCCATACCGAAGGAGTCTCGCCCTGGCCGCGGGGCGCTGCCTTACCCCGCCCGATCGTCTGCACGCGGACGATCGGGCGGGGGCGCAGACGAGGCGGCCGTACGGCACCGGGGCTCCTACGGCGCAGGCTCGCCGGCCTGCTGGAGAACCCTGGTGAAGGACATGGTCATCCAGGGGTGCCAGGGGGTGGTGTCGTCGGTTCGTTCCCATGTGGCGGACATGGTGGCGTGGTCGTCGGCGATCACGAGGGTGGCGCGTTCGGTTTCGCCGGCGAAGGTCCACACGCCGTCGTCGGTGACGCTCGCCCGCATGGTGACGAAGGCGCCCTGGTTGTCGAAGGAGCGCATCGCCCCCATCAGCAGGCCTGCGGTCTCTCAGCACCTGCGAATACTGGTCTCGGCCGACCTGCTCGACGTCCGCAGAGCGGGCAACCGCCGGTTCTACCGGTTGCGCCGCGAAGGGCTGGCCGAGGCGGTGCGGTTCGTCGAGGCGATGTGGTCGATGCCGCTCAACCGCCTCAAGCACGTCGCCGAAGAGGAGGAACGCATGCGGGAAGACGTGGAGGGGGCGCCGTGAGCACCGGTGGCACGATCGAGCAGGCGTTGTGGATCCGGGCCAGGCCGGAGACCGTATGGCGCCACTTCACCGATCCGGCACGGCTGGCGCGGTGGTGGGGCGAGGCCGAGGTGGATCCCCGCCCCGGGGGCGAACTGGTGGTGCGGATGCGGGAAGGGCCGCGTCCGATCATGCGCGGGAGGTTCGTGGAGCTGGTGCCGCACGAGCGGATCGTCTTCACCTTCGGCTGGGAGGCCACTCCCGGCGCGCCCGCCATCCCGCCCGGCACCTCCAGGGTGGAGATCACGCTCACCCCCGACGGTGACGGCGTGAGGCTGACCTTGCGGCACAGCGGTCTGCCGTTCTCCCTGGAAGGCGAGACCGGCGAAGGGTGGCGCCACATGCTCGGCCGCCTCGGGGACGAGGCCACGGAAAGGGCTGTGTGACTCACTGCCGACCTTAGGCGCATCCAGCAGGTCCACCGGCGAGCCGCCGCTCGGCGTCGCTGCTGCCGGCCGAGATCCCGGACGTGATCCCGCGACGTCGCCGGGAGGCTAGGCCGAGGGGGCGGCTTCGCCGTACTCCTCCAGGGTCGTGAAGAGCCGGTCGGCTTCGGCGCGCACGCGGGTGGCGACGGCGGGGAGGGGGAGGCCGTCGCGGAGGCGGGCCACGCCCCAGTCGGCGAGGGCGCGGGTGGCTCCGGTGAGGCCCGCGGCGAGGGCGCGGTCGCGGGTGAGGTCGGCGCCGCTCTCCTCGGCGAGGGCGGCGCGCAGGGCCCGCTCGCGCATGTCCATGATGGCGAGTATGCGTGCCCGCAGGGTGGGGCTGGCCTCCACGATGTCCTGAAAAATCAGTACACCCTCATGCAGGCCGTACCTCCAATCACCGGTGTCGAGGGCGTCGAGGAAGTCGCGGCGCACCGCCTCGACGGGACTCTCGCCGGGGGCACGCCCGCGCACCACGGCGGCGAGAAGGCCGACCACCTCGTCCTGCCGGTCGGCGAACAAATCCTCCTTGGTCGGAAAGTAGTTGAACACCGTGTTCACCGACACGTCGGCCGCCTGGGCGATCTCGGCGACGGTGACCGTGTCGAACCCGCGCTCCATGAACAACCCCATCGCCATGTCCGCGATGCGCTGCCGGGTTTCCCGCTTCTTCCGCTCACGCAAGCCCTCAGCCATGACCCGATTCTATGGTGCGGCTAAATTGTTGCAGTGACTTAAAAATTGTGGTTACCCTAAAATTATGATCGAGTCATCCGGCCTGAGCAAGACGTACGGCAAAGCCCCCGCGGCGGTGGAGGCGGTCCGCGGCCTGACCTTCACCGTCGCCCCCGGCCAGATCGTCGGCCTTCTCGGCCCCAACGGCGCGGGAAAGAGCACGACCATGCGCCTGCTGACCACGCTGCTGCGCCCCACCTCGGGCACCGCGACCGTCGCCGGCCGTGACCTCCTGGCCGACCCCGAGGGGGTGCGGCGCCGCATCGGCTACGTCGCCCAGGGCGGCTCCACCCCCTACGGTCAACCCCTTCTGGAGGAACTGGAGCTCCAGGCCATGCTGTACGGCATGAGCCGCCCCGAGGCCAGGCGCCGCGTGGCCGAGGTGCTGGACCTCTTCGAGGTGGCCGACCTGGCCGCCCGCAGCGGCGAGACGCTCTCCGGCGGGCAGCGCCGCCGCTTCGACCTGGCCCTCGGCCTCCTCCACCGGCCACCCGTGGTCTTCCTCGACGAACCCACCGCCGGCCTCGACCCGGGGGCCCGCGCGGAGGTGTGGGACCTCGTGCGCACCCTGCGCGGTGAGCACGGCGTCACCGTCGTGCTGTCCACGCACTACCTCGACGAGGCCGAGGCCCTCTGCGATCGCCTGCTGGTCATCGACCGGGGCAGGCTCGCCGGCGACGGCTCACCGGGCGACCTTCGCGAGCGCGTGCCGGGCGGCGCGGCGGACCTGGAGGAGGTCTTCCGATGGCTGACCGGCCGCCCGGCGAGCGAGGAGCAACCCGCGCCCAAGGCCCTGGTGTGACCGCGCCGGCGGCCCCTCCCTGCACATCCCCGGCCTACGGCCCTTATGTCCAAGCGAAGGACCTTCTCGCATGACCTCCGTGAACATCACTCTCGGCGCCCGCAACGGCGTGGTGCGCGACACCTGGGTGATCCTCCGCCACAACCTACGCAAGACGGCCCGGCAGAAGATCGCACTGCTCTTCGGCGCCGTGCAGCCGCTGCTCTTCCTGCTCCTGTTCGGCCCCCTGCTGTCCGGCCTCGGCTCGTGGCAGATGCTCGTCCCCGGCCTCCTTGTGCAGCTCGGCCTGCTCAGTGCGGGGCTGGCCGGTTTCGGCATCGTCTTCGACGCCCGCGCCGGAGTGCTCGACCGGCTGCGGGTCAGTCCCACCCCGCGGCTTGCCCTGCTGCTCGGCCAGGCTCTCGGCGGCACCGCCGTACTTCTGCTGCAGAGCGCCCTGCTCGTCGCGGTGGCCACGGCACTCGGGCTGCGCCCGCCGCCCCTCGGGCTCGTCCTGGCGGCCGTGCTGCTGGCCGTGACAGGCACCGGCCTGGCCGCGATCTCCAACGCGCTCGCGCTGGTGCTGGACGACGCCGTGTTCGCCCCCGTGATGACCACCGTCATGGTGCCTCTGACCCTGCTGTCAGGGGCGTTTCTGCCCATGTCGATGGCGCCGGGCTGGCTGAACGCCCTGTCGGCGGCGACGCCGTTCCGGCACACGGTGGAGGCGCTCCGCGACCTGCTGGCGGGCGACTATCTGACCCCCGCGGTCGGTCTGGGCACGGCGGTGTCGGTCGCCTTCAGCGTGTTGTGCGTGGCCCTGGCGGTGCGCATCTTCAACCGTCTGAACGCCTGACCGGTCAGGAAGGCGGACCGAACGGCTCGATCTTTGGGTCGGCGTAAGGTCCGCCCGCGCCCCAGCCGAGGCGGCGGGCGGACTCGTCGGACACGCGAAGGGCGTAAAGGCCCTTCGCGGAGTCGACCGCAATGAGCCCGAAGGCGAGGTCGACATCCTCATCGGCCAAGCCGAGGTGACGCATCCCGTCCGGGAGGGATAGCCCGGCCGGCAGGCGAACGGTGATGAGCACCATAGGGGCAACGTTACGCTGCCTGCCGCCGTCGCAAGGTCGTAAGCACTGCAGCCGGGTCGACGATCCCATAACCCAGATCGTGGTCGAAGTCCGCCCCGCGCGGGTGGTCGGCGGTGCGGCGGAGCAGTGTTCGCAGCTCAGCGGGGGACAGCCGGGAGGCCGGCCACTGGGTGCGGATCGCCGCGACCAGACCGGCCGCGACGGGGCAGGCGGCGGAGGTGCCCGAGTCCGGGCCCGGGTCGTAGACTCCGGAGCCCTTGAAGTGCGTGTATGCACATATGTCGGGCTTGCGGGCGGTCAGGCGGCCCGGCCCCTGCGACGAATACCCCACGCGCCTGGCCCGGGTGTCGACCCCGCCGATCGTGAGCACACGCGAATGGGAGTTCGCCCCCACGATGGGCCGGTTGGGGAAGGCGCACCTGCCGTCGGCGCACTCGTTGCCGCAGTTGCCCGCGGCGAACAGGATGTCGGCGCCCTCCTGCTCCAGGCTCGCCACGATCAGATTGAACGGATGAGCTGGATTGTCGGAGTAGTTTCCCGGATGGCCGACCGGGAAGTCCCACCGCGGGGAGAACGACCCCCAGCTGTTCGTGACCACGAGCGACCGCCGGTCCGCGGGCTGGGCCAGCAGCACCGTGCGCAGATGCGCGAACGCCGCCACCGCGTCCGACAGCACACCGCCGAGCACGGTGGTGCCCTGCGCCCGCGACAACAGCAGCGGGATGTCGATGAGGGACGCGCCCGGCGACGTGATGAGCGCGTCGAACGCGCACATCGTGCCGTGATCCACCTCGAACTCCCCGGCTCTGCCGTCCACCGTCGCCGGATTCCAGCTTCGCTGGACGTCCAGCGTGACGAGCCTGCCGAGCCGCTCGGCGACGTGGGCGGCGTTGACACCGCTGTCGAGTACGGCGAGAGCCACACCGGTGCCGTCGAGCCCGGCCCGCTGGAGTTCGTCGGCGCGCATCAGGCGGGCGACGTCGCGCCAGTCGCCGACCGCAGGATCGCCGCCGCAGGTGAGGCTCGCCTCGATCACCGGATCGGCGAAGACGCCGACGACGTCCCTGCGCACCATCGGCAGGAGGGACAGCCGGGCGGTCAGCTCGTCGTCGGCGATCTCGCCGCGCACCATGACCGAGGCGTGCTCACCGGCGAGGGAGTAGGTGATGGGCTGGCGCAGCGACAGCGGGTCCCCCTCGTGAGAGGGGACCGGCTGGGGGACGGCTACCGGGGTGAAGGAGTCGTCGAGCACGACGCCGGGCAGCCTGTCGGCCACATCGGCGGTCGTCGCGGTCAGCCGGGGGTCGGCGACTGCCGCGACCACGTCGTAGGAAGGGCGAAGCTGGATCATCACTCGCATGGGGCACCGCCGTGGTGATCGGAGGACCTGACCTCACCACGGTCCACCATCGGAATGGATCAGTCCAGCGGCCTAAATGCCGTCTGAACTGGTGATTTACCGCGAATGCCCCACAATCTTTACCATGCCCCCCGCTCCCGGCCACCTCCCCGAAGCCACCCGCATGTCCGGTTCCGGCCGGTCGCCCTCGACCCCGGCCGGCTCGCGGCAGGCACCCGTCCACAGGCCACAGCCGTGGGCAGGGCCGGCTCGGGGGACCCCGGAGGGACTCGGAGGCCCGGGGGGACGCAAGTCCACCCGGGGCCGATCGGTGGGGGAGGTTACACGCAGCCGTCGTTGATGTTCTTGGCGTTGGCGCCGTTGGTGGGGGTTCGGTGGGCGGTGGGCGTGCGGAGCGGGGTGGTCGCCGGGGCCGGGCGGGTGGCGGTGGCCGTGGTCGAGGCCGAGGGGGAGGTGCTCGGGGTGGCGGTGACGCCGGCGGCTAGGGCGCGGCGGTCGGGGCGCAACGAGTCGCGCAGGGCCTTGGCGGCCACCACGCGGATCTTGTGCCAGTCGGGGTTGCCGGTGTGGATGAGCGGCGGGACGAGCGCCACGCTGCTCAGCTTCGCGTCCTTGACCTTCATGCCCAGCGGGACGAGGTGTTCGAGCAGGTCACGCGGGATGTCGGTGCGGACCATCTGCTTGGTGGCCCCGGCGATGCGGTTGAAGTTCTGCAGCAGGACGGCGGGTGTGGCCTGCTGGGTGAGCGCCCCGATGACGCAGCGCTGGCGTTCCATGCGGGAGAAGTCGTCGCTGCCCACCCGGGACCTTCCGTACCAGAGCGCCTCCTCGCCGCTGAGCTTCCGGTAGCCGGCCTTGATCGTGCCGGCCGTGCCGTACAGGCCACCCCACTTCACGTCGTATTGCACCCGGATGTTGAGCCCGCCGATCGCGTCCACGAGTTTGGCGAAGCCGTACATGTTGACCAGGGCGTAGTAGTCGATCTTCAAGCCGAGCGTGTGGCCGATGGCGTCCTTGAGCATGCGGGGCCCCTGGCCCTTGCCCCCCACCAGGTGGGGGTTCATGTCGGCGTAGTACCAGACCTCGTTGAGCAGCCCCTGCCCGTCCTCTCCCGTGAAGCCGTTGGGGAACTTCGCGGCGAGCGGGTTGCCGGCGGGGAACCGTACATATTGCAGGTTGCGCGGGAGGCTGAACATCACCGTGTTGCCCGTCTTCACGTGCACGCTCGCCACCATCATGGTGTCGGTGCGCACGCCCGTCCGGTTGCCCGCGGCGTCGCCGCCGATCATCAGGAAGTTCACCCGGTCGCGCCCCTGCCAGGGGTCCTCGGCCTTGATCGGCCCGATGTGGGCGCCGTCGGGGTCGCTCGGGAAGATCGCGTTGATGGCCTCCCTGGCGGTCACGATGCTGCTCGCCGCCAGCGCGAAGGGCGCCATCACGACCACGCACAACATCCCGGCCGCGATGCCGGAGACGATCTGGCCGGTCTTGTTGAGCCGGCTCGGCCGGAGCGTGATGTAGGAGATGAGCACCAGCGCGAACCACGTGAGCGCCAGCACGCCGGCAGTCGCCGACACGGTGATCAGGGTGCTGTCGCGGGCCACCATGCCGGTGTCGTTGAACACCTGGAGCCCGAAGACGATGGCGGCGATCAGGATCGCGCCGAAGACGCCGAGGAGGACAAATCCCGTACGGCGGCGCCCCGCACGCAGGTGCGCCGCGCCCGGGAGGATCGCGGACAGGCCCGTCCAGCCGATGATCGACGCGGTGGTGAGCCGCTTGGCGAAGCGCGGCGGTCCGGCAGGCGCGGCCGCCGGCGCCCCCACGGGCGAGGCGGCGGACTGTCTCTCCGGGCCGGCCTTCACGGGGGCCCGGCCGGGCGCGTCGTCCCGATCGCGGCGGAAGGCGACCGTGTCCCCTTCGGCGGCCTGAGGCGTGGGCGCGGGCTTGGCGGGCGGCCTCTGCCTGCCGGGGGCCGGGCGAGGCCCTTGCGGGCCGCCGCGGTCTACGGGCTCCTCAGAGCCGCCGGGGCCGGTGTTTCCCGAGGGAGGGCCGGGGCGGCGCTCGGCGCCGGGCTTGCCGGAGGGGCCGGGTGCTCCTGGGGCTCCGGGAGTGCCGGGTGCGCGGCGCGGGCTGCCGGGGGTTGGTCGCCGCCGTGGCCGCCGCTTGCGGCCTTCACCTGACGGCTCTCCTGAGCTACCCCCATTGCCCATCGTCGCACCGCTCTTTCGTATGTCATGCCAATGTCATGGCCAAGTCGGCGATAACGTTGCCCTTTGGCCCCCGTTGTCTACGGAATTTTCCAGGATTCTACGCCCCATAGTTGGGCATCACAGACAGATGGCCAACTCGGAGTAAAGGCCCAGTGAAGCGGGTGGGGCGCCGTAGGCAAGCGAGCGTAAGTGTGACATCTGTGGCCCGTGTTCACTCGAACCTCTGCCAACACCATGCGTGGCCTGCGGGAAATCTGGGGTTTTCGTGGCTGGACGGCTCATGAGGGCGATGAGACGCTGGAGTGTCGTGCCCGTCGCGTGCGCAGATGTACGGCGCAAGCATCGGCTGTCCGGTCAAGGAGGGTCGAGAGTGAACAAGCCTCAGATTTGGGGCAGAAGCCCACTGTTTTCCCACTGGTCACGGATGTAGTCATGTTCGGTCACAGTCCGAAATCATCCAAGGTGATCTCCGCGATGTCCCAGACCGATCCGCTTCAGTTGTCCTAGCTTCGATGCCATGAATCTGCAGCAGCTCCGCTATGTGGTCGCGACGGCGGAACACCGCACCATGACCGACGCGGCACGGTCGCTGTATATCGCGCAACCCGCTCTCTCACGCGCGATCCGGGATTTGGAGCGGGAACTCGGCATGACCCTGTTCGCCCGCTCCGGCCGCGGGGTCGTCGTCACCCCCCAGGGCAGGCGGGTGGTCAAACTCGCCCGCGAGGCGCTCAACGCCATCCACGAGATCGAATCGCTCGCCACCCACGGCCACTCGCCCGAGGCCGAGCTGCGCATCGCCGCCACCCCGAGCCTCGAACCCGGCCTGTCCGCGCGGCTGCTGCCCGCCTACACCGCAGAACACCCCGGGGTGCGCGTCCACATCGTGCGCTGCGAGAGCCGCGACGGCGTCGTCAACGCCATCCGGGAACAACGCGCCGATCTCGGCCTGACCGACCTGCCGGTCCCCGCCGACCTCATCACGCGCCCCCTGGAGCGCCAGGAGGTCGTGCTCATCTCACCGCCCGGCCTCAAACTGCCCGACCCCGTCCCCATCGGCAGCCTGAGCGGCCTCCGCCTGGTCCTGCCCACGCCGGGCACGGCCCGCCGCCGCGAGTTCGACGCCCTGTTCCTCAAATACGGCGTGAGCCCGGCGGGCACCGTCGAAACCGACGAGCGCGGCGGCTGGCTCACCGCGGTCCGCAGCGGCGTCGCCTCCCTGCTCTGGTATCGCACGATGGCCGAACAGGCCGTCCGTGCCGGGCTCGTCGTCCGCGCCCTCGACCCCTGCATCCGCCGCGTCGTCGCCATCGTCCACGCCCGCCGCCGCTTACCGGCGATAGCCCAGGAGTTCCTGGCCGTCGCCGAGAAGGGCACCGCCGCCTGACACCGGTCGCCACACGCGATCCCAAGCCCCGGAGGGAGGCACCGTGGCCGCCTTCAACGGCGGCCCCGGTCACCGTACGAACTCCCCAGGACTTTAGCCTGCTTCGCGGAGTTCTCCAGATACAAGCGATCCCGCAGTAAGCTCAGGCCGATGTCTATCCTGTGCCTGCGCGGCCGCCGGTTCGGGCCCGGCGACTTCGCGATCATGGCGGTGGTCAACCGCACACCCGACTCCTTCTACGACCAGGGGCGCACCTACGGGTTCGACGCGGCCCTCGCCGCCGTGGACGCGGCCGTGGCGGGCGGGGCCGACATTGTCGACATCGGCGGCGTGAAGGCCGGTCCCGGCGACCACGTGGGCCCGGCCGAGGAGATCCGCCGCGTCGCCGGCCTCGTCGAGGCCGTGCGTGACCGCCACCCCGGCCTCGTGATCAGTGTCGACACCTACCGCGCGGAGGTCGGCGAGATCGTCGCCAAGGCGGGCGCGGACCTCTTGAACGACACCTGGGGCGGCGTCGACCCCCGCCTGGCCGAGGTCGCCGCGGAATACGGCACGGGCCTCGTCTGCGCCCACGCCGGCCGGGTGACCCCGCGCACCCGCCCCCACCGCATCGCCTACGACGACATCGTGTCCGACGTCGTCTCCCTCACCGTCGGCCTGGCCGAGCGCGCCGTCCGCGCCGGGGTGCCCCGCGAGTCCGTCCTGATCGACCCGGCGCACGACTTCGGCAAGAACACCTGGCACTCCCTCGCCGTCAGCCGCCGCCTCCACGAACTGACCGGCACCGGCTGGCCCGTCCTGGTGGCCGTCTCCAACAAGGACTTCGTCGGCGAGACCCTCGGCGGCCTCCCCGTCGGCGAACGCCACGCCGGCACCATGGCCACCCTGGCCGTCTCCGCCTGGCAGGGAGCCCGCGTGTTCCGCGTCCACGACGCCGCCTCCACCCGCGAGGCCCTCGACGCGGTAAGCCTGTTGAGGAAAAGCAGCGTGTCCTGATCGCGGACTGCCGGCCGGGCGGCCGCGGCCCTGGAACGGGAGCGCGCGTACGGTGGTGCGCATGCTGATCGACAAAGTCACGGAAATCCTGCGCGAAACCGCGCAGGCCGTGATCCTCCCCCGGTTCAGAGCACTGTCGGCCGGCGATGTGGAGGAAAAGTCCCCTGGCGAGGTCGTCACGATGGTCGACCGCCAAGCCGAGGCGGAGATCACGCGCAGGCTGCGCGAGCTGCTCGACGTGCCCGTCGTCGGCGAGGAGGCCGTCGCCGGCGATCCCCAACTCGTCGCCGCCCTTTCCGAGGCCCCCACCGCGTGGCTGGTCGACCCCTTGGACGGCACCGCCAACTTCATCGCGGGCACCCCCGACTACGCGGTCATGGCGGCACTCGTCAGGCACGGCTCCACCGTGGCCTCGTGGATCCTGCGCCCCGACGCCGGCCGCCTCTACGTCGCCGAACAGGGCGCGGGCACCTGGCGCGACGGCGTGCGCATACGGCGGGAGCCCGCCCCACGTGACCCGGCCGGCCTGCGCGGTGCCGTACTCACCAGGTTCCTGCCTCCCGCCGACCGGCTCCGCATGGCCGAGGCGGCCCCCCACTTCGCCGCCGTGGAACCGGGGGCGAGATGCGCGGGCGTCGACTACCCCCGCCTGGTCGACGGCGAACTGGACTTCGTCCGCTTCCAGCGCCTCCTCCCGTGGGACCACGCCCCGGGCACGCTCCTCCTCACCGAGGCCGGCGGCGTCGCCCGGCATCTCGACGGCGTGCCGTACAAGCCCGCAGACACCCGCTCCGGCCTCCTCGGCGCCGCCGACGCCCGCTGCTGGGAGACGGTCCGATCACTCATGGACCCCTGACCCCGCGGCTTGCCGGACCGCTCTCGGCGGCGCCGGCGCTGGCGGGCGCACCGGTCACGCGAGGTCGCGCACCTCGGTGAGGTACGACGGCCGAGCCCCAGGGGCTGTCCTCACACCAGCATCGGCAGCCGCACCACCGCGCGCAGCCCCGGGCGGGCGTCCTCCAGGTGGGCGCTTCCGCCGTGGGCGCGTACGGTTTCCCTGACGATGGCCAGGCCCAGGCCGGCGCCGCCGCTGTCGCGGCTGCGGGCGCTGTCGAGGCGGGTGAAGCGGTCGAAGACGCGTTCGCGGTCGGCTTCGGGCACGCCGGGGCCGTCGTCGGTGACGGTGACGACGATGTCGGAGCCGTCGGCGCGGGCGTGGAGTTCGACGCCGGTCGCGGCATGCCGTACGGCGTTGTCGACCAGGTTGGTGAGCACGCGGCCGAGGTCGAGCGCGTCGCCGGTGGTGGTGAGGCCGGGGGCGGTGGAGTGCACGGTGACGGCCACGCGGGCTTCGCCGTACCTCGCGGCGGTGCGGCACAGCAGGTCGGACAGGTCGACTGGGTCGCGCCGTGAGGGGGCGCCGCCGCGTTCCGAGAGGCGGGCCAGCGACAGGAGGTCCTCGGCGAGGCGGGACAGCCGCAGGGTGTCCTCCAGCACCCCTTCGGCCGTCTCCTGCCAGTCGGCGCCCTCGGGGTGGCCGAGGGCGACCTCAAGCTGGAGCCGGATGCTGGCGAGGGGGCTGCGGAGCTCGTGGGCGGCGTCGGAGACGAGGGCGCGCTGGCGGAGTTCGGCGGCTTCGAGCCGGGCGAGCATGTCGTTGAGGGTCGTGGCGAGGCTGTGCACCTCGTCCCTGGCCTCGGGCACGGGAAGCCGCCGCGACCGGGCGGTGCCGGTGATCTCGTCGGCGCCTCGGCGCAGCGCGGCGATGGGGCGCAGGGCGCGCCCGATGATCAGGTGGCTCGCGGCGGCGAACATGCCGAGCAGCAGCGGGGTGCCGATCAGCATGACGTTGGCGGTGGTGGTGATGCTGCCCTGCACCTCGGCCGAGGACTTGGCGGCGATGACCGTGCGGCCGCCCTCGGCGCGCAGCACGACCGCGCGAAGCGGCGCGGCGATGCCGTACGGCCTGCCGTCGATGTGCACGGGTTCGCCGATCCGCATGGCGCGTTCGCGGGCGGTGGCGTCGAGCAGCGGCACGAGGCGGTCGGTGCTCGCGGTCACGAAGTTGATGCGCTGGTCGGGCTCGACGACCTGCACCATCGTGCCGTCCTGCGAGATCAGCGGGTTGGTGAGGCGGCCCGCCTCGGCGTCGGCGACGACAGTGCGGGCCCGCTGCGCGACGGCGCTGTCGATGTCGTCCACGAGGGCTTCGGCGAGCACCAGGACGAGCAGCAGCGCCGAGGCGCCGAGGGCCGCCCCGAAGACGAGCGTGGCGGTCGCGGTGAGCCGGAACCGCAGGTCCTTGCGCCGCCACCACCGGACGGGCGCCAGGGGAACCCCGCCCCGGGTGGCGAGCCGGGAGACATCCGGGGGTCCGGCGGAGGCGCGCCGCCCAGGGCCGCTCACCCGGTCGGAGACCACCCGCCCGTCCCGGTTGTACGGCGCGCCGTTCGCGGCCGGCGGACCTGAACCGGGCGAAGCCATGCCGGGTGCCCCCACGCCAGAGGAACCCGTGTCAGGTGAACCCCGGCCAGGCGAATCCCCGCAGGTCGCCCCCAGGTCCCCGGCGGACTCGGCGGCCTCCGCCTGGCGGCCCTGGCGGCCGTGAGCAGGGGGACGGTGGTCGTCAGCCGCCATCGCCGGCCAGCCGGTAGCCCGCGCCGCGCACGGTCTGGACGGAGTTGCGGCCGAACGGGACGTCGATCTTGCGCCGCAGATATCCCACATAGACCTCGACCACGTTGGCATCGGTGTCGAAGGAGTCCCACACGTGCTCAAGCAGTTCGCTCTTGGACACCACCTCGTCGAGGTGCCGCAGCAGGAACTCCAGCAGCGCGAACTCGCGCGGCGTCAGCTCGATCGCGGTCTCCCCGCGGAACACCCGGCGTTTGGCCGGGTCGAGCGTCAGGTCCCCGGCGCGGAGGGAGACGGGCCTGCGATGGCGTCCGCGGCGCAGCAGGGCGCGCAGCCGGGCCACGAGGACGACGTAGGAGAACGGTTTGGTGAGGTAGTCGTCGGCCCCCAGGTCGAGCCCGTCGGCCATGTCGTATTCACCGTCCTTGGCGGACAACATGAGGATCGGCACCCAGTTGTCCTCCGCGCGCAGCGCCTTGCACACGTTGTAGCCCGACAGCCTGGGCAGCATGATGTCCAGCACGACGGCGTCGTAGTCGCCCTGCCGGGCGAGCTGAAGTCCGGACACACCGTCGTGGGCGAGATCGACGGCGAAACCCTCCGCCTGGAGGCCGCGCCGGAGCGCGGCGGCGAGGCGCGGCTCGTCGTCGACCACGAGCACCCGCATATGGGCTCCTTGACTGCTTGTCGGGGCATTTATCGGCCTGGGTGGGCTTCATCCCCATCTTGGCCTGCGGATTGCGTCCCGTAGCGAGAAGTCTGAGAGCGATCTCAGCTCCTCTCAGCATCGGCTCAGGGGACATGCCGCAGGCTACGAACGTCCCGACGGCACAACGCCGCCGATTCCACGCCGACACCCAATACCGTAGGGGAGTGATATGTCCTTCCAGCAACCCGCGCAGGACACCCCCAGCCGATTGCGGCGCCTCGCCATGAAGTGGGGCGCACCCGTGACGGCGGTGCTGGTGGTCGCCGCCGTGCTCGGCGCGCCGTCCGTCATCGCCGCCGTGCGCGGCGAGCCTTCCCTGCCGGCGCGCACCGCCGAACAGCTGGTCACCGACGCCCTGCGCTCCCTGGAACAGGGGAGAACCCCACCGCTGTCGGGCACGATCGTCAAAACCGCCTCCCTCGGTGTTCCCGGTGTGTCGCAGCTCCTCGGGAACACGCCGCCGCGGCACGGCGCCGCCGACATACGTTCTCCCCTTTCACTGCTGGTGGGCGCACATCAGGTCAAACTCTGGTACGACGGAGCCACGCGGGTCAGAGCCGCCCTTCCCGGCCCGATGAGCGAGACCGACGTGATCGTCAACGACGGCGTGATGTGGATCTGGGAGAGCGAGTCCAACACCGCCAACAAGATCAAGCTCCCGGCGGGCGCGGCGGCGGCCACCACCGGCGTCGCCGCGGCGACCGTGGCCAAGGGCGCGGCGCACGCCGTACCCCCCTTGGTGCTCGGGCGGCCCACGCCGGGGGACGCCGCCAAGGCGCTGCTGTCGATGCTCGCCGCAAGCACCGAGATATCGGTCGCCGACGACGAGACGGTCGCCGGACGGCCCGCCTATCACCTGATTCTCGCGCCGAAGGACCCCGACTCGCTGATCGCGGAGGTCCGGCTCGCGCTCGACGGGGAGAAACTCTTCCCCCTGCGGCTCCAGGTGGTGGCCGACGGCTCGGACGAGCCGGTGATCGACATCGGCTACACCGAGATCACGTTCTCACCGCCCGCGGAGGAGAACTTCACCTTCACCCCGCCCCACGGGGCCACGGTGAACGAGACGAGCTTCGCCGACCTGATGGGGCAGAGCCGCGCCACGACCGAGGAGTGGTCGGGCGATCCCGTCGCGGGCACCACGTCCTTCGCCGGCAGCGGCTGGACCGCGGTGTCGGTCACCCGGCTCGACAAGGATGACCTCGCCGAACTGGCCGCGCCCCCGAAGGTCCCGGCCCGGCAGGAGGAGGGGGGCGCGGCGGAGTTCGTGCGGACGGTGCTCGACTCGGCCACGCCTGTGCAGGGGCCGTGGGGCAGTGGCCGGATGGTCAAGAGCAAGCTCGTCACCGTGCTGCTGACCGACGACGGCCGCCTGCTGATCGGCGCCGTGACACCGCAGACGCTGATCGAGGCGGCGGGGCGCGGGTGAGCGTGAACGCGGGTGTGACCGAGGCCGAGGGGACCTCCGCGGGGGCGTCCCCTCCCTTGGGCCGAGGCGGCGCGATCGTCACGACCTCCCTGACCAAACGGTTCCCCGGCGGCCAGGTCGCCGTCGACCACCTCGACCTGGCGGTGCCGCGCGGCTCGGTGTTCGGCTTCCTCGGCCCCAACGGCTCGGGCAAGACCACCACGATCCGCATGCTGCTCGGGCTGGTCACCCCCACCGAGGGCACCTGCGAGGTGCTGGGGGAGCCCGTGCCGCGCCGCCTGGCCGCCGTGCTGCCCCGGGTGGGCGCACTGGTGGACGGCCCGGCCTTCCACCCCCACCTGTCGGGCACGGCCAACCTGCTGCGCCTTTCCGCCGCCGACGCCGCTGTGGACAGGCGTACGGCACGGGCCCGCGTGGCCGAGGCCCTCGCCAGGGTCGGCCTGTCGGCCGCGGCGCGCAAACGCTACGGGGCCTACTCGGTCGGCATGCGCCAGCGGCTGGCCCTCGCCGCCGCGCTGCGCGGGCCGCGCGAGCTGCTGATCCTGGACGAGCCGACCAACGGCCTCGACCCGCAGGGCACCCGCGAGGTGCGCTCCCTGATCAGGCAGGTCGCCGCGGCCGGCACCACGGTGTTCGTGTCGTCGCACCTGCTGGCCGAGGTCGAGCAGATTTGCACGCACGCCGCGGTGATGAGCGGGGGCCGCCTGGTCGCGCAGGGCACCGTGGCCGAGTTGCGCGCGGCGCTCGGCGGGCGCGCGGCGGTCACGCGGGTCACGGTGGAGACGCCGCACGCCGGGCGGGCCGCGACGCTGCTGACCGGCCTCGGGCTCGCCGGGGTGCGGGCCGGGGACGGCGAGGTGAGCGCGGCCTTGGGCGACCGCGCGCCGGAGGACGTGTGCCGGGCGCTGGTCGAGGCGGGCGTCGCCGTACGCGGGTTCGCGGTGGTGCGGCCGAGCCTGGAGGATGTGTACGTGGATCTGACCGGGGAGGGCTTCGATGTCGGCGCTTGAGGGGGCCGCCGCCCTGCCGGTCCCGCCCGCGCCGCCTGCCGCGGCGCGGGCGTTCGCCCGGCTGCTCGGCTCGGAGCTGCTCCTGATCTTCCGGCGGCCCCGCAATCTGGTGATCCTGGCCGCCCTCGCCCTCCTTCCCGTCGCGATCGCGGTCGTGGTGCGTTATTCGTCCGGGGGCATAGGCGCGGAGGTGACGCTCTTCACGCGGGTCACGGGCAACGGCCTGTTCCTCGCGTTCGGCGCCATGGCCGTGATGACGCCGTTCCTGCTGCCGATCGCCGTCACGGTGGTGGCCGGCGACGCGGTGGCGGGGGAGGCGGCGAGCGGCACCCTGCGTTATCTGCTGGCCGTGCCGGCGGGCCGCACCCGGCTCCTCGCGGCGAAATATCTGGGCGCGGTGCTCTATGCCCTGGCCGCGGTGCTGCTGATCATGCTCTCGGCGCTGGCCGCCGGGTGGGCGCTGTTCCCTTCTGGGCCGGTGGCGCTGCTTTCGGGCACCACGATTTCCCTGGCGGACTCCCTGCTGCGGCTGCTGATCGTCGCAGGCTACGCCACCGCGGGCATGGCCGCCCTCGCGGCCGTCGCCCTGGCGGTGTCCACGCTGGCCGACAGCCCGATCGGCGTCGTCGCGGGCGTCGTCGTGGGCGTGGTCGTGTTCCAGCTCCTCGGCGCCCTTCCGGACCTCGCGCCGCTCAGGCCGTATCTCATCACCTCGTGGTGGACGGCCTTCGACGAGGTGCTGCGATCGCCGATGGGAGTGGCCAGGCTCGTCGACGGGCTGCTGGTCTACGCCGCCTACACACTGGTGGCGCTGAGTACGGCATGGGCACGCTTCACCGGCCGCGACATCACGGGGTGAGCCCGGTGCCGCCGGGCTCGGCGGGCACCCCTACGGATCAGCGGAAGAAGCTGTTTTTAAGGTGTTTTGTCGCTAAGGTCATTCGCGATTCGCCGCGAGGCACCCTCCGAAGCTGAGGTGCGAACAATGCGACACTTCATTGGATTTCTCATCGGACTGGTCGTGACGGCAGCCCTCCTCGTCGGTGGGGGCTGGTCTGTCAGCGAGATCGCGAACGCGGTGCCCGCAACAGGACCAACCGACAGCGACAGACTCTGGACGGGGCTCGGCGTCATGGCGGCGGTCGGCCTCGTCCTCGGCATCGTGGCCATCGGCCCCATCTCGCCGCTCGCGTCCTTCGTGCCCTCCATCGTGCTGCTGTCGTGGACGGTGGTCTTCGCCCTCGACACCCCAAGGGCCCTCTCGATCATCCCCCGCGACTCCTCCCTGCACGAGGTGCTGCTGACCGCCGGCGTCGGGAACCTCGCCCTGCTGCGCACCGGCCTGTTCGGCCTGCTCGGCGTGCTGCTGTTCGTGCCCGTCCTCCTCCCCTCCCGGTGGGCGCCCCGCCATGCGGACGGGGAGGACGACGACGAGTCCGAGAGCGGCTACTACTAGCCGCCGCCCGTGTAGAGGCGGGCGACCACGTCCTCGATCGAACTCTCCTCCGGCGCCGTCGCCCGCAGGTCGCCGAGGGTGCCGTCGAACGACAGCCGGCCGTGGTCGATCACCATCACCCGGCTGCAGAGCCGCTCCACATCCCCGAGGTCGTGGGTCGTGAGCAGTACCGTCGTGCCGCGCTCGGCGTTCAGCTCGCGCAGGAAGGCGCGCAGCGCGGCCTTGCTGACCACGTCGAGCCCGATGGTGGGCTCGTCCAGCACCAGCACCGACGGCGCGTGCAGCAGCGCGGCGGCGAGATCTCCCCGCATGCGCTGGCCGAGGCTGAGCTGCCTGACCGGGATGTGGAGGAACGAACCCAGGTCCAGCAGCTCCTCCAGCTCGGCGAGCCGCCGCCGGAAATCCCCCTGATCTACGTTGTAAAGGTGCCTGACCAGCTCAAAGCTATCGCGCAGCGGCAGATCCCACCAGAGCGTCGTCCGCTGCCCGAACACCACGCCGATCCGCCGGGCCAGCGCCGTACGCCGCCGGGAGGGATCGAGACCCGCCACCCGCACCCGGCCCGTCGTCGGGGTGAGGATGCCCGTCAGCATCTTGATCGTCGTCGACTTGCCGGCGCCGTTCGGCCCCAGATAGCCCACGAACTCCCCGGGCGCCACGGAGAAAGTGAGATCGCGGACCGCGTGCACCACATGCCGCTCCCGCCGCAGCACCCCGGCCTTGCGCCGGTGCGTGAACGACCGGCCGGCCCTCTCCACCTCGATCACGTCAACTCCCCGTCGAACGGTAACGGCGGATGCCCGCCCGCCAGGCCGCCGCCGCGACCAGCCCCAGCAGCAGCGCCGCCAGCGGCGAGGCGAACCTGAGCCAGTGCGGCAGGCCGAGCGGGTCGTCCCGGTCCAGCACGAACAGCGCGGGCTGCCAGTTGACGAAGGCCAGTGGCAGCACGAAGGTCACCCCGCGCACCAGCTCGCCCCCGTAGATGCTGAGCGGATATTGCGTGAGCTGGTTGCCGCCGTAGGTGAACGCGTTGGCCACCTCCGGCGCGTCGGTCAGCAGGAACTGCAACGCCGCGCCCAGCGTGAACACCGACACGAAGATCGCGAACCCGCAGACGATCATCACCGGCACCATCCACGCCCGGCTCGCCGTCAGATCGAGCTGGGGTACGGCGAGAGCCAGCACCACGGCCGCCTGAAGCACGCGGCCGAACCGCTGCACGCTGAAGCGGTCCACCGCCACCTGCACGAACGGGCTCACCGGGCGGATCAGGACGGTGTCGAACGAGCCGCTCCGGATGTGCCCGCTGAGCCGGTCGACATTGCCGAACAGCAGATCGGCGAGGCCGAAGGACAAGCCGGCTGTGCCGTACAAGAGCATGACCTCCGGCAGGGAGAAGCCGCCGAGGCGCTCCACGTGGGCGAAGATCACCCAGATGGCCGCGATGTCCAGGGCGTTCACGACGAAGGACGCGACCGTCATCATCGCCGCCGACAGCGGGTATTGGTAGGACGCCCGCATCCAGGTCCAGGCGAGCAGCACATAAGTCCTAACCACCCTGGATCACCACCTTGCGCCGGGCCCCCGCCGTGGCCAGCGCGCCGAGCGCGAGCAGCGCGGCGGCCCACGCCCCCTGGAAGGCCAGGGCCTCCCACAGGCCGCGGGTGCCCAGGTAGACGTCGACCGGCACCTGCACCATCGCGGCCCACGGCGTGGCCTGCGCTACCGCGCCGAGCCAGCCGGGGAAGATCGTCAGCGGGAGGATCATGCCGCTGAAGAAGCTCATCAGCACGCCCGAGAGCGCCTGCACGCCCCTGTCGTCGTCGATCCAGCAGGCCGAGAGCGCGATCAGGTAACGCCAGCCGAAGCTGGTGAGCAGGCCGAGGGCGAAACTGGCGCCGAACTCCGGCCACCGCCACACCGTCTGCGGAGCCGTCAGGCCGAACAGCGCCGCGCCGATCAGCGTGGGCGGCACACTGCGCACGAGGAGCAGGTAGAAGGCCCGGCCGAGGTCGTCGGCGAGTGACCAGAGCTGGAGCGAGGCCGGGCGCATCAGGTCGATCGCCACATCCCCGCTGCGGACCCGGCGGGCGAGGTCGAGGGAGCCGCCGAACATCTGCATGGGCCCGATGGCGGCCTGGGAGAGGAAGCAGAAGGTGACGGCGTCCACCACGTCGTAGCCGCCGAGGCCGGGGCGGGCCTCCCACAGGGCGATCAGGACGTAGGCGCGAAGGATGCCGAAGACGGTGTTGGTGAAGGCCCCGGCGAGTGCGGCGGCGCGGTAGGTCGAATGTTTGCGGAATCCGTAGAGGGCGATGCGTAAATAGAGCTGGAAGACGGTCTCCCGGGGGGGCACGCGGGCACGGCGGAGCCGTGCGGACGGACGGTGAGAACGTCTCAACCTACGGCGCGCCGCCACCGGGGGCAATCGGATATCCCGGGCACGTGGACAGCCCGCGTTCCAGAGGACTGCGCTTCCCTGGAACGCGGGCTGCTTCACCTGGTCGCCGGGATCCGCCGGGGTAACCATCCCGTGCCCATGAGATCTGTTCAGGCGGATCCCGGTGTTCGGGTTAGTGAGCCTCGAACTGCTCCTCCTCGGTCGACCCCGACAGGGCCGTCGTGGAGGAGTCCGGCGCGATGGCCGTGCTGACCAGGTCGAAGTATCCGGTGCCGACCTCCCGCTGGTGGCGGGTGGCGGTGTATCCGCGGGACTCGGCGGCGAACTCGCGCTCCTGCAGGTCGACGTAGGCCGTCATGCCGGACTCGGCGTAGCCGGCGGCCAGGTCGAACATCGAGTAGTTCAGCGAGTGGAAGCCGGCCAGCGTGATGAACTGGAACTTGTACCCCATGTGACCCAGTTCCCTCTGGAACTTCGCGATCGTGGAGTCGTCCAGGTGCTTCTTCCAGTTGAACGACGGGGAGCAGTTGTAGGAGAGCATCTGGTCGGGGTAGCGCGCCTTGATCGCCTCGGCGAACTCGCGGGCCACGTCCAGGTCGGGCGTGGAGGTCTCCATCCAGAGCAGGTCGGAGTAGGGCGCGTATGCCAGACCGCGGGCGATGCAGGCGTCGACGCCGTTGCGCACCCGGTAGAAGCCCTCGGCGCTGCGCTCACCGGTGGTGAACTGCTGGTCGCGGGGGTCCACGTCGCTGGTCAGCAGGGTCGCGGCCTGTGCGTCGGTCCGCGCGATGACCAGAGAGGGGACCCCGGCGACGTCGGCCGCCAGGCGTGCGGCGTTCAGGGTCTTGATGTGCTGGCCGGTGGGGATCAGCACCTTGCCGCCGAGGTGGCCGCACTTCTTCTCGGAGGCGAGCTGGTCCTCCCAGTGCACGCCCGCCGCACCGGCGGCGATCATGCCCTTCATCAGTTCGTAGGCGTTGAGCACTCCGCCGAAGCCCGCCTCGGCGTCGGCCACGATGGGCGCCAGCCAGTGGGGAGCGTCGGCCACACCCTCCGACCAGGTGATCTGGTCGGCGCGGAGCAGCGCGTTGTTGATCCGGCGCACGACGGCGGGCACCGAGTTGGCGGGGTAGAGGCTCTGGTCGGGATATGTCTGCCCGCCCAGGTTGGCGTCCGCGGCGACCTGCCACCCGGACAGGTAGATGGCCCTCAACCCCGCCTTGACCTGCTGCACGGCCTGGTTGCCCGTCAGGGCCCCAAGGGCGTGCACATAGTCCTCGGAGTGGAGGAGGTGCCACAACCTCTCCGCGCCAAGCCTGGCCAGTGTGTGCTCTTCCTGAACCGTGCCCCGCAGCCGCACGACGTCCTCGGCGGTGTAGGTGCGTTCAATGTTCCGCCAGCGAGGGTCGTTCTCCCACTCGCGCCGCAGTTCTTCCGCAGCTCCCTTGAGGCGGTCGACCATGGTTTTCACTCCTTCGTCCCCTGGGTGCCTTGCCTTGAGTGTGGGCCGCGCCAGACCGGGCAAACAAGGATGAAGTTGCAGAAAAATCGTCAGTTCTTCTCTCAAACGACAAGACTTACCGGTATTCGGCTAAGAAGAAAGTTCAAGTTTTCCAAATGGACTAGACCAATGACAACGTGTGTCCGAGAGTGGGAGCGAGCCCCTTGACGGGGGCGCCACAGTATGTATTGGTTCGTAAGAACGCCGGAAATTTCGCTTAGGATCCTCGTATGACGTCATTGCTGGGCGAAGAACCGCTGTCTTTGACTCAGGAACTCGATCTGATCGCGTTCGGACAGCGGCTACGCCACCTGCGCAAGCAACGTGGACTCACCCTCGCCGACCTCGGCGGGCGGGTCGGACGCGCGCCCAGCCAGCTCTCCCTGCTGGAGAACGGCAAGCGCGAGCCCAAGCTCTCTCTGCTCAAGTCACTCGCGGCGGCGCTCAACGTGCCCGTGGAAGAACTGCTGCGACGACACCCGCCGAACCGGCGCGCCCAACTGGAGATCGCCCTGGAGGAGGCTCAGCGCGACCCCGTCTACGCCGCACTCGGCCTGCCCAAGCTCAAGGTCTCCGCGCGAGTGCCCAACGACGTGCTCGAACACATTCTCGCCCTCTACGGCGAGCTGCGGTCACGTCAGGCCCGCGGCACCGCCACGCCCGAGGAGGCAAGGGCCGCCAACGCCGAGCTCCGCCGCAGGCAGCGCGAGCTCGGCAACTACTTCGCCGACATCGAGAAAGCCGCCGCAGAAGCCCTGTCGCAGGTCGGCTACCGCACCGGAGCCCTGTCCCAGAGCACCGTGCAGGCGCTGGTCACCCATTTCGGCTTCACCGTACACACCGTGCAGGATCTGCCGCGGTCGGTGCGCTCGATCACCGACCTGCGCAACCGGCGGCTCTACGTCAAACACGAGCAGCTCGGCATGCACACACCGCGCACGATTTTGCTCCAGACCCTCGGCCACTTCGCCCTGGGTCACCACAAACCCCGCGACTTCGCCGACTTCCTGCGCCAGCGCACCGAGGCCAACTACTTCGCCGCCGCCGTGCTCGTGCCCGAGACGGCCGCCGTGCCCTACCTCAGGGAGGCGAAGCAGGACCGGGCGCTATCGGTCGAGGACCTGCGGGACGTGTTCGCCGTGTCCTACGAGATGGCCGCCCACAGGTTCACCAACCTCGCCACCCACCACCTCGGCCTCGTCTGCCACTTCGTGCGCAACGACGCCGGGGGCACCATCTACAAGGCCTACGAGAACGACGGCATCGTCTTCCCCGCCGACGAGCAGGGAGCCATCGAAGGGCAGCGCATGTGCCTGAAATGGTCGGGCCGGCAGGTGTTCCAGTCGCCGGACCGGTTCTCGGTCTACTACCAATACTCCGACTCGCCCACCGGGACCTACTTCTGCGTGGCCCACGTGGATCCGTCCCGCGAGCGCGACTTCGCGATCACCCTGGGCGTGCCATACCGCGAGTCCCGCTGGTTCCGGGGCCGGGAGACCACCCACCGCACCAAGTCGGCCTGCCCGACGGGCGACTGCTGCCGCCGTCCCCCCGTCGAGCTCGCTCAACGCTGGGAGGGTTTCGCCTGGCCCTCCGCACGCGCCAACTCGCATGTGCTCGCCGCCCTGCCGCCCGGGTCCTTCCCCGGAGTCGACGAGGCCGACGTCTACGCCTTCCTGGAGCGCCACGCCGCACGCTGATCACACTTGTGTGCGGCATAAGGTGAGGTGGTCGTAGTCGTTGTGGTTGGGGAGGTAATGCGTGCTGCCTGAGGTCGAGGTCTGGCTCCGCAGGCGCACGACAACGTCGTCCGACTGGCCCCTGCCCTCCCTCTTGGCAGCCAAGGGCACCACCACCGTCAGCGTCGTCCTCCCCGCACGCAACGAGGCGGCCACCGTCGGCGAGATCGTCACCGCCATTCGCCGCGACCTCATGGAAGCCGTCCCCCTCGTCGACGAACTCGTCGTCATCGACTCCCGTTCGACCGACGACACCGCGTCGCGCGCCGCCAGCGCCGGCGCCGCCGTACACGCCCAGGACGAGATCCTCCCCGCCCTCAAACCCCTCGACGGCAAGGGGGAGGCCCTGTGGAAGTCGCTCGCCGTCACAAGCGGCGACCTGCTGGTCTTCGTCGACGCCGACCTGCGCAGCTTCACCACCACCTTCGTCACCGGCCTGCTCGGCCCCCTGCTCACCGACCCCGGCGTCGCCTACGTCAAGGGGTGCTACGACCGGCCCCTCCACGGACAGCGCGCCGGGGGCGGCAGGGTCACCGAGCTCGTCGCACGGCCCCTCCTCAACCTCCACTGGCCGCGGCTGGCCGGCTTCGTGCAGCCGCTCGCCGGTGAATACGCCGGGCGGCGCACCGCGCTCGAACGTGTCCCGTTCGTCACCGGCTACGGCGTCGAACTCGGGCTGCTCGTCGACCTGCTCGAACTCGCCGGCCTCGACGCCCTCGCCCAGGTCGACCTCGGCCGCCGCGTGCACTCCCACCAGTCCACCGAGGCGCTCGGCGGCATGTCGGCCCAGATCCTGCACACCGCCTGGGCCCGCCTCGAACGGCAGAGCAAGATCGTGTCGCTGGATCCGCCGTCGCCCCGCCTCTCGCAGTTCCGCCGCACGCCCGGCGGCCACGCCCCCACCACCCGCGACGTCTCCGTGCCCGAACGGCCCCCGATGCTCACCGTCGACGGATACGCGGGCAACTCCGGCCGGACGCTACGGTGATCACACCATGGACCGCATGACGACGCCTCAGGGCGGCTTCGACCTCGCCCGCCACCCCGACGACCCGCGCGACGCGCTGCGCGCCTGGGACGCCGCCGACGAATACCTGCTGCGGCACCTCCACGACTCCGGAGGCCCCGGCGGGAACGTCGTCATCGTCGGCGACAGGTGGGGCGCTCTGACCGTCGCGCTGGCGGACCTGCGCCCTGCCCAGATCGCCGGCTCCCACCTCACCCAGCTGGCCACCCGGGCCAACCTCGACCGCAACGGGCGCACCGGGGCGACACTGCTGTCCAGCCGCGACACCCCGCCCGATCGCATCGACACGCTGCTGATCCGCGTCCCGAAGAGCCTCGCCTACCTGGAGGACCGGCTGCACCGCCTCGCCCACCTCCTGCACCCGGGCAGCGTCGTCGCGGGGACGGGCAAGACCACCGAGATCCACACCTCGACCCTCGCCCTGTTCGACCGCGTCATCGGTCCCACCCGCACCTCGCTCGCCGAGCGGAAGGCCCGGCTGATCTTCAGTACGGTGGACCCCGGCCGTGCGCCGGGCCCCAGCCCGTGGCCGAAAAGCTACGCCCTGCCGTCCGGAATCGGCCCCGTCTCCGGCCGCACCGTCGTCAACCACGCCGGCGTCTTCTGCGCCGAGCGCCTAGACGTCGGCACCAGATTCCTGCTGCAAAACCTCCCCCGGACGCGGGGGGCGGCGCACATCGTCGACCTCGGCTGCGGCAACGGCGTCGTCGGCCTCGCCGCCGCGCTCCTCAACCCCGACGCGCACGTCGTCTGCGTCGACGAGTCCCACCAGGCCGTGGCCTCCGCCGAGGCCACATTCGACCTCAACGGCGTGAAAGCCGAGTTCCACGTGGCCGACGCCCTCACCGGCACAGCGCCCGGCACCGTCGACCTCGTCCTCAACAACCCGCCGTTCCACAGCCACCGCGCCGTCACCGACGAGGTCGCGTGGCGCATGTTCACCGGCGCGCGCACCGCCCTGCGCCCCGGCGGCGAACTCCGCGTCGTCGGCAACCGCCACCTGGGCTACCACGTGAAACTGCGCCGGCTGTTCGGCAACTGCGAGCTCGTGGCGAGCAACCCCAAGTTCGTGGTGCTGAGCGCGGTCAAGCGCCGACGGTGAAGCGGCGGCGGTTCGTGGTGCTGAGCGCGGTCAAGCGGTGGCCGTGAAGCGGCGGTGGGCGTCAGTGAACATACGGACGTAGGCGGCGACCAGCGGGGAGTTGTCCGAGCGCCGCCACGCCAGCACCAGGGCACTGGGGGCGGCGTCGAGAATCGGCCGGAACACCACCCCGTCCACCGCATAGCGCGGCACGACCTTCGCCGGCAGCATCGCCACCGCCCCGTTCCACAACACCGCGTGCAGGCACTCGTCGACCGACCGCACCTGCGGCCCGTCCCCCTCACCCGCCGGCTGCCAGAAGGCCCGCCACAACGCGTCCGACTCGGCGGGCGGCCGCACCCAGACGCACCCGGCCAGCTCCGCCAGCCGTACCCCGTCGTCCGCCCGCGCCAGCGCGTGCCCGGCGGGCAGCGCCACCACGCACGGCTCCTCAGCGACCTTCCGCACGACCAGCCCCGTGGCGCCGAACGGCCCGCGGGTGATCGCCAGATCCACCGCCCCTGACGCCAGGCCGATCGTCGGGTCGGTGAACTCGCCCTGGCGCAGCTGCACCATCGCATGCGGGTGAGCCTGCCGGAACCTAGGCGCCACCCGCGCCGAGAGCACCTCCTCGCCCGGCCCCAGCACCCCGATCACCAGCCGCTGCACCCCCGCCGCCGCCAGCACCCGCTCACGCGCCACGTCCATCCGGCTCAGCACGTCGCGCGCCTCACGCAGCAGCACCTCGCCCGGCGCCGTCAGCACCATCCCCGAGGGCGTGCGCTCGAACAACGTGCAGCCGAGCTCGGCCTCAAGCTCACGGATGCGCTGGCTCAACGGTGGCTGCGACATGTGCAACCTGCGGGCGGCCCGCCCGACGTTGCCCTCCTCGGCCACAGCAACGAAATAGAGCAGCCGCCGGAGATCCATGCAGGCACGATATCAGTGCCTTTATCACCCGGTCGCAGATGGACTTGGACGGGGTGGGCATGCCCCCGCTTTGATCGACATATGTGTTACAAACACCCCTCCGACCTGGACCTCATTCCTAGGCTGCGGGAGCTCGCCCCCGTCGAAGCCTCGGCCTTCCTCGCCTTCCACGAGACCAGCACACGCCCCGACGGCGCCGTCCCGCTCCGCTACCGCGAACTGATCGCCCTCGCCATCGCCCTGACGACCCAGTGCGAACTCTGCATCGACGTCCATGTACGGCAGGCCCGCGCGGCCGGAGTCACGGCCGAGGAACTCGCGGAGACGGCCATGACGGCTGCCGCCGTACGGGCCGGGGGGACGCTGTCACACGCCCTGCTGATGATCAAGCTCCACGACGGGGAGGCGAAGGCCGATGCGTAGGCTCATCGAGCGGTTGTTCCGCATGTGTGGCAAGTGCGGCAACGCCTGCACCCCGCGCTCACTGAAACGCAAATCCCGCACCTGATGTCAACCGGGCGCCCATGTGGTGGTGTCGAGGTGAAACCCCTCGTCCGCTTTTCCGGGCACCACATGCAAATCCCAGGCGGCATCGCCTTCCACGGCGGAGGGTGATGCCATGTGAAAAACGGTCGCGTCGGCAGTGAACTTCGCCAGCCGGACCTCGCCCGCTGTGACCGCCGGCTCCACCTCTTGATCGGCGACCGGAGGAAACGAGCCCACCAGTTCCTCCACCCAACCGGGCACCGGCTCCCTCACTGTCGTCAACGCCTCGGCGAACCACGGAGCCAGCCCGGGCCCACCGCGGCCGGCCCAGTGAACGACCAACTCCCGGAAGCGTCTTTCTCGCCGGCCCGCTCCAAATGCGGCCCCTGCGGCCACCACAGCCGTTCCCGCACCCGCGAAGGTCCGGGCGAGAGAACGGAGCAAAGGGTGATCGACGCACTGGGCGAAGCGGACCATGCGGATGGACAGCATCGCCCAGTGCACAACTCCCGCCGCCACTTGAGCACTCTCGCCAAGGGCGTGCCGCTTGGGCCGGGGGCGTGCATCGGACCTCACAAACGGGGGAGCGATCGCATCGGCGGCTCGCCCCGCTTTCGACAGATGCCAGCTGTGGTCGTCGATGTAAACGCTGCCGCTGCCGCCGAGAAGCAGTCCGCGCCTCCCCAAGCGCACCGATATTTCACCATTTGCACAGCTCAACACGGCACCTGTACCGTCATCGGCGTCAAAGCGCCCTGCCACGAGATCCTCAACGGAGAACCGCAGTTCGGCAGGCGACGCGGAATCGCCGGGTACGGCATAGCACCGCTCGGCAGTCAAAATGAGGGAAGCCCTCAACCGGGTGCCGACCCGCTCCACCATGATCTGCCGCACCTCGGCACCGCGCAGATCGTAGTCGCCGGCGAGAGCGCCCACCGTCTCCCCGGTCAGCGCCGTTCTCGAGGGCCTGACCTTCCCCCGGCTGTCCCGGAAGAAGGCCCGCCCTGTTTCCACCGGGTCAAGCAGTGAGTCAAGCGCGAACCCCGCCGACGCCCCTTGCTCGACCATCCACGCCCGCCGCGAGGCCCCGAGCTCGGCCATCCACCGCAGTGCGGCACGAGCCCTCCGCTCACGTCCCCACCGCGTGCCGGCGGAGGCACACTGGAAAAGCGGGAACGTGTTGTTGTCCCAGACATCACTGACGTCGACGACGGTCAGCCGGTCAAAGCGGCGAGCATCCGCCACAGCCTCCTGGATCTGCACCAACGACCGATCCAGCAGACTCCCAAACGCGGCCATCGCCGACGTTCGTGCCATTGCTTCTACCTAACCTGCGACATGCAACTCGATGGTCCGGCCGTCGGGATCACGCAACATATGCCGCCCCGCGGCATATCCGTGCCTCGCCCTCACCTCGCTCCCGAACCCCAGCCGCACCGGCCCGGACTCCCGCCCCGGCGCCGCCGCCGGATAGAGCTCGAACACCATGCCGCCGGGGAGCACGGCAGCGAAATGCCGAGGCCCGGTCCCGTGCTGCTCCTCCTCGAACACCAACCCCAACGACTCGTAGAACTTCCGGCACTCACTCAGTCGATGCGTGTAGATGACTATGAGGTTTGCCCGCATCCCCCTATCTTGTCATATTTGATCATGTATGGCTGTGGTGACTTCTGGGACGGTTGCCACGGTGGCGACTTCCACCTCGCCGGCGAAGACCAGGAGCCATGAACGAGGTGTGGAATGGGCCTTGACACTCACTCTTGGCAACGTATCTTCTGACAAGGAAGCTTCCTTAACAATTCGTGCTCGTCAGGGGAGGATGCCGCAGGGCGCGTCAGCCGCTTCGACAATGGGACGTCGGCGTCGAGCCGACCGGGATCCAACCGAATATCTGCGTGTACTACTGACCTGACCACAGTAGGGAATCTCGCATGAACATCAGAAAGCTGGCGGGAGCTCTGGCCGCCACGACAATCATCGGCTCCGGGCTCGTGCTCGGCACCGGCTCAGCCGCTACAGCCGCCGCCTCCCAATGCTTTTCGGCCCTCTACGACAACTACACGGCCTACAGTATGTGTAGCCCGTCGGGGAGGGGTTCTCACCGGGTGTGGGTGACTTATCAAGCCCCCATTGGCACGGCGACCTACACTGCCTACGGGCCCCTGATGAGTCCGTCGGCAACCTCCTGGATTTCCGTCAGCGGCAGGATTCTTTCCTACGGAGTAGAGCAATATCCGTGACGCGCCGGCTCTGCCACCTGTTGATTCGGCGGCGGATCCCTCGCTTCTCCTGCCGGGCGTGTACATCTTCTCCCGGTTACTGGAGAGCCGAGAATACGAGAAGTCGAAGCGTTCGCATTTCGCCACGATGTGTCACGTCTTTTCGTGGCTTTTGCCGTACGCTTCTCGGCTGACTCGAACTCAGGACCGGGGGATCGGCGTGACAAAGATTCTCCCAGGTCGTGCGGAAATCGCCGGCATCTCTTCAGCTCGAACAGTAAGGGACTTTTCGTGAAATCCAGTAGGCTCGTGAGAGCGCTCCTCGCAACTGTGTTCGTCGCATCCGCACTTCTCACGGGAACGGCCTCGTCGGCGAACGCGGCCGGCAACCCGAAGGACTGCTTCGCTTACCTCTTGAGCTCGAACACGGCATACAGTCAGTGCCCCAACGGCGGCCCCGGATATCACTACGTCGCCGTGAGATATCGGCCGCCCGGCTCAATGACGTGGGCCGACGCCGAGGGGCCGGTTACCGGCAAGGGAGCGATCTCTTCCATCACGGTGAACGGGACGATCGAGATCTATGTCTCGGTGGAGAACCCGTGACAGGTTGATCTCCACCGAGTGACACGCCTTCACCCTGCCGCCCTGGACGTCACTGCGGCGGGGTGAGGGTGGCTCCATGCCAAGGCTGTACGGCGGATGCCGGGCCGGCCGTCTGCCCCGGTCGGTGAGCGTGACTCTGTGTGCGCAAACTCTGGATCGATGCCCTGCGTATCTGGCGGTGAAAGTCGTTTACGTGGTGTCGGGTTTTTCGGGGGTTCGCCGGCGGACCGGGGTGAGGAGGGCGGTCAGGGCGATGAGGAGGCAGGCGAGTCCCGCGACGATGAAGACCGGGGTCGTGGTGAACGCCTGGGCGCTCCAGGTGAGTGCGGCGGCGCCGATCGGGCCGAGGGAGAAGTGGATGGTCCAGAAGGCCGAGGTGACCCGGCCCAGGAGGTGGTCGGGGGTCACCTGCTGGCGGAGGGACATGGAGGATATGCCCGCGACGCTGACACACGCGAGGTAGGCGGCCATGGCGGCGGTCACGCCCCACACGGTGCCGGTGATGCCCAGGGAGGCGATCGCCAGGCCGGCGGCGGCGATGGCGCTGATCCAGGTGGGGCCGAAGCCTAGTGCGGTGCGGATGCGGGCGACGGCGAGGGCACCGAGCATGGTGCCGACGGCGGCCGCGCCGAGGACGCCGCCGACGACGGCGTCTGTCTGCGACAGGTCGTGTTTGAGGCGGTAGATGATGACGTCGGTGAGGCCGAGCGTCAGGAAGATGAAGAACGACAGCAGCACCGTCAGGGGCCGCAGCACGGGATGGCGCCAGAGGAAGACGGCACCGGCGAGAAACTCGCGCCTGGGATTCTCTCGCGGGATGGGCGTGGAGGGGGCGGGGGAGTGGCGCGTGATGTCGATGAAGCGGAAACCGGCGGCCGACAGGGCGAAGCTTACGGCGTTGATGGCGATCGCCCCGGGATGTCCGACAGCGGCGACGACGACCCCGGCCAGCATCGGGCCGACGACCGATGCGGCTGCCGCGGTGGCGTAGAGCCTGCCGTTCGCCTCGGTCACGCGCTGGTCGCCCACCAGGCCGCGCACAGCGGTGACGTAGGTGACCGAGAACACCATGCCGACCATCGCGGCGAGGGGGAGCACCGCGTAGAGCAGCCAGATCTGCGGGCTGATCAACCAGGCCAGGGGAATCAGGACGTAGAGGGCGAACCTAATGAGGTCGCAGGCGATGAGCAGCCGGCGCCGGTCGAACCTGTCGACGAGGATCCCGGCGAGGACGGAGGCGGCTCCCGAGATGCCGGTGAGCAGGCCCATCTGGGCGACGGAGCCGGTGGCCTGGAGGATGAGAAGCGGGACGGCGATGAGAGCGAAGGAGTCGCCGACCACGGAGAGGGTCTGGGCGGCCCAGAATATGGTGAAATCGCGGTCACGCCAGAGACGCCGGGGTGTGATCGGGTTCGGTTCCGTTATCTCCCTCACCTGCCAGTTCTCTTGGGCGGTGGCTCTTCCGTGTCGGGCGGACGTCAACGGTCGATCGAGTAAACCCAGCCCGTTCGATGCTGACGTCTCACCTGCGACCATGTCCGGGCATCGCACTTCCCGGCACGGCGCTGGAAATCGTCGTCGTGGACGGACTGCGCGTGGTCGAGATCCAGCCAGCTGTCCTTCTGCGCGTGCCGGTCCCAGTGGGCGGTGGGGATGCTGATCGAGTTGAAGCGGTGTGATTTGTGCAACCCCCTTAGCAGCGCCACCCGCAATCTCCGAGGCGCGTGCCCCGCCGTCATGACGATGACCTCGCGCCACTGGTCGAGATGCGCCTTCCCGACCACCGCATCGACGTCCTCGTCCTCCACGACCTGTTTGGCCGCCAGATATTCCTGCACCGTCTTATGAGCGAAGTCGACGCGACCCGGCACCGGCTCCCGCAACATGCCGCTTCGCAGCAGCAAATGTTCCAGCACCTCCGCCGCCGAATGCGGCATCCGTGTCATCACCGAAAGCCGCTGCTGGATCCGGCTCAACGCCGTGTCCTTCGCGAGCTCCGACCGTCCCGTAGACACCAGGCGCCAGGCCAGGTCGCGCAGGATCCACACCTTCTGTTCGGGGTCGAGCGTGATGCGGTCCTCGATGCCCCGTTCCGCGTCGCGCCGTTCGAGGAGCATGGCCAGCACCGCGTCGTACAACCCCATGCGGTTGTGTGGCAACTGTGTGCGCCGGTCCAGGTTGAGGGCGCAGAGCATGGCGGCCAGCAGCGGGGTGGTGGCCAGTTGGCGCAGATGGGGGCTGCTTTCCACGCGGGAGAGCAGCCGGTGCTCATAGGCCTCCAGGTCGCCGGCCGGGCACGGCAGGCTGGGGCAGTCACGCATGGCGGTGTGCCATTGGCGGATCAGGTTGGCGAGGTCGGCCGGTGACATGGGCTGCATCAGCGCCGAGGTGAAGCCCTCGTCCTCCAGCCATTTGGCGTCGGCCGCCGTGGGGCGTGAGGTCACCACGACCCGCAGGCCGGGATAGGCGGCGAGCAACCGGGACAGCCACTGGCGTACGGCGGGGCGGTGCCGGGGGATGAGTTCGTCGACGCCGTCCACCATGAGCAGGCCGCGTCCGGCGTCGAGAATCCGCTCCACCCAGGCTCGCGGCATCCGGCCCGTCACTTCCGGAGCGACGTCGTCAGGGAATTCCTCGGGGGAGGGGAACCTGCCGTCGGCGTGGCTGCGGAGTTTGACGAGAAAGGGGACGCAGCCATTCCACTCCGCGAGGTCCTCGGCGAATCCGCTGCGCGCCGCGGTCACCGCGAGCCAGCGCAAAAGCGTGCTCTTCCCGGATCCCGCGTCGCCGCGCAGCAACAGCAGCCGCGACCGGCCGAGCGCGCCTTCGACACGGAGACTGCTGAGATCGGCTGTCTCGGCGCCGGGCCCGGTGAGGGAGGACAGCGGCATACGCTCGTAGGTGGCGCGTGTGTCGTCGACCTCGCGGGTCACACTGAGGCTGATGTAGGCGACGCTCAAAGAGGTGCGCGGCCGGAAGTTCTCGACCCGCACCCCCAATAACTCGACCTGGTCGAGCACGCGGCTGATGTGGTCGAGATAGCGCCGGGTGAACGCCTCGTCGTCCTGGTTCCCCTCCGGTGCGTCGAGGGTGCGCACGGGCATGCGGGCGAGCATGCGTTCCATCTGCTCGGCCAGTCCGGTCAGGCGGCTCAGGTTCTCCGTCGCGACCCGCGGCAGAAACTGCGGCAGCTGCTGCATCATCCGCACGAGGCATTCCAGCGACTCCGCGAGCAGCACCGCGTAAAGCCGGTCCTCGGCGTCGCCGAGCCGGGGCGCGGGCAGCCGGGCGGTGAGGCGTTCGGCGAGTTTCAGCGGGTCGGCGTCGGCGTCGAGCAGCGCCTCGTCGGTGAGGTCGGCGCGGGCGAGGGTGTCGACGACCTCCGTGAGTACGGCAGCGCGGGCGTCGGCGGAAAGTCCCCGGAACTCGGCCTCCACGAGTGCCCGCAGCCGGTCCTCGACGGCCAGCGCGATGCCGTCGAGCTGGTTTTCGAACCTGCGGCGTACGACACGGTCACGAAAGGAGGCCTGAATGAGGTCCTTGAGGTCGCTGTCGCGTTCGGAGCGCGCCATGCGGGCGCCGAGCCATTCCCTGGCGGCCCGGCGTGCGATGGCGCTTCCCGCGGTGACGACCGCGCTTTCCAAGCCGGGCATTCCCTACTCCCTGCACTTCTCGCGAGGAATCTGAAACCTGATCCGGCCCCGGCCCGTCAGTCGGTGACCTCCTGCATCACCTCGGCGGCGGTGGGCCGGTGCCGCGGGTCCTTGGCCAGGCAGGCGTGAATGGGGGCGCGGAGGGCGGGCGGCAGAATGGAGAGGTCCGGCTGGTGGCTGATGATCAGCCGGTAGATGTGCGGGGTCGAGTTGCCCTCGAAGGCGTGCCGCCCGGTCGCCGCGAAGATCATGGTCGCGGCCCAGCTGAAGATGTCGGACGCCGGCGTGACCTCGTCCCCGTTGATCTGCTCCGGCGACATGTAGACGAGCGTGCCCTTGATGTTGCCCGACGTCATGGTGGCCCGGTCCAAGGACTTGGCGATGCCGAAGTCGATCACCCGCGGCCCGTCGGGGCCGATGATGATGTTGGCCGGCTTGAAGTCGCGGTGCACGACGTTCGCCGCGTGGATGCCCTTGAGCGCGGCCACCGTACCGACCGCCAGCCGGGTGACGCTGTCGCCGTCGCGCGGCCCGTGCTCCCGGATCAGCCGGTCGAGGGAGTGGCCGGGAACGTATTCGCTCACGATGTAGACGACGTCGTCCATCATCCCGGTGTCGATGACACGCGCCGTGGAGAAGGAACGCACCCGCCTGGCGATCTCCGCCTCTTTGAGGAAGTCCTGGCAGGCCGCGTTGTCGCCGAAGAAACGCCGGTTGAGCACCTTGACCGCGACGGGGTGCCCGTCGGGCCCGGTCGCGAGGTAAACCGTGCCCTGCGCGCCCTCGCCGAGTTTGCGGGTGAAGGTGTAGGGGCCGAGCCGGCCGAGGGGCGGCGGCGCGGCGTTGGGCGGCGGTTGCCTGTGGCCTGACGAGTGGCCGGACGGGTGGGTGGCGTGGACCGTGCCACTGGGCCCCGTCCACGAGCCCGGGGCGCCATACCCCGACGGGTGGGTGCGCGGCGGTCCCGGAGGGGGAGCGGCGTGCCCATGCGGGTTGCTCTGCGGGTGACGCTGCCAGTTCGCCCCAGGCGGTGGCGCCGGCTGCTGACGTGCGGGCGGGGGAGGAGGCGCCGAGTGACGCGGAGGCGGCTGCATCTGCGGCGGCCTCGTGTGCCCCATGGGCACGCCCGCCATCCCCGGACCACCTGCCATTCCGGGATTACTGCTCATTCCCGGACGGCCGGTCATCCCGGGATTGCTGCTCATCCCCGGGCGACCCGCCATCCCAGGGCCACTGCTCAACCCGGGATTGCTGCTCATTCCAGGACCGGTCTGCGAGTGGTAGCCCCCAGGCAAGCCCTGCCGCCTCGCCGGCGGGGGCGGAGGCGGCAGCGGGGTGACGGGGATCGGCGGGAAGACCGCCTTCCGTAAGACCAGCGCGTGCGTCGTGCCCCCGAGCCAGCCGATCATCACCCAGCACGCGATCGCCATGGTGTAGCGCGGATCGTCGGGTGTGCTGTTGTTGTCCCCGTCGTCGTAGGCGTTGCTGACGTAGAAGAAGACGATCGCCAACACGAGGTAGATCCCGGTGGCGAAGCCCGCGGACCTGCTGCGCAGCCGCAGGGCCGCGTGCCCGATGATGAAGGGGCTCGCCAGCCCGCACGTGATCAGCGGCGTCAGCGCCCACAGATAACTCCAGGGCTGGTTGCGCGTGGGCACATGCGCGGCGCCCGGTCCGGCTGTCGGATAGCGGTTGTAAGGGGCGGGACCTTGGCGAGGGGGCACACTAGGCATCATACGGATCACCGCCCGGCCAAGAGCCGCGCCGCCCGGAAACGGAAACTAGTTGTGATGGCGAAATGTCACCATGCGTCGCCGTCTCGCCAATCACAGGTGATTTCGCCGGTGAGATCCACCGTCGCCGTCACCGGCAACACGAAAACTCCCGAGTCCTCATCGTCAAGCACCACACCCGCGGGCGTCAGCACCGAAGTCGGCCCCTGCCATCGCCCCCACCCCCGCGCGGAATAGAGCGCCGCCCCCTCGTCCGACGCCGACAGCGCGCCGAGCTCGTAAGCCTCACGCACCACCCGCTCCAGCGCGTCCATCACGGCTGTGCCGTACCCCTGCCGCCGCCGGTCGGCCCGCACCGCGACACCCTCGACATAACCGGTGCGCAACGCCCGCCCACCGTGGAGAAGGCGCCGCTGCACCAGCGAGCCGTGCCCCACGAGGTCGTCGCCGTCATAGGCCAGCGCGTGCACACCTCCCACAGTGTGATCCCAGTCCTCCTCGCTGAACTCGCCGTCGAAGGCGTCAAGGAGCAACTCGCGGACCGCTTTGAGGGTGCCGGAGGGCAGATCGGAGGTATGGGCGGTTTGCACATGAATCACATTCCGCATCGTGCCAGTCCCGCCGCCTCCGCCGCGAACCATTATCGGGCCCGCAGCACCGGTCGTGTGCAGCACAACGACAAGGCCTTTGACCGCCACAAGACGGCCCCGGCCGCCGGTGACCTGGCCACTCACCATCACGGCAACCCGAGGGGGCAGAGGGCTCCCGGCCGTTGGGCTCGCAGTGGTCCTCCTACTTCGGCGAGCACGCCGCGTTCGGGAGGGGGGCGAGGCTGACCGGCCGGCAGCCGTTGAGGCCGCAGATGTGCTCCTGTACGTCACCGGCTGGTACCAGGTGACCGACCGGCAGGCGGGGGCCGTGGGGTGGCCGCACGACATTGAGGGCGGGGGCCTGAAGGCCGTGTACGCGCGGGTGGCCGGCTACTACCCAGGCAACCCTCGCATGGCCGTCGCGTAGCCCTGATCGCGCAGGCCCCCTGCCCTGCTGACCGTCGCCCGCGCCTTCCATGAGACGACCCGGGCCAACCTCCGGGCCCAGGCCGAGGGTGAGGACTTGGCCATGGCTTATCGGGGCCGCAGCGCCGCCAGTTGCTGCTCGAACGGCACGACCTTGTCCGAAGCCGCCTCCGGCGGGGCCGGAGTACGGCGAAGCATGAGGCCGGCCAGTTCTTCCGCGGCGCGGCCGATGCGCTCGCCGAGGCCGAGGCCGTCGGTGTGGACGTCGCCGCCGCTGCCCCAGTCCTCGGAGGCGGCGTACACGGCGGTCGGGACGACGATCGCGCGCAGGTAGACGAACATCGGCCGCAGGGCGTGGTCGAGGGCGAGCGAGTGCCGTGCCGTACCTCCCGTGGCGGCGACGAGCACCGGCTTGCCGGCGAGCGCGGTGTTGTCGAGCACGTCGAAGAACGACTTGAACAACCCGCTGTAGGACGCCGTGAAGATCGGGGTGACGGCGATCAGGCCGTCCGCCGCCTTCACCGTGTCGAGGGCTGTGCGCAGGGCGCCGGCGGGGAAGCCCGTGACCAGGTTGTGGGCGATGTCGACGGCGAGGTCCCGCAGTTCGATGACATGCACCTCGACGGGCTCGTCCCCGGCCAGCCGCTCGCGGGCGGCGGCGGCGAGGCGGTCGGCGAGCAGCCGGGTGGACGACGGCTTGCTGAGCCCGGCGGTGACGACCACGAGGTTCATTAGATACCTCCGAGGAGACCCCCGCCTTCAGGCGGGGGAGGAATCGGACCCCTGCCGGGCAGGACAGGGGCAGGCGTACGAACGGACGACAGGGTCAGGCGACGACGGGGGCGGTGTCGCGGCGGGCGAGCAGGGAGGCGTGAGTCGGGGCGTCCGGCACGTCGGACGGCCGGCCTGCGGCGAACTCCTTGCGCAGCACCGGCAACACCTCCTCGCCGAGCAGGTCGAGCTGCTCCAGCACGGTCTTCAGCGGCAGCCCCGCGTGGTCCATGAGGAAGAGTTGCCGCTGGTAGTGCCCGAAGTGGTCGCGGAAGGTCAGCGTCTTGTCGATGACCTGCTGCGGGCTGCCGACGGTTAGCGGGGTCTCCGCGGTGAACTCCTCAAGTGAGGGGCCGTGGCCGTAGACGGGCGCGTTGTCGAAGTACGGGCGGAACTCCCGCACGGCGTCCTGCGAGTTCCTCCGCATGAAGATCTGACCGCCGAGCCCGACGATGGCCTGCTCCGGGGTGCCGTGGCCGTAGTGGGCGTAGCGCTCCCGATAGAGGTTGATCAGCTGTTGGAAGTGCTCCTTCGGCCAGAAGATGTGGTTGGCGAAGAAGCCGTCCCCGTAGTAGGCGGCCTGCTCGGCGATCTCCGGGCTGCGGATGGAGCCGTGCCAGACGAACGGCGGCACGCCGTCGAGGGGGCGCGGCGTCGAGGTGAACGACTGGAGCGGCGTGCGGAACCTGCCCTCCCAGGTGACGACGTCCTGCCGCCACAACGCGTGCAGCAGCGCGTAGTTCTCGATCGCCAGGGGGATGCCCTGGCGGATGTCCTGCCCGAACCACGGGTAGACCGGGCCGGTGTTGCCGCGGCCCATCATCAGGTCGATCCGCCCGTCCGCCAGGTGCTGCAGCATGGCGTAGTCCTCGGCGATCTTGACCGGGTCGTTGGTCGTGATCAGCGTGGTGGAGGTCGACAGGATGAGCCGCTCGGTGCGGGCGGCGATGTAGCCGAGCATGGTCGTCGGGGAGGACGGCACGAACGGCGGGTTGTGGTGCTCGCCGGTCGCGAACACGTCGAGCCCGATCTCCTCCGCCTTGAGGGCGATGGTGACCATCGCCTTGATCCGCTCGTTCTCGCTCGGGGTCCGGTTCGTCGTGGGGTCGGTGGTGACGTCACCCACGGTGAAGATTCCGAACTGCATCCTTCCCACCCATCTCATGGTTGAAGTTTCAATTACCCCTCAATGCGGCAGGGGCCGAGCTTATTCCGGGGCAGATAGATGGGCCCTGTGGGGGAGGGGCTCAGGTACGGCTGTCGCGCACGAGGCGGCTGAAACCCCCCGGCGTCACGATCGGAATGCCATACGCCCGCGCCTTACGGGCCTTGCCCGACAGGGAGTCCGGATCCGCGGCCACCACCAGCCGCACCTTCTTGGTCACCCCCGAATGCGGCACATATCCCGCCTTCCTAGCGAGGGCCTCCCACGCCTCCCGGCCGCCCTCCATGTCCCCCGTGAAGACCACCATGTCGCCCGGCCGCAGCTCGAACCATGCGATCACCCGCCCCGGCCGCGCCTCCACCCCCGCCGCGTCCTCGGCCTGCACCCCGAGCAGCGCCGCCAGCGTGGCCAGATCCCGCGGCGCGGTGCCCCCGTGCGCACGCGCCGACAGATATTCCAGGTGCAGCCGGCGCACCTCCTCCCGGCCCAGCCCCACCGACGTCGCCACCTCCACCAGCGAATCGGCCTCGGCCGCGGACACGTGATGGTCGAGCAGCACCCGGTCGAGCAGCGTCAGATAGATCTCCGCCGCGTCCGCAGGCGTCTCCACGCTTGGATCCGGCACTCGCGCGGTGAAATGTCCCTGGCGTTCGGCCGCGACGCCCCGCCGCACCCTCGGTGCGTCCCGTCTGGGCACCTCCGGCCACCGCGCCCTCATCGCCGTCTCGAACAGGTGATCCCAATGCGGCAGCGGTCCGGCCGAGGCGAGATAGGTGCGCAGCAGCCCGGCCGCCGCCTCGGCGTCGGCCAGCGCGTCGTGCCGCACGTCGTGGCGGATGCCCGCGACGGCACAGCAGTCGGCGAGGGTGCGCGGCATGTGCGGCAGGAAATACGGTGCCTCCTCCATCGTGCACACCCCGTGCTCAAGGCGGAGCGGTACGGCGAAGCCCAGCCGGGCGAACTCCGCGGTCAGGAAGTCGAGGTCGAAGGCGAGGTTGTGCGCGACGGGCACCCGCCCGCGCAGCAGATCCACCAGTTCGCCGGCGATGCCCGCGAACGTGGGGGCGTGCAGGACGTCGGCCGCCGAGATGCCGTGGATGTGCTGGGCGCCGAGATCCCGCTCAGGGTTCACCAGGGTGCTCCACCGCCCGGTCGGCTCCCCCGAGCGGGAGAGGTGCACGACGCCGATCTCGACCACGCGATCGTGGCGGTGGGGCCAGAGGCCCGTGGTCTCCAGGTCGAGTACGGCATAGCAGGGGGGACCACCCGCCACGGGAGCACCTTCCATCGAGGCATAGGGATGCCTACGACGATCTCAGCCAAGATCCCGTTGGGAAGGGTGATCGGCATGGACGTGATCAGTTTGTGATCTTCATCGGGCTTTGCCGGCCCGCACCGGCCCCAGGCGTGGAGCGGCGTCGCCGGCCGAGCCGGCTTCGCCGTACGGGCCTGGGCTCTTGCCGGCCCTGCGCTCCCGGGGTGGGTTGCCGTCGGAGCGGCCGAATCGGCTTCGCCGTACGGGCCTGGGCTTTTGCCGGGGGAGTGAGGAGGCCGGGGCGCCCGTATTCGATCATGTCCGGAAAGGTGCCGCTTTCTCCATGAGTGGGGCTGCTTTCGCCATGAGTGGGGAAAAGCGGCTTTGGTGTTGCGATGGGGGCCGTTGCCTCGTGCAGGCTCGGGCGTGCACGGTGGAGAGAGGGGGCGTGAAGGGGGTACGGCGATGCGTGCGGACGAAGCCCACGCGCCGGTGGTGGTCGGCTACGACGGCTCCCCGGTGAGCGAGGCCGCCCTGAGGTGGGCGGCGAAGGAGGCGCAGGCGAGGTTCACCCCGTTGGTGGTGTGCCACAGCTGGGAGTGGCCGTTCCCGATGCGGCCGCGGGACCCCTCCGCGATGGACACGGTCAGAGGTCTCGCCGAGCACACCCTCAGCCGGGGCGCCGACCTGGCGCGGCGGCTGGCCCCCGGTGTGATGGTGCGGCCGCGACTGGAGATCGGCTCCCCGTCCGCCGTGCTCCTGATCGAGTCGGCCGCGGCGGCGATGGTGGTGACGGGCACGCGGGGCCTCGGGGGATTCGAGGGGCTGCGCCTGGGATCGACCGCACTGCAGGTCGTCACGCACGCGTGGTGCCCGGTGGTGCTCCTCGGCGGCACGCCGTCCGCTTCGGGCCGGATCGTGGTCGGCGTCGACGCCTCGCCTGGAGAGGGCGGCGCTCTGGCGTTCGCCTTCGAGGAGGCGGCCCTGCACCAGGTCGCGCTGCACGCGGTCCGCGCGTGGTCATGGGAGGACGAGGACGCCGACCCCGGGGACGAGATCGCCCGCCGCGCGGCCGCCGTGCACTTCCAGGCGACCGTGTCGGTGTGGCGGGAGAAGTTCCCTTATGTAGAGGTGACCACGGGCTTCGTGAACGGCCCGCCCACCGAGGTCCTGACGGCGGCCGCCGAACGGGCCGAACTTCTGGTGCTCGGCCATCGCCCCCGGCGCGAGGGCACCGACGTGCCCATCGGCCTGGTCACCCAGTCCGTGCTCCTCGGCGCCCCCTGCCCGGTCGCCGTGGTCCGTGCCCTGGCCCCTTCTCCGGAGGCCAACATCGGCGGCCTCCACCCAGGCCGCTTCCTTCCCCGTGAGTGACCCCAAGGTGAGTGAACCCCGGGGTGAGTGAGCCTGGGCCTCTTGATGAGAGTGACCAGGCCGGCGCAGGCCCCTGCGAGTGAGCCCCGGGCCGCTTGCCGGGTGTGACCGGACCCCAGGTGACCACTTCCGGGCACGCCGCCACCACGCCCGGGAGAAGGCACGCCGTTACCCGGCCTGCCTGTCCTCATCGGGAATCGGAGCGCCCTCATCTCACGGCGCCGGCTTCCACGGCCAGAGGTCTCCGACGCGCCCCTCACCCCTCGGCGCAAGCCTCCACGGGCGCGGGCCCGTGGGGGCCTGCGCCGTGGGGCAGGGGGGTCAGCGGGCGCGGGCGGGGCCGGTGAGCTGGGCTATGTCGCCCGAGGCGTCGCCGATCAGTTTGTCGGCGAGGTCGGCCAGGACCCGGCCCGCCGCGAGTTCGTCGCCGATCTCGGGGACGGGACGGTCGTCCGGGTTGCGGCGGGCATAAGCCACGCTCTCGTGTCTCCTGCCGCTCTCGGTCGTCAAGACGGCGCGGGCCGCTGTGCGGGAATCCGTGTCGTCCTCGGAGATGGAGATGCTCACGGTCCATTCCTTCGTGGTCTCCATGGTGATCCCCTCCCTCTCCCTCATGCCTCTCGGATGGTTTCCCTCCCATTGTGACCCTCCGCCATGGCGCCTGGACAGGCGACGGGGCCCGGGATGTCCCGGGCCCCGTCGTCGCAGGTGCGGCAGAGGGAGGCGGTGGAGGCCGCCCTCAGACCGGTTCTCAGCGCCAGACGCGCAGGGTGGCGGTGCGGCTGGTCGCGTCGGAGTAGTCGTCCGTGCCCTCGTACACGGCGCGGAACTCACCACTGCGCTTCGCACGCGTCTTCACCGAGAACCAGCCGCGGTGGCCGGTGTCGGCGGAGGTCACGTACTTCCAGGTGTTGGAGCCGTGGCGGCGGAAGTAGATCTCCACCTCCTCGTCCTCCACACCCTGCCAGCGGTGGTCGTCCAGCGCCCGGAGGCGGCCGGAGACACCGACGTTCCGGTTCTTGCGAACCGCGCTGGGGGAGACCTTGAAGCTCTCCACCCGGGTGCGGAGCTGGCTCTCCTCGATGTCGACGGAGAAGTTGACCGTGTCGGTCGCCTTCTTGCCGTGTCTGTCGTAGGCGTCCGCAATAGCCTGCCAGCGACCCTCGTAGTCGGAGTCGTCGAAGCGGGCGGTGTACCGCCAAAGGTCCCCGTGCTTGCTGAGGTCGGTGTCCACTGCGCTCTGCGTGCGGAAGGTACGCGTGTCCGGGCGGAGGCGCAGCTCCACCTTGGTGGCGTCCTCCGTGCGGACCTCGATGGTCACCCGGGTCTCCCTGCCGTCCTTGACGACGACGGGGTTGGGCGAGATATCGGCGATCTTCACGGCCAGTTCGCGCTTGGTGTGCGCCGAAGCGGTTCCGGCGCTCAAGAGCAGTGATCCACCTACGACAGCGGTCAGCGTGCCGATGGCGACTCGTTTCAACAAGAGTTTTCCTCTCCCCGTTGTGATGCGGGAAGCAAGCTGAGGGCGTTGCTTCCACCTACATCAGACAGTGAAGAGAAGGAAAAAGTTGCCCAAAATCCCGATTCTCCGGAAATAAAGTTTCTGTTAACTTCCAGTCCGGGGGGAAATCGCAGGTCAGAGGGGGTGATGGCTTCCCTGTGACGATTTGCACAATGTGATGCTCCGCACAGGTTCAGAGCGCTCTAGAGGGGAGTGATGCTGCTCCGCTCAGCCAGCGCGCGAGATCGTCTCGCTCAAGCACGACGAGATCCGCCCGCCGCGCCTCCTCCATCGCGGGCCCCGTCAGATGGCCCGACGTGATCAGCACGCCGGTGTGACCGGCCCACGTGAACGCCAGCGCGCCGAGGAAGTTGCGCACCTCGGGCGCGCCGACCTTCCCCGCGTATCGCTTGCACTGAAAGGCGAGGCGTTCGCCGCCGGGGCCGACAGCCGTGAGGTCCACCCCGCCGTCGCCGGCTCTGCCCAGCTCTGTGACCTGGGCAAACCCGTCCCGTCGCAGCAGCGCCGCAGTCAGCCGCTCGAACTCAGGACCCGACAAGGTGTCCACCCGTTCCAGTGCGGCGTGGTCCAGCATCCACTGCCGCTCGCGCGCCGCGACGAGCCTGGCCCGCACCACCAGGCCGCCCGCCGCACAGGCGGCGAGTGCGACGGCGACCGCCGTGAGCCAGGGCCAGTGGTCGCCGAGGAAGTCCAGGAAGGCCTCGACGAGAGCGGCGATCACAACGACAAGGAAGATCGCGACGGCTAAGCCGGATAGGGAGATCTGCCCCCTGGAGGTGCGGTTCCGTCGTCGTCGCGTGGCGGGCCGCCGCTTGGCCATAGGCCGACTCCTGTCGAGGGGGGATTCATGGAAATTGTACGGTGCGATAAGGGGCAATCCCCGGTCGTTCCCGGGTGACAGCCGGTGGTTCGGGGGCGTGAGGCAGGGTGCGGACTTCCCCCGTGGAGATGTTCGAGAAAATCTTGGGAAACCGTATTAGTGATCGTAAATGGAGAATCACCCGGATAGATCGTTATAAGGGGAATAGGCCGTGGAAGGAAGCCACACGGGGGATACACCGACCGCCGGCGACGTCGAGATCATGCTGGCCGGGCTCCTGCGCGACAGCCACACCCTGACCCTCGACCGGCTGCCCGCCGTCGTGGCGAAGCACGCGGCCCGCGTCGGCATCGAGTCGGTGCGCGTCTATCTGGCGGATCTCCAGCAGCGGGTGCTGCGCCCCGTCCCGGACAGGCCTGCGGCGGGCGGCCCGCCGCCGGAGACCGGCGACGTCGAACTGCGCATCGACACCACGCCGGCCGGCCGCTCCTTCCAGGAACTCCGGGTCCTGGCCGCGCCGCTCAAGGAGGGGCGGGGCCGGACACGGTGGTGGGTGCCGCTGCTCGACGGCGCCGAGCGACTCGGCGTGATGCGTGCCGTGACCGCCGGGCCCGGCGCCGCCGATGAGCGCACCCTGCGGGAACTGGCCTCGGTGGTGGCGCTGATCCTGACCGGCATGAAGACGCGCAGTGACACCTACCGCCGGCTGGTGTGCTCACGGCCGGTCAACGTCGCCGGGGAGCTGCAATGGCGGCTGGCACCCCCGTCGACCGTCGCCACCGGCACGCTCACCGTGGGGGCGATCATGGAGCCCGCCTACGAGGTGGGCGGCGACGCCTTCGACTACGCCGTGAACGGCGACACCCTGCACCTGGCCGTCTTCGACGCCATGGGACACGACGTCTCAGCCGGGCTGACCGCCGCCTTCGCGGTGTCCGCCCTGCGCGCGAACCGCTACCGGAACCTGGACCTCGCCGCCTGCGGCGAGGCAGTCGAACGCCTGCTGATCGAGGAATACGGGGAGGAGACCCGCTTCGTCACCGCGATCATGGCGGAGCTGAACCTGTCAGGCGGAACGTTCCGCTGGATCAACCACGGGCACCTCCCGCCCGTCGTCATCCGCGGCGGACACCGGAGCGCGATCCTGGAGTGCCCGCCCGCGCACCCGATGGGCATGGACCTGGGGCTCCCCGTCACCGTGTGCGAGGAGCGGCTGGAACCCGGCGACCAGGTGCTCCTCTACACCGACGGGGTCGTCGAGGCGGGTGGCCGCCACGGCCCGGAGTTCGGCCTGCCGGGCCTCGTCGACTTCGTCGTCGATCAAAGCGCCACCGGGCTCCCGGTACCCGAGATCCTGCGACGCCTGATCAAAGACGTTGTGGCCCGCCACCGCGGCCGGCTCGGCGACGACGCC
>NZ_BOOW01000027.1 GCF_016863435.1 Sinosporangium siamense
GCCGGCCGGGCGGGGAACCCCGGACCGGCTCGCGGCGGCGGGCGCTCAGCCGGTCATCCGCGGCGCGGCGGCGTTCCGCAGGCAATCGTCGAGCGCCGCCCACAGCGGCCCGTTCAGCGCCGTCACGACGACCCGGTCCCCGGCGTCCACCCCCGGATCCGCGTGGACACATGCGAAAAACCGCCGGCCCCGTTTCGACGGGGTGTGCCGTCCGGCACACCCCGGCGCGGCTCCGCCGCAGCACGACCTACCCGCCGGGCACACGGCGCCACCCGGGCGGGCCCGTCGTGGCCCCCGCCCCCGCCGCGCCGGCGGCCCCGCGCCCGCCCGCGCCTTCGGGCACGTGAGCGGGCGGATGAAGGGCCGCAGGGGGGAGCTGCGGCCTTGAGGGGCGGCGAAAGGCGATAGGGGGTGGCCGCCGGACTCGCCGCGCCAGGAAACAGCGGTCCGGCGACCGGAAGGATCGGCCCACGCGCGAAGGGCGGGAGGGGGCCGAGGAGACCTGGGGGAAAGACGCACGACCCGCATGAGCCGGGGCCGCACTGGCAGGGCGGCCCACTCCGGCCAGGGGCCCGTGCCGGCGGAGCTCAAATGAACCATGGAGCCCCGCACAAGTGAAAACCGCTTCCCCGGCCGTGGTCTGCCACCCATGGAACCACCCTTGGAAACCACGGCCGGGGAAGCGGAGCCTTCGCCGGTCCTGCCCGCCGCGAGGGGCGGGCAGGACCCGGGCGTCAGAGCCGGAGTCTGCCCAGCTCGGGCGAGAGCCGTACTCCCGCCGGCGGCTCGGCGCCGAGCAGGTGCCGCACGAGGAAGTCCCACTGGCGCCGCAGCACGTAGGGCTCGGCCTCCAGATAGGAGTGCGCGGCGCCGGGGACGACCAGCAGGTCGAAGTCCTTGCCGGCGTCGATGAGCGCCCGCACGAGCCGGTAGGTCATGCCGGGATGCACGTTGTCGTCCATCTCGCCGGTGACGAGGAAGAGCTTCCCTGCGAGCCGCTCGGCGTGGGCGGCGACGGCCTGCTCGGCGTAGTCCGCCGCGCCGTGGTAGGTCTCACCCCACACCGCGTAGTAGGACCGCTGGTCGTGGTTCCCGGCCGAGGCGACGCCCACCTTGTAGAAGCCGGGGTGGCGCATCATGGCCGTCGCAGTGGCGAAACCGCCGCCGGAATGCCCGTAGATCCCGGCCCGCTCAAGATCCAGCCACGGCCGGTCGGCGGCGAGCTGCTTGAGCAGCGCGACGTGGTCCTCCAGGCTGCCCGCGGTCTCGAGCCTCCCGTACGACACGTCGGCGAACGCCCGGCTGCGGAAGGGCGTGCCCCGCCCGTCCATGACGAGTACGGCGAAGCCCAGTTCGGCGACGGCGTTGGCGTGGCCCAGCTCGTCGATGAGGAAGGGGCCGTCCAGCCCGCCGTCGCCCGGCACCCTGATCTGCCGGATGATCTGCGGGCCGGGGTAGACCGAGTCGACCACCGGGTATTTCGCCTCGGGGTCGAACGTGCTCGGGGTGTAGAGCAGGCCCCACACCTCGGTCTCGCCGTCCGCCGCGAGGCCGCTGACCTCCTCCGGCGCCCGCCACCCGGTCGCGAGCAGGCGCGACAGGTCGGCGGTCTCCAGCTCGGCCACCACCGCGCCGGACGCGTCGCGGAGCAGGGTCACGGGGGCCGTGCCGGCACTGCCGTACGTGTCGACAAACCACTTGCCGTCGGGGGAGAACACCACGTGGTGGTCGCCGCGCTCGGGGGTGAGCAGCCGCTGGCCGCCCCCGTCCAGATCGGCGGCGTAAAGGTAGCGGTGGTAGGGGTTGCCCGGTTCGCGGCCGCAGATGCTCACGTAGGCGGTGCGGTCCTCGACGTGGGCGATCCCCGTGACGATGCCGGGGCTCTCGGTGACCGCCGCCTTGAGGTCACCCGTCCGCGCGTCGTAGGAGTAGAGCCGGCCCCACCCGTCGCGCTCGGAGAACCACAGCACCTCGCCGTCCGCCGTGGTGCGCGTGACGCGCGGGAGCACGATGGAAGGACCGGGCTGGACGATCGTGCCGCCGCTCTCCTCGACGATCACGCGGGCGGCCCCTGTCCCGGGGTCGATCCGGTAGAGCGTGAGGGAGCGGTGGCCGCGGGACGGGTGCAGCAGCCACAGTGTGCCGCCGTCCTCGCTCCACCACAGGTTGCCCGCGCTCACCGGGTCCCCGTAGGTGAACTCCAGCGGCGGCAGGTCCACGTCGATCCGCTTGCCGGTCTCGGCGTGGAAGACGATGATCCGCACCGTGGGCAGGGGATCGCCCGGCATCTCGTAGTGCAGCGTGTGCAGGATCGGGCGCGGGCCGCCGTCCGGCGGGATCGCCTGTGTGAGCGGCAGCACGGGCACGTGCCGCTGGTCGCGCAGGACGGTCGCCAGGCGCTCGCCGTCCGGCGACCACACGACGAGCGGCGGCAGCGAGAGGCCACGCTGCTGGAGCACGATCGGCAGGTCGCGCTGGTCACTCGGCCTTGCGTAGGCGAGGCCGGGCGGTTCGGCGTCATGGGTGAGGCGGCGGCCGTCGACGTGGAGGTCGCCGTCGGCGACGGTCGCGTGGTGTTTGCCGCACGGCGACGCCGAGCGGTCCATGGGGGGCTTGTCGCGCTCGCCGGACCTCGTGAGCCCGCCGGTCGCGAGGTCCAGCGTCCACAGGGACTCGGCCGAGCCGAGCGTCACCTCGTGCTCGCCGGTGAGGTCCACCGCCGACAGGCTCTCGCCGCCGGGCTCTGTGACCCGCGCCGCCACCCGGCGTTCGCCGGTGGCCAGGTCGGCCTCGATCAGTTCGTGTCCGTCGGGCACGCGCACCAGGTAGCGCAGCGCGGTGGGCGGCGTGCCCACCCACACGGGGGCGACCGACGCCCGGAAGATCAACTTATCGGCGTGCGCGCCGGTCAGCCGGTCCGCGCGCTCGTAGGCGTCACGCATTTGGGGGTCCTCTCAGCGGGTCGCGGACGGGCCGGTGCGCCGGGCCGGGAACGCGCCGTTGACGAACCGTACGGCGCTGCCGTCAGGGCCCGGCACGAACGCGACGTCCCACCCGTGGTAGCCGCCGATGCGCTCGTCGGCGGGAAGGAAGCGGTGGCCGCCGAGGGGGAGCAGCTCGCTGGTGAGGGTCTCGCCCTGCGCCGTCATCGCGATCAACAGCCGCCCTTCGGGGGCGGTCACCTCGTAGCGCAAGCCGTACGCCTCGTAGACCCCCGTGTAGAGGCCGGGATCGGCGACCGCCGCCGCGGGGCCGGGCTCGGGCGGCCCCGGCTTCGTGATGCCGAGCACCTCCGCGCAGATCGCCTCGAACACGGCGTCGGCGAACGGATAACCGCGTGAGGGCGTGTTCACGGTGACCGCCATGGCCGCGTCGTGCTCGGGGATCCACACGACCGTGGACGAACCGGCGAGGTTCGTGCCGCCGTGCCCGTAGACGCGCACACCGTCCCAGATCTTGAGATAGGGCCCCGCGCACCACTTCTCCGCGAACCACGTGCACGGCACGTCGACCTGCGGCGTGTGCAGCGTCGCGACCGCCTCTGCGGACAACACCGGGGCGCCCCCGCCGAGCAGCATCCGCGCGAACTTCACCTGGTCGCCCGCCGTGCCGCACAGGGTGCTGCCGGCCGGCGCCGCGCCCCGGGCGAACGTCCAGGGCCGCACGATCTCGCCTTCGCGGGTGTGGCCCAGGGCGACGTGGCGGTAGACGAGCTCGTCCAGCTCGCTCACCGTGTCTGTCAGCCCGGCCGGCCCGCACAGGCGGCGCTGGAGCGCCTCGTGCCAGGGCAGGCCGGTCACACGCTCGATGAGCAGACCGGAGACGTTGGTCGAGGTGTTGGAGTAGCCGAAACCCGTGCCCGGCTCGAACGCGAAGGGATAGCCCGCGACCGAGCGCACCGCCTCCGCGGTGGTCGCCGTGTCGTCGTAGGGCCCGTTGTCGATGCCGCTCGACATCGACAGCAGGTGGCGGGGGGTGAGCGCCTTGGTCCACTCGGGTTCGCCCAGCTCGAGCTCGGGCAGGTGCTCGGTGACCGGCCGGTCGAGGTCGATCAGCCCCTCGTCGACCAGTCCCAGGATCAGCACCGCGGTGTGCAGCTTGGTGGTCGAGCCGATCTGGAAGAGCGTGTGGTCGGCGACCGGGCTGCCGTGGGCGTCGGCCACCCCGGTGGCGGCGCGGTGGAGTTCGCCGCCGACCGAGTACGCGGCCTGGGCGCCGGTGACGCCGAGGCGCTTGGCCGTCTCGGCGAGGAGCGTGGGAAGGTCGAACACTGTGGAGCCTCTCCAGTTAGCGTATGACGAACGGTACGCCGTACCGTATGCCGTACGCTTTGGTGGCGCGGCCTAACGATCGCCAGGAAATTCGTGAACGGAGACGATGAAATGGCCCAGCGGGCGCGTATACCCCGGGGCACTCTCAACCGGGAGGCCATCGTGACGGCGGCCGTCGAGGTCCTCGCCGACGGCGGCCTCGACGCCCTCACCATGCGCGCGGTCGCCGACGCGCTCGGCACCCGGTCGATGTCGCTCTACACCTACTTCTCGGGCAAGGAGCAACTCCTCACCGCCGCGGAGGAGCATCTGATCGCCATGCTCGACCTGCCCGAACCCGGCTCCGGCGGCGTCGAGGCCCTCCGCGAGATCTTCCGCGCCTACTGGCGCATGCTCGTCGCCCACCCCTGGCTCGTGCGCCGCGACCACAGCCGCGAAGAGACCTCACCCGGCGACCTGCGCCTGGCCGAGACCATCTACTCCATCGTCGGCCGCCTCGGCATCCCCGAGCGCACCGCCGTCGGCCTCGTCGCCACCACCTTCCGCTTCACCCTCGGCTGCGCGACGCTCTATCCCGGCCGCCGCGCTTGGGACGATCCCCGCCACTGGGAAAGACTCCGGACGGAGCTCGGCAAACTCCCTCGGGACGATTACCCGTCCCTCCATTTGTTCAGCACGGAGTTGTCGGACTATACCCAGGACGAGGTCTTCGAATTCGGCCTCAACGAACTCATGAACCGCTTCCGCGCGGCGGCGGAACACAGTTCTTGAGAATCCCGCATCGCCGCGCCCCACGGCGATCCGGGGCCGACCGGCCCACCGGGAGGCTCGATTCCCGGACGTATTCCCTGGACGGCGCATCCGGTCATGGATTCCGCACCCGATATTTCACAACAAAACCCCTCCAGTGGGCAGGGGATTATTCCTGGAATTTTGTACGGATCAGCCGGGCAGGCCGTGAGAGCGGCCCGCCGACACGCCCGGCCCCGCCCATACCGGCGACTCGCGGGGGAGCCGCCTCCGCCGGGCCGCCCGCAGGCACGCGCGGTCTCGCCACGCGGACGCTTCACCCGTGCTCCGGCCGGGGGCCATTAAGCTGGACTCGCAGATCCGCCGATTTCCGAGAAGAGACCATGAAGACCTTCGAAGAGCTGTTCGCCGAGCTGTCGGAGAAGGCGCGTGACCGGCCGGCCGGCTCGGGCACCGTCGCCGCGCTGGACGCCGGCGTCCATGCGATCGGAAAGAAGGTCGTCGAGGAGGCCGCCGAGAGCTGGATGGCCGCCGAGCACGAGTCGCGTGAGCGCGCCGCCGAGGAGATCTCGCAGCTCCTCTACCACGTGCAGGTGCTCATGCTGGCCCGGGGCATCGGACTGGACGAGGTCTACAAGCATCTCTAGGTCCTCCTCCCGCCGGCTCCGCTCGCCGCGCGGGGCAGGACCAAGACCGGCCTCGCCCGATTCCGATCCATCAGACTGAGGACTTCTCGATGCTGCGTCTCGCCGTACCCAACAAGGGCGCCCTCAACGAGGCCGCCCAGACAATCTTGAAGGAGGCGGGCTACCGGCCCCGCTCCGACTCCAAGGAACTCGTCGTCATCGACGAGGAGAACTCCTGCGAGCTGTTCTTCCTGCGCCCCCGCGACATCGCGATCTACGTCGGCGAGGGCACCCTCGACGCCGGGATCACCGGCCGCGACATGCTGATCGACTCCGGCGCCCCGGTCGAGGAGATCCTCACCCTCGGCTTCGGCGGCTCCACGTTCCGCCTGGCCGCCCGGCCGGGGAGCATGGACAGCGTCAAGGACCTCGCCGGGCTGCGCATCGCCACCTCCTACGCCGGTCTGCTCGGCCGCTACCTCGCCGAGACCGGCGTCGACGCCCGCGTGATCAAGCTGGACGGCGCGGTGGAGACCTCCATCAGGCTCGGCGTGGCCGACGCCGTCGCCGACGTGGTCGAGACCGGCACGACGCTGCGCAACGTCGGCCTTGAGGTCTTCGGCGACCCGATCATGAGGTCGGAGGCCGTGCTCATCAAGCGTGAGGGCGCCGCGGAGAGTAACGGTCTCTCCCAGCTCATCCGCCGCCTTCAGGGTGTGCTGCACGCCCGCGACTTCGTGATGATGGACTACGACATCCGCGCCGAGCGCATCGAGGAGGCCATCGCGCTCACCCCCGGCATGGAGGGCCCCACGGTGTCGCCTCTGCACCGCGAGGGCTGGGTGGCCGTCCGCGCGATGGTCCGCCGCAAGGGCCACCAGCAGGTGATGGACAAGCTCTGGGACATCGGCGCCCGGGCCATCCTGGTGACCGACATATACGCCTGCCGCATCTGACTCCCTTCCTGGGCCGGCCTCACCTTCACTGGCGCCGGCCCGTCCGCTCTGACCGCCGCACACGGCCGCAGCACGGGGGGACCCCCGCCCTGCCGCCGCGCCGTACGGTGACCCGCGGCCAACCTGCGCCGAACCGGTCGCGGAGGCTCTCGCCGTACGGCCCCCCGGGAACGATCGGCGGCGAACGGGTCTCCCGCATCGGCCTGCTCAGTGGTGTGATGGCGGTGGAAGCGGCCGGTCGTCCAGATGTGAGCTCCTTCTGGGGGAAGGCTGCCGACGTGCGGTGATGAAGGGGATTGGTGCCGCGGGCGGATTCCGCCGAACGCCGGCACGAGATCCGTGTGCCGGTGCGCGGCCGGGGTATGAGGTGCGTTCGCGCGGTGGGCGGGGGATGTCCCGTGGTGGGGCGGCGCTATCGTGTCGCCGACCGCCGTGTGGAGACCTGCCGTGTGGAAAACAAGGCGGCGCCGATGAGAGTGACGGGGTGGTGAGATGGGGTCGCGACCCGCCGCGGGTGGGGGCCGGTGGGTGTCGGTGGCGCCCGAGAGGCTGGCCGGGTGGCTGCGTGGTTTCGCCGAGCGGCACGGGCCGCCGGTGGTGTCGGCGACAGCGGAGGTCGTGCGGCTGAGTGCGCCCGATGGGGAGGTGGCCGAGTGTCATGTGCCTTTTCCACCGCTTCCGCCTGTGGGGACGGCCGGGGGGCCGCTGCGCGAGCCGTACTCCGCGGCGCTGGTGGAGCACGCGATGTGCGAGCGGCGGGTCGGGGTCGTGCTTGTGCGGCTCGGCGGTTATGCGGTGGGGGTGTTCGAGGGGGCCGATCTCGTGGTCTCCAAGGTGGGATCCCGGCACGTGCAGGGCCGGACGGCGGCGGGCGGATGGTCGCAGCAGCGGTTCGCGCGGCGCCGGGCCAAGCAGGCCGGCGAGGCGCACGGCGCGGCGGCGGAGACCGTGGTCAGGGTGCTTGTGCCTCGCCTCCCGGAGCTCGCGGGCGTGGTGTTCGGGGGCAGCAGACGGTCGGTGGAGGCGCTGCGGGAGGTCCGGGGGCTCGCGCCCCTTTTCGCCCTGGAGACTGGGGACTTCCTGTCGGTGCCCGAGCCCCGGCTCGCCGTGCTCATCGACACGCCCCGGCTTTTCCGCGCTGTCAAGACCAGGGTTGTAACGCCGCATGAAAAGCGTGAGCCCGGTCTGTGAGGGTGGCCATAGACTGAACGCCATGTCCACTCCCGATTAGACCGAGTCGGCCGCCTCGGCGCCGTCCCCTGACGTCGAGGTGCCGGGTGGTTCCGCGGCGGGCTGACGTCCGGATTCGTCTTTGTCGGCTCTCACGCTCCGGCCCCCGATTCGCACGACAATGCTCAGTGAGTCCCGACGACCTCCGGCCTGGGAGTCCTTTCTCTAACATGATCATTTCTTCTGATATCGAATTGAGAGTCGGCGCACGCCTGCTCATCGAGGATGCGAGTTTCCGGGTCGGCCCCGGCGACAAGATCGGTCTGGTGGGCCGCAACGGCGCGGGCAAGACGACGCTCTGCCGGGTCCTCGCGGGCGAGGGAGCTCCGGCGGCCGGATCGGTGAGTGTGTCGGGCGCGGTGGGCTATCTCCCGCAGGACCCGCGCACGGGCGATCTCGAGGTGCTGGCGCGTGACCGCATCCTGTCGGCACGGGGGCTCGACCAGGTGCTGCGCGAGCTGCGCGCCGCGGAGGCGGGCATGGCGGCCGACGACACGCGCAAGCGCGACCGGGCGGTCAAGGCCTACGGGCGGCTTGAGGACCAGCTTCATGTGCTCGGCGGCTATGCGGCCGAGGCCGAGGCGGCGTCGATCGCCTCCAGTCTGGGCTTGCCCGATCGTGTGCTGGGTCAACCCCTCAGCACACTGTCCGGTGGGCAGCGGAGACGTGTTGAATTGGCACGAATCCTCTTCAGTTCCGCTGAAACTCTCCTGCTCGACGAACCGACAAACCACCTCGATGCAGACTCAATCGGCTGGCTTCGCGATTTTTTGCGATCTCATCAAGGTGGCTTGGTGATCATCAGCCACGACGTCAACCTTCTTGAAGCGACGGTCAACCGCGTCCTGCATCTCGACGCCAACCGCTGCGTGATCGACACCTACAACGTCGGCTGGAAGGCCTATCTGGCCCAGCGGGAGACCGACGAGCGGCGCAGGAAGCGTGAGCGCGCCAACGCCGAGCGCCAGGCCACCGCCCTGATGTCCCAGGCCGACCGCATGCGGGCCAAGGCCACCAAGGCCAAGGCCGCCCAGGACATGGAGCGCCGCGCCCGGCGGCTGCTCGCCGGCGTCTCGGAGGAGCGCCGCTCCGACCGCGTGGCCAAGCTGCGCTTCCCCGAGCCCGCCCCCTGCGGGCGCACGCCGCTGACGGCCACGGGGCTGTCCAAGTCCTACGGCTCGCTAGAGGTGTTCACCGACGTCGACGCGGCCGTGGACCGCGGGTCGCGCGTCGTCATCCTCGGCCTCAACGGCGCGGGCAAGACGACCCTGCTGCGCCTGCTGGGCGGCTTGGAGACGCCCGACACGGGGGAGGTCAGGCCGGGGCACGGGCTGAAGCTCGGCTACTACGCCCAGGAGCACGAGACCCTCGACGCCGGGCGCACGGTGATGGAGAACATGCGTTCGGCCGGTCCCGACGTGGCGGACGTCGACCTGCGCAAGGTGCTCGGATCGTTCCTGTTCTCGGGCGACGATGTGGACAAACCCGCGGGGGTGCTTTCCGGCGGGGAGAAGACACGCCTGGCCCTTGCCACATTGGTGCTTTCGAGCGCCAACGTCCTCCTGCTCGACGAACCTACGAACAACCTCGACCCAGCCAGCCGCGATCAAGTGCTTTCAGCGCTTAGGTCCTATTCTGGGGCAATCGTCCTTGTCACGCATGATGAGGGTGCAGTAGAGGCCCTAAGACCGGATAGGGTGATCTTGCTACCGGACGGAGTTGAAGACGCTTGGAGCGATGAATTTTCCGATCTTGTGGCACTCGCCTGATCTTAATTTGAGCGGGTACGGATCTTTTCCCGTGGAGTAGGTAGCCGATCCCGCCGAAATGACTGATCATGGCGTGAGTAACGCTGCGGAAGTCTGGCACTACAGGAGGTACTCGTGGCCGAGACTCTGAAGAAGGGCACCCGGGTGACCGGGGCCGACCGTGAAAAACTGGCCGCCGATCTCAAGAAGCGCTATGCCGCGGGTGAAAGCATCCGCGCCCTGGCTGCTTCCACCGGCCGGTCATATGGGTTCATCCACCGCATCCTCAGCGAGTCAGGCGTGACTCTGCGTGGACGCGGTGGGGCCACCCGAGGCAAGTCCAAGCGCTGACACCGCCTCGGAACGTGCGACCGCAGCCGCTCGTCCCCCTTCATCCGGAGCCGTCGCACCCGGACCGATAGAACCTCGTTCTAGAGGATCGGTAGGCTCGGGTGCGACGGTCACCGATGCGGGAGAAGGCGGCGATGACGGACGCGGTGCATGGGGGGAGCGCTGAGCTCGCCGGCAGCGGGCTCCGCTACGAGGTGGACGGTGAAATCGCGACGATCACTCTGAACCGGCCCGAGAAGCGAAACGCTCAAACGTTCGCTACTTGGTCGGCACTGGCTTGGATCGGAAAAAACTTGCCAGAGCAGGTGCGTGTCGTCGTGGTCAATGGCGAGGGGCCGTCCTTCTCAGCAGGCTTGGACCTGCGCATGTTCACACCTGACGGGGTTCCCGGACAAGGGTCGTTCGCGTCGGCCGCCGCGACGTCCCGCACGGCCTTCATGGAGCGGGTCACCGCCGCCCAGGAAGGATTTCTCTGGCTGCGCCGACCGGACATCGTCTCGGTCGCGGCGGTGCGGGGGCACGCGATCGGCGCGGGCTTCCAACTCGCACTGGCCTGCGATCTGCGCATCCTCACCTCGGACGCGAGGTTCTGCATGAAGGAGCCGGCACTCGGCCTGGTTCCCGATCTGACCGGCACCAAGCCCTTGGTCGACCTCGTCGGCCTGTCCAGAGCCATGGAGATCTGCCTGACCGCGCGTTCGGTCGGCGCCCACGAGGCTCTGCGCCTCGGCCTCGCCGAACTCGTCGTCGAGCCCGGGCAACTCCCCTCGGCCGTCGACGACCTGGTCAAGGCACTGCTGTCCGTCAACAGGGACGCCGCCTCCGCCACCAAGCGCCTCCTCGTCGCGGCAGGGGGCAACACACTGGAGGAGCAGGCCGCCCTCGAACGGCATGAGCAGTGGGGGCGTTTGCAGGCTTTGTTCGCCCCGCCGAACTGACGGGAGCAGGTTCCCCCGCGAGCCGGCCGGCAGCGAAGCTCGGGCCGCCGGAGGCCCGGGCCGGGAATCACCCGGCGTTTTTCCGTGCTTGAGTGGCTAGAGCGTATTTGTGCCCTTGTGCGGGAATGAACGGGCGGTTTGTATGTCGATGCTGGGTGGGGGCTACGGCCCTTCGGTCTATCGGTCGCTGAGGCGCGACGGCTCGGTGGTCAACGAGAGGCTCACGCCGGGCACCGTCCGCCGCATCGCCGCCTATGCCAGGCCGTTCTCCCGGCAGATCACCGCGTTCCTGATCCTCGTCGTGCTCGGGTCGGTGACCGTCATCGCCTCGCCCCTGCTCATGAAGGCCGTCATCGACAACGGCATCATCCCCCGCCGGGTCGACGTCGTCGTGCAGCTGTCGCTCGCCATCGCCGCTCTCGCCCTGCTCGACGCGGCCCTGTCCCTCGGCCAGCGGTGGTTCTCCTCCCGCGTCGGGGAGGGGCTGATCTTCAATCTGCGCACCGAGGTCTTCGACCACGTGCAGCGCATGCCCGTGGCCTTCTTCACCCGCGCCCAGACCGGGGCGCTGGTGTCGCGGCTCAACTCCGACGTCATCGGCGCCCAGCGGGCCATCACGAGCACGTTGTCCTCGGTCCTGTCCAACGTGGTCAGCCTGATCATGGTCCTCGGGGCCATGCTGCTGCTGTCGTGGCAGATCACCCTGGTGGCCCTGGTGCTGCTGCCGATCTTCGTCGTTCCCGCCAAATGGGTGGGGCGGCGCATGTCGGGGCTGACCCGCCGGCAGATGACGCTCGACGCCGACATGAGCCAGGTGATGACCGAGCGGTTCAACGTGGGCGGCGCGATGGTCGCCAAGCTGTACGGCAGGCCGGAGGAGGAGGCCGACGCCTTCGCCGAGCGGGCCGGCCGGGTGCGTGACATCGGCATCACCGTCGGCATGTACGGCGCGTTCTTCCGCATCGCCCTCGGCCTGGTCGCCGCCCTCGCCACCGCGCTCGTCTACGGCCTCGGCGGCATGCTCGCGGTCGAGGGCGTGTTCGCGCTCGGCACTCTGGTCGCTCTCGCCTCACTGCTCATGCGCCTGTACGGCCCCCTCACGAGCCTCTCCAACGTGCACGTGGACGTGATGACGGCCCTCGTGAGCTTCGACCGCGTCTTCGAGGTCCTCGACCTCAAGCCGATGGTGGCCGAGCGCCCAGGCGCCCGGCCCGTGCCCGGCGGCCCGGTGCGGATCGAGTTCGACGACGTGGCGTTCCGCTACCCGGCGGCCGACGAGGTGTCCCTGGCGTCCCTGGAGGCCGTGGCCCGCCCCGACACCGGCCCCGGCCAGGAGGTGCTCACCGGCGTCACGTTCACCGCGGAACCCGGTCAGCTGGTGGCTCTGGTGGGTCCCTCGGGTGCGGGCAAGACCACGATCACCTCGCTCGCCACCCGCCTCTACGACGTCACCGGCGGCGAGGTGCGCGTCAACGGCCTGCCCGTACGCGACGCCACCATGGCCTCACTGCGCGACACCGTCGGCGTCGTCACCCAGGACGCCCACCTGTTCCACGACACGATCGGCGCCAACCTCCGCTACGCCCGCCCCGCCGCCTCCGACGAGGAGATCTGGGAAGCGCTGCGCGCCGCGCAGATCGCCGACATGATCGAAGGCCTGCCCGAGGGCCTCGACACCGTGGTCGGCGACCGCGGCTACCGCCTGTCCGGCGGCGAGAAGCAGCGCCTGGCGCTCGCCAGGCTGCTGCTGAAGGCCCCGCGGGTGGTCGTCCTCGACGAGGCCACCGCCCACCTCGACTCCGAGTCCGAGGCCGCCGTCCAGCGCGCCCTGAAGACCGCCCTGGCGGGCCGCACGTCCCTGGTGATCGCCCACCGCCTCTCCACGATCAGGGAGGCCGACCAGATCCTCGTCGTCGCCGGCGGCCGCATCGCCGAGCAGGGCCGCCACGAAGCCCTCCTGGCCCGCGGCGGCCTCTACGCCGAGCTCTATAGAACCCAGTTCGAACACCAGCCGGACTCCCCGGCCCGCGCCCTCTACGACCCGCAGAGCACAACCGGCTGACCCCGCCGAGAGGTACGGCGAAGCCTCGCAGTCCTCATGGGGGCGTACGGCGAAGCCCGCACGGCGCGGCACCGGCCCCAGGGCGCCGGCTTGGTCCACAGGGCGGGGAGACGACTCGGCCGACTGTGCGGCGAAGCGGCGAGGAGGGGAGCGGCGCTGTGCCCCTGTGCGGCGAGGGGTGGGGCGTACGGGGGCGCCAGGTGGGCTTTGCGGTAAATGCCGGGCACCCCGTGTCGTGACCGCCTCGAAGCCGCCTGCGGGCAAGGGGCCGGAAACCTCCGCCGGGTCAGGGGAGGTAGCCGAGGCGGGTGAGTTCCTCCCGGGCGACCTTCTCCACCAGGGCCGCGTCTTCGGGGCGCAGGCGGGTGCGCCAGGTGCCGGTGGGGGAGGTGGGGCCGCCGTAGAGGGCGACCTTGGAGACGCGGGTGGCGAGGAACGCCGAGACGGCCTCGGCGGTCTCCGCGGGCGCGGCCACGAGGTCTTCGTAGCGGAGCGTGAGGAGCTGCTCCTTGGGCAGCTCCTGGCGGAGTTCGGCCGCGAGGCGGACGGCGCCGCGCCAGCGCAGGGCGCATTTGCCGGCGGTCGGCATGGCCTTCCAGCGGTCGCGGTGTTCCTCGGATTTCACGCCCAGGAAGGCGTTGGGAAACTCGGTGTCGTCGCTCAGCATGGATGGTTTGAACCACGCGAGGCACGCCGGGTCGTTGAGCATGTCGGCGCTCACGTCGCGCCCGTCGCGGATGAGCTGGACGAAACGCGCGTCGGGGAATGCCTGGAGGAGCACCGGCGCGCTGTAGAGCAGGTCGGGTCCGGCGTCGCCGAAGCGGGCGACGGTGCCGGGGGCGGTGCAGGGGCCGACGCCGGTGACCCCGCCGGCGTCGCGGCAGGAGGCGGGGCACTGACCACAGGAACCGGGGGTTAGCTGCCAGCACTCGGCGAGGGCGTCGCGGAGCACCCGCACGGCGCCGGTGCCGCGGGTGGTGGCGATGGAGGGTCTGCGGGCGTAGGCGTAGATCACGTGGGCGACGGAGGCGCGGCCCATGGTGACGTGGAAGCCTGGGGAACGTTTGAGGGCACGGCCGAGCAACTCCGCTCCCGAGTGCGGGGCGGCGAGCACGAAGACGGGCCGACGGACCTTGACGCCGTTGACCACCAGAATGTGGGTCGGGGGTCGCATAGGTGAGGACAGTGTGACACCGTTTGCAGGGTGTCCGAGCCAATGATCGCCGCTCCGCCCCCGAAGGGCCTGTGACAGGCGCCACACCGCGGAAAGCTCTTGGTGTTATTGATACGGAATCGTGCTCTCTGAGGTATCCCGCATCCGGAGAGAAGGGGACAATAGAGACATGTTGCCGGGTCTTCCTTCCGGTCGGCGGGGAAGATTCGCTAAAGGGGGATGAACGCTAGCGAGACGCGAAGAGGGGGGCCCATCGCGTGTGGCTGTTTCGGCGGAGACGGGACCGGCAGGCACCTCCGCGGCCGGTCCAGGACGTCGACCTCGACTCCTTGCTCGCCCTCGTCGGGGAGAGCCTCGGTTATACCTGTGTCTTCGCCCCCGGCGGCGGCACCCTCACCCTTGAGCTGAACGGCGTCAAACGGCACGTCGTGCGGCTCGGCGGCCTCCGCCGCGAGGCCGGCCGCCGCGCCCGCGAGGACTGGCCGACCCTCGTCTCCACCCACCTCCGCCACGTGATCGAGACCGCGGGCGAGCCGCTCGACGCCACCGACCTTGAGCAGGTCCGCCCCATGCTGCGCACCAGCGTGCAGCTCGCCGACGACATCCCCGACCTCACCCAGGTCGTGGGCCGCCACCTCACCTCCGACCTCGTCGAGCTGCTGACGGTCGGATACGGCGGAGCCTCGCGGCCCCTGCGCCCCGAGGAGGCGGGCTGCTGGCCGGTGCCGTCGGGGGAGGCGCTCGACCTGGCCGTGTCCAACGTCCGCGACGACGAGCGGCTCGCCGTCGAGCAGGGCGAGCTGGGCGGCGTCCCGGTGTGGCGGCTGTCGGGCTCGACCGTCGGCGCGGCGGCCCACCTGCGGTGGCTCGCCGACTATGTGCCGGTCCCGGCCGCCGGCGCCCTGGTGGCGTTCCCGGGGAACTCGACGATGGTGGTGCACCCGGTGCGGGGCATCGGCGTGGTGCGTGCCATCGAGCGCCTCCGCCTCTATGCCCAGCGGGAATACGACGGCGGCGACCGCCCGGTCAGCCCGCAGATCTACTGGTGGCGCGACGGGCGGCTCACCCTGATCAAGGCCGACCTGGTCGGCGGGGACGGCCAGACCAGGCTCGTGGTCGCGCCGTCCCGCGAGTTCGCCCGCCTCCTGGCCGAGATCGCCGGCAGGGACGACTGACCAGGCAGGCGGCGAGCAGACCTTCTAGGACAGTGACCGTGCCGTGTGGATCAGCGGCACGTGACTGAACGCCTGCGGGAAGTTGCCCGCCATACGTCTCGTCACCGGGTCGTATTCCTCGGCCAGCAGCCCCACGTCGTTGCGCAGGTCGAGCAGCCGCTCGAACAGCTCGACGGCCTCGTCCCTGCGCCCGATCATGGCCTTGGCCTCGGCCAGCCAGAAGCTGCACGCGAGGAACGCCCCCTCCCGCCCGGGCAGGCCGTCCACCGGATTCTCCGCGGCGACCGGGTAACGCAGCACGAACCCGTCGACCATCAGCTCGTTCTCGATCGACTCGATTGTGGAGATCACCCTCGGGTCGGACGCCGGCAAAAACCCGACGACCGGGATCAGCAGCAGTGCGGCGTCGAGCTCGCGCGAGCCGTACGACTGGGTGAACGTGCCGGTGTCGGTGTCGTAGCCCTTGGCGCAGATCTCGGCGTGGATCTGGTCGCGCAGCGCGCGCCACCGCTTGAGCGGGCCGCCTTTGTCGAAGACCTCGGCCTGGCGGATGGCCCGGTCGAGCGCGACCCAGCACATGACCTTGGAGTGGGTGAAGTGCCGGCGGGGGCCGCGCACCTCCCAGAGCCCCTCGTCGGGCTCGTGCCAGCGGGACTCGAGGTAGTCGAGCATCTCGCGCTGGATGGACCACGCCCGCTTGTCGGGCGGAAGGCCCGACGTGCGTGAGGAGTAGAGGCAGTTGACGACCTCGCCGTAGACGTCGAGCTGGAGCTGGTTGACCGCGCCGTTGCCGATGCGGACCGGCCGGGAGTTCTCATAGCCCGGCAGCCAGTCGAGCTCGAGCTCGGGCAGACGGCGTTCGCCGGCCACGCCGTACATGATCTGGAGGTCCTGGGCGCGCCCGGCGATGGCGCGCAGCAGCCATTCGCGCCAGGCCCGCGCCTCGTCGAGGTAGCCGGCGCCGATGAGGGCGTCGAGGGTCATGGTGGCGTCGCGCAGCCAGCAGAAGCGGTAGTCCCAGTTGCGCACCCCGCCGAAGTCCTCGGGCAGGGAGGTGGTGGGCGCCGCCACGATGCCGCCCGTGGGGGAGTAGGTCAGGCCCTTGAGCGTGATGAGGGACCGGACGACGGCCTCGCGCCAGCGGCCCTTGTGGGAGCAGGCCGACACCCAGTCGGTCCAATACGACTCGGTCTCCTCAAGCTGCTCCTCGGTGTCGATCAGCTCGGGCCGGGGCTCATGGGAGGGGTGCCAGGTGAAGATGAACCCGAGCCGTTCGCCCGCCGACACCCGGAAGGTCGCGTGGTGGGCGTAGTCGCCGCCGGCGAGCGGCACCGGCGAGTGCAGCCAGGCCGAGTCGGGCCCGCCGATGGCGTGCAGGTGGCCGTCGGCGCGGCGCACCCACGGCACGATGCGCCCGTAGTCGAAGCGGATGCGGATCCGGGTGCTCATCTCCACGGTGCCGGCCACACCCTCGACGATGCGCACCACGTCGGGGTTGGCCTGCCGGGGCGGCATGAAGTCGATCACCCGGACCGTGCCGCCCGGCGTATCCCACTCGCTTTCCAGGATGAGCGTGTCCTCGCGGTAGCGCCGCCGCGTCGCCATCGGCCTGCCGGTGGGGCCGAGCCACCAGTGGCCGTTCCGGTCACTGCCGAGCAACCCGGCGAAACACGCGGGGGAGTCGAATCGGGGCAGGCAGAGCCAGTCGATCGACCCGTCTCTGCCCACCAGGGCGGCTGACTGCATGTCCCCGATCAGGGCGTAGTCCTCGATCCGCATGCTTCGACGTTATACGGCTCCGCCCTCGGATTGAGGCTTCCGCACCGCGAGAAGCCGTATGCAGACCTGGGCGAGCGGCCCGATTGTGAACGCGAACAGCAGCGTGCCGACGCCGGCGGTGCCGCCGAGCAGCCAGCCCGCCGCCAGCACCGTCATCTCGACGAGGGTACGGCTGAGCCGGATCGACAGGCCCCGGGCCGCGAGACCGGTCATCAGCCCGTCGCGGGGGCCCGCGCCGAACCCCGCCCCGATGTAGAGGCCGGTGGCGACGGCGGTGATCAGGATGGCGAGCACCAGGTAGCCGGTGCGGACCGCGAGGTCATCGGGGGTGGGGGTGAGCCACAGGGTGAGGTCGGCGAACAACCCGACGCAGAACACGTTGCTGATCGTCCCGAGGCCCGGCCGCTGGCGGAGGGGGATCCAGAGCAGCATCACGAGCGCGCCGCCGACTATGACCCACATGCCGATGGACCAGCCCGTCCTGAGGGAGAGTCCCTCATGGAGCACGTCCCAGGGGGAGTTGCCGAGATTGGACTCGACTTGGAAGCCGATCCCCGCGCCGTAGAGGGCGAGTCCCGTGTAGAGGCGCAGGAGGCGGCCGGGGAGGGGGCCGAGGCGGCCCAGGGTGAGTTCGCTCATAACGCCACTCAGAGTGGACCGGTCCCAGGTTGCTTTGAAAGGGCCAATCGTGAAAAGTGGCGTTATGACTGGTATTGACCGGCATATCAGCGCACCGCAACTGGCCCGGCTCGTGCAGGCGGGCGGAGGGCTCACCCCCGCCCCCGGGGTGAAATACCGCGCCCTCGCCGGCGCCGTGCGCTCCCTCATCCTCGAAGGCCGCCTGGCCGTGCGCGTGCGGCTGCCCGCCGAGCGGCACCTGGCCGAGGAGCTCGGCGTCAGCCGTACCACCGTCACCTCCGCCTACGACAGGCTCCGCGAGCAGGGCTACCTCGCCAGCCGCCAGGGCGCGGGAAGCTGGACCGAGCTGCCCGATCCGCAGGCGCTCGGCGCCGACAGCCCGTGGGCGGCGGACGAGGACGGCGGGCTGATCCCCATGCACGCCGCCGCGCCCATGGCCCCCACGTCGCTGGCCGCCGCCGTCGACGCCGCCGCCAGGGATCTGCCGCGCCACACGCTCGGCATCGGCTACCGCCCCCTCGGCCTCGAACCGCTGCGGGAGGCCGTCGCCGCCCGCTACACCGAACGCGGCGCGGCCACCCGGCCCGAGCAGATCCTCATCACCACCGGCGCGCAGCAGGCCATGCACCTGATCGTGCACCTGCTCACCTCGCCGGGCGACGCCCTGCTCGTCGAGTCGCCCACCTACCCGCACGTGCTCGACCTCGCCCGCCTGCGCGGCGCCCGCATCGTCCCCGTCGGCATCCCGCCGGGCGGGTGGCACCTCGACCTGCTCACGTGCGCGATGCGGCAGTCGGCCGCCCGCCTCGCCTACCTCATCCCCGACTTCCAGAACCCCACAGGGCACCTGATGGAGGACGCCGGCCGCGCCGAGCTCGTCGCGGCGGCCCGCGCCTGCGGCACGACGCTGATCGTCGACGAGACCTGGGCCGAGACCACGCTCGACGAGGTGCCCGCCGTCCGGCCGATGGCCGCCTTCGACACCGACGGGCGCGTCTTCAGCATCGGGTCGGCCGCCAAACTCTGGTGGGGCGGCCTGCGGATCGGCTGGATCCGCACCACCGCCGCCATGGTGCGCAGGCTGTCGGCCTTCCGCGCGGGGGTGGACATCGCGAGCCCGCTCTTGGAGCAGCTCGTCGTGGCCAGGCTGTTCGAGGACCTCCCCGCGGGCCGGGCCGAACGCCGCGCCGCCCTGCTCGCCTCACGCGCGGCCCTCACCGCCGCTCTCGCCGCCGAACTCCCCTCGTGGACCTACACGCTCCCGCGCGGCGGCGGTTCGATCTGGGCGCTCCTGCCGGCCCCCGCCGCCACCCCGATCGCCGAGGCCGCCGTCGGCCACGGAGTACGGCTGGCGCCGGGGCCGTGGTTCGGTGTCGACGGCACCCTGGAGAGCTACCTCCGCCTGCCCTTCACCCAGCCACCCCAGGTGATCACCGAAGCGGTCCGCCGCGTCGCCGCCGCCCAGGCCGGCGCGACCGCCCCTCGCGGGAGCCTGCCGGCGGACCTCATGACCCCGGTGTTGTAGGGGGAACGTGTAGGGGGCACGTGTAAGGGTCAGGTGTAAGGGAGCACGTGTGACTGTCCCCGGGGTTCAGTCGTCCGGCACGCCGCGGGCCAGCGGGGCGCGCCAGCTGTACCTCATGGCGAACATGCGGAGCGTGAACGCGAGCACGGCGGCGGCGAGGGTGGCCTGCCAGCCGGCGTGGCCGAGGCGCCACAGGCTCGCCATCACGGCAGAGCCGAGCAGTGCCGGGACCGCGTATAGCTGCCTGTCGTAGAGCAGGCTCGGGATCTGCCCGGCCAGCACGTCGCGCAGGATGCCGCCGCCGACCGCCGTGGTGACCCCGAGCAGCACCGCGTGCAGCGGGCTCAGCCCGAAGGTCAGCGCCTTCTCGGTGCCGACCGCGCAGAACAGGCCGAGGCCCGCCGCGTCGAACACCAGCACCGCCGGCATGCTCCGCTCGACCTGCGGATGCCAGAAGAACACGATGACGGTCGCGAGCAGCGGCACCAGCACATAGCCGAGACTTTCGAAGGCGGCGGGCCGCACGTTGAGGATGAGGTCGCGCAGGATGCCGCCGCCGAGGGCGGTCATCGAGGCGAGGACCGCCATGCCCACCACGTCGAGGCGTTTGCGGACCCCCATGACCGCGCCGGACAGGGCGAAGACAAAGATTCCTGTCAGGTCGAGGAGGGACGTCACATTCACCGACAAAGTTTCGTCTACGCGGCCTCGTGCTCCGACATGAGGTGCCGCAGGCGGCGCGAGAACAGCAGGAGTACGGCGCCCGCCACGACGGCGACCGCCGCGAGCGCCAGGAAGTAGTGCGTCTCCGAGAGGAACGCCCGCAGGCGGTAGGTCTGCCCGCCGACGGAGTCGCCGACCGCGGCGGCCAGGAACCACACGCCCAGCATCTGCCCCTTGAACGCGGCCGGCGCCAGCTTGGCGGTGACCGACAGGCCGACCGGGCTGAGGGAGAGCTCGCCGAAGGTCTGCACGAGGTACATCGCCGCGAGCCACCAGAGGCCCACCTTCACCCCCGCCTCGGCGACGCCCGAGGCCGCGGCCAGGATCACGAAGCTGAGCCCAACCATGAACAGCGCGAACGCGAACTTCGCCGGGCTGCCCACCCGATCGCCCAGCCGCGGCCAGAGCGCCGCGAAGACCCCGGCGAAGACGATGACGAACAGGGAGTTGAAGTTCTGGGTCCATCCCGCGGGGATCGCGAACCCGAACGCGGTGAGGTCCACATGGCTGTGGGCGAAGCCGGTGACCGGTCCTGGAGCCAGATCGAAGATCATCCAGAAGACCGCCGCCGCGACGAACAACCAGACGTAGGCGGTCATGTGCCGCCGCTCCCCGGCGGTGACCTGCGGGTGGCGCAGGATGTAGACGAAGTAGGCGAACGGCACGAGCAGGGTGATCGCCGTCGCCATATAGGTGACGTTGTCGATCGTGAGCACCCCTGTGGCGGCCGCGATCGCCGCGGCCGTCGCGCACAGCACTCCGGCCAGGGCGAGCATGCGCAGCGCGCGGGTGCGCTCGGCGGGCGTCAGCGGGTCCCCCGGGCGTGTCCCCGCGCCCCGCAGGCGGCGTCCGCCGGCGATGTACTGCGTGAGCCCGAGTGCCATGCCCACCGCCGCCGCGCCGAACGCCAGGTGCCAGCGGTCCTCCCCGGCGAGCAGCGGCGTGACGAGAATCCCGGCGAAGGCACCGATGTTGACGCCCATGTAGAACAGCGAGAATCCCGAGTCCCTGCGGGCGTCCTCGTCGTCGCGGTAGAGGTAGCCCACCATGCTGGAGATGTTGGGTTTGAGCAGTCCCGAGCCGCACACGATGAGGGTCAGGCCGGCCCAGATCAACGCCGGGCCGCGCACGGGGATCGCCATGCAGATGTGGCCCGCCATGATGACGGCGCCGCCCCAGAGCACCGTGCGCCGGGCGCCGAGCACGCGGTCGGCGATCCAGCCGCCCGGCAGCGCCGTCAGGTAGACCAGGCCCTGGTAGATGCCGACGACCGCGTAGGCGGTGGCGGCGGGCAGCCCGAGCCCCTCGCGGACGGGCGGGGCCATGAGGAAGAGCCCCAGGACGGCGCGCAAGCCGTAGAAGCTGAAACGCTCCCACATCTCGGTGCCGAAGAGGGTGGCCAGCCCGCGCGGGTGGCCGAAAAAAGTGCGCTCAGTGGAGTGGAGGGTGCCGTCGGCCATCGCCTCCGCCCCCGTTCGCGACCTCGATGGGCACGTGCCGGATAAATTGCCCACAAAATGGGGGCGTCAGTCCTCATGTATGCCGTCTGACCTGGGAACATGTGATCCGGTGTGAACGGCGCCGCGCCCGGTTCTCGGGGGCGGAGAACCGGGCGCGTTTCCGGAAGGGCCCCTTCAGCGACGACCGCGGGTGGGTGCGGCGTCGGCGGTGAGGTGATCCGGCGCTCAAGCGCACGGGGCACAGGCCGCGAGCCGCTACTCCCCACACATCAAGACGCGTCAGAGTGCGGAAGGGTTGACTGGTTTCTTACAGAATTTGTCATGGGTGGCGACTAGAGGCGCCGCGGCCGCACGACGGACGTGCGCTGCACCTCGCTCAGCTCACCGGCGTAGTGGTCGGAGCCCACGAACCGCATGCGCCACAGGCCCGCCGCCCGGCCGGCGATCCGCTCCGCGAAGCGGCCCGACTGGTCGGTCGTGACCGTCGCGGCGAGCTCCCACCGGCTGCCCTGGTGCGGCCGGTGCAGGATCTCCACCTGCTGTCCCGCGTAGGGGGCGTAGTCGAGGTGGCCCGTCGGGTCGACCCGCTCGAGCGTGCCGCGCACCCGCACCGCCTGGGTGTTCTTGACGCGGGCGGCCCGGAGGTCGCTGAAGTGGGTGTTGCGGCGCAGCCTGAAGCCGGCGAACTCGGTCACGGTCTTGCCGTCGGCGCCCTTGGCGGTGACGCGCACCGTCCAGTGGCCGGTCGGATACCACCGGCTGAGGCCCTTCTCGGGCAGGAAGCGCCAGGTCTTCCAGGCTCCCTTGGGCGCGTTGGACTCGGCGGGCGTCTCCTGTGCCTCGCCCTCCAGCTCCTCCACCTCCGCCTCGGCCCCGGGGGCCTGCGGCTGCTGGGCGGGCTTGCTCTCCTTGGCGGGGTCCCTGTCGCCCTCCGCCGGCCCCGCCGCCTTGTCGCCCTTGACCTCGGGCCTGGCCTCACCCTGCGCGGCGTCCGGCTTCTTCTGCTCCGGCCGCTGGCCGGGCTGAGCCGGCTGAGCGGGCTGTCCCGGCTGACCGGGCTGACCGGGCTGACCGGGCTGACCGGGCTGGGCGGGCTGGGCGGGCTGGGCGGGCTGCCCCGGCTGTCCCTGCGGCGCCGGCGGCATGCCGGGACTGACCTTGATCGTCACGCCGTTCTTGCCGGAGACACCCCGGGCCACAACGTCGATCACCATGCGGACGGCCCCGCTGGGCCCCACCACGGGAGCTCCGGGCTTGATGCGGATGGCACGGATGGCGAGCTCGTCGTCGGCCGAGGCGGGCAGCGCCTGGGCGACCGCGGGCAACGCCATCGTCCCTGTCAGGAGGGACAGAAGCACTACTCTCTTGATCATGTTCGTGAGGTTAGGAAGTGCCGGGTCACGGCTCGGGAGCCGACATGCACCTCCTACGGCAAAGCCCCCCGGGCCAGAGGAAAGCGCGCCCCGCCGTACGGCATGGCAATGTCATTTGCCCGATTCGTCGGGGCGGATAATTGTGCTTGTCGAGCCTAAATAAGTTGCCCGACTGCCACACTTTCTGGCCATATAGGGGTCGAATAGATGGAAGGAGGCGACACGGAATGACGTTCACCACGGTGGCGGGGGGCCGGGCACCGATCCGGATGTGGGCGGATCCCGCAGAGGTCGAGGACCAGGCGATGGGCCAGCTGCGCAACGTCGCCAACTTGCCCTGGGTGCACGGGGTCGCGGTCATGCCGGACGTGCACTACGGGAAGGGCGCGACCGTGGGGTCGGTCATCGCGATGCGCGGCGCCGTCTCGCCCGCCGCGGTGGGAGTCGACATCGGCTGCGGAATGACAGCGGTCAAAACCTCATATACCGCCTCACAACTCCCCGACAACCTCGCATATCTCCGCTCGAAACTCGAACAGGCCGTCCCGGTCGGTTTCCAGGCGCATAAGCGGCCGGTCGACCCGGCCAGACTCCACGGTTTCCCGACCGCGGACTGGGCCGCCTTCTGGCGGGGCTTCGACGACCTGGCCCGTGCCGTACGCCCGCGCAGGGACCGCGCGGAGGTGCAGATGGGCACGCTCGGGGGCGGCAACCACTTCCTCGAGGTGTGCGCGGACGACGAGGGCGCGGTCTGGGTGGTGCTGCACTCGGGGTCGCGCAACATCGGCAAGGAGCTCGCCGAGCACCACATCGAGGAGGCGCGCGGGCTGCCGCACAACCAGGACATCCCCGACCGCGACCTCGCGGTGTTCGTCGCGGGCACGCCGCAGATGGAGGCCTACCGCCGGGACCTGTTCTGGGCGCAGGACTACGCGCGGCGCAACCGGGCGCTCATGATGGCTCTGGTCCGCGACGTGCTCCGCCGCCACCTGCCGAACATCACCTTCGAGCCGGAGATCTCCTGCCACCACAACTACGTGGCCGAGGAGCGCTACGACGACGTGGACGTGCTTGTCACCCGCAAGGGGGCGATCAGGGCGGGCACCGGCGAGCTCGGCATCATCCCGGGCTCGATGGCCACGGGCACCTATATCGTGCGCGGCCTCGGAAACGAGGCGGCGTTCAACTCCGCCTCGCACGGGGCCGGGCGCAAGATGAGCAGGAACAAGGCGAAGAAGACCTTCACCCTGGCCGACCTTGAGGCGCAGACCGCGGGTGTGGAGTGCCGCAAGGACCACGGGGTGCTGGACGAGATCCCGGGGGCGTACAAGGACCTGAAGGCGGTCATGGCCGCCCAGACCGACCTCGTCCAGGTCGTCGCGCACCTCCGGCAGCTCATCTGCATCAAGGGATGACCGCGAAGACGGCGGGCCACCCGGAATCACCCCGGGTGGCCCACTGTTGTCGGGTGTAAAGGGTTTTTTGACGGCAAAGATCCTGATAGCCCTACTCTTGAGTGGTCTGTAGCAGGACTCATAGCCTTGGCCGGTGTTCTCCTGCGGACGCTCCGTACGGAAAGCGGGAGGTGGGCCCAGTTGCTGGTGGACTCGTTCGGCCGGGTGGCCACGGATCTGCGGGTGTCGCTCACCGACCGGTGCAACCTGCGGTGCAGCTATTGCATGCCACCCGAGGGCCTCGAATGGCTGCCGAAACCCGAGCTTCTGACCGGCGACGAGATCGTGCGCCTCGTCCGCATCGGCGTCGAACGGCTCGGCATCGCCGAAGTGCGCTTCACCGGCGGCGAACCCCTGCTCCGGCGTGAACTGGTCGACATCGTGTCCCGCTCCGCCGCGCTGACCCCCCGGCCCCACCTGTCGATCACCACGAACGGCATCGGCCTCGACCGCCTGGCCGCCCCCCTCACCGCGGCCGGGCTGGACCGCGTCAACGTCTCCCTCGACACCCTCGACCGCGACACCTTCGTCAAACTCGCCCACCGCGACCGCCTCCCCGACGTGCTCGCCGGCCTCGCCGCCGCCGACGCCGCCGGCCTGCGGCCGGTCAAGGTCAACAGCGTGCTCATGCGCGGCGTCAACGACCACGAGCCGGCGGCGCTCCTCGGCTATTGCCTGGAACGCGGCTACGAGCTGCGGTTCATCGAGCAGATGCCGCTCGACGCCCAGCACGGGTGGCGGCGCGACACCATGGTCACCGCCGACGAGATCCTGGCACACCTGCTCACCCGGTTCGACCTCGTGCCCGAGGACCCGGGCGAGCGCGGCAGCGCCCCCGCCGAGCGGTTCCTGGTGAACGGCGGCCCGGCGACCGTCGGGGTCATCGGATCGGTGACACGCCCCTTCTGCGGCAGCTGCGACCGGGTGCGCCTCACCGCCGACGGCCAGATCCGCAACTGCCTGTTCGCCACCGAGGAGTCCGACCTGCGCGCCGCGCTGCGCGGCGGCGCCTCCGACGACGAACTGGCCGAGCGCTGGGCCTCCGCCGTACGCGTCAAGAAGGCCGGCCACGGCATCGACGACCCGAGCTTCCTGCAGCCCGCCCGCCCCATGTCGGCCATCGGCGGCTGACCGCCCGGGGGCTCGCCGCCACGTGGGGTACGGCACGGGCCTTCTGGCCGGGTGAGTCGTGTTCGCCAAGCCGGGGTGGGGGGGATGGGCCGGAGTGGCGGCGGGGCGGCGGCTGATCCGCCGGTCTTGCCCCGGGGCGTCGTCCGGAGGCTCCGCTCCGCGACGGGTCCGGCCTGCGGGTGCCTAGGGGCAGGGCATGTGCGCCGCATTCAGCCCGTTACACGTTCCGCCCGTGAGTGGTGGCCGGCGGCGGGGGAGTGGCGGTGGTTCCGGCGGGGATGTGGTGGCGATCCGGGGAGGCGGCAGTGGCACGATCACCGGTATGGACGGCGGCATGAGCACGGACATGGGTGCCGGCGCCCGCGCGTTTGACGCGGTCGTGCTCGCGGGAGGGCAGGCCAGGCGGCTGGACGGGCTGGACAAACCCGCGCAGGAGGTGGGGGGCCGGAGTCTGCTGGGGCGTGTGGTGTCGGCGCTGGCGGAGGCCGGGGCGCGGCGGGTCGTCGTGGTCGGGCCGCGCAGGGACCTGCCGGGAGCGGTCTTCGTCCGCGAGGACCCGCCGGGTGGCGGACCGGTGCCCGCGCTGCGGGCCGGGCTGGCCGAGGTCGAGGCCCCCTGCCTGGCGCTGTTCGCGGGAGATCTCCCCTTCCTGGTGCCGTGGATCGTCGCCGAACTGCTGAAAGCCGCTGAGAGCGCCTCTGGGGCCGTTCTGGTGGACAACGGGGGCCGAGAGCAGTGGCTGGCCGGTACGTGGCGCGTGGAGGCCCTCAGGGAGGCTCTGGCGGGATATGAGGGGGGCTCGCTCCGTGGCCTGCTCGGTCCACTCGGTCCGGTGCGCCTCGCCGTACCACCACGGCCCGACGGAGCGGACGTGTGGTTCGACTGCGACACAATGGACGACCTGCGCACGGCGCGGCGGCTGATCGCGCGCCGTGAGGGGGAGGACGCGTGAGAGCACAGGAAGGAGCGTCATCGTGAACGTGCTGGAGGAGTGGACGTCCACCGTGTGCCGCGAGCTCGGCATCGACCCGGCGTCCCTCGACCGGGACGAGGTGCTCGACCTCACCCGCGAGGTCGCCCACAACGTCGCGCGGCCCGCCGCCCCCCTCACGGTCTATCTGCTCGGGTTGGCGCGCGGCGCCGGAACCGGCCCTGAGGAGGCGGTGGCGCTCCTCACCCGCATGGCGCGCACTTTCAAGGCGCCGCCGGAAGAGGACTGACGCCCGCGCCGTGAGTCGTGTTGCAGCTGGCGGGGGAGGACAGGCCCGACCTCGACGCGCCCGTCGAGAGATATCTCCCCGGCCTGGTGCGCGGCAACGGCAACGACGTCGGCGCGATCACGATGGGGGCGCGGCCGTGCTGAAAAGTCCGATGAGCCGGAGAAATCGGAAAGATCCTGACTCGCTTCCTTGACTGAAGCGAGGGCGCAAATCGCATGAAGTGCCGGGATGTCCGGAGGCGTCGCATAAAAAGGCGACGCCGGGTGGTTACGGGGGCAAACCACCCGGCGCCGCGTCATCGGCGTTCCGACGGGGGCCCGGAACGCCGGCACCAGCGCCCCGACGGGGGACCAGGGCGCTTGCCTAAAGCGTACACCTACTACCCATGGTGTGCGTCAAGACTTAGTCACGACCCGATCTCACGTCGATGCCGTGGTATCTCGTTTTGGTTAGCTTCGGGTGTGTCAAAAGTCGGCGCAGGGGCACCTTTGCCCCGCTCGTTCGCCCCGATGACGGCAATGTATGGCAAAAAGATCGCACCAGCGATGAACAGGATCTTGTACGGCCAGGGGCCGGGCACGACAACGGCGAGAATCAGACAAAGGGTGCGAATGCCCATCTGAATCAGGTAGCGCTTCTCCCTGCGGCCGATGTCCTCGCTGAGAGAGGGCTGGGCATCGGTCACCGGATGCACGATCGCCTTTTTACGCCACAGCTTCACCATTCCACGTTAGTCCTCCCCGGCCACCGTGTGGCCACTGCATGTGGCGCGCGCTCCCGGGTAGTCAAACCGAAGGAGCACGCCGGCGATCAGGCCGCGTACGGGATCGGGGGAGCGCTATGACGGACCGAACGTATCGGGTGACCGAGGTGGTGGGTTCCTCGGGGGAGAGCATCGACATGGCCATCCGCAACGGACTCGGCCGGGCCGCGCAGACCCTGCGCCACCTGGACTGGTTCGAGGTCGTCGAGGTGCGCGGCCACCTGGTCGACGGCGAGGTGGCCCACTTCCAGGTCGGGATGAAGGTCGGGTTCCGCCTGGAGGACCCGTGATCTGCCGCCGCCGCAGGAGACCCGGGCCGTTACCCACGCCGGACGGCGTCTGTACGGCGGAAGCCGTACAGACGCCGTGTCCGATGGGGTAAAGGTCCGGCCGGGGCGGGCCCCGGCCGGACTCGCCCGGAGATCAGTTCGCCTGGCTGACCGTTGACATGTTGAAGTCCGGCACCCTTAGCGCCGGCATGACGGTGCGGGTGAAGTAATCGCTCCACTCCCGCGGCAAGGTCTGGCCGGAGGCACCCACCTGGCTGACGCGGCCGAGGAGGTCCACCGGGCTCTCGTTGAACCGGAAGTTGTTCACCTCGCCGACCACCTCGCCGTTCTCGACGAGGTAGACGCCGTCCCTGGTGAGGCCGGTGAGCAGGAGCTGCTGCGGGTCGACCTCGCGGATGTACCACAGGCAGGTCAGCAGCAGGCCCCGCTCGGTCTCGGCGACCATCTGCTCCAGGGAGGCATCGGCCCCGGGGGCCGTCATGATCAGGTTGTCGATCGCGGGAGTGACCGGCAACCCGGTGAGCCCCGCCGAGTAGCGGGTCTGCAGCAGGTTGGCCAGGCGGCCTTCGCTGATCCAGTCGGTGGCCGACAGCGGCAGGCCGTTGTCGAACACCGAGGAGTCCCGCCCGCCCGCGTGGGCGACGGCGAACGGCGCGCACTCGACCCCGGCGGCCGACGGGTCGCTGTAGAGGCGCAGCGGGGTCGAGGAGAGCTCCTCGCCGACGCGGGTGCCGCCGCCGGGAGCGGAGAACACCGTGCGGCCGTCGGCGGCGTCGCGGGCTCCCGCCGTCCAGTACAGATAGATCATGAGGTCGGCCACCGCCGTGGGCGGCAGCAGCGTCTCGTAGCGGCCGGCCGGCAGGTCGACGCGCTTGACGGCCCACTCCAGGCGCCCCGCGAGGGTCGCGTTGAGCGCGGCGACGTCCACGTCGGCGAAGTCGCGGGTCGCCACGCCCGCCCAGGCGGAGCGCTTCATGTCGGGCGATTTGGCGTTGAGCTCCAGCCGGCCGGTGGGCTGGTCGTGGCGGAGCCGCAGGCCGCTGGAGGACCCGACGAAGGTGCTGGTCAGCGAGTGCTCGGCGAAGCCGTACAACCTCCTGCCGCCCTCCTCGGCGGCGGCGAACGCCTCGCCGAGCGCCGGGGCGAACGCCGAGAAGACGTCGATGCCGGTCGGCTCGATCGGGGCGCTCCACCCGCCGCTCTCGCCCTTGCCCTCGATCAGGGGGCGGGCGTCCTCTGCGGGGCGCGCGTCGCGTGCGGCCCGGTCGGCGGCGGCCACGACGTCGGCGATCTGGTCGGGCCTGACCGCCGACCGCGACACGACGCCGGTGCTCTGCCCCGCGATGGAGATCACCGTGAGCTGGGACGAGCGGGCCACGCCGTTGGTGGTGAGGGTGTTGCCGGCGAAACGCAGGTTGGCGGTGGAGCCTTCGTCGGCGATGACGATCACGTCGTCGGCGGTGCTGAGGGAAAGCGCCCGCTCGACCGTCTCCTGTGGGGTCACTTTCCACCCTCCTGGATGGTGTTGAGGATGCGCACGCCCCGGAAGAGCGCCGACGGGCAGCCGTGGCTGACCGGCGCGACCTGCCCGGGTTGTCCCTTGCCGCAGTTGAACGCCCCGGCCAGCACGTAGGTCTCGGGGCCGCCCACGGCGTCCATCGACCGCCAGAAGTCGGTGGTGGTGGCCTGGTAGGCGACGTCGCGGAGCTGACCGGCCAGCCGGCCGTTCTCGATCTTGAAGAACCTCTGGCCGGTGAACTGGAAGTTGTAGCGCTGCATGTCGATCGACCAGCTCTTGTTGCCCACCACGTAGATGCCGCGATCGACCCCGGAGATCATCTCCTCGGTCGAGGGGCCGTTCAGGGCCGGCTGGAGGGACACGTTGGCCATGCGCTGGATCGGCATGTGGCCGGGCGAGTCGGCGAAGGCGCAGCCGTTCGACCGCCCGAGGCCCTTCATGAGGGACATGCGCCGGTCGAGCTGGTAGCCCACGAGCCGCCCGTCCTTGACGATGTCGAACCGCTGCCCCGCCACGCCCTCGTCGTCGTAGCCGACGGTCGCGAGGCCGTGCTCGGCGACGCGGTCCCCGGTCACGTTCATGATCGGTGATCCGTACTCAAGCGTGCCGAGCTGGTCGAACGTCGCGAAGCTGGTGCCGGCGTAGGCCGCCTCGTAGCCGAGCGCCCGGTCCAGCTCGGTGGCGTGCCCGATGGACTCGTGGATGGTGAGCCACAGGTTGGTCGGGTCGATGACGAGGTCGTAGTCCCCCGCCTCCACCGACGGCGCCGCGAGCTTCTCCGCGAGGTATTCGGGCATGCGGGCGAGCTCGCCGGGGAAGTCCCATCCCGTCCCGGTCAGATATTCGTAGCCGCGCCCGACCGGCGGCGCGAGCGTGGCCATGTCGTCGAACCGGTTGCCCTCCACCCGGGCGGCGACCAGCTCCGGATGCAGCCGCACGCGCTGCTGGGTGGTGACCGTGCCCGCGGTGTCGGCGTAGAACTTCTGCTCCTTGACCGCCATCAGCGTGGCGCTGACGTGGTCCACCCGGGAGTCCTTGAGCAGGTCGGCGGACCAGCCCGACAGCAGCTCGACCTTGTCCTTCATCGGCACGTCGAACGGATCCACCTCATACGCCGACACCCACACGGCGTCGGCGTGGACCGGCTCGGGGGCCAGCTCGATGGGCTCGCGGTTGACCGCCGCCGCCACGGTGGCGACCCGCACCGCCTGCTCGGCGGCGAGGGCGGCTGCCTCCGGGGTCGGCTCGATGGCCGCGGCGAACCCCCAGGTGCCGTTTTTGATCACTCGTACGGCGAAGCCGAGATCGTCGGAGTCGATGGAGCCTTCCAAGCGTGCGTCGTAAAGGCGCAACGTCTCAGCCCGCACACGTTCGAACCGGAAATCCGCGTGTTCGGCACCGAGTTCGCGTGCCCGCTGCAAGGCTGCGTCCGCGAGCTGCCGCAGGGGCAGTGCGAGAAAATCTGGATCGATCTGGCGCATGTCAACGATCCTAGCCACGTGATCTTGTACCCCCCGGACATGCGGGTTACGCGGCAGTAGGCGATAACGTCAGTGCTCATGGCACGCTCAGTACTCGTCACCGGTGGCAACCGGGGCATCGGCCTCGCGATTGCCCGTGAACTCGCGGCGGCCGGCGACGCCGTCGCCGTGACCTACCGCTCAGGGGAGCCCCCCGAGGGCCTCTTCGGCGTCCGCTGCGACGTCACCAGCACCGCCGACGTCGACGCCGCCTTCGACAAGGCCGAGGCCGAGCACGGCCCGGTCGAGGTCGTCGTGGCCAACGCCGGCATCACCAAGGACACCCTTCTTCCCATGATGAAGGAGGACACGTTCACCGACGTCATCGACGCCAACCTCACCGGTGCCTACCGGGTGTCCAAGCGCGCGATCAAGGGCATGCTGCGCATGCGCCGGGGCAGGATCGTCCTGATCTCCTCCGTCGTGGGCACCATGGGCTCGGCCGGGCAGACCAACTACGCCGCCTCCAAGGCCGGCATGATCGGGTTCGCCCGGTCGGCCGCCCGCGAGCTCGGTTCGCGCAACATCACCGTTAACGTGGTGGCCCCGGGCATGGTCGAGACCGACATGACCGCGGTGCTCGACGACACCTATCAGGAGAAGATCCGCGGCAACATCCCCCTCGGGCGCTTCGCGACCCCGTCGGAGATCGCGCGCGTGGTCAGGTTCGTCGCAAGTGAGGACGCCGCCTACATCACCGGGGCGGTCATCCCCGTCGACGGCGGCCTGGGAATGGGGCACTGAGTCATGGGAATACTCGAAGGCAAGCGCATCCTGGTCACCGGGGTCCTCACGGACTCCTCCATCGCCTACGCGGTGGCGAGGATCGCCCAGGAGGAGGGCGCCACGGTCGTGCTGACCGGGTTCGGCCGCATGAGCCTCGTCGAGCGCATCGCCAAGCGGCTGCCTGAGCCGCCCCCGGTGGTCGAGCTCGACGTGCAGAACACCGAGCACCTCGACACCCTCGCCGACCGCGTCGGTGAGCACGTCGACGGCCTCGACGGCGTCGTCCACGCCATCGCCTTCGCCCCGCAGGGGGCGCTCGGCGGCAACTTCCTCAACACGCCGTGGGAGGACGTCGCCACCGCGATGCACGTCTCCACCTACTCGTTCAAGGCGCTCGCGACGGCGTGCCTGCCGCTGATGAAGAGCGGCGGCTCGATCGTCGGCATCGACTTCGACGCCACCAAGGCGTGGCCGGTCTACGACTGGATGGGCGTCGCCAAGGCCGGCCTCGAGTCCTGCTCCCGCTACCTCGCCCGCGACCTCGGCCCCCACGGCGTCCGCGTCAACCTGGTCGCCGCCGGGCCGCTGCGCACGATGGCGGCCAAGAACATCCCGAACTTCAAGGAGTTCGAGGAGAGCTGGCCGGCCAAGGCGCCGCTCGGGTGGGACCTCTCCGACACCGGCCCCGCGGGCAAGGCCTGCGTGGCGCTGCTGTCCGACTGGTTCCCGGCCACGACCGGTGAGATCGTGCACGTCGACGGCGGCGTGCACGCCATGGGGGTCTGACCCGGTCCCACATGCGACCCGGCGCCCACCCGCTCCGGCGGGTGGGCGCCGGTGCTGTTTTGAGGGGCTCTGCGGCTGTCTCATGTCTCGGTCGCCGCCGGCCTTCAGATCCGGGCCGGGCCGGTACGGCGGAGCCGTACGCATGTCGTGTGCCGGATCGGTGCGGCGGAGCCGCCCGGACGTCGTGCGGCCGGCCGCTGCACCGTCCGGCTCGCTCTCCGGCCGGTACGGCGGAGCGGTTCGGGTGGCGTGCGGCCGGCCGTTGCACAGTGTGCCTCGACCCTCGGTCCGGGGCGGCGTGGCTCAGGCGAGCCGGTGCTGTCCGCCGGGGCGCAGAGGCTCGAACGGGATCGATTCGCGGCCTCCCCGCCTCTTGGCGTACACGAAGCGGGTCGCGATGATCGCCGACAGGAGCAGCGCCATCGTCAGCGTCGTGCCGAGCGCGTCCGACTGCCTGGCGCGCGGCCGCACCAGACCCGGACCCAGCGGGGTGCTCAAGATGTCCGGATGCCACATCAGCGTCACCCCCATCCGGTCGACGTCGACCGAGGTGCCCTTCCGGGGTTTGCCGGGGCCTGTGGCGGCCCCGTCTATCGGGCTGCTGCCGTAGGAATGCACTCGCCGCTCGGGGATGTACGGCGCGTGCGTTTTAGGCGCGGGTTTGTGCGCACGCCGTTCGGGCCGCTCCCTCGGCGGCCGGGGCCGTGCCGGAGGCGGCGGGGCCTCGGGACCGTTCTGCGCGGCGGCGGAGTCGGCGCTCTCGCAGACCCTCCCGGCCCGGCAGTGAGTGTCCCGGGCCGCCGGTGCGCCGTCCTCGCCCGGCCGTGCGCCGTCCGTCGGAGCCGGGCGCGCCGAGGGGGCCGGGCCCGGTTTCCCGGGCGGCTCGGGCGCCGGGAGAGCCGGCGCGGGGGGCGCCTGGGGCGCGCCGCCGACGCCGTTAAGCACATTCGTCGTGGTGTCGGTCACCGTGCCGGTGACCGGGTTCAGGGAACTGCCGGTCAACTCGTCCACCACATCGGTGACGTCGTTGACGATGTCGCAGATCCCGCCCGTCAAGCCGGAGAGCAACCCGCCGCTCTTCTCACACGCGGGAGCCCGTGCGGTGCCAAGTCCCGGCACGGCGGCCTGGGCGGGTGCGGCACCCACCACGGGCAGCCCGCCCAGCGCCAGCGCCAGGGCTCCGGCCGAGATCGCGGATGCCCGGCGTCCAGTTTCCATATGTTCCCCCTCGGACCATCAAGGGTGACCCCATCCTGTTACCCGTTGATAGTTTTGTGGGGACACTGAAGCATTCCACAAAAAGTTGCGATTCGGTATCAATTAGTGATATGTGAATTCACTTCTCATTCGATGGCCGAGACGTCGTCCAGCGCTTCCCGGATCTCCATCGGAAGTGTCAGTTCCTCTGCCTGCAGGATGCCGTTGAGCTGGGCGTTTGTGCGGGCTCCCACGATCGCGGCGCACACCCCCGGCTGGTCGCGCACCCATGAAAGGGCCACCGACAAAGGGGATACGGCCAGGCCTTCCGCCGCTGTGGTGACCGATTCGACGATGCGACGGCAGCGTTCGTCGAGATAAGGGCGGACAAAATCGGCGAAATGGGGTGTGGCCGCTCGGGAATCGGCTGGAACCCCCGTACGGTATTTCCCAGTCAAAACCCCTCGTCCGAGGGGTGACCACGCCAGCATCCCCGCCCCGAGATGCTCGGCCGCCGACAGCAATTCCCGCTCGGCGTCCCTGGCCAGGAGCGAGTATTCCGCCTGGGCCGACACCATCGGCGTGCGCCCGAGCGCCCGCTGGTGCACCGCCGCCGCGGCGAGCTGCCACCCCGCGTAGTTGCACACCCCGGCGTAGGCCGCCCGGCCCGTCGACACGATCGTGTCGACCGCCGCCAGCGTCTCCTCCAGCGGCACCTCCGAGTCGAACGCGTGCAACTGCCACAGGTCGACGTCCTCCAGCCCCAGACGGGCCAGCGACGCGTCGGCGGCCGCGATCAAATGCTTGCGCGACGCGTCGCGCGGGCGCCGGGCCGTCGGGGTCAGCACGGCCTTGGTCGCGATCACCAGCTCGGAGCGAGGCACCGTGTCCTGCATGAGGCGCCCGAGCAGTCGCTCGGCGTCGCCGCCCGTGTAGACGTCGGCGGTGTCGATCAGAGTGCCGCCGGCATCGGCGAACGTGCGCAGCTGGGCCGCTGCTTCCTCGGCCCCGGTGTCGCGCCCCCATGTCATTGTGCCGAGCCCGAGGCGGGACACCGACAGCCCGCTCCGCCCGACGTAACGCTGCTCCATGATCCGGCCAGATTACCGTCTGGGCAGGGAGAACCTTCGATTACCCTGCCACGACCCGCTGATGTTGCCCCCCTCTGAACCGCTTTGCGGCACGCCGTAATCACCGTCCCACCGCGCGTGTCGATCCCCGCACCCCTTACGGCACAGGGGGATCGGGCGCCCGCGCCACCGGAGGCGAGTGCGGCGGTGTGACATTGTGCACGCGCCCGGCGGGACCGGCCGCCTTGGCGGCGCCGTACGGGCCGCGGGGACCGGCCCCCGTGGTCTTTCATACGGGTAGGACTGGTGCGGGGTTGTGCATAACTCGTAGGAGATTGTCGGATGCGTGAACGGCGAACGTAGTGCAGCCGTACGCTGTGGGGTGTGACGACCTTGATCCTTGCTCGCCACGGGCTGACCCATCTCACCGGGCCGGTCCTCGCGGGCCGTACGCCCGGGGTGGCGCTCAACGACGCGGGCCGGGCGCAGGCCAAGGGGCTTGCGGCCAGGCTCGCTCAGGTGCCGCTCGCGGCCGTCGTGTCCAGTCCTCTCGACCGGTGTGTGCAGACCGCCGCCGCCGTCGCGGAGGAGCGCCGGGCCGAGGTGGTGACCGACGACAGGTTCGGCGAGTGCGACTACGGCGAGTGGACCGGGCGCCCGATCGCCGAGCTGGCGCGTGAGCCGCTGTGGCAGGTGGTGCAGGCGCACCCCAGCGCGGCGGCGTTCCCCGGCGGGGAGGCGCTCGCCGCGGTTCAGGCGCGGGCGGTCGCGGCGGTCCGCGAGTGGAACGCGAGGTTCGGGCCCGAGGAGGCCTACCTCGTGTGCAGTCACGGAGACGTGATCAAGGCGATCGTGGCCGACGCGCTCGGCCTGCACCTCGATCAGTTCCAGCGCATCACCGCCGATCCCGCATCGGTCACGGTGATTCGATACACCCCGCTACGTCCTTTTCTCCTCCGCCTCAACGACGTCGGGGGCGACGTTGTGAGACTGCCGTCCGCGGAGGGTTCGGAGTCGGCTGACGGGGCAGTAAACCTCACCGGGAGCGATGCCGCCGTCGGCGGCGGAGCCGGAACCACGTAGGGTCGGGTTATGCCGGTCTTCGACTACGATCCGCCAGAAAGGTTCGTGGCCGGTGCCGTAGGGCAGCCGGGGTCACGTGCCTTCTTTTTGCAGGCCCGCGGGGGTGGCAGGCTGACGACGGTGGCCCTGGAGAAGTCTCAGGTGGCAGCCTTGGCCGACCGGCTGGACGAGCTGCTCGACGAGGTGCTGCGCCGCATAGGCCCCCAAGGCCACGTGCCCGCCATGGCGCCCGCCGACCTCCAGGACGAGGCCCCGCTCGACCAGCCTCTGATCGAGGACTTCCGGGTGGGCACCATGACGCTCGGCTGGGATCCCGAGACATCTCTCGTGGTCATCGAGGCCAAGGAGCTCATCGACGACGAAGACGAGATCGAAGGCCCGGAACCCGCCGTGCTGCGCGTGCACATCAGCGCGAAGTCGGCGCGGGCCTTCTCCAAACGAGCACTCGAACTTGTGGCGGCGGGCCGTCCGGCCTGTCCGCTGTGCGGTCAGCCATTGGAAGCGGAGGGGCACATCTGCGTGCGATTGAATGGATATCGTGCCGGTCGGGGTGGTGTGTGATCGAGCAAACCCTGGAAGAGGCCGCATGAGCGCCGAAAGCGAGCCCGCGTTGAGCGCGGCGCACGTGTCCAGAATCGACGACGAATCCGCCCTCCGCCTTCTCAGGGAGGGCCGCCTCGAGGTCGCGGGCCGGCTGGTCGAGGCGACCAACATGACGCTCTACTGCTCGGTACGGCTCGGCGACCTTGGCGCGGCCTGTGTCTACAAGCCGGTCCGCGGCGAACGCCCCCTGTGGGACTTCCCCGACGGCACCCTGGCCGCCCGCGAGGTCGCCGCCTTCGAGGTCTCGGCCGTGACGGGCTGGCGCATCGTCCCCCCCACCGTCTACCGGGACGGACCCTTCGGGCCGGGCATGTGCCAGCTCTGGATCGACAGCGACCGCGAGATCGACCTCATGGCCCTGGTCCGCAGCCGCCACCCCGCCCTGCGGCGCATGGCGGTGTTCGACGCCGTGGTCAACAACGCCGACCGGAAGGGCGGGCACCTGCTTCCGCTTCCCGACGGTCACGTATACGGCGTCGACCACGGAGTCTGCTTCTCCGCCGAGGACAAACTTCGCACCGTGCTGTGGCAGTGGCGCAACAAGACCCTGCCCCGCGAGGCCGTCAACGTGCTGGCCCGCCTCGACCGCGAACTCGAGAACGGCCACCTCGGCCGCCGCCTCCGCGAACTTCTCACCCCCGCCGAGGCCGCCGCCACCGCGGCCCGGGTGCGCCGCCTGCTCGACAGCGGCGTGCACCCGGTCCCCTCGGGCGACTGGCCGGCGGTTCCCTGGCCGCCGATCTGACCGCCCGGCCGCAGGAGTCGCGGAAGGCAGGGGGTCCATCCGGACCGCCGTACGGCTTCGCCGTACTCTGGCCGGTGATCCGGGAGGTGGTTGAGGATGTGCACCGTCGTCGTGAGTGTGGACCCCGGCAGGTGGGCGCCCGTCCTGCTGGTGGGAGTGCGGGATGAGCTGTCCACCCGCCCCACACGTGGACCGGGGGAGCACTGGCCGGATTCGCCCGGTGTCTACGGGGGCGTCGATCTGCGCGCCGGCGGCACCTGGCTGGCGGCGGCGCCCGGGCTCCCGCGCGTGGCGGCCCTCCTCAACGGGCACGGCACGCCCGCTCATCACGACCGGCGCATTTCGCGCGGTGGGATCCCCCTGCACGCCATCCGGGAGGGCGGGCCACCCGACGGTGATCTGAGTCGCTACGACCCCTTTCACCTGGTGCTCGGCGATCTCGACGGGGTGAGGTTGTGGAGCTGGGACGGCACGCGGCTCAGCCAGGACAAGCTTCCCGAAGGCACCCATGTCATGGTCAACTCCGGGTGGGCGCGCCTGCCCGGCGACCCCCGGGCCGACCACTTCGGCCCCCTCTTCGCCGCCGCCCCGGCGCCCCTGGCGGACCTCGGCGCGGAGCCCGGGGAGTTCTGGGGCGAGTGGGCCGGGCTGGCCTCGGGCGCGGGGCTGCCCTTCGGGGATCCGAGGGCGATGGTCGTGCGGCACGAGATGTCCGGCGGGCTCGTCTACGCCTCCCTGTCGGTCACCATGGTGGCCTTGGGATCCGATGGCACACGCTACGACTTCCGCGTGCTCGGCGACGATCCGGGACCGTGGGAGCGCGTCCTCCCTCGCCCTGGATTGGGGTGAAAACGACTTAATGTCCACCCCGGGGTGATCCGGGTAGTCCGCTGCATGGATAGGCTCAAGGCATGCGATCGTGGTCTGCCCCGAAGATCCCTCGGCTCCCCGGCGTCGGCACTCCGTTGCGGCTCTACGACACGGCCTCCCGCGAGGTCAGGCCCACCGAGCCCGGCCCCGCCGCCAAGATGTACGTCTGCGGAATCACCCCCTATGACGCCACTCATATCGGGCACGCCAACACCTACCTCGCCTTCGACATGATCAACCGGGTGTGGCGTGACGCCGGCCATGAGGTTCATTTCACGCAGAACTCCACCGACGTGGACGACCCGCTCTTGGAACGTGCCGAAAGGACCGGCGAGGACTGGCGGGTGCTCGCCGAACGCGAGATCGACCTGTTCCGCAGCGACATGGAGGCCCTGCGGGTGCTCCCGCCCCGCGAATACGTCGGGGTGACCGAGGTCGTCGACCAGATCGCCGATTTGATCGCGGTCCTGCGGGACAAGGGCGCCACCTACACCCTCGACGGCGACGTCTACTTCGACGTCGCCGCCGCCCCCAAGTTCGGCGCCGTGTCCGGCTACTCGGAGGACGAGATGCTCGCCCTCTTCGCCGACCGCGGCGGCGACCCCGGCCGCCCCGGCAAGCAGCACCCGCTCGACTGGCTCCTCTGGCGGGCGGAGCGCCCCGGCGAGCCCTCCTGGCCCTCGCCCTTCGGCCCCGGCCGCCCCGGCTGGCACGTGGAGTGCACGGCCATCGCGCTCGCCAACCTCGGTTCGGGCTTCGACGTGGCCGGCGGCGGCTCCGACCTGATCTTCCCCCACCACGAGATGGGCGCCTGCGAAGGCCACGTCGCCACCGGCGACTGGCCCTTCGCCAAGTCATACGTCCACGCGGGCATGGTCGCCCTCGACGGCGAGAAGATGTCCAAGTCCCGGGGCAACCTGGTGTTCGTGTCCCGCCTCCGGGATGAACACGACCCCATGGCGGTCCGCCTCGCCCTGCTGGCCCACCACTACCGCGCCGACTGGGAGTGGACCCCCCACCAGATCACCGCCGCAGAGACCCGCCTCGCCCGCTGGCGCGCCGCCGCGGCCCTTGCGAGCGGTCCCCCCGCCGAACGCCTCCTTGAGCAGGTCCGCGACCACCTCGCCGACGACCTCGACACCCCGTCGGCGGTCGCCGCCGTCGACAACTGGTCCGAGCACGCCCTGTCGGAGGGCGGCCCCGACACCACCGCCCCTGCTTTGATGCACAGCACCGCCGACGCCCTCCTGGGCATCGACCTCACCATCTGACACCTTCCGGCACCCGTGCCCTGTGGTGCCGGGCAGCCCTGCGAGGCTCGGGCCCGGCCGATCTCACCGTCCGTGCCGCCCAGAAGAAAAGGGCGGTACGGCGGGAAGCCTCCAAATGCGATTTGTCCTGAAAAATCGCAGGAAAGCGGATAAAAGCCCTACTCGGCGAGGTTGGCTGAGGTCAGGAAACGTGCGCGTTCGTCGGCGGGAAGATGGTCGATGAACAATGTCCCGTCAAGATGGTCCGCCTCATGCTGGAGAACCCGGGCGAGCACCCCGAGGGCACGCACCGTGACCGGCTTGCCGTACATATCGCGCCCCTTGGCTACCGCCGAGTAGGAACGCTCCAGCGGCCACCAGACCCCGGGGGCCGACAGGCAGGCCTCATCGGCCGTGATCTTGCGCTCGGACAGCTCAAGGCGGGGGTTGACGAGATGCCCCGACCTGCCGTCGTAGGAGAAGACGAGCACCCGCAAAGGCACCCCCACCTGGGGTGCGGCGAGGCCGGCGCGGCCGGCGCCGGCGTGCAGGGTGGCGGTGAGGGACTTGACCAGGCCCCGCAGCTCCTTGTCGAAGGCGGTGACCGGTTCGGCCACTTCCCGCAGGCCGGGATCACCGAAGACGCGGATCTGCCGAACCGTCACATGCCCTCCCCGAAACCGAGCTGAGAATCCAGCTTTTGAGTTGCCCGCGGCAGCATCCATCCAATCATCAGAATCGGGGCGAAGAGCATTATCCGGCCTGTCCGGATGACCGCGTTGAGCGATTATTTTATAGGCCGATCGTCGCCGCATACCCAAGGCAGCGTGCGTGCCGTAGCACAGCGGTAACAGAGCGGACTCAAGACCGAAACCGGGAGGCCGCACGATCGGACCATGCTGGAGACGGCGCCTGACGCGCTGGCCGGGTTCACCATCGGGATCACCGCGACCCGACGCCACGAAGAGCTGCGCGTGCTGCTGGAACGCAGGGGAGCACGGGTCGTCGGCGCGCCCGCGATCCGCCTGGCGCCGGCCGCCGACGACGGCGACCTGCTGGTGGCGACCCGGAATGTCCTGGCCGCGCCGGTGGACGACGTCGTGGTGACGACCGGGGTCGCGTTCCAGGAGTGGATGGCGGCGGCCGAGGGGTGGGGCCTCGGCGGTGAGCTGGCCGCCCACCTGGACAAGGCCAGGATCCTGGCCAGGGGACCCAAGGCGACGGGCGCGGTGCGTGCCGCGGGGCTGCGCGAGTGCGAGGCATACGCGGGTGAGTTGTGCGAGGAGGTCGCCCGGCACCTGCTGGCGCAGGACCTCCGGGGGCGACGGCTCGCCGTGCTGCCTCACGGCGAGCCGCTGCCTCTGCTGACGGGCGCGCTGCGGTCGGCGGGCGCCGAGGTGATCGAGCTGCCCGTCTACCGCTGGCTGCCCAATCCCGACTCGGCGCCGCTGCGGCGCATGATCGCGGCTGTCGTGTCGGGCAGCCTCGACGCCGTCGCCTTCACGAGTTCTCCCGCGGTGCGTGCGACGCTCGCCGTCGCGAGCGAGGAGGGGGTGGAGGAGGCCCTGCTGGCGGCGCTGGCGGGGCCGGTGGTGGCGGCGTGTGTGGGCCCGGTGAGTGCGGGGCCGCTGCTCGCCAGGGGGGTGCCGGTGCTTCAGCCGGATCGGTTTCGCCTCGGGGCCCTGGCTCGCACGCTGGTGAGGCATCTTCCGGAGTGCGGTGTGATCCGGCTGTCGGCCGGTGGTCACGAGCTGGAGATCCGCGGGCACGCGGTCGCCGTCGACGGGGAGTTGCGTCCGCTGCCGCCCGCTCCGATGGCTGTGCTCAAGCGGCTGGCTCGCCGCCCGGGGCATGTGATCGCCCGTTCGGAGTTGCGCACCGTTCTGCCCGGTGGCTCCTCTCGCGATCCCGCAGAGCATGCCGTCGAGATGGCCGTCACGCGGCTGCGCCGCGCACTCGGACAGGCCGGGATCGTGGAGACCGTCGTGAAGCGGGGCTATCGCCTCGCCTACGACAAGTGGTCGGTGATGCCCTGATCCACGACGCGGATCTGCGGTGTGAGCCGTAGTTCGCGCACGATTTCCTCGGCCACGTCCTCATGTGACGTCCCGACATGCGGTCCGGCGAAGAGCTCTTCGTAGGCATAGCGGAAACAACCGGCGAGGAGCAGTCGCGCGCTCGCGACCGGGGCGACGTCGGCACGCACCCGTCCGGCCTTCTGCTCCGCGGCGATGTAGTCCGCCAGGGGCTGGATCTCGGACATGGGGCTGAGGCCGGCCTCCCGCTGCGCCTCACGGAACCGTACGGTCACCGTGGGCGAGGTGAACGCGGGAAGCTGGGCCGAGTGCACGTCGACGTAGTATTCGATGCCGGCGCGTGCGATCGGGAGAAGATTGTCGTTGACGTTGCCCTTGCCGACCAGATTGCTCAGGTCATCCAAGATGCGCAGCCACATGGGGAGCCGATCCTGGAGCAGGGCGAGGAATCTGTCCACCGCCTGCCCGGCCGCCGGCGGGCCGTTTCTGATGGGGGGACGTGCCGCAGCGTCCTCACCATCATCCCGCTTCATGTAACCGGCGATCTCAAGGACGCGACGGCGCGTCTCTTGTGTCCTCTGATGCGGTTCAAGCTGGGGAATCGCCATAGTTGCCCTAACATGCGCAGTCTTGAGAGTCGCGCTCACACAGATCCTCACTTGTAGTCGGACCCGGGCTCGCCGCTCGTACACCGACGTTTACAGAGCCGCGTTTCTCCTGGTAGTGGATGTGGATACCGGCAGCCCTTCCCTAGCGGGGGCAAACCGTTCGGGACGGGTGGCGCTCAGTTGGCGCTCATTATTACCCGAAAACCAGGAGAAATGGTGAATTTGACGAGAAGTCTCAGCAAGCCTTCAGCCGTAGGTGAGGAGCAGGCCAACAAAAGACCAGGCCGGCCCCTGTGAGCAGGGGTTCTCCTGCCATCTCAAAAGGCTGTACACCAGCTTGAGGAGCCGACGTGTCGCCGGATGCCGCTCCGTCCAAATCCGGCCGGAGAGGCGATCCAGGAGCCTCTTAGCTGTCGGTGTCGTGGTCTCTGCGGCGCAGATAACGCTCGAATTCCGCCGCGATGGCGTCGCCGCTCGCCTCGGGCAGCTCGGCGGCGTCCTTGCGCTCCTCGAGCTCCCGCACGTATTCGGCGACCTCGCTGTCCTGCGAGGCCAGCTCGTCGACGCCGTGCTCCCACGCCCGCGCCTCCTCGGGCAGCTCGCCCAGCGGCATCGGGATGTCGAGGAGGTCCTCGACCCGGCGGAGCAGCGCCAGCGTGGCCTTGGGGTTGGGCGGCTGGGCGACGTAGTGCGGCACCGACGCCCACAGCGAGACCGACCGCATCCCCGAGGAGCCGAACGCCTGCTGCAGCACGCCCACGATGCCCGTGGGCCCCTCGTAGCGCGTCAGCTCCAGGTTGATCGCACGTGCCATGCCGGGGTCGCTCACCGCGCCCACGATCGGCACCGGACGGGTGTGGGGCGAGTCGTTGAGCAGCGCCCCGAGCAGCACCGCCGTCTCCACGCCGAGCTCACGGCAGATCTCCACGATCTCCTCGCAGAAGGTGCGCCAGCGCATGTTGGGCTCGATGCCGCGCAGGAGCACGACGTCACGCTCCAGGCCGGGCGGTCTGGCGTAGGAGAGTCTGGTGGTGGGCCAGGTGATGGACCTGGTCAGCCCGTCGCCGAGCTCGACGATCGGCCGGGTCACCTGGAAGTCGTAGTAATCCTCGGGATCGAGGGAGATCAGAGGCGTCGCCTTCCAGGCCGTCTCCAGGTGCGTGAGCACGCCACTAGAGGCCTCACCTGCGTCGTTCCACCCTTCGAACGCCGCGATGAGCACCGGATCGACGAGCTCGGGGAGCCCTTCGAGCTCGATCACGCGCCGTCTCCTCTCGCTGTTTGGGCTAAGCCTATGTGTTGCGACCCCCCTCGCGTTAAACGAGCGGCGAGCCGACTCGAAGAGAGCTTTAGCGAGCGTAGCGAGCCTTGGCGGGCCGAGGGGAGAGGGAACGCGACCATAAGCGCGGAGTGGCGAGCCGGGCTCGGAAAAAGCTCGCGCGGGCGGGGCGCGGGATACCCGGAGAAGCCGCTGCTCGGAGCGGCCGCACGGCCGGAGGAAGAGCCCGGCCCGGCGTTCCCGGGGAAGGGAATTCGGCCTGGATAGGCTGGCCGCATGACTCTCACGTCGTCGTTCAGAGAGGCTTTGTCACGTCGCGTTCTGGTCGCGGACGGGGCCATGGGGACGATGTTGCAGGCTCATGACCTCTCGCTCGAGGATTTCGACGGCCACGACGGCTGTAACGAGGTCCTCAACGTCACCCGCCCGGATATCGTCCGCGCGGTGCACGACGCCTATTTCGCGGCGGGTGTCGACTGCGTCGAGACGAACACCTTCGGCGCCAACCTTGGGAATCTAGGCGAATATCGCATTAGCTCCCGCATTTACGAATTGTCCCAAGCAGGTGCCCGGCTGGCCAGAGAAAGGGCCGACCACTGGTCCGCCCCCGGACACCCGAGGTTCGTGCTGGGATCGATGGGCCCTGGCACGAAGCTCCCGACTCTCGGGCACGTGCCGTACCGGCGGCTCCGCGACGCGAGCGAGGAGAACGCCAGGGGCCTGATCGACGGCGGCGCCGACGCGCTGATCGTCGAAACCTGCCAGGACCTGCTCCAGGTGAAGGCCGCGGTCGTGGGAGCGCTCCGCGCGGTGGCCGGGGCCGGGCGCGACATCCCCGTGATCGCGCAGGTGACCATCGAGACCAACGGGGCGATGCTCCTCGGATCGGAGATCGGCGCCGCGCTGACCGCGATCGAGCCGCTCGGAGCCGACATGATCGGCCTCAACTGCGCCACCGGCCCGGCGGAGATGAGCGAGCACCTGCGCTACCTCGCCCGGCACTCCCGCCTGCCGCTGTCCTGCATGCCCAACGCGGGGCTGCCCGAGCTGACGTCCGCAGGGGCGCACTACCCGCTCTCGCCGGACGAGCTCGCCGGCGCGCACGAGGGGTTCGTGCGCGACTACGGCCTGAGCCTGGTGGGCGGATGCTGTGGCACGACACCCGAGCACATGCGCCGGGTGGTGGAGCGGGTGCGCGGCCGCGAGCCGGCGGCGCGGCGGCCGCGGCCCGAGCCGGGGGCCTCCTCGCTCTACCAGGCGGTCGCCTTCCGGCAGGACACCTCCTACCTCGCCATCGGCGAGCGGAACAACGCCAACGGCTCCAAGGCGTTCCGGGAGGCGATGCTCGCCGGGCACTGGGACGAGTGCGTTGAGATCGCGCGGGCGCAGGCCAGGGACGGGGCGCACATGCTCGACCTTTGCGTCGACTACGTGGGGCGGGACGGCGTGGCCGACATGAAGGAGCTGGCCTTCCGCCTGGCGACCGCCTCGACCCTGCCGATCGTGCTCGACTCGACCGAGCCCGAGGTGCTGCGGGCGGGGCTGGAGATGCTCGGCGGGCGCGCGGTCGTCAACTCGGTCAACTACGAGGACGGCGACGGCCCGGACTCGCGCTTCACCCGGATCATGCGCCTGGTGAAGGAGCACGGCGCGGCCGTGGTCGCGATGTGCATCGACGAGGAGGGGCAGGCCCGCACCGCCGGGTGGAAGGTGCGCGTGGCGTCGCGGACCATCGGCGACCTGGCCGGCCGGTGGGGGATGGCGGTGGAGGACATCGTCGTCGACTGCCTCACCTTTCCCATCGCCACCGGCCAGGAGGAGACCCGCCGCGACGGGGCCGAGACGATCGAGGCCGTCCGCGAGCTCAAGCGGCTCTACCCGTCCGTGCAGACGACCCTCGGGGTGTCCAACATCTCCTTCGGCCTCAATCCGGCCGCCCGCGTCGTGCTCAACTCCGTCTTCCTCAACGAGTGCGTCAACGCGGGGCTCGACTCGGCGATCGTGCACGCCTCCAAGATCCTCCCGACGGCCCGCATCCCCGAGGAGCAGCGCGAGGTCGCGCTCGACCTGGTCTACGACCGCAGGCGCCCGGGCTACGACCCGCTGCAGCGGTTCATGGAGCTGTTCGAGGGCGTCGACCTGGGCGCGGTGCGCGCGGACCGGGCGGCCGAGCTGGCCGCGCTGCCGCTGTGGGAGCGGCTCAAGCGGCGCGTCGTGGACGGCGAGCGCAAGGGGCTTGCGGCCGATCTCGACGAGGCCCTGGCGCGGCGGCCCGCCCTGGAGATCGTCAACGACGTGCTGCTCGACGGCATGAGGACGGTGGGCGACCTGTTCGGCTCGGGCGAGATGCAGCTGCCCTTCGTGCTCCAGTCGGCCGAGGTCATGAAGACCGCCGTGGCCTACCTCGAACCCCACATGGAGAAGGTGGAGGACGGCGGCAAGGGCCGCATCGTGCTCGCCACCGTCAAGGGCGACGTGCACGACATCGGCAAGAACCTCGTGGACATCATCCTGTCCAACAACGGCTACGAGGTGATCAACCTCGGCATCAAGCAGCCGGTGTCGTCGATCCTCGCCGCCGCAGAGGAGATGCGGGCCGACGTGATCGGCATGTCGGGCCTGCTGGTCAAGTCCACCGTGATCATGCGGGAGAACCTCGAGGAGATGAACGCCCGCGGTCTCGCCCGCCGATACCCCGTCCTGCTCGGCGGGGCCGCGCTGACCCGGGCCTACGTGGAGCAGGATCTCGCCGCGCTGTTCCAGGGCGAGGTGCGCTACGCCCGCGACGCCTTCGAGGGGCTGCGGCTGATGGACGCCTTCATGGCGGTCAAACGCGGCGGCGCCGCCCCGCCCCCGCTGCGCGAGCGGCGTGTCCGGACCGGGGCGACGCTGCGGCGCACCCCGGTGGAGGAGCTCCCGGCCCGGTCGGACGTGGCGGCCGACAACCCGGTGCCCGCCGCCCCCTTCCACGGCGACCGTGTCGTCAGGGGCGTTCCGCTGGCCGGCTATGCGGCCTGCCTGGACGAGCGGGCGACGTTCATGGGCCAGTGGGGGCTGAAGGCGGCCCGAGGGGGCGGCGGGCCGTCCTACGAGGAGCTGGTGGAGACCGAGGGGCGGCCCCGGTTGCGCATGTGGCTGGAGCGCATGCAGACCGAGGGGCTGCTGGAGGCCGCCGTGGTCTACGGCTACTACCCCTGCGTGAGCGAGGGCGACTCGCTCGTCGTCCTCGGCGAGGAGGGCGGCGAGCGCACCCGCTTCACGTTTCCCCGGCAGCGCCGCGACCGGCATCTGTGCCTGTCGGACTTCTTCAGGTCCCGGGCGTCGGGCCAGACCGACGTGGTGGCCTTCCAGATCGTCACCGTGGGCGGCCGGGTCGGCGAGGCCGCCGCGGAGCTGTTCGCCGCGCACGCCTACCGCGACTACCTGGAGCTGCACGGCCTTTCCGTGCAGCTCACCGAGGCGCTGGCGGAATACTGGCACGCCCGGGTGCGCGCGGAGCTCGGGATCGGCGGTCACGAGTCCCTGACGGCCATGCTCAAGGTCGGCTTCCAGGGGTGCCGCTACTCGTTCGGCTATCCGGCCTGTCCCAATCTGGAGGACCAGCGGCAGCTCGTGGAGCTGCTCGACCCGGCCCGCATCGGCGTGACCCTGTCGGAGGAGTTCCAGCTCCACCCCGAGCAGGCCACCTCGGCCCTCGTGGTCCATCACCCCGAGGCGAAATACTTCAACGTCTAGCAATGTCTAAGCATGTAGACGGTTAATCAGCCGCTCCGCGCCCGGTCCGCACCGGGCGCGGCGTGGTCTTAGCAGACATGGACCCGGGCAGAACAAATGGTCTCGGGCAAATGAAGGGGTGCACGTGGAAGCTGTCTTCTTCGACATGGACGGCCTGCTGGCGGACACGGAGAAGGTGTGGCTGCTGGTGGAGACCGAGGTCATGGAGCGGCTCGGCGGAGAGTGGAGCCACGAGCACCAGCGCAATCTCGTCGGCGGCTCGATGGAGCGCACGGTCGACTACATGATCAAGCACTCGCGCGTCCCGGTGTCCCCGCAGGTCCTGCGGCAGTGGCTCACCGAGGGCATGACCCGCCGGCTGAGCGAGGGCGTCGAGGCCATGCCGGGCGCGCTGGAGCTGCTCGGCGAGGTCGTCGCGGCCGGTGTGCCGGCGGCGCTCGTGACGTCGTCGGTGCCCGAGATCGCCGGCCTCGTGCTCGACCACATCGGGCGCGCGCACTTCTCGGCCATCGTGACCGCCGGGGATGTGACCCGCACCAAACCCCACCCCGAGCCCTACCTGACGGCGGCCCGCCTGCTGGGGGTGGATCCGGCCCGCTGCGTGGTGCTGGAGGACTCCCCGAACGGCGTGGCCGCGGCGACCGCCGCGGGCTGCGCGGTCGTGGCGGTGCCGAGCCTGCTGCCCATCGAGCCGGCTCCCGGCCGCGCCGTGGTGTCCTCACTCCTCGATGTGGATCTTCCGTACCTCCGGTCCCTCATCCCCTAGGGGTTGATCCCCTCCCTCCGGAGGAGGGGAGAACGCCCGGGTGCGTGCCAGGATGGAGGTGCACGGACGAGACGAGGGGCGGCAGATTATGGACTTCAACGACATCGCTTGGCTCCCGCTTTGCGGAGGGCTCACCGCCGTGGGGTTGGTCCTCAGCTTCCTGGCGATGCGGCGCAAGGGCCTGGCGGCCGGACTACGGGGCCTGGCATGGTCGCTGCTGCCGCTCGCGGCCTATCTGATCGGCGCCCTGCAGACCCTCTGGAGCATCGGCACCTCCATCGCCGGCTTCCTCGCGGGGCTCGTCTTCTCGCCCACGGTGTGGGTCGGCGTGGCGCTGACGGGTCTCGCCGTCGTCCTCTACGTCGCCTCCGGCTATATGTACGGCAGAGGCGCACGCTCGGCCGGGACCTCCGCGGCCAAGGGCGGCGGCGGGTCCGCCCCCGCCGCGCCGTCCGCGCAGGCCGGGCCGGCCGCCCCTCAGGCGCCCGCCGCGCCGCGCCGCCCGCAGGTCGCCAAGTCGAAGCCGAAGGCCGACGACGACTTTTCTGACATCGAAGAGCTGCTCAAGCGTCGAGGCATCAGTTAGGAGGGCGGGGCTCCCGGAGGGGAAGACCGGGGGCCCGCGCCGCCCTGAGTTTTGCGTGTTGTTTCAATTCCGAGACGTAACTAAAACACCGCTCTGACAATCACCTCAAGATCAACACGAATCCGTTTCGGCCGAATCACGGTTGAGCCACAGCCCGTGTTGAGGTACTGGTCAGCGCAGCTCAGCGCATAGATTCTGCCTCCAGGGGTCCACACGTGGACCTCTGCCGACATGTCATCTTGCTTGGTGTCATGTCGGCCGGACAAGAACCGTCTGGCAGCAGGGGGCCGAATCTCATGACCGCACCGCTCGACGTCTCGGGCCCTCATCTCCCCGGAGATGAGGGCGCCGGCCCCTCGGCGGGCGCAGGCGTGGCGATCCAGGGAAGGTCTCTCAGTCAAATCGCGTGGGCCCGCCTGAAGCGGGACCGCGTGGCCATGGCGGGGCTCGCGATCGTGGTCTTCCTGATCCTCGTCGCGGTCTTCGCGCCGCTCATCGTGAACCTCTTCGGCCACCCGCCGCTCCAGCACTACCGCAACATGGTCGACCCGACCACCCAGGTGCCGAAGGGCGCCTTCGGCGGCATCAGTACGGACTTCCTCTTCGGCGTCGAGCCGCAGAACGGCCGCGACATCTTCAGCCGGGTCGTCTACGGCGCGCGGATCTCCCTGCTGATCGCCTTCCTGGCCACGCTGCTGTCGGTGGTGATCGGCACCGTCCTCGGCGTCGTCGCGGGCTTCGCGGGCGGCTGGGTGGACACCATCATCAGCCGGGCTATGGACGTCTTCCTCGCCTTCCCGATCCTGGTCTTCGCCATCGCGCTCGCCGGGGTCGTGCCGGACGAGGCCCTCGGATTGTCCGGCGACACCCTCCGCGTGTCCCTGCTGGTCTTCATCATCGGCTTCTTCAACTGGCCCTACATCGCGAGGATCATCCGAGGCCAGACGCTCTCACTGCGCGAGCGCGAGTTCGTGGACGCCGCACGCAGCCTGGGCGCACGCCGGCCGTACATCATCTTCCGCGAGCTGCTGCCGAACCTCATGGCGCCGATCCTCATCTACGCCACGCTGCTCATCCCGACCAACATCCTGTTCGAGGCCGCGCTGTCGTTCCTCGGCGTCGGGGTGCGGCCGCCGACGCCGACCTGGGGAGGCATGCTCGCGGACGCGGTGCGCTACTACACCGTGCCGCACTTCGCGATCTTCCCCGGACTGGCGATCTTCCTCACGGTTCTGGCGTTCAACCTCTTCGGAGACGGCCTGCGCGACGCTCTCGACCCACGTGCTCGATGACTTTCCGCCGTCCCACATGTTCCTCGATTTCCTAACGATCAAGGGGTGTACCACGAAATGAAGAGAAAACCCACATTGGCGGCCGTCGCTCTCGGCGCCGTCATCACGCTCGGCCTGTCGGCCTGCGGAGGTGGCGGAGGGGGCGGAACCACGTCCGGCGGGGGCGACAACCAGGGCGCCGCGGCCAAGGGCGAGTTCAACGCGGCCCTCACCAAGGTGTTCAACCCGTCCACCAAGAAGGGCGGAACCCTCAAGTTCGCCAACCCCGGCGAGTGGGACTCCCTTGACCCGGCCGACACGTACTACGCGTACACCTGGAACTTCATCCGCTTGTACGGCCGAGCCCTCGTGATGTTCAAGTCCGCTCCCGGCCCCGACGGCAACACGGTCGTGCCGGACCTCGCCGAGAGCCTCGGCAAGCCGAGCAAGGACTTCAAGACCTGGACCTACACCCTGCGTAAGGGCCTGAAGTACGAGGACGGCTCGCCGATCACGGCCAAGGACGTGAAATACGCCGTGAGCCGGACGGTCGACCGGGAGACCTTCCCCAACGGCCCGACCTACATGGGCGACATGCTCAACTGGCCGAAGGACTACAAGGGCCCCTACAAGTCCAAGGGCGCCAACATCGACTCGGCCATCGAGACCCCCGACGACCACACGATCGTCTTCAAGCTGAAGCAGCCCTACTCCGGCTTCGACTACCTGGCCCAGATGCCCGGCACCATGCCGGTGCCCGAGGGCAAGGACACCGGGACGAAGTACCAGGAGCACGTGATCTCCTCGGGCCCCTACATGTTCGAGAAGAACGAGATCGGCAAGGGCTTCAGCATGGTCCGGAACCCCAACTGGGACGCCGCGACCGACCCGAACCGTCCCGCGCTGCCCGACCGCATCGAGGTGCAGCTCAAGGTCAACGCCGACGACATGGACAACCGCCTGCTCTCGGGCGACATCCACGTCGACGTCACGGGCAACGGCGTGAGCTCCGCCGCGCAGGGCCGCGTGCTCTCGGACCCGAACCTGAAGGCCGGCACCGACAACGCCGTCATGCAGCGCCTCTGGTACACCTCGGTCAGCCCGACGGTGAAGCCGCTCGACAACATCGACTGCCGCAAGGCCGTGCTCTACGCCACCGACCGGGCCGGCTACCAGTCCGCCTACGGCGGCGAGTTCACCGGCGGCGAGATCGCCACGGGCCTGCTGCCGCCGACCGTTCCCGGCTTCGAGCGGTTCGACCTCTACCCGGCGGGTCCCGACAACACCGGCGACCTGAACAAGGCCAAGGAGCACCTGACCAAGTGCGGCCAGCCGAACGGCTTTGAGACCAACATCGCCTACCGCGCCGAGCGCCCGAAGGAGAAGCAGACCGCCGAGGCCCTGCAGCAGGCTCTCGGCCGGGTCGGCATCAAGCTGACGCTCAAGCCGTATCCGCAGGGCGACTACTTCTCGCTCTACGCCGGCAAGCCGTCCTACGTCGTCGAGAACAAGCTGGGCCTGTCCGTCAACGGCTGGGGCTCGGACTACCCCGACGGCTACGGCTTCCTGCAGCAGATCGTGGACAGCCGCGTCATCCGTCCGGGCGGCGGCTCCTCCAACGTCAGCGTCCGCATCCCCGACGTGGACAAGATGATCGACCAGTCGCTCACCGAGCCCGACGCCGAGAAGCTCAAGCCTCTCTGGGCTCAGATCGACAAGCGCGTCATGGAGGAGGCCGTGATCCTTCCCGGCGTGTGGGCCAAGGCCCTCCTCATCCGCGGCAAGGGACTGACGAACGTCTACGTCAGCGACAGCCAGCAGATGTACGACTACGTCGGACTCGGCGTCCAGCAATAGCAGGCGACGGCCGTCAACGAATAGTTAGGCAGGTGAAGGCGTAGGTGACCGCCGGGGAGAGGATCCCCGGCGGTCACCGGGGCCGGGCACTGTGGTCACATACATCATCAGGCGCCTGATCGCGGCGATCCTCATGCTCCTCATCGTGAGCATGGTCACTTTCGCGATCTTCTTTCTGGTGCCGCGGCTCGCGGGGGCGACGCCCGAAGGCATGGCCAGCCGATACGTCGGCAGAACGGCCAGCGAGGAGACCGCCAAGCTGGCGGCCGAACGCCTAGGGTTCAACGATCCGGTGATCGTGCAATACGGCAACTACGTCAAGGGCATCGTCTTCGGCGCCGAGTACGACTACGGCCCGGGTGTGGAGACCTGCCCGGCCCCCTGCCTCGGATATTCGTTCATCACGCGCCAGCCGGTCTGGCCGGACTTGCTGGACCGGATGCCGGTGACGTTCTCGCTCGCGGTGGGCGCGGCCGTCATCTGGGTGCTGGTGGGTGTCGGCATCGGCGTGGTGTCGGCGCTCAAGCGCGGCAGCCTGTTCGACCGGGCCGCGATGACCGTCGCCCTGGCGGGTGTGTCGCTGCCGATCTTCTTCACCGGTCTGATCTCGCTGGTGGCGCTGAGTTACGGCAATCCGTTCTCGATATTTGCCCAAGGCGGGCATTACACACCCATCACTGAAAATCCCATCATGTGGGCCTATAACTTGATCCTTCCGTGGGTCACGCTGGCCTTCCTCTTCGCCGCCGGATATGCCCGGCTCACCCGTGCGGGCATGCTCGACACGATGAACGAGGACTACATACGTACGGCGAGAGCCAAGGGTCTGGCCGAGCGCGTCGTGGTCACCAAACACGGCCTGCGCGGCGCCCTCACCCCGATCATCACGATCTTCGGCCTGGATTTCGGGCTTTTGATTGGCGGTGCCGTACTTACGGAGAGCACGTACTCTTTGCAGGGTTTGGGTAAGTATGCGGTCGACGCCATCACCAACAACGACTTGCCCAAGGTGATGGGCGTCACGCTGCTCACCGCGGTGTTCGTCATCGTGGCCAACCTGATCGTGGACCTCCTCTACGCGGTGGTCGATCCGAGAGTGAGGCTGTCGTGACCGTGTCTCCGGCGACGGACGCGTTCCTCGAACTGCGTGACCTGCGCATCCACTTCCCGACCGACGACGGCCTCGTCAAGTCCGTGGACGGGCTCTCCTACCGCCTCGACCGGGGCAAGACCCTCGGCATCGTGGGCGAGTCGGGCTCGGGCAAGAGCGTCACCAGCCTCGGCGTGCTCGGCCTGCACAACCGGCGCAACGCCCAGGTCTCCGGCGAGATCTGGCTCGACGGCCTGGAACTCGTCTCCGCGCCCGAGGACGTCGTGCGGGGCCTGCGCGGCAAGAAGATGGCGATGATCTTCCAGGACCCGCTGTCGGCCATGCACCCGTACTACACCATCGGCAACCAGATCATCGAGGCCTACCGGATCCACAACAAGGTCAGCAAGTCCGTCGCCCGCAAGCACGCGATCGACATGCTGGGCCGCGTCGGCATCCCGCAGCCCGACCGGCGGGTCGACGACTACCCGCACGAGTTCTCCGGCGGCATGCGGCAGCGCGCCATGATCGCGATGGCCCTGTCCTGCGACCCCGAACTGCTGATCGCCGACGAACCCACCACCGCCCTCGACGTCACCGTCCAGGCGCAGATCCTCGACCTCATGCGCGACCTGCAGCGGGAGTTCGACTCCGCGCTGATCATCATCACCCACGACCTCGGCGTGGTCGCCGAGCTGTCGGACGACATCCTCGTGATGTACGGCGGGAAGTGCATCGAATACGGCTCCACCGACGACATCTTCTACAACCCCGAGCACCCCTACACCTGGGGCCTGCTCGGCTCGATGCCCCGGCTGGACCGTGAGCCGACCGACCGCCTGCAGCCCATCAAAGGCACACCGCCCTCCCTGATCAACGTGCCGCCGGGCTGCGCCTTCAGCCCCCGCTGCCCCTACGGCTCACGCACCGGCGGCCTCTCCACGGGTGAGGTGCCCGAGCTGACCGAGTCACGCGGCGGCCACAAGGTCCGCTGCCACATGCCACCCGCGGAACGGCGTTCCATCTGGGAGAGCGACGTCAAGCCGATGCTGGAGACAACGTGAGCGAGCACCCGGACATGCTCCTGTCCGTCAAGGACCTGAGCAAGCACTTTCCGATCACCACGGGCCTGCTCAAACGCCAGGTGGGCGCGGTCAAGGCGGTCGACGGGGTCTCCTTCGACGTCGTCAAGGGCGAGACGCTCGGCGTGGTCGGCGAGTCCGGCTGCGGCAAGACGACCACGGGCCGCCTCATCACCCGCCTGATCGAGCCCACCGCCGGCAAGGTCGTGTTCGAGGGCGAGGACATCACCCACATGTCGCAGTCGCGGCTCCGCCCGCTCCGCCGCGACATGCAGATGATCTTCCAGGACCCGTACTCGTCGCTCAACCCGCGCCACACCGTCGGCACCATCGTCGGTGCGCCGTTCCGCATCCAGGGCATCAAGACCGAACACGGCATCAAACGCGCCGTGCAGGACATCCTCTCGCTCGTCGGCCTCAACCCCGAGCACTACAACCGCTACCCGCACGAGTTCTCCGGCGGGCAGCGGCAGCGCATCGGCATCGCGCGGACCCTGGCCCTCAAACCCAAGCTGATCATCGCCGACGAGCCGGTCTCCGCGCTCGACGTGTCCATCCAGGCGCAGGTGGTCAACCTCCTTGAGGACCTGCAGAACGAACTCGGCCTCACCTACGTCGTGATCGCCCACGACCTGTCGGTGGTCCGCCACATCAGCGACCGGGTCGCGGTCATGTATCTCGGCAAGGTCGTCGAGATCGGCGGGCGCAAGAGCCTCTACAGCTCGCCGCTGCACCCCTACACCAACGCGCTGCTGTCGGCCGTGCCCATCCCCGATCCGGCGAACCGCACCGGACGAGAGCGCATCCGCCTCCAGGGCGACGTGCCGAGCCCGCTCAACCCGCCGCCCGCCTGCCGCTTCCACACCCGGTGCTGGAAGGCGCAGGAGGTCTGCAAGACGGTCGAGCCGGTCCTCACCGAACTCGCGAGCGGCCACCAGGTGGCCTGCCACTTCCCGGAGAACATGCCGGTGCTGGAGACGACGGCGCCCGCCGAGAACACCACCGCCTGACACAGCCACGAGGTACGGCACGAGCCCGCGCGGGCCCGTGCCGTACGTTTTGCGCCTGTGAGGGGCCCGCCTGCTAAGGAATGGCCCCGGGGGTGATCAGGCCCGTCTCGTAGGCCAGCACCACGGCCTGCACACGGTCGCGCAGCCCGAGCTTCGTCAGCACGTTGCCCACATGGGTCTTGACCGTGGTCTCGCTCACGACCAGCTTCGCGGCGATCTCGGCGTTGGACATGCCCCTGGCGATCAGCTTGAGCACCTCAAGCTCACGCTCCGTCAGCCGGTCGAGCCGCGCCGGCGTCGACTGCTGGTAGGCCGAAGGCAGCCGGGCCGAGAACCTGTCGAGCAGGCGGCGCGTCACACTCGGCGCCACGATCGCGTCGCCCGCCGCCACCACCCGGATCGCCTGCACCAGCTCGTCGGGCGGCACGTCCTTGAGCAGGAAGCCGCTGGCCCCCGCCCGCAGCGCCTCGACGATGTATTCGTCCAGGTCGAAGGTCGTCAGCACCAGCACACGCGGCACATGCGCCCCCGCCGAGGCCTCCTTGACGATGCGGCGCGTCGCCTCGATGCCGTCGACACCCGGCATGCGGATGTCCATGAGCACCACGTCGGGCAGCAGCGCACGCGACTGCTCCTGGGCGGCCTTGCCGTCGCCGGCCTCGCCCACCACCGTGATGTCCGTCTCGGCCTCCAGGATCAGACGGAACCCGGTGCGCAGCAGTGGCTGGTCGTCCACCAGCAGCACTCTGATAGTCATCAGGGGTCTCCTTCGTGGGTACCCCGGCCTTCAGGCCGGGGTGGAAACGAGGCTCCTGCGGAGCAGGGCAGAGAATGCCGAATCGCCGCCCGGGCGATCCGGCGTCCACCATCCACCGGCCGACACCGCCACTCACACGGAAACCGATAGTATGTGAGGCGTGACGCAGCAGGTCAAGCGGGCGTTCAAGTACCGCTTCTACCCGACCGACGAGCAGGCGGCCGAGCTGTCGCGCACGTTCGGCTGCGTCCGCCTCGTGTACAACAAGGCGCTGGAGGAGCGCACCCGGGCCTGGTACGCAGAGCAGCGCCGGATCTCCTACGTGCAGTCCTCCGCCGCCCTGACGGAGTGGAAGAAGACCGAGGAACTGGCCTTCCTGACGGAGGTGTCCTCCGTCCCGCTCCAGCAGGCACTGCGGCACCTTCAGACGGCGTTCGCAAACTTCTTCGCCAAACTGGCGAGATACCCCCGGTATAAGAGCCGGAAGAGGTCCCGGCCGGCGGCCGAGTACACGCGCAGCGCCTTCAAGTGGCGCGACGGACAGCTGACTCTGGCCAAGATGGCGGAGCCCCTGGACATCCGCTGGTCGCGTCCGCTGCCCGAGGGGGCGGAGCCGACCACGGCAACCGTGTCCCGCGACGCGGCGGGCCGCTGGTTCGTGTCCCTGCTGTGCGAGGACACCGTCGCCCCGGCCCCCGCCGCCACGGCGGCGGTCGGCCTGGACGCCGGACTCACCTCTCTCGTGACCCTGTCCACCGGGGAGAAGATCACCAACTCCTGGCACGAGCGTCGCGACCGCGCCCGCCTCGCGAAGGCGCAGCGGGAGCTGTCGCGGAAGGCGCAGGGCTCGGCGAACCGGGCCAAAGCCCGGGTGAAGGTCGCCCGCGTCCACGCGCGGATCGCCGACCGGCGCCGCGACTTCCTGCACAAGCTGTCGACTCGTCTCGTCCGTGAGAACCAAACGGTCGTGATCGAGGACCTCACCGTCCGCAACCTGCTGAGGAACGGCAGGCTCGCACGCGCCGTCTCCGACGCGGCCTGGACGGAGCTGCGCTCCATGCTGGAGTACAAGTGCGCCTGGTACGGGCGTGAACTCGTCGTGGTCGACCGCTGGTTCCCCAGCTCGAAGCTGTGCGGGGCCTGCGGCACGGTCGCTGCGGGGATGCCGCTGAACGTCCGGGAGTGGGCGTGCGGCTGCGGCGCCGTGCACGACCGCGACGTGAACGCGGCGCGCAACATCCTGGCCGCCGGGCTGGCGGTGTCCGCCTGTGGAGACGGTGTGAGACCTCAACGGGAGTCCTCCCGGACGGGGCGGTCGTCGGTGAAGCAGGAACCCCAGCGGGCGACCGCTGGAATCCCTCGCCTTCAGGCGGGGGAGGAAGTCAAGAACCGTCCTTGAGGGGGAACCGCGCCGTTACCTCAAATCCGCCCCCGGAGCGCGGGCCGATCCTCAGAATTCCACCATAGAGGGCCACCCGTTCGCGAATCCCCACCAGTCCGTGACCAGGGCGGCGGCCCTCCGACGCCTCGGGCGGGCCCGCGCCGTCGTCCTCGACCACGACGGCCAGCTCGCCGTCCCCATGGCGCACCGTCACCCAGGCCCGCGCACCCGGCCCCGCGTGCCTCAGGCTGTTCGTCAGCCCCTCCTGGACCAGCCTGTAGGCCGCGAGGTCCACCCCCGCCGGCACCTGCCCAGGCTCGCCCTCGATCCAGAGCTGCGCCCGCAACCCCGCCTCCCGCATCTGCTCGAACAACGCCGGCAGGTCACGCAGCCCCGGCTGCGGCCCCCGCTCGGCCGGGCCGTCCACCTCGTCCGTGCGCAGCACCCCGACCAGGTTGCGCATCTCCCGCATCGCCGTGCGGCCCGTCTCCTCGATGGCCGACAGGGCCTCCCGCGCCCCGTCCGGATTGCTCCCCAGCACCCGGCGGGCCGCCGCCGCCTGCACCGTCATCACGCTCACATGGTGGGCCACCACGTCGTGCAGCTCCCGCGCGATTCGCGAACGCTCCTCCGCCCTCGCCGCCCGCGTGTCCGACTCGCGGGCACGCTCAAGACGCTCGGCGCGATCACGCAACTCGGCGGTGTATGCCCGGCGCAGCCGTACCCCCCGGCCCGCCCCCCAGACGACGCCGAGCAGCAGCAGCGCCAGAACCCGCTCCGACCACGACGGCACCGGATCCGCCAGCCACCATCCCGCGGCCGTGCTCGACACCACCACCGCCAGCACCCACACGTTGACCGCGAGGCCCCGGTAGGCGGCGGCCGAGTAGAGCAGGATCATCGCGGCGACCGCCGTGCCGATCGACGCCTGCCCCGCCACGATCATCAGCAGACTGGACGCCTCCGACAACAACACCGCCACCACGGGCGCCCGCCTCCGCCACGCGATCGGCAGACACGTGAAGGCGATCAACACCAGCGCCCAGCCGGTGGGAGCCTTGAACCCCTCACCGACCCAGACCCCGCTCTCCCACAGCAGCCGGTGCTCGGCCGACAACAGGTTGAGCGTGATCGTCACAGCCGTCAGCAGCACTGCGAGCACAACATCGACGGCCGGCGGCCCGCCCGGCCACGGGCGGATCACGCCTCGGGGGCTGGTGCGCACGCGTTTCACTGTAGGCCCAGGTCAACCCCCCGACCTCCTCCCGAGGGAGGAGCCTCCCTCGGGAACAAGACCGAGAAGACCCCCACCCACACCCCCCTCCCCATCACTCCACACCCCTGCGACGCCCTCCCTGCCCGCCCCCCCAACCCCCCACAAAAGCCCTCCTTAGCGCGACCCCACCTTTCCCGGGCCCGCCCGCCAGTGCTGCCCGGCTCCGCCCGCGGGTACGGCCCGCCTGAAGGCGCAACCCGTGCTCTGCCCTGCTGAGGCCCCGCCGGCCCTTTCCGGTGGCCCCACTCCGCCCGGGGGCGCCTCTGCCGTGCCTGGGAGTGTGGCTCCCCGCCGGGGGTGCGGCCCGACCCCGCCGTGTGAGGACCTGCTGAGGCCCTGCTCGCCCCTGCTCCGGTGGGGTCGGCCGGGCCGGGCGGCGGTACGGCGGAGGCATCCGTGGCCGGTCCCGTGCGCGTCGGCGGGTGGCCGGGCGGGGTTACCCGTGGGTTCTCCGTGCCGCTGCGAGTGTGGTTGGCGGCCCTCTGGGAGCCGGGCGTGGGGACTTGGATGCTCCGTGCGGCCGCAGGGGCCGCGGTCTTTCTGGAACCGGGTGGGGGCTGCTCTTCCCGGATTTAGAGTTCGTCGGTGGCGGCGCGGCGTTTGGTCTTGGTGGAGCGGACGGTGTCGCCGGGGCGGCGTTCGGGGATGGGGGGTGGGGTGCCGCCGAACTCGGGGCACAGGGCCTGGTGGTCGCACCAGCCGCAGAGGCGGCTCGGGCGGGCTCGCCACTCGCCGGTCGCAAGGGCCCGCTCGATGGCCTGCCACAGGGCGGTGACCTTGCGCTCGGTGGCGTTGAGGTCGGCCTCGTCGGGGGAGTAGCGCAGGACCTCGCCGTTGCCGAGGTAGACGAGCTGGAGGAGGCGGGGGACCCGGCCGGACAGGCGCCAGAGCACCAGCGCGTAGAACTTCATCTGGAAGAGCGCCTTGGCCTCGAAGTCGGGGCCGGGGGCGCTGCCGGTCTTGTAGTCGACCACCCGAACGTCGCCGCTCGGGGCCACGTCGAGGCGGTCGATATAGCCGCGGAGCATGAGCCCCGACCCGAGGACCGCCTCGACGTAAAGCTCGCGCTCGGCGGGCTCCAGCCGCGTCGGGTCCTCCAAAGTGAAGTATCGGCCGATCATCGAGCGCGCCTCGGCCAGCCAGCCGGCCAGCTCGGCCTCGCCGGAGAACATCTCGGCGTAGTCGGGCTCCTCGGCGAGCAGCCGCTCCCACTGGGGCTCCAGCAGGGCCTGGGCCGCCTCGACGGTGCGGCCGCCCGCGGGCAGGTCGAACAGGCGCTCGAGGACCGCGTGGACCACCGTGCCACGCACGGCCGCGGGGGAGGGGCGCTCGGGAAGCCGGTCGACCACCCGGAACCTGTAGAGCAGCGGACAGGTCATGAAATCGCCTGCCCGGGACGGGGAGAGCGCCCCGACGATCTCTGGCTCGGTCATGGTCATGGTCGCACTGTAGGTCACGGGACCGACAGTTCGCGCCCCGGCAGGCCGCGCCGCGTGGCCTGATGCGCCTTGGTAGGTCGTGTCGGGTGCGTCAATGCGCCTCGGCGGCGTGTCGGGTGCCCTTTGCGCCTTGGCGGGTCGCGCAGGGTGGCCTGATGCGCCGCAGCGGGCCGCGTCGGGGGCCTTATGCGGTTCGGTAGGCGGTGTCGGATTCCTCCCTGGATGCCGCCACCCGCCTCCGCGGACCGTGCCGGGTGTCTCTACGCGTCTTCGCGGGTCGGGTTGGGGCACCGGATCGGCGGATTCCCGCCTCTATGCGCGTAGCATCGTGGACGAGGACCACGATTCCAGGAGCGGTGAAGAGACCAGTGAGCGCCCAGAGCCCCAGACAGGACACCCCAGGGCTGCGGATGGGCCGGCCTTTCGGGATCCCGGTTTATGTCTCCCCGACCTGGTTCATTGTCGCGGCGTTCATCACCATCACCTTCGCGCCGGCGTTCCAGAGTCGCCTGCCCGACATCAGCGCCGTCGCGAGCTACGGGGTGGCCTTCGCCTTCGCCGTGCTGCTCTACCTTTCGGTGCTGCTGCATGAGCTGGCGCACTGCGTGGTGGCCAAGATGTACGGCCTGCCCGTCCGGCGCATCACCCTCTACCTGCTAGGGGGCGTCTCGGAGATCGAGCGCGAGCCCGAGACGCCTGGCCGGGAGTTCATGGTGGCCTTCGCCGGGCCGGCGCTGTCGCTGGGCCTGGGCGGCATCGGGTTCGTCCTCGACGTCATGGTGGTGCCGCCCGGCGGCGTCTTGTCGGTGCTGACCTGGCAGCTCTGGGTGGCCAACCTGGTGGTCGGGGTGTTCAACCTGCTGCCGGGGCTGCCGCTCGACGGCGGGCGCATGTTGCGGGCGGGCGTGTGGAAGGCGACCCGCAACCCCGGCTCGGGCACCATCGCGGCGGCCTGGACCGGCCGCGGCCTGGCGATCGTCCTCGTGGCCGTGCCGTTCGTGCTGGGCCTCATGACCGGCCAGAGCCCCGGGTGGGAATACATCATCTGGTCGGTGCTGCTCGCGTCCTTCATCTGGTTCGGCGCCACCCAGTCACTGCGCGTGGCGCGGGTCCGGGCGCGCATCCCGCAGGTCAACGCCCGCGCTCTGGCGCGGCGGGCCATCGCGGTGACCGCCGAGACCCCGCTCGCCGAGGCGCTGCGCCGGGCGGCCGACGCGCAGGCGGGGGCGCTGGTGGTGGTCGACCACGAGGGACGGCCGGTCGCCATCGTCAACGAGGTGGCCGTCGAGTCGACGCCGGAGCAGCGCCGGCCGTGGGTCACGGTCGGTTCGCTGGCCCGCAGCCTGGAGCCGTCGCTGGTGCTCGCCGCCGACCTGTCGGGGGAGTCGCTGATCGACGCGATGCGCGACGCTCCCGCGGGTGAATACCTGCTTGTGGAGCGGGGCGGCGAGATCTTCGGCGTGCTCGCGACGTCCGACGTCAACAAGGTGTTCGCCGGCGTGTGATCCTGGGCCGGTCCATCCCTCCGTTCCCACTCGATTCAGGGGCGGACCGGGACTAAGGTTCTGGTGGAGTGATCAGGTCGGCTCCTCATAATGAAGAACACACATTGTGAGGACCGTCGGTCGGTTATGCCACGTTCGTGCCTGAAACTTGTTTTCTGTACCTTTTTGCTACGGCCCGGTGCGGGGCCGTCCGTTATAGAGGTCGTTTCCGGGGAGGGAGAGTTCTGTGACCGATCAGGGCTTTGGGGAGGTCTGCCCACTTCCCGGTAGCGGACTGGTCGCCCACGTGGGCGGGTTGCTGCTGGTTTGCGATGCCGACAGCGACACCACCGCCGACTTGATCGCGGCGCTGCGCGAGACGGTCGCCGCCGGCGACGACGGCCGCGCGCTCGCCCGCAGGGTCGCCCAATTGCTGGCCCGGGCCATGATGGGCGAACCCGTGGCCTGCGCGGTGGCCGGCCCGGCAGCCGGCGGTGTGGCCGTGCTGGTGAGCGGGGCCGCCTCGGCGGTGGTGGGCGGTGGCGACGGCGAGGTGCACCTGGCCGGCCGCGACGCCCTCACCTGGACCGACCGGCTCGTGCCCGGCCCGGCGAGCCGGGTCGAGCTGCTCCTGCCCGGCGCGGGTTCACCCCACCCCCTCGCCCGCCTGGACGCCGGCGTGGTCGTGGGCGGCGGCCTTCGCACCGGCGAGCTCGGCGCCGCCCCCACGAGAGTCGAGGCGCCCGCCGCCGCGAGGAACGACGCGCCGCAGGCCGCGCCCATGGCGCCCTACCCGATGGGTGAGGCCGCCCCCGACTACTACCAGGAGCCGGCGCGTCCCGAGCCCGCCGCCCGTCCCGAGCCGATCTGGCAGGAGTCCACCCAGCACCACCCGGCGCCGCCGCCGTTCGGCATGTCCCAGTCGGAAGTGCTTCCCGCGCGCCACGACTCCCAGCCGCCCTACCCGTCCCCGGCGGACTCGCTCCCGCCGCTGCCCGCCCCCTCCGGCCCCGACCTGGGCTCCCCCTCGGGCCCGATCCCGATAGGCGCACCGGTCGGCGCCGACGCCGAGGAGCATTGGGCGGACGGCGGCCAGGACGCCCACGGCGACGGCAGGTTCCCCGACTCGCAACCGTTCCCCGACTCACCGCCCTTCGGGGACCAGCCGCCGTTCGCGGACCAGCAGCCCTACGCCGAGTCCCAGATGGAGCCCGCCCCGGCCGCCGAGGGACCCGCCTCCGACGGCCCCATGCAGCCCGGCCCCGGCCCCCTGGTCTACGGGGTGGACTGCAAGAACGACCACTTCAACACGCCTCACGCGCCCTACTGCGCCGTCTGCAATGTGCCCCTCGTGCAGAGCACGCTCGTGCCGTACCAGGGGCCGCGCCCGCCGCTCGGCCTGCTGGTGCTCGACGACGGCACAAGCCTGCGCCTGGACTCCGACTACCTGCTCGGCCGCGACCCCGACCGCGCCCCCGAGGTCGCCGGCGGCACCGCCAAGCCGGCCAAGGTGACAAGCCCCGACGGCTCGGTCTCCCGCCGCCACCTCCGTGTCGCCCTGGACAACTGGGACGTCAACCTGGTCGACCTGGGGTCCGTGAACGGCACCCAGATCCAGCCTCCCGGCGACCCCAACTTCTACGACATCCCCCCCAACGAGGCCATCACCATCCTGCCCGGCACGATCGTCCGCATCGGCGTCTCAAGGACAATGCGCTACGACGGCCACCGCGACTGGTAGACCCCCGGACCATCGTCGGTCCGCCGACCGAGCGTGCCCCGCTCCTGCACCTGGCTCGTCCGAGGCGTGGTGGCGCCGGGGCAGCACCGGCGGGCGGGGGAGGGGCGGTTTGAGAGACGCCGCGCCCAACCCCCTGGCCGGGCGCGGGCGCCTCTCGGTGTTCATGAGAGATTGTTCATCAAAGAGCCCCGTTCGGACAGGGGTTCGCCCCACCCGGTCCGCCCGGCGTGCGGCGGCTCACGGGGCGCCTGGCGTGGAGGGCTCCCGCAGCGGAGCCGCCACCTGCGGCTTCGTCAGGTGGGCGAGGCTTTCGCCGTACTCCTTGTCGTCGAAATAGTCGGCGTGGCCGAGCAGCGGGCCGGGTTTGCCTCCGTGGCCGGCGGGGGGTGACGGGTCCCACAGGAAGCGGTCTATCGCGCCGTCGCGGGCTGTGCCGTTCTCGGGGTCGCAACGCTCGAACACCGGGCCGGCGATCGGGTCGGTCGGCCGGTAGAGGTTGCGCCAGTGGCCGTCCCCGAGCAGCCGCCGTGCCTCGCCCATGGCCTCGGAGCCGAAATACGCGGGGAAGAAGGCCGAGTAGAGGCGGCGCAGCGGCGATCCGTGGGTGAGCAGCCGCACCTTGTCCCGCGTGGCGGGCGGGAGACGCAGCACGACCGCGACCGCGATGACGCTGCCCTGGCTGTGCCCGGACAGCACGACCACGTCGTCCTTGCCCGAGATCAGCGTCGTGACCCGCTCCACGAGTTCGGGCACTACCCGCTCGGCATAGCACGGCGGCGCCAGCGGGTGGGTGGCGCGCGGCCAGAAGGTGGCCACGTCCCACAGGACGCCGACGATCCGGCGGGCCTCTGGGTCGCGGGACACCTGCCGCTGGAGCAGGACGAGCCCGGCGATCAGCGCGACCATGCCGAAGGTGCCGAACGTCGCCAGCAGGGTCGGCGGCGCGAACGATACCGGCGTGCGCTCGGTGAGGGCCAGCACCACGACCGTGCTGAGCGCGGTGACCGCGACCAGCGTGACGAGCGAGAGCACCCGCCCGGCGGCGTCGGTGAGGGAGGCGAGCGCCCACCCCGGCGGGTCGCCGCCGTAGGCCCCGCCCGCGGAGGCCCTGCTCCGCAGCGCCGCCAGCCGGAACGTCCGGGCCATCAGGGCCAGCAGGCTCAAGCCGAGCACGAACGACACGACCGGCAGCGACATGGCCGTCCACCAATACGCGTCGGGCAGGAACAGCAGGTCCCCCACCCGGCCGCCGGGGCCGCCCTGCCGGGGGAAGGCGGGTGTGCCGAGCAGGTCGGCCGCCCACAGGGAGGCACCCAGGCTGAACCCTGCGGCCACCCACCCGGCGAACACCAGCACCAGCCAGCAGGCCAGGCCGCCCGCCGCCCGCGCCTCGCCGAGTTCGCGGCCCTCGGGTGCTTTCGGGCGGTGCCGTACGGCGGCGGCCGCCGTGGCCACCCCCACCACCGCGGCCAGCGCGATCACCGACCAGAACAGCACGGTCCCCATCACCGACAGCTCGGCCAGATGGCTCCGGGGCGGCCCGCTCTCGAACCCGCGCCACGCGAGCACCAAGGTGCCCGCGAGCACCGCCCAGGCGGCGGTCCGCAGCGTATGGCAGGCGAGGCGGAGGCGTCGCTCGCCGCGTGGCTCCCCTTCGGAGGCGGCGATCCGCCGGGCGGTCGCGGGGAGCGCCGTCAGCAGCGCGATCAGCGCGAGCAGGGTCGTCCCCGCCGTGGCGAGCCCCCGCGCGGCGGGATCGGCCGCGGCGAACGGCAGAGCCACCGCGAGCACGATGAGCGCCGGCATGAGGCCCGTGTGCAGGATGCGCAGCCGGTGGACCGGGCGTTCGCCGTTCCAGAGCCGTGACCGTGCCAGCAGGGCGTTGCCCTCGCCGTCGGCACCGGGGGCCTCGGTGCACTCGTTGCGCGTCCAGGTGTGGCGGGCGAGCGCCCACAGCAGCGCCGCCAGCAGGCACGGCACCAGCGCGCAGACCGCGAGCCGGCGGGACGCCTGATCCGGCCACGTCTCGGCCAGCCACTGGAGCCATACGGCCGCTCCCGGGGCCGCGCAGATGCGGCCGGGGGCGGTGCACTGCCAGCCGATCAGGTCGACGCAGATGCGGAGGGCCCCCATGGTGAGGGTGGCGGTCAGGCCGAGCGCGAAGAGCCGCTGCGCCATCTCGCCGAGGTGCCTGAGCGCCTTGAACACCGGGTGGGTGTCCGTCACCGGGCGCGGAGCCATGAAGTGCGCGAGATTGGCGAGAGCGAACGGCAGGAGCAGGAGCCAGAGGGCGTAGACGCGGCTGCCGGGGCTCTGCCCGCCGGAGGTGAGCGGCCCCCAGGCGTACGCCTCGCGGCGGGGCCGCCCCGGGATGTCGGGGGAGGGGCCCGAGGGGGACCAGCGGCGGTAGAAGCCCGTCGTCGCGTCCCCCGCGACCCGCCGGGGGTGGGGGTGCTGGAGCATCTGGTCGGGGGGCGAGCCGGAGACCCCGTGGATCCGCAGCTCGGTCACGCCTCCGACGCCGGTGTCGACATGGCCGTCCATTACCGCAGCGTGACTGTTCCTTGGTGTGCCGTCATGAGTAGGCCGTACCCGTTCAATGCGGGTCCGCAGTACACAAGTGAGCGCTTGGTAGTAAAAGGTGATGGAGGTCTATCCTTCTGAATCCGGTGGCCCGGCGCTCGTCGCCTGACCGGCGCGGACACAGGTCCCGCACGGCGAGGGTTGCTCCCGGCATGCCGGCTGGACGGTGATGGTGCAGAGCCGTTTGGTGGCACGGGTGAGGCCGACGTACAGGTCGCGTTCGCCACCGGGGCGGGCCGCGACGATCTCCGGCGGGTCGACGAGGAGCACGGCGTCGAATTCCAGGCCGCGGACATGGGAGGCCGGCACGATGCGGGCCCACCGGCCGATTCCGGCGGCGGCCAGGCCGGCCGCCCGGGTGTCCGCGCAGATCACCGCGAGGAGGTCGCCCGGGTGCGCCGCGGCCTGGGCCCGCAGCTCGGACGCCAGCACGGCGGTGATCGTGTCCCGGTGGGCGGTGAGTTCGCGGGGGAGCGGGCCGTGGCGGAGCGCGCGGCTCGGCGTCTGGCCGGGGGCGATCCGGGCGAGCAGGTCGCGGGTGGCGGCGAGGATCTCGTGGGTGCTGCGGTAGCCGATGGTCAGCGTGTGCAGGGCATACCTGGTGCCCAGGTGCGGTTCCAGCGCCTCCGCCCAGGTGCGCGCCGTCGCCGCGGGGCCTGCCTGGGCGAAGTCGCCGACCAGGGTCATCGACCGGGAAGGGCAGCGGCGCAAGGCCATACGCCACTGCATGGCGGTCAGCTCCTGCGCCTCGTCGACGACCACGTGCCCGAAGGTGCGCCCTGGAGGACCCTCCACCAGGGCCGCGGCCTCGTCCAGCAGCACGGCGTCGGCGTCGGTCCAGCCGGCACCCGGGGTGCGCAGCAGCCGGGAGCGCTCCCGCTCGGTCAGCGAGGGCAGGTGGAGGGCCATCGCCTCGGCGTCCTCCAGGAGGGCGCGGACGACGGTCTCGGGAGTCAGCCGCGGCCACAGCGCCGCGACCGCCCGGTCGAAGCGGGAATCGCCGAGCAGGGCGGCGCGAACGGCGTCCGCGTCGAACTCCTCCGCCGGCGCCGCGTCCTGTGCGCCGTCGAAGCCGAGAGCGCGCAGGTCGGCCTCGACGGCCTCGTCGAGATTGAGCCCGGTGCTCTCCACGGCCTCGGCGTCCATGGCCGCGAGGTCGGCGATCATCGCGCGCTCCACGGCGCCGGTGACCATGTCGGCGAGGTACCGCTTGAACAGCGCCCCGGCCGGGTTGTGCGCCAGGCCGCTCGTGACGGCCGCCTCCCGTGCCCTGGTCACGTCCTCGCGCGGCAGGCGGACCACCTCCTTTCCCACCGGTACGGCGAAGCGGCGGTGCGGGGCCTGGCGGGAGCGGACCACGGCCGAGAGGGCGTCCGCCAGGCCGGCCGTGCCCTTGAGGCGGGCCGTCTCGGGGGGCTCCGCGTCGGCGGGTGTCACCGGCGCGAGGCCGGTGCAGGTCGCGAGGACGGCGCCGTTCTCCCCGAGGGAGGGGAGGACCTGGGAGATGTAGTCGAGGAAGCGCGTGTTCGGGCCGAGGATAAGCACGCCCTGCTCGGCAACGCGCGGGAACGCGTACAGCACATAGGCGGCCCGGTGCAGCGCGACCACCGTCTTGCCCGTGCCGGGGCCGCCCTGCACCACCGTCACTCCCCGGTGCGCGGAGCGCACGATCGTGTCCTGCTCGGCCTGCAGCGTCGCCACCGCGGCCCGCATCCGCCCCGTCCGCCCGGCCTCGAGCGCCCGCGCCAGCGGGCCGTCGCCCACGACATCGCCGGCCGCCGCCGGCGAGCCGTCCAGGAGTTCGTCGCTCACCGCCCGCACCCGGCGGTCCTCGACACGCAGGTGGCGGCGGCGCCTCAATCCCAGCGGGCGCAGCGGCGTCGCCTCGTAGAACGGCCGCGCCGCCTCGGCCCGCCAGTCGACCAGTAAGGGCGTCTCGCCGCCGTCCGTGCGCAGGCCGATCCGCCCGAGGTGCAGCACCGTCCCGTCCGCCGCGTCGATCCGGCCGAAGACGAGCCCCTCCTCGGCCCCCTCCAGATGCCGGACCCGGCCGGCCAGGTGCCCCGCCGCGGCCTCTCGCGCGTATATCTCACCCGGACCGGCCGCCTCCGCCCGCAGCACGTCCGCCAGCCGCGCCCGCGCGTCCGCGAGCCGCTCGTCCAGGAGGTGGTAAACGGCGGTCACGTGACGCTGCTCCGCCTCCGCCTGACGCGCGCCGTCGTCGTCGAACCTCACCAGTAGCCGACCTTTCCCTCGTCAAGGCCCTCCACTATGCGACCAAGTTCCGCGAAAGGTAAGGCTTGACTTACCTGTGCCCGTCAGCCGCCCGGAAGGGCGCGCCGTGCACGTCGGGCGTCGTCCGGAACTCGGACCTCCTGGGAGCGGCCGGCCTTGCGCCACTCGCCGGCACATAACGAGACCGCCGAGATCCCCCATCGCCACCCGAGCTGCGATCAGCTTTACGGCGGGCTCGCCGGGTTGCCTCTCTTCAGGCTGCGGCGGGGGCCCGTGGGACGGGGGAGACGGCGGAAGCGGCTGAGGAGGCGGGCGAGTTCGGCGGGGCTGTGCACACCGAGCTTCATGTAGACCTGGTTGCGGTGGTTCATCGCCGTGCGCATGGAGATCACGAGTTTCTCGGCGATCTCCCGATGGCTCAGGCCCGCCGCCGTCAGCAGCGCGACCTCCAGCTCACGCGCGGTCAGGTCGGGCGCCGCCAGTGTGCGCAGCGCCGGTGTGTCGGGGCCCTGGCAGGCGGAGGCCAGCGACCACGACTCGGTCTCCGCGGCCCGCGCCGCCCGTTCGCGGCCCGCGCGGCGCAGGCAGACCGCGGCCTGCGCGGCGGCCTCGGCGGCGTGCAGGCGCAGCCCGAGCCCGGCGAACCCCGCCGCCACCTCGGCCAGCGCCTGTCCGTCGCCGTCCGCCAGGGCGCGGGCGTGCCGCGCCGCGAGCCGCACCCGCGGCCCGTCGTGGGTCGCGGCCAGCTCGGCCAGCCGGTCGGCGGCCACCTCGGGCCGGCCCAGCCGTACCGCGTCGTGCAGGGACACGAACTCAAAGCCCGGCAGGCCCGCCAGGCGGCAGTCCCCGGCGGCCGACACCGCGAGCTCGGCCGCGCGTCCGCCGTCGCCGCCTGCCGCCGCGATCCACACGCGGGTCATGGCGACCCACCGGGTGAACGCGGTCCATGTGGTCCGGTTGCGGGCGACCGCCGCCTGGAGCGTCTCGGCCGCCGCCGCGGCCTCGCCGCGCAGGGCCTGGACCGCTGCGTAGGCGCCCATGCAGCCGCCGACGGTGAGCGCGGTGTGCCCGGCCGGCCCGTGCAGGGCGCGCATCGCGAGATCCAGCTCGCCGCGCAGGGTCGCCGCGTGGCCCCGGGCCAGGGACAGGCTGCCCTCGCCCTGCGACCACCCGCGCTGCCCGGCGGCCGCGGCCGTCAGGGAGGCGACGGCCTCGTCGATCATGGCCAGGTCCCCCGCGAAGTAGCCGCACAGCGCCCACGTCGAGTGCAGCGGCGAGATGAGCGCGGGGATGGTGTCGCGCCAGGCGTTCGCCTCCGCGAGAGCCGTACGCACCTTCTCGGCCGCCTCCGCGGTGCGGCCCGCGTAGCAGAGGGCCAGCGCTGTGGCGTTGAGGGCCTGCGCGCGCAGCGGGGCCGGCAGCGCGTGGAGCGGCACCCTGCGGGCGAGCTCCAGCGCCGCCGCCGGCTCGGCGGCCGAGGCGGCGAGCGCGAGGCGGTGCACGGTGATGCGCGTGAGGTACGGCTCCGCGTAGTGAGCCGACTCCGCCCGGTCGAGCAGCGCGTCGGCCTGGGGGCGGAGGTTCATGCCCCAGGCCAGGTTGCCCGCCCTGGCGAGGACCAGCTCGACCCGGGTCTCCTCGTCGCCCGGCTCCTCCACCGAGTCGAGCACACGCTTGGCCTCGTCGGGCTGCTGGGCGAAGTCCAGCAGCGTGGCCAGCAGGATCGCGGCCGAGGCCCCGCCGCCCTCGGCGAGCGCGGCCCGGCCGAGCCGCTGCGCGAGCGGGTAGTCGTGCGCGGACCACGCCAGCCTGGTCGCCGACATCAGCAGCCGGGGGGAGGCCGTCATGCCGCTCTCCAGCCGCCATGCGGTCGCGCGCAGGCGGTCCTCGCGGCGCCGTAGCCCAGAACGCTCCAGCTCCACCGCAAGGTCGGCGTGGCGCCTGCGCCTGCGGAGTTCGGGGCAGCGTTCCCTGGCGACCTCGCCGTACAGCGGGTGGCCGAGGCTCGCGGTCTCGCGGCGGCCGTCGACGACGACGCGGATGAGGCCGCGCTCCTCGGCCAGCAGGACGGCGTGCTCGGAGGTCAGGGCGGTCAGCATCCGGGTGCTCACCGGCTCGGCGAACGCGGTGTATTCCAGGACGGCCTTGAGATCGCGCGACAGCGCCCCGATGCGTTGTGGATGAGGTCGACCAGGCGGGGCGCCAGGGGTGGGAGGGCGGCCAGCTTCCACATGCCGTGTTCCGGGCGCAGCGCTCCGCAGGCCAGAGCCGACGTCACGATCTCCGACAGGAACAGCGCGTTGCCGTCGCTCACCGCTGAAAGGTGCTGCACCGCCGCGTCGTCGGGCTGGCCGTTCAGCGCCGCCGCGAGGATCTCCCGCACGTCCCGCTCGGTCAGCGGGCGCAGGTCGTCGCGGTGCACGTGGCCGTCCTTCCACAGCGCCTCGATGCTGTCGGGGGCGGGTTCCCCGGAGCGCAGGGTGGCGATGAGCCTGGCGCGGCCCGAACGCACCAGCGAGTTGACGACGAGGGCGGAGTGGCTGTCGAGCAGGTGGACGTCGTCGACGTCGAGCAGCACCAGACGGCCCCCGCCGAGCGCCAGGAGCTCGTCGGCGGTCCAGCGCAGGGTGTTGGCCACGCCGGGCGGCGTGTGGCTCGGCAGGAGGTCGGCCAGCGCGCCGTTCGGGATGCCGCTGCCGGCCTTGGTGGCACGCACCGCGAGCACGGTCACCCGGTCGGCGGGGAACCGCGTGAGCACCTCGGCGGCCAGGCGGGTCTTGCCGACGCCCGCAGGGCCCGCGATCACCACACCCCGGGCCGCCCTGTCCTGGGCGAGCCGGGATATCGACTCGAGTTCACGCCGGCGTCCGGCGAAAGGCCAGTTGCGCATAGGCTGCTCTCCCGTTCCGGGAGGATCGTATGCCTTGGTGGTCGATTTTTGATCGCCTATTTTGCATTTTGTAGCAGGATGGGGATTGAAAAGCGGGATTGATTGCCGCGCTCGGAAATGACGGGCGGCGGTTCCGGCTCCGGGGCGGTCCTTGGGACGGCGTGGCCCGTCTATAAGCCAGGCCGTATATCGGTCCAACGGCTGACCCATACTCGGTACGGCTGGGCCGATACGGCGCCGTGCGGGGATGTGTGGCCGTTGGGCCGCCCGTGGACACTCGTGTCCGGTCCCCCGGCGCTCAGAGGCGTTGGGTACGGAAATATCACGATTTAGTGTGTAGAAGCGATTGATTGACCGTGAATTCCCTTGGCAGGGAAAGCCTTCGCGTCGATCGCGAGTGGTACCCGGGGGCCCGGAGTGTGCCCAAGACCCCGGATAAGGCTGCGAAAGCTCCGCCGTAAGATCAAAAACTTGCGACCCTGTTATGAGGAAATATCAGTTTCCCGTTATCTATGAGCGATTTGTCGGTCCCGACGGACACCACCGCCGTCCGGACGCCGGACGCCGGATGAAAACGCGGCCCGGGGAAGTGGACTCACGGCCGCAGGCGAGCCCACAGCACGTTGTCCTCCCGCCCCCCGCCCCGAACCGGCAGCCCGTTGCGCAACACGGCCTCCCGCTCGAAGCCGGCCCGCGCGAGGACCCGCTGCGAGGCGAGGTTCCCCGGCAGCGTGCCCGCGATCAGCCGCACCAGCGGCGTGTGGCTGAACGCCCACTCCGCCAGCAGGTTCACCGCCCTGGTGGCGAACCCCTTCCCCCGGTGCCCCGGAGCCAGGCTGTAGCCGACCATCGCCTCACTGAGCACCGGGTCGACCTTGGCGAGCTGGAGGTCCCCGGCGAACTCCCCCGTGGCGGCGTCCTTGATCGCGATGTCCGCCCGCACACCCGCCAGCCACTCCGTGACCGCGTGGCGGCAGCGCCGCTCGACCTCGGCCGCGGTCGGGCCGTCCGGCGCCACGAGGGAGCTCCTGACGTCCGGGTCGCTCATCAGCTCGCGGTACGGCACGGCGTCGCCGAGGCCGAGAGGCGCCAGCCGTACCACCCCGTCGGTCAGCTCTCCGCCGGGGAACAGCGGGAGATACCGGCGGGCGGGCTCGCCCGTGTCGCCGGGAAGGCTGCTGTAGAGCACCATGTCGGCCCGCCGCCCGGACCGGTCCGCCGCGACCTCCCGCACCACGGCCTCGCGGCGGTATCCGGCCGCCATCGCCACCTGCTGGCTCGCGGCGTTCTCGACGTCGATCAGCAGTTCGGTGCGCGGCAGCCCGGCGGCGAACGCCCGCGCGGTGAGGGCGCGCAGCGCGGCGGTCGCCACGCCCCGGCCCCGGGCCCAAGGGGCCACCATGTAGCCCACCTCGGCACCGCCGTACCTCGACGGGGGTTTGATCCCGATGTTGCCGAGCCACGCGCCCGTCTCCCGGTCGCCGATGGCGAGCTCCGCGCCGCCCGCCTTTCTGCTCTCCTTGGCGAGCTCCAGGAAGGTCAGTGCGTCGTGGCGGGTGTAGTTCAGTGGGACCAACGGGATAAAACGCACGATCTCTGGATCGGTGCAGGCGCGGACGATCGCGTCGGCGTCGTCCTCGTGCAGCGGGCGCAGCACCACAGGGCCGGCGGGGATGATTTCGTCCAGGGGCAACATCCTCTATGGGTATCAGCCGTACGGTGTCCGCTACCAACCGGTTTTCCGGCCGGTGAGCACGCCGGACCGGGGTGGCCGCGATCGGCTATACCCTTTCGCCCATGGGTTTTCGCAGGCACGGGCCCTTCCAGCCCGGAGATCAGGTTCAGCTCACCGATCCGAAGAACAAGCGGCATACGGTGACGCTCAAAGAGGGCGGCGTCTTCCACACGCATAAGGGGATGATTCCGCACGACGACCTGATCGGACTGCCCGAGGGATCCGTGGTGCGTTCCTCGGGCGGCACCGCCTATCTCGCCTTCCGCCACCTGCTGCAGGACTACGCGGTGTCCATGCCGCGCGGCGCGGCGGTGGTCTATCCCAAGGACGCCGCGATGATCGTCGGCCTGGCCGACATCTTCCCCGGGGCCCGCGTGGTCGAGGCGGGCGTCGGCTCCGGCGCGCTGACCTGCTTCCTGCTGCGCGCGGTGGGGGAGACGGGGCACGTGACGTCCTACGAGCGGCGCGACGACTTCGCGGAGATCGCCACCAAGAACGTCAACAAGTTCTTCGGCGGGCCGCTGGAGCAGTGGCGGCTGGTGGTGGGCGACTTCGTCGCGGCCCTCGACGAGGTCGACGTCGACCGGATCGTCCTCGACATGCTCGCCCCCTGGGAGTGTGTCGACGCGGCGGCCAAGGCTCTTACGCCCGGCGGTGTTATCTGCTGTTATGTAGCGACCACAACACAGTTGTCGCGAACGGTGGAGACTCTGAGGGAACACGGGAGTTTCACGGAGCCTCATTCGTGGGAGACCATGATCCGCGACTGGCATGTCGAAGGGCTCGCGGTGCGGCCCGACCACCGGATGGTCGGCCACACCGGATTTCTCGTCACCGCCCGTCGCATGGCGGAGGGGGTCACCCCGCCGCCGCGGCGCAGGCGTCCGGCTAAAGGAGCTGAGGGAATATGACGATTCGGCCACAGGGATAAGCGCATCGCCCGTAATAGGGGTGAGCAGGGCTTGACGCGGGAACACATCGCCGTGTTCACATGCTGCCAGTAGTAGACGGACTTCGGACGAACGGATCTTCTCTCACCGCCGGCACTCTCCCGCCGGCCCCGGCCACACGGCCGGGATCCGCGGAGCCGGACGGGGCGAGAGAGCTCCACTGATCACTGGTTGCTTGGCGTAACCGGCGAACCCTCGCCGACCAGGTTACGGAAAGCTCCGAGATAGGTAGGGTCTTGAGTAGTCGCCCTCGACTGGGAAGGAGGTGACGGCGTGGCATCTCGCGACGACGCTGAGGCTCGAGCCGCGCAGCGCGAACGGGAGGTCGCCGACCTCACAACACAGGTCTCCTTCCTGCAGGAGGAGATCGCCGCTCTGCGCCGCAAGCTGGCGGAGTCCCCTCGTCAGGCCAGGGTTCTGGAGGAGCGCCTTCACGACGCGCAGGAGAAGCTGGCCGTCGTGACCGGCCAGAACGAGCGCCTCGTGGCCACTCTCAAGGAGGCCAGAGACCAAATTGTCGCGCTCAAGGAGGAGGTCGACCGGCTGGCGCAACCGCCGTCCGGTTTCGGCGTGTTCCTTGAAGCCCGTGAGGACGGCACCGTGGAGGTGTTCACCGGCGGCCGCAAGCTGCGGGTCAACGCCAGCCCGGCCGTCGATGTGGCCTCGCTCCGGCGCGGCCAGGAGGTCATGCTCAACGAGGCCCTCAACGTGGTCGAAGCCCTCGGTTACGAGTCCGTGGGCGAGATCGTCATGCTCAAGGAGTTGCTGGAGGACGGCGCCCGCGCCCTGGTGATCTCCCACGCCGACGAGGAGCGCGTCGTCCGGCTCGCCGAGTCGCTGGCCGGTCAGCCCATCCGCGCCGGTGACTCCCTGCTGCTGGAACCCCGCTCGGGCTACGTCTACGAGCGCATTCCCAAGTCCGAGGTCGAAGAGCTGGTGCTGGAGGAGGTGCCCGACATCTCCTACGAGGAGATCGGCGGCCTCTCCCGGCAGATCGAGCTCATCAGGGACGCGATCGAGCTGCCCTACCTGCACGCCGACCTCTTCCGGGAGCACCAGCTGCGCCCGCCGAAGGGCGTGCTGCTCTACGGCCCGCCCGGCTGCGGCAAGACGCTCATCGCCAAGGCCGTCGCCAACTCCCTGGCCAAGCAGGTCGCGGAGAAGACCGGCCAGTCCGGCAAGAGCTTCTTCCTCAACATCAAGGGCCCCGAGCTTCTCAACAAATACGTCGGTGAGACCGAGCGCCACATCCGGCTCGTCTTCCAGCGGGCGCGGGAGAAGGCCTCCGAGGGCACACCGGTGATCGTGTTCTTCGACGAGATGGACTCGATCTTCCGCACCCGTGGTTCCGGCGTCTCCTCCGACGTCGAGAACACCATCGTCCCTCAGCTGCTGTCGGAGATCGACGGCGTCGAGGGCCTGGAGAACGTCATCGTCATCGGCGCCTCCAACCGCGAGGACATGATCGACCCGGCGATCCTGCGGCCCGGCCGCCTGGACGTCAAGATCAAGATCGAGCGGCCGGACGCCGAGGCGGCCAAGGACATCTTCTCGAAGTACATCACGACCACCCTGCCCCTCCACGCCGAAGACCTCGGCGAGCACGGTTCTTCCCGAGAGGCGACCGTGCTGGCGATGATCCAGCGCGTGGTCGAGCGGATGTACACCGAGACCGAGGAGAACCGCTTCCTCGAGGTGACCTACGCCAACGGCGACAAGGAAGTCCTCTACTTCAAGGACTTCAACTCCGGTGCGATGATCCAGAACATCGTCGACCGGGGCAAGAAGATGGCGATCAAGGAGTTCCTGGACACCGGGGTCAAGGGCCTGCGCGTTCAGCACCTCCTGGCCGCCTGCGTCGACGAGTTCAGCGAGAACGAAGACCTCCCCAACACCACCAACCCCGACGACTGGGCCCGCATCTCCGGCAAGAAGGGCGAGCGGATCGTCTACATCCGCACCCTGGTCTCCGGCAAGCAGGGCACCGAAGCCGGCAGGTCGATCGACACGGTCGCCAACACCGGTCAATACCTCTAGCCATCGTCTCCGGCCCCGCATCACCCCGATGCGGGGCCGGAGGTGTGTCCGGGCCCCGGGCCCCCGCGTGGAGGCCGCGGCTTCGCCGTCTTCGGTCCCACCGGCGCGGCCGGGGGGCCACGTAGGCCGGCTGCCCGGGTCTCCACGCCCGATCGGGCTCGCGGCCCTCGTGCTCACCCCGCGCCTCCCGGGCTCGCGCCGTACGGCATGAGCCGGGCCATGGCCGGGTGGGACCCGTGGGGAAATAGGGACCTGAGGGGCGGAACCTGATCACTGGGATCTCCGTCCAAGATTCGTGCGTGAACGTTTCGGTGCGGTGCACCTGTGACCCGGCCGGTCGCCCAAGGGGATGGCCGCCTTCTTGAGCTAGACCTCCTGCGCTTCGGCGCCGCCCTCGCCGTGGTGGCCTTCCACTATCTGGTGGCCTTCAACTCGGTGTGGGGCCAGCGGCCCGCCCAGCTCTTCCCCGAGGTGGCCACCCTGGCGGGACTCGGCATCCTCGGTGTCGAGCTGTTCTTCATCATCAGTGGCTTCGTCATCCTGATGAGCGTGTGGGGCCGGGGGGTCGGCGAGTTCGCGGTGTCGCGGGTCGTGCGGCTCTTCCCGGCCTACTGGCTGAGTGTGCTGGCCGTCGCCGGGGTCTACGGGCTGACCTCGGCCACCGCGCTCGACCCGAAGTTCTCCCTGCGGGACTACCTGGTGAACCTCACCATGGTCCAGCGCGGCGTCGGCGTCGCGGACGCCAACGGCGTCTACTGGTCGCTGTGGGTGGAGCTCAGGTTCTATGTGCTGATCTCCCTGCTCGTGCTGGTCGGCGTGACCATGAAGCGGTGTGTGGCGTTCATGGCCGCCTGGCTGGTCGCCTCGGTCTTCGCCGCGGGGCTGGAGAGCAAGCTGCTGGACCTGATCCTGATGCCTAAGTACGCGCCCTACTTCATCGCGGGCATGGCGCTCTACCTGATCTACAGGTTCGGGTCGTCCCTGCTGCTCTGGGGCCTTGTCGTGGTCTCCTGGGCGCTCGCGGTGCTGTCGGCGACCAACCGGGTGGAGGGGCGGGCGAAGCTGGTCGGGATCGCGGCCATGCCCGTGCCGGAGTGGACCGTTGTGGTCACCGTTACAGTGATGTTCGTCCTGATGGCGCTCGTGGCGGTCGGCGGCCTGCGGAAGGCGCGATGGCGGGGGTGGGCGCCGCTCGGCGCGATCACCTATCCGCTCTACCTCTTCCACACCCCGGTGGCGGTGCTCATGATCCCGGCGCTGCGCGGCCAGATGCCGCCCTGGGCAGCGGCTACGCTGACCACGGCCACGGCGATCGCGCTCTCCTATCTGGTCTACCGCCTTGCCGAGCAACCGCTCCAGCGGATGCTGAAGCCCCGGCTCGGGGCTTCGCTGAAATTTCTCCGGTCGGACGGGCTTGCCCCCCACACCCTTTCCAGTTCGGGGGACAAACGCACCGAAAAGGCATCTGTGCCGTAACTGTTCGCTCGTTGGGCATGATGAAGGGTCTAGGCTCGGGAATGTATACGGTGGACACACGGCCCCGGACGAACAGAGGGTGCGCATGACGGTGCGTCGAGTGATGGGCATCGAGACCGAGTACGGCATCTCCGTGCCCGGTCAACCCGGTGCGAACGCGATGGTGACCTCATCCCAGGTCGTCAACGCGTATCTCGCCGCCTCGGCGGCCAGAGCGCGCCGGGCGCGGTGGGACTTCGAGGAGGAGAACCCGCTGCGTGACGCCCGGGGGTTCGACCTGGCGCGTGAGGTGGCCGACCCCAGCCAGCTGACCGACGAGGACCTGGGCCTGGCCAACGTCATCCTGACCAACGGCGCACGGCTCTACGTCGACCACGCCCACCCGGAATACTCCACGCCCGAGCTGACCAACCCCCGGGCCGCGGTGATCTGGGACAAGGCGGGGGAGCAGGTCATGCACGACGCGGCGGTGCGCGCGTCGGCGATGCCGGGCAACGCCCCGATCCAGCTCTACAAGAACAACACCGACAACAAGGGCGCCTCATACGGTTGCCACGAGAACTACCTGATGCGCAGGGCGACGCCTTTCGCCGACATCGTGCGGCACCTGACGCCCTTCTTCGTCTCCCGGCAGGTCGTCTGCGGCGCCGGCCGGGTCGGCATCGGGCAGGACTCGCGGGGCGAGGGTTTCCAGATCAGCCAGCGGGCCGACTTCTTCGAGGTGGAGGTCGGCCTTGAGACCACGCTCAAGCGGCCGATCATCAACACCCGGGACGAACCGCACGCCGACCCGGAGAAATACCGCCGCCTCCACGTGATCATCGGCGACGCCAACATGTCGGAGATCTCGACCTACCTCAAGCTCGGCTCCACCTCGCTGGTGCTGGCCATGATCGAGGACGGCTTCCTCACCCGCGACCTCGCGGTGGAGAACCCCGTCGGCGCGCTGCGGGCCGTCTCCCACGACCCCACGTGCAAATACGAGATCCAGCTCCGCGACGGCAGGCGCATGACGGCGGTCCAGCTCCAGATGGAATACCTGGAGCAGGCCCGCAAATACGTCGAGGAACGCGGCACCGCCTCCGAGGAGATCACCAAGGACGTCCTCGACCGGTGGGAGTCGGTGCTCACCCGGCTCGCCGAGGACCCCCGGCAGCTCTCCCGCGAGCTTGACTGGGTGGCCAAGCTGGAGCTCATGGAGGGCTACCGCACCCGGGACGGCCTGCCCTGGTCGCACCCGCGGCTGCAGCTCGTCGACCTGCAATACACCGACATCCGGCCCGAGCGCGGCCTCTACAACCGCCTCGTCGCCCGGGGCCGCATGGAGCGCCTGGTCACCGACCAGGAGATCGCCCGCGCCGTGGAGAACCCGCCGAACGACACCCGGGCCTACTTCCGCGGCCGTTGCCTGCGGCAATACAGCGAGTCCGTGGCCGCCGCGTCCTGGGACTCGGTGATCTTCGACATCCCCGGCCGCGAGTCCCTCCAGCGAGTCCCGACCTTGGAGCCGCTCCGCGGCACCAAGGCCCACGTGGGCGAACTGTTCGACCGCTGCCGCACGGCAGCCGAACTCGTGGCCGCCCTCACCGGGGATCGGTGAGATAGGAGTCTCCGCACCGGGTGCCGCCTGTCAGGCGGCACCCGGTTTGGCGTTGCGGGGTTGTGGCCAGGATCGAAGTCTCCGCACCGGATGTGGTCCACCAGGTGGCACCCGGCTTGACGCTGCGATCCACCTCGGGATACGTTCCGGATGTTTTGTGGCGGTGCGAGGGAAATCCGGTGAAATTCCGGTGCGGTCGCGCCACTGTTTACCGGGTCGGCGAACCCGGGGAGCCAGGTCGCTCCACCGCCACGCACCTACAAGTGGGACGCGTCATCCCAAGGAGGTCGCCGTGAGCCAGATCTCGGCTCCGCACACCCCGCCCCTACCCTGGTCCGGAATCGCCCGCTGGCTGCTCGCCGTACCCGTGCTTCTCCTCCTCGCCTACCTCGTCGCTTTCGACAACGGAGCCGTCTCGCAAGCGGGTGACTACCTGCACGAGCTCATGCACGACGGGCGCCACCTGCTCGGCGTCCCCTGCCACTGAGCCGCCCCGTGATCGCCAAACTGATCGTCCGCGGCCTGCTCGCCGGTCTGCTCGCGGGCCTGCTCGCCGCCGTCTTCGCCTACACCGCGGGCGAACCCCACATCGACTCGGCCATCGCCCTTGAGGAGGCGGCCGCCGCATCCCAGCCGGAGGCCGCCCACGACCACGACCACGGCGAGGAGCCCGTGGTCAGCCGCGACGGGCAGCGGTTCGGGCTGTTCCTGGCCCTGGCGCTGTACGGCACAGCCGCCGGTGGCCTGTTCGCCCTCGCCTTCGCCGCCCTCCGCGGCCGGGCCGGCCCCCGGTCCGAGCCGGTGCTGGCCCTGTCCCTGGCCGGTGCGGCCTTTGTCGCCGTCGTCCTTGTACCGTTCCTGAAATATCCCGCCAACCCCCCGGCCGTGGGCGACCCTGAGACCATCGGCCGCCGTACCGTCCTCTACCTGGTGATCGTGGTCGTCGGCCTGCTGGCCGTCGCCGCCGCGGGCGCCGCCTACCGCCTCGCCGCGAACGGCCCGGCGCCCGCCCGATGGCTGGCCGGCGGCGCGGGCTTCCTCGTGCCCGCCGGCGCCGCCCTAGCCCTCATGCCCACCGTTGACGAGGTGCCCGCCGGATTCCCCGCCACCCTGCTGTGGGACTTCCGCATCGCCTCACTCGGCACCCAGGTCGTACTGTGGGCCGCCGTCGGCGCCCTCTACGCCCTCGCCACCCACCGGGCCACCCGCCCGGCGTCCCGGCCCGCCACCGCAGCGACCCCGGCCTGACCAGAGTCGCTGTGACCGACAACCACCCGGCACCGCCGCCGGAACCGTCCTTGCGCCGTGCTCCGCGCGACCCGTGGGAGCGTGACAGCCCCACGGTGAGCACCGGCTTTGGGACGGGTGCCGCTGACACGTCCACCGGCCCGGCGGCGGGGGCCGTTGACGTGCCTCCCGGAGGCATGCGTCCGGGAGACACGTCGCCGGGCGGCGGTCCCGTAGCGGCTGCTGCCGCCGAGGTGTCCACCGGGGGACCGCGTTCGAGAAGTGCCTTGGTAGGCACCGCTCCCCTGGCAGCGGACGTCCCCGATGCGGCTATCGAGGGAGTATGTCCTGGAGATGCGTCGAGGGATCGCAACGCCGCGAGCGCGGAGGGCGTCGATGCGTCACCGGAAGGCGTGAGTCCTGGACTCGCGCCGGAGAGCGGCGCTCCTGCGGTGCCGGGTGCCAACTGTCATCCCGAGAAGCCGCAGGGTCCGCGGGCCGCTCAGAAGCCCGGATCTCCCGGCCCATCGGGCGGCTCCCGGCCGGTGACCCGGCTGACCCTTATCTGTCACCTTTTGACGGAGGAGCAGGTCCGGGCCGTCTTCCCGGCGGGCGAGCCGTCCGAGGCTAGGCCGGCTTCCGCCGTACCGAGGTCCGCCATGTCGGCTTCTGCCGTACCGACACCCGAAATGTTGGCCTCCGCCGTACCGACACCGGATCTGTCGGCTTCCGCAGTACCGGTCGGGGGAGTGTTGCGGGGGCCTGAGAAGAGGTGTGCCGACACGGCGCTGCACCTAGGGCTCGCCGCCGGGGTCGATCCCGAGCTGCGCGACCAGGACCACGGCGTGTGGCGAAGACGCTCCCTGGCCGAGGTCCAGGCGGCCGACCCCGCCGGGGTGGCCGCCTGGTTGACCGACCCCGGCGCCGCACCCCACGGCGGCGAGTCGCTGCGGGCCCTGCTCACCCGAGTGGGCGAGTGGCTCGACCGGCTGCCGGCGGGCAGAGTGACCGCGATCACGCATCCCGCCGTAGTCCGGGCCGCGATCGTGCACGCCCTCGGCGCCCCGCCGGGCGCGTGGCGCCGCCTCGACCCGACCCCCCTCGCCCGCGTCACCCTCACCGGCCGGGACGGGCGCTGGAATGTGCGCTTGTGAACATACGTCTAGAGAAAGGTCTACCTGAGATGCCCTACCGGGACACCGCGCCCAACCCGCCGCGCGAGCGGTCGATCCGCGTCCGGAGGGCAGTGTGAACACCTATCCCTTCACCGCGGTCGTCGGCATGGACGACCTCAAACTCGCCCTCATCCTCAACGCCGTCTCCCCCCGCGTCGGCGGCGTGCTCGTCCGCGGCGAGAAGGGCACCGCCAAGTCGACCATCGTGCGTGCCCTCGCCGCCCTGCTGCCTGCCGTCCACGTAGTACGCGGCTGCCGCTTCTCCTGCGACCCCGCCGCCCCCGACCCCGGCTGCCCCGACGGCCCCCACGAGACCGCCGCCGACAGCGGCCAGATGCGCCCCGCCGCCCTCGTCGAACTCCCCGTCGGCGCCTCAGAGGACCGCCTCGCCGGATCACTCGACCTGGAACGCGCCCTCACCGAAGGCGTCAAAGCCTTCGAACCCGGCCTCCTGGCCGCCGCCCACCGCGGAGTGCTCTACGTCGACGAGGTCAACCTGCTCCACGACCACCTCGTCGACCTGCTGCTCGACGCCGCCGCCCTCGGCACCTGCTACGTCGAACGCGAAGGCGTCTCGGTGCGGCACGCCGCCAGGTTCCTCCTCGTCGGCACCATGAACCCCGAAGAGGGGGAATTGCGGCCCCAACTGCTCGACCGTTTCGGCCTGACCGTCGAGGTGCGCGCCCCGCGCGACCCAGAGCCTCGGGCGGAGGTCGTACGGCGACGCCTCGCCTTCGACGCCGACCCCGAAACCTTCGTTGCCCGGTGGCAAGACGCCGAACACGACCTCGCCGCCCGCATCGCCGACGCCAGGGCCAGAGTCGCCGGCGTGGCCCTCCCCGACAACGCCCTCCGCCAGATCGCCGCCGTCTGCGCCGGCTTCGAAGTCGACGGCCTCCGCGCCGACCTCGTCACCGCCAACGCCGCCATCGCCCACGCCGCCTGGCGCGGCGGCGAGACCGTGACGGCGGAAGACGTACGGCAGGCAGCCCGCCTGGCCCTCCCGCACCGGCGACGGCGCAACCCCTTCGACGCCCCCGGGCTGGACGAGTCACTCCTCGACGACCTCCTCGACCAGACGACGGGTGAGGACCCCGACGACGAGCCCCCGGCCGGCCCGGGCGGCGATGGCGGCCCGGACGGCGGCGGCACTCCACCCGGGCAGGGCCCCGGCCCGGAGCAGGCACCCGAAGACGCTACCCCTCAGGACACGGTCCCGCCCAAGCCCCCAAGGCAGCCTCCCGCCGACACCCAGGAGAGCCGGAAGCCGGAAGGCTCCGCCCCAGGTGAATCCATCGCCGCCGCGGCCGAGCCGTACCGAGTCCGCCCCTTGCGCGTGCCCGGCATCGGCGAAGGCGCCGAAGGCCGTCGCTCCCGCGCCCGCACCGGCAAAGGCCGCATCACCGCCTCCCGCCCACCCCAGGGCCGCCTGCAGTCCCCCCACCTCCTCGCCACCCTCCGCGCCGCCGCCCCCCACCAGCACGAACGCGGCCGTACCGGCACCGGACTCATCGTGGAACCCGGCGACCTGCGCGAAGCCGTACGGGAAGGCATGGAGAGCAACCTGGTCCTTTTCGTCGTCGACGCCAGCGGATCCATGGCCGCCCGCAAACGCATGACCGAGGTGAAAGGCGCGGTGCTGAGCCTCCTGCTCGACGCCTACCAGCGCCGGGACAAGGTCGGCCTCATCACCTTCCGAGGCACCACGGCCACCCTCGCCCTCCCCCCGACCTCCTCCGTGGAAGCCGGCGCCGCCCGCCTCCGCGAACTCCCCACCGGCGGCCGCACCCCCCTGGCCGCCGCCCTCCTGAAAGCCGCCGATGTCCTTCGCATCGAACGCATGCGCGACCCCTCCCGCCGCCCCCTCCTCATCGTCGTCACCGACGGCCGAACCACCTCCGGCACCGTCCACGACGTCCACCGCGCCGCCGCCCACCTCACCGGCACCCCCGCCGTAGTGGTCGACTGCGAAACCGGCCCCATCCGCCTCGGCCTCGCCACTGCCCTCGCCACCCACCTGCACGCCGAATCGATCCCCCTGGCAGGCCTCGCCGCCGGCGGCCTGGCCGGCATGGTCCGCGACCGCCGCCGCGCGGCCTGACCGGCCGCTTGTGGCTCACGGGTTCGCCGGACGACATCGCGAATTTCCCGGAGATTGCCAGGCCCGGGATCCCGGTCAGAAGACGTAGTGGGAGAAGCCCGCGGCCTCGGCCTCCTTCGCCGTGCAAAAGAACGTCCCGTCGAACGGCGTCACCCAGTAGTCCTCGTTCCCGGGGAGGTTGTAGCTCATGGCGGCCGCGAAGCCGCTGGCGACGACGGGCAGGCCACCGCACCTGACCACGTGGTACGGATAACGGGTCATCGGGTCGACCAGCGGCGTGACCGACGCGATCGCGTATACGGCTGCGGCCGCTACCAGCGCGCGCAGCCAGTCCGGCCGAAAGCGCAACAGGGCGAGCGGGATCAGGCCTACCAGGTAGGCCAGCACGAACAGCAGCAGGTACGGCACCGAGAACAGCACCCACGGCCGGCCCCGTAACGCGACGATCATTGCGACCAGGCCCAGCGCGGGCAGGCCCATGACGAACGCGGCCAACCACGCGCTCGCTCGTTGAAATGACCTCATGCACGGTAGGAACGATCAGGTCCCGCGGTTTGGTTCTCAGGCCGGGCCAGAGAACTCCCGGACTAGACATGGCGGGCGTCCTTCCCGGGATCGCACTGGCCGCCCGGGGAGGGACGCCCAGCGGTGACCACCTCGCTAGGCTGACTGCCACCAGCAAACGATCACCTGTGTTGCGGCGATCCCGTGAATGCGCCTCAGTGACCGGGGCTTTCTGGTGCCGGGCCCGGTCGACGCCGGCCGAGCCGAGCCGCTGCGGCGGGCTGACATGGCTTACGAACGACATGTAGCCACTTATTAAAAGTGCCGGTCAAAGACCGTCTTTGATGGGTTTCGCGAGCTTTCTGTAGAGCAACACCACACCGAAGGGGAGTCACGGGGAGGTTGACGACATGACGACAGCGCGTGATGTTATGCATCGTGGGTGTGAGTGTCTGCAGATCAACGAGACCGCTCACGCGGCGGCTCGCCGGATGGCGGAGCTGGATGTCGGCGCACTGCCGGTCTGCGGAGAGGGAGGCCGGCTCGTAGGCATCGTCACCGATCGCGACATCGTCGTGAAATGCATCGCGAAAGGCAGGAACCCGGCCGCGGTCGCCGCAGGGGAGCTCATCGAGCAGACAAGCGTGTGGTCCATCGACGCGAACGCCGACGTCGACGAGGTTCTGCACCAGATGCTCGAGCACAAGATACGTCGCCTACCGGTGCTGGAGAACGAGAAACTGGTCGGAATCATCAGCCAGGCCGATCTCGCGGCGAAGCTGCCCCAGGAAAAGGTCGGCGAGCTCGTGGAGGCCATCTCGGCCACCTCTCACTGACACAAGGCCTGTGGGCTGTGGAGGCCTTGCACAGCTGCGGAACTTGGACCAGACGAGATTCCCCGGATCAAGCATTAACTAAAGATCAGGGAGAAGCCGCCAGGGCAGATCGTGACGCGTGCTCTGGGGGATCCTCCCATCCCGGTCTCCTGGCACATGACCCGCCGGGCCAAACTCATGGACCATCCGCAAAAGATCAGTCAGCACGAGCCCGCCATCGCCGCACGGTCCGACGACGTCGCGGCGCTCGCGGTCGCCTTCCGCGCTCTGCGCCGGCGCAGGATGGTCATCACCGGCGGGGCAGGCACGGGCAAGACCACGCTGGCCATTCAGCTCCTGCTGGAACTGATCGAGACGCGGGAGAGCGAGGATCCGGTGCCGGTGCTGCTGCCGGTCGCCGATTGGGATATCGAGGTGTATCCGCGCTTTCAGGATTGGGTGGCCACCCGCGTGCGCACCGACTACGCCGCCCTGCGCGCGTGGGGAAAGGGGCCCGACGGCACCGACCTGCTGGCGCGGCGCGGGCAGATCCTCGCCGTCCTCGACGGCCTGGACGAGCTGCCCGAGCCGGCTTGCGCCGCGGTGATCGGCAAGCTGTCCCGCACTCTGGGGGAACGAGACCAAGTGATCATCACCTCCAGGACCACCGAATACTCCCGGGCCGTCGCCGGCGCGCAACGCCCGCTGAGAGCTGCGGCGGTCATCGTGCCCAGGGAGCTGAAGCCGGAGGTGGTGGCCGACTACTTGCGCGAGTCCCTGCCGCCGTCCGCTCCGCGGCCGTGGGAAGACGTGCTGAGGGCAGTCGGCATCTGCGGTATCAGGGCGGACGGTGTGGCTCCCCTAAATCGCTCCATCCAACACCAATCCAGTGCCAATGGCCCCTCTAAGCTTGACGGGCGTCTGGCGCAGCAGGTCGCGGGCGCGGATCGGAAGCTGCCGTATTACACGAGAAGAGGGTGCACATGCCGCAGGGGAAGCCGTCCGTGGTGCCGGAGGACGGGTTGACGACACGGCAGCGCCGTACCCGGCCTCTGGTCATGGTGCACACCGGGCCGGGGAAGGGGAAGTCGACGGCGGCCTTCGGGACTGCGTTGCGGGCTTGGAACCAGGGGTGGGCCGTTGGTGTGTTCCAGTTCGTGAAGTCGGCCAAGTGGAAGGTCGGTGAGGAGCGGGCGCTGCGGGTGCTGGGGGACTCCGGCGAGGGCGGCACGGTGGTGTGGCACAAGATGGGGGAGGGCTGGTCGTGGATCCAGCGGCCCGGTGCGGAAGAGGACCACGCCGCTGATGCGCGTGAGGGGTGGGAGCAGATCAAGCGTGATCTTGCTGCGGGGACCTATCGGCTTTATGTCTTGGACGAGTTCACCTATCCCATCAAGTGGGGGTGGATCGACGTCGACGATGTGGTGGCGACGCTTGCGGGCCGACCCGGTTCACAGCACGTTGTGATCACCGGGCGCGACGCTCACCCGGATCTTCTGGCCGCTGCCGACCTCGTCACCGAGATGACCAAGGTCAAACACCCCATGGACGCAGGGCAGAAGGGGCAGCGAGGGATCGAGTGGTGATTTATCCGGTCCGCGTGGTGGGGCAAGACGGCCGGTTCTCACGCCATGACATATGGGAGTCCCGGGTAGTGAAGCGTGGCATGGCGGATGCGAGTGCCGAGGATGCGGGATGGTAGCCGTTCCGCGGCTTGTCATCGCCGCGCCGGCTTCGGGGACGGGGAAGACGACGGTCGCGACCGGGCTGATGGCCGCGCTCACTGCACGTGGCCAAAAGGTGTCCCCGCACAAAGTCGGTCCCGACTACATCGATCCTGGCTATCACGCCCTCGCCACCGGCCGCCCCGGACGCAATCTTGACCCGTGGCTGCAGAGCGAAGACCTCATCGGCCCCCTGTTCATGCACGGTACGGCAGGAGCCGACATCGCCGTGATCGAGGGGGTCATGGGGCTGTACGACGGAGTGGTCGGCATGGGCGACTATGCCTCCACCGCCCATGTGGCCCGTATCCTCGATGCTCCTGTGGTGCTGGTCGTGAGTGCGGCCGGTCAGGCGCGCTCGGTCGCTGCTCTGGTGGCCGGGTTCGCCGGTTTCGATACGCGGGTGAGGCTGGGTGGGGTGATTCTCAACGGCCTGGGTTCCGAACGGCATGAGCATATCTGCCGTGACGCCCTCGCCGAGATCGGCATCCCGGTTCTTGGCGCCATACGGAAAACTCCGGACATTGCCACGCCGTCCCGCCATTTGGGTCTGATCCCGGTGGCCGAGCGCCGCAGCGACGCCCTTGAGACCGTGCATGCCCTTGGTGAGTTGATCGCCGCCTCATGCGACCTTCCCGAGCTTGTCCGGCTGGCGCACACCGCCCCCAGTCTCAACGCCCATGCGTGGGACCCGGCAGAGGCCCTCGTCACGCAGGGAACGTCCATAGGGCCCGTCCCGAGCCGAACCACAGGTGAGAGGACGAATTCGGCCTCCTCGCCTGGATGTGAGGTCGCGGGTGCGGTGAGGCCGATTGTGGCGGTCGCGGGGGGACCTGCGTTCACCTTCGGCTATGTGGAGCAGGTCGAGCTGCTCACCGCCGCGGGGGCGGAGATCGTGGTCTTCGACCCTCTGCGGGACGATGCCCTCCCTGAGGGGGTGCACGCGCTTGTCATCGGCGGTGGATTCCCCGAGGTCTACGCCGCCGAGCTCTCCGCCAACGAGCCGCTGAGAAAGAGCGTGGCCGCCTTCGACGGCGCCATCGCCGCCGAGTGCGCCGGTCTGCTCTACCTCTGCCGCGATCTCGACGGCGCCCCCATGTGCGGGGTCGTCGACGCCTCGGCCACCATGACCAAACGCCTCACCCTTGGCTATCGCGACGCGGTCGCCGCCCGCGACACCGCCCTGACCCGCGAGGGCGAGCGCTATCGCGGCCACGAGTTCCACCGCACGATCGTGACCCCCGCATCAGACTCTCCTGCCGTGTTCCGCTGGCGTGACGGAGCAGACGGGTTCGCCCGTGGGCGAGTTGTGGCCTCCTATCTTCACTTGCACTGGACGGCCACCCCGCACCTTGCTCTCCGTCTCCTCGCCGACGGCTGAGCGGGGAGCGGGGAGGTGAACGTCGACTCCACCTTCTGCCGGGCCCACTGGCACGCCGCCGGAGGGTCGAAAAGGGGTCCTGCAATAGGAGCCGCCCGGAGGCATCGCCGTCGAGCCAATCACCTCAAGTGCAGGTATCGACAATCTTGCCATCCGCTACGAGGCACCCACGCTGGTCGCAGTCCTCAAGGAGTGGCTGTAACCGTTCACTGTGCGGATGCCTCAGCGAGCTTCATCACTTCGCCTCGAAGGCTTGGGCGACGGCCAGGCTGTCTTCATAGACATGGTGCCGGGTGACAAGGCCGTCCTCGACGGTGACGTGCAACGCGAAGCGAGCGCGATAGGCACGTCCGGTGGAGCGGGCGGTCTGACGGATCTCGCCGAGCACGACCGCGTCGCGGCCGTCGACGAGGATGCGCTCGATCTCGGTCGCCGCCTGCCCGGGCACGTGGTGCTCGGCGAGCTCGCGGTAGTGGGCGGCGGCGTCGGCGCGGGTGGAACGGTGGCGGATCCACGGGGTGGCGGTCCGGCCGTGCTCGGCCTCCGGCCAGTCCAGCTTCCAGTCGCCCGGCTCGGCATACATCTCAGCGATGCTCTCGGGGTCGCCCTCGCCGATCCGGCGCAACAGTTCCTCCACGACGGCGCGGGTGGTCGCGGGTGGCGTGGACACGATTGATCACTCCAGTCATATATCCGCGTCCGACCGACGCGGTGAGATCGGCACTCTCGCCGGTGCCGTCAGCTCCCGAGTAACGGCGTGGAACGCCAAAAGGCCCTAGTTGGGCTCCTGGCTGATGTGGAAGTGGTTGCCCTCGTTGTCGGTGAAGACGGCCGACCAGCCCCACGACTCCTGGACCGGAGACTGGGTGAAGGTGACGCCGCGGTCGGCGAGCTCGGCGCAGGTGGCCTTGATGTCCGGTGTCGAGAACAGGGCGTGGCCCATGGGGGAGGGGGCAGGGCTCTCGGCGGTGCGTTTGTGGAGGACGAGGCGGGCGCCGCCGCCGGGCGGGGTGACCTCGAGCCAGCGGATGTCGTCGCTGTAGGCGAGGTCGGTGGTGATATCGCACCCCATCTTCTTGGTCCAGAAGTCGAGCGCCTGCTTCTGGTCGTCGACATAGATGGTGACCTTGCTGATGCCGTAGTTCATCGCTCCTCCTTGGCTCCGAAGCTGTCCGTCCCGACGTTACCCTGCTCCCCCGACACTCCGCCGCTCTTTTCTCGAACCCGCATTCGACTTTAGGTGAGTTAAACGTACGTGCGCTCGGACAGGAAGGCGAGCGTCATAGGGCCCACGCCTCCGGGAGGCCACACGTAGCGGCGTGCATGGCGAGGGGTTGCAAGTGCGTCGAATACCCCTCATCAGGACACGCGAGGGCGCCAGGAACCCGGGCAACCGAAGCGCGAAAGCCCTGAGGGCGAATGAGGGTAAGAAGCTGATCTACGTCGTAAAGGCGCTGGGCGGTACAGAAGGCAGCCGATGCGGTTCCACCGAGATCCCCGCCTCCCGCAGCAGTTCCCCCACCACGGCCGAAGCCTGCTCCACCGTGAACCGCCGGGCGGGGTCCCGCTGCAGCAACCCCTCAAGCACCGGCCACAGCGGCCCCGACTTCACGGGAGGCCGCGGCCCGGCCGCCATCATGCCGCTGAGCACCGTGACCACGTCGGCCCCGGGGAACGGGGGACACCCCTCCACCGCGTGATAGAGCGAGGCCCCGAACGACCACAGATCGGCAGCCGCCGTCGGAACCTCCCCCTGAAACCGCTCAGGCGCGATGAAAGCCGGCGCGGACGTCAAAGCCAGGGCCGTCCCGGCGTCACGTCCGATGCTCGCCAGGCCGAACTCGGACAAAAGTACGCGATTGCCGGTCAGCAGAATGGTGGCGGGGCTCAGACTCTCGTGGAACACGCCGAGCCCGTGGGCGTGCCGCAGCGCGCCGAGGAGCTGGAAGCCGATCCACGCCGCCCAGCGCGGCGGCAGGGGCCCCACGTGGAGCACGGTGTCGCGGAGGGACAGGCCCTCGACGAGCTCCGTCACGATCCAGAGGCGTCCGGCCTCCTCCACGAGGTCGTGCACGGTGATGATCGCAGGGTGGCTCAGGCGGCCGGCGGAGCGCGCTTCGCGCAGGGCGCGGCGGCGGGCCTCCCGGGGGCCTGCGCCGTTCCTGGGCCGGGGCTCGATCTCCTTGATCGCGACGTCGCGGCGCAGGCGCAGGTCGTGAGCGCGCCAGACGACCTCGGCGACGCCTCGGTTGAGTCGCGACTTCACCTGGTAGCGATCTGCCAGGAGCTGTGCGCTCTCCACCCTTTTGGCCTCCACCCATGGACGAACGAACTCCGGGGCCCCTTCCGTCGCCGGCTGGGATTCCTGACAGGGCGCGATGTCCCGCTCGGCACGTGCCGCGTGGGGTGCGCGCCGCCTCCGCAGGCGTTTCACCTCTCCGCCGGCCCGGCGGCGAGGACGTACGCCTACATCCTGCCTCAAGATCGGTTAGGAGTTCCCGCGTATCAAGGGAAATGTTGGCACAGGATCATGTCGTATCCGTCCCGGAGACGCAGCTCCCCCGCCGGACAGGCCCTCCTGTCCCCGCCGAATCAGGGGCTCCAGGAGGCTCGTGCCGTACGGCGGAAGCCCCCTTCGCGGTGAACCCGCGGGCCGGTCGCGGATGGGAAGTCAGGCCGGTCGACGTTAGGTCAAGTAACGAGGCGCAATCGGGCCGGGATCAGGGAAAGATAAGAGCCTAGAGGGACCGTCCCCCATTTGGAGGTAGTGCACATGGCGACCAAGGACACGGGCGGCCAGAAGCAGACAGGCCGGCGTGAGAGCGAGGTGGAGGAGACCGAGAGCCAGGTGTCACCTGAGGTTCAGGAGCGCCAGGAGAAGCTCTCCGACGACGTCGACTCCATTCTTGACGAAATCGACGAGGTCCTCGAAGAGAACGCCGAGGAGTTCGTTCGTTCATATGTGCAGAAGGGCGGCCAGTAGTTCCTAGGGCCGGCCTGCGACGAGTGAACGGCGGGCGGTCCGGCAGGTCAGGCCGGGCCGCCCCCGGGCGGGGGTGAGAACCAGGCCGACGACGCCGGTCGACCCGGGGCGGGGTCCGCAGGACCCCGGCCGTGGGTGCCGCGCGCCCCTGTCGGCAGGGGGCGGCCCGCCTGAGGACCGCTCATATCCCATGTGTGTGAGAGCCCGCCCCGGGCGCCGGTGAAGATCGGTGCCCGGGGCGGGTTCGCGTCTAGCTGATCGAGGGAAGTGCAAGCAGCACGGCAACATGAGTAGGGTCGGCCGTATCGGACCTTTTGTTTTGGAGGGAGTCGCGTGGCACCGCACAGGGAACTGCCCGCCGGCTTGATGAACCACCTTTTCCACAACACGGGGAGCCCCTCGTTCACCGAGTTCGTCGGAGCATATGCGCCTGGGCTGCTGCCGAGCCGAGAGACCCTGGCCGCGCCGGTCGGCGACCAGATTCCGCACGCGACCACGATCGTGGCGGCCACCTGCGCCGGTGGCGTGGTCATGGCGGGCGACCGCCGGGCGACGTCGGGCAACTTCATATCCCAGCGCGACATGGAGAAGGTCTTCCGTGCCGACGATCACTCGTGCCTCGGCATCGCCGGCGCCGCGAGCATCGGCATCGAGATGGCCCGGCTCTATCGCGTGGAGCTGGAGCACTACGAGAAGCTTGAGGGGCGCACCCTCTCGGTGGTCGGCAAGGCCAACCGGCTGTCGGCGATGATCCGCGGCAACCTCGCCATGGCGATGCAGGGCATGGTGGTCGTGCCGATCTTCGCGGCCTACGACCCCGACAAGGACGCCGGCCGCATCTTCGGCTACGACGTCGGCGGCGGGCCCTACGAGCAGCAGCAGTTCCACTCGATCGGCTCGGGCTCGATCTTCGCCAGAGGCTCGCTGAAGAAGCTGTACCGCGAGGGCGCCTCGCCCGAGGACACGGTGCTCGCCTGTGTGCAGGCGCTCTACGACGCCGCCGACGACGACTCGGCGACCGGCGGACCCGACGTCACGCGCAGGATCTGGCCGGTGGTGGCCGTGATCACCGCCGACGGGTTCCGCCGCCTGTCGGATGAGGAGGTCCAGGGCTACGTCCAGACCATGCTCGAAGGGCGCATGAGCGACCCGGACGGCCCGTCCGCCCCCCTGCGCTAGCCGGCACGCACTCCACCACGAGAGGAACGCACACAGGTGTCCATGCCCTTTGGATATGCCTCGCCTGAGCAGATCATGCGGGACAAGGCGGACTACGCGCGTAAGGGCATCGCGCGTGGCCGCAGTGTGGTCGTGCTGCAATACGAGCACGGCATATTGTTCGTCGCGCCCAACCCTTCGCGCGCGCTGCACAAGATCAGCGAGATCTACGACCGCATCGGGTTCGCCGCGGTCGGCAGGTACAACGAGTTCGAGGCGCTGCGCCTCGGCGGCATCCGCTACGCCGACGTCAACGGCTACACATACGACCGGGGCGACGTGACCGCCCGCGGCCTCGCCAACTTCTACGCGCAGAACCTCGGCCAGATCTTCACCGAGTCGGTCAAGTCCTTCGAGGTCGAGATCGTGGTCGCCGAGGTCGGCGACGCCCCCGAATACGACCAGATCTACCGTCTCACCTTCGACGGCTCGGTCTTCGACGAGCACGGCACCTCGGCGATGGGCGGCCAGGCCGAAGCGGTCGGCGGGCGGCTCAAGGAGCGTTACCGCGAGGGCATGCCGCTGGCCGAGGCGCTGTCGGCCGCGCTGTTCGCCCTCACCGAGCCCGGTGGGGAGCGGCCGACGGCGACCCAGCTCGAGGTCGCGGTGCTCGACCGCAACCGGCCGCACCGCAAGTTCCAGCGGCTCACCGGGCCGCGCCTGGCCGCGCTGCTGGAGGAGACCGCCCCCAAGGCCGCAGAGCCGAAGGAGCCGAAGGAGCCTGAGGCGGGCGCCAAGCCGGAGACGCCGCCGACCGCTCCCGAGGGCGAGATCGACACCGGTTCCGGCGACTAGCCGGCGAGGGCCGGGGAGGCCGTGGCCAATGTGATCGACATCACGTGATCCACGGCAACCCCGGCCCCGATCAAGCCGTCCAATCCGGATGTGAACACTTCGACTCTCACCCGCCGCGCCGCGCTGTCCGCCGCGGCCGCGACGATGTCCTTCGCCGTGCTGGCAGGCGGACTCGCCCCCGCCGCGGGCGCCGCGTCGCTTCCGGCCTATCCCGAGCCCGCGCCGTACGGCAGGACCTTCCAGACCGACCCCGGACACGACTTCACCAAGGGCCTCAAGCCCCGTAAGAACGGCGTGTTGCGCGGTTGGATCAGCCACTACAGCGGCGGCCTCGCCGAGTACCAGCCCGTGAGATACGCGCGGGGCAAGCACGTCGACAGGTTCGTCGGCCCGCGTGAGGGCGACGTGACCGGTTACGCCGCGCCGATCGCCTCGAACGTCATCTTCCTCAGCGCCTACGGCTGCAAGCCCGGCAGCGGCACGACGATGGACAAGCGGGGCGTCGGCACCAAGCGGTGCTCGCGGACCGAGCTGCTGCGCCGCATCAAGACCGGCCAGAAGCAGCCGTCCCTGATCTGGACCGTGAAGGGCAAGATCGTGAAGGTCGCGGAGATCTTCACCTCCTGACCCTCGCGGGTGTGCGGGCCCCTGCGCAGGGGGGTGCGGGCCCGCCGCCTCGGCCGGGCACACGCGAGTACGGCACAGCCGTACAAGCCCGGCGCCTCACCCTTCTGGGGGCGCCCTTTCCCAGCTCTCGCCAAAACATGCGGGGAAGATCCCTCCCCGTGGAGCCCCCCTACCACATAGTGTGATGTGATGGATCGTCGCATCTTCGGGCTAGAGAACGAGTACGGCGTCACCTGCACGTTCCGGGGGCAGCGCAGACTGTCGCCGGACGAGGTCGCACGCTACCTGTTCCGGCGAGTGGTGTCCTGGGGCCGATCGAGCAACGTCTTCCTACGCAACGGCGCACGCCTGTATCTGGACGTGGGCAGTCATCCTGAATACGCCACACCGGAATGCGACAACGTCGTGGAGCTCGTCACCCACGACAAAGCAGGGGAGCGCATCCTCGAGGGCCTGCTCGTCGACGCCGAGAAGCGGCTTCGCGAGGAAGGCATCGCCGGTGACATCTACCTTTTCAAGAACAACACCGACTCGGCGGGCAACTCCTACGGCTGCCATGAGAACTACCTGGTCGGGCGGCACGGTGAGTTCGGCCGGCTGGCCGACGTGCTGATCCCGTTCCTCGTCACACGGCAGATCATCTGCGGGGCCGGCAAGGTGCTCCAGACGCCGCGCGGCGCCGTCTACTGCGTGAGCCAGCGGGCCGAGCACATCTGGGAAGGCGTGTCGTCGGCCACCACGCGCAGCAGGCCCATCATCAACACGCGGGACGAACCCCACGCCGACGCCGAGCGGTTCCGCCGCCTGCACGTGATCGTCGGCGACTCCAACATGAGCGAGACCACGATGCTGCTCAAGGTCGGCGCCACCGACCTCGTGCTGCGGATGATCGAGGCGGGCACCGTGATGCGCGACCTCAGCCTGGAGAACCCGATCAGGGCGATCCGCGAGGTGTCGCATGACATGACGGGCCGCCGCCGGGTCCGCCTCGCCAACGGCAGGGAGGCGTCCTCGCTGGAGATCCAGCAGGAATACCTCAGCAAGGCCAGGGACTTCGTGGAGCGGCGCGGCGGCGACGCGATCGCGACCCGGGTGCTGGAGCTCTGGGAGCGGACCCTGCGCGCCGTGGAGACCGGCGACCTGGACCTCGTCGCCCGCGAGATTGACTGGGTCACGAAATATCAGCTCATCGAGCGCTATCGGAAGAAGTACGACCTGCCGCTGTCGTCCCCGCGCGTCGCCCAGCTCGACCTCGCCTACCACGACGTGCACCGCCGCCGCGGCCTCTTCTACCTCCTCCAGCGTAAGGGCGCCGTGGAACGCGTGGCCTCCGACCTCAGGATCTTCGAAGCCAAGTCCGTGCCCCCGCAGACCACCAGGGCCCGGCTCCGCGGCGAGTTCATCCGCAAGGCCCAGGAGAAACGCCGCGACTTCACCGTCGACTGGGTCCACCTCAAGCTGAACGACCAGGCCCAGCGCACCGTCTTGTGCAAGGACCCCTTCCGCAGCGTGGACGAACGCGTCGACAAGCTCATCGCCGGCATGTAACCCTTCGGCGACCGGGCGGGACGACCTCCAGTCCCGCCCTCCGGCACCTGCCGCGTCTACGGCGAAGCGGCGCAAGGCCAGGCTGCCGGACTTCTCCGTACGGCCTGCCCGGCCTGGTTGGCGATCTCCCCGGCGTCGGCCGCGGGCGTGCGGCTATTTCGCTGCTTCCTGCATGCTGACCGTCACGTAGGGGTGCTCTTCCTCCCGGTCAATTGATCTTCGCCCATGCCAGGGGCCCGCACGGCCATGCCCGGCCGCTGGGGTCTCCAGTCGTAGACAGACGGCCCAGGGTGAGGCTGGTGTGGCGTCTGATCGCCAGTGCGCAACGGAGCAGGTCAGCGTGCAGGTCTGACCCCTAGTTGAAGGTTTCCCATCCATGAACTGGGCGGTTTCGCATGAAAGTCTCTATTAGAAGATTCAACGATATTGTTGAAAGGTATGAATCCCGAAATCAAGGACGCTGTCCATCGCATCGAGGCCGCCGCCGTCATGAGGCTGTTTGAGTCCCGCCCGCGGCTCCTCGCACTGGGGGAGCCCGCGCACGGCGAGGACAGTCTGCTTGAGCTGCGCAACGAGCTCTTCCGGCAGCTCGTCGAGCAAGAGGGTTACCGGACGATCGCGCTTGAGAGCGACTGCCTGATGGGCCTGGTCGTGGACGACTACGTCACCTCGGGTGCGGGCACCCTCGACGAGGTCATGGAGCGTGGGTTCAGCCACGGGTGGGGCGCGTCGGCGGCCAATCGTGAGCTTGTGCGGTGGATGCGCGAGTACAACGACGGCAGGCCCGCCTCCGAGCGGATCCGGTTCGCGGGGATCGACGGGCCGCTGGAGATGGCGGCGGCGGCGAGTCCCCGGCAGGCGCTGACCGCGCTTCACGGCTACCTCGCTGACCGGGTGGACGCGGACCTGCTTCCGTGCACCGCCGAGACACTCGACCGCCTGATCGGTGCCGACGAGCGGTGGACCGAGCCCGCCGCGATGATGGAGCCGGCCCGGTCCGTGGGGCGGTCGGCCGGGGCCGGGGAGCTGCGACTGCTCGCCGACGATCTGGTGGCGCTGCTCGACGCGCAGGCGCCCGGCCTGATCGCGGCGTCCTCGCCGGACGAGTGGGACCGGGCGCGCCTCTACGGGCGTACGGCTACGGGGCTGCTGCGTTATCACTTCTGGGTGGCCGACACCTCGCCGGGGCGTATGGCGTGGTTGATGAGCGTGCGGGGTTCGATGATGGCCGGCAACCTCTTCGCCCTCGCCGACCGGGGGCCGGTGCTCGTCCACGCGCACAACCGCCATCTTCAGCGGGAGAAGAGCGTGATACACATGGGCGACCGGCCGGTGGACTGGTGGAGCACCGGCGCGGTCGTGAGTGCCCGTCTGGGTGAGGAATACGGTTTTCTGGCCACGGCCCTCGGCACGATCCGGCGCAAGGGTGTGGAGGACCCGCCGCCGGACACCCTCGAAGGGCTCCTGTACGCGCTGCCGGAGGACCGCTGCCTTGTCGACGCCCGTCGGCTGGCCACCGTGTTCGGTGATGCGCCGCCCGCTCCTCGCGAGTCCCCTTACTTCGGCTATTTTCCGATGGACCCGGCGAATCTGGCGGAATACGACGGCATCGTGTTCCTCAAGGACGTTCCGGAGAGCTAGCCGTTCCGGGAGGGTCGGGCCGCGGGCGTCAGGTATGTGTGCGCCCATCGCTCGAAGGTCGTGAGCGGGATGCCGAGGTCCCGCGCGTATTCCGGTCGGGCGGGCTGGCCGACCACCTCGACGAACTCGTGGGAGGCGACGCCCGCCCCCGGCATCCCCGCGGCGACCGCCTCCTCCAGCGTCATCTCGGGCGCGGCCAGCTCGGTGCCCAGCGCGCGGGAGAGGGCTGCGGCGATCTCGGTTATCGACAGGTAGTCGCTGGCCAGCTCCAGCTCGACGCCGTGGAACCGGTGCGGCTCGGCGAAGGCGGCGGCGGCCGTCGCGCCGATGTCGTCCACCGCGACAAGGGAGAGCCGGGTGGCCGGCTTCATCACGGTCACCAGGCCGCCCTCGACGCCGCGGGGGAACAGGTAGGCCGCGGACGGGAGAAAGTTCTCCATGAAGAAGCCCGGCTTGATGATCGACCAGTTCTTGAAGCCCGCCTCGCGCACCCTGTCCTGGATGCCGGCCTTGGTAGTCATATACGGCTCCAGCGCCGCCCATCGCCCTTCGGTCCAGCCGGGGGCCTCGACGTGCTGCCCCGCTCCCGAGACCGACGTGTGCACGAACTGCGGCACCCCGGCGGCCAGCGCGGCTTCGATCAGGTTGACGGCCTGGATCAGCTCGCCGTCGAAGTCGAACCCGTCCGCCCTCAGCGGGGGCAGCTGCACCGAGAAGACGGCCCGAGTCCCTCGCGCGGCGCGGACCAGGGAGTCGCGGTCGTGGAGGTCGCCGGTGACCAGCTCGGCGCCGAGGGCCCGGACCGTCCTCGCGCGGTCGCTATCGGGGTCGCGGACCAGTGCCCGTACGGGGACGCCGGCCGCGAGCAGGGCACGGGCGGTGGCGCCGCCCTGCTGTCCGGTGCTGCCGGTGACGAGGACGGGCGCGGGATCGGTGAACATGAGGCCACTCCTGAAGTGAGCGAACATAAACGGCGGGGTCCGCCGCTTCTGCTGCGGTACGATACGGCGGACCCCGCCACTTAGCAAACGTGAGGTGACGCCATGCCCGTCCAGCGGGCGGACGCCCAGCGCAACCACGCCCTCCTGCTCGCCGTGGCAGCAGAGGCGATCGCCACGTACGGTGCCGACGCGTCCCTGGAGCAGATCGCCCGCACGGCGGGGGTCGGATCCGGAACCGTGCGCCGCCACTTCCCCACCCGCCAAGCGCTCCTGGAGGCGGTCTTCCGGGAGCGGGTCGAGACCCTGTGCTCGCGCGCCCGCGAGCTGACCGGCAGGGCCGACACCCGGGCCGCACTGCTGGAGTGGCTGCGCGTGGTCACCGCGGGCGCCGCGACCATCCGAGGGCTGGCCACCGCGCTGACCCGCGACCGGGCAGCCGCCGCGCACGAGTACTGCTGTACGGCACAGCTCACCGAGGCGGGCGCCCCCCTGGTGCGCCGCGCCGCGGACGACGGCGCGCTGACGCCGGGTGTGACCATCGACGACCTGATCACCCTGATCACCGGCATCGCCCTGGCCACGGAGCACAGTCCGAGCCCCGCCGCCGAGGCCGACCGCCTGCTCGACCTCGCCGTGACGGGACTCTCCCCTTCCCAGGGATGACCCGGCCGGTCGGCATTTTTCCGATGGACCCGGCTCGTCTGGCGGAGTACGACGGCATCCTCAAGGACGTCCCGGCGAGCCGGCCGTTCCGGTCGGGTGAAGGATCTGTTGGGCTTGGGGCGTTCGGTGCCTAGATGAGTGGGCGCAGCATGCGAACGCCGCGCCGGGCGAGGCCGGGTTCGCCTTGCACGGTGACCGCACCGACGGTGTCGGTGCGGTGGGCGTCGAGGGCGGTGGCGACTATTACGCCGAGCGGTCTTTCTCGTGCGGGCTCCAGCGAGTGAGTGGAACGTTCCGGAAGGGCGCGGGGCGCCCTGCGGAAAGAGATGAAAAATCACTCCTTCGCGCACATGGCACTATGAGGGGCACTGCTGATCCCGCTGTCACGGGGGCGGGGGGAGCTCCGCGCGTACAAGATGACCATTCCGGGGCACGATGGGGAGCCCCACCCGCAGACGCGCGCGGGCCACGAGTGGCTCTACGCAGCCCCGTCGCCCTGAAAGCCCGGAGAACGCGTTCACCTGGGAAACGGAAACAGGGACGACGCGCAGGTGGCAGGGCAAGGGTTGAATGGGAAGCGGTCAACTCTCGGCAATGGACCGGTTTGCTTAGCTTCGCCCTACAGCGCATTCGGATAAGGTGACGCGGACAACCGACGTCTTCCCCGAGGGATACCTTTCCATGCGCCGACGCCGACTGGCCGCCCTGCTGGCCGTGCCATTGCTCTTTGCCGCAGCTTGTGGGACGGATAAGGGCACCGGCGCGACGTCCGCGTCCTCCTCCGCGCTTCAGGTCACAGGGGAGGCCGGCAAGCAGCCTCAGGTGAAGTTCCCGGGCGGTTCGCCCGCGAAGACGTCTTCGGTCAACATGTTGAGCGAGGGCACGGGTGAGTCGTTCAAGAAGGGCGACTCGGTCCTGGCCAACCTGACCGTCTTCGACTGGGACGGCAAGAAGAACGCGATGGCCGGCTCGACCTACACGAGCAAGCCTGAGCTGATCAAGGTGGACGACAAGCTGCCCAAGGTGCTGTTCGACGCCTTCCACAAGGTCAAGCCGGGTGGCCGGTTCGTCGCGGTGGTGGCTCCCGCCGACAGCTACACCAAGGAGGACCTGGAGCAGGCCAAGCAGCAGGGCATCGACACGAGCAACCCGAAGGTGTTCGTGTTCGACCCGGTGCGCGCGGTTCCGGTCATGATCAAGGGCACGGGGGCCGACCCGGAGGTCAAGGGCGTCAAGCTGGAGAGCCCGGAGGGCGCGGCGCCCAAGCTGTCGACCAAGACCGATGAGAAGGCGCCGAAGGAGCTCATCTCCAAGACCGTCATCGAGGGCGACGGCGCCAAGGTCGAAAAGGGCCAGACGATCATGGTGCAATACACCGGAAAGATCTGGGGCACCGACCGCGAGTTCGACTCAAGCTGGGCCAAGGGCGGCGCGCCGGTCTCCTTCCCGATCGGTGTCGGCCAGGTGATCAAGGGCTGGGACCAGAGCCTGGTGGGCGCCAAGGCCGGCAGCCGCCTGCTCGTGTCGATCCCGCCGGACCTCGGCTACGGCAAGCAGGGGCAGCCTCAGGCCAACATCAAGGGCACCGACACGCTCGTCTTCGTGGTGGACGTGCTCGGCTCCTACTGATCCACGCCTCTGACCTCGCAAGATCACCCGTCCTCCGCCTCAGCGCTCACGTCCGGCCTCCGGACGTTGATCGCTAAGGCGGGGGGCGGGTGTGTTCGTTGTGACGGGGCACCAATAAGGTGCCGTTTCATGTCGATGACCACCATTGAGCAAAATGTTCTGATTGCACAATGATTCCCGTCATGGAGGCGAGTCGGCTCATCACGGCGGACGACGTCGCACCACTGGCCCGTGGCTGTGCCGTACTCGGCACGGGAGGCGGCGGTGACGTCGCCTCCGGCGCCCTCGCCGCCCGACGGGCGGTCGAGCAATACGGCGGCGTCCCCCTCATCGCCCTCGGCGACCTGAGCCCGGACGACGTGATCCTCCCGCTGGGGATGATCGGCGCCCCCACCGTCGGCCACGAGATGATCCACGGCGACGACCAGCCCGCTCTCATCCTCCGCGAGGTCGAACGCCTGCTCGGCCGCAGGCCCGCCGCCGTCATGTCCTCGGAGATCGGCGGCTCCAACGGTGTGCACCCCGTCGGGTGGGCCGCCAGGCTCGGTCTGCCGCTGCTCGACGCCGACGCCATGGGGCGGGCCTTCCCCGAGGTGCAGATGGTCTCGATGCACGTCGCGGGGCTCGCCCCCACCGTGATCGTGCTGGCGGACGTGGTCGGCAACGTGACGGCCGTGCGGCCCGTGGACGGGGCGTGGGCCGAGCGCATCGCCCGCGCCGTCTGTGTGGCGGCCGGGTCGAGCGCCCTCATGGCGGACTACATCCTGCGGGCGGCCGAGGCGCGCGGCGCGCTCATCGAGGGCACCGTGAGCCGCGCGATCGCCCTGGGCCGCGCCGTCGACGGCGCCGCCGACCCATTGGGAGCGCTCACCGCCGAGCTCGGTGCCAGGAACCTCCTCAACGGCAAGATCACCGACCTGCGGCGGGAGACCACCGGCGGTTTCGCCCGGGGCGCCGCCGTCGTCACGGGGGTGGGCGGCGACCGCGGCCGCATCATCACCCTGGAGATCCAGAACGAGAACCTCGTCGCCGTCGAGGACGGCCGCGTGCTCGCCATGGTGCCCGACCTCATCACCGTGGTCGACACCCAGACGGCTTCCGCCGTACAGACCGAGGGGCTGCGTTACGGGCAGCGGATCAGTGTGCTCGCCTGGCCCTGCGATCCGCTGTGGCGCACCCCGCGCGGCATCGAGGTCGCCGGGCCACGCGCCTTCGGCTACGACCTGGACTACGTCCCCGTCGAGGACATCCCTTGACCGCCCTGCGCGTCGGCGTCGACGTCGGCGGCACCAACACCGACGCGGTCGTGCTCGACGCGGCCGACCGCGTGCTCGCCCGCGCCAAACGGCCCACCAGCCCCGATGTGACCGCGGGGCTGCGGGCCGCGCTCGACGCGGTGCTCGGCGAGATCGGCGGGCGGGCGGACGAGGTGACCCGGGTCATGCTCGGCACCACACACGCCACCAACGCGATCCTGGAGCGCCGCTCCCTCGGCCGCGTCGCCGTCCTGCGGCTCGGCGCACCCGCGACTACGGCGATCCCGCCCCTCACCGGCTGGCCCGCGGACCTGCGCCGCGCCGTGTCGGCGGGCGAGGCGGTCGTGGGCGGCGGCCACTTCGTCGACGGGCGCCCCATCGCGCCGCTGGACCGTGCCGCCATCCGCCGTTTCCTCACCGAAGGCGGGCGCGAGGCCGACGCGGTCGCGGTGACAGGGGTGTTCAGCCCGGCGGGCGCCGACCAGGAGAGGGAGGTCGCCGAGATCGTCCGCACTGAGCTCGGCGCCGCCGTCCCGATCTCCCTGTCGCACGAGATCGGCTCCCTCGGCCTCGTGGAACGCGAGAACGCCACCGTGCTCAACGCCGCGCTGTACGGCGTGGCCCGCGACGTGACGCGTGCCCTCACCGACGCCCTGGCCGGCCGCGGCCTCGCCCCGCAGACCTATTTCGCGCAGAACGACGGCACCCTGATGGCCGTGGACCACGCGGCCCGCTACCCGGTGCTCACCATCGGCTCCGGGCCCGCCAACTCCCTGCGCGGCGCGGCCCTGCTGTCCGGGGTGTCCGACGCGATCGTGGCCGACGTCGGCGGCACCTCCACCGACTTCGGGGTGCTCGCGGGCGGTTTCCCGCGCGAGTCCGCGGCACCCGCCGAGATCGGCGGTGTCACCACCAACTTCCGCATGCCCGACATCCTGGCGATCGCGCTCGGCGGCGGCAGCGTCGTCGCCGGCGGCGCCGTGGGGCCCCGCTCGGTGGGATACCGCATCACGCGGGAGGCGCTGGTCTTCGGCGGGCGCACCGCGACCCTGACCGACGCCGCCGTCGCCGCCGGGCGCGGCCGGGTCGGCACCCATCCCGTCCCGGACCTCGACGGTCTGGCGGCAGCCGTACGGCTCGCCGACGAGATGGTGGCCGACGCGGTCGACCGGGTATCCCTCGGGAGGGGCGATCGGCCCCTCGTCGCCGTCGGCGGCGGCGCGTTCCTTCTCCCCGACACCATCCCCGGCGCCGGCGAGGTCGTCCGGCCCCCCGACGCCGACGTGGCCAACGCCGTCGGCGCCGCCATCGCGCTCGCCGGCGGCAGGTCCGGCACGATCGTCGCCGGCCGCACCGGCAGGGACGCCGCCGTCGAACGGGCCAAGCGTGAGGCCGCCGATCGGGCGGTCGCCGCCGGGGCCGATCCGGCGGCGGTGGAGATCGTCGAGTTGTCCGAAGTGCCGCTCAGCTACCTCGAAGGGCCCGCCGTCCGCGTGCACGTGAAGGCGGCCGGCCCGTTGAAGTGATCAGCGAATGAAAGGAACCCCCCCACCATGCGCCGGCAGAGACGCCTGCTCGCCATCGGAACCGCCGCCGCCCTCGCCCTCGTCGCCGCCTGCGGCGGCGGCCAGGTGCGCGGATCCGGAGACCGCTCCCCGGGGGCCGCGCCCTCGGGCGCGGCAGGCGGCGGTGCGGTCGACACCACCTTCGTCTACGCCCCCAACCTGGACGTGGTCACCGACTGGGACCCGGCGAGCTCGTATTCCAACGAGATCATCGCGATGCAGAACATCTACGAGTCGCTCACGAAGTTCAACATCCAGACGCAGAAGGTCGAACCGCGCCTGGCCACCGCCTGGACGGCGTCCGGCGACGCCAAGAAGTGGACCTTCACCCTGCGCGAGAACGTGAAGTTCCACACCGGCAAGCCCCTCGACGCCGAAGCCGCCAAAGCCGCCATCGAACGCACCAAGGAGGAGGGCGCGGGCGCGGCCTACATCTGGGACTCGGTCAAGTCCATCAAGGCCAAGGACGCCAAGACCCTGGAGTTCAAACTCAAATATCCCGCGCCGCTCGACCTGCTGGCCTCCGCCGACTTCGCCGCCTACATCTACGACACCACCGCCGCGGGGTCCGGCGATCTGAAGAAGTGGTTCGCCGAGGGCAAGGACGCCGGATCCGGCCCCTACACCGTCGACACCTGGCAGAAGGGCAAGGAGGTCGAACTCAGCCTCAAGGCGTTCGACGGCTACTGGGGCGGCTGGCAGGGCACGAAGTACAAGCGGGTCGAGTTCCGCGTCACCCCCGAGCTCACCACCGCCGCCCAGCTCGTGCAGCGCGGCGAAGTGGGCTTCGCGCCGCGGCTCAACCCGCAGCTCTTCGCCCAGGCGGAGGCCCAGGGCGCCCAGACCGAGCAGGCGGCGTCCTTCCAGAACCTCCTCGCGCTGTTCAACACCCAGCACGGCCCCCTGAAGGATGTACGGCTGCGCAAGGCCGTGCAGAAGGCTATCGACTACGACGGCCTGGTAGCCGCGCTGAAGGGCGCGGGCGCCGCCGCCAGCGGCCTCGTGCCGCAGGGACTGTTCGGCCACGTGCCAGGCCGCGCCCAGAAGCAGGACCTGGCCGGCGCCGAGGCCCTGCTGAAGGAGGCCGGGCACGGGCCCGGCGGCAAGCCGCTCAAGCTCACCATGACCTACGCGCAGGGCGATGCCGACCAGCAGCTCCTCGCCACCCTGCTCAGCTCCACCCTCAGCAAGCTCAACGTGACGCTGGAGGCCAAACCGCTCCAGTGGAGCACCCAGTGGGACCAGGCCAAGTCCGGCGACACCGCCAAGCGGCAGGACATCTTCGTCATGTACTGGTATCCCGACTACGCCGACGCCTACTCGTGGTTCGTCAACGTGTTCCGCAGCTCCGCCAAGCCGTCGTTCAACCTGACCTACCTCAAGGACGACAAGTTCGACGAGGCCGTCGACAAGCTCACCGAACTGGCCGCGGTCGACAAGGACGCGGCGCTCAAGTCCTACGCCGACCTGCAGACCCGGCTCATCGACGAACTCGCCGTGGTGGCCGTGCCGTACGTCGTCAACTACCAGCGCGTGCTCGCCCAGGGCGTCTCCGGCTACGTGGACAACCCCGCCTACCCCAACGTGGTGTTCGTCTACGACCTGACGCCGGGCGCGTAGACCCGTGCCGCGCTACCTGACCCGCCGGCTCGGCCAGGCCGTCCTGGTCGTGGCCGGCGTGGTCGGCCTCACCTTCGCCGTCATGCGCCTCGTGCCCGGCGACCCCGCGGTCGCGTTCGCCGGGCCGAGGGCCACCGAGGCCGAGCTCGCCGCCGCCCGCGCCCGCTTCGGCCTGGACGACCCCCTGTGGACGCAACTCTGGAACTATGCGCGCGATCTGGCCCGCGGCGACTGGGGTGTCAGCCTGCACACCAAGCAGCCCGTCGCCCAGGACCTCGCGCTCGCCTTCCCCGCCTCCCTCGAACTCGTCGGCGCCGCCATGATCGTGGCCGTGGCCGCAGGGGTGCCGCTCGGTGTGCTCGCCGCGAGGTTCAAGGCCGGGCTGCCGGACTTCTCCGTACGCCTCACCTCGATGCTGGCGGTGTCGCTGCCGGTCTTCTGGCTGGCCCTGGTCGTGCAGACCGTCTTCGCCGGCAACCTCGGGTGGTTTCCGGTCGCGGGGGAGTATGACAACTCCCTCGACGTCACCAGCCCGCTGCGGGTCTACACCAACATCACCATCGTGGACGCCCTCATCACCGGCAACTGGCCCATCTTCACCAGCACCCTGTGGCACCTCGTGCTGCCCGCCCTGGTCGTCGCGGCCTACCCGGCCGGGGTGATCGCGCAGATGACGCGGGCGGCGCTCATCGAGGAGAGCGGCCAGGACCACGCCCGCCTCGCCCGCGCCCTCGGCTTCGGGCGGATCGCCGTGCTCACCCGCTTCGCGCTGCGGCCCGCCGCCGGGCCGGTGCTCTCGCTCATCGCCCTCGTGTTCGCCTACGCGATCGTCAACGGGTTCCTGGTCGAGGCGGTGTTCAACTGGCCGGGCGTCGGGCGTTACGCCGCCGACGCCATCCGGTCGCTCGACACCCCCGCCATCGCGGGCGTCACCCTGCTGGTCGCCCTCCTCTACGTCGCCGCCAACCTGGCGGTCGACCTCCTGCAGGGCCTCGTCGACCCGAGAGTGAGGGGCCGGTGAAGGACGAACACGACGCAGGTACGGCGGAAGCCGGCAAGACGCCCGACCCGATCACGGTGTCCGGGCCCGGCGGGCTCGTGGTCCCGGCCGGCGTCGTGCTCCGCCGTACCCCGCTGCGCGCGCTCGCCGGCGCGGCGCGCGGCGACCTGCTCGCCACCGCGGGGGCCGTGCTGCTCGCGGCGATCGTGCTGGCGGCGCTGCTCGCGCCCTGGATCGCCCCCTACCCAGAGGACGGCGGCACCGCCACCCACCCCGCCCAGGCGCTGCTGTCGCCGGGCGCCGGCCACTGGTTCGGCACCGACCAGGTGGGCCGCGACATCCTCAGCCGCATCCTGTTCGGCGCGCGCACCTCGCTGTTCATCGCGGTGGCCGTGCTCGCGCTCGCCGCGGCCGTGGGGGTCACGCTGGGCGTCGTCGCGGGGTACGCCGGAGGCTGGGTGCGCGACGTCATCATGCGCGTGACCGACGTCTTCCTGGCCTTCCCCGCGCTGCTGCTGTCCCTGGCGCTCGCGGTCGTGCTCCAGCCGAGCGTCGCCACGGTCGTCGTCGCCATCGCCGTCACCTGGTGGCCCTGGTATGCCCGGCTGACCGCCGCGGTCGCCCAGTCGGTGTCGGCGCGCGGCTACGTCGACGCGGCCCGCTGCCTCGGCGTGCCCGCGCCCGTGATCGTGTTCCGGCACGTGCTGCCCAACTCCGTCACCCCCGTGACGGTGCAGCTCTCCCTGGACGCCGGCGGCGTGATCCTCACCGCCGCCGCCCTGTCCTACCTCGGCCTCGGCGCGCACGAACCGACCGCAGAATGGGGGCTCATGGTGCAGCAGGGGCAGAGCCTGTTCACCACCGACTGGTGGGTGGTGACCTTCCCCGGCCTCGCGATCCTCGTCACCGCGTTCTCCTTCAACGTGCTCGGCGAAGGACTGCGCGCCGCCCTGGACCCGCGCGGGAGGAGCAGATGACGCTGATCGAGATCCGCGACCTCGAGGTGCGCATCGGCGGGCGCGTCGTCTCCGGCGTGCCCGAACTCGACCTCGCCGCCGGGCGCTGCACGGCGCTGGTGGGGGAGAGCGGCTCCGGCAAGACCACCGCGCTGCTGGCCGTGCTCGGCCTCCTCGACGGCGCCGACGTCACCGGGCGGGTCGTCGTGTGCGGCGTCGACGTGCTCAACGCCCCCGAGAAGATCCTGCGCGAGATCCGCGGCGCCAAGGTCGCGCTCGTCCTGCAGAGCCCCCAGGCCGCGCTCAACCCCGCAATGCGCCTCGGCACCCTCATGCGCCGCGCACTCGCCCGCCACGGCGTGAAGGGCGCCGCCGCCCGCGCCCGCGCCGAGCAGGCCGTCGCCGACGTGCTGCTCGACCCGGAGATCCTGCGCCGCTATCCCCACCAGGTGTCCGGCGGCCAGGCGCAGCGGTTCGCCATCGCCCTGGCTCTGGCTCTCGGCGCGGGGGTCGTCGCCGCCGACGAACCCACCAGCGCCCTCGACGTCACCGTCCAGGCCGAGATCGTCGCCGTGCTGCGCCGGCTGCGCGAGGAACGCGGCCTGGCCCTGCTGCTGGTCTCCCACGACCTCGCGCTCGTCTCCACCGTCGCCGACGACGTCCTCGTCATGAAGGACGGCGGCGTCGTGGAGGCCGGTCCCGCCGCCCGGGTCCTCACCGCCCCCGCCCACCCCTACACGCGCGACCTCCTCGCCGCCGTGCCCCAGATGAGGGAGCAGAGCCGTGAACACCGCCCCGACGCTGACGGCGGAGAACCTGACCCTGGCCTACGGCCCGGTGCCCGTCGTGCACGACGTGTCACTGGCAGTCGACGCCGGCGGCGCCGGCCTCATCGGTGAGAGCGGCTCGGGCAAGACCACCCTCGCCCGCGCCCTGCTCGGCCTGCTGCGCCCCCGCGCCGGCCGGATCACGTACGGCACAGCCGACGTGACCAGGCTCCGCCGCGCCGAGCGGGCCGGGTTCCGTGCCGCGGTGCAGCCGGTGTTCCAGGACGGCGGCGAGGCGCTCAACCCGCGCATGCGCATCGGCACGTCCATCGCCGAAGGCCTCACCGGGCGGCTCCGTGCTGCTGAGCGGCGGGCCGCGGTGGCGGAGCTGATGGCCGGCGTCGGGCTCGACCCGGCACTCGCGGGCCGCCGCCCGCACGAGTTGTCGGGCGGCCAGCGGCAGCGGGCGGTGATCGCGCGGGCTCTCGCCGTACGGCCCCGGGTGCTCGTGCTCGACGAGCCCACCAGCGCCCTGGACGTGACGGTGCAGGCCAGGATCCTGGACCTGCTGGAGCGGCTGCGGGGGGAGCACGGGCTCGCTTATCTGCTCATCACGCACAACCTGGCGGTGGTCGACCGGTTGTGCGGCACGTCGCACGTCATGTTCGCCGGGCGGGTCGTGGAGAGCGGACCCACGGGGGATCTGCTCACCCGGCCCGCCCATCCCTACACCCTGGCCCTGCGCGACGCCGTGCCCCGCGTCGGCGGGCCGCCGCCCGCGGCCTCCGGGCGCACCGAGGCGAGCCCCGCGCCCTCGGGATGCCCGTTCCGCCGGCGATGTCCCCTCGCGGTCTCCCGGTGCCGGGAGGAGGCGCCGCGTCCGCGGTCGCTGGAGGGGCGGAGGGTGGCGTGCCACCGGGCGGAGGAGGTCCTCGGCGGGCGGCGCGGGTGAGGCCTCAGGTGTCGCCGGGTTGGAGGCAGGTGTCCGGTTTGAGTTGGTCAGGTATCGCCGGCCCATTTCAGCGGGTCCGGCATGATCCAGAACCCCGGGTTGGCCACCTCGGCCAGCACCGTGGCGCGGCCGGCGTCGGAGATGTGGTCGCGGAACTCCATCGCCACCGCCTCCTCCTCGCCGTCGACGAGGAGGATCAGCCTGCCCCGGTGCGCCATCCGCCACCGGAACGCGATCGTCTCCTCGCCGAAGACCACCGAGTGGCTGTGGAGCCGGCCCGTGCCGTCCGCGTCGAACAGCACCTCGTCCCCGGACAGCACGCCCGCCGTCCCCAGCGCCGGCCGCCAGCGTCCCACGGGGCCGCGCTCCATCACCAGATCGCGCCAATTGTCCTTGTCACGTCCGCTCTGTAGCCCCATGGGCTCATATTTACCTACGGTCCGGAGCCATGACCACAATCGGGGTTGACGTTGGTGGAACGTTCACCGACCTGGTGTCGTTCGACACCACCACCAAGAAGATCACCGTCGCCAAGCATCCCACCACCCCCGCCGCGCCCGAGCGCGGCGTGCTCGCCGCCGTGGACGCGGCCGTGGGCGCTGCCGGGCTCGCCCGGTGCGAATACTTCGTCCACGGCACCACCGTGGGCCTGAACGCCCTCCTGGAGCGCCGCGGGGCCGCGGTCGGCCTCATCACCACCGAAGGGTTCCGCGACGTCCTGGAGATCAGACGTGGCGACCGCGACGACCCCTACGACCTCTTCTGGACACCCCCGCCGCCCCTGGTCCCGCGCAGACTCCGGCAGGAGGTCGCCGAGCGCGTCGCCGCGGACGGCTCCGTGGTGCGGCCCCTCGACCCCGCGGGCGTACGGCGGGCCGCGGCGGCCTTCGCCGCAGAAGGCGTCGGCACGGTGGCGGTCGTCCTCATCAACGCCTACGCCAACCCGGCCCACGAACACGCCGTCCTCGCGGCTCTCCGCTCGTCCGGCTTCACCGGGGAGGTGTCGCTGTCACACGAGGTGTCGGGCGAGTACCGCGAGTACGAACGCACCACGACCACGGTCGTCGACGCCCTGGTACGCCACCGCATGGGCCCCTACCTCCACAACCTCGACCACGAACTCCGCACCCGGGGCTTCACCGGAAAACTCCTCGTCACCCGCTCGGGCGGTGGCGCCCTCACCCTGGAGGAGGCGGCCAAGCGGCCTTTCGAAACCATCCTTTCCGGCCCTGTCGCCGGCGCCACCGCCACCGCCCACCTGGCCCACACCCTTGGCCTGGTGCCGGCCCCGGCCGGCTCTGTCGCCGAGCCGCTCCTGCCTCTTGAGGGAGCGAGCCGGGCCGAGGCATCAGGTGTTGTCACGGCCGGTGTGAGGGCCGGTGTGACAGCCGGTTCGACGGCCGTCGTGACGGATCCGGCCGGGTCGTCTGGGTTGACGTCCGGCGGTGTCGGCGGCACGCCCGGTTCTGCGGACTCTTCGGTCGCCGGAGCCGACGCCGTGCCGCCGCCCGGCGGCTGCCGGAGCGGCGTGCCGGGGGTCGCGGCGGGTCCGGCGGAGCCGTCCGGCCGGGCAGCTGCCGGTGGGGGTGCCGGGCCGCTCGGCTCGGCTCTTGCGGCTCAGCCGCTGAGGGATGTGGCCGCGGGTCAGGGTGAGGCGTTGGGGGCGTTCTCGGTCCCTCATGGCGAGTTGCCGGGGGCGATGTCCGCTGTCGGCGGTCAGCCCGGGGTGGCCGCTGGGGTTGGGCGGGTTTGGTCGGTGGGGGAGGCTCTGGGGCTTAGTGCGGCGATTGCGGCTGATGTCGGGGGCACGAGTTTTGATACGGCGCTGATTGAGGACGGCAGGTTGCCGTTGCTCTTTCAGGGGCAGGTGACGGGGCTGCCGTTGCAGTGCCCGTGGGTTGATGTCAGGTCCGTGGGGGCGGGGGGTGGATCGGTCGCCTATGTCGACGTGGGCGGGCTGTTGCGGGTCGGGCCGCGCAGTGCGGGGGCCGTGCCCGGTCCCGCCTGTTATCGGCGTGGCGGCGGCGAGCCGACCGTCACCGACGCCGCCCTCCACCTCGGGCTGATCCTGCCGGGGCACCTCGCGGGCGGTGTCGATCTGGCTCCCGGGCTCGCAGAGGCCGCCCTGGCGCCTCTGGCGGCGCCGGCGGGGCTCCCGGGCACCGACGCGGTGGCCGAGGGTGTGCTGCGCATCGCGGCGGCTCACATGGCGCAAGCCGTACGCGGGGTCACGGTGGAGCGCGGGGTGGACCCGCGGCGGGCCGCGCTCGTGGCCTTCGGGGGCGCGGGGCCGCTGTTCGGCTGCCTGCTGGCCGACGAGCTCGGGCTGAGCGCCGTCGTCGTCCCGCCCAACGCGGGCAACTTCTCGGCCGCCGGGCTCATCCAGGCCGACCTGGTCCGCAGCACGGCCCGCACCCTGCTGCGGCCCCTGTCGGACCCCACCCTCAAGGAGGCCCTCGACCTCGCAGAGACGCTCCTCACCCGCCTCACCGCGCCGTACGGCGAAGCCGCACAACCCGAGCAGGTGATATCCGTACTGCACGAGCCCGTGGACGGCCCTGGGGTGTCCACCGGGGGCGCCGGCCGCCGGAGCGGTCTGGCAGGGCCCCTGAGCGCCCGCACGGCGTCCGCCGAGCCCGTCGGTGGCCCAGAGGGGCATCCGCGCAGAGATGGTCGGGAGCGGCCCGTGAACGCCCCCTCGGCGCCGGGCGAGGCCGTCCGGCCTCTGAGGGAGCATCCGCCGTACGGCGAGGCCCTGCTTGACCGCCTGTGGCCCCGCACGGGGTCTGGCGAGGACCTTCGGAACTCGGGGGAGCATCCGCCGGCCGGCGAGGCCGTGCGGGAGGTCGATCTCGATCTGCGCCATCAAGGGCAGGAGCACACGCTCACGGTCCGGGTGGCGAAGGGAGAGAGCGCGGCGGAGGTGCGGGCCGCCTTCACGGGCGCCTACCGGCGTGCCTTCGGGCATGAACTGCCGGGTCCGCTGGAGATCGTGACCGTGCGGGCCACTCTGCGGGTGCCGCGGGCGCGGCACGGCGGACCGCTGCCCGCGCCTCCGGAGGCGGGTGAGGAGCGGGAGATCGACGTGTGGTCCTTCCGGCGGCGGGCCCGCGTCCGGACCCGGGCCGTGCCGAGGAGCGCGCTCACCGCCCCCGAGGCCGGCCCTCTCGTGGTGACAGAGCCCACCGCCACGACCTACGTGGACGAGGGCTTCGCCGTACGTCCTCACCCGAGCGGAGTGCTGTTGATCACCAGGGAGGAGACGACATGACGCGGACCGTCAGAACGGTCTTCGCCGCCGCGGACCCGGGGCGGGGCGCCGGGGCGGATCCGATCACCACCGAGATCGTGCGGCAGGGCCTCAACGCCGCCGCCGACCACATGAAGCGGGCCGTCGTCCGCACCGCCTTCTCCCCGATCATCTACGAGGCGCTGGACTTCGCGGTGGCGTTCTACGACGCCGACATGTGCATGCTGGCCCAGGCGCCCACTCTGCCGGCATTCATGGGCACTCTGGGCTTCTGCGTGCGGGCCGCCGTCGAGGGGGTGGGCGGCCCCGCCGCGCTGAATCCGGGGGACGTGATCCTCTACAACGACCCTTACGGCACGGGCTCGCACCCGCAGGACGCCGCCATGGTCGTGCCGGTCTTCGTGGACGGCACCCTGACGGCCTATTCCGCGATCAAGGCCCACTGGCTAGACATAGGCGGCAAAGACCCCTATTGCACCGACACCCTCGACGTCTACCAGGAGGGCACGATCTTCCCCGGCGTCAAACTGTACGACGCCGGCCGCCTCGTCACCGACATCCACCGCATGATCCTCGCCAACAGCCGCATGGCGGACGCGGTCGCCGGCGACATCGACGCGATGGTCGCCGGCGCCAGGGCCGGAGGGGAGGCCCTGGCCGCACTCGTCGAGAGGTACGGCAGAGCCGAGTTCGACACCTGCGTCGCCCGCATGTACTCCCACGGCGAGGCACTCGTCCGCGCCTTCCTCGCGGCTCTCCCCGACGGGGAGTACACCGCGAGCGGCACGATCGACTCCGACGGCGTCGGCGGCGTGCCCGTGCCCTTCGGGGTGAGGGTGACGGTCGAAGGCTCACGCGTCGAGATCGACCTCACCGGCTGCCCCGATCAGACTCCCGGGCCGATCAACTGCCCGCTGCCCTCCACGGTGGCCGCCTGCCGCCTCGCCGTGGCGTTCCTCGCGGGGGCGGGGGAGCAGCCCAACGAGGGCCACTTCCGGCCGCTCGAAATCCTCACCCGCGAAGGATCGCTGTTCCACCCCGTGCGGCCCGCCCCCTGCTTCATGTACGGCATCCCGGCCGACCACCTCATCGAACTCGTGCTCGACGCCCTCGCCGAGGTGGTGCCGGACGTGCCCGCGGCCAGCGGCGGCGACATCAACGCGCTGGTGTGGTGGGGGCGGCGCGAGGCCGGCGAACCCTGGGCCGACGGCGCGCCCCACCCCGTCGGGCAGGGGGCGTCGCGGCACGGCGACGGGGCCGCGGCGCTCATGTACCTGTCGCAGTCGGCCACCCGCCTCACCCCCGCCGAGGTCTGGGAGGCACGCAATCCCTGGCGCGTCGAACGGCTCGCCCTGGCCGCAGACTCCGGCGGACCCGGGAGGTTCCGGGGCGGGCTCGGGCTCGATCTCTCGGTGCGCTGCCTGGAAGATCAGCACCTCACGAGCGCTCTGGCCCGCACCGCCACCGCCCCATGGGGGAGGGACGGAGGGCTTCCGGGCCGCCCGAACCGGCTCGTCGTCGAGCACCCCGGCGGCCGAATCGAGGAATGTGCTCTGCGAACCCGCATTCCCTTGGCCAAGGGTGCCGTCGTACACTTGCGGACCGGCTCAGGTGGCGGATACGGCCATCCGGGCCGGCGAGACCCCGAAGCGGTCCGCACCGACCTGCGCGAGGGCTACATCACCGAGGAGCATGCGCGTCGCCATTACCCGCACGCGCTCTGAACCCTCCCGGGGGCCGCACTGTGGCGGGGCGGCCCCCGGGGGGCTCGCCCGTGCCCGCCCCGCGAGGGCCGGGCACGGCGAAGCCCTCTTGACTGCGGCGTCCCCTGGGCGGGGGCCGTACGGCGAAGTCTTCTCGACCACCGGCGGGCGGTACGGCGGAAGCCCTCTTGACTGCGGCGTCCCCTGGGCGGGGGCCGTACGGCGAAGCCTTCTTGACCGCGGCGTCCCCTGGGCGGGGCCGTGCGGCGGAGCCTTCTTGACGCCGGCGGGCGGTACGGCGAAGCCGTCGCCTGGGCGGAAGCGTCTCAGGCCGGCGGTGTGATTCAGTCCAGCAGTGTGGCGGTGTGCCGGCCCGCGGCGGCGGCGGCCAGGAAGGAGGCGAGGTCCTGGTCCAGCCCTCGCCCCATCGTGGACAACCGCACCGGACTCGCCTCAAGGGCCTCGCGCAGGCCGCCGACGGGCACCTCGACGAGCTCGTGGCGCTCGGCGAGGGGTGCGGCCTCGGCGCGGACGCGCTTGCCGAAGTCGCCGTCTAGCAGGGGCACCACCACCTGGGCGCGGGCCAGCGCGACGCGGCCGTAGGCGGTCAGGGAGTGGTGGGACACCCCGATGTGCCGCTCGCGCAGATCGCCCTCGCTGACGCGCAGGGAGGCCACGGGACGGCCGCCGAGCACGGCGGCGGCGTTGACGGCCTCACCCGCCGACACCCCGGAGAAGCCCCACCGCGTGCCGGTGCCGAGGTTGCCGGGCCCCTGGGCCACGATCGCCGCGTCGGCCCCGAGCACGTGCCGGGCGGCGAGGAGCCCGGTGTGCAGGGTGACGGTCTCCAGGTCGCCGCCGAACGCCTGCCCGGTGGTCACCACCCCGCAGAGCCAGCCGAGCTCGCGCAGCCTGGCCGCCGACATCGAGAACCACGCGGGCAGGGCGCCGCCGTCGGGCACCACATAGGCCACGCGGGTGCCGGGGCGGTCGGCCCGCAGCCCGCACAGGACGGCGGGCAGGGCCGAGTGCAGGTCGGCGACCACGACCGGCATGCCGGTCAGGGAGTCGGCCTCGCGGAGTGTCTCGTGGTGGGGCGACCCCTGCTCGTCGGCACCGAGCACGGTCGCCTGCAATGGGGTGTAACGTGCTTTGACGAGGTGCCCGGGACCGGTCGGATCCCCGGGCAGCCGGTCGGGGATCGCCACCACCATGGCATAGCCGCCGGTGCCGAGACCCATCGCCAGCGCGGTGGTGTTGAGGAGCACCTCGTCACCCGGCTCGGGCCGACCCACCAGCGGCGGATAGGCCAGTGCCCGGCATCCTCCCTCCGGGAGGGCGACGTCCAGTTCCACCGCACCCGGCCACTCCCGCCGGATCCGCTCGACCGTTCCCTTGCGCCATCTGATCACGTGGGGAAGGGTAGCGTTCCCCGCCTCCCCGATGGCGGGAACCGACGCTGATCCGCCGGGTGCGCAGCACGATTGACAGCAAAAGGAGGACGGCCGGATGTCGCGCCGCAAGACCGAGCGGTTGCTCAATCTCGTCATCTGCCTGCTCGCGACACGAAGGCCGCTGTCGGCCGAGCAGATCCGCCACGCGGTGCCCGGCTACGACAGGGACGGCGACGAGGCGTTCCAGCGCATGTTCGAGCGGGACAAAAACGAGCTGCGTGAGATCGGCGTTCCCATCGAGGTGCACCGCGACCCGTGGGAGGAGGAGCCGGGCTACCGCATCGCCCCCGAGGCATACGAGCTCCCCGAGATCACACTGGAGCCCGACGAGGCCGCGGTGCTGGGCCTGGCCGCCCGGGTGTGGCAGCGGGCCAGCCTCGCCGAGGCCGCGAGCGGTGCGCTGCTCAAGCTGCGGGCGGGCGGCGTGGCCACCGACGAGCCCGCGCTCGGCGGCGGCGGCGCGCTGGAGCTCCGCGTCGACACCCGCGACCCTGCCTTCCCCGCCTTCTGGGAGGCGGTCCGCGACCGGCGCGCGGTGCGTTTCGGCTACCGGGTCGCCGCGGGCGAGTCGGTGCTGACCCGCACGGTCGAGCCGTGGGGCGTGGTGTCCCGCCGCGGCAAGTGGTATCTCGCGGGGCACGACCGCGACCGCGACGCGCCGCGCGTGTTCCGCCTCAGCCGGGTCGTCGGCCAGGTCACCCCTCTCGGCCGCCCGGGGGCGGTCGTGGTGCCCGAGGGCGTCGACCTGCGGGCGATGGTCAGCCCATGGGACGAGTCCCCGAGTGAGCCGCCCGTGCGGCGCACCGCCACCCTGCGCGTGCGCAAGGGCACCTGCCAGGGGGTGCGGCAGATCGCCGCCGCCGTGCGCGAGGGCGACGGCGAGTGGGATGAGGCCGACCTGACCTTCATCGACCCGGCCCGCTTCGCGGTCTGGATGGCGAGCCTCGGCCCCGACGCGCAGGTCCTCGGCCCGCCCGACGCCCGCGACGCGGTGATCGCCACCCTCAAGGGCGCATACGAGAGCAACGGCACGGAGGCCGGCAGATGAGCAGCACAGCGGACAGGTTGCCGAGGCTACTGGCGCTCGTGCCTTACCTCATGTCCCACCAGGGGGCGCCGGTGGCCGAGGTGGCCGAGGTGTTCGGGCTCAGCGAGAAGCAGCTCATCGACGACCTGCAGCTCGTCTGGATGTGCGGACTGCCCGGTCACACCCCCGGCGATCTCATCGACGTGTCGTGGGACGGCGGCGAGATCCTCATCGAGAACGCCGAGACCATCGCGCGGCCCCTGCGCCTCGGCATCGACGAGGCCAGCGCCCTGCTCGTGGCGCTGCGGCTGATGAACGAGCTGCCGCTCGCCGAGCTGCCGGAGCCGGAGCAGCGCGACGCGCTCACCCGCGTGATCGCCAAGCTTGAGCGCGCGGCGGGCGACGGCGCCGCGGCCGTCAGCAGCCAGGTCGCGGTCGAGGTCGACGCCGCCCCCGGCGCGCTCGCCACCGTCAACGAGGCGCTGCGGCGCGGCAGGCGGCTGTCCCTGCGCTACTACGCGCCCGCCCGCGACCAGGTGACGAGCCGCGAGGTCGACCCGCTGCGGGTCGTCGTGGTCGACGGCCGCACCTATCTGTCGGGCTGGTGCTATCGCGCGGAGGCCGTGCGCCTCTTCCGGCTCGACCGGGTGCAGGACGCCACGGTGCTCGACGTGCCGGCGGCCCCGCCCGAGGGGGCCGAGCCGACCGACGTCACCCAGGGGGTCTTCCGCCCCTCGCCCACCGACGAGCTGGCCGAGCTGGAGCTCACCCCCGCCGGGCGCTGGGTCGCGGAATATTACCCCTGCGAGAGCGTCGAGGAGCTGGGGGAGGGCCGCCTGCGGGTGACCCTGCGTGCCCGCGACACCGGCTGGATGGTGCGGCTGGCGCTGCGCCTCGGCGAGACGGGCCGCATCGTCGCCCCCGCCGCCCTGGCCGCGCGGGCCCGTGAGCAGGCCGGGGTCGCCCTCGCGCTCTACGATGATCGCCCATGACATGGATTCTCGTGGGCGCGGGGTTCTCCGGGCTGGTCGTGATCGCCGTCGCGGCGGTGCGGGTCCAGGCCGCTGTCGGCGCCCTCGCCAAGGAGATCGAGCGGTCCCGCGCGGTGCTGACGCCCAAGCGAGCCCACCTGGGGGATGAGATCCGCGCCGCCGGGAGCCGCACCCTCCCGGGGGAGTGAGGGCGAACATCTGGGGTCGGCCCGCCGAACGCGGGGGGACGGCGGGCCGAACATCGAATCCTTGGGTGGGGCGCGGCTCGCGTGCCGGCTATTGCGGTCCGCGATCGACCGTGCGGGAGAACACCTCTGACCGGACGTTTGGCCTGATTACTGGACTAAACGGCGCGCTTGATCATGTCCCCCGCCGAGTGTATGTTCGATTAACCTGGCCGGGGGAAATGCACTGGGGTTTCTCCCACGGCGAAACGGCGGGGAATCACATGCTCGTTCGGGGTGGTGAGTCTTTGGACTTCTGCGCGTACGATCGGGGGAAAGACTCGCCTGCTGCTCGGACGATAAGGAAACATCATGCCCGTCGGACCCACAGAGTTGATCATCATCGGGCTCATCATTGTCCTGCTTTTCGGGGCGAAGCGGCTGCCCGACACCGCGCGCGCCATCGGCCGGTCCCTGCGCATCTTCAAGTCGGAGACGACCAAGCTGCGCGACGACGAGGACTCCTCCAAGGCCGCGCCCGCCGCGCCCGCGCCGCCGGTCGCCGCCTCCGAGGCTCAGCCCATCACCGGCCAGGTGATGACCGAGGCCGAGCGCATCCGCCGGCTTGAGGAGGAGAACGCCCGCCTGCGCGCCTCGCAGAGCGCCGGTGTTCCGCATGACGCCCACCGCGGCTAGGCCGCCCCGCACCACAGCCCCTACAGTCGCACTCTCGCCGAATCAGGACACCGATGGCGCTGCTTAAGAGGTCCAAGCCGGAAGGGAAGGCCGACCCCGAAGGGCGCATGCCGCTCATGGAGCATCTCCGTGAGCTGCGCAATCGCCTGGTGATCGGAATGCTCGGGGTCACCGCGGGCACGGTCGTGGGGTTCGTTTTCTTCGACACGCTCTGGCAGTTCGTGTCGAGTCCCTACTGCAACCTGCCGTTCGCGCAGTCGCTCAAGGCCGGCACCTGTTTCCAGGTCCGGGCCGTGTTCGAGGCGTTCTTCGTCAACCTCAAGGTCGCGATCGTCTTCGGCATGGTGGTCTCCGCCCCGCTCTGGCTTTACCAGATTTGGGCGTTCGTCACGCCTGGTCTTTACCGCAACGAGCGCCGCTACACCTCGATCTTCCTGGCGATCGGCGTTCCGCTGTTCGCGGCGGGCACCGCGCTGGCCTACTTCGTCCTCGACAAGGGCCTGGCGCTCCTCTTCTCCTTCGCGCCCGACAACGCCACTCCTTTCATGGAGATGACGTCCTACATCGACTACGCACTGTTGATGTTCATCGTCTTCGGGGTGTCGTTCGAGCTTCCGCTGCTGCTGGTGCTGCTCAACGTCATCGGCGTGCTCAAGCGGGCCACGGTCGCCAAGCACCGCCGCATGATCATCTTTGCGATGTTCGTCTTCGGCGCCATCGCCACCCCCGGCAGCGACCCCATCGCGATGATCGCCCTCTCCATCCCGCTGGTGATCTTCTTCGCACTGGCCGAGCTGTTCATGTACTGGCGGGAGAGCAGGCTGCCCAAGACCGAGGACTACTCGCACCTGTCCGACGACGAGGCGTCCGAGCTCTCCGACGACGACCCGCGCGACCGCGAGACCTCCGGCCCCTCGGCCTCCGGGAGATAGCACATTCGCGGTGACATCGCGCTGCTGGTCAACCCGGCGGCGCGCGGCGGACGCACCCGGCGGCACCTCGGCCGGGTGATCGGGCGGCTCCGGCGCGGCGGACGCGAGGTCACGGTGATCGTCGGCACGTCCGCCGCCGACACCCTTGCGCGTGCCCATGCCGCCGCGGTCGGCGAACCCGCCGCCCTGGTCGCCTACGGCGGCGACGGCCTCGTGCACCTCGCCGTGCAGGCCGTCGCGGGCACCGAGGTGCCCCTCGGCATCATCCCGGCCGGCACCGGCAACGATTTCGCCTCCGCCCTCGGCCTGCCCGTGCCCCGCTGGACCGAGACCGACGGGCGGTCCCTGCTGGCCGCGGCCGGCGTCGTGGCCGCCGGGCGCACCAGGACCGTGGACGCCGCCACGATCGGCCCCGGCGAGTGGTTCGCCGGCGTCGCCGCCTGCGGCTTCGACTCCCGCGTCAACGAGCGGGCCAACACCCTCACCTGGCCGCCCGGCGCCGCCCGCTATGTGCGCGGCCTCGTGCGGGAGCTGCGGTCCTTCACCCCCATCCCGTTCGCCCTCACCCTCGACGGCGAACGCGTCGAGCAGGAGGCCGTGCTCGTCGCCGTCGCCAACACCCGCTCCTACGGCGCGGGCATGCGCATCTCCCCGCACGCCAGGCCCGACGACGGCCTGCTCGACGTCGTGACGGTGGGAGCGGTCTCACGCGGCGAGCTGCTGCGGACCTTCCCCCGGGTCTACCGGGGCACCCACCTCGACCACCCCGCCGTCACAGTCGTACGGGTGCGCGAGGTGACGGTGGAGGCCCCCGGCGTGATCGCCTACGCCGACGGCGAGCGGATCGGCCCCGCTCCCGTGACGTGCACCGTCGTCCCGGGGGCGCTCAAGGTGCTGCATCAAGGCTGAGCGGGCTTCGCCGTACGGGCCGCGGGTCCGTGGCCCGGGTGTGCTCACGAGCCTGAGCGGGCTTGGCCGTACAGCCCCTTCTACGAGACCTGGGCCGCCGTTCCGGGCATGCTCACGGTCCTGAGCGGGCTTGGCCGTACGGCCCCGTCTAGGAGACCTGGGCCGCCGTTTCGGGCGTGCTCATGGGCCTGAGCGGGCTTGGCCGTACGTGCCGTTGATCGGTCTCCGATCGGACCGACCGGAATGGTCATATCGGTAGGCTGACGCTATGACAACTCCAGCGGAGCGGTATGCGGCCTTTCAGGAAATGCACGCCGGCGACGGGCCCGCCCTCCGTGCCTTCCGCGGACTCTACGATTTCGATCTCGACGAGTTCCAGCTCGACGCCTGCCGCGCGCTCGAGGCCGGCGACGGGGTGCTCGTGGCGGCGCCGACCGGGTCGGGCAAGACGGTGGTGGGCGAGTTCGCCGTGCATCTGGGCCTCACTGAGGGCCGCAAGTGCTTCTACACCACGCCGATCAAAGCCCTCTCCAACCAGAAGTACAACGACCTTGTCAAAAGGTACGGCGCAGCCAAGGTCGGCCTGCTGACCGGCGACAACACGGTCAACGGCGAGGCCCCCATCGTGGTCATGACCACCGAGGTGTTGCGCAACATGCTCTACGCCGGGTCGGCCACCCTCGGCGGGCTCGGCTTCGTGGTCATGGACGAGGTGCACTACCTCGCCGACAGGTTCCGGGGCGCGGTGTGGGAAGAGGTCATCATCCACCTGCCCGAGTCGGTGCGGCTCGCCGCGCTGTCGGCGACCGTCAGCAACGCCGAGGAGTTCGGCGAGTGGCTCGGGGAGGTCAGGGGCGACACGACGGTGATCGTCGACGAGCACCGGCCCGTGCCGCTCTGGCAGCACATGCTGGTCGGCAACCGCCTGTTCGACCTGTTCGCCCTCGACGAGCAGGAGGAGGGCCCGCGCGACGGCCGCCCCCGGCTCAACATCTCCCTGCTGCGCGTCACCCGCGACCAGGAGCGCACCGGCGGCGCCAGAGGCTTCGCCAAGGGCAGGCGCGGCTACAGCCGCCCGCAGCGGCCCCGCCCCCCGGACCGCGCCGCGGTGATCGAGCGGCTCGACGCAGAGGGCCTGCTGCCCGCGATCACCTTCATCTTCTCCCGGGCCGGCTGCGACGCCGCCGTCATGCAGTGCCTTTACGCCGGCATCCGCCTCACCGACGAACGTGAGCGGCACGAGATCCGCCAGATCGTCGACGAGCGCACCGCCCATCTGCCCGACGAGGACCTCGCCGTCCTCGGCTTCCTGGAGTGGCGCGACTGCCTGGAGCGCGGCCTGGCCGCCCACCACGCGGGAATGCTGCCGACCTTCAAGGAGGTCGTCGAGGAACTCTTCACCCAGGGGCTGGTCAAGGCCGTCTTCGCCACCGAGACGCTCGCGCTCGGCATCAACATGCCCGCCCGGTCCGTAGTGATCGAAAAACTCGACAAATGGAACGGCGAAACCCACGCCGACCTCACTCCCGGCGAATACACCCAGCTCACCGGGCGGGCCGGGCGGCGCGGCATCGACGTCGAAGGCCACGCGGTGGTCATCTGGCAGCCCGGCATGGACCCCGTGTCGGTCGGCGGCCTGGCCGGCACCCGCACCTACCCGCTGCGGTCCAGCTTCCGCCCGTCCTACAACATGGCGGTCAACCTCGTCGGACAGGTGGGCCGCGAGCGCGCCCGCACCCTGCTGGAGTCGTCTTTCGCGCAGTTCCAGGCCGACCGGGCGGTCGTCGGCATCGCCCGCCAGGTGCGCAAGGCCGAGGAGGCCCTGTCGGGCTACCTGGAGGCGATGACCTGCCACCTGGGTGACTTCGAGGAATACTCGACGCTGCGCCGCCGCCTGTCCGACCGGGAGTCCGAGCTCGCCCGTCAGCGCGGCACCGCCCGCCGGCTCGAAGCCCTCCGCTCCATGGAGGCGCTGCGGCCCGGCGACGTCATCCGCATCCCCGGCGGACGCCGCGCCGGCCTAGCCGTCGTGCTCGACCCCGGCCGCATGCCGCGCAACGGCGAAGGCCCCTCGCCGCTGGTGCTCACCATCGGCAAACAGGTCAAACGGCTGTCCCCTACCGACTTCCCCGTGCCGGTCGAACCCGTCGACACCGTGCGCATTCCCAAGAACTTCAACTCGCGCAGCCCTAAGGAACGCGCCAATCTCATCGCCACCCTCAACGCCAAGATCGGCGACCGCGACCTCGGCAAGCCGGCGCGCGTGCGTGACCACGCCGTCGAGGACGAGGAGGTCACCGGCCTGCGCCGGGCGATCAGGCAACACCCTTGCCACGGCTGCGAGGACCGCGAGGACCACGCCCGCTGGGCCGAGCGATACCACAAGCTGATGCGTGAGACCGAGTCCCTGCGCCGCCGTGTCGAAAGCCGTTCCCACGTCATCGCCCGCACCTTCGACCGCGTGTGCGGGGTTCTCGACCAGCTCGGCTACCTCGACGGCGAGACCGTCACCGCCGAGGGGCGGCGCCTCGGCCGCCTCTACACCGAGCTGGACCTGCTCACCGCCGAATGCCTGCGGGGCGGGATCTGGGACAACCTGGAGCCCGCCGAGCTGGCCGCTTGCGTGTCGGCGCTGGTGTTCGAGTCCCGCCAGTCCGACGAGGCCCGGCGGCCGAAGATCCCGGCCGGTTCCGCGACGGAGGCCCTCACCCAGATGGTCCGCCTCTGGGGCGATCTGGAGGGGGTGGAGAAGGACCACGGGTTGTCGTTCATCCGCGAGCCCGACTTCGGGTTCTCGTGGGCGGCCTTCCGGTGGGCCAAGGGCCACACCTTGGACGCCGTTCTCAGCGACGGGGTCAACGGGGCCGAGCTGGCCGCGGGTGACTTCGTGCGGTGGTGCAAGCAGCTCATCGACCTGCTCGGGCAGGTGTCCCTGGCGGCGCCGCCCGGCGGCAAGGTCAGGGCCACGTCGGAGAAGGCGGTCGACGCGATCAAGCGGGGAGTGGTGGCTTACTCGTCGCTGACGTGATGGTTTCGTACGGCGGAGCCGGGGATGCCGGCTCCGCCGTACGCGTTTCCGGGGAAGGGCCCGCGCGGCTTCGCCGTACGTGTCGCCGGGGTGGCCGGGCATTCGGCATTCGGCGTGCGGCTTCGGTGACGCGTGACCGCCGCTTCGCGGGCGAGTGTGCGGGTCATGCCAGGCTCCTCCGATTGCCGGTTCTCGTTTGGGAGGGGCCGGGTATGCAGATGGGCGACGGCACCCCCGTCTTGGCTGGGAGGGACCTCTCCGGATCCGTTCAAACTGACCGCCCGGTCAAGGGGAGGTGGTGAATAAGGCACAGAACGTTACCTTGAAGTCAGTTTCTTTCATGATTTCCCGGAAACGCTATGCAATGTCCGTTCAATCTCCTGGACGTCTGGCTCTTCCCCTTGAAGAGGCAGATGTCTGGCTCCCTCCCAGGAGGTAGAGATGTTAGCTCTCGTCGCCGCAGTGCTGTTCCTCCTAGCCTTGATCTTCGACCTCGCCAACGTCGCCGTGGGCAGTGTGCTGACCGTCTCGACGCTCACCACCGCCGGCCTCCTCTTCGCGGCCCTCCACCTGGCAGGCGTCGGCTCGACCTGGTCCGTCAAGAGGTGATCACGGGCCACTGAGCCCCCATCGCGGGCGGGTCAGCCCCGCTACGCACTGAAGGCGCGGACAACCGACAAGCCGAACCGGGCCACACGTCGTACGGGCGGCGTGTGGCCTCATGGCTTTGTGGCCGCCGACTCCTGGCCTTATTTCCGCTCAGGTGGTAGCGAAGCGGACCTCGCGGGTGGACGGTTCGGCGCGCGTCAGCCGTACCGTCACCGTCTCGCCCAGCGGCAACCCGTCGCCGTCGCAGCGGGCGATCACCGCCGGGTCGGTGAGCTGGACCATCCCGCCAGGCCTGCCCTCGGCGACGTCCACCACCACCGCCTCGAACGTCTGGCCGACCCGGTCGCGCAACACGAACGCCTCCACCAGGTCCACACACGCCCGATCCACGCCGCGTGACCGTCTCGCCCCCACCTCCATGATCGCGGGCAGGGAGGGCAGGGCGGTCCTCACCCACTCGGGCACGTCCTCACCCGAGGCGACCGCCAGGCACACCTCCGTCGCATAACGATCGGCCAGGCGGCGCAGGGGGGCCGTCACATGCGCGTACGGCGCGGCCACGGCGGCGTGTTCCGCATCCGCCGGGGGAACGCCGTCGAAGGCCACATATCCCGCCCCGCGCAGCAGCGACCGCGACTCGTGGAGGAAGGCGGCCTGCGCCGGAACCTTCGGGTCGAGGGTGTGGACCACCTCGCCGTAACCCGCGCCGTCCGGCCAGGGCACCCCGAGGGCGGCGGCGACGCGCCGCACCCGCTCGGTCCGCGCCGGTCCCGCCTGCGGCAGCACCCGTAGCAGCCCCACCTCGGCGTCCAGCATGATGCGCGCCGCGGCGATGCCGACCAGCAGCGACATCTGGGCGTTCCACGCCTCGGCGGGCAGCGGCGCTCGGAACTCGACATGGTAGGAATCGCCGCGCCGCGCCACCTCCTGCTCGGGCGTCGGAAGCGTGACCCCGCCCCTGATCCGCTCCATCGCCAGACGCAGCCGCCCCACCTCGGCCAGCAACTTCGGCGTGCCGTCGGCGGTGCCGGTGTCCACAGCGGCCTGCACATAGCCGTAGTCGAGCCGCTCACGGCTGCGCACCAGCGCCCGCGTCACGTCCGTCCCGACGATCGCCCCATCGGAGTCGAGATCGACACACCACAGCGCCGAAGGCCTCACCAGCCCGGGCAGCAGACTCGCCGCCCCCTCCGACAACACCGGCGGATGCAGCGGAACCCTGCCGTCAGGCATGTAAACCGTCTCAACCCGCCGTCTCGCCTCACTGTCGACCGCCCCACCCGGCCCCACAAACGCCGCGACATCGGCGATGGCATACCACACCCGGTAACCGCCGCCTAGGCGCTCCTCGATAAGCAGCGCCTGGTCCAGGTCCATCGACCCCGGCGGATCGATGGTGACCAACGGCAGGTCGGTGCGGTCGAGCGGAGGAATGAAGGGGACCTTCGCCACCCAGTCGGCCTCATCGAGGACGTTGTCCGGGAATTCCAGCGGCAGCTTGAACTCCCGATGAATCCGCTCGAACCCCTCCTCGAGCCTGGGGTGGCACTCGCCCGGCACTCGGATGCGTGACACTCGCACAACCTACCGCCGCCGCCCCCACCACGGCAGTCGGGCCTCCGCACAGAGGGACCTGTTTTACCGTCATGAGCTGTCATGGACTGAATGTCTTCGCGGTGACCTCGGCTTTCACACCATGTCTTCCGGCGTCTTCCGGCGTCCTCTGGCGTCTTCCCGCGCTCCGGCCGGGCGCGGGTGAGGAGTGTTCGCCGCCCCTGACGCCCTCCGAGTGGCGGCGGTCACCGTGGCCACGCCGGACCGCTGGGATATGGGGCATGCGGTCGCCTTGGTCACAACAATCCTTCACACCGCGGGCTCAGACGGCCTCGCCCGTGGCAAGCGCCTCCAGCCGACGCCGGACATTACGGTCACCTTCGGCCAACTCCAGTAGCAGGGCCACCAGCTCCCGGGGACTTAAGGCGTTCAGATAGAGGCGCAGGTCCAGTCGCTCCGGTATCTCGTCGTCGTGTTCCCTCCGAAACAGATAGACCAGGCCCGTCGCAACGCAGTGCTTGCAGAAGTTGCCCTCCTGCCCCCACGGGCAGTCACAGACTCCGTTCAGCCCGCGTCGGCCGACGGCGAGTTCCACTTCGTATGGCTCCGAACCGCACACGGTCGCGAAGATTCTGCTGCCATCCAATTGGAGGTCTTCGACGGCGTCGATGTAGGCGACACCGCGATCGTACGATTTCGCTCCGGCCAATGTGCGAAGGTCATCTCTTGAGAAGTCGAACATGATCACTTTCGGTCTACGGCCTCGATGACGACGCCTTCACCGCACTGTGTGAGCGGTGGGCGAACCGCCGGCAGGCAGCCGGCAAGAACCCCGAGATCATCCCGTAGACGGGACCCAGGCGCCAAGCACGTCGTCTCTGGGCAGCCGATTATCTGCCGCGCGGTGACCCGGCGCGCTCTCGGCGCCGGTTGCGAAGGAACTTCCGAGGTTCGCAGGCACGTCGGCGCGAATCGCTTTTCCGGTCACAGCACGAGCCACCACGGCGGTAAAGAGCCCGGCCGACGTCGCTTCGCCGTACGTGGTGGCAGCCGTGGGGTGGTCGGTGGCTGCCGTTGTGGTGGCGTTGACCGCACTCCTGGTGCGGCGGCAGGTCTCTCGTATGCCCGATGTGAGAACGTCACCACGTATGGGAGCAGGAAGGGTGCTGACTCCCTTCCACTTTCAACCTATAGCGCACCGGGGGCCTTGCGGCAAGGCCCGGGTCGTGCCGCACAATCTCCAGCCGAGGCCGGAACTTGCGGAGATCGGGGATTGCCGAAGTACGCACGCTCGCAGGATGTGCGCTGCCGGACCGCGGGAGCAGCCGGCCGAAACACGACCTCACCGAATGGGTGGTTCATGTTCGACGTGATCATTGCCGGGGGCGGGCCGACCGGCCTGATGTTGGCGAGTGAGTTGGGGCTGCACGGCGTGCACGTGGTCGTGCTGGAGAAGGAGGCGGCGCCGACCGGGCAGGTTCGTGCGCTCGGTTTGCATGTGCGCAGCATCGAGGTGCTGGATCAGCGTGGTCTGCTGGAGCGGTTCCTCGCGCACGGTCAGCAGGTCGTGGCCGGGGGGTTCTTCGCCGGCATCGGCAGGTCGTGGCCCGACCGGCTCGACACCGCGCACTCCTACGTTCTCGCCATTCCGCAGAGCGTCACCGAGCGGTTGCTGGCCGAGCGGGCCGCCGAGCTCGGCGTCGAGGTACGGCGCGGCTGCGAGCTGGCCGGGCTGAGTCAGGACGACGGCGGGGTGACAGTTGAACTGGCCGACGGCGCGCGGCTGCGTTCGCGTTATCTGGTCGGCTGCGACGGCGGTCGCAGTACGGTGCGCAAGCTGCTCGGGGTCGGCTTCCCCGGGGAGCCCAGCAGGGTCGAGACGCTGGTGGGCGAGGTGGAGGTGACCGCGTCGCCGGAGACGCTGGCCGCCGTGATCGCCGAGGTCCGCAAGACCCATGTGCGGTTCGGCGCCATGCCCCTCGGCGACGGGGTATACCGCGTCATCGTGCCCGCCGAGGGAGTGGCCGAGGACCGCACGGCCCCGACGAAGCTTGAGGAGCTCAGGCGGCAGCTGCAAGCGTTCGCCGGCACCGATTTCGGTGTGCACTCACCGCGCCGGCTGTCCCGCTTCGGCGACGCCACACGGCTGGCCGAGCACTATCGCACCGGGCGGGTGCTGCTGGCCGGCGACGCGGCGCACATCCACCCGCCGACCGGCGGGCAGGGCCTCAACCTCGGCCTCCAGGACGCGTTCAACCTCGGCTGGAAGCTGGCCGCCGAGGTCGGCGGGGTGGGCACCGGAGGGGCTGCTGGACAGCTATCACGCCGAACGGCACCCCGTGGCGGCCGCCGTACTCGACAACACCCGCGCGCAGACGGAGCTGCTGTCCGCCGAGCCGGGCCCCCGGGCCGTGCGCCGGCTGCTGTCGGAATTGATGGACTTCGAGGAGGTGAACCGCTACCTGATCGAGAAGATCACCGCGATCGCGGTCCGCTACGACTTCGGCGAGGGACATGATTTGCTCGGCAGGCGGATGCGGGACGTGCGGCTGAAGCGCGGGCGCCTGTACGCGCTGATGCACGGCGGCCGCGGACTGCTGCTCGACCAGACCGGCCGGCTCTCGGCGGCGGGCTGGGCGGACCGGGTCGACCACGTCACCGACGTCGCCATCGTCGGCGAGGAACTGGACGTGCCGGCCGTGCTGTTGCGGCCGGACGGCCACGTGGCGTGGGCCGGCGACGATCAGCGTGACCTGCTCACCCATCTGCCCAGGTGGTTCGGGGCCGCCGTCGCCTGATGCGCACTCCGGGACCGGCAGCCGGGGCGTTTATGCCGAGGTTAGGACCCAGACCGCCCGGACGAAGGCGAGAAGACCGCCGAGGTGGTCACAGCGACGGCGCCCGCCCGCCACCACATGTTCTCTTGCTCGGTCACCCCAGACCCCCCGCCACACGGTCTCCACCGGAGGGTGGCTTTGGGAATGGGCTACCCGAAGCGGAAACCTCCCGGAGAATCAGCGGTATGAGATGAAGATGTGCCTGAGGACGTTTAGCGGAGGGGAAACTTGCAGTTGGACACAGGTGTCATCGTGAAGATATGCGTGATGCGGCGCTGAGGCACTTCTGAAGGGCGCGGTCCCAGCCAGGCATGGTCGGCTGGGACCGCGGTGTTTGCCTCCAGAGGGTCTCGACGGCATCGAATGCGCGTTCGACGCCGGGGCGGAAGATCCCCGGTTGCCAATGGTTGATTCGTGGAAATGAGAGATCTCGGGAGTTGGGACGGGCGCCGCTTTGTGCGGTATTCGATGGATGGATTATCGGCTTTTGTCCTGCCTTGTCCTTATCGGGTGAGGCTGCGGCGGGTCCTCCGCGCCTGGATCAGGTGATGCTGCCCCCGTCTGGCGCGCATCCCACGCGGCAGGCGCCTCCCGGAGTCTGGCCGCTATCTCGGGATCCACACTGGGACGGGCGGCGGTGTAGCGCAGGTACTCCTCCGCCCCCTGCGGCAGCCCCGACCACGGGTTGAGCAGCACCCGTGCTACATGTGTGCTGAGCGGCCTGACATGGCACCATGCGTCGAAGTCTCGGCCTTGCGTGCGCGGCGCGTTGACACCGACCTGAGGTGCCGCTCGGGGCCCCTTCGACTGCCGTGCGTCGGAGTCCCCGCTGACGTCAGCTCCGGGGACCGTCGGCGGGACCGGGGCCCCGGAGCTGACGTCAGCAGAAAGCCACAGAGGTTGGCTCGCGATTGCCCAAGGTGTATGCAAATTCGATGGTCTGGCCGGTGGGCACGCATTCGGTGCGAAGGCCGTAGTACCAGGTGTCGGCGTGGGGGTTGGGGTGCCTGAGGCGGTACACGATGGCGTACGACCCGTCACCGCCGGTGCAGCGGTACCAGTAGATCCCGCCCGTAGGGGTCCGGTCCCTCGTGCCGTCGCTGCAGCCGGTGGGTTCGGCCTGTGCGGGAGTGGCCGTGGCGAAGAGTGCTGCGATGGCGAGGAAGGTCACGGCCAGGGCCGCGGCGTGCTTTCTGATGTGCATCTGCTGACCTCCAGCAGGTTGGTGGGCCGTGGATGGGTCCCCCGTGGGTGGCGCACTGTTAAGAAAGCTTCTTATTAGAAGATTAGACACGCTACGCGTGCCGTCAAGACCGGGGCAGCACCCGGTTCAGCGAGGATCTCAGCACCGTGGTGGGGCCGCCGGAAAGGCGGACTAAGAAATATCCCTTAAGTTCGGCTCTTGCAGTTCGGTCACCGAGTGTCGCCGCAGTTGGGGCAGGACAAGGTGACTTCGCGGGCAGGGCCTATCGAGGTGTAGCCGTTGGTGTCGATCCAGACCGTCCGTGCGCTTGAGCCTGGTCCAACCGGTCCAGCCTCGTTCCTTCAGCAACTCGGTCAGCCGGCGTGCCGGTGGTGCGGTGTCGAAGGCCAGTGTGTCCATCAGCATGACCAGCGGTGGCTCGACGTCGATGTCGTCGGCGTAGTCCTCGCCCATCTCCCGCGTGATGTAATCGGCCACGTCGTCGGCCAGCCCGGTCAGGCGGGGGTCGTCGCCGGGCCAGTCGAGGGCCTGGCCCAGGGTGAGGTAGAAGCCGATGAACCGCGGGTCGGTGATCTGGTCCCGCTTGCGTGCGGCCCACTCCGCGACCCGGGTGGGCGAGTGCGCTGCCAGGGGGATCCAGCCGTCGCGTTCGAGCTGGACGATTCGCTCGTGCACCCCGAGTGCCCGCAGCCGGTCGAGGAAGTCGACCACCTCCGGGGGCAGCACCAGGTGGTCCCCGGCGGTGAGCCGGGCGATGCGCTCCCTGTGCTGCTGCCGTACCTGGATCTCCGCCCGCAGCCGTTCGTCGAGGTCCGCGATCGCCGCCGCGAACTCCTCCTCGCCGGCCCGTAGCAGCTCCCGCACCCGCGCCAGAGGGACGCCGGCCTCGGCCAAAGTCCGGATCTTGATCAGTTCGACCACGGCGGCGGCGCCGTACCTCCGATAGCCGGAGTGGTCCCGCTCCGGCTCCGGTAGCAGCCCCTTGGCGTGATAGTGCCTCACCGCGCGCACCGTCACCCCGGCGTACGACGCCAGCTCGCCGATGGTCAGCATCTTCTAGGTTCCGTTCATGAAGGTTCGGATGATCTGGGCGATCTCCGGCGCATGGGTGAAGACCAGCCGGTGATCGGCGTCGAGCCAGGAGGTGGAGATGTGCGGCAGTTCGCGGGCGAGCCGCTCGGCACCGGCGCGCCAGTTGCGATTGAATCGCTCCTCGGCACCGGCCATCGAGGTTGAAATGATCACGCTGATGGGCCGGTCGATCCTCCGGTACCGGTCGAGGATCCCGGCCCGGATCGCATCGATCTCGACGTTCAGTTCAAGGATCTCCCGGCCGGTAAGTGACCCCTGCTGCCGCGCTGCCAGGTCCTCGAACATCGTGCGGAACTCCGGCAGGGCGTCCTCGGTGATGAACGGTTCCGGCACCGGGTTAGCCCCGTCGATCAGGACAAGCCCGGCGACGGCGCCGGGATGCGCGGCGGCGTAATTCACGGCCAGGTCCGCCCCCAGCGAGTAGCCCACAACCACGGGTGCCGAGGGCAGACCGAGGCGCCCCGGCTCCAGCACGGCGGCGAGGTCGCCGAGGAACGACTCGAAGGAGTAACTCCCGGCGGCCGAGGCGAGCCCGTGCCCCCTGAGGTCGAAGGTCACCACGTCGTGGTCGCGCCGCAGCAAATCGGTCAGCTCGTGCAGGTCGGCTTGCGTCGAGTTCAGCCCGGGGCACAGGACCAACGGGCGCCCCCGGCCACCGCGGGTCACCGGAATCGTGACGCCGTCGTGGTGGACCGTGAAGCGCCGCGTCGTCCTGTCGGCACTCGCCTGGCCAACCCGGATGTACGGCTTGCGCCGTCCATCGGCCTCGGCCGCATCGGGTTCCGTCCTCCGGGCACTACTCACATGGTCGGCCGTGATGTACGGCTTGCGCCGTCCAGTGGCCTCGGCCGCGTCGGGTTCCGTCCTCCCGGCACTTCTCGCCTGGCCGGCCGGGGTGTACGGCTTGCGCGGGCCGTTGGCCTCGGCCGCATTGGGTTTCGTCGTCATGCCAACCAGGTTGGGAGCTTGACCCTGCGTCAGGGTCAAGGCCTCATGACCTGAGGGCGCTCAGCAGACGGCCGAGCGGCCCGTCGAGCCCGTAACGCTCGGAGAGCTTCACCAAAATCTCCGGCTCGCGCGGGGCGGACGGGAGGGTGAGCGGGATGTCGGGAACCGGCGCGTCGTGGGCGACGCGGACGACGGCGGGAGCCGCCTCCAGGTAGGCGCGGGCGGCGGCCAGTTTGGTGCGGCTGCCCGCAGGGAAGCCCTCGGTCTCGCCGGCGTCCAGGGCGGTGAGAAGAGCGGGGAGGGAGCCGAAGCGGGTGATGAGGGCGGCGGCGGTCTTGTCGCCGACGCCGGGCACGCCGGGGAGGCCGTCGCTGGGGTCCCCGCGCAGGGTGGCGAAGTCGGCGTAGCCACGGCCGGGGATGCCGTATTTCGCCGCCACGGCCTCCTCGTCGATCACCTGGAGGTTGCGAATCCCTCTTACTGTGTAAAGAACGCGGACCGGGCGAGAGTCGTCCACCAGCTGGAACAGGTCGCGGTCACCCGTCACGATCTCGACCGCTCCGGAGGCCCGTGCCGTACATGTGCCGATCACGTCGTCCGCTTCGAACCCCGGCACGCCGATGCGGGCGATGCCGACCGCGTCGAGCACAGCTTCGATCACCGGCACCTGCGGCGCCAGCGTGTCGGGCACCTCCTCCTCGTCGCCCTGGGCGACGCGGTGCGCTTTGTACGTCGGGATGGCCGCCACGCGGAACGCGGGCCGCCAGTCGGCGTCCATGCACGCCACGAGCTCTGCGGGAGAGTGTGTGCGCACAAGGGTGGCGATCATGTCCACAAGGCCGCGGATCGCGTTGACGGGCATGCCGTCGGGCGCGGTCATCGACTCCGGGACGCCGTAGAAGGCACGGAAGTAGAGCGACGGTGTGTCGAGCAGCATCAGGCCGGGCATGCGCCCTATTCTCCCAGCACCCCGACCGCGAGCAGGCACATGTCGTCCTCCGGGTTGCTCCCGCCCGCGGCGGCCAGCAGCCGGTCGAGCGCGCCGTCGAGGTCGCCCCCCGCCTCACCGCTCAACGTGGCGCCCGCCGCGGCGAGCGCCGACGCGAGCCCCGCCCCGATGTCCCTGCCGCGCCGCTCCACCAGCCCGTCGGTGAAAAGCAGCAGCACGTCCCCGCCGCGCAGCTCCTCGCGGGAAAGCCCCGGGCGCCCGCCGCGCGCCGCCCCCAGCATCACCCCCGGCGGCGCGTCGAGCTGCCGCGCCACCCCGTCTCTCACCAGGATCGGTGCCGGATGCCCCGCCTGCGCCCACTCGAACACGCGGCTCTCCGGGTCGAGATGGCCCGCCACCACCGTCGCCGTCGCCTCGTCGAACGGCGCGCCGGAGGGCGCGAGCAGCAGGTCGTTGAGCCACACCAGCAGCTGGTCGGCGGGCTGCCCCGTCATCGTCAGCCCCACCAGCCCGTGGCGGAGCTGCGCCATCTGCGCGATCGCCGACAGGCCGTGCCCCGACACGTCGCCCACCGCCAGCAGCAGACGGCCGTCATGGAGCGTCGTCGCTTCATACCAGTCGCCGCCGAGCTTCGCCGTGGTCTCCGCTGGGACATAGCGGACGGCGATCCGCACGTCGGCCAGATCCACCGACGGCCCGGGGGCGGGCAGGATCGCGTTGCGCAACGCGAGCAACACGTGTCCCTCCTCCGCCGCTTTGGCCCGCACCTCGCTCACCACCCGCTCGGCGCTGCGCCTCTCGGTGATGTCCTGCACGACACCGCGCACCGCCGTCGCGCCGCCCGGCCCGAACACCGCCTCGAGGATCAGCTGCACGTCCCGCGGCCCGGCCCCGCGGCGGATCCGCAACTCCCCGTGCACCGGCAGGTGGCTTGTCAGCACCGACCACAGCAGGCGGTCGAGCCCCGGCAGGTCGTGCGCCTCTACATGGCCGGCCAGCTCGTGCAGATCGACGGGGCCCTCCGCGGGGCTCCGATCGAAGATCACATAAACGTGGTCGGACCACCGTCCCCGGCCGGAACGGAGATCCCACTCCACCCATCCCATGTCGCACAGCAGCTCCGCCTGCGCGAGCTGAGCGGGCACAGGGCCGATCCCGCGGGCCGGAGGATCCCGGTGAGGGGACGCGGACACCGCGAACAGGTCGCTGAGCTCGGGATCTTTACTCGGTTCTTCGTATGGGAGGCCTTTCCGGTGGTCGTCCTGGTGGGGGAGAGGCGGCTGGGGGCCGCCCATGACGCCGACCATGTCGCTCGCTCTCATGGAGGAGGGGGAGAGAAGCAGATCGCCAACGCCGTCGCCCGCAACTGACGCAGTGCGTTAGCAACCTGCAACGGAGTGTAGCGATCGGCTTCTGCGAGTGAGAGCTTTTTTCAGGTTCCGGTCCGCACCGCGTGGTGAGAAGATCACGGGCGGCGTCTACATTGGATGACGTGACAACGGAGTCTTTTGATCTTTATCCGGTGACCCGCCTCGCAGCCGTACGCGAAGCCACCGCCAAGGCCGGGCTGGACGCCCTGCTGTTGACGCCGGGGGCAGACCTGCGCTACGTCACCGGCTACAGTGCCCTGCCGCTCGAGCGCCTCACCTGCCTCGTCGTCCCCGCAGAAGGCGACGCCTTCCTCATGGTGCCCCGCCTTGAGCTCGCCGCCGCCGAGCACTCGCCCGCCTCGCGCCTCGGCGTGGAGTTCGTGCCCTGGGACGAGACCGACGACCCCTACGCCCACGTCGCCGCCCGCCTGGGCTCGCCCGCCGCCGTCGGCCTCGCCGACCACATGTGGGCCATGCAGTCCCTGAGGTTCCGCGCCGCCATGCCCGCCGCCGAGCAGATCCTGGCGGGTACGGCTCTCGCCCCGTTGCGCATGCGCAAGAGCCCGGCCGAGGCCGCGGCCCTGCGCGAGGCCGGCGCCGCCATCGACGCCGTCCACGCCCAGGTGCCCGGTCTCCTCCGGGCCGGCCGCACCGAGCGCGAGGTCGGCCGCGACATCGCCGACGCCATCATCGCCTCCGGCCACGCCTCCGTCGACTTCGTCATCGTCGGCTCCGGCCCCAACGGCGCCAGCCCGCACCACGACCTGTCCGACCGGGTCATCGAGGCCGGGGACGTGGTCGTGGTCGACATCGGCGGCACCATGCCGAGCGGCTACTGCTCGGACTCCACCCGCACCTACAGCGTAGGGGAGCCGCCCGCCGACTTCACGGCCTATTACGAGGTCCTGCGACGGGCCCAGGACGCCGCCTGCGCCGCCGTGCGCCCCGGGGTGTCGTGCGAGTCGATCGACGCGGCGGCCCGCGAGGTGATCGCCGAGGCCGGATACGGCGACCTGTTCATCCACCGCACCGGCCACGGGATCGGGATCGAGACCCACGAGGAGCCGTACATCGTGGCGGGCAACACCGAGCCCCTCGCCCCCGGATATGCCTTCTCGGTCGAGCCCGGCATCTACCTCGCCGGGCGGCACGGGGCCAGGATCGAGGACATCGTGATCTGCGGGGAGCAGGAGGGCGAGCGGCTGAACAACCGGCCGCGCGAACTCATCGTGGTGTGACCCCCGCAAGGCAACCGACCCCGGCGCCCCCAAACACGCGGGGATGACGGCGTTCCACGCATCGCGGGCGGCTCCGACGAAATCCAGCGCAACATCATCGCCGAACGCGTCCTCGGCCTACCCCGCGAACCCCGCCCGGCAAGCGCGAGCCGGTAGCCCGAGGTGGGCCGTTTCGTTCCATGATGGACCTATGTCGACCTGCCTGCCGGGGACCCGTCGAGGTTGTCCGCAATACTTTCGCGGAGCAAAAGTCGCGCCTATCCCCTTGCCTTGAGGAGCACGGCCTTGCGTGGAGAAATCCTTTGGGCACACGCTTCCCTCAACGACGACGCCGTGACCCGGCTGCTAAACCGGATCAAAGCGTCAGGCCTTCACTTCGAACACCCGGTGAGGGCCGCGGTCGCCGTACTCGGTGAGGAAGGTCTCGACTTCCTCCCCGCCGGGGAGGTGCGTGGCGCGTTGGCACATGTCCGGCCGATCGACCTCAAGTTCTGGCTCGATCCAGATACAGACGTGGTGCTCGCCGTGGCCCGGCACCGCGAGCACGACATGCTGAACTTCGACCTGGACGGCCTGACCACGGCACAGGCGCAAAGAGTCGCCGCGACCATACTCTGGGCCGCCATCTCAGATGCGAGCTCCCTCGGCCTCGTGGCCGACACCCGACTCGGCGACACCAGACCCTACTGGGAGGACTTCCTGCTGTCCCCACCCGACTCCGTGCCCACCCACGGCCCCGACCTCCTCTGGCGACCCGGTCCAAACGGCCGATCAACCCTCACCGTCACGCCGGCCTCATGGCCGATCGCCTAAAGCACACGACACCTCGAGCTGCGCGGACCGAGTGTCCTTCTGACGCTCAGACAGTCGGTATCGGTCGATGTGCGCCTGATTGCGGCGCCGTGCCTCCGCCACGGCCTCTTCGCCACCCGCGCTAGCCACGATGTCCGGGCGTACATCCACCCATTTGGGAAATTTCCCCATCTCTCCATCTTGGTCGCGAGGGCTCTCGCTGTACTGGGCTTAGGAGAATAGGTTTCTGGTCATATTTCGCGCTCGGCTATCTGACTTAGTCGGCTCACTCTGTCGGGCCGAAGTCGACCTCAGGCTCGCGCGTGATCAGTTCGTGGAGAACCGGGTCGGCGTGAACCTCGGCGGTGTGCCGCCACTGAGTGAGGAGAATTGCCACGGGGGCGAGATTGTCCAAGGTTGCCGCCTCGCGAGCCGCATGGGTGAGTTCGTGGATAAATGTTTCAGCATCGTCGTCAGGAAGGGAGCGGACCCATGGGAGGGATTCCCGAAGGGCGGCACGGAGCACTGATATGTCCCCAGTTCGTGCCAAATTGGCCAGCCGGTTGGCAGTCAAGTTGGTCCCTCGGCCTGAGTTGGCTTTGAGGGACTATAAACAAGGGGGAGTGATCTTTGCTAGGGACGCTCTCCCGGCGGGGGCGGGACGGTGGGGCGCTGGCAGAGGAGTGTGCCCCCGGTCCGGTTGGGCGTTGGGTCTGTAACAATGTTCTGGAGAGCTGGAGACCCCGCTCCCGTAGGAGCGTTCACCCCCAGGGAGTTGCCGTGACAGTCGAGCGCAGACTGCCCACCCCCGAGGCCCACGAGCTCATGGACCTCGTTCGAGAGCTTGTGGCCAAGGAGCTGGCGCCGCGGGCCGTGGCGGATGAGGGGGCGGGGCGGTTTCCGCGGGAGGTGTTCAAGACGCTCGGGGCGGCGGGGCTTCTGGGCCTGCCATACCCCGAGGAGTTCGGCGGGGCGGGGCAGCCGCAAGAGGTCTATCTGCAGGTGCTCGAGGAGCTCTCCATCGGCTGGCTGGCGGTGGGGCTCGGGGTGTCGGTGCACACCCTGTCCTGCTTCCCGGTCGCGACGTTCGCCGAGGAGGGGCGCCGGGCGGAGCTGCTGCCCGAGATGATCGCGGGGGATCGGCTGGGGGCCTACTGCCTGTCCGAGCCGCACTCCGGGTCCGACGCGGCGGCGCTCACCACCAAGGCCGTGGGCGACGGCGAGGGTTACACGGTCGACGGGGTCAAGGCGTGGATCACGCACGGGGGCGCGGCAGACTTCTACACGCTCATGGCCCGCACGTCCGACGACGGGGCGCGGGGCATCTCCTGTTTCCACGTGCCGGCCGGCACCGAGGGCGTGTCGTTCGGCAAGCCCGAGCACAAGATGGGGCTGCGCTCGTCCCCGACGGCGCAGGTGCGGTTCGACGGGGTGCGGCTGCCGCGGGAGGCCCTCGTCGGGCAGGAGGGGCAGGGGTTCCGCATCGCCCTGTCGGCGCTGGACGGCGGGCGGCTCGGGATCGCGGCCTGCGCGGTGGGCGTGGCGCAGGCCGCGCTGGACGCCGCGGTGGCATATGCGCGGGAGCGGCGCCAGTTCGGCAGCCCGATCATCGACTTCCAGGGCCTGAGCTTCATGCTCGCCGACATGGCCACGCAGGTCGCGGCGGCCCGGGCGCTCTACCTCGACGCCGCGCGCCTGCGTGACGCGGGCAGGCCTTACGGCACGCAGGCCGCGATGGCCAAGCTCTTCGCCACGGACATGGCGATGAAGGTCACCACCGACGCGGTGCAGGTGTTCGGCGGCTACGGCTATGTCGAGGACTTCCCGGTGGAACGCTATATGCGGGAGGCCAAGGTCCTGCAGATCGTCGAGGGCACGAACCAGATCCAGCGCCTCGTCATCGGACGATCCCTGGCGAAGGAGGGCTGACGCCCGGCGCCCAGCCGGGCAGGGGTTCGACCGCCGCGAGCCACTCGCCCGGCAGGCCGCCGAGTCCCACCCGCGCGCCCACGATGCCGCCGACGATGGCACACGTCGTGTCGACGTCCCCGCCCGCCGCGGCGGTGAGCCAGAACGCCTCCTCGTAGTCGTCGAGGTGGTGCGCGGCGGCCCACAGGGTGAACGGCACGGTGTCGCTTGCGCTGGTGCGGCTGCCGTTCCCGAGGTCCCGCGCGGCGAGATGCGGATCGCGGAGCGGCAGGAGCCGCCGGGCCAGCGCGACGCCGTCCCGCACCCGCCCGGGCGGGGTGCGGGCGAGCACCTCGTCGAGGAAACCGCCGGGGCTCAGCTCGGGGTGTGTGGCGGCCACGGCGGCGGCCGTCGCGACGGCGATCGCACCGGCGACGGCCTCGGGGTGGGTGTGCGTGACAAGGGCCGACATCTCGGCCTGCCGTACGGCTTGCGCGAGATCGGCCCCGAACCACGCGCCGAGCGGGGCGACCCGCATGGCGGCCCCGTTGCCCCACGAGCCCTGCCCGCCGAAGAGCTCGGAGGCCAGCGTGTGCCAGTCGCCGCCTTCGCGGATGAGACGCAGCATGCGGTTGACGGCGGGCCCGTAGCCCCGGTCGAAATCGTGGTGTACGGCGAAGCCGCGGGCGAGCGCGTCCTTATCGACGGCGCCGTGATCGGTGAGCACGCGGAGGACCGAGCAGGCCATCTCGGTGTCGTCGGTCCAGCCCCAGGGGGCGGGCGGGGTGGTCCGCGCGTGCGGGGCGCGGTGGTTGGCGGGAACGAAGAACTGGGATCCGAGGGCGTCTCCCAGGGCCAGGCCGTACAGGGACGCGGTCGCTCGCGTGAGCGGTGCGGTGGTCGGCATTGCCCACCAGTGTGGATCAGCGCGACCGGCCGCCGCAATTCGCCTTGTCCGTTCCGCACGGTTGCCTCCGCGCCGGGACGATCATGCCACCTTCGCCAAGGCCAGGGAGTTCGGCGCCGAGGTCTTGGAGGAGCCCGCCGACCCGCCATGGGGGCCGCGCGGTCGTGCTCTGCGCGATCCCTCGGGCAACCTGGTGCGGGATCTCGGGAACCGTGATCCCCTACGGCGTGCCGTACCGTCAAAGGACGCGGCGCACGCCTGGGATGCGGCGGATCGGACCTGCGAGCGCGAAGCAGACCACCAGTGACGCGACACCCGCGATCGCGAACTTGGCCACGGACGGGATCGTCAGCGTGCTGAGCGTGTAGCCCGCGCCGGTGACGACGAGGGCGTGGATCACGTAGACGGTGAACGCGTTCGCCGACAGGTAGCGGGCGTGCCGGCCCCTGGCTGTTCAGCCTGGCGCGGAAGAACGTGATCAGCGCGAGCACCAGGCCCACGGCGAAGGCCGAGTCCCACAGCGCGTAGAACAGCGAGGCCAGGGTGCCGTGCCCGGTCGAGTTGCCGTTCAGCATCAGCGGCATGAGCACCACGGTGGCGAGCACCGCCATGCCGAGCCCGGCCCGGCCCATCCTGGCAGTGATGGCCTGGAACCAGCCGCGACACCGGGCGATGGCCCCCAGCGCGAAGAAGGCGGTGTACTGCGGCAGGTAGGCGCTGCTCGGGAACCCGATGACCGGCACGAAGAACTCGATCGGGAGCACGATCCGCACCGCGAACGTCACCGCGGCCAGCACCAGCACGAACGCGGGCACCGCCCACCAGGCCGGAGCCTTCGCGGCCCGCGGGCGCGGCGCACGGGCGAGCACGCGGAAGCCCGCGTAGGCGAAGTCGAAGACGAGCAGCGCCAGCACGAACCACAGCGGCCCCGTCCCGAAGCTGTGCCCCGGTTCCACGAGCGGGTCCAGCACGAAGGAGACCACGAGCGGGATCCCCAGCCGGACCAGCCGGTCCCGCGGGAACGCCCACGGTCCCTTCCGGTCGAACGACGCGGGGACGAAGTAACCGGACAGCAGGAAGAACGCGCCCATGAACCAGGCCTGGTTGATCGTCATGAAGACGGCCAGGCCGGACCCGGCGGCCGGCCCTGTCTTGGTGGTGCGGCCACGGGGCCTTCGGCGTCCGGTGCGTAGGATCTGAGGGGATCTTGCGTGGCGGGGGGTGTCGTCCGGGGCCGGCCGTGGCGGGCGGTGGGGGCGGCGGCGTCCGGCCGGGCCAAGGGAAGCCAGGCGCCTGGGAGGGATGTGACGTGGCCGAGCCCTTCTGGATCGAGCGATCGCGGGACGCGGTGAGCCGTTATGCCGCCGATGTGCACCGGTGCGAGGAGGAGTTCGCGGCGAGCTTCGGGGACATCTCGCCGGTGGAGTTCGCATGTGCGGCGTGGCGGGTGGCGACGCCGCCGCTGTCGGATCCGGGGCATGTGCGCCGCCACCGGCGGGTGCTCGCGGCCGAGTGTGTGCGCAACTCGTGGGACGGGTCGCCGCTGGCCCACGTGACGCTGGCGGCGCCGCTTCCGGCGGAGCTGACGGTGAGCCGGCAGTGGTGGCGGGACCGGGGGTGGCGGGACTGGCCGGAGATCTTCGGGCAGTTCGTGGAGCCCGCCCGGCAGGACCTCGCCAAGGTGCCCTACCTTCGCACGGTGCTCCACATGGACGCGCCCATACCGCTGGACGGCCTGCCCCCGGCCCCGGAGGTGCCGGGACCCGATCTCGCGGAGACCGCCCACCGGGCTCTGGTGGTGCTGGCGCGGGAGCTGAACGCGTTGCTGGGGCCCGTTGTCGAGCAACTCGACGCCGGGGTGCAGCGGGGCTGACAGCCGGCGGCAGCGGGCTTCAGGGCCCGCCGGGAGCATGACGGCAAAAACAACGGGGGTAAGGGGGTATTCGCCCGGTTGATGGACCGTTCCCACGTTGTGGGGCGGTCCAGAGCTCTGTAATCACCTTCCGGCTGGATCGTACGGGATGAACTATGCGGTCATTGTGGGAAAATGCGTGGGTGGACAGCGCTTTTCATGGCCGAATGGAGATTTCGGAACGTTCCCGTGATCGAGGTCGGGTCACATCGGGCGTCTGGGAGCGCTAGCGTGTGGCGGGTGGAGGAGATCGACCGCAGGATCGTGACGTTGCTGGCCAGGGACGGCCGCATGAGCTTTACCGATCTTGCCCGGGAGACCGGGCTGTCGGTGTCGGCGGTGCACCAGCGGGTGCGCCGCCTGGAGAAGCGCGGAGTTTTGCGGGGATATACGTCGCTTGTCGATTATGACGCTATCGGGCTGCCGATGACGGCGTTCATTTCGATTAAGCCGATCGACCCGTCCGCCCCGGACGACGCCCCGGAACGCCTGAAACATTTGTCGGCGATCGAGGCGTGTCACAGTGTGGCGGGTGATGAGAGCTACATCCTGAAGGTCCGGGTTTCGTCGCCCATAGGACTGGAGGAGTTGCTCCAGCAGATCCGCGCAGCGGCCAATGTGTCGACACGCACCACGGTGGTGCTGAGCACCCCGTATGAACACCGCTTCCCGGTGCCGGGCGAGGACGAGGACGCGGAAGAAGCCGATAAGGCTTAACGAGGCCGACGGAGGCCGGGGCAGGGCGCGCGACTCACCTGCGCCCGCCGCCGGAGCGCTCCCGAGCCCGGCGATCAGGGCCGGCCGAAGCCGGGCGTTCAAACCACCGCGCCGTCAGGCGTTCACGGCGCCCGCCGCCAGGCGTTCAAAGCACCGCGCCCCCGCGTCCTCCGTACGGCAAGGGGACGGAAGACAAAGGGACGGGCGGTGCGCGCCGCGCCGCGCACCGCCGTCTCCGCCCCGGCCGGCCGGGGCGGCTTGCGGGGCTTCAGCCGCCGGGTGTGAACCGGGCGCGAAGCCGGGCCTTGGCCTCCTCCGTGGCGCCGATGGCGTCCAGCCCCAGCAAGGCGGCGCCGACGATCGGCGGCACGTCGGTGACGACCAGTTTGGCTTGGGGCATCAACCCGGCGAAACGTCTTTCGACCAGGTCCGTCAGAAGCGGGTCCCGGGCCGTCAGCACACCGCCGCCGAGCACGACCTCGACCGGCACGTCGTGGAGCGCGATCCGCCGGGCGGCCACGCCCCCCATCGCGGCGATCTCGTCGGCCATGCGCTCCACGAGGGAGACCGCGACCGCGTCGCCCGCCGCCGCGGTGGCGAACAGCGCCGGCACGAGCCGGTGCAGCTCGCCGATCGTGCGGCGGCCGAAGTGCAGGTCCAGCACGGCCTCCTCGACGGTCTCCGTGCCGAAGACGCCGAGTACGGCGGAGACCAGGGCCGTGCCCTCGCCCCGCCCGTCCTCGGCGCGGACCGCGTGCCACAGGGTCTCCTCGCCGAGCCCCATGCCGCCGCCCCAGTCGCCGCTGAGCTTGCCGAGCGCGGGGAAACGCGCCACCTGCCCGTCCGGGGCGACGGCGACGGCGTTGATGCCGGCGCCGCACACCACGGCGACGCCCCACGGGCCGGACGCGCCGGCCCGCAGCAGGGCGAAGGTGTCATTGCCCACGACGATCTCACGCCCGTAGGAGCGGGCCTTCAGCTCCTCGCGGATGGCGTCCTCCTCGACCGGGAGGTCGGCGCCGGCGACGTAGGCGGCGACGTGGTCGGCGTAGGGCGCGCCGGCGGACTCGCCGAGCGCCCGGCGCACAGCGTCGTCGATCACGTCGACGGCGGTGGAGACGCCCTCGCTCTGCGGCTGGAAGCCGCGGCTGCGGCCCGTGGCGAGGATGGTGCCGTCCTCTGCCACGAGGACGACGTCGGTCTTGGAGTTGCCGCCGTCGACCGCGAGGACCGTGCGCAGGAACACGGGCGGCTCCTGCTCTCCGGTCGCCTCGTTCACGGGTTGCCCGCCGGGCTGTGTGTCAACGCGGGTCGGGGGGACATGCTGCTTCTCCTGTTTCTGCCGATGGTGCCCGCCCGGGGGCGAGGCTGCCCGCGGGGTGTCGCGCGGCCCGGTGCCGCTCAGGTCCGGGCCCATGGGAGGTGGGCGGCGTTGGCCGCGACGAGCCGCGCCGCCAGGTCGGCCGAGAGCGACGCCTGGCCGATGAGGGGGTTGGCGAGCAGCGCGTCCTCCACGCGTCCCACACCGCCGTGCAGGGCCGCGTCGAGGGCGAGGGACTCGTAGGCCGACACGTGGGCGATCAGGCCCGCGTAGAGCGGCTCGACGGGCGCGACCGGCAGGGGGATCGCGCCGTCGCCGGTGACGACGGCGGGCACCTCGATGACCGCCTCGGGCGGCAGGAAGGGCAGGGTGGTGCCGTTGCGGACGTTGACGACCTGGGCGTCGCCGCGGTCGCCGAGCAGGGACGCGATGAGCGCCACCGCCGCCTCGGAGTAGAACGCGCCGCCGCGCTTCTCCAGCAGCTCGGGCTTGGTGTCGGAGGCGGGGTCGGCGTAGATCTCGAGCAGCGCCGACTCCATCGCGGCGACCTCGGCGGCCCGCGACGGCTTGGTGCGCTGCTCCTCGACCACGCGGTCGTGCTCGTAGAAGTAACGCAGGTAGTAGGACGGCACGGCGCCGAGCCGGCGCAGCAGCTCCACGGGCAGGCCGACCTCGTCGGCGATGTCCTGCCCATGCTCGGCGAGCAGGGCGGGCAGCACATCGGCGCCGTCGAGGTGGACCGAGCGTTCCCAGGTGAGGTGGTTGAGGCCGATGTGGCCGAGGGACAGCCGCTCGGGCGCGACGCCGAGCCGCTTGGCGAAGCGGCGCTGGAAGCCGATGGCCACGTTGCACAGGCCGATGGCGCGGTGCCCGGCGTCGAGCAGCGCCTTGGTGACGATGCCGACGGGGTTGGTGAAGTCGACGATCCACGCGTCCGGCGCGTGCTCGGCGGCGGCGGCGGCGATGTCGAGCACCACCGGCACCGTGCGCAGAGCCTTGGCGAGGCCGCCGGCCCCGACGGTCTCCTGGCCGACGCAGCCGCAGTCCAGCGGCAGCGTCTCGTCGACCTCGCGGGCGGCCTGACCGCCGACGCGCAGCTGCAGCAGCACCGCCTGTGCGCCGGCCACCCCCTCCTCGACACCGGTGTGCGCCCGCACGACGGCCGGGTGGCCGGCGCGGGCCAGCATGCGCCTGGCCATCCCGGCGACCAGCGACACCCGCCGCTCGTCCGGGTCGATGAGCGCGATCTCGGTGAGGGGCAGCGTGTCCCGGAGCCGGGCGAACCCGTCGATCAGCTCCGGTGTGTACGTCGAGCCGCCCCCGACAACGGCAAGTTTCACCCTTTAACTCCTGTCAGTGTGACACCTTCGATGAAAACCCTTTGGGCGAGGAAAAAGACAATAAGCACCGGGGCGATCACGAGAAGCGTCGCCGCCATGGTGAGGTTCCACTGCACGCTGTGCAGGGCGCGGAAGGAGGCCAGGCCGATCGACAACGTCCAATTGGCCTCCTCGGTGGAGGCGTAGAGGAGCGGCCCATAGTAGTCGTTCCAGCAGTAGAAGAACTGGAACAGCGCCACCGCCGCGATCGCGGGCCTCGCCATCGGCAGCACCACGCGGATCAGCGTCGTGAAGTCGGAGCAGCCGTCGACCCGCGCGGCCTCGGTGTACTCCCGGGGGATGGTCATCAGGAACTGCCGGAGCAGGAAGATCGAGTAGGCGTCGCCCAGCAGCATCGGGATGATGAGCGGCCACAGCGTCCCGGTGAGCTCGGCCCGGGCCCAGAGGAGGTAGATCGGCACCGCGACGACCTGCGGAGGCAGCATCATCGCCGAGATGACCAGGAAGAAGGCCAGGTTGCGGCCCCTGAAGCGGAACTTCGACAGCGCGTACGCCACGGGGATCGACGACAGCAGCATGAAGACGGTGGCCAGGCCCGCGTACATCAGGGTGTTGCCGAGCCACAGCAGCAGCGGCGACCGCTCCAGCACCTCGGCGAAGTTCCCCCAGTTCCACGACTCCGGCCACAGGGTTGAGGTGAGGGCCTGGGAGTCGGTCATCAGCGCGGTGAGCGCGACGAACACCAGCGGGCCGACGAACATGATCGCCAGCGCGATGGCCAGGGAGTGCACCGCGATCCAGTGCAGCGTCCGGCGGGCGCGCATGCCGCGCGGCGTCGGCGGCGCCGGCCGGCGGCTGTTCTGCGCCGGAGGGGTGATCGTGAGGCTCATGGGTCACCTCTCCGTGTCGGTGAAGGCGCGGAACTGGCGCAGCAGCAGCAGGGTGAGGGCGAGCGAGGCCGCGAACAGGACGAGCGCGAGCACGGAGGCGTAACCCATGGTGAAGTCGCGGAAGCCCTGGTGGAAGAGCCACTGGGGGAGCGTCAGGGTGGACTCGCCGGGATAGCCGGGCACGAAGGAGGTGCCGGGCGAGTCGGTGACACCGGCGGCGACGCGGGAGGCGACCATGGCCTGGGTGAAGTACTGCAGAGCGTAGATGACGCCGGTGACGGCGGAGAACATCAGCACCGGCGAGATCATCGGCAGGGTGATGCTGCGGAACTGCCGCCACGCCTTGGCCCCGTCGATGGCGGCGGCTTCGTAGAGGTGCTTCGGCACGTCGAGCAGGGCGGCCAGGAAGATCACCATCGTGTTGCCGATGCCCCACAGCGCCAGCATCGTCAGGCCCGGCTTGGACCAGCTCGGGTCGCCGAACCAGTCGGGCGCGTCGATGCCGAGGAACGCCAGGAACTGGTTGACCGGGCCGCTCGACGGGTTCATCAGGAAGACGAAGGACACCGTACCGGCCACCAGCGGCACCAGCGACGGCAGGTAGAACACCGTACGGAAGAACCCGGCCCCCCTCTTGAGCTTGGTCAGCAGCTGCGCCGTGCCCAGCGCGAACAGCACCTGGGCGGGCACCATGAACACGACCAGCCACAAGGTGTTGCCGATCGCGGTGTGGGCGCGCTGGTCCCGGAAGAAGTAGCGGTAGTTCTCCAGCCCGATGAACTCCAGCGTGAACAGGTCGTACCGGTGGAAGGAGAAGTACACGGTGGCCACCAGCGGGTAGCCGAAGAACAGCACGATCCCGGCGAGCCACGGGGAGAGCCAGAGGAGGGCCCGGAGGCCCTCCCGGCGCCGCCGCGAGGGCGGCGCCGGAGAGGACAGGACGGCCATCGAGGATCAGCCGCCCGCGAGCTTTAGCTTGTCGTTGATCGCCTTGTCGACCTCGGCCAGACCGGCGTCGAGATCCTTGACCTTGCCCTGCTCCCACTTCTGGATGAACGTGGTGAAGGTGTCCTGGTTGAACACACTGTTGATGTGTGCGGGCAACGTGTTCGTCTTGGGGTGGGAGAAGATGTCGAGGAAGGTCTGGAAGTTGGCGTCCTTCGCCAGCTGCGGCGACTGGAGCGCGGCCGAGGTGGTCGGCACGTTGCGCAGCGCGTTGGAGAGCGTCACCAGACCGTCGGTCTCGGTGGTGAGATAGCGGATGAGCTGCCAGGCGGCCTCAGGATGCTTGGCGCCCTTGGGGATGCCGATGATGGTGCCGGCGACGAAGCCGGAGCCGTAGAGGCCGGGCTTGTCGTCGGCGACGGGCAGCGGCGCTGTGGTGTAGTCGAGGTCGATGCCCGAGTTCTTGATCATCGCGTTGCGCCACTCGCCGTCCAGCGCCATGGCGACCTTGCCCTTGTGGAAGGGGTTGTCGTCGGACCACTCCTGGCCGAGGCCCTTGCGGAACTTCTCGATCTTGTCGTGCCCGAACCAGTCGACCAGCTCCTTCTGCCACTTCAGGAGCTGCTTCCACGCCGGGTCCGAGCCGATGGCGGAGGTGCCGTCGGCGTTATACCACTTGCCGCCGACCATCGGGCCGAGGTGCGAGGGGGTGTTCTCGTAATACTGCACCGAGGGCAGGAAGCCGGCCACCTCGATGTCGCCGTTCGGCTTGCGCTTGGTCAGCTTCTTGGCCAGGTCGGCGAGCTCGGTGAGCGTCTTCGGCGCGGGGTTGCCGTCCATCAGCTTGGTATTGAGATACAGGCCGTAGGCGTCGGCCAGCAGCGGCATCACGCAGCGCTTGCCCTCGTATTCGGTGTAGGACCGCACCACGGCCGGCAACACGTTCAAGTCCACCTTGTCCGCCTGGATCGACGGCATGAGGTCCTGGAACATCCCGGTCTTACAGAACTGCGCCACGTTGTCGGTGGTAAAGGAGGAGGCGATGTCCGGCGGGTTGCCGCCGCGGATCGCCTGAATGATCTGGTCGTCCTGGACACCCTTGGTGAGCTTGACGGTGATGTGGGGGAACTTGGTCTTGAAGGCGGCCACGGCGTCCTCGAACGCCTTGACCTCGCTGTCGGCCGAGAAGCCGTGCCACAGCTCGACGGTCTGCGGCTGGGCGGCCTTCTGGCTGGCCTGCCGGCCGGTCAGGGGGGCGGCGGACTCCGTGCCGGCCGTGCAGGCGGACAGGGCGAGAGCGGCGACGGCGGCTATGGCGGCCAGGGGGGTGAACCGTCGGTGCACGGGGGGTGCCTCCTATGGGGTGGGGGAGATCAGGAGGAGGGGACGGTGGAACTGAAGACCTCGTCGCGGACGGTGTCCAGGGCGAGGTCCAGGGCCCCGGCGAGGACGGGATTGCCCTCGACGGTGGAGAGCCGCAGCGGTGGCCGCGGGAGCGTTAGCGCGTGGAGCTCCTGTTCGACGAGCTCACGCAAGGTGTCGCCACCGGCGATCAGTGTGCCGCCGGTGAGGACCACGATCTCGGGGTCGACGACCGCGCAGACGGCGGCCAGACCGGTGGCGAGACGCCGGGCGATCTCTCGCAGGCCGTCGGCGGCGCGCGCCGCCCCGGCCCGGTCGGAGTGGGCCAGGTTGACGGCGTTCTGTACGGCTGCCGCCGGCGAGGCGCCGCGCACACCGTAGAAACGCAGGACGGAGCGGACCGTGGGACCGCCCGCGAGGGCCTGGAAGCCGTGCTCGGCTCGGCGCCCGGCCTCACGCACGGTGGGCGCGCCGACCGCGGGCATGTAGCCGACCTCGCCCGCACCGCCGGTCGCGCCGCGGTGCAGCCGGCCGCCGAGCACCAGCGCGGACCCGATGCCTTCGTCCGCCCACATCAGGACGAAGTCGGCGTGTCCACGCGCGATGCCACGCGCCTGCTCGGCCAGTGCGACCAGGTTGACGTCGTTTTCCACATCGACCGGCACACCCAGCCCCTCACGCAGGGTGCCGAGCAGGTCGGGGATGTGCCACCCGGGGATGTGGGCGGCGTAGCCGAGGCGCCCGGTCGCCGGGTCCACGGCGCCCTGGATGCCGATGACGACGCGGCGCAGCGCCGACGGCGGCACCGAACCGCCCGCGCACGCCCCTTCGAGCGCCTCGCGGACGCGGTGCACCACGTCGCCGCCCGACCGCCCCGGCGTGGCCAGGCGGAACCGCCCGGCCGCGGCGCCGGTGATGTCGGCGACGGCGACCTCGATGCGGGAGGGGGTCACGTCGAGCGCGCCGACGTAGGCCACCTTGTGATTGATGCGGTAGAGCTCGGCGGTGCGGCCCGGCAGCCCCTCGCGGATGCCGTCGAGCACGACCAGACCGGCCTCCTGGAGCCGCACCAGCAGCTGGGAGGCGGTGGGTTTGGACAGGCCGGTGATGGCGCCGATCTCCGGACGGGTGAGCGGCCCGCGTTCGAGCAGCGCCTGGAGCGCGGCCCGGTCGTTGATGGCCCGCAGCAGGCTCGGGGTGCCTGGCGTCGGCTGGCTCACTCGCGTGTTCCTCCCTGTGAGTTAGGAAAGTTTCCTAACTTGCTTGAAACGTATTCATTCGCCTCTTCCAGGTCAAGACATGACGGGCCGTCGCAACCAAGCTGTGACGGACCGGGTGCGGACCTGTGAGCATCGATGCTTGGAACGTTACGGTGCGGAGTGCCATCGCGGCGAAAAGCCCGGCCTGGTGCGATCCCCGCCGTGCGCCCCGCCACTTCGCCGCGGAATCCGCATTTTTTGCCGCAGGCCGGCCGGCGTTCGCCGCTCCTCGGGCGGGCTTCGCCGTACGGCGGACGCCGCCGCGAGCAGGGTGATCAAAAAAGGACGGTCCGCCGCACAAGGGGCGAGGGTGAGCGAGAGGAGGAGGGGCTCGACGGGGCTGGTAGGCTTGTGCCCGCTCTCACGCAGATCACACAAGCCACGAGAGGCCCGGAGCATCCCATTAGCGCCAAGAGTAACAGCCCCATCTCGCCTCGTCAAACCGAGGTGGCCCGCGAGCAGGACTACGTGTCCCGCCTCTACACCCGCCTCGACGTCCTGCGCGAGACAACGCAGCGCAGCCTCGACCAGGTGCTGGGCCAGGGAGGGAGCGGCGGCACCCATCAGAACCGCTCCGAGCGCGACTCCATGGCGGGCATGTATGCCGCGAGACTCTCCCGCCTGTGGTCGGTGGAGAACGGCCTGTGCTTCGGCCGCCTCGACCACACCGACCAGACCTCGCTCTACATCGGCCGCATCGGCCTGTCAGAGGAGGAAAGGCGGCTGCTCATCGACTGGCGGGCACCGGTCGCCCAGCCGTTCTACCGCGCCACCCCCGCCTCCCCGATGGGCCTCACCCGCAGAAGGCACCTGCAGACCCGGGACCGGCGCGTCGTCGCCGTCAACGACGACCTGTTCGACCTCGAAGGGCTGACCGACGCCGACCGCGCCACACTCAACGGCGAGGCGGCCCTGCTGGCGGCCCTCGCCGAGAAGCGCACCGGCCGCATGCGCGACATCGTCGCCACCATCCAGTCCGAGCAGGACCGCATCATCCGCGCCGACCTGCCCGGCGTGCTCGTGGTGCAGGGCGGCCCCGGCACCGGCAAGACCGTCGTGGCCCTCCACCGCGCCGCCTACCTTCTCTACACCCACCGCGAGCGCCTCGACCGGCGCGGCGTGCTGATCATCGGCCCCAACCTCACCTTCCTGCGCTACATCGAGCAGGTGCTGCCCTCACTGGGCGAGACCGACGTGCTGCTCATGACCATCGGGGAGATGTTCCCCGGGCTCACCGCCACCACCCGCGACCGCCCCGAGACCGCCCAGGTCAAAGGCGACGCCCGCATGGCCCAGGTCATCGCCAGGGCCGTCCGCGACCGCCAGCGGGTGCCCAAGCGGTCGGTCGAGCTCGACCTCGGCAAATACAAGCTCTTCCTCGACTGGCGCGTCTGCGACGCCGCCCGCACCAAGGCGGTCCGCTCGGGGCGCCTGCACAACCAGGCGCGAGCGGTCTTCGTGCGGCACATCCTCAACAAGCTGGCCCGCCAGGCGGCCAAGCACATGGGCCGCAACCTCATCGACGAGGACGAGCTCGCCGATCTGCGCGAGGAGCTGCGCACCGAGCCCGCGGTCAAGACCGCGCTCAACCGGCTGTGGCCCTATCTCACGCCTCACCAGCTCCTGCTCGGCCTGTTCACCTCGCGCGAGCGGCTCGCCTACGCCGCCGAGGCGTTCACCCGCGAGGAGCGCGCCCTCATGCTGCGCGAGCCGCCCGTGCGCGGCCGGTCTTGGTATACGGAGTCCGACGTGCCGCTGCTCGACGAGGCCGCCGAGCTGCTCGGCGAGATCGACCAGTCCGTGCTCGTCGCCACCGCGCTGCAGAACGAGGAGGAGCTCGCCGCCGCCCGCGAGGCCGAGGAGCACGAGCGGCGCTACGAGCTCACCTATGCCCGCGAGGTCCTGGAGCTCACCGGATTGTCGGACATGATCGACGCCGAGCGGCTCGCCGAGCGGCACCGCGGCGACGTCAGCCACCTCACCACGGCCGAGCGGGCCGCGACCGACCGCACGTGGGCGTTCGGCCACGTGATCGTGGACGAGGCGCAGGAGCTGTCCCCGATGGCCTGGCGCATGGTCATGCGGCGCTGCCCCGCCCGCTCCATGACCGTGGTCGGCGACATCGCCCAGACCGGCTCGTCCGCCGGAGGCCGCTCGTGGGGCGCGGTGCTCGACCCCTACACCGGCGGGCGGTGGCGCGAGGAGCGGCTGACCGTCAACTACCGCACCCCGGCCGAGATCATGGCGCTCGCCGCCGACGTGCTCGCCTCCATCGACGCCTCGCTCGACCCGCCGGACTCGGTGCGCGAGGGCGCCGCCCCGCCCTGGTCGCAACAGGTCGGCACACTCGCCGGCGGGCTGGCCAAGGTCGTCGCCGCCGAGCTCGACGGGAGCGGCGGCACCATGGCGGTCCTCGTCCCCGAGAGCGCCGTGGACGAGCTCGGCGCCGCCGTCGCCGCCGCGGTGCCCGGCGCGGTCGCGGGGCCCTCGGCCACCGCTCTGGAGGCTCCCGCGGTGGTGCTGACCGTCGCCGACGCCAAGGGGCTCGAGTTCGACGCGGTGATCGTGGCGGAGCCGGAGCGCATCCTCACCGAGTCGCCCCGGGGCGCCAACGATCTTTACGTGGCCCTCACCCGCGCCACCCGGGGGCTCGGTGTGGTCCATACCACTTCTCTGCCGCCCGTCCTGTCCCGCCTCACAGCCCGTCCACCGCTGCCCTGACATCGCCGCAGATGGCGGCATTAGGGAGCCCCTAGAGGAACATGTCTAGGCTGCGAAAACTTGGTGTCCAGCCTGGTCGGGACAGGGTTGACATCTGCGCTGAGGTCGGTAGTTTGCTGCCCAGTCCAGCACGGGACTGGCCGGTCGGTCGTTCTCGACATCGTCGGATCCTGCGCACGCGGCGGAGTGGCTTTCCGCCGCTGCAGCCAGGTGCAGTGTCGGCGATCCGTCGGGGCGGGGCACCCCGACCGGGCGGGGGGTTGGACCCGGGACGGGCCCGGACGCCCAGTAGACAACGGAATTCCGCGCTCGCCGCCGACGGGACGGATCCGGTCCGAAGGGTTTCCGGGCCCTCTTCCCGTTCCGTGCCCGAAGGCCGCGTCGGGTGGCCCTCTCGCTCTGGAGAGGGCCACCCCGCCGCCCTTTTGGGCACCGGCCACACGGGGCGGTAGCGTTCGGGCAACACGCAGACACGTTCCCGAGGAGAGCCCCGGCGGTGCACGACAAGACAGTCCCGGCAGGCCCCCCGACGGCCCCGCCGTCCACCGACCGGCCCGGCCCGGGCCCGGCGGCGCACGGCACAGCCGGGGAACCCGCGCGTGACTCCGCGGGCGAGCCACCCGCCTCCTCGCCGAGTGGCCGGTCCTCGAGCGTGTCCGCTCGGAGCGGTGCGCCTGAGACGGATGGGGCGCGGCCCGCCTCCTCGCCGAGTGGCCGGTCCTTGACCGTGTCCGCTCGGAGCGGTGCGCCTGAGACGGATGGGGCGCGGCCCGCCGCCGCGGCGAGTGGCCGGTCTCCCGCCGAGAATGGGTTCTCCCCCCTTGAGGTGGCCCCTGGCGGCGAGGCCGCCGAAGGAGGCGACGTGCAGCCTGCCGCCGCGGCGACTCGCGGACTTGCGGGCGCTTCCGCCGAGGACTCTCCGTCCCCCCCCGCCGCCACGCAGGAGGTGGAGGCAGGCGAGCCGCGGACGACCGCTTCGGCGGCTCGTGGCGCATCCGACGGCGGCCGGTCGTCGAGCGCGGCCGTGCGGGACGGCGCGGCGTCCGTCCCCGCGGAGGAGCGTGGCGGGCCGGAGGCCGGTGACGAAGGGGCCAAGACAGGTGAGGGGCGGACGACCGCCCCGGCGGTTCGTGGCGAGGGGCCCGGACGGCTCTGGGCGCGGGTCGCCGCCGCGATCGCCGGCGGGGTGCTGCTTTACCTGGCTTTTCCGCCGCTCGACCTGTGGTTCCTCGCGCCTCCCGGGGTCGCGCTGGCGGCCCTGTCGGTCTACGGCACGCGTCCACGGCGCGGGGCCTGGCTGGGATTCCTCAACGGGCTCGGGTTCCTTGTGCCCGCGATGGCCTGGGTGCAGCCCATCGGGTTCGACGCCTGGCTGGCGCTGGCCGCCATGGAGAGCGGCTTCTACGCCGCCCTCGGTGCGGCGACGGCATTCGTCATGCGGTTGCCCCTGTGGCCGCTGTGGACCGCCGCCCTCTGGGTGACGGGGGAGTGGGCGCGCAGCCTGTTCCCCTTCGGCGGGTTCCCGTGGGCCAGGGTGGCGTTCAGCCAGGCCGGGTCGCCGTTCACGCCCTATGCGGCGCTCGGCGGAGCGCCCCTCACGACCTTCGCCGTCGCGCTCTGCGGTGCGCTGATCGCCGCGGCGTGTGTGAAGGGCGTGACGGCGCTGAGACGAGTGACGGCGGCGCGGAGCGCGGCACCGGCGCAGAGCGCGGCCGGTCTGGAGGGCACGGACGGCGGTGGCTCAGGCGGTCTGGAAGCCACGGACGCCGGTGGCTCAGGGTCGGGCCGGGACAGGTCAGGCACCCGGAGTGCCGGCCGCCCGGCCGCCCGATGGCGGCCCGTGGCGTTGCTGCTGGCCGGGGCGGTGGCCGTGCCCGTACTGGCTTATGCCGTACCCCGCCCCGGGGACGAGGGGCGCACCGTCACGATCGCCGCGATCCAGGGCAACGTGCCGGGACGCGGCATGAACCCCATGGGCGACGAGCGGGCCGTCGTGCTGCGCAACCACGCGAACAAGACCCACGAGCTGGCCGCCGCCGTGCGCGCGGGCCGCTTCCCCAAGCCCGACCTGGTCGTCTGGCCGGAGAACTCCAGCGACATCGACCCCTACCGCGACGCGTCCGCCAGGGCCGTCATCGACGCGGCGGTCAAGGACGTCGGCGTGCCCGTGCTCGTCGGCGTGGTCGTGGCCATCGGGGACGAGCACCGGGCCACCCGCTCCCTGGTGTGGGACCCCGTGACGGGGCCCGGCGACTACTACGACAAGCAGCAGCTCGTGCCGTTCGGCGAGTTCACCCCGATGCAGGAGCTCGTGCAGACCCTGTTCGCCCGCGCGAGGCTCGTCGGACGCCAGTCGATCGCCGGCACCGAGCCCGGCGACCTGCGGATGGGCCCGGCGACGATCGGCGCGGTCAACTGCTACGAGATCGCCTTCGACCCCGTCGTCCGCGAAACCGTCAAAGCGGGCAGCAGCCCGATCGTCGTGCAGGCCAACAACGCGACCTACGCGTTGTCGGACCTGCCCGTCCAGCAACTCGCGATGTACCGCCTGCGCGCCGTCGAGCACAACAGGGCCGTCGTGGCCGCCGCCACCACCGGGGTCTCGGCGTTCGTGGAGCCCGACGGCCGCGTCAGCTGGCGCACCGGCGAACTCGTCGCTGATATGAATGCCCGGACTGTGCAGGTCCGCACCGAAGCCACCCTGGCCACCCGCGTGGGGCCGGCGCCGGAATGGGTCCTTGTCGCGGTTGCAATTAGCGCGTTGGCATGGGCAGCGAGCCGCCGACCGCGTAGCGTGGGTGCTCCAAGTGATCACGAGGCGAACGGGGTTGGCTGACATGGACAACAGGCTCGGTCGGGTCCTCGTGATCGTCCCCACCTACAACGAGGCCGACAACATCCAAGGGATCGTCGGCAGGATCCGGGACGCCGTCCCCGAGGCGCACCTGCTCGTCGCCGACGACAACAGCCCCGACGGCACCGGAGCCGTCGCCGACGGCCTGGCCGCAGCCGACGACCAGGTCCACGTCCTGCACCGGCCCGGCAAGCAGGGCCTCGGCGCGGCCTACATCGCGGGGTTCCGCTGGGGCCTGGAGCGCGGCTACGACGTGCTCGTCGAGATCGACGCCGACGGCTCCCACCAGCCCGAGGAGCTCCCCAAACTGCTCGCCGCCGTCGCCGGCGGCGCCGACCTCGCCATCGGCTCCCGCTGGGTGCCCGGTGGCAAGGTCGTCAACTGGCCCGGCAGCCGCGAGCTGCTGTCGCGCGGCGCCAACGCCTACTCGCGCATGATGCTCGGCCTGCGCGTCCGCGACTCCACGGCGGGCTTCCGCGCCTACCGCGCCGCCACCCTGGAGAAGATCGGCCTCTCGGACGTCGAGTCGCAGGGCTACTGCTTCCAGATCGACCTGACCCTGCGCACCGTGCGTTGCGGCCTGCGCGTCGTCGAGGTGCCCATCACCTTCGTCGACCGCACCGTCGGCACGAGCAAGATGGATCGCAGCGTCATGACCGAAGCCATGTGGCGCATCACCGCCTGGGGCGTCACCGGCGTCCCCAAACGCTTCAAACGCCACCGCTGACCACTCCCTGGCCTCGGACGCTCGGCAGGTACGGCGAAGCCTGAGTGACGAGCGCAGGGCCGGCGGGGCGGAGGAGCCGGAGGAGAATGGGGAAGGTGGAACGCCTCCGGGTGTTTGGACGTTGTTCCTCTCGCGACGTGCCCACCGTGTGACTTCGTGATTGAGGGAAAATGCGTGCCCTGGTTTTGCTGAGTTTCCTGCTGATCCCGGTTCTGGAGATCTGGCTGTTGATCCAGATCGGAGGTGTGATCGGCGGATGGACCACGGTGGGTCTGCTGGTCCTCGGGATGCTGCTCGGCGGGTGGCTGGTGCGGCGTGAGGGGCTGAAGGTCTGGCGGGACATCAACGCCGCTCTGGCCTCGGGGAAGATGCCCGACCGTGAGCTCGGCGACGGTGCACTGCTCATGGCGGGCGGTGCGCTGTTGCTCATCCCCGGGTTCCTGACCGACATCGTGGGGTTCGCGTGCATCTTGCCGTTCACCAGGCCTGTCGTGCGCAAGGTCGGCAACTGGATGTTCAAGCGCCGCCTGGAGAAGATGGCCGCCGCCTCGCCCTACGCGGGGATCAACCTCGGCATGCCCTTCACCCCTCCCGGTGCCTCCCGGCCGGAGGAGGCGGAGCGTCCTTCGGGTCCGGTCATCCACGGTGAGGTGCTGAGGGACGAGCGGCGCGAGCCGCCGGAGGCCGGGAGCCCTCGCCCCCTGGATCCGCGCCGCACGAGCTGACGGGGAGCACGCCACCCGGGCTTCCGCCGTACAGGCCGTGCAGTACGAGCCGTGCGATGCGTGGAAATGTTTCTTTGCCTTCCCTAGGGGCAGGGGAAAGACAAGTTGTCTCCGCTCCGCTAGGTGCGATCAGAAGACGGGCGGCGCGCCACCAGCGCGCCGCCGGTCGATTTCCGGCACACACGTCCCGATACGGCTCCCAAGCCTCGCGTGAAGGTTGCCGTTTGTTCAACACCAGGCCGGGCGCGCGTAAGCGAAAAGCCGCGCGCCGTTCGGGGCGGCCGGGGAAGGTAGAGGGGCACGGGTGGTTCCGGAGGCATCCGGTCTTCCCCCGGCGGTGGGTGTGGGCATGAGAAGCCCCCGGCACGTTCGGTGGTGTGCCGGGGGCTTCTTACAGTATTCGCTCGTGGGTCAGGTCACGCGCTCTTGCGCCTCTGGGCCCGGAGGATCGCCAGCCTCTCGTTCAAGACCTCCTCAAGGTCCTCGATGGTGCGTCGCTCCAAGAGCATGTCCCAGTGGGTTCTCGGTGGTTTGATCTTCTTCTGCTCAGGCAGCTCGCCATCCACCCGGACGGCGGTCGCGCCGCAACTGCGGCACTCCCATGTCGCGGGGATCTCGGCCTCGGCGGCAAGCGGCACGTCGAAGTCGTGACCCTTCGGGCAGGTGTAGGCCACCTCCTGGCGCGGGGCCAGATCCGTGTTACGGTCGTTCTCGTAGCTGGTCGCCCCGAGTCGGGTGCCGCGAAGCGCACGCTCGCCCATGTTCAAATGCCTCCTACAGGGCCCCATCTTGAGGGGTCTGTCTCCCACGGCGTACAACGCTTGATACCGTGGTTGGATTCCCATCCTGGACGTGATCCAATCGCGCTTTTGGGTGCGCGCTGGGTCAGATCCGCTCGGGCACCTCGTTTCCGGCGGCTCTGATGGCCTTCGGCAGGTTCACAAGAGACAGCAACACAAAGCCGATCACGAAGAAGACCACCAGCGATACGATCCCCGCACGCTGGCTGCCCGTGATCTGTACGGCGGTGCCCAGCACGAAGGAGCCGAAGATCGCGGCCCCCTTGTCGCTGATTTCATACAGGCTGAAATATTCGGCCTCCCGCCCGGCCGGGATCACCAGTGAGTACATCGACCTTGACAGAGACTGCGTGCCGCCCATGACGATCGCGATGGCGAAGCCGAGCGCGTAGAACTGCCAGGCAGCCCCGCGCTCCAGGAAGTAGGCGACCGCCACCACCGCGGTCCACGCCACGAGGCTCACCAGCACCACCCGTTTCGCGCCGTGTCTCGCGGCCAGCCGGCCCAGCAGCAGCGCCCCGCCGAAGGCCGCGAACTGCACGAGCAGGATGGCGCTGATCTGCACATTGGTGCTCAGACCGAGCTCCTGGTCCGCGTAGGTCGCCGAGAACGAGATCACGGTCTGCACCCCGTCGTTGTAGACGAGGTAGGCGAGCAGGAAGAACAACGTCAGCGGATAGTGCCGCAGCCCGGCCACCGTGCGGCCGAGTTGCCGGAACGACCCGGCGAGGGCCTGTCCCAGGGGCTCGCGGGCCTGGGCCCCGTGCGGCTGGGCCTCGGCGGCTCTGGGCACCCGGTTGCGCAGCCGCATCATCGGGATGATGGTGAACGCGCCCCACCACAGTCCCGCCGAGGCCAGCGAGATGCGTACGGCTGACGCCTCGCCGATGCCGATCGCGTCGGCCTGCGTGAACAGCGCGAGGTTGATCACGAGCAGCGTGCCGCCGCCGAGGTAGCCGAAGCCCCAGCCCCGCGAGGACACCTTGTCCCGCTCGTCGGGTGTGGAGATCTCCGGCAGGAACGAGTTGTAGACCACCATGGCGGCCGCGAAACAGGCATTTCCGATCATGAACAGGAAGCCGCCGAGCAGGTAGCCCCCATCGGAGATGAACCACATGCACAGGGTGGCTCCCGCGCCGAGGTAGGCGAAGAAGCCGAGCAGCTCCCTCTTCCTGCCGGTGTGGTCGGCGAGCGCCCCGGAGATCAGCATCAGGACGATCTGCAGGATCGCCGAGACCCCGAGCACGAACGGATAGTAGGCCTCCGGGCGCACGTCCATGCCGAGCACGTCGACATATGCCGCGCCGCCGGCTGCGGACTTGGCGACCTCGGTCAGGTAGGGCCCGAGGAAGACCGTCATGACGGTGGTGGGGAAGGCGGAGTTGGCGAAGTCGTACCAGTACCACCCGCGCTGCTCACGCAGACGGGAGGTGGGGGAGTCGTCGTCGACGGCCTTGACGGTGGTCATCATCGGGCTCCTGGGGGGATCGAGCGGGGGCCTCGCCTCATCATGCCCGGGGAGCACGGACCAAGGTCAGGGGGAGGCGGGGCGGGGATGCCATTGACCACGTTCGGACAGGACCGCACGCAGGCCGGAGATGTTGTCGGTCATGATGCCGTCGGCCCCGATGTCGAGGAGATGCTCCATGGTCCTCGGGCGGTCGACGGTCCACACGTGCACCTGCATGCCGAGGGCGTGCGCGGTGCGGATCAGCGAGCGGGTGGCCACGCGAAGGCCGCGGAAGCCGTATGGCACCTGGGCGCAGGGCACGCCCGACCGGGCCAGGCGCACGAGGGCCTTGCCGTATCCCTCCGTGGCCGAGGCGATGCGCAGGGCCGCCACGCCGCGCGGGCCGAGCGAGGAGCAGACCGGGCGGTCCATCGCGGCCCTGGCGGCGGCCAGCCGCGTCTCGGAGAACGACGTCAGGCAGATGCGGTCGTGGGCGGCGGTGCGTTTGACCATCTCGGCCAGCGGCGCGATGACCGCCGCCTCCTTGACGTCGATGTTGAGCCGCGTGTCCGGCCACGCCCCGAGGACGTCCTCCAGCAGGGGGATGTCGTCCACGCCGCCGACCCGGGCCCGCTTGATCTCGCGGTAGGGCAGGTCGGCGATGCGGCCCGTGCGGTCGGTCACCCGGTCGAGGGTGTGGTCGTGGAAGGCGAGCAGCACGCCGTCGCGGGTGGCGTGGGCGTCGGTCTCCAGATAGGTGTAGCCGAGGTCGACCGCCCGCTGGAAGGCGGGCATGGTGTTCTCCCGGCCCTCGGTCGCCCCACCGCGGTGGGCGAAGGCGAGCGGCCCCGGGTGGTCGAGGAACGCGTAGCGGTCAAGCACGAGCGAAGTATCCCCCTCTCACGCGGCTTCTCCCGCCGTGATCGGCGATGTCACGGGGCGGTCCAGCCCTGGCGGCGCGCCTCGGCCAGCGCGATGGCGGCGGCCACCGCCACGTTGAAGGACCCCACGCGCCCCACCTGCGGGATGTAGCACACCCCGTCCGCCGCCTCCAGCAGCGCGGGGGAGCAGCCGTGGTCCTCGCCGCCGACCACCAGGCACACGTCCCCGGCGAGGGGCGACTCGTGCAGTGGCAGTGCGTCCCCCGTCAGCTCGACGGCGATCACCGCCAGCCCCTCGTCCTTGGCGGCCTGCACGGCGTCGGCAGCCGGCAGGGGCTCGCTCCAGGTCACGAGCCGGTCGGTGCCGAGGGCGGTCTTCTGCGCCTTGGGGTTGGTCGGCGGGGTGGCGTTGCCGGCGAGCCAGACGTGCTCGACCCCGAAGGCCGCCGCCGTACGGAAGATCGAACCGACGTTGAACGGGCCGGTGACCGACTCCACGATCAGGCCGAGCCGCTGCTCGGTGTTCCTGCGCCAGGTCCGGTTGAGCCGTTTGACGTCGGTCGGCCGCATCTGCCTGCGTGCGGTCATGTGAGGGATCCACCTGTCGACATGCATCGACCTTACTTTGTTAAGGCGCGGGCCGTGTGACGGCTCGCCCTGAACGCTACCAGTCTCAGCCTTCGGAGCCGCCGGAAGCGGCGGAGACCTTGAGGATGCGGTAGGACGAGCGGGAGGAGTGGCGGCTGGCGGGAAAGCCCTCACTGGTCAGCCACCGCTGGAGGGAGTCGGCGCCGAGGTGCTTTTGCACCACCAGGTAGGCGCTGCCGCCCGGGACGAGCCGGCTCAGCCAGCGCGTCAGCATGGCGTGCAGGGCGGGTTTGCCGATGCGGATGGCGGGGTTGGACCAGATGGCGGCGAACCGCACGTCCTGCGGCACCTCGTCGACATGCATCGACCTTACTTTGTCAAGGCGGGCGGCTGTGGCATTGCGCGCGCACAGCTCCAGGGAACGCCGGTTGACATCGACCGCCCACACCGTGGCCGCCGGCGCCCGCGTCGCCATGGTCAGCGCGATCGGCCCGTAACCGCACCCCAGGTCCAGAAGATCACCCTCGGCCGGTGGTGGCGGCACACTCTCCAGCAGCACACGCGTGCCCAGATCGATCCGCTCGGGGGAGAACACCCCGCGGTCGGTCTCCAGCTTGAGATGCAGATCGGGGAGGACCAGCGTCACCGCCCCCGGCCGACTGGCCGCCTGCGGACTGTCCTCGAAGTAGTGCGCCACGCGCAAAGACGCTATCAGCCCCGGCACCCACCCCCTGCCGCCCGCGTCCGCCGGGCGTGAGACCCCCGCCGCCCGCGTCCACCGGGCGTGAGGACACCCGGTGGACGCGGCCCGAGGGGGAGGGAAGACCCTGACGGCAACCGCGACGGCAGCGCCCGGCCGGTGGCGAGTCACGCGAGCCTCGGCGCGACGACCTGAGCGGCGCGCCAGGTACGGCGCAGCCGGACCGATGGCCGGCCTCCGGCCCCGGACCCCCGGACCAGGGGACCGGCGTGGCCGGTCCCTCGGACCACCGGACCACCTGAGCGGTACGCCAGGCGCAGCCGCCCCCGCGGCCCCTGGACCAGCGGACCCGTGTGGCCGGACCCCGGACCACCTGAGCGGTCCGGCAGGTACGGCGCAGCCGGACCCATGGCCGGACCAGCGGACCGGCGTAGCCGGACCCCGGACCACCTGAGCGGCGCGCCGGGTACGGCGCAGCCGGACCGATGGCCGGCCCCCGGACCAGCGGACCGGCATAGCCGGACCCCCAGACCACCGGACCACTGGACCGGTGTGGCCGGGCCGGCCACCATGCCGGTTGCCGGCATCCCCGCGATGCCGGTTATGACATCCCGACATGTCGGTCGTCGGCCTTGCCGGGCCATGCCGCCTCAGACCGGACCGGTACCGAACCGGTACCAACTCGGACCGGCGCCTGGCCGGTACTGCCTGGGTGCCCGCGCCGGGAGCGGCGGGCGTGATCGGCCGGGAAGGGTGCTCCCGGGTCCCGATCAGCGCTCCGCGATTCCCGGGTCGGGCACCGCCCCCTTCGTTTCGCGGACCGGCAGGGCCATCCCTCGCCGGCGGCCCCGGCGGATCTCACGGAGGAAGGGGGCGGGCACGTCATCGAGCGCGGCGTCGGCCGGGCCTCACGCGGGCTCGCCCGTCACTTTCCCTTCTTCGCCACCGGCCGCAGGCGGGTGGTCACACACCCCGGCGACTTGCGGGACGACTTGGACGCGCACAGGCGGCGGTGCTTCGCCTTGGCTCTGGCGGCGGCCTTGGCGCGGGCACTGGGGGAGAGGTGCTGCGTGGCGTTGCGTGCCTGGGGGGAGAGGTGCCGGTGGTTGTTGTCGAGTTTGCTGTCGCTTGACGAGACGACGGCGGCGCTGCCGTTGGGGGCCGAATCGGCCGTCGCGGCCGTGGCGGTCGCCGCCAGAGCGGCGGCCGCGATGATCACGGCCACAGAGACGCTGCGTAGGCGCATGAGAGAACTCCTTGGCTCGGGTCGCGCTGCGGACCTGCTCAGGCCCGCCACTGAGAGATGCGCGCGACGCCGCCCAGGTTGCGACGCAGCGAGAAGATCTACCTTTCTTAGACGAAGGTAGGGGTGACAAACCTGCGCATTGCCCTACATTCGTCGCAGCCGCGAGTTCCGGAGCCGTCGCACTCATCAGGAAGGCCGGTTGGTCTTCGCTCCCGCCCGGCCGACCTCGAACTGACACCCACCCGGCTCAACCCTGCCCGCCGTGACGCCCGACCCATAAGACAAGCAGGCTGCCCCCAGGCCCACCCGGCTCCGCCGTACCCGTCAGGCGGTTCGCCGGGACGCCTTACCTGGTCCGGGCGAGCTCGGGCTGACGCCCGGCCGGCTCCGCCGTACCCGGTCAGACCTGTGGCCCCCGGCTCAGCCGTCATCCTCCAGGCGGGCCGCCTTCGCCCGCAGATAGCGCTGCTGCGTGAGCCCCAAAGCCCGTGACGCGGCCTCCAGGTAACAGGCGCGGGCGGCGGGGCGGTCGCCCGCCATCTCCAGCAGGTGGGCCCGCACGGAGTGCAGACGATGGTCGGCGGCGAGTGCGTCCTCCACCTTCGCCACCAGGTCGAGCCCGGCCTGAGGCCCGTCGGCCATCGCCACCGCTACCGCGTGGTTCAGCGCCACGAGGGGACTGCCCGCCACCGCCATCAGCACCTCGTACAGCGCCTTGATCTGCGCCCAGTCCGTGGCCTCCGCGGTCGGGGCCTCGTCGTGGAGCGCGGCGATGGCCGCCTGCAACTGGTAAGGGCCTGTGGGCCCTCGAGGCAGCGCCCGGCTGATCAGCGCGACGCCCTCGGCGACGGCGTCGCGGTTCCACAACCCGCGGTCCTGCTCGGCCATCGGGATCAGCGTGCCGTCGGCCGCCGTGCGCGCCGGACGGCGCGCGTCGGTGAGCAGCATCAGCGCGAGCAGCCCCGCCGCCTCGGAGTCGCCGGGCAGCAGCCGGTGCGCCAGCCGGGCCAGCCGGATCGCCTCGGCCGACAACTCCACCCGGTGCAGGCGCGGCCCCGAGGTGCTCGTGTAGCCCTCGTTGAAGATCAGGTAGAGCACATGGAGCACCGCCCCCAGCCGCTCGCCCCGCTCGGCCGCCGGAGGCAGGCAGAACGGCAGGCCGCTGTCCTTCACCCGCTGCTTGGCGCGGGTGATCCGCCGCGTCATCGTGGCCTCGGGCACCAGGAAGGCGCGGGCGATCTCCGCCGTCGTCAGACCCCCGACCGCGCGCAGGGTGAGCGCGATCTGCGAGGCGGGCGACAACGAGGGATGGCAGCACATGAAGAGCAGCACCAGCGTGTCGTCCGCAGGGGGCGCCGGCCGGTCGGCGGCCGGCGCCAGCCACTCCTCGGGCAGGGTCCGCTGCGCGACCACACCCTCGCGGTTCCGGCGGGCCTGCTCACTGCGCAGCAGGTCGGTCAGCCGCCGCGACGCCACCGTGATCAACCAGGCCCGGGGATTGTCCGGCACCCCCTCGCCGGGCCACTGCGTGGCCGCCGCGAGCAGCGCCTCCTGGACCGCGTCCTCCGCCGTGTCGAAGTGCCCGTAGCGCCGCACGAGCGCGCCGAGGACCCGCGGCGCGAGATCGCGCAGCAGGCCCTCGACGTCGCGATCACTCACGACCCGGTCTCGAACCCGCCCTCGATGGGCCGCACGTCGACATGCCAGGCGTATGTCTCGGCGACCGCCGCCGGAACAGGGCACTTCGCCAGGCGCGCGGCGATCTCCGTGGCCCGGTCGAAACTGTCGCACTCGACGATGTTGTAACCGGCGAGCACCTCCTGGGTCTCGGAGTAGGGCCCGTCGGTCACGACGGGCACCCCGGCCTTCAGGCTGACCCTGCGGGTGTGCACGGGCGCCACCAGGCCGAACCCGCTGACCATCTCGCCGGTCTCCATGAACTCCGCGCTCCACTCCTCCATGAACTTGCCCAGCGCCGCGAGCTCGTCCGACGACCAGGCCGGCTGCCGCGTGGAGGTGCCCGCCATCGCGTCGTAGTCGTCCTGCGAGCCGTACAGCATGATCATGTACTTCACGGTCTTCTCCTTCTCACCGGCGCCCTCACGGCGCCCATTCACCGGAGACGTCGAAGCCCTCGCTTCCTACCGGACACGTTTTCTCCCCGAATCCAAAAAACTTATCCGAACTCCTGCGGCGTACGGCGGAGCCAACCAGGCCGGGGCCGTCCCCTAACGCGCCGTCACGGCATCGGCGGCCTCGGGAGCGCCCGCACGCGCCCGGCGGGTGCCGCGCGACGTGAGGATCCCCAAGGCGCAGACCACCGTGAAGCCGATCAGCATGATGCGGGCCGAGTCCACCATCGACGCGCCCCCGAGGTTGACCAGGACGCCGGCGACAGCCGTACCGAACGCCGTGGACAGCGACGTCACGGTCGCGATGCCCGCGGCGGACGCCCTGCCCTCCTCGGGATCCGCGGTGGCCGACATCGCGGCGACCGACAGGTGCGGGTAGGCGAGCCCGATGCCGGCGCCCGCGATCAGCAGCGCCGGCACCCAGGCCGCCACCAGCCAGACCGGCGGATCCTCCCGCTGCATCAGCGCCAGGGCGAGGAAACCCCCCGCGAGCAGGACGGGCCCGAGCACGCACAGCCGCCGCACCGCGCGCTCCGCGACCGCCGACGCACTGAAGATCTGGGTCGCGGACCACCCGAGGGAGACGGCGGCGGCGAACAGCCCCGCCACAAACGGCGGCAACCCCGCCGACTCCTGCCCGAACAGCGGCAGGAAGGACTCGACGGCGACGCCGAAGGACAGCAGCCCGATCGTCAGGTAGACCCACTTCAAGGGGGAGTCCGCGCGGTAGGTCGCGCGGGGGAAGACCCGCAGGTCACTGCGGCGCTCATAGACGACGAACCCGGCGATGAGCGCCACCGCCACCACGATCCCCACGCCCATCGCCGCCGCCCCGGGCAGCACCGAGACCACGCTGACGGCGGTGGTCGCGGCGGTGACCAGGGCCAGCGACACCACTGGGATCGGAGCACGCGCCCCGCCGCGCTCCCCGCGCGGCAGCACCCGGGGGACGAGCACCCCGCCCACGGCCGCCGCGCCCGCCATGAGCAGGAACGCCGGCCGCCACTGCCCGAACTGGGCGAACAGGCCGCCGAGCGCCGGGCCCACCAGGTTGCCTATGCCGTACATCCCCGACATCAGAGCCGCGCCCCGCGTCCAGAGCCGCGGCGGCAGCGCCGACCGGATCACCGCGTACGCGAGCCCCGACAGCAGCCCAGCGCCGAGCCCCTGCACGACGCGGCCGGCCAGCAGCACCGGCATCGACGGGCCCACCGCACACACCAGCGAGCCCGCCGCGAAGACCCCGAAACCAATCAGATAGGCGCCGACGTTGCCCCACCGGGCGAGGAACCGGCTGACGAGCATCGTCGTGACCACCATGGCGACGAGATAGAGCGTCAGGTTCCACGCGTAGAAGCTCGCGCCGCCGAGATCGGCCACGGCGGTGGGCAGCAGGCTCGCGGTCAGGTAGATGTTGACCGCGCCGACGAGCAGCCCGCCCGCCAGCACGCTCACGGCGCCGCGGTGCCCCGCGCCGAGGAGGTCCCGCCACGTGGCGGGGGAGTCGCTCACGCCCCCGCTCCCGTGGCCGGTACGGCGGAAGCCGGGAAGGACCGGCGGAGGACCCCGGGAGGACAGGCGGGCGAGAAGACGCGTGCCGCTGTGGGGCTGGCCACGACAACACGCTCGCTGTTGGCGAATGTCATGACTTCAAGCCTTCCGTTGAACCGAGCCCGGAGACTTTTCCGCAAACACCGTGGCAGGCCCCGCGGAGACCTTTCACCCCCCGGTTGAAACCCGGCGTCCTGCGGAAAACCGTTTCGCCGTCTCCGTCCGGTCGGTTTACCATGCGGCAGCGCTATATGAGGAGGGGGGTCGCATGGTGACGTGGCGCCGGCTGACCGAGCAGGACTTCCCGCTGCTGAGGACATGGCTGGAGCAGCCGCACGTGGCGAGGTGGTGGAACCACGAGACCTCCGCCGAGGCGATCGAACGCGACTTCGGCCCCGCCGCGCGCGGAGAGGAGCCCTCGGAAGACCTGCTGATCAGCCTCGGCGGGCACCCCCTCGGCCTGGTGCAGCGCTGCCGGCTGAGCGACTATCCCGAATACGCCGCCGAGCTCGCGACCGTGACCGAGGTGCCCGAGGGCGCGGTGACCGTCGACTACCTCATCGGCGACCCGGCCCAGGTCGGGAAGGGGCACGGCGGCCGCATGCTCGGCGCCGTGCTGGAGGCGACCTGGCACGACATCCCCGGCGCCACGTGTGTCCTGGTGCCGGTGGTGGCGGTCAACCGGGCGTCCTGGCGGGCCCTGGAGAAGGCCGGCATGCGCCGCGTGGCAGAAGGCGACCTCGAACCCGACAACCCGGCGGACGACAAGACCCACTACGTCTACCGGCTCGACCGGCCCGGCCGGCCGTGAGGCTCAGGCGGGTCACCGTACCGCCGGGTGGTCCGGGGGAGCAAACACTGTGACCCGCCCGCTCGACGGTTCGTGCGTTAGGGGATCTTGGTGAGGTCGATCAGATAGTGGCCGCTCTTGATGTGGTAGCTCATGAAGCGTCCCGTACGGTCCGCGCGGGGGACCTCGCCGCGGCTGGCGACCTCCTCGCGGATGCCGAGATCGGCGAAGGTGCCCGTGTCCACGTCGTACAGACCGATCCCGGGGCGGTCGAACATGTTGCGGAAGTGGAAGCGGCTCTGGCTCGGCGGTTCCGGGATCTGGTAGCCGACCGGGATCTCCTTTTGCTGGGAGCCGTCCCGCTGCCGGGTGAAGGCCTTGCCGTCCTTGGTGGTTCCCGTGCACGACCGCACCCCGCAGGCGTACAGCTGTTCACCCTCCTTGACGAGGGCCGAGCTGCTCTCCCCTGTCTCCAGGTTGACGAGATGCGTATAGGGCGCCGAGGCGCCGGGGTCGGCCGGTGAACCGGCCCACGGCCAGGTCAGCAGGTGCAACCCGGCGCCACCCTCGACGGGTGTCACGGCGCCTCCCGTCAGCGGAACGGTGAAAACTCCGCCCTCCATGGCGGAGAACGCGACCTTGCCGCCGGCGAGGTCGAACCCGCGGGTGTTCCCCCCGACCTTCTCCTCGACCACCTGCCGCACCTCGCCGCCCGTTAGGGGGACGGTCCAGATCCGCCTGAATTCCTTCGACGCGGTCCACCACACGATCTGTCCGTCGCCGACCCGGAAATCGGCGGGGAAGGTCTCGCTTCCCTTCGACGTGGGCAGATCCGCGATCTTCCGCAGCTTCTTGCCGGCCAGGTCGTAGGTGTAGATCGCCTCGTTGCGCTCGAACCCGCGCGAGGCGATGAGGAGCACCATGTGATCGTCGATCAGCACCGCCGCGTTCAGTTTCCGGCCCTCACCGTCCTTCTGCGGCAGCTTGTGCAAGGCCTGTGGCCACACCTTCCCGATGGGCTTGGGCATGTCCACCGCCTTGGTGATCATCGCCGAGGGGACGCTCAGCGGGTTGACGGACGGTGACGGCCCCTGTTCGTCACCGATACGCACCCCCAGAACGCCGCCCCCCGCGACCGCCGCCGCCGCCACCGCTGCGAGCAGCGCCTGCGACCGCTGCCTGCGCCGCCGGTAGCCTCTCTCCAGCTGCTCCGCCGCCGCGGCGGACAGGCGAGGCGCTCGGCCCGCCGCCCGCGCCAAGGTCTCGCGCACCGTGTTCTCAACGTCGTTCATCGCCGTTCCCCTCGCTTGGACGTGGCGCTTCCGGCCTGCTCGAATGTGACGCCTCCGGCGACGCTGAGACCGCTCGCCGGCGGGGCGGACCGCAGCTTGTCAAGCGCCCGTGACACCTGGCTGCGCACGGTGCCCCGGGAGATGCCCAAGGCCGACGCGATCTCCTCGTCGCTGAGATCCTCGTAGTAGCGCAGGACCACCACCGCCCGCTGCTTGCGCGGCAGCCCGGCCAGCGCCTCCCACATGGTCTGCTCGAAGCCGCTGGGAAGCGCGTCGAGGCGGCCCCGCTCAGGCAGGTCCCAGGTGAGCAGTTCGCGCCGGCGCAACCGCCAGGTGGCTGCGTGCATGCGCGCCATGATGGTGCGCACATACTTCTCGGCGTTCTCCTCGGCCTTGAGCCGTCGCCAGGAGGCGCGCAGCTTGAGCAGCGCCTCCTGCACCAGGTCGGCCGCGTCGTGCGGGTTCCCGGCCAGCACGTGGCCGTAGCGCAGCAGCGCGTCGCCCCGTGCGGCGACGAACTCCGCGAACCGCGGGTCTGTTTCCAACTACCCATGCCCTTCGTCGTCTCTGTCACCTCTCAGTGGGCGCCGGAGGGCAAACTGTTGCATCTTCCCGAGGAGTTCTGTGCGGCCCCCGCTCCCGTCTCCCGCCGGCGGGGCGATGCCGTACGGTGGCCGGGGGAAGGGGGATTCATGCGTTATCGGCGATATGCACCGGCGGCGGCCTTGCGGGACGTGGTCGAGCACTACTGGCCGGTCGTGTCCCCCGCGCCCGCGAGCCCGGTGCGCGCTGTGCTCGTGCCGAACGGCAGAGCCACCGCGCGGGGCCGGGCATCGACGGGGCCGTCATGAGCAGCGAGTACCAGAAGCAGGCCGTCATCCCCTGGGTGGAGGTCGACGACATCGACACGACATTGAAGGCGGTGACGGCGGGCGGCGGCACGGAGAACAATCTCGCGATGATGCCGCAGAGCGTGCGTGACGCGGAGATCGCGCACACGTCCACAGGACGCCTGTCGACCCCCGAGGACGTCGCCCGCGCGATCGTCTTCTTCGGCTCTCCGTTCAACGGCAACATCACCGGTGAGACCGTCAACGTGACCGGAGGAAGCTGATCTAAGGGTGTTCTCGGTTGTTCTCAGCCTCATTGGAGCGCGTGCGGATCCGGCTGCTGGCCGGGCACGGCCTCCAGTAGTGAGCGCAGGAGGGCGGCGGCGGTGCCAGGGGACAGCTCACCGGGGGTGTTGACGAGCTGGGAGGCGAGGCCGTCGACGAAGGTGTGCAGGAGGGCCGCCCAGAGTTCGACCTGGGGGTCGGGGTGCGGGTGTGCGGCCCGGTCGGGGTCGCGGACGGGTTCGTGGCCGCGCATGGCGGCGATGCACTGGCGGTAGAGCGCCCGCTGGTCGTCCCACGTGACCGAGCCGTTCTCGGGAGGGTGGTGGCGTTCCCATTCCACGACCGCCGCCCACAACGCGTATTCCTCGCGCCGCTCGGCGTCCAGTGGCAGGTTCTCCTCCACGATGCCGGCGATCCGGTCGACCACCGAGCCCTCCGTACGGGGCCGCTGCACGCGCGGGAGGACCCGGCGGTGGAGGGTCTCGGTGGCGGCCCGGACGACGTAGGCCTGCAGCTCGTGCTGATTGCCGAAGTAATGCCGCAGGGACCCGGTGGACCAGCCGGCTTCGGCGGCGATGCCGCGGACGGTCACGCCGGTCAGGCCTTCGCGCAGGATCACCCGGATGGCGGCCTCGCCGATCTCGGCCCGTCGCTGGTCGTGATCAACGAGTCGCGGCACGTCCTTATGGTAACACCCCTGTGCTACTTTAAATAACACGGGCGTGTCATTGCGGCTCGTTGACCCTGTAAGGAGACAGGTTTGTCGATCGAGACCATCGGAGCCGTACTCGGGCTGGCCCTGCTCGACACGCTGAGCCCTAGCGTGATCGGGGTGACGCTCTACCTGCTATTGGCCAGGCCGCGCCGCATGAGCCTCCTGCTCGGCACATACCTCGGAACGGTCGCGGCGGCGTACTTCGCCTTAGGCGTCCTGCTCATGCTCGGCCTGGGCGCCGTCGAGCCGCTGATCGACGACACCGTGTGGGCCTGGGGGCAGGGCCTCCTCGGCGTCGCACTCATCGTGGGGAGCTACTACATCCCCGGCAAGGACCCCGAACGCGCGTCCGTCCGGACGCGGACCTTCACCATGCGCGCGATGCTGGTGCTGGCGCTTGGGACCTGGCTGTTCGAGTTCTCCACCGCTGTGCCGTACTTCGGCGCGATCGCCATCATGACCTCGGCCGGCCTGGCGGCCGTGCAGTGGCTGCCGCTCCTCGCCGTGTACGTGACCGTCATGGTGATCCCCGGTTTGCTGCTTCTCGCCGCGTGGGCCGCCCTGGGGGAACGGGTGCGTGCGCGGTTCGAACGGTGGCAGGACAAGCTCGCCTCCGGTTCCCGCACGGCGGTGAGCTGGATCGTCTTCATCGCGGGAATCCTGCTCGTCCTGGAGGCGGCGGAGCAGGTCGCCAACTGGCTGAGTGTGTGACCGGCCGCCTCGGGTGGGGGTTCGCCCAGTGTGGCGACATGCCGGGCCGCATTCCCCGGTGGGTGTTGATCGTCGGCATAGAGTGAAGGTCATGTCCGCTCGCCGCGCACACATCGCCATGGTCGGCATTCCCGCCGTCAGCCACGTCCTGCCGAGCCTGGAGGTCGTGCACGAGCTGGTGGCCCGCGGCCACCGCGTCACCTATGCCAACGACGCGGCGGTGGCCGGCCTGGTCAGGTCCTCGGGGGCCGAGCTCGTGCCCTACTCCTCGGGGTTGCCGGTCGCCGACAACGACTGGCCGGAGGATCCGATCGCCGCGATGGGGGTCTTCCTGGACGACGCCATGCGGGTGCTGCCGCAGCTCCGCGAGGTATACGACAGGGACCCGGCCGACCTCTACCTCTACGACATCGGCGCCTACGCCGCCCGCGCGCTCGCCGAGGTCCAGCGGCGGCCGCTCGTGCAGTTGTCGCCGACATATGTGGCCTGGAAGGGCTATGAGGAGGTCGCGGCGCAGATGTGGGCGCTGCCGGGGGCCGACGACTACCGCGGGCGGTTCGCCGGGTGGCTGGCCGGGTGCGGGGCGGCGACGACGGACGTGGACGACTTCTCCGGGCGCCCGCCGCGGGTGCTGGCGCTGATCCCGCGGGCGATGCAGCCGCACGCCGAGCAGGTCGACCCGGAGGTGGTGTCGTTCGTCGGGCCGTGCTTCGGCCCGCTGCGCGAGCAGGGCGGGTGGACGCGCCCCGCGGGGGCAGAAAAGGTGCTGCTGATCTCCCTCGGGTCGGCCTACACGCGGCAGCCGGAGTTCTACCGGCGCTGCCTGGAGGCGTTCGGCGGCCTGCCCGGGTGGCATGTGGTGCTGCAGATCGGCAAATACGTCGACCCCGCCGAGCTCGGGGAGATCCCGGCCAACGTCGAGGTGCACCCGTGGGTGCCGCAGCTCGCGATCCTGGAGCAGGCCGACGCGTTCGTCACGCACGCCGGCATGGGCGGCTGCGGCGAGGGGCTGTTCACCGGCGTGCCGATGATCGCCGTGCCGCAGGCGGCCGAGCAGTTCGACAACGCCGACCGGCTGGTCGCCCTCGGGGTGGCCCGCCGCCTCGACACGGAGGACGCCACCCCGGAGGCCCTGCGCGGCGCACTGGCCGACCTGACGACCGACCCGGAGGTGGCCCGCAGGTCCGCGTGGCTGCGCGCCGAGGCCAAGTCCGAGGGCGGCACCATACGCGCCGCCGATCTGGTGGAGCACATCCTCACGCTCAACGACCCGCTGAGATAGCGCCTCAGAAGGTCACGATCAGCTCGCCGTCGCGTTCGTCCACCCTGATCGCCGAGCCCTCCTCGACGTCGCCCTGGAGCAGCGCCCGGCCGATGCGGGTCTCCACCTCACGTGCGATGAAGCGGCGCAGCGGGCGCGCGCCGTACACCGGGTCGTAACCCTGGCGGGCGATGAAGCGCCGCGCGTTCTCGGTGACCTCCAGCGTCAGGCGGCGGTCGGCGAGGCGCGCCCTGATCTCGTTGAACATCAGGTCCACGATCTGCTCGATCTCGGCCTCGGTGAGCGGCTTGAACAGCACGATGTCGTCCACCCGGTTGAGGAACTCGGGCCGGAAGTGCCGCCGCAGGTCCGCCATGACGCTCTCGCGGCTCTCCGGCTTGATCTCCCCCGCCTGGGAGATGCCCTCGATGAGATAGTCCGAGCCGATGTTGGACGTCATGATGACGACGGTGTTGCGGAAGTCGACCGTACGGCCCTGCGCGTCGGTCAGCCGCCCGTCGTCGAGCACCTGGAGCAGGGTGTTGAAGACGTCGGCGTGCGCCTTCTCGATCTCGTCGAAGAGCACCACCGAGTACGGCTTGCGCCGTACGGCCTCCGTGAGCTGCCCGCCCTCCTCATAGCCGACATATCCGGGCGGCGCCCCGAGCAGCCGGCTGACGGTGTGGCGCTCCTGGTATTCGCTCATGTCGATCCTGACGAGGTTCTCGTCGCTGTCGAACAGCCCTTCGGCCAGTGCCTTGGCCAGCTCCGTCTTCCCGACGCCGGTCGGGCCGAGGAAGATGAAGGAGCCGATGGGCCGCCGCGGGTCCTTGATGCCGGACCGCGCGCGGATGATGGCGTCCGCCACCAGTTGCACCGCCTCGTCCTGGCCGACGACACGCTGGTGCAGGATCTCGTCGAGACGCAGCAGCTTGTCGCGTTCGCCCTCTTTGAGGCGGGTGACGGGGATGCCGGTCCAGCGGGCGACGATGGCGGCGATCTCGTCCTCGGTCACGACTTCGCGGAGCAGCCGCCTGCCGCCCTGCTTGGCCGCCAGCTGCTCCTCCTCCGCCTCGAGCCTGCGCTGGAGTTCGGGCAGCCTGCCGTGGTGGAGCTCGGCGGCGCGGCTGAGGTCGTAGTCGCGCTCGGCCTGCTCGGCGAGGCGGTGCACCTCCTCGATCTCGCGCCGCAGCTCCTGCACCTTGCGCAGGGCCCGCCGCTCGGCCTCCCACTGGGCACGCATCGAGCCGGCCTCGGCGCGCAGGTCGGCGAGCTCCCTGCGCAGGTCGTCCAGCCGCGCCTCACTGGCCGGGTCGCTCTCCTTCGACAGGGCCGCCTCCTCGATCTCCAGGCGGGTGACCCGCCGGGTCAGCTCGTCGAGCTCGGCCGGCATCGAGTCCATCTCCGTGCGCAGCATCGCGCACGCCTCGTCGACCAGGTCGATCGCCTTGTCGGGCAGGAAGCGGTCGGAGATGTAGCGGTGGCTCAGCACCACGGCGGCGATCAAAGCGCTGTCCTGGATCTTCACGCCGTGGAACACCTCAAGCCGCTCGCGCAGGCCGCGCAGGATCGAGATGGCGTCCTCCACGGAGGGCTCGTCGAGCAGCACCGGCTGGAAGCGGCGCTCCAGCGCGGCGTCCTTCTCGATGTGCTTGCGGTATTCCTGCACGGTGGTGGCGCCGATCATGTGGAGCTCGCCGCGGGCCAGCATCGGCTTCAGCATGTTCCCGGCGTCCACGGCGCCCTCGGCCGCGCCCGCCCCGACGACGGTGTGCAGCTCGTCGATGAAGAGCAGGATCCGCCCCTCGGCCGCCTTGACCTCGTTCAGCACGGCCTTCAGCCGCTCCTCGAACTCGCCGCGGTACTTCGCCCCCGCCACAAGCGAGCCCATGTCCAGCGCGAAGACCGTCTTGTCCTTCAGGCCCTCGGGCACGTCGCCGCGGTCGATACGCTGGGCGAGGCCCTCCACGACGGCGGTCTTGCCGACGCCGGGGTCGCCGACCAGCACCGGGTTGTTCTTCGTCTTGCGGGAGAGAATCTGGATCACCCGCCGGATCTCGGCGTCGCGGCCGATCACCGGGTCGAGCTTGCCGGCGGCGGCGTCGGCCACCAGGTCCCTGCCGTACTTCTCCAAGGCCTCATAGGCCGCCTCCGGCGTCGCCGAGGTGACCCGCTGGTGGCCGCGGATCGCCGTGAGTGCCCGCAGGAAGCCGTCGCGGGTGACACCGTGGTCGTGCAGCAGCCGCCCGGACACGGTCTGCGAGCCCTCGTCGAGCAGCGCCGTCAGCAGGTGCTCGACCGAGACATACTCGTCCTTCAGCCGGTCGGCCTCCCGCTCCGCGTCGTCGAGCAGCCGCGACAGGCGCCGGGTCACGAAGATCTGCCCCGGTGTCGCCCCCGGCCCGCTCACGCGGGGACGGCGCTCCAGCTCGGCCTCAAGGTCGTCTTTGAGGCGGTCCGGGTCGGCGCCCGCCTGGCGCAGCAGGCGCGGCACGAGCTCGTCGGGTTTGTCCAGCAGCGCCGACAGCAGGTGCTCGCCGTCGGCCTCGGTATGGCCGAATCGCAGCGCCCGCGTCTGCGCGTCGTGCAGCGCCTCCTGCGATTTGTGCGTCAGTCGGTTCGGGTCCACGGCGACCCTCCTCCGGTGCGTGGGTTGCGGCGTCGGTCGCGCAGAGCCGCCTCCAGCTCCGCGATATGGTCGAGCAGGTCCATCACCAGCCCCAGCGCGGCGTAGTTCAGCGAGAACCCGGCCCGCAGCCGCTGGATCCGCCCCGCCGCGGCGATCTGCGACAGGGGGAACCACAGCCGCCCGCCCGCGTCGGGCGCGGCCTCAAGCAGGCCGAGCGCGACGAGCCGCCGCGCCAGATCGGGGTGGAGCCCGGTGGCATGGGCGAAACTCTCCAGGTCCAGCACCCGCCCCGGAGGCACCCGCCGCACGACAAGCCGGCTCATCGCGGCCTCCCGCGCGGGTCCGGGCGGCGTACGGCGCAGCCGGTCCGGCCTGAGGCGTGAGGGGTCGTGGGCCGGTCCGGGTGCCGTACGGCGGAGCCGGTCCGGCCGGGTGCTCGGGCCGGCCACTCGATCCGGCCGCGCGGGGCCGCCGGGCCCCGAGGCCCGTGCCGTACGGCGGAGCCGGTCCGGCCTGAGGCGTGAGGGGTCGTCGGCCGGTCCGGGTGCCGTACGGCGGAGCCGGTCATCGTGGCCTCCTCGGGTCGAAGGCGGAGGCGGTAGCGAGTTGCTCGAACAGGTGGCGTTCGGTGTCGGTGGGATGACCGGGGACCATGACGCGGGCCTCGGCGTAGAGGTCGCCGGGGTCGCCGTGCGGGTTGGGCAGCCCCTGGCGGCGCAGCCGCAGGCGGCGGCCCGTGGAGGTGCCCGGCGGCACCTTCACCTTGGTCTCCCCGCCGGGGGTGTCGAGGGGGACGGTCGCCCCCAGCGCCGCCTCCCAAGGGGTGAGCGGCAGCGCCACGTGGACGTCGCGCCCCTCGACGCGGTAGCGCGGGTGGTCGGCGATGCGCACGAGCAGGTAGAGGTCGCCGCGGGTCGCGCCCCGCCCGCCGTGCCCGCCTTGGCCGGCCAGCCGGATGCGCTGCCCGTCGGTCACCCCGGCAGGGATCGAGACGTCGAGCCGCCGCCCCTCGCCGAGGGTGAGTGTCCTGCGCCCGCCCCGGTAGGCGTCCTCGACGGTGAGCACCAGTTCGGCCTCCTGGTCGGCGCCGGGCGCCGGACCCCAGCTGCGGCCCCCCACGCCGCCGAACATCTCGCCGAGCAGGTCCTCCAGGTCGATGTTCACATCGACCCGCCGCCGCCCCCCGCCCCCCCGGCCTCCCTGGCCCGCCCCGGCCGCGGCGCCCGCGCGGGCCCACGCCTGCGGGTCGACGCCCTCCGGCACCCGGCGGAAGTCGGGCCCGAACGCGTCGTAGCGGCGCCGCGTCTCCGGATCGGACAGCACCTGGTAGGCCTCGGAGGCCTCCTTGAACCTCTCCTCGGCCCCCGGGTCCTTGTTGACGTCCGGGTGGTAGGTGCGGGCCAGCTTGCGGTAGGCGCGCTGGATCTCCTCCTCGCTCGCCGTCCTGGAGACACCGAGCGCCTCGTAGAAGTCGCGTTGATCGGCCATCTAGTCCGCCTTCGACACGATCACGGCCGCGGGCCGAAGCTGGTGGTCGCCCTCGCCGTAGCCGGGGCGCACCACCCCGACGACCGTCCCCGACGGGACATCGGCCGCCGGGACCGCGCCGACCGCCTCGTGCCGGGCCGGGTCGAAGCCGGCCCCGGCGTCGTCCTGGCGGGCGTAGCCGTACCTCTCAAGCAGGGCGAGCGCCTGGTCGCGCACCGCGCTCACCCCTTCGGCGAGCGAGGCGGGCTCGGCTTCGGCGTGCTGGAGCGCCAGGTCGAGGTGGTCGAGCACGGGCAGCCACTCCCTGAACATCCGCGCCCGCTCCCACTCGGCCTCCCTGGCCGCCCGTTTGCGCATGTTGTCGAGCTCGGCGAGGGCACGCAGCCACTGGTCCTCGAGCTCGGCCACACGCTGCTCAAGGCGTGCCACCAGCGCTTCCAGCTCCTCGGCCCGGTCAGGCCGCCCTTCCGGCGCGGCCTGTTCGGGCCCGCCCCGCCCTGCCCCCGTCTGCTCAAACCCATCCTGATCGGGACCTGCCCGCTCAGGATGGGGCCGGCCGGGCGGGGCGGACGCCGGATCGTGCTCGGACATGGCAGGTCACTCGGGCTCGGTGAACTCGGCGTCGATCACGTCGTCGCCTCCCGGACGCTCGCCGTCCTCACCCGCCCCGCCCGGCGGCGGCCCGCCCGGAGCGGTGGCGGCCAGTCCGTGGAACACCTGCTGCAACTCCGAGGTCAGCGAACGCAGCCGGTCCAGCGGAGCCTCCTCCTTCACGGCCTGCCGGGCGTCGGCGACCAGCATCTCGGCGCGTGCCCTGTCGTGTGCCGCCACCGCCGAGCCGAGCTCGCCGAGCCGCCGGTCGACCTGGTAGGCGACCGAGTCCAGCTCGTTGCGGGCGTTCACCAGCTCGCGCAGCCGCGTGTCCTCGCCGCGGTGCCGCTCGGCGTCCGCGATCATCCGCTCGACCTCGTCCTTCTGCAGCGTCGAGCTCTCGCTGATCGTGATGCGCTGCTCGCCGCCGGTCTCCTTGTCCCTGGCCGAGACGTTGAGGATGCCGTTGGCGTCGATGTCGAAGGTGACCTCGACCTGCGGCACACCCCGCGCCGCCGGGCGGATGTTCTCCAGCCGGAACCTCCCGAGCACGCGGTTGTCGGCGGCCCGCTCGCGTTCGCCCTGCAGCACGACGACGTCGACGGAGCTCTGGTTGTCCTCGGCGGTGCTGAAGGTCTCGGTACGGCGGGCCGGGATGGTCGTGTTGCGCTCGAGGACCTTGGTCATCACCCCGCCCAGCGTCTCCACGCCCAGCGACAGCGGCGTGACGTCGAGCAGCAGGACGTCCTTCACCTCGCCCTTGATCACGGCGGCCTGGACGGCGGCGCCGATCGCGACCACCTCGTCGGGGTTGACCGACATGTTGGGGTCCTTGCCTCCGGTGAGGCGGCGCACGAGGTTCTGCACGGCGGGGATCCGGGTGGAGCCGCCCACCAGGATCACCTCGTCGATGTCGTCGGCGGTGAGCTTGGCGTCGGACATCGCCTGCTTGACCGGTCCCAGGCACCGCTCCACCAGATCGGCGGTGATCTGCTCGAACGTGGACCGCATCAGGGTCGTGTTGAGATGTTTGGGACCGTTGGCGTCGGCGGTGACGAACGGCAGGCTGATCGTCGTCTGGGTGACCGACGACAACTCCACCTTGGCCTTCTCGGCCGCCTCGAACAGCCGTTGCAGCGCCTGCGGATCGCGCCGCAGGTCGATGCCCTCCTGCCGCTGGAACTCGTCGGCCAGGTGGTCGACGATGCGCCGGTCGAAGTCGTCGCCGCCCAGGTGGGTGTCGCCGGCGGTCGAACGCACCTCGACGACCCCGTCGCCGATGTTCAGGATGCTCACGTCGAAGGTCCCGCCGCCGAGGTCGAACACCAGCACCGTCTCGTTGGTCTTCTTGTCGAGGCCGTAGGCGAGGGCGGCGGCGGTCGGCTCGTTGATGATGCGCAGCACCTCAAGCCCGGCGATGCGCCCTGCGTCCTTGGTCGCGTGGCGCTGGGCGTCGTTGAAGTAGGCGGGCACGGTGATCACGGCCTCGGTGATCCGCTCGCCGAGGTGCCGCCCGGCGTCGTCGACGAGCTTGCGGATCACCAGGGCGGAGATTTCCTCGGGGGTGTACTGCTTGCCGCGGATCTCGAAGCGGGCCTCGCCGTTCGGCCCCGGCACCACGTCGAACGACACCGCCGCCATCTCGCTGGTCACCTCGTCGTAGCGGCGGCCGACGAAGCGTTTGGCCGAGTAGATCGTGCCCTTGGGATTGAGGATGGCCTGCCGCCTGGCCAGCTGGCCGACCAGCCGCTCGCCCTGCTCGGTGAACGCCACCACCGACGGGGTCGTACGCGACCCCTCGGCGTTGGGGATGACGTCGGGCTGCCCGCCCTCCACGGCGGCGATCACCGAGTTCGTCGTCCCAAGGTCGATTCCCACTGCCTTGGCCATGAGAGCCTCCTGTTCACATGCCGCCGGAGACCCCGCCGGCCTGCAGCATCTCCCGTGCGCGTTCGGCGTGCTCGGGATCGACGAGCACCTCGTATCTGTCGGCGACCACCTGGCTGACCGCGACGAAGTCCCGCTGCCCCTTGGTCAGCAGGTGCGACACCACACCGAACAGCGCCCCGGCGATCAGACCCCAGATCAGGCCCCAGAGGATCACGATCCCCGCCGTGCCGGCCCGGGTCGAGAAGATCGCCAGGAACAGCCCGATGAGCAGGCCGAACCAGGCGCCCGCGATGGCGCCCCTGCCAAGGGCCTTGGCGGGGGTCATGCGCCCGAGGACCTTCTCCATGAGTTTGAGACCACTGCCGACGATGGCCGTCCTGTCCACCGGGAAGTGGTTGTCGGAGAGGTAGTCAACCGCCTTCTGCGCGCGCAGGTAGTCGGTGTAGACGGCCACCGGCGTGTACCCCGCCGCCGGGGAACCGGACGCGGACGCGGGTAGGGCCATGGCTCATCCCGAGATCTCGATGTGGCGCGGCTTGGTGACCTCCGCCTTGGGCACGTTGATCGTGAGCACGCCGTTGTCGTATTGCGCGGCCACCCGGGTGGGGTCGATGTCGCCGGGCATGACGACGCGATACTCGAAGCGGCCCGTACGGCGTGTCTTGTGGTGCCGGCGGCCGTGCTCCTTCTCCATGACCTCGCCGGAAACCGAGATTTCGCGGTCGTTCACCTGCACGTCGATCTGCTCCTTGGACATGCCGGGAAGATCGACCTCGATCACGTAGGAGTCCTCGGTCTCGGAGATGTCCCCGAGCGGCGACCACGGCATCTCACCGACGGCGGCCTCGCCGAGAGCCGAGGTCATCAGGCGGCCGAGGTGATCGTAGACGTCCTCGAACTCGCGTATCGGGGAGAGGCGGTACGACCCCTGTGTACCCCGGCGGTTCTGAAGCATGGGCATCGCGAAAACCCCCTCGATGGGTCCGGTCGGATGCGGCCCCGGTCGCCCGGCGCCCTGGCCGGGTGCCGGGAAACGAAAGGCCCTCCCTATCGAGGCTTGCTTCGGATATCCATCCTTACATCCTCAATCTGGGTAGTCCTCCCCCCCGGATCGGACTGCTGAGGCTGGGGAGGTGCAGGTGCGGCTACCCAGGTGGGGGATGTGGGGAGGCCGCGCCTACGATAGAGGTAACCCCTTCGTGACGGACAGTGTTCGGGATGGGCGGCGACCGATCGGTGGGAAAGGGGTCGCATGCGTGGGCGTGACCATGAGTGGCGGACAGTCCTCGGTCTGCTGCGCGCCGCGAGATCGGGCCGGGGCGGGGCGCTCCTCCTCGACGGGGAGACCGGCGCCGGCAAGAGCAGAATCCTCGCCGAGGCCGCCGCCAAGGCCGCCGGGCAGGGGTTCGCCGTCGCCGCCGGGCAGGCCGAGGAGCTGGGGGAGCTTGTCCCGATGGCGCCGCTGTTCACCGCGCTCGGCGAGCCGCCGCCCACCCCTGCCGAAACCGACCTCACGCTGGTCGAACGGCTGCGCACCCGGGCCGAGGCCCTCGCCGCGCGCCGTCCCCTCGTGGTGGCCCTGGACGATCTGCAGTGGGCCGGTCCCGCGACCTTGACGGCGGTGCGGACCCTGCGGGCCCGGCTTACGCCGTACCCCGTGGTGTGGCTGCTCGCGCGCGGCACCACGGGCCGGTCACCCGGTGCCGAACGCCTGTTCGCGACGCTGGAGGCGGAGGGCGCGGTGCGGCTGGAGCTCCGTCCGCTGCCGCCGGGCGCCGCGGCCGGCCTGACCGCCGACCTGCTGCCCGCGCCGCCCGGCCTCGACCTGCTGAAACTGGCCGCCGGGGCCTGCGGCAACCCGCTCCTGCTGACCGAACTCGTGACCGGGCTGCGCGAGGAGCGGGGGGTGCGTGTCGCGGGCGGTGCGGCGCACCTTGTCGCGGAACGGCTGCCCAGGCGACTCCTTACCCTGGTGGCGCGGCGCCTGGACCGGCTTAGCGGCCAGGCGCGGGGAGTGGCGGAGATCGCCGCGGTGCTGGGGGCACCGTTCTCACCCGAGGACGTGGCCGGGGCGCTCGGCGGGACCCCGGCGGCGCTTCTGCCCGCCCTGGACGAGGCTATGGACGCCGGCCTGCTCACCACGGGCGGCGGCGGCCTGGTCTTCCGGCACGACCTGGTCCGCCGTGCAGTCTTGGAGGTCATGCCCGTGCCGGTGCGGCAGGCCCTGCACCACCAGATCTGCGGGCCCCCACCCGGCCGGTACGGCCCAGCCAAGGAAGCGGCCTCCCCCTACGACCCGCCCGGCGGCGGTCTTGCCGGGGAGGCGGCCTCGCACGAGTGGGGCGGCACCGCCGGACAGGCGGACCCGCACCACCAGACTGGCGGGCTCCCGCACGGCCGGGCCGGGCCCGCCGCGGAAGCGGCCCCCCTTCACCCCCCGCCCGGGGCACCCGGTGATGGGGCGCGGGCGGGGGAGCCGGCCGAGGGGCTTCCCGACGGAGACGGTGCCACGCCGGTCGCGGGCCTCGTGCTCCTGTCGGCCGCGCGATGGGACACCGGCCACCTCGACGAGGGGCTGCGCACGGCCCGGGAGGCCGTAAGCCGCGCCGATGAGGGCACACAGGAGGCCCGCAGTCTCCACCCCCGGCTCAACCTGGCCTCGATGCTGCTCGACCTCCACCGTCTCGACGAGGCAGAGACCGTGCTGCGCACCGCCCGTGAGGAGGTGGACAGGCCGGAGAATCAGGCGTGGGCCGCGGGCCCCGCCGTGCTCTCCGCCCGGCTCGACCTGGCCCGCCACCGCCCCGCCGACGCGGTGACCGCGGCCGAGACGGCCCTGGCCGCCGCCGACGCCTCGGGCGCACGCCTGTTCACCTCGCTCGGCGCCGCGGTCCTCGGCGCGGCGGCGCTCCGCCGAGGCGACCCGCAGACCGCCGCCGCCTGCACCGACACCGTCGGCCACACCCCCCTGCCGGACCACGCCGCCACCCACGGCCGAGCACGCTGCCTGCTGATCGCCGCTCAGGCGGCCGAGGCCCTCGGTAACCGCCGCAGAGCCGCCACCCTGACCTGCGACCTGTGCTCCGCACTCGACCGGCTGCCGTCCCCCCTCGTCGTGGAACCCACCGCCGCCGCCTGGCTGGTCCGGCACGCCCTCGGCGCCGGCGACCACCACCGGGCCGAGACCGTCGCCGCCGCCACCGACCGCCTCGCCCGCGACAACCCCGGACACCCTCTGCTCCTGGCAGCCGCCGCGCACACCCGGGGCCTGCTGACCGGCGACGCCTCCGCCCTGACCGGCGCCGCCGCGCAATACCCCGACGAGCACGCCCGCGCCTCCGCCCGGGAGGACCTCGGCGCCCTCCTCGCCCGGCGGGGAGACCGGGACGGCGCGGTCGGCGCCCTCGACGACGCCCTCCTCGGCTACGAGGCGACCGGCGCCGTCCGCGACGCCGCCCGGACGCGGCGGCGGCTGCGCCGGCTCGGGGTACGGCACCGCCACTGGACCCGGGGCCGCCCCTCGGCCCTGGGCTGGGACGGCCTGACCGCCACCCAGCGGCTCGTCGCCCATCTGGTCGCCCGCGGCCTGACCAACCGGCAGGTGGCCGACCAGATGTACATCAGCGTGCACACGGTGGCGTTCCACCTGCGGCAGATCTTCCGCAAACTGGACATCGACTCACGTGTCGACCTGGCCCGCCTGGCGGTGGAGGAGCACCACCGCCCGACCGAGCAGGGATGACGCCCCTCACGCGCCAAACGAGCCGGGCAACGAACCAATCCCGTTTGCCTAAAGCGCCATCAACCAATCGCATATTCGACAAAGCGGGCAACAGTCACCGCCGTACCCCGCAAGGACAGGCGGTACGGCACAGCCAGGCCCGTTCACCTGCGTGTCAGGACGGCCGGGCAGAGACCCCGCCGGATCCCGGCGGCGGTCTCGCGCGGCCGGGACAACCAGCCGTCCAGCAGCGCACGCGCCCCCGGCGTGGACTCCCCGGGCGCGGGGGCCAACCACCAACGCCCCCGGTCGCCGGTGCCGAACAACTCCCACACCGACTCACCCGCGTACAGGAGAAAGCTCCCCTCCCTCTCCTGCGTGTAGAGCACCGGAGGCCGCGCGGCCTGAGCGCGGAACGCGAGCCACACCTCGTCCTCGCAGCCGACGTGAAGCTCCTGCTTCAAAGGCCACGGCCTGCGCCATCCGGCGGCCAGCCGGCGGTCCATCTCCCTCTGCGCCGGACGCCGGGCGAAGGAGAGGTCGGCCTGGTCGATCGCATGGGTGAAGTAGCGGACGGCCTCCGCCAGCGCGGCCTCGCCGTCCAGCCGCACCCCGGTCTCCACGCCGTCGAGCAGGCCGTGGGCGGCGTCGAAGTTCGCCGAGAACAACGCGCCCCTCACCCCGTCGGCGACGACGCCCTTGGCGTGGTTGAGCGAGTCGGCGTGCACATGCACTCCGAGGTCGGCGAGCGCCGTGGCGTCGGCCCGGTGGGCGGCCATGTTGTTGCGGCCCCGGCACAGCAGATCGACCCGCAGCCGCCGCCTGGACATCGCGCGTTCCAGCGGCCCGAGAAGCAGGTCCGGGTGATCGACGAGCCCGTTCAGCGAGAACGTCGCCAGCAGCAGGTTGCCGCGTGCCTCGCCGATCACGTCGCGCAGGTGGGACAGGATGAACCGCTCGTCGCCGTGAGTCCAGATCACACCCGGCGCCGGCGGCTCCCCGGGACTCGGCACCCGGCACGGGCTCGGCGCCGGCTCCACCTTCTGGACCGAGTAGGTCGCCGACCCCGGCGGCATCTCGTAGGAGCTGGCGTGCCACAACCGCACGAAGAACCGGGCGATCCTGTCGACCTCCGCCGGTTCGCGGACGACCACCCCGTTCTCCCCGATCTTGTTGAGCCCGTTCGTGTCCAGATTGGCGCTGGAGATCAGCGCGACCCGGTCGTCCACCACGACGAACTTCGCATGGCAATCGGGGTGCCCCCGTACGGCGATGCCCCGCCGGGTCAGTTCGGCGAAGTGTTTGCGCTGGACGCGGGCGGCGTCGTCCGGGTCGCGCGTCTCCTCCAGCTCGGCCAGGCGGCGGCGCAGACTCTGCTCGCTCAGCTCCGAGACGATGTAGACGCCGCCACGCAGGCGCTCGGCCGCGGCGTACAGGGCGCGCAGCAGGTCGTTCTCACCGAGGAGGAAACTGGCGACGAACACCTTGTCGCGCGCCTCGCGGATCATCTCCAGAGCGGCGTCCTTGATGCTCGTGCGCGACCCCGTGTAGGTGAAGACGTGCCGGTAACCGCCCGGCGGCGGGTCGCCGGGCGAATACGCGCCGTGGGACCGGCCGGCGTCCCGCACGAGGAAGAACCCGTCGTCGAAGGTGAGCGCGCCGAGGTCGATCCGGTCAGTCATAGGCGAAGTCCCTACCTCGGCGCAGCTCGTAGGTGAGCGCGTAGTGGCCGAGTGCCCAAATCCGCTCGCGTATGGACTCCTCGGTGAGTGCGGCCCCGTAGCGGCGGCCGGCCTCCGCGGCGGCCTGCCTCAGCGCCTTCGCGGGGTCGGGCGCCGCCATCACCGCCGCGACGACGTCGTCACGGGCGAACAGCAGCCGGGCCTCGTCGTCGACTGGGAAGAACCGGCACGAGACCTCCACCGCGGCTTCCTCGGCCTGCACGGCGAATCCCGTCACGTCGCTCAGCGTCCTGCCCTTGCGGCAGAGCGCGCGGGCGGCTTCGCCGTTCACGAGGACCTCCCAGGCGGCGTAACCGCGCCGCCGCAGCGCCGGGGCCCCCGGCAGACCGAGCTCCTCGCCCAGGGCGCGCTGGAGCGCCGGGTCCTCCAGGCGGCCGGCGATCTCCAGCCATCCGCCGAGCAGGCCGTCGACCCTGACCAGGGCGAAGCTCCCGGCCAAGGTGAAGCTCACCTCGGCCCTCTCACCGTTCTTGCCGGAGCGGCGGGCGGTCCCGGTGACGGTGACGTCCGCGGCGAGGCCGGAGCCCGGCTCCTCCCGGACGATCGCGCGGCAGCGGTAGACGGGGCACACCCCGGGCAGATCCGGCCGCCCCCGCTCACCCCTCAGGGGTTCGATGAGCGGGACGTCGCCGTGCTCGGGGATCGGGACGTCGGCGATGTCCGAGCCCCGCCCGCCCGCCGTGCCCTCACGCACACGCATGCCGAGATACTCCGCCCTGGTGTACGCCCTGAGCTCGGACGGCACCGGAGCACGCAGGTCCGCGATCACCTGCTTGCGTTCGAGGTCGCGCAGCCAGCTGTTCTGCTCCGAGGGGACGACGAACAGCTCGCCGGTGCGGGGCAGCAGGACGAAGTCGGCCGTGGAGGGCACCGGGCGGTCGGCGGTCCGCTGCCGCAGGACGGTCGCCGCCCGCTCCGGATCGACCCGGTAGCCGCTCCCGTCGCAGGCCAGCACCCCGTCGGCGACCAGGCGCCACGCGGCCCCCGCGAGCACGGCGGGCGGCAGCGACGTCACCGCTGCGAAGTCGGCGGGCTCGACCGTGCCGAACGTCAGCCCCATCTCCAGGACGAACCGCTCCAGCGACGTCAGCTCCCGCGACTGCCTGCGCAGCACCGGCACGTTGCGCCAGTGCAGCATGGGCAGGAGCGCCTCGCGCACGGCGGCGACCCCGCCGCCGGGAAGCGGCGTGGGGCTGATCCGCACCAGCTTCACGTGGGATTCACCTCCAGCTGCTTGAGCAGCAGGGCATGCGGATTGCCGGGGGCGAAGAGCCCGGCCATGTTCGCGTAGAACCGCTCCGCCTCGGGCACGCCGCGCAGCCGGGTGAGGGTGTTGAGGTGGCCGATCAGCGTGATCCCGCGGCGCGCCCTGCTGCAGGCGACGTTGAGCCGGCGGACGTCCTGCAGCCACAGCGCGAAGTTCGACAGCTCCCGGCCCCCGCCGCGCCGGGTACGGCAGAAGCTGATGACGACCAGATCACTCTGCTGGCCCTGAATCCTGTCGATCGCGTCGATCACCTCGAATCTCAGGACCTGGAAGTCCCCCTGTCGCTCCAGCCGCTCCTTGATCGCGCGTGCCTGGGCGGAATAGAAGGTCAGCACGCTGACCGTCACGTTCTTCTCCTCGCGGGCCCGCAGCTCGTGCTCCCAGATCCGGCAGGCAGCGGCGACCAGGTCGGCTTCGAGCACGTTGACGAACCCCGTCCCCACAAGCTCGTCACCGGCCCGGGGATGGCCGGAGGTGTCAAGGAACGTGAGCGGACGGCGGAACGTCTGGCCGGTGACGAGCTCCGTCACCCCCGAGGCCGCCAGCTCGTCCGCCGGGGCGCTGCGATAGCGCCCGTCGTACACCGGCTCCCTGATCAGCGCGGCGATCGGATCGATCATCCTGCGCTGCTCGATCAGCTCCTGCCGCAGGGACGGCGGGCCCTCGGCGACGCACCGCTCGAACAGGCTGCGCACGAGGTGGGTGCGTATGGCGCCGAGCAACTCGCGGTCGCCGTCGGCCCCCCGGTCCTGAAGCCGGCGGCGCCCCTCGGCGAACTTCTCGCGGTATACCGCCCGCCAGTGCTCGCGGTGGAGGCCCTCGGCGATCCCCGTGACGGACTCGCCGCGGAAGCGGTGCAGTTCCTCCTCCTCCAGCCACAGCTTCCCCAGCGTGTCGACCGCGGCGCGCAGGTCGGGGGCGGCGCCCCGCTCCGTCATGTGCAGGGCGCTCAGCGCGTGCAGGAAGTGCTCGTTCTTCGCCTCCACGTACGGCGGGAGCTGCTTTTCGTCGCCGACCAGGATCCAGCGGCGGGCCTGCTTGGCCCCGATGAGGAACTCGCTGTCGACGACCCGGCTGGCCTCGTCGACGATGAGCGTGTCGTATTCCTCGCCGCGCAGGTCCCTGTCGCCGCCGAACCCGACCGTGGTGCAGCAGACGAGATTGGCCGACACGGCCAGCTGCCCGGCCAGGCTGTCGATGAGCCCCTGTTCCTCGTCCCGACCCGCCGCCCGGTCCAGGCCGGTGAGGTGGAACCAGCGTCGCTCCAGGTGGGCGTAGCGGTCCAGGCGCCATTCCCGGTCCTTGATCGACCGGACCCGCGCGGCAAGGTGCGCCTCGCCGGCGTGCGCCAGATCGGGGTCGGGGAGCAGGGCCCGCGCGTGTGCGGTCTCCTCGGTGCGGCGTGCGACTCGCGCCTGTGCCTTGCGCTCGCGGCGCTCCTGCTTGGCGTGCCCGGCGTGGAGGGCGTCGAGCCGGGCCCGCCACCGGGCACCCGCCGCCGCCGCGCCCTTGTGCTCGCGGCTGGCGGCTTCCACGTCGCGCTGGGCCGCCCGGTGCTCCCGGCGCGCACGGCCGAGGGCACCCATGCCGATGCTCGCCAGCAGCACCGTCCAGACCGTGGCGCCGTTTTCGAGCCGCGCCACCGCCTCGCCAGAGGCGTGTTCGAGCCGGGAGGCCCGGGCGAGCCGTCCGGCGGCGGCCCGTTCCGCGCCGGCGGCCAGGGAGATCTCACGCCCGGCCTCCGCCACGGCGGCGCGGTGCCCGGCGCGGTGGCGTTCGCCGTCGCGGAGCACCCGGTCGCGCCGTGCGCCGGCGTCGGCCTGCGCGCGCACGGCGGCGAGGTATGCCTCGATCCGGGAACGCTCCTCGGCGAGGCCGGCCGCCTCGGCGCGCCAGCCGGCCACGCCGGAGGTCTCCGGGCGGCGCGCCCTGCGCGCGATCTCACCGGCGATCGCCGACTTGGTGAACCTGCGGAGCTCCGGCCGCACCCGGCTGTCGTCCCACGCGAGGCGCAGCGGGAACACGCCGTCGACGTCACGGAGGCGCCGCAGTACCTCGTCGACCGCGACGTGCATCGGAGCGAGCAGCAGCACACGCTCGCCCCGGGTCACCAGCTGCCGGACGATCTCGGTGATCACCGTGGTCTTGCCGGTCCCCGGCGGCCCCTGGATGAAGAAGGCGTGCGGACTGGACACCGCCCCCGTCACAGCCTCTCGCTGCTCGCGGTTCAGACCGGAGTCGAAGAACGCCGCGGGCGGGCGGGGCGAGGGCAGCGGGGGGAGCGTCGAGGGCGCGCTGAGCATCCGCGCCAGCACCTCCCAGTTGCCCGCCACCTCCTCCTGCAGAAGCCGTTTGAGTGCGTAGGAGTGCGGGGCGAGGCCGAAGCGCGCGCTGCTCGAAACACTCACCCGGTCGCCGGGGACCAGGCCGAGCCGGTCGGCCTGACCCAGATGGAGGACGTCTCCGTCGACCGCCTGGACCTGCACCTTCGCCGACTCCCGGCCGGCCGCCACGACGACCGGCGTGCCGGCGCCGAAGGGCTCGTCCGGAGCGTGTTCGTCCGGACTGCGCTTGTCCGGACCCTGCTCATTCGGACCCTGCTCATTCGGACCGGGCTCGCCGGGACCGTGCAGGCGGACCGGGAACGTCCCAGGCGGATACAGCGGCGACGCGGCGAGCACCACGCCCGCGACGCTCACCGTCCCCTCGTGCTTGAGCCGTTCCGACAGCAGATCGATCATCATCAGCAGGGCGGAGTAATGCCGGCGGACCTGGGCGTGCAGCCGGTTCTTCTCCACGATCCGGTCGTCCGGCGAGCCAAGGCCCGACTCGGCGAGGTCGTGGGCGCGGCGGGCGGCGCGCAGACGCTCGCCCACCTCCTCGTGCACGGCGTCGATGTCGCACTGGCGCCCCTCCCGCGGCGTGTGGAAGCTCACCGCGGCGTTGACCGTGAACCTCGCGTTCAACGGACGCCTCCGCCTCTTCACCGAGGTCACGACCGCCAGCGGCTCTCCGCTGCCCTCCTCGGGCTCGCTCCTGACGAAGACGTCGAAGCGTTGCCCGCTCAGGCAGAAGTAGTCACCCTGCCCGCGCCTGTCACTGACGAAGCCCGCCTCCAGCTCCGCTTCGACCTCCCGGAGATCGGTGCCGATATCGGCGAGCTTGTCCGGTAACCCCGCCCGGAATGTGAGAGGCAGCCGGATCGCCCCCTCGGGGGCGTTCAACGTGATCAGGACCTCGCGCCTGTAGTCGATGAGCCACAGGAGCGGGATCCCCACAAGCAGTACGGCGAGCCCGAGCACGTCGACGCCTCACCGGTCCGTGCGGACGAACCGCAGGTCGTCGCAGAGCCGGATGACGTCCTCGCCGGTGCCCCGCAGCGCCCAGGCCGCCCGCAGCGCGATCTTCGCCTTCTCTCCGAGGGTCGCGCTGTCCTTCGGGCTCACCGGACGGTCGCCGTGCGCCAGGATCGACTTGTTGCGCGCCGTGACCAGGGAGTTGAGGTGGGACAGCGCCTTGTGATCGCCGATCCCCGCCTTGGCGGGAAGCCGGTCCCCCAGCGCGACGAGCAGCACCGCCGCGCTCATCAACCCGATGACCGGAGGAAGCGTGTTCACCGATCCGGTCCGGCCGAGGGAGCGCTGGATCTCGTCGTACCGCTCCTCCAGCGCCGGCACGTCGCCGGTGAGCAGCGTGTAGTCCGGCCGGTCGCAGGCGAACCCCGCCGCGAGCGACTCCAGCCGTCCCGCCAGGCACCCCTCGATGGTGCGATACGACAGCAGCGCGGCGAAGTCGTGCCGCCCGAGTTCGCGATAGTGCTCGCTCAGCACGAAATAGCAGACCAGGAGACTGTCCCGCTCGCCCGCCGCGATCCGGCGCAGGAAGCCGAGCTGGCGCGAGACTCGCTCCGAGGTCTCCGCGCCGACCTGGTAGGACTCGTGCTCCAGCACCGACGCCACCGCCTCGATGCATCCCGGCAGCCGCTCAAGGTCGAGGTCGCACCAGGCGCGATACAGGTCCGACAGCGCCCGCATGAGCCGCGCCCGGCCCGGCGCGGCGAGGCTCTCGCACAACTCGTCGTATCGCTGCCGCGCACTCTCGAAGGCGCCGCCGGCGAACGCCTCGAGCGCCCCGGCCATCCGCTGCTCCCCGAACAGCGTGGTCGGGTTGTCCAGCAGAAGCAGCCGGTCCGAGCCCGGGACGGGGCGGTGCCGCACGGCGTCGTACTCGCTGTCGATGTAACACAGGTCCAGGCCCAGCTGCCAGGCCGCGAGGGCCGCCGCGGCGCTCATGACCTTCCGGCCGCCGGTGATGTCGATGATCGCGTACGGCCGGGCCCCGCCGACCGGGTGCGCCCGGCCGAGCTCCTCCTTGAGGATGCGGTAGATGCCGAGCGGGTCCGTGGGCACGCAGGAGCGGTGCGTGAAGTCGCGCGGCCGGAGCCCGCCCGGGCCCACGAGGCAGCCGGCGATCACGTCGATGCTGTCCGCGGCGGTCTCGGACGACACGACCAGGAGGCGGCGGGGGTTGAGTGCCTTGAAGGCGATGATCGTGGTGAGCGGGGAGAAGCCGGACAGGCTGATCAGCAGTTCCACCGGCTCGCGCACACGCCTGGCGCCGCCCTTCACGACCCGCGCGACCACCTCGTCGAGCATGTGGTCCAGGTAGAAGGCGAGCGCCTGGGACTTCGCGTCACCTTCGCCGTAGGTCTCCTGGCCCCGCTCGATGCGCTGGAGCCGGGCGGCCCTGTCTTCGAAGGACACCACAGCAGCTCCCAGGTCCGATGGATCAAGACCCGCACGATCCTAACAATTCAAATGCCAGAAAAACGGGAATTAGGTCGGCCTGTCATTTGTGCCAATAAGGCAATGAAATATTCCAATTGACATGAATTAACTCGATATTTCCGGGTCTGAGGTGATCTGGCCGGGTGGCGTACGGCAGAGCCAACTTGACAAACCGCGTTGCCGTGACGGCAAATGGACGGATGGCTGACGACGACATGGCCGAGGTGCTGACCGCCGTAGGACCCCGCCTGCGGGCGCTGCGCCGCGCCCGCGGCACCACGCTGGCCCAGCTCAGCGAGGCGACCGGGATCTCGCTCAGCACCCTGTCCCGCCTTGAGTCGGGCGGCAGGCGGCCGACGCTGGAGCTTCTGCTGCCCCTCGCCAAGGCCTACGGAGTGCAGCTCGACGAACTCGTCGGCGCTCCCGCCACCGGCGATCCCCGCGTGAACCCGCGCCCCTTCACCCGCCACGGCCAGACCTATGTGCCGCTGACCCACTACCTCGGCGGCATGCGCGCCTACAAGCAGATCATCCCCGTCCGCGACACCCCGGACGCACGGCCCCAGCAGTCCACCCACGAGGGCTACGAATGGCTTTACGTGCTCTCGGGCAAGCTGTGGCTGGCCCTGGCCGACCACGACCTCGTCCTGACCGCCGGCGAGGCCGCCGAGTTCGACACCCGCACCCCCCACGGCTTCGCCAACCCCGGCGACCGCCCGGTGGAGTTCCTCAGCCTCTTCGGCCCCCAGGGCGAACGCATGCACGTCCGCGCCCGCCCGACCACCCGCCGCTCAGGAGACTGAACCCGCCCCTCCGCACCGGGGCCAACCGGGGCCTTCGCCGTACCCGAGCCCGGTGGCGCCTGCGCGCCGGACGGGGGGCAGGTCGTCCGGCGGGCGCGTGAACCTTCGTGTGGTCAGGAGCGGTGGGCCGGGCTGGGGTGTGCCCGGGAGTGGATGAGGACCTCCATGCCGTCGAGGATGCTCCCCCTACGGCAGGCGTGTGCCGAACAGCAGGCCCGACGCCGCCACCAGCAGCCCCACGGCCAGAGCGCCGATCGTGAACCACTGGCTGACCTCCTGGTGGACCGTGCGATAACCGAGCGAGGTGCCGATCTGCTCATACACCTCGCGAAGCTGCGTGCCCGACTCGGCCTCGTAGGCGCGCCCGCCGGTGCCCTCCGACAGCGTGCGCAGCGTCGCCTTGTTCACCGGCACGGTCACCGGGCGGCCGTCGATCATCACGGTGCCCTCCTGCGTGCCGTACGCGATCGTCGAGACCGGCACCTTGGCCCGCGTCGCCGCCTCCACGGCCTCGCTGATGGAACGCCCCGAGGTGTTGTCGCCGTCCGACAGCAGCACCACCGCCGCCGGCGGCGGGTCGCTCGCCGCCTGCTGGTCGAACGACCGGATCGGGTCCAGCGAGCTGAACACCGCCTCGCCGATCGCCGTGCCCGGCCGCGTCGCGAGATTGCCCACGGCGGTCACCACCGCCATGTGATCGGTCGTCGGCGACACCACGACCGACGCCGACCGCGCGAACGACACCAGCCCCACGTTGAACCGCTCCGGCAGGTCGCGCACGAACCGCTGCGCCGCCTCCTTGGCCGCCACCAGGCGGCTCGGCTCCACGTCGTCGGCCTCCATCGACAACGAGATGTCGACCGCCACCATGATCGTGGCCCGGTCGCGCGGCACCCGCACCGAGTCGGCCGGCCGCGCCGCGGCCACCACCAGCAGCGCCATCATCACCAGGAACAGCAGCGGCGCGACGTGCCGCCGCCAGTCGGGACCTGGCGGCGCCACCAGCGTGAGCAGCGGCAGATTGGTGAACCGCATCGCATAGCGCCGCCGGGCGAACTGCGCCGCCACATAGGCGGCGACCACCACCGCGAGCAGCAGCCCGAGCCACAACCAACCGGGCGAGAGAAACGTCACCTGCCTGCTCCTGACCTCGGGAACCGGTGCGCCGAGCGCGCCGTGCGGCGCCGCCGCAGCACGAACTGGGCGACGTCGGCCACCCAGTCCCTGTCGGTGCGCAGCACCAGGTGCGCCGCGCCCGCGCGGCGCAGCGCGGTGGCGGTGCACCTGCGCTGAAGGGCGGCGGCCTCGGCGTATTTCTCGCTGAGCCGCCGCGTCAGCCGCACCTCGCGGGTGCGGCCCGTCTCGGGATCGGTCAGCACCACCAGGCCCCCCGGCGGCAGGTCCAGCTCACGCGGATCGACGACCTCGATCGCCAGCACGTCGTGCCGGGCGGTCAGGCGCCGCACCGCACGCTCCCACGGACGGGGCGCCTCCGGGTCGAGCACCGGCTCGGGATCGATGAAGTCCGACACCACCACCCGCAGCCCCCGGTTGCGCCGCACCGTCCCCAGCACCTCGACCGCCTCGCCCAGCGCCGGCGCGCCGGGTACGGCACCGGCCCGCGGAGCGTCCATCAGCGAGTGCAGCAGCCCGTAAAGCGCCTGCCGCCCCGACCGCGCCTGCATCCGGTGCACGTGCGCCCCGGTCAGCACACACGCCCCGAACCGGTCGCCGGTGCGTCCCGCCAGGAACCCCACCGCCGCCACCGCGGCCACCGCCAGCGCCCGCTTGTCGAGACCCTCGGTGCCGAAGTCCATGCTGGCCGACAGATCGGCCAGCACCCACGTCTCCAGCTCGCGGTCGGCCACCAGGTCGCGCACGTGCGGCGTGCCGGTCCGCGCGGTGACCGGCCAGTCCATGCGCCGCACGTCGTCCTCGCCGGGCACGTAAAGGCGGCTGTCGCCGTACTCACTGCCGGGACCGGGCAGCAGCCCCTGGTGGGCGCCGTGCAGCAGGCCGGAAAGGCGGCGCGTCACGGTGAGTTCGAGGCGCCGAAGCACCTGCTCGGCGGCCGGGAACGGGGTCACGAGCGGCCCTGGTTCCACACCACCACGGGCGGGGGCACCGCGAGCAGGATGTCGCCCACGACGTCCTCGGGGGCGACGCCGTCGGCGATCGCGTCGAACGTCAGCATCAGCCGGTGCGCCATCACGTCGATCGCCACGTCGCGCACGTCGTCGGGCAGCAGGTAGTCGCGGCCCCGCAGCAGCGCCAGCGCCCGCCCGGCGGCCACCAGCCCCAGCGTGGCGCGGGGGCTGACGCCCACCTCGATCGTGTCCGACAACTCCGGCAGGCCGTACTCGTGCGGGGCGCGGGTCGCCATCACCAGCCGCACGACGTAGTCGGCGACCAACTGGTGCACCGACACCCGCTCGGCGGCCTCCTGCAGCACGAGCAGCCGCTCCGGATCGAGCACGGGGGAGGGGGCGGGCGGGGTGACGCTCATGCGGTGCAGGATGGACAGCTCCTCCTGCGCGCTCGGATGCCGCACCCGCACCTTGAACAGGAACCGGTCGCGCTGCACCTCGGGCAGCGGGTAGACGCCCTCGGACTCCACCGGGTTCTGCGTGGCCAGCACCACGAACGGCCGCGGCAGCGGATGCGTCTGCCCCGCCAGCGTGACCTGCCGCTCCGCCATCACCTCCAGCAGCGCCGACTGCACCTTGGCCGGGGCCCGGTTGATCTCGTCGGCCAGCAGGAAGTTGACGAACACCGGCCCGAGTTCGACGCCGAAACTCTCGCTCGAGGGATGGTAGACGCGGGTGCCGACGATGTCGCTCGGCACCAGATCGGGCGTGAACTGGATGCGCGCGAAACTGCCGCCGACGACCGTGGCGAGGGTCTGCGCCGCGAGGGTCTTGCCCACGCCCGGCGTGCCTTCGAGCAGGCAGTGCCCGCGTGCCAGCAGGGCGACGACCAGCCGCTCGACCAGGTGGTCCTGGCCCACGATGACGCCCCGCACCTCCGCCATGGCGCGGCGCAGCAAATCGGCTTCGGTTTCGCTGGGCACTTCCTCGGCGACGCTCATCACCCCATTAAAGCGTGCAGAACCCCACTTACAGGTGGGGGAGCAGTCGCGGCACGCCGCGGTGTCGCGCAATTTCGGCCCAGGGGTTTCGGCGGGAGGGTTTTTGGGGGAGAGGCCGGATGCGGAGGGTACGGCGCAGCCCGCCCGGCCTGCCCCCGGAGCTGCGGAGCCGGCGCTGCCTGTCCCGGAGGTGCAGCGCTACGGCGGAGCCTGCGCGGCGTCCTCCCAAGGCGCGACGTGCCGGCGCCCCGCGGCGGTGCCTCTCCCCCGGCCGGGGAGCGGTTGTCCGGCCCGGAGCGGCGGGCGGGGGACGCGGCGGTCACGTCGGCGGCAGTCAGGGTGTGCTTTCATGACACACGTGGCAAGTCCGCTGCACTACGGTGATCCGCCCAGGCTCGGGCCCTTCGTCCTGCAGTCCCGCCTGAGGATGGAGCAGGCGGGGCACGTCTACCTGGGGCACGCCCCCGACGGGCGCCCCGTGTCGGTCGCCGTGCTCACCCGCGGCGCCGCCCTCGACCCCGCCGCCCGCGAGCGGTTCCTCACCGCGATCGGCGAGGCCTCCGCCGGGCAGGCCGGGGGAGTGCGGCGACTGTGGGCACGCGCCGTGCGGGCCCGGCCGCAGGGAGCGCCGCGCGTGCTCGCGATGTCGGGCGGGCGGGCGCCGTGGGTGGCCGTGCCCTACGTGCCCGGCCGGCCCGGCGCCGAGTGGTTTCTGGAGCCGGTGATGGTGAGCGGCACCCTCATCGGCGCGGCGCACGGCCCCGACTTCGTGCCCTACTGGCTGCCCGACCGCTCACCCGCCGTGCCCCCGCCCCCGCCGCCGAGGCCGCCCCTGACCGAGACCCGCCGCGCCGTGCTCGCCGCGGCCTGCGTCCTGGCGGGCCTTCTGGCGCTGCTGGCGGCGGTGGTGCTGGTCCTGTTCAGCCCCGACGAGCAGGTCGGGCCCGACCGCCGCCCCCTGCCCCCCGCGACGTTCGTGCCGACGCCCCCGCCGATCCCGCCCACCCCGACTCCGGAGGAGCCGACACCGACCCCCAGCCCGGGCGAGACGGGCACCGGCACCCCGGCCCCGTCCCCGGACGACGGCGAGGGCGCCCCCATCTAGCGCCGGGGGAGCGCGGCCAGGACGGCTTCAAGCCGTTCGCCGGCAGGACCGCTCAACTCGATCGCCGGCACGTCGTCCAGCACCTGCAGCGGGTCGTCGCACACCAGGCCCGGCGAGGTGTCGTTCACCGCCTGCCGGAGCCGGGACACCTCCGCTCACGGCATGGAGCCGGGCCACCCCTGGCCGAGCCGTACGCTCGCGGATCGCGTCATTCCGGTAGCCATTCGCGGAGTGTGCGGAGGGCGGTCTTGACCTCCTCCGAGGCGTGCGTCAGGGTGACGGGGGGGTCGAGTGCCGCGATGGCGGCGACATATTGGGTCATCAGCTCGATGGACTCCGCGCTCAGGTGGACGGTGCAGGCGTCCGGGCCCCGCGGTTCGATCCGGCCAGGAACGGTGGCGAACAGCCGCGACCTCACCGCGTCGGCCCCGAGCCCGACCTCCAGCCGGGCGGTGTGGCGGTAGGTCGCGAGGGCGAACGACCGCATGAGATAGGCGACCGGATCCGGCGCAGGCAACGCGCGCGGAGGGAAGTGGGCACCGGGCACGGGCATCGGGTCGCCGATCCGGTCGGCGCGGAAGATGCGCCAGTCCGCCCGGTCGGGGACATAGGCAATCAGATACCACCGGCCCATGACCGTGACCAGGCTGTCCGGCTCGACGCGGCGGCCGCCGCCTCCGCCGGCGCGGCCCGGGTAGTCGAAGGTCAGCACCTGGCGTTCGTGGCAGCAGGAGGCGAGCGCGGCCAGCACAGCGGGGTCGGCACGCGGTGCGCCGTGCACGGGCACGGCGGCCGCCGCGCCGCCGAGGGCCGCCAGCCTGGGGCGCAGCCGGGCCGGCAGGACACGCTCCAGTTTTGCCAGCGCCCGCATCGAGCTCTCCCCGATCCCGGCGACGCCGCCGCCCGCCCCCGTCACCAGCCCGATCGCGACCGCGATCGCCTCCTCGTCGTCCAGCAGCAGCGGCGGCAGGTTCCGGCCGGCCGCCAGCCGGTAGCCGCCCGCGGTGCCCGTCGTGCTCTCCACCGGATAGTCCAGCGCGCGAAGCCGGTCGATGTCGCGGCGCACGGTGCGTCCGCTGACCTGGAGCCGGTCGGCGAGGTCGGCGCCCGACCATTCACGCCGGCTCTGCAGCAGCGACAGCAGCCGCAGCAGGCGCCCCGGCATGTCCCGGCGGGCCGATCCCCATTCGTTGCTCACGAAACCAGGATGCCTTGTGGACAAGATGTGTCCACAAGGGCTTCTAGCGTGAGTCGCATGAACGACAAGTCACAGCGACTCGCCGCACGCTCGCACGGTCCCGTGTACGCGCCGGGCGACAAGGAATACGACGGGGAGCGCACCGGCTTCCAGCTCCTCGACCCCCACCGGCCCGCAGTGATCGTGGCCGCGACCGGAGCCGGGGACGTGCGCTCGGCGGTCGAGTTCGCCGCCGAGACCCGGACACCGCTGGCCGTGCAGGCCGCCGGCCACGGCCACGCCGCCCCCGGCACGGGCATGCTGATCAGCACGCGCCGCATGTCCGCCGTCCGCGTCGACCCGCGGGCCCGCACCGCGTGGGTCGAGGCCGGCGCGACCTGGCGGCACGTCGTCGAGGCGGCTGCGCCGTACGGCATGGCCCCGCTGTCGGGCAGTTTCCCCGGGCTGGGAGCGGTCCCCTACACGCTTGGCGGCGGGGTGGGACTGCTGGCCCGGCGGTTCGGCTTCGCCGCCGACCACGTGCGCCGCCTCGACGTGGTCACCCTCGACGGGCGCCTCCGTGAGGTCACCGCGGCGGCGGAGCCCGATCTGTTCTGGGCGCTGCGCGGCGGGGGCGGCGACTTCGGCGTGGTCACCGGCATGGAGATCGACCTGTTCCCGGTCGCGCGGATCTACGGCGGGACCCTGTTCTTCGACGCCGGGCGGGTCCCGGACGTGCTGGACGGCTGGCGCCGCTGGACGGCGGATGTGCCGGAGGGGATGACGTCGGGGGTGACGGCTCTGCCGTACCCGGACCTGCCGGTGCTGCCCGCGCCGCTGCGGGGCCGCCATGTCGCCCAGATCCACGTCTGCTACGCGGGCCCGGCCGAGGAGGGGCGGGACCTGGTGGAGCCGCTGCGCTCGCTCGGGCCGGTCCTGCTCGACACGCTGCGCGACCTGCCCTATGCCGAGTCGGGCAAGGTGTTCGACGAGCCGGACCGGCCCCATGCCTACCGGTCGCGGAACCTCCTGGTGAGCGACCTTCGTCCGCAGGCGCTGGCCGATCTGACGAAGGCGGCGGGGCCTTCGGCGCCGGTGATGACGGTGGTGGGCCTCCGCCACCTCGGCGGTGCCCTCGCGCGTGAGCCTCACGTCGCGAACGCGGTCGGCCACCGCGGCGCGGCGTATGCGGTGACGACCCTGTCGCCGGTCGAGTCGGGGGAAGAGGAGAAGGTGGGGGAGACGCATCGCGACGCGCTCGCGCCGTTCGCCGGGGAGGCGCTCGGACGTTCGCTCAACTTCAGCTTCGGCGCGCTCGGCGGGGACGAGATCCGCTCGGCGTTCGCGCCGGGGGACTACGACCGGCTCGTCAAGCTGAAGGCCGAGCACGATCCGCACGGGCTGCTCCAGGCCAACCACCGCATCCCGCCCGCCCTGTAGCGGGCCGGCGCGCTCAGGCCCGCGCGGGGGGAAGCTGACCCGGTCACAGGGCGCCGACACCGCGGAATACCTGAGTCTACTTTGTAAAGGCGGTGGCAGTAGCAGCATCTCGGCTATCCAGGCGTCGCGAGCTGCATGTCATGCCGGACACCGAGGGCTTCCGCACGCCGGACCCGCCTGCCGCGGCGGAGCCGCCAAGCAAGCGGATTCACCGGCGCGGGCGCTGTTGCGCCTGCTCTTCGGCGGCGTCGAGCGCGGGTGCGAGGGCGGCGAGCGCGGAGCGGAGCAGATCGGGTAGCGAGCCGGACGGCACGACAAGCCCGCCGGCTGTGAGGGGTGCGGCCGGCGGTTGGAGCCACTGCTGGAGTGCGACCCGGACCGCGGCGGCCACACTCGCCGCGAGCACGCGGGCGACGGGCGTGCCGGTGTCGCCGAGGCGCTGGTCGATCGCGGCGGCGAGGGGGTGTTCGACCGCTGCGGCGGCGTCCAGGAACGCCTCACGCAGCGTGGGGCTGGTGGTGATCAGCAGCAGTGCCTCGTGGTCACGCGGTTCGGTGTACTGCTCCAGGATCGCTTCGGTCAGGGCGTCGGCGAGACGGGTGCGGGCGGGCCTGGCTGCCAGCGCCGCGGCGACCCGTGATTCCCGTTCGGCGGTGACGGCGGCGACGATCGCCTGTTCACGACTGGAGAAGTAGTTGTTGTAGGTCCTCGGCGAGACGCCGGCGGCCTCCGCGATGTCGTCGACGCGGACGTTGTCGGGGCCGTGCTGGAGAGCCAGCCGCAGTGCCGCCTCGCGCAGTGCCACTCGTGTGGCCTGCTTCTTCTGCTCGCGCAGCCCGGTTCGCCTTGTCGTCACGCTTGCAGTGTCCCAACTTTAGTGCGTGTGCGCAAACTTGCGTGCACGCAATATTTGTTCCTATGCTCAAAGGCCTCCGACAGAGAGGTTCAGACCCATGCGAGCCAAGGGCATCTGCTACGACACCGGCTTCCTCCGCAACGGAAGCGACTCCCGGCAGCACTTCACCCCTGATGTGGTCAAAAAGGAGCTGACCATCATCCGCGACGATCTCCACTGCAACGCCGTCCACATCACCGGCGGCGACCCGGACCGCCTGGAGCTCGCCGCCCGCTACGCCGCCGAGCTCGGACTGGAGATCTGGTTCTCCCCCTACCCGCTGGAGCAGACGACCGGCGAGATCCTCACCCTGCTCGCCGACTGCGCGACGCGGGCGGAGCGGCTCCGGGCGCAGGGAGCCGAGGTCGTGTTCGTCACAGGCGTAGAGCTGAGCGTCATGAACCGTGGTTTCCTCGAAGGCGACAACACCGACGAGCGACTCGGCTGGCTGCTAGGCGACCCGGCCCGCCGGCCCGAGAGGATCGCCGCGGCCGGCACCCGCCTCAACTCCTTCCTCCGCGAAGCCGTGGCGGTGGTCCGCGAGCGCTTCCACGGCAAGGTCACCTACGCCGCCATCCAGTTCGAAGGCGTCGACTGGGACCTGTTCGACTTCACGACCTTCGAACTCATCCGGTCCGCCGAGGTCGCCGGCATCTTCCGAGAGGCCGTGCGCAGCCTCGTCGCCCAGCCCAAACCGGTCGCCATGACCGGTTTTGGCACCGCCACCTGGCGCGGCGCGGGTGACAACGCGCCCCGCAGCATGGAAGTCCTCGAAACCGACGAAGTCACCGGTGAGGCACTCCGGCTGAACGGGGAATACGAGCGTGACGAGGCCGGCCAGGCGGCATACCTGAGCGAGCTGCTGGAGATCTTCGACAGCGAGGGCGTCGACAGCGCTTTTGTGTTCCTCTTCGCGCTCTACAACCTGCCCCACCGCCCTGACGGCGACCCCCGCGACGACCTCGACCTGGCCAGCCTCGGCATCGTCAAGGTCCTCGAAGACGGCCACGGCACCATCTATCCCGGCCTCCCCTGGGAGCCCAAGGCCGCCTTCGCCGCGGTTGCCGACCACTACCGCGGCGGCTGACCGCCTGCCGTAGCCCAGGCCCCACGAGGTGGATCTGGATTGCGGCGGCGGAGCTGCGCGGGGCCGTTCCCGCCCATCCAATATTGCTGCGTCACGCAGCGAACATGGTAAGTTGACTGCGTGACGCAGTCACTGTGTGGCGCAGTCATATTGGCCCCATTGCTCTCCGATCAAGGAGTACAGCGCAGCATGACCACATCCACCCGCCCCCAGAGCGGCGGCGCGGCGGCTCCCGCCCTCCTGTACGGGCGCATCGCGTTCGTCGTACTGGCCGTGATCCTCATCGCGGACTTCATGGAGCTCCTCGACGCCACGATCGTCAGCGTGGCGGCCCCCGCGATCGCCGAGGAGCTGAACGCCGGCGAGTCCGCACTGCAGTGGATGATGGCCGGATACACCCTCGCCGCCGGAGCCGGCCTCATCACCGGGGGCCGCATCGGCGACCAGTTCGGACGCCGCCGCGTGTTCCTCCTCGGGCTGGCGGCGTTCATGCTGGCCTCCGCCGGCTGCGGGCTGGCGCCGAACTCCGGTGTGCTGATCGGCATGCGGATCGCGCAAGGCCTGGCCGCCGGACTGATGATCCCGCAGGTGTTCGGCATCATCCGCGCCTCGTTCGAGCCCGGCGTACGCGCGAAGGCGTTCGGCGCCTACGGTGCCGTGCTCGGTGTGGCCTCGGTGGCCGGACCGCTGCTCGGCGGACTCCTGGTCGAAGCCGACCTGTTCGGTCTGGGCTGGCGGGCGATCTTCTGGGTGAACGTCCCGATCGCGATCATCGGGCTGATCGTGGGAGCCCGCTACATGCCCGAGTCACGCGTGCCGGGCAACACCCGCCTGGACCTGCCTGGCGCGGTCCTCGCCTCCGCCGCCGTGGTGCTCCTGCTCCTGCCTCTCATGCAGGGCCGTGACTGGGGCTGGCCCTGGTGGAGCTTCCTCATCCTGGCGCTCTCGGTGCCGGCGGTGGCCCTGTTCCTCGTCAGGGAACGGCGCCTCGTCGCACGCGGCGGCCAGCCGATCCTCGACCCCGCCCTCCTCCGGGTGCGAGCCTTCGCCGGCGGACTGTCCGCTTCACTGCTGTTTTTCGGAGCTCTCGGCTCCTTCTTCCTCCTGCTGTCGCTCTATCTGCAACTGGGCACCGGTCGCAGCGCGCTTGACACCGGTCTGGTGATCCTGCCCTACGCCATCGGCTCGATCATCACCTCCGGCATCGGTGTCCAGTTCGCCCACCGCGCCCTCCTGGTGTCGGGCGCGCTGGTCCTGGCCGCGTCCCAGATCGCCCTGCTCCTCATCGTCCGCGACGGCGCCGAACCCACATACTGGGCACTGGCCGCGCCGCTGTTCGTGGGCGGCCTGGGCCTTGGGCTCACCGCCCCGTCCCTGGTCAACGTCGTCCTGGCCGGAGTCCCCGCCAAGGACGCCGGTGCCGCCGGCGGTGTCCTCACCACCGTCGGCCAAGTCGGCAACGCACTCGGTGTCGCCGTGCTCGGGGTGGTGTTCTTCACCCGGCTGGAAAACCTCTCCGCCGACGGAGCCACCGGCCTCGTCGCCTACGGCGAAGCCTTCACCGCGATCCTGCCCTGGCAGGTCGCCTGCTACCTCGCCGCGGCCGCGCTCATGTTCCTGCTGCCCAAGCGCGCCGGCGCCGCCCACACGTGACGGCCGGGCACACCGAGCGGAGTCAGGGTGTGCGGGCGGTCGTCCGCATGAACAACCCGTGCGGGCGAAGAGTGGTGGTCTTGGCGAGGGTGACACGCTGACCCGGCAGGTGCTCCAGGCGCCACCGGGCGGTGACGGTGGCCAGCGCCAGAGCCGCCTCCACACCGCTGAAGCGGTCCCCGATGCACTGGCGAGCACCGCCGCTGAAGGCGATGAACGCGTTACGCGGCGGAGGGTCCCGTTGTGTGTCGTCCCATCGGCCGGGGTCGAAGCGCTCGGGGTCCGGATAGAGGCCGCCGCTCCGCTGAACGAGAAAGGGACTGTAGAACACGTTGGTACCGGCCCGCACCAGATGCCCGCCCAGCCGTACATCCGCGGTCGCCTTGCGGGTGAGCAGCCACCCGGGCGGATACAGCCGCAAGGTCTCCCGGATGACACGATGCGTGAGCGCCAGCCGGGGCAGGTGCTCGAACTCGGCGGGCGCACCGTCCAGAACCGCGTCGACCTCCGAATGCAGACCGGCCTCGACGTCCGGATGCAGGGCCAGCACGTGCAAGGTCCAGGAGAGCAGCGCGGCGGTGCTCTCGACTCCGGCCAGCAGAAAGGTGAGGGCCTGGTCGACAAGCTCGGTGTCGCTCAGCCCGCGCCCCCGCGCGGAGTCCTCCTCCCGGGAGGCGATCAGCAGCGCGGACAACAGGTCGCCGCGGTCGGCGCTGTCGCCCCGGCGGTCGGCGATGACGGCGCCGAAGGTCGCACGCAGGCGGTCACTGGCCCGCATATACCGCCGGTTGCCGCGGGTGGGCAGCCGGTTCAGCAGAGCCGGGGCGAGCATCCGGTGGTAGATCCCCTGAAACAGGGTGCCGACGTCGTCGGCGGAGTCGCGGATGACCTGGGGCGGCAGCGCGCTGGACAGCAGCGCCGCGGTCACCGTCCGCGCGGTGAGCGCCGACATCTCCGCCATCACATCCAGCACCCGGCCGTCATGCCACGACCCGGTCATGGCGTTGATCTGCTCGGCCATGATCCGGGCATAGCCCGGTAATCGGGCCTGACCGAACGCCGGTTGGATCAGCCTGCGCTGCCGCCGGTGCTCACTGTGAGGGCAGGTGGCCACCCCGTTCCCGAGCACCTCCCGCGCACGATCGGCGATCGGGCCTCCCTTGTCGAAGGTCCGGTCGTCGTGCAGGACCTGCCAGGTCAGCTCCGGGTCGCAGACCAGGATCGCCTGGACGGGACCGATGCGAACCCTGACCAGATCCGCACCCGCGGGCAGGGAGGTGAGAAACGCGAACGGATCGCGCAACACCGGAAGAGTGTGCCCCAGCAGCGGAACGCCTCCTGGAGCCTGGGGGATCGTGTCGGGAACCCTCACGCTTGAGTCTCCTGTCAGGACACGACGATGCCCGGTCATGATGCCCTGTCAGCCCGGCCGGTAAGCCTCCGGTCGTCCGGGGGCTTACCGCGTGCTCTGCTCGATCGATCGTCGGGAAGGCTTCGCCGTACGGCAGAGCGGCCTCAGCCGGGTGTCCCTCTCACCGGCCCGCACCAGGGCGCTTCGTGTTAACGCAGGTCAGAGAGGGCTTCGTCGGATATTCACCGATTGCTGCCGAGGACCCCCGCTAGGGTTGGTTCATGGGGATCTTTGGTTCTGTGATTGATGTGCGTCCGTTGTTCCCGGGCGAGCGGTGTGCTCTGCTTGAGTTGCTGCGCGACCTGAGTCCGCAGGACTGGGCCAGGCCGACGGTCTGCCCGGGATGGGATGTGCACGACATCGCCGGTCATGTCCTCAACGACTATCTGCGGCGCATCTCGGGAAGCCGCGACAAGCACGCGGGGGCACGCTTCGCCGAGGGCGAGACGCTGCCCCGCTATCTGGCGCGGGTCAACGGCGAGTTCGTCCAGGCGACGCGTCAGATCAGCCCCGAGCTGATCGTCGAGTTGCTGGAGCACCTGGGGCCGCAGCTCGACGCCGTCTGGGCCGCCCGTGAGCTGGAGGCGCCCGCCGACCTGGACGTGTCGTGGGCCGCCACGGACGTCGCCAGCCCCGCCTGGCTGGACATCGCCCGCGAATACACCGAGTTCTGGGTGCATCAGCAGCAGATCCGCGACGCCGTCGCCCGGCCGGGGGCGACCGAGCCCGAGCTTATGGCGCCGGTGCTGAACGTTTTCGCGCGAGCTCTCCCGCAGAGCCTGAGCGGGCACGACCGGCCCGAGGGTACGGTGGCCGAACTGGAGGTGCTCGGGACCGCGGGCGGCCGGTGGGGCGCGGCCTGGCAGGAGGGCCGGTGGCGCCTGGCGGCGCCGGTGCCCGAGCCGCAGGCCCGCGTCACGATGGACCAGGACACCTTCTGGCGGCTCGCCACCCGGGGCATCACCGTCGAGCAGGCCCGCGACCGCTCCCAGCCGAGCGGCGACCCCGAACTCACCGCCGCCATGACAACCCTCCTCGCGGTCATCGCCTGACCGGCGCCGATTTTCCGTACGGACTGCAACATGACGTCGGTCCGTACGGACCGCACTATGACGTCGGGAGGGACGGACTGCACCATGACGTCGGGAGGGACGGCGCGGCGTCGGTTCAATGGGGGAGCAGCCGTCCTGCCCGGCACCTCACCGAGTCGGCCAGGACATCGGGGTCAAGGCGCTGAACCTAATCCGGGCCGCTGCCGGGTGTCGGGGCGGAGCGGTGTCGCCTACTCTCCAGGTGGGCAGAGTCCAGTAGCACGCCGACGGGGTCTGCGGCGCATTCACGAACGCATTCTCGATACGGATGACGGTAATATCGGAGTGGGCTGTTAATGGCCGTGCCCGCAACGGACGCCGCAGGAACCGGGAAATCGCGGATCAAATAGCTGCGCACCGCGACGCTGGACGAACCGAAAACGCCATGTCGCGCTGGAAGGGGTTGTGATGCAGGTAGCGGTGGTTACCTTCGACGGATTCAACGAGCTCGACAGCTTCATCGCCTCGGCAATAATCAACCGATGCCGCAGGGAGGGCTTGGAAGCATTTATCACGACGCCGACGCCGGTGGTCAAGTCGATGAACGGCGTCGAGGTAACGGGACAGCGCTCATTCGAGTTCGTGACCGAGGCCGACGCCGTGCTGATCGGCAGCGGGGTGAAGGCTCGTGACGTGGTCGCCGACAGCCGGCTGCTGTCCATGCTGCCGCTCGATCCTTCGCGACAGCTGGTCGGTGCGCAGTGCTCCGGCGCTCTCGTGCTGGCACACCTCGGGCTGCTGGGTGACATGCCGGCTTGCACCGACACGATGACCCGGCCCTTTGTCGAAGCCCGCGGCATCAGCGTGCTGGATGCGCCCTTCCACGCGGAGGGGAACATCGCCACGGCGGGCGGTTGCTTGGCGTCCCAGTATCTCGCGGCATGGGTGATCACCCGAATTCTTGGAGAGGACGCAGCGCGTGGAGTCCTCGACTACGTCGCTCCGGTCGGTGAGAAGGACGAGACCGTCGAGCGCGCCATGCGCGCCATCCACACCGGAGAACTCACGCGCAGCTGACGCGACTCAAAGTCCCCTTCAGCGCTCGCCCCGGATCAAGTGCCCGCCGGCGACCTCTCGCCCGATCCCGAATCAAAGCTCATGATCACACAGGCTTTGTCGTCAGGTGCGGCTCCAGCCGTACAAGCCATGTCCGTGAATCTTGTCACCAGGGTGTTCGGCTGGTGGGAAGATCGAGGGTGCTCCGAATAGCAAACGCGATACTCGCAAGATTGCCGGGACCGCTGCACGCCCTTGCGCTGAAGCACCGCGAACTGCTGAAGTTCGCGGTGGTGGGTGGAACCGCGTTCTTAGTGGACAACACGGTGTTCTACGGGCTGAAGCTCACCGTTTTGGAACCGAAGCCGGTGACCGCGAAAATCATCGCGGTGCTCGTGGCGACGATCGTGTCCTACGTGTTGAACCGCGAATGGTCGTTCCGGACCAGGGGAGGCCGCGAGCGCCGTCACGAGGCGGCGCTGTTCTTCCTGGTCAGTGGCGTCGGTCTGGTGCTCAGCTCCGCGCCGCTGTGGATCTCCCGATACGTGTTCCGGCTGGAGACCCCGGATGTGAGCCTCCTGACCCAGGAGATCGCCGACTTCGTGAGCGCGCAGATCATCGGCACACTGATCGCCATGGTCTTCCGCTTCTGGGCGCTCAGAAAGTGGGTCTTCCCGGATGAGAAGGCCCGGTCCGGCAGCGTGCGACTGGCTCCCGCTCCCTATTCCACGGACAAGGCGGCTTGACGGCGGCGAATGCAGAAGCCGTCTCGGTGGCTGGCCTGCTTCATGCCGCTGCCGAGCCCCTCCTTGGATGGAGAGTGAACAAAAGTCCCGTAAGCCGGCGGACACGGACTCTCACCGGGGGCGGTCAGAAAAAGGGTAAGGGGGAGTGTTCCTGAGAGGGGTGGGGACTGCGCGGCGGGGGAGCGAGGGAACCAACCAGGGACGGGGGGAGACCGGCAGTGCGTGGCCCGCCTCCCTGGGGCGGCCTGTGGAGCTCGGATGCCGAGTCCGGCCTTGAATTAACATAAATCTACTTTGTAAAGGCAGTGGCCTGGTGATCACGCCACTTGGCCACAAGATCAAACATCTGCGCCTGGAGGAAAGCAAAATACTCCTGCATGCGCCCCAGGTGGGCCCCCGCGTTCGTGTCGGGGCCGCCCACCGCCTCGACCGCGTCCTTCGCCGCCTCGGCCACCTGGTCGAAGAGCGTCATCTTCGCCAACGTCGCCTCATACCAAGCGTCGTCCGGCATCCGGTAGCGGTCACGGCGTGACCCCGGCACCGGTTCGCGAATCAGCAGGTTGACGTGTGTCAGGTAACGGACGGCGCCGGAGATGGCGGCAGGACTCACACCGATGCGTTCACCCAGTTCGGCGGCGGTCAGAGCGTCTTCCTCTGCGGCCATCATGGTGAACAGCACGCGGGCCGCCATCGGCGGGAAGCCCCACTCGGAGAACATGCGGCTCATGCGTTCGACGGACTGGCGTACGGCGTCCTGGTCGCGCGGGGCGGGGGTCTGATCGCTCATCTGGGCGTCCATCTCGCGTTATGCATCCTCTAAGCGTAGGCACAAGTGCTGCTACGCAACATTCACAAGCTTGTGAAGGTACTGTAAGCCCTATGCGCCCCACCTGTGGTGATCGTGCGTTCTGCCGCGGCGGGTAGGCTCTGGCGGTGCTTGTGATGGCTGCGAGGTCGCCTCTTCTGGGTTGGTGCGCCGGACTGCTGGCATTCGCGGTGGCGGCCGCGTGGTCGTGGGTTCCGTCGATGTGGGCCGACGAGCTGGCCACGGCCGAGGCCGTGTCGTCCCTGGCGGAGCTGCGCCGGGTGCTGGCCGACCGCGACGTCGTGTTCGTGCCTTACTACCTGCTGATGCTGCTGTGGTCGTGGTTCGGCGGCGCCGACTGGTGGCTGCGGCTGCCGTCGGCGATCGGCGTCGGGGTGGCGGCCGGCCTGCTGGCCGATCTGGGGCGCAGGCTCGGCGGGGTGCGGGCCGGGGTGTGCGCGGCGGCGCTGCTGGTGGCGCTGCCGTCGATGTCGCGCTACGGGCAGGAGGCCCGGCCTTACGCGCTCGCGGTCGCGGCGGCGGTGCTGTCGTTCTGGGCACTGCACCGGGCGCTGGACCGCGGTGAGCGCCGGGATTGGGTGCTCTACGGAGTCGCGGTGGCGATGCTGCCGTGCACGCACCTGTTCGCGGTGCTTGTGCTGCCGGCCCACCTGGTGGTGGCGGCGGTGGCGCGGGCCCGGGTGTGGCGGCCCCTGCTGGTGTCGATGGGGCTGGGCTGCCTGCCCGCGGCCGCGCTGGCGGTCGCATCCGCGAGCCAAGTGGGGCAGGTGGGGTGGCTGGGCGTGCCGGGATGGCGTGATCTGGTGCTGGTGCGCAGCGCGATCACCTCGTGGCGGCCGGAGCCGGAGGTCGGGCATCTGCCGGCGCTGCTGCTCGGGTGGGCGGTGGCCGCGGTGGGCGTGCTGGGGGCGCTGCTGCTGTGGCGGGCGTCGCCGCGGGCGGGGCTGGGGCGCGGGTTCGCGGCGGGTGCGGTGGTGTGGGGGGTGTTGCCGCCGCTGCTGCTGTTCGCGGTGTCGCAGGTGGCGACGCCCGTCTACAACACGCGTTACGTGCTGGCGGCTGCGCCGGGCCTGGTGCTGCTCGCCGGGTGGGCCGTGTCGCGGCTGCGCGTGCCGGTGGCGGCCGTGGCGGTGGTGATCGCGGTGGCGCTGGCGTGGCCGCAGCAGGTGCGGTTGCGTGAGGCGGGCGGGCACGAGGTGGATTACCGGTCGGCCGCCGGGTGGGTGTCGGCGGAGCGGGCGCAGGGGGACGCGGTGGTGTTCGCGGTGCCGTGGGTGCGGGAGGGTCTGTCACGTTATGGGGAGTTGCCGCGCGAGCTGGGTGCCGCTCCGGCGGCGGGCCGGGTGTGGCTGGTGCGGGAGGAGACCTCGCGGGCGGTGCGCCCCGGCACCGATCTCCCCTCGCGTTACGGCCTGGCCGAGGTGGGGGCGGCCAAGGTGACGCGTCTGCTTTCCGAGGGCTTCACCGTACGGCGGCAGCACGGGTGGCGTGGTGTCACCGTGTTGCTGCTGGAGCGGCAGGCGGAGGCGCGCTGAGGTCAGGCGGGGTCGCCGACCCAAACACACGGTGTGGGGTCTCCTTTGGGGTAGCAGGCGACGGCGAGCTTGAAGGCGTCGCCTTCGGTGCCGCCGTAGCGGGTGAACAGGTCTTGCAGGGCCGTCTGCAGGTCGGTGAGGACCTGCTGGCGGTGCTCGGGGGAGACGCGGATCTCCCCGGAGACGCCGATGGAGGGCAGTACGGCAAAGCCCCGGCCACCCGCGACCGGGGCTTGGAGTGGGTCAGGGCAGCACCGCCTCGGGGCGCCCGCGGCCGGCGGCGAGGTGCACCGCCATCCCCGCCAGAAGGGTGCCCATCACATAGCGCTGCACCCGCGCCCACACGGGCCTGCTCGCCAGGAACGCCGTCACCGACCCGGCCGCCAGCACCACGCACCCGTTGACGGTCACGGCCACGGCGATCTGGGTGAGCCCGAGCAGCGCGCTCTGCGCCGCGACGCCGCCGAGCGCCGGGTCGACGAACTGGGGCAGCAGCGTCACGTACAGCACGGCGATCTTGGGGTTGAGCAGGCTGGTGAGCAGCCCCATGGAGAACAGCCGGCGCCGCGTGGCGGGCGGCGTGTCCTGCCGGGTGACCGGCTGAGCGGGCCCGTGCCGTACGGTCTGCCAGGCGAGCCACAGCAGGTAGGCGGCACCGGCGACCTTGAGCGCGGTGTAGAGCGCGGGCACGAGCGTGAAGACGGCGGCCAGACCGCTCGCCGCCGCGGTGAGGTAGATGACAAAGCCCGCGGCCACCCCTGCCAGGGACACGAAACCGGCACGGCGGCCTTGGGAGACCGAGCGGGAGAGGAGGTAGATCATGTTGGGGCCCGGAGTGAGGACCATGCCGAGCGAGACGGCGGCGATGCCGAGAAGGGCGCCTGTAGTGACCATGCGCCCCATCGTGCGACGGCCGACGGCCGGTGGACCATGGCCAATCGGCGGGACTGGACCTTTGCGGGGTTGCACCTCCGTGGCCATCATGGTGGACAGCACGCGGGCCGCCATCGGCGGGAAGCCCCACTCGGAGAAGATGCGGCTCATGCGTTCGACGGATTGGCATATGGCGTCCTGGTCGCTCGGCACGAAGGTCTGATCGCTCATCTGGGCGTCCATCTCGCGTTATGCATCGCTCGCGCCGGCACACCTGCTGGGCCAGCCACTGGGTCAACCGCTCGGCGTCGGCGACGGTGCACTCGTCGAAGTCCAGGAAGGCACGGATCTGTGCCCGGTGGCGTTCGGCGGTGCGGCCCTGCCAGTCGAACAGGCTCAGCTCGGCGACGGGGACCTCAACCTGGCCGGCGACGAAGGCGACCGCCTCGTCCGGCAGTTCGGAGTTGGTCTCTCTCCAAGCGGACGTTTCCCTTCGGATTCAGGCGGAGCTGCGACTGCTCAGAGCCGGGGAGCGGCTGCCGGCTTGCTTCGGCCATCGGCTCCATGTCCAGCGGTCTGCCGCGGGCCGCTGGCCCGCGACGGCAGTAGCACGACGATGATCACAGCGCCGAGCGCCACGCAGATCGCGCCCGCCGTGAGCCCGGCCGAGTAGCCCATGATGGCCAGCGCGGCTACCCCGACGGCACCGCCGACCTGCTGTACGGAGGTGAACAGGGCCGAGCCGAGACCGGCGTCCTCCTCGGTGGTGCCCTCGACAGCGGCCACCGCCATCACGGGCAGACTCAGCCCGTTGCCCAGACTCAGAATGAGCATCCCGGGCAGGACGTGGGCGGCGTAGGAGTCACCCGCCGCCACGCCGGACAGCAGGAGCAGGCCGGCGATGTTGACCAGGAACGCCAGCAGAAGCGCCCAGCGCGTCCCGATCCGGAAAGAGATGCGGGAGGACAACCACATGCCCGCCAGGATGCCGGCGCCATAGGGCAGGTAGGCGATGCCGGCCAGGAGCGGGCTGTATCCCAGAACGGTCTGGATCTGGATCATCAGCAGGAACGACATCGCGTACATCGCCATCGAGAACAGCAGGGTCGCGCCGTTGGCGACCGCACGCGTCCGCGAGGCCAGGAACGATCTGGGCACCAGCGGCGCCGCCGCCCGCGACTCCGCCACCAGGAACGCCACCGCCAACGCGGCGGAGAACGCGACGGCCCCGAGGGCGATCGGATCGCTCCAGCCGGTCTCTCCGGCCCGCAGCAGCCCGTACACCAGCGACACCGCAGTGCCGGTGACCAGGACCGCGCCGGGAACGCCGAGGCGGCGTCGGCCGGGGGCGCGGGACTCGGGGACCAGGCGCGGGAGCAACGCCAGCGCCGCGGCGACGATAGGCAGGTTGATCAGGAAGATGCCGCGCCAGGACAGCAGGTCGGTCAGCGCCCCGGACAGCACCAGGCCCGAGGTCCCGCCCAGGGCCGCGATACCGCCCCAGATGCCCAGCGCCTTGGCCCGTTCCTCCGGCCCCGGATACAGCAACGTGATCATCGACATCGCTGCCGGGCTAGCCATCGCAGAACCCGCGCCCTGCACAAACCGCCCGATCACGAGCTGCCACGGCTCTTGTGCGAGCCCGCAAGCCAGGCTGGCCACCCCGAACAGCGCCACCCCGATGAGGAAGACGCGACGGCGGCCCAGCAGATCCGCCATCCAGCCGAACAGCAGCAGCAAACCGCCGAAGGCCAGGAAGTAGGCGTTGACGACCCAGGGCAGGGCGGACGCGCTGAAGCCCAGCTCATCGCGGATGCTGGGCAGGGCAACGTTCACGACGGTGTCATCGAGCACGAGCATGAACTGGACAAGACACAACACAATCATTGGCACCCGACGACGCTATGATCTGCCGAATTTGGCCACAATCCGCGATGAGGCCAGACTATGTCGCATGGAGGACATGGGTGCGATCATCGTCGCCCACTTCCCGCTCGTCTCAGGGGAGTGGATCCCCCCGCACAGCCACACCCACCACCAACTCGCCTGGACTCGCCACGGCGTCCTGAGCGTCAAGGTGGGGGAGGTGTACTGGGTCCTGCCGCCCACCAGGGCGCTGTGGCTGCCTGCGGGTGTCACCCATGCCACCGGTGCGACCCGCGACGCGGTGCTGTGCAGCCTGTACCTAGCGCCGGAACGCTGCCCGCTGGACTGGCCCGAGCCCACCGCGGTCGGCGTCGACGGCCTGCTGGCCGAGCTGATCGGGTACCTGGCCCACCCCGACCTCACCGACGAGGCGCGGCTGCGCGCCGAGGCGGTGGTGCCCGACCTGCTGCACCCGCTGCCCACCAGGCCCATCGACGTGCCGCAGCCCACCGACGAGCGTGTCCGGGTGGTGGCGGCCGCCCTGCTGGCAGACCCCGCCGACCCGCGCAGCCTGGAGGCTCACGCCCGCGCGGCGGGCGTGAGCAGGCGGACGTTGACGCGGTTGTTCGTGCGCGACACGGGCATGAGCTTCGACCACTGGCGCACGCAGGTGCGGTTGCGCGCCGCCCTGCCGCTGCTGGCCGAGGGGCAGCCGGTGTCGCGGGTGGCACACGACGTGGGGTACGCCACGGCGAGCGCCTTCCTGGCCGCCTTCCGCCGCACCGTCGGCACAACACCCCGGCGCTACCTGCTCAGTCGTTGACTTTGGTCTTCTCCGCGGTAGGCCGGGGAGAAGACCCTGGCAACGCGCTGACGGCTTGCCCATCACGGACTAAGTAGTCGACGGGCCGCCAGCACTGGTCACAAGTGCGGTGAGACGCCACCTCGCTCAGGGGCAGCCCCGGCTGTTCCCCCAACATCGCCTTGATTCGCGCCACCGCACAGCGGACGCGGCACCGGTAAAACCTGGCAGGGCCGGGAAGCGGCCGCCCACCCACCTCGGCTTCTCATGGGCGCCTGGCTCCCCACTCGCTGAATCTCATATGCCAACGCGTGCTCAACAGCCAGCGACCGCGACAACGGAGACAGTGCCCGGCGGGTGAACGGCAGAGCCGCAGGATTGGTGTGTTGGCCGGCGGTGGAAGCGAGGCGTTCGTGGGGGAAGGCGGGGATGTGGTGGTGGAGTGGACGAGGATGAGGCGTTCGCCCTGGCCGGGGTGTCGATGGTGGCGTGGTTTCGATCTGGTGGGGGTTAACCTCGGTCGCCTGGGCCTGGTTTGGCGTAGTTGTGCTCCTGGGCCTGTTTGGCGGCGGGGCCGGCGTTGAGCTGCGGATTCGGCGCCGCAGTGGAGGTGAGCCCGCTGTGCGGTGTGTCTGCTCCCCGCCGCCCGTCCGGGAGCAGACACACCGCCGCCCTCGGCGGGTGAGGGGAGTGTGGGCAGGCGTTGAGACGCCGGGTGCCAGGCCTCGAAAACGGCGATAGGGGCTTTGTCACGCCCGGTGGACGGCGATGTCGCCGTAGGAGGTGAAGGCGCGGATCTCCGCGCTGTCCTCCGCGTGCTCCGCCGCGTCGTATTCGGAGAGGGAGACGTGGACGTCGCCGTAGCCGGAGTTGATGTCGAGGTAGGCGGCGGTGCCCTCCCGGATGCCGATGTCGAGGTCGCCGTAGCCGGATTCCAGCACGGAGTGTCCCCGCGCGATCTCGCGGACGTGGATCTCGCCGTAGGCGGTTTTGGCGGCGACGCCCGCCATCGGCCGCTCGACGGTGATGTCGCCGGTGGCGACGCGGGCGCGCAGGTCGCCGGAGACCGTGCCGACGGTGACGTCGCCGTTGGTGGTGCCGGCGGTGACGGGGCCGCGGACTTCCCTGATGCGGATGTCGCCGTTGCCGACGGTGACGTCGGTGTGGCCGTCGGCGCGGGTCACGGTGACGTCGCCGTCGCCGACCTGGACGCGGAGCCTGCCGGTCTCCTCGACGCGGACGTCGCCGGCGGTGACGGTGAGGGTGCATTCGCCGAGGGGGCCCTCGGTGCGCAGGTCGCCGGCGGCGGTGGCGACGTGGACGCGGGATCCGGCGGGTAGTTCGATCAGCACGTCGACGGAGCCGGACCCCAAGAACAGGGAGGCCAGGGACGCCAGAGGGGATTTCCTGGTCCGGTGGGCCTTGACGGTCAGCCTGCCGTCGGCGTAGTCGATGCGGGTCTGCTCGGCCGCCTGCACGTCGTTGTCGTCGTGGTGGTCGGTGGGCCGGACGTCGACGACGGTGACGTGGTGGTCGCCGGCGCGGATCCACACGTTGCCGGTGGGCAGGTCGACGACGGCGGAGATCGGCTCGGGGGTGTCGATGGTTGCCATGGCGGTGCCCTTCTGGGTCGTTCCGGGTGAGGTGTGCGGGTGGTGCTAGCGCACCCAGCCGGTGTAGCTCCGCCCGGAACTCTGAGTGCCGCGGCGGTGGCCCGTGCCGCCGGTGTCGAGTGCGGCGGTGACGGCCCGGACGAGCCAGGAGTTGACCGAGAGCCCTTCGGCGCGTGCGGCGTCCTCGATGCGGGGCTTGAGATGCTCGGGGATGCGCAGCGAGATGCGCGCGGTGGCGCCTTCGTCCCCCTCGGGCGCAGGAGGCGGCGGCGGTGGTGCGGGGGCGGCGCGCTCGGCGGGCGTGGTGTGGGCGGCGGGAGGTGTGACGACGACGAAGTCGGGGTCGCGCCCGCGCAGCCGCACCGCGACCGAGCCGGGCGCGAGCTCGCGCGTGATCTCGTCCGCGGCGGCCGAGAGCGACTCAAGCAGCGCCAGCCGCGCAGCCGCCTCCATCGCCGAAGCGAGCCTCTCGGCGGCGGCACGCATTTCCTCCCCCCCGGCCTCGGCGGCCGCCGCGAGCTCACGGCGGAGTTGGTCGACGTACGGCGCAAGCTTCATGACGCCATAATGACATCAACATGACGTCACCGCAAATCGACGTGGCGTCATGTGGCCGGGCGGGGGACTCGCAGGTCTCCGCACCTCCGAGATCACGCGGCCCGCTCTACCGCCGTCGCCGCGCGCCGGGGACACCTGCCGCCGGCGGACCCACCCCGCCGCGCGCTCGCACGCCAAGGCACATTGTCGGCTCTTGGCGGCACGGCCGCTCTGGCCCAGGCTTAACGGCCGTGACGACCACGGGGTACGGCGCAGCCGTCTCGATCAGTTGCGGGTGCCGGAAGACCAGCCTGCTTGCGTCCGCAGCGAGCAGGTCGGCGTCCACGATCTCGTCGAGGACGGGCAGCGGCGCGGCGGGGCCCTGGCCAACAGGGACGAGGCGACGCCGGTGGCTCTGCCGTACGGTGCGGGCCGGACGGGACGGGGACGTCCCGCCGTTGCCGTCCACGCGTTCGCATCGTTCGAGGCAGGGCCGGGCGCCGAGTCGTTTCAGCACGTCGCGGGCGGCCTCACCGCCAGGACCGTCCAGGCGGGGAACGACGCCAGCGGCCGCCGTTCTCCGGGCGTCTCGGCCTCCCGCAGCAGCGTGCCGATGCCGCTGTCTCCCGCCGTCTCCTGGGCGGGGCGGGGCTGGAGCACCACGTCGACGTACACCTGGCGCATGCGCAGGACGAACTCTCCCTGCGTGACCACACCGATCGTCTCCATGTCGGCGACCGACGCCCGCAGTTGGCGCAGGTAGACCCGCAGCGGGATCGGCGGGGTGGTGTCGCCCGCCACGGCCGGGGCGGCGGTGATCAGCGCGACCAGAAGCGTGAAGCAGAAGGCGAGGTAGAACCACGTCCAGCTGATCTGGCCGTCCTCGAGTATCTGGTTGGCGGCCACATTGGCGGTGACCAAGCCTGTCGCCGCCGCGACACCCAAGGCGACGAACCGCACCCGCCGCACACCGACCTCCAGTCCTTCTCGTGTGGATCCGCCGCGGCGCCGGCGCGCTTGTGGGTGCGCGAGTGTGCCGTGGTCGCGTCGTCACCGGCGTGACGCCTGAATGTTCATGAGAGTGCTGCGGGATTTCGCGCAGCCTGCTTTCTCACACCTCGTGGAGGTTGTTCATATGAGACGGCTTATCGTGTTCCCTGCACTCCGGTATCCCTCGAGTTCCCCACCGCACACTCACCGGCTGGCCGGAGATTGGACCGGTTTCAGCAGCTATTCCCGGAAGAGTAGCGGATCTCTGCCGCACCGCAGCATTGAAACCGCTGCCGAAGGCGCCTCCGGTCGGAGCCGCGCGCATGCCCGGCACCACGCCGACGTGCGTTGACGTGCTTTTGACGGCTTCGCCGTACGGCGGGCACGGGAATTCGCGCTGTGGAATAGAGGCGGGAGGAGCCCTCACCATTTCGGCGGTTCCAGCCCCGCGCCGCCGGGACAATGACCTGCACAGCCGGATATGCAGGGAGAGCCTTCAACCCCTTCCTTTCCCCCGAAAACCCTTAACGGGCGGGCGGCAACTCCTCCGGCTCCCGCAGCGGTTTCAATCCGCGGCCGGCAGCTGAGCGGGGCGCTTATCCCCGAAGGGGGCAGGGAAGAGTCGCGAAAGTCCCGGCGGGTACGGTGACCGCAGGCGACGAGGAAGAGCCCCCCGGCGGGCCGCGGGCCGCCGCCGCGCCGTGCTCGTCGGCCCGGCCCGTGCTGGGCGGGGTGGCCCTGCGGGGCCGTGGGCAACGAGGTGAGGCGGGGCGGCGGCCGGATGCTGTCAGCCGGTGGGGTGCAGGTCGGCGGCGTTCTGGTCGGGGACGGGCTGGGGCGTGGCTGCGGCGGCCCGGGCACGGGGACCGGGGAGCCTGAGGGCGGCCAGGACGGCCGTCAGCATGACGGCGCCCAGGACGTAGACCGCGGCGCGCATTCCCTCGGCGGAGGCGGCGCGCAGGGCCTGCCCGGACAGCCCTTCGATGCCGTGGTTGGCGGCGGCGGCAAGAGCCGCCAGACCCGCGGCGGTCCCCACTTGAAGCGCGGTGGAGGCCACGCCGGAGGCCAGGCCCTGTTCGTCCGCCGGGACGCCGGTGCCGGCGGCGATCCACATGGCCTCGTAGGTGATGCCCATGCCCAGACCGATGACGACGACCCCGGCCAGGACGGTGAGGACGGATCCGTCCGCGTGCATGCCGGGGGCCAGGAGCGCGGCGCCCACGGCGTTGAGGACGATGCCGGTGATCAGCGTGCTCCGGGTGCCGAAGCGGTGGATCAGCCGCTCGCTGAGGAAGTTGCCGGCCGTGATCGACAGGGTCGGGCCAAGGAACGCCAGCCCGGTCTCCAGGGCGCTGAAGCCTAGGAGGTCCTGGAAGTACAGGGTCAGGAAGTACGGCACGGCCTGCATCGTCAGCCCGAAGACGAGGATGACCACGACCGCTCCGCTGAGCGCGCGGTTGCGGAACAGCCGCAGCGGCATCAGCGGCGTCCGGCCGCGGGCCTGGACGCGCAGGAACGCGGCCAGCAGGACCGCCGCGAGAACGGCCGCGGCGATCACCTCGGCCCGCGCCCAGCCGACCTCCGAGCCGTGCGCGACCGCGAAGATCAACAGCGTGACGCCCGCGGTGCCGGTCAGGGTTCCTGGCACATCGACACTGCCTCTGGTGACGCGGCCGTCGGGAGGCAGCAGGGCGAAGGCGGCGGCGGCACCCGCGGTGGCCAGCGGGACGTTGACGTAGAACACGGCCTGCCAGCCCAGGGCCTGGGTGAGCACTCCGCCGGCCAGTGAGCCCACGGTGAGCCCGCCGGCCCCTGCCATGGCCCAGACCGTCAGCGCGCGGTTGCGCTCCCTGCCCTCGGCGAAGGCGGTGTTGACCAGGGCCAGCACCGCGGGGAACAGCACCGCGCCGGCGAGGCCCTGCAAGGCGCGCGCGGCGAGCAGCACCGCAGGTTCTGTTGCCAGGCCGCCCAGCACGGAGGCCACGCCGTACAGCGCCATGCCGAGCACGAACATCCGCCGGCGTCCCATCAGGTCGGACAGCCGGCCGCCTAGCAGCAGGAAGCCTCCGTAGAGGACGGCGTACGCGGTGACCACCCATGACAGGGTGTGCGGTGTGAAGCCGACATCGGCGGCGATGTCGGGCAGGGCCACATAGATGATGGTGAAGTCGAGACTGATGATCAGGTGCCCGAGCGCGAGCAGCGTGAGGCTCCATCCCGGCCGCCGAGCGCGGGCCGGGGACTGAGCTGTTGACATGGGTGTGCCTTTCGTCCGTATGTGGTTCGGTGGCCTGTCATGGCTGCACCGGGACCGGCGGACATTTGTTGGCACACCCCTTGAGGGCGCCGGGGTGGGCGGCGCCCGGGCTCGGTCCGTCCGGTCCGTGCACGACGCCCCCCTCCCTGCGTGTTCTGTGCTGTCTTCGGTATGACTATGCCGCTCGCCGCGGACCACGGCATCGGACGCCCGGTCGGCATGGCCGGGGACTTTGGACTTAGGACCACCGGAGGTCTACGCGGCGAGATCGGCTCCGCCGGTACGCAACGGTGCAGGTCGGATCGGCGGGCCGGTCTTTCAACCGCCAGGCCTGCCGGCGTGAGTCCTCGGGCGGGCGATGGCCTGCCGTCCTGCGCTATAAATGTAGCGATACAAACGTAGCGAACGGAGATTTCCTATGCACGACGTCGTCATCGTGGGAGCCGGACCCACCGGGCTGATGGCCGCCTGCGAGCTCGCGCTGGCGGGTGTGTCCTGCACGATCGTGGACAAGCGCGGCAGCGATTCCGGCGTCACCCGGGCATTCGGCCTGCAAGCCCGAGCCCTGGAACTGCTCGACGCCCGAGGCATGGGCGACGAACTGGTCGCGGCAGGCAACCCGCTCAGAACGGTGTATCCCGCCTACGCCTCACGGGTCGACTTCGGGCGGCTCGACACGCGCTATCCGATGCTGCTGCTCGTGCCCCAGAACGGCACCGAGAAGCTCCTCCTGCGGCGCGCCGTGGAACTCGGCGTACGGATCCGCCGCAACGCCAACCTGGTCGGCCTGACCCAGGACACCGAGTCCGTACGGCTGATGCTGGAGAACGGAGCCGAGCTGGAGACCAGGTACGCCATCGGCGCCGACGGCGCGCACAGCAGCGTCCGTGAACTGGTCGACGTGGGCTTCGCCGGCGCGACCTACAGTCTGCCCATGCTGCTGGCCGACGTCCGCATTCCCACCTCGGAGCCGCCACCCATCACCCAGGTCGGTACCCAGGGCGTGGTGGTGACCCTCCCCTTCGGTGACGGCTGGTTCCGGGTCGGCGCCTGGCTGCGCGAACAGCCGGGCAACCCGGACTTCGCCTGGCGCAATCGCGTACGGCACGCCAGACCCCTGAGGAGCACCAGGCCCGAGGCGACGCTGATCCGTCCGGACGGCTACATAGCGTGGGCCGGGGATCACACCGGCATCGAAGCGGCTCTGGTGAAATGGTGTGGCCCGGCCGACCACACCGACAGGGAAGGAAACCGTGCCTCCGCCTAACCCGCAGCGCCGCGACCACCTGGCAGACGCGGCCATCGCCGTGCTGGCCGAGCAGGGGTCACGCGGGCTGACGCACCGCGCCGTCGACACCGCCGCCACCGTGCCGGCCGGCACCACCTCACGCTACTTCCGCACCCGCGACGCACTGCTCAACGGGGTCATCGAGCGGATCACTCACCGGCTCGGCGAACACGTGGACTCCTACACCGTCCGGCCGATCTCGCCCGCCGATCTGGAGGAAGCGCTGGTCGCTGTCATGACCACAATGCTGACCGGCGGCCGGCGCGAGCCTCTGGCCCTGTTCGAGCTGCACCTGGAGAGCGTCAGAAATCCCCGCCTGCGACGCACACTGACCGACGCCCTGCACGGCCGAAGCGATCTCATCGTCCGCCAGTGCCGCGCCGCCGGACTCGACGTCGGCCAGGACGACGCCATGCTCTTGGAGATGAGCGTGCTGGGCATCCTGTTCACCGGCCTCACCACCGGCGTCCCCGAATCCCCAAACGAGCCGATCCGCACCGCCGTACGGGCTCTCCTCGCCCGCTACCAAACATCGACAGCTACATAGTCCGTTTTGAGTGGTCGCGGCGCTGCGCCCCTCTTCGCCAAGCCGGCCGGGCGGCGGCCTGTACGGCATAGCGCGCCGTTCGCCGGCAACCCGATCCTGGTGGGAGTCCTCCGGCCGGTTGTCCTCCGCGCTGCGCGGGACTCGCCCAACCCCGGTGCCGGGCTCCCCGGACTGCCCCGCCGTACTCCCGCCGAAGCAGTCGGCGTCCACGACCGGCAGTGGAGAACCGGCACCGGCACTCACCCCGGCCCGGCCGGTGCCGCGAGCATCCCGGAAGCCCGCGCCGCTCCAGAGGGCCGTGGATGCCGCCGGGAACCGACCCCACGGCGGCTCAGACGGCCAGGCGGGCGATGGCGCCCGTTTCCAGCGCCGTCCACACGGCGCCGTCGGGGCCGATCGTGATGCCGTGGGGCTCCGAGGACGGGTTCGGCAGGTCGTAGACGCTGATGTGGCCGTCGAAGGTGATGTGGCCGACGCGGCCGGCGGCCCACTCGGTGAACCAGCATCCGGCTGCCGGGTCGGCGGTGATGGCGTGGGGGCGGGCCGTGCGGTCGGGCAGGGGGAACTCGTGGAGCTCGCCGGTGACGGTGATTCTGCCTATCTGCCCGGCCGCGATCTCGGTGAACCACAGGGCGCCGTCGGCTCCCGCCGTGATGCCGACGGGGGCGGCGCCGGTGGGGAGCTGGTGCAGTGTCGTCTCGCCGGCGACGGTGAGGCGGCCGATCGCGTCGGCCTGGTTCAGGCTGAACCACAGGGCACCGTCCGGGCCGCAGGTGATCATCGCGGGAACGGCACCCTGCACGGGGAGGGGGAACCGGGTGAGGTCGCCGCCGGGGGTGAGGCGGCCGATCGAGCCGGTGGAGGTGTCGGTGAACCACATGGCCCCGTCCGGGCCTGCGGTGATGCCGAACGGTGCGCCGCCCGGCACCGGGAACACAGCACTGTCCCCGCCGGGTGTCATCCGGCCGATGCCGTTGCCGCGCGACAGCGTGAACCACAGGGCGTCGTCCGGCCCGGGCGTGATGACCGCGGGGCCGTCCTCGGGGCCGGGCAGGGGGTGGACGGTGGTGTGGCCGTCGGGGGACATGCGGCCGATCCGGCCCGAGTGGACCAGCGTGAACCAGAGGGCGCCGTCGGGGCCTGTGGCTATGCCGTACGGGCCGCCCCCGGAGTCGCCGGCCGCGAACTCCCGGACGGACGGGTGGTGTGGCATGGGTGGGTCTCCTGTCATAGGTCGGAGAGTCAGCAGATCGGAAGGCCGCGGACCGGGAAGCCGCGGACCGGGAAGTCACGGAACGGCGACAGGGGGTCGGACGAGCGTGCCGTCGCTCATCGACAGGTGGGTGCCGCGCCAGCGGCGGCGCAGCAGCCGGTCGTGGCTCACCACGACCACGGCGCCCCGGTGGGCGGAGAGGGCGGCCTCCAGTTCCTCGACGAGGCTGAGGGACAGGTGGTTGGTGGGCTCGTCGAGCAGCAGCAGGTCGGCGGGTTCGCCGAACAGGCGCGCCAGGGCCAGGCGCCGCCGCTGGCCGGTGGACAGCCGGCCGACGCGGACGGTGAGGTGTTCGGGGGTGAACAGCCCCAGCGACAGCAGCAGGCCCGCGTGGTCGCCGGCGGGGCCGGGGCGGCCGCGGGCGAACGCGGCCAGCAGGGACTCCTGCGGCCGGCCACCGGTCGCCTCCTGCGGGAGGTAGGCGGTGCGGCCGCGCCGCAGCACCTCGCCGCCGCCGGGGGGAAGGTCGCCGGCCAGGACGCGCAGCAGGGTGCTCTTGCCGGCGCCGTTGGGGCCGCTGATGAGCAGGCGCTCACCCGCCCGCACGGTGAGGGAGGTGGGCAGCAGCCGCCCGCCGACCGCCACCCGCTCGGCCTCCAGCACGATGCCGTCCGGGGCGGGGGAGCCGGCGGGCGGGGTGAACCGCAGTGGCGGCGCCGGGGGCGGCACCGGGTCGCGGCGCAGGCGCCGCAGCCGCTGCTCGGCGTTGCGGACCCGTCCGGCGACCGACTGCTGCACGCGGCCGCCGTGCCGGTCGTAGGCCATCTTGTTGCGGTCCTTCATGACGCGGTCGGGCGCGACCTGGCGGGCTGTGACGGCCGCCGCCTCGGTGAGCCGCTCGACCTCGGCCCTCCACTGCTCGTGGGCCTGCTGGCGGCGGTGCCGAGCCGCCGCCTTCTCGGCGAGGTAGCCGGCGTAGCCGCCTCCGTAGCGGACCAGCGCGGCCCGGTCGGCGTCGACCTCGATGAGCGCGGTGGCGGTGCGTTCGAGGAAGGTGCGGTCGTGGGAGACGGCGACGGTGGTGCCGCGCCTGCCGCGCAGGTGCTCTTCGAGCCAGGTGAGCGCGTTGTCGTCGAGGTGGTTGGTGGGTTCGTCGAGCAGCAGGACCTCGGGGGAGGCGGCGAGGACCGAGGCCAGGTGCAGGCGGGCGCGCTGCCCGCCGGACAGGCCGCCGAGGAGCCGGTCGTGGTCGAGGCCGGCCAGGCCGAGGCCGTGCAGTGCGCGTTCGACGCGGGCGTCGGCCTCGTAGCCGCCGCGCAGTTCGAAGACGGTGGCGAGGTCGGCGTACTCGTCGAGCAGGTGCGGGTCGCCGCCGGCGAGCCGCGGCTCCAGGTGCCGCATGCGGGCCTCGATGGCGCGCAGGTCGGCGAGGGCGTCGCCGATGAGGTGGCGGACGCTCAGGTGGGGCGGAAGCGGGGCGTCCTGGGGGAGGTAGCCGATGCCGCCGCCCGCGGTGACGGTGACGTGGCCGTCGTCGGGGTGCTCGCGGCCGGCGAGGAGGCGGAGCAGGGTGGATTTGCCGGAGCCGTTCTCGCCGGTGACGCCCACGCGCTCACCGGGGGAGACGGCGCAGGTGACGTTGTCGAGCAGCGGGCGGTCACCGTAGGTCTTGCTGACGGAGTGCAGGCTGATCTGGGTGGGCATACGCGGTCTCCTTGAGCGTCTGGGGCTGCCGGGCTGCTGGGGGGACGCTCTTCACGTACACGACATGCACTCCTTAAGGCGACAACTGTTGCGTTAAGATGATGGCATGGACTCCTCGCCCGCCGCAAACCCGCCCCCCGCCGAGATGCGGCGCCGCCCCGGCGGCCGCAGCGCCCAGGTGCGCGGCGCCGTCCTGGCCGCCGTGCGCACCCTGCTCGTCGAGCACGGCTACGACGCCCTCGCCGTCGACACCGTCGCCGACCGCGCCGGGGTGCACCGCACCACCGTCTACCGCCGCTGGCGCGACGTCGGCGGCCTGCTCGCCGACGCCCTCGACGAAGCCGCCGACGACGGCTGGCGCCCCCCCGACACCGGCACCCTCCACGGCGACCTGCACGCCCTCAACCGCGAGGTCGCCGACGCTCTCACCGCCGACCCCTCCCTCAGTGCCGCCCTCATCGCCGCGTCCTTCCGCTCCGAGCAGGCCGCGCGGGCGCTGCGCGCCTTCTGGGACGACCGCTACGAGCGCTGCGCCGTCGTCGTGCACCGCGCCGCCGCGCGCGGGGAGATCCCCGCCGGCAGCGACCCGCGCCGCCTGCTGGTCGCCGCAACCGCCCCGCTTTACCACGAGCTGGTGCTGCTCCGCTCGCCGCACGACGATCGCCTGGCCCGTCAGGCCGCCGGCTACGCCACCGCGGCGGCCCGGGAGGGCGCCTTCGTTTAGGGCGCCGGGGGCGGGGTGGCTGTGCCGTACTGCCATAGCGCGCGGAGGGGGAGACCGGTACGGCGGAGCGGCGCCGAACCGAACCCCTCTCCGGGGGTATGGGCCGGTACGGCGGAGCCGCCCTGAATCGAACCTCTCTCCGGCGGCGTGGGCGGGTACGGCAGAGCCGCATGGGCCTCACACGCGCGCCCCGGCCGGTTTGCGGGCCGGTGCCCAGCGGAGTTCTCCCGGCACGGCCGTTAAGGTGGCGGCGCTCCTGCGCGGTCCCGCCGGGACCGACGAGCAGCCGGCGGGGCGCCGCCGGTCGCCGGACCCCATCATTCCTGGCGGCCCCGATATCATGCCTCCCGATATATAGTGGAAGCCATGAGCGCCTTGACGGAACCCGCGTTCCTCGTGCTGACCGCCCTGGTCGGCGAGCCCCGCCACGGCTACGGCATCGTCCGCGAGGTCGAAGAGCTGTCCCAGGGCCGCGTCCACCTCAAAATCGGCACCCTCTACGGCGTGCTCGACCGCCTCGCCGGCGACCACCTCGTCGAACTCGACCGCGAAGAGGCGGCCCAAGGCCGCCTCCGCCGCTACTACCGCATCACCGACGACGGCGCCGCCGCCCTGCGCGCCGAGGCCGCCCGCCTCACCGCCAACGCCGGATGCGCACTCGCCCGCCTCGACGCACACGCCGCCGGAGGTACGGCATGAGCCTTCTCGAACAGCGCTACCGACGAGTCCTGCGCCTCCTCCCCGCCACCTACCGCGCCGAACGCGAGGACGAAATGGTCTCGGCCTTCCTCGACGGCGCCCACGCCACCGCCGACGAGGACAACCCGCGGCCCCACTGGCGCGAGATCGCCAGCGTCGCCGCCCTCGCCGTCCGGATACGCCTCGGCGCCAACACCACCCGCCCCCGCCACCACGCCTGGGGGCAGGCGGTGCGGCTCGCCGTGCTCGGCGGCCTCGGCTTCTACGCGGCCACCGGCGTGTGGACGGCCACCCGGCCGCCGCTGGACGGCACCCTCACCGGGCTGCCGGCGACGGCGGCGGCGGGAGTCGTGATGGCCGTCGCCTTCGCCCTGCTGGCCACAGGACGGGTCCGCGCGGCGAAGACGGCCGCGGCGGTCGGGCTCGTGCCGTACGCGGTGGAGGTCGCCCTGGCGGCCGACCGGCTCGCGGACATGCTGAGCCGGCCGGGGAAGCCGTCGCCCGCGCGGCTGCCGCTGGACGCGGTGCCGCTGCTTGTTATGGCCGTGCCGTTCGTGCTGGTGGCGGCCTTCGCCGCGGGCTACCACCGTGACGTGCGCCCGCCCCGCCTGCCCGCCGCCGTCGCCGTGGCCCCCGTCGCGGCAGGTCTGGCCGTCGCCGTGGCCGAACGTGCGGCGATCTGGCTGATCGTTCCCACCGGTGCTCTCGGAGAAGGATGGCACTGGATCGCGATGTGGGTGAGCGAGGCCGGTCTCGCCTGCCTGGCCCTCGCCGGCGCGGCCGCCGCGCACACCGTGGCACGCCTCCGCACGGGCAGGCACTCGGCCGCGGTGCCGCTGGCACTGGCGCTGCTCAGCGCCCCCGCGGCCTTGATCGCCGCCATCCGCATCGCGCCCGGGGCGGCGGGAGAGATCGCCGACGTCATGAACCTCACCGCCGCCGGCCAGGCGCTGCTCCTCGCACTGTGCTGCCTGGCAATGCTCACCGTGGGCCTGCGCTCCCTGCCCCCCGCACCGCCTCCGGCACAGCTGCGCCCCGCCGACTGACCCGGCGCACCCCGCCCACGGGCTGGGGGACGCTTAGGTGCCGGCACCGAATGCGGGGAGGCCCGAGCCGATCCGCTGCGACCGGTATGCCCCGCCGCTGCCGGGCGTGCTGCCGCTGCGCGCCGACCCGCTTCAGGGGCCCGGCGCCCGCGCCTTCCCCGGGATGCCGCGCACCATGTGCGACCGCAGCGGCGGCGCCTGCGACGGCGGCACCGCCGTAGCCGACCTGCGGACCCTGGCCAAACGGTTACGCGCCCAGCCGGTCACGCTGACCGTCCCACTACCGCAGAGCGGAAGCCGCACGGTGACCTACACCGAAAGCCACCCCGCCGGACTGCTGCAAAACGCCGCCAACTCCCAAGCCGGAAGGGGGCCTGCACGGTGCGCCGTCCATCGGTGCGGCAACACGGCAGAATGCCGATACGCCGTTCTTGGTCGGCCTGTTATCCGTACCGGTGCTCTCGCCTCGGCCGCGCAGCCTGTGTTGCAGGTGGCGGACGGAGTGCTCCTGCGGCCTTGGCGGTCAGCGGATGCGCCTGCGGTGAAGGCGGCATTCGAGGATCCGGAGATCCAGCGCCGGCATGTGCGGCGCACAGACTCCGTGGCGGAGGCCCGCGAGTGGGTCGAAGGGTGGCGTGACACCTGGCGGCAGGAGACCGCGGCCCACTGGGCCCTGACCGACGACACCACGCTCCTGGGGAGGGCCGCGCTGAAATCTTTGTCTCTGGACGACGGTGTGGCCGACGGCAGACACGACGCGCATCTTCACGCGCGAACCCGGCGAGACGGCTGACGGGCCTGGCGGAAGGCGTCAGACGCGTTCTCCAGCCTGCCCCTCGACAACGTTTGTCCGGCACCTGCATTGCGGAAACCAGCTTCTGGTCGCGTACGGCGCAGCCGTAGCCCGAGCCGGCTCTCCGGGCTACAGCCCGTGTTCGCGCACGCCTCGCCTATGGGACACAGGGCCGGCATCGAGGCTGTGCCGTACACCTTTCGCCTGGGCGGGGGAGTGTTGCGAATCGGATTTTAAAACCGGGGGACACCTTATGCACAACGTTGCTGCGGGCCTATTGACGTGCCTGATCGGCTTCCTGTTGATTGTGGTCGGATTTCGCAGCGGAGTTCTCCATTCATATGGGCCGATCGCAGTTCTCCGCTGTCCGAGATTGCTTTGATGTCGTTTCAAGGGTGGTTGCCTGCCACCTGAAGGAGAAACCAAAATGTTAAAAAGTCGTATCCTGGCGTCACTGTCGGCGGTGGCGGTAGCGGGCACGCTCGCGGCCGCCCTGCCCGCCGCCTCCGCGGCGACCGCCACCCCGGCCCCTGTGCCGATCTGCGCCGAGGAGTGGAACCCCTCCAAGGCATACGCGGGCGGCCTGACCGCGTCCCACAACGGGCGCAACTGGCGCGCCAAGTGGTGGAACAGGAACAACGTGCCCGGTGGCCCCTCCGGCAACTGGACCGACAAGGGTGCCTGCGACAACCGCGAGGGCAGCTTCGTGGTGAGCGACGCGCAGTTCAACCAGATGTTCCCGTCTCGCAAGCCCTTCTACACCTACAAGGGCCTCGTCACGGCCTTGAGCGCCTACCCGGCGTTCGCCGGCACGGGGGACGACGTCACCAAGAAGCAGGAGGCTGCCGCCTTCCTCGCCAACGTCAGCCACGAGACCGGCGGCCTGTTCCACATCGTCGAGGTCAACACGGCGAACTACTCGCACTACTGCGATGAAAAGCAGCCGTTCGGCTGCCCCGCGGGCCTTTCGTCCTACTACGGCCGCGGCCCGATCCAGCTGAGCTGGAACTACAACTACAAGGCCGCAGGTGATGCCCTGGAAATCGACCTGCTCAACTTCCCCAACCTGGTGCAGAACGAGGCGTCCGTCGCCTGGGCCACCGGCATCTGGTACTGGATGACGCAGAACGGCCCCGGCACCATGACGCCGCACACCGCGATGGTCGGCAAGCACGGTTTCGGGGAGACCATCCGCAGCATCAACGGCAGGCTCGAGTGCAACGGCGCCAACCCGCGCCAGGTCGAGAACCGCGTCAGGCTCTACCTGCGGTTCACCGAGATCCTCGGTGTGCCACCGGGTGACAACATCTACTGCTGACCGGCGTGATGGTTGAGGGGACGGGGCGGCACTGCGCATTCTGACATGCGTTAGCGCGTTTCGAAGCGGTTATTCGGCCGTCCGGTCGATGCCGTTGCTCCCATGATGTGAATCGCTCTCATGACCGGTTTCTCTCCTCTCTCCAGGGCAGGGGAGGGAAACCGGTTCTAAGCGTGCTTGAATGCAGAGAGTCCTGGTTAAGGCGGAGGGATTTCATTTTCAGAGTCCCGGGCGGGTGCCGCATGTTGTCCTCTGCGCCGCCGCATGCCTGGGGGATTTCAGGCCTGCCGCTGCCCGCGTGAGCGATCCGGGGGCGCCGTACGGCTGAGCCATCCCTTGTCGTTGTGCTCCCTCACTGGGTTTCGCCCCCCTTGCCCGGAGAACCTCCTTCGAAGTCGGCGGCGGGTGGGGGAGCGGGGGTGATTGCGGTAGTACGGACACGGATCCGGCTGCCGGAGACGCGGTGCCCGGGCGACTGGACTCTCCCCCCTCAGGAGGCCTCATGCTGGAATACCTGCCCCTGGCGATGCGGGGGTGAGCAAGGACAGAGCGTGTGAGGGGAGCGGTGTGTTGGCCACCGTGAAGGACATCGAGGCCCGCGGCCTGCATCATTGCGAGACGACGGCGCTGGGGGTGCTGCTGCGGCACGAGGGGCTTGATCTGTCCGAGCCCATGCTGTTCGGGCTGGGATCGGGCCTGTCCTTCATCTACTGGGACAGCAAGGCCATGGCGTTCCCCTTTCTCGGCGGCCGCGTCAAGCCTTTCGAACTCACCAAAAACCTGACCGCCAGGCTGGGGCTGACATTGCTGGTCGAGGAGACCACCTCGGCGCGCAAGGCGTGGGAGAACGTCGCCGCCCCCATCGACGCCGGTCGGCCGGTCGCACTCCAGCTCGACTCCTATCACCTGGACTATTTCCGGTCCAAGGTGCACTTCGGCGGCCACGTCGTCGCCATGTACGGCTACGACGAGCACGACGTCCACCTGGTGGACACCCGCCAACAGGGGGGAGCGGTGCGCACCAGCAGGGCGAGCTTGGCCATGGCACGGTCCGAACGCGGCCCGATGACCGCCAGAAACCGATCCTTCACCATCACCCTGCCCGAACACCCGCCCCGCTGGCAGGACCAGATCGTCCCCGCCGTCAGGGACTGCGCCGGCGCCTTCCTGTCCGCCCCCATCACCAACCTCGGCCACCGCGGCATCGAGAAGGCCGCCAAACAGGTGCCCGCATGGCTGCGGCGCACCCAGAACCCGCAGCAGGACCTGCCGCAGGCCGCCACCCTCATGGAGAAAGCCGGCACCGGCGGCGGCCTGTTCCGCGCCCTCTACCGGGACTTCCTCGGCGAGTGCGTGCAGCTGATCGACGACCCCGGCCTCCGCGCCGGCCACAAGCTGTACGCCGAGGCAGCCACCCTGTGGACGGACGTGGCCACCTTGATCACGAAAGCGGGGGAGAGCGGCGACGCGGGGCACCTTGAGCAGGCCGCCGCCATCCTCCGCGATCTTTCGCGCATCGAGAGCGACGCCATGCAGGTGCTGCGCCGGCTGTAGCTCTGCTCTGCCGCTCCCGGCGGCGACCCTCACCGGTCGGAACTGCCCCTCATCGTCGGCCAGGACCCGCCGGCCGCCCCTCGGCGAACACCTCCAGGCGTCCTGGCCGCCTCGTCGCGGGCGACACGTGGAGCGGCGCGGCCGGGGTGCCCCAAGGGCCTCCTGAGCTTGGGGGAGTGCGTTATGCACAACGATGCCGCAGACCTATTGACGCACCAGATCGACTTCCGATTGATTATCGTCGATTTCATGGTGGTGATCTCCATTAATTTGGGCCCGCTCGCAGTCACCATCCAGCGGAGTCGGTTCTTTGTCGTTTTCATGTACGGCTCAGCCGTACAAAGGAGTTAAGAAATGGTTAAGAGTCGCATCCTGACCTCCCTCTCCGCATTGGCACTCGCGGGCACGGTGGCGGCTATCCTTCCGACAGCCTCCGCCTCAGCGACCACTCCGGCCCCGACCCCCATCTGCGCCGAGGAGTGGAACCCCTCCAAGGCGTACGCGGGCGGCCTGATCGCGTCCTACAACGGGCGTAACTGGCGCGCCAAGTGGTGGAACAAGGACAACGTTCCCGGCGGCATCTCGAACAACTGGACCGACAAGGGCGTCTGCGACAACCGCGAGGGCAGCTTCGTGGTGAGTGAGGCGCAGTTCAACCAGATGTTCCCGAACCGCAAGCCCTTCTACACCTACAAGGGCCTGGTCACCGCGCTGAGCGCCTACCCGGCGTTCGCCGGCACCGGTGACGACACCACGAAGAAGCGTGAGGCGGCCGCCTTCCTCGCCAACGTCAGCCACGAGACCGGCGGCCTGTTCCACATCGTCGAGGTCAACACGGCGAACTACTCGCACTACTGCGACGACAACCAGTCGTTCGGCTGCCCCGCCGGTCGCTCGTCCTACTACGGTCGCGGTCCGATCCAGCTGAGCTGGAACTACAACTACAAGACCGCGGGCGACGCCCTGGACATCGACCTGCTCAACTTCCCGAACCTCGTGCAGAACGAGGCCCAGGTGGCGTGGGCTACCGGCATCTGGTACTGGATGACCTCCAACGGCCCCGGCACGATGACCCCGCACCAGGCCATGGTGGGCGGTCCCGGTTTCGGGGAGACCATCCGCAGCATCAACGGCACGCTCGAGTGCAACGGCGGCAACCCGCGCCAGGTCGAGAACCGCGTGAGGAACTACCTGCGGTTCACCGAGATCCTCGGTGTGACCCCGGGTGACAACCTGCGCTGCTAGTACTTGAAGTCCCGCCGCCGGGCGGGACTCGGCCCGGCTCTCCTTCCGCTTGCACGGGGAGGGAGCCGGGTCGAGCTTCTTCAAACCCGGCCGACTGTGATCGGCGCCCTCATGAGGTCTGAGAATGGCGGCCGGGGGAGAGGGATGAAGCCCCGGGTGTTTCCTGGGCCCTCTTCCGCATACGCGGTGGAGGTGCCGGTTCCCTGACGGTGGAAATCGTTTTTATGGAGACGGTTCCGCGGGGGAGTGGGGCGGTTTTAAACGAGGCTCACTTGGGTGTATGCCTCAAGTTGTGCGGCGGAGGGCGCGCGTTTAAAATCGCGCGGCTTTTCCGCCGGATGTGTTTTCGTGCGGCGGGCGGAAGGCGCGGCTCCGGGGGGATCGCGCAGCCGCCCGCCGTTCGTGTGCCAGTGGTGAGCTCCTCGGCGTCTTGATCAACTGCAACCAAGATCGCTTAGTGGGGTCCGCCGTGCTCGTCAAGATCCATACGGTCGGCGTCGTGTGTTCGCTTCCTGTTCGCGGTTCGCCGCTGCGGCGTGGCGGGGAGTGGGCGACTTGAGAAGTCGGCTGAGTCGCGAGTTCGAGGCGGAGGCGCAGGGGTGAAAAGCATCCGATTTCCACCTATTGCTATACCGGACAGAATTCAGCTTCTGTCCGGTATGACATTCTTTTGGCTGGTAGGGGTGCTGTGTGTGGATGTGGCGTTGTCGTGCGGGTGGTGACGGGCCGTGCCGTACGCCCGGCTTGGTGCACCGGGAGCAGAGATCGAGAGGATCGTGCAGAAGACCGCGAGCATCGGTCTGCAGGCTGCGCTGATCAAGATTCTGTGATCATGAAGGGCGGGCTTGTCATGCTGACCCGCTACATGGCGAAGGAGTTCAGCGTTCGCGGCATCCGGGCGAACTCCGTCGCGTCCGGCTCCATCCGCACCCGCATCGCGGACGAGGCGTTCGAAAAGCACTCCGAGGCGATCCCCGCGCTCGCCGCCAGGACGGCACTCGGCCGCATCAGTGAACCTGAGGACGTCGGCCGGGTGATCGCGGCCCTGCTGTCCGAGGGCGGCCGCTGGATCACCGCGCAGAACATCGAGGTCTCCGGCGGCTTCAAGCTCTGACGGGCGTGCGGCCCTGCCGGGACCGCGTCATCCTGCGCGGGCCTCTCCCCTGCCGCGACTCCATTGAAGAGCTCCTCGCCGCCGCGCCGGGCGCCGGCGTTCCGGCCTCGCGCGGCGACCGCGTCCACGGATGGCTACGGAGAGTGATCGGCCCGTAATTGGCCTAGCCGGTTGATGGCCCCCTCCCCTGGCTTCGCCGTACGCGCTCCCCGCCTGTCGGACTCTGTACGCCGAAAGCATGTGGTGATCGTGCGCGTGTGCGACATATGCCTTAAGGCGGAAGAGGTGTCCCCTGTCGAGGCTGTCTGGCGCGGAGCTTTGGGGGGCGCGCTCTCGGGCGGGCGTGGGGCCGGTGATGCGGCTTCGGGGGCGGCGGGTCGTTCTCCGGCGCGGGTTCGGCGGCTCACCCGCCGGAGGGGCGGGCCGGTGGGGCGGATGCTGATCGGGCCGCCGGGGCCGCGCCGGTTCTCGGCCGCCTATTCGGAGCGGCTGGTGCGTGCGGCTGCGCCGTGCGGCGCGGATGTCACGCACGCGGTGCTGGGGGCGGCGGATCTGCGGCGTTCGCGGGAGCGGATCCTGCGTGCGCGGGTGGGGTTGGCGTCGATGTGTGAGCGGGCGGCGGAGCTCGGGGGCACGTGTGTGATCGGTTCGCCTGAGGCCGGGACGGGGACGCGGGTGGAGGCGGTGCCGCCGGTGTCCGGGGGGTTGACGGCGCCGTCAGCTGTCGAGCGCGATTTTCACGAGTTGGGTGAGGTCGGTGATTTGCGCGGAGAGGGTCGCCTGGCCGCTTTGCACGTCGGAGATCCTGCCCGCCGCGTCGGCCTGTCCGGCTCTGAGGCCTGCGATGGAGGCCGCGGTGGTGGCCTGCTGGGCGGCGAGGGCGGACTGGCCGAGGCGGAGGTCTTCGAGGTCTTCGCCGAGGTCGGTGAACCGGTGGCTGAGGTCGGGGCGGCTCACGCGCAGGTGGGCCAGGTCGTTGGTGAGGCAGGCGAGCTGGGCGGCGAAGTTGTTCTGCCGGGTGGCGGACTGGGATTGCCCGGCGCGGAGATCGGCGAGCCCCGCTGCCATGGTCGCGTGCTGGGCGTTCAGGGCTGATTGCCCCGCTTGCAGGTCCGCGAGCTGGGCCATCAGCGTAGTCAGCGCGGTTTCGAGGCCGACTGCCTGCACCTCGGCCCTGTCGGCCGGGATCTCTTGATGCTGCTCTTCGTGGTTGTGAGCTGCGGAGGCTTCGGGGCCTTGCATGTGGTTTCTCCAGGGTGGCGGAGTGTCTGGCTGTGTGTGGGGGTCCTGGGCGCGGGGTCCGAGTATGAGTTGGAGGCGGACCCCGATGCCACTTTCGGAATCCGGTTAGCGGGCGAGTGCGGTCTTCACGAGCAGGGTGAGGTCGTTGAGTTGGGCGGCGATGGATTCCTGCGTCTCAGTCGACTTGGTGATGAAGGTGGTTACCTTCTCGGACAGCTCGGCCTGGCTTGTCTCCAGGACGGTGAACTTCTGGACGAGCTCCGCTTGGCCGACCTCAAGGGTGGTCACCCTCTTGGACAGTTCGAGCACCTTCACGCGTGCCTCCAGCTTGGCGAATCTCTCAGGGGTCACAGTGATCATGCGATTCTCCTGGCGTCGTCATGCCCCGGACGGCGGGGCCGCCCGTCTTCAGGCACCGCGAAGTTATCAATCTCCCCCGGCGACACGCCCGGCCTATTGGAGAGCCATTGCCAGCCTGACCAGCACTGAACCACCGTATGCAAGCTGTGAACAGATGTGGACTGAGCAGGGCGAACGACCGGTCGAGGTGGTCGTCGCACATGAGAACGCGCTCACGAAAACTTTACCTTCATGACCATTGCCTGACGTGATCGTTAGGGAGCTCCGCGTTGATCTACTGGGGGGCGAAGAACCACGGGATGCGCCACACAGGCCCCGGCGCACCCGGCAGGTTGCCTCAGCCGCACGGCGGACCCCACTCCGGGGCGGCGCCGCTGAAAGGCGGACGGCGAGGACGTCCGCCCCGCCCCGCAAGGGGCGAAACGCCGCGCTCGCCGGCCCCGGCGGCCGGCCAGCGGGATGTGTGCTTCACCACCCCGTGTAGCAGGTGACCGGCACGCTGTAGAAGTCGCGGGCGTAGGTGCCCTGTTCGCGCGGTCCGTGGTTGGACGCGCCGGTGCCGCCGAAGGGCAGGTGCAGTTCGGTGCCGGCGGTGGGAAGGTTGACGGTGACGATGCCCGAGCGGGACACCTGTTTGAAGCGCTCCGCAGCCGACAGGGACGTCGTGACGATGCCGGACGACAGGCCGAACGGCGTGTCGTTGGCCACCTCGATCGCCTCGTCGAAGTCGTCGACCCGGATGACGCAGCTCACCGGGCCGAAGATCTCCTCCCGGGCCAGCCGCATGTCGTTGCCGGCGCCGGCGAACAGGGTGGGCCGCATGAAGTGCCCCTCCTCGGCGGCGTGGTCTCCCCCGGCGACGGGGGTCGCGCCCTCCCGGCGGCCGATCTCGATGTATTCGAGGTTCCTGGCGAGCTGGTCGGCGCTGACCACCGGGCCGAGGTGGCTGCGCTCGTCGAGCGGGTCGCCGGGGCGCAGGGCCTTGGTGGCCTTGGTGAGCGCGTCCACGAACCGGTCGTGGACGCCGGCCTGGACGATGAGCCGGCTGGAGGCGGTGCAGCGCTGCCCGGTGCTGAAGAAGCTGCCGTCCAGGGCGCAGCGCACCGCGACCTCCAGGTCGGCGTCGTCGAGCACCACGAGGGGGTTCTTGCCGCCCATCTCCAGCTGGAACCGCTTGTTGCCGTGCGCGATGCACCGCTGGGCGATGTGCCGGCCGGTGTCGGTGCCGCCGGTGAAGGAGATGCCGTCGATCCCGCCGGAGGTCAGCAGTTCCTCGCCGACGACGCGGCCGGTGCCGTACACGAGGTTGAACACGCCCGGCGGCAGTCCGGAGCCGGCGATGACGCGGGCCAGTTCGCCGGCGGAGGCGGGGACCAGTTCGGCGGGTTTCAGTACGACGGCGTTGCCGTAGGCGAGTGCGGGGGCGACTTTCCACGCGGGGATGGCCCACGGGTAGTTCCACGGGGTGATGACGCCGACGACGCCCAGGGGGCGGCGCCGTACCTCGGCGTGGGCGCGTTCGCGTGTGCTGGAGTAGAGCTCCCCTTGCGGCTGGAGCACTTGGTGGGCGTAGTAGCGGAAGGTCTGGCCCGCGCGGGTCACCTCGGCGCGGGCCTCGCCGAGGAGTTTGCCTTCCTCGCGGGAGAGGAGGACGGCGAGTTCGTCGGTGCGCGCGAGGATGGCTGTGCCGATGCGGTCCAGGATCTCCAGGCGCTGCCCGGCGGGTGCGGCGGCCCAGTGGGGCTGGGCGCGGCCTGCGGCGTCGACGGCCTCCTGGACGGTGGCCCGGTCGGCCAGGGCGTATTCGGCGACCACTTCGCCGGGGCGGGCGGGGTTGGTGTCGGTGCGGCGGTCGCCGTCGATCCAGCGGCCGTCGACGAGGTTGAGGTAGTGGGGTGCGGGCGGGGGCTGGGCGGTCATGGGGGGCCTTACGTGTGGGCCGGGGGTGCTGCCGGTTCCGGCGCGGGTGGTTCGGGGAAGTGGCAGGCGACTTGGTGGCCCGCGGCCTCGGAGGTGAGGGCCGGTGTCTGGGTTTCGCAGATGTCCTGGGCTTTCCAGCAGCGGGTGCGGAAGCGGCAGCCGGTGGGCGGGTTGAGCGGGCTTGGGACGTCGCCTTTGAGGATGCGGCGCCGGCGCTCGGTCTCGATCAGGGGGTCGGGGATGGGGACGGCTGAGAGCAGTGCCTGGGTGTAGGGGTGCCGGGGCCGGGTGTAGAGGTCTTCGCAGCCGGCGGTCTCGACGACGGTGCCGAGGTACATGACGGCGATGCGGTCGCAGAGGTGGCGTACGACGGCTAGGTCGTGCGCGATGAACATCATGGTGAGGCCGAGCTCTTCCTGCAGTGATTCCAGCAGGTTGACGATCTGGGCCTGGATGGAGACGTCCAGGGCGGAGACGGGTTCGTCGGCGACGACGAACTCGGGGTCGCTGACGAGTGCGCGGGCGATGCCGACGCGCTGGCGCTGGCCGCCGGAGAGTTCGTGCGGGTAGCGCTCGTGCCAGCGTGTGCTGAGTCCTACCAGGTCCATGGTGGTGAGCGCTTTGGCGCGGCGTTCGCGGGCGGTCGCGCGGGAGTGGACGAGGAGGGGTTCTTCGATGAGGTCGCCGATGGTCATGCGCGGGTTCAGCGACGCGTAGGGGTCCTGGAAGATCATTTGCATGCGGCGGCGCATGGCGCGCATGCGGCCGCGGCCGAGTGCGGTGAGTTCGACTCCGTCGAAGGTGACCGTGCCCTGGCTGGGTTTGAGGAGTTGCAGGATGGCGCGGCCGGTGGTGGATTTGCCGCAGCCGGATTCGCCGACGACTCCGAGGATCTCGCCGCGGTAGGCGTCGAGGTCGACGCCGGCGACGGCGCGCAGGTTGGCGGGGCGCAGGGAGCCTTTGGCCGGCACTTTGAAGTCGACGGCGAGGTCGCGTACCTGGAGAAGGGCCGGGCGGTCGCCGGGTGCGGCGACGGTGGCGGCCGGGGTCGGGTGGGACATCACTTCTCCTGCTTCGGCTGGTCGGCGTGCCGGTCGTCGAGGGAGAGCCAGCCGCCTCGAGGTACGTCCTGCATGCCCCAGCAGCGGGTCAGCTGGGCGTGGCCGGTGTCGCCGCGTGCCGCCGTGAGGGCCGGTGGGGATTCGGCGCAGAGGTCGTGGGCGTGTGTGCAGCGGGGCTGGAAGCGGCAGCCGGTGGGCATGGCGGACAGTTCGGGGGGTTGTCCGGCGATGGGGCGGAGTTTGCCGCCGCGTGCCTGGTCGAGCCGGGGTACCGAGCCGAGCAGTCCCCAGGTGTAGGGCATCTGGGGGCGGTGGAAGAGTTCGGCGGTTGTGGCGCGTTCGACGATCTGGCCGGCGTACATGACGTTGACGCGTTCGGCCATGCCGGCGACGACGCCGAGGTCGTGGGTGATGAACAGTACGGCGGTGCCGGTTTCGGCGGCGAGGTCGCGCAGGAGGTCGAGGATCTGGGCCTGGATGGTGACGTCGAGTGCGGTGGTGATCTCGTCGGCGAGGATGAGGCGGGGCCGGCAGGACAGGGCCATGGCGATCATGACGCGCTGGCGCATGCCGCCGGAGAACTGGTGGGGGTAGGAGCTGAGGCGTGTCTCGGGGGCGGGGATTCGCACCATTTCCAGGAGTTCGATGGCGCGTGCGCGGGCGGCTCTGCCGTTCAGTGAGAGGTGGAGGCGCAGGGATTCGGTGAGTTGTTTGCCGATGGTGAGGACGGGGTTGAGTGAGGTCATGGGGTCTTGGAAGATCATGGCGATGCCCTTGCCCCGGACGGCGCGTAGCTCGCGGGGTTTCATGGTGAGCAGGTCGCGTCCTTCGAAGAGGACTTTTCCTCCGGTGACCCGTCCGATCGGGGGCACGATCAGTCCCATGATCGATTGAGCGGTGGCGGATTTTCCGCAGCCGGACTCCCCTACCAAGGCCACCATCTCGCCTGCGTCGACGCTGAACGACACTCCGTCGACAGCGGTGACCGACCCTTGCGCAGCGCGGAACTCGGTACGTAGGTCCTGCACCTCTAGCAGGGGCATCGAACCTCCTGGTGTGCACCATGAAAGTGTCGCTATTCGTCAATTGGGAGTGTTGCACATCCGATCATCGTCGTCTAGGCTCACCAGAACGCCGAATTACGACACTTTTCCAGATTGGACATCATGGCGTCGAAGAGCTCGATTGAGAAGGATCGCAGCATCATCCGCGAGCTGGTTCGGGATCCACGGCAGACCAACGTGGCGCTTGCCGCCAAGGTCGGACTGTCGGAGGGGTCTGTGCGGCGGCGGGTGGAGAGACTCGTGGCCGAAGGCCAGCTGCACTTCGCCGTGATTCCCAGCGCGTCGTTCATGGGTCGTCCCGTGCACACGCTGTTTGAGATACAGAGTGTTCCCGGCGCCACCGAGCAGCTCATCGAGCAGCTCGTCGCGATGCCCGAAATCTCCTACGTCTACCACGTGACCGGCCAGTTCGACATCGTCGCGGTCGGCTACTTCGCGTCGAGCAACGAGATGCGCACCTTCTGGACGGAACGGCTGGGCAACCTGGACGGGTTGATGGAAAGCCGGACCCTCATGGTGCTGCGCGTCGCCAAACGGGTCCACGAGTGGGCCCGGGACATCGCCACCGACGAAGACGACACCGTCCCCTAGTCACATGTGATCCGACCCCGGGTGGTCTTGCTCCACCCCCGCACCTGGGAGTTGACCGTTGCTGCGCATCATGCTGATCCGCCTGGTCTCGGTCGTGCCGGTCTTACTCGGCATCTCGATCATCTCGTTTTTCGTGATCCGGATGATCCCCGGAGACGTCATCAGCTCGATCATGGGTGAGGATTTCGCCGATCCCGCGGTCGAAGCAGAGATGCGCCGCTACTTCGGGCTGGACATGCCGGTGCACGAGCAGTTCCTGCATTGGTTCGGCAACCTGCTCCAAGGCGATCTCGGCACCTCGATGCGCACCGGCCAGCCCGTGCTTGACGAGATCATGGACCGTTTCCCCGCCACGCTGCTCCTGGCCGTCTCCGCCCTGGTGGTGTCGGTGATCATCTCGATTCCGTTCGGGGTGATCAGCGCCACCAGGCGCAACGGCGTTCTGGACGCGGCGTCGCGCCTGGTCTCGCTGATCGGGCTGTCCGTCCCCAACTTCTGGCTCGGCATCCTCCTCGTCTACGTCTTCTCGGTCTCCCTGGGGTGGCTGCCCTCCCAGGGGTCGGGAGAGAGCCTCGCCGACCTGCAATACCTCGTCCTTCCCGCCGTGACCCTGGGTGCGAGCCTGGCCGCGATCAGCATGCGCATGACCAGGTCGAGCATGCTGGAGGTGCTCAACCAGGACTATGTGCGCACCGCCCGCGCCAAGGGGCTCGCCGAGACCGTCGTCGTCACCCGTCACGCACTGCGCAACTCGCTGATCCCTGTGGTCACGGTGCTGGGCATCCAGGCGGGGGCGCTGCTCGGCGGCACCGTCGTGGTGGAGCAGGTCTTCTCGTGGCCGGGCCTTGGCACGATGGTGATCCGCGGGATCACCCAGCGGGACTACCCCGTGGTCCAGGGCACTCTTCTGTTCCTCGCCCTCTTCTACGTCGTGGTCAACCTTGTCGTGGACCTCGTCTACGTCTACCTGGATCCGAGGCTTCGCAGTGGTCACTGAAATCGCTCCCGTGCCCGCGCCCGGGCCGCCGCCGGTCGCGCGCCGCGGCGGCCGGAATCTGCTCCGTGTGATCGTCAGGGACCGCATCGGCGCGGTCGGGGTGGTCATCGTGGTGGTGATGACGCTGGCGGCGGTGTTCGCCCCGCTGCTGGCGCCCTACGATCCCACCGCGATGTCGGCTCAGCGTCTGGCGCCGCCTGGCGGCGTGTTCCCGCTGGGGGCCGACGAGGCCGGCCGTGACCTGCTCAGCCGTGCGCTCTACGGTGCGAGGACGTCGCTGACGGTCAGCCTGATCGTGGTGTCGTGTGCGGGGGTCATCGGGGTTCTGCTGGGTCTGCTGGCGGGATATTTCCGGGGTGTGATGGACGGTGTGATCACTCCGGTGATGGACGTGCTGTTCTCCTTCCCCACGCTGTTGCTGGCGCTGGCCGTGGTGGCCGCCCGGGGGCCGGGTACGGAGAACCTCGTCCTGGCGCTGGTGATCGTGTTCGTGCCGAGTTTCGCGCGGATCGTGCGGGGCACGGCGCTGTCGGTCGGCAAGGAGCCGTATGTCGAGTCGGCTCACGCGGTCGGGCTGAGCAACGCCCGCATCATCTTCAAGTATGTGCTGCCGAACTCGGTGGCGCCGATCGCGGTGCAGTTCACCACGAGCCTGGCCTACGCGATCCTCATCGAGGCGTCGCTGGGCTATCTGGGGCTCGGGGTGCAGCCGCCGCAGCCGTCGTGGGGGTCGATGCTGTCGTCGGGCAAGGCGTTCATGGAGCTGTCGCTGTGGCCGTCGCTGGTGCCGGGGATGTGCATCATGATCACCGTTCTGGGTTTCAACCTGCTGGGTGACACGTTCCGCGACGCGCTGGACCCGCGGCTGCGCGGGCGGGCGGGCCGCTGAGCCCGGCGCAAGACGCGCGGGAGACGCACAGGAGACACGGAGGAGACATGGTGGAGTCCATCGACGACCACGTGGTGCGGTGCCTCACCGGGTGGTCGCAGGGCCGCCCCCTGCCGGAGGCGCCGGCGTCCGGCCCCGATCCCGATCCCGGGTTGCTGCTGCGCTATCTGGACGCGCAGCTGCAGAGCCGGCACCTCGACTTCGCGCTGCGGTGGCTGCAGTCGCGCGGCGAGGGGTTTTACACGATCGGTTCCAGCGGTCACGAGAGCAACGCGGCGGTCGCGCTGGCGTTGCGCCCGACCGATCCGGCGCTGCTGCACTACCGGTCCGGTGCCTTCTACGCCGCGCGTGCGGGGCAGGTGCCGGGCTCGACCCCGATCGCGGACGTGCTGCATTCGGGGGCGGCGTCCACGCGGGATCCCATCTCCGGCGGGCGGCACAAGGTGTTCGGCCACCGTGGGCTGAGCATCGTGCCGCAGACGTCGACGATCTCCTCGCATCTGCCGAGGGCCGTCGGCCTGGCGTTCGCGCTGGGGCGGGGGCTCGGGAGCGGTGAGGTTCCCGCCGACTCGGTGGTGGTGTGCAGCTTCGGCGACGCCTCGGCCAACCACTCCACGGCCGTCGGCGCGCTGAACGCCGCCGGCTACTGCGCGCATCAGGGGCTGCCGCTTCCGCTGCTGCTGGTGTGTGAGGACAACGGGATCGGCATCAGCACCCGTTCGCCGCGCGGCTGGGTCGGGCGGGCTCTGTCGATGCTGCCCGGTGTGGAGTACGTGCCGGTGGACGGCACCGAGCCGGCGCACCTGCTGGCCGCCGCGGCCGAGACGGCGGGGCGGGTGCGGGAGCGGCGGCGCCCGGCGGTGCTGCATCTGCGCACCGTCCGTTTCATGGGGCACGCGGGGTCGGATGCGGAGCTGGCCTACCGCACCCGCGGTGAGATCGTCGGCGACTACGCCGCCGATCCGATTCTGGCCGCGGCGGCGCTGCTGGCCCGCCGCGGCGTTTTGAGCCCGGCCGGGACGCTTGCCCGCTATGAGGAGATGCGTGAGCGGGTGATGGGTGAGGCGCGGGCGCTGAGCGGCCGGGTCGAGCGCCTGGACAGCCCGCAGGCCGTCGTGGCTCCGCTGACGGCGCGCCGCCGCCGGGAGGTGAGTGCCGCGGCCGGTCGCGCGGGGGCCGGCCGGGAGGCGGCGTTCGGGGGCCGCCTGCCTGAGGGGCGGCCGCCGCTGACGCTCGCCCAGTCGATCAACGCGGCCCTGCACGACGCGATGCTGGCTTGGCCGCGGGCGCTGGTGTTCGGGGAGGACGTGGCGCGCAAGGGCGGTGTCTACGGTGTCACGCGGGGGCTTCGGAAGGCCTTCGGCTCGGCGCGGGTGTTCGACACGCTGCTCGACGAGCAGACGGTCCTCGGGACGGCTCTGGGCGCCGCGCTGACCGGTGCCCTGCCGATCCCGGAGATCCAGTATCTGGCCTATCTGCACAATGCCGAGGACCAGTTGCGGGGCGAGGCCGCGTCGCTGCGGTTCTTCTCGGGTGGCCGGTACGAGAACGGGATGGTGGTGCGGATCGCCGGGCTGGCCTATCAGAAGGGGTTCGGCGGGCACTTCCACAACGACAACTCGGTGGCGGTTCTGCGTGACATCCCGGGGCTGGCGGTGGCGGTGGCCTCTCATCCGGAGTCCGCGCCGGGTCTGTTGCGGCAGTGCCTGGCTCTGGCCGAGCAGGAGGGGCGGGTGTGTGTGTTCCTGGAGCCGATCGCGCTCTACCATCGGCGTGACCTGCATGCCGAGGGCGACGGCGGCTGGCTGGCGCCTTATGCGGCGCCCGGTGACTGGGCCGGCGGGGAGGTGCCGCTGGGGCGGGTCCGCACGGTCGGTGAGGGCGCGGATCTGGTGATGGTGACGTTCGGCAACGGTGTGCCGATGAGCCTGCGTGTGGCCGGGGTGCTGGCCGGGGAGGGCGTGGGGGTGCGGGTGGTCGATCTTCAGTGGTTGTCGCCGCTGCCGGCCGAGGAGATGCTCAAGGCGGTCTGGGGGGTTCCGCGGCTGCTGGTGGTCGACGAGAGCCGCGCGGGTGGCGGGGTGTCGGAGGCGGTGGTGGCCGCGCTGGTCGACGGTGGTTTCCCGGGTGCGGTCGGCCGGGTGAACAGTGTCGACAGTTTTGTGCCGCTGGGGCCGGCGGCCGATCAGGTGCTGCTGGGTGAGGGGGACGTGCTCGCGGGTGCGCGCAGGCTTCTCGGGCCGGCGTGAGGCGCGCTTGAGACGCGCCGGCGGGCGCCGCCCTTGCGGGGTGGCGCCCGCCGTTGTTTGCGTGCCCGGTGTGTCAGTAGCCGAGGCCGGGTTCGCGCATCGTGCCGTTCGGCGCCTGCCCGGCCAGGTAGCGGTCGAAGTTGGCGCTGAAGTCGTCGCAGAGCCGCTGCAGGTTGCCCGAGGCCCTGAACGAGGTGTGGGGGGTGACGAGGGTGCGCGGCAGTGCCCAGAGCCGGCTGGCGGCGGGCAGCGGCTCCTCCTCGAAGACGTCGAGTACGGCGCCGCCGATCGTGCCGCGGGTGACCGCGTCGACGAAGTCGTCCTCGTCGACGAGGGCGCCGCGGCCCACGTTGATCAGCACCGCGGTGTCCTTCATCGCGGTGAAGTGCTCGGCGCGGATCAGGTGGTGGTTCTCCGGGGTGAGCGGCATCGCCAGCACCACCCAGTCGGCCTCGGGGAGGACGTCCAGGCAGCGTCCGGCGGGCACGACCCGGTCGAAGCCCTCGGCGGGCCGGCCGCTGCGGCTGACGCCGGCGGTCGCGGCGCCGAGGGCCTTGGCGCGCCAGGCGATCTCCCGGCCGATCGATCCGGTGCCGAAGACGAGCATCGTGCTGCCGATGAAGTCGGTGGCGACCAGCCGTACCCATTCGCGGCGTTCCTGTGCCGCGCGCAGTTCGGGGAAGGCGCGGGAGTACATGAGGGCGGCGCCGACGACGTATTCGCCGATCGGCACGCAGTAGGAGTGCGAGGAGCGGGTGAGTGTGAGGCCTTCGGCGAGCCGCTGCGGGAGTACGTCGCCGCCGAACCAGTCGAAGCCGGCGGTGGTGACCTGCATCCAGCGCAGCCCGCCGGCTTTGCGCAGGATGCCGTTGAGCAGTTCCTGTCCCATCGAGCTGCAGAACAGCACCTCGGCGTCGGTGTACTCCTCCCGCAGCGGCCCCTCGTCGGGGACCGGCGTGAAGCGGCTGGCCGGGAACCGCTGGGTGAGCTGGGGAAGCATCCCGGCCAGGTTCTCGCTGATCAGTACGTGCGGCCCGGCGGGGGCGGCGGTCATGCGGTCCCTTCGCGCTGCTGCATGCGCTTGGTGTAGGTGACTCCGCCCTTGGCCCACAGGTCGTGTGAGACCTCGAACAGGATGACCTGGGTGCTTTCGCGGGGTGAGCCGTACTTGACCATGACGTCGGTGAGTTCGGCGATGATGGCCTCGCGGGTGGCCTGGTCGCGGGGGGAGAGTTCGACGCGGATGTTGGCCATGGTTTCAGTCCTCCTGGTGTGCCGGCGGGGCGGCGAGGTCGGGGTTGCGGGAGTATTCGGCTTTGACGGCGAGGTAGGCGAAGGAGTGGGAGACGCGGGTCCGCAGGACCGCGTCGAAGACCTCGCGGGCGGTGGCGGTGTCGCCGTTGTAGTAGTGCCAGTTGCCCAGGCCGTAGCCTTCGGTGGCGGTGCGCAGGTCGTCGCCGTCGAGTGTCTTGCGGAACTGCCCGGGGGTGATGTCGCCGGTGTAGAGGCGCATGCGGTTCTCGTAGCCGACGTAGTGGTCCTCGGTGACGACGTCGATGGCGCGGAAGCGGTCCAGCACCTCTTTGGCGGCGTCGGTGCGGCCGAGGCGGCGCAGCGCCATGTACTGCCAGTCCAGGGCGGCGACGGTGCCCTCCTGGTGGCGGGCGGAGCGTTCGGCGCCGCGGAAGGCGGGCAGGCAGGCCTCGAAGTCGCCGAGGAGGTAGTAGGCGACGCCGAGGTGGTACCAGACGGAGGTGTGCAGGGTGGTCATGTAGCGGCCGAGTGCCTGCGGGTCGCGGGCGGCGTCGGTGTCGGTGAGGTGTTGCGGGCGGACGTCCTGGGGCCGGCCGAGGATGAGGCTGACGACGTCTTTCTCGACCTCGGGCTGGTACATCTCGTATTCGTCTTCGACCTGGTCGAGTTGTGCGGCGGCGGTGCGCAGGTCGTCGATCGCGCCGGTGTAGTCGCCGGTCGATATGCGGCGGTGGCCGCGGAAGCGGAGCAGGCGGGCGCTGCCCGGGTCGTGCCGCAGTGCCTCGGTGAGGAGTTCGACGGCTTGGCCGTGCTTGCCGAGGTAGCCCTTGAGGCGGGCGGCGATGATGTAGCGATCGGTGAGGGGCGGTGAGGCCATGGTTGCCTTTCGGTGGTCGGGGCCGGTGGGGAAGGGAGGGTGCCTGAAGGGCGGGGCGGCGGTGGCGCGCTCTTGCCGGGTGGCGGCACCCTCTCCTTCGCTCAGCGGTCGAGCCAGAGGTGGCGGTAGAAGCGGTAGGTCGGGGTGGGGTCGCCCTGGTAGCCCATGACGTCCTTTTTGACGACGTCGAAGTCGGCGTTGAGGAACGTCATCGCGACCGGTCCGCGTTCGGCGAGGATGGTCTCCGCCTGCTGGTACAGTTCGGCGCGCTTGGCCTTGTCGGTCTCCGAGCGGGCCTTCACGATCAGCTGCTCGTAGTCGGGGTCGCTCCAGTTGCCGTAGTTGAGGCCGCCGCCTTTGAGGAAGCTGGCGGAGAACCGCTCGTCGGGGTCGTAGGTCAGGCCGAAGCCGGACTGGTACATGTCGAAGTCGCCGGATTTGGTCTTGCTGTCGGCGATGGTGGCCTCGACCGATTCGATGGTGACCTTGATGCCGATTTTGGCGAGTTGCTGTTGTTCGACCTCGGCGGAGCGGACTTGGAAGGCGGAGGTCGCGATGACCATCAGTTTGGCGTCGAAGCCATCCGGGTGGCCGGCTTCGGCCAGGAGTGCCTTGGCCTTTTCGATGTCGGGTTTGCCGTACATCGGTTTGGTGACCGCGCCGTAGCGGTCCGGGGGCAGGTAGCCGGCGTTGAGCGGGGTGCCGAAGCCGGAGTTGGCGACGTTGAGGATCTCCTGGCGGTCCAGCGCGAGGTAGATGGCCTGGCGGACCTTGACGTTGTCGTAGGGGGCCTTGGAGGTGTTGAGGCGCAGGTGCAGTGACAGGGAGCCGGAGCCCCCGTACCACTTGAGCGCCTGGTCCTTCTTGAGCGCGTCGATGAACTCGGGGGCCGGCCGCCACAGGAAGTCGATGGTTCCGCTGCGGATGGCGGCGGCGCGGGCGTTGTCGTCGGGGTTGAAGGTGAAGTCGAGCCCGTCGAGGTAGGGGACGCCCTTCTCCCAGTATTTGTCGTGCTTGTCGAGTTTGATGGCCTGGCCGGTGACGCGTGACGCCAGTTTGAACGGTCCGCTGCCGCCGTCGGCCTTGCCGTTGAGCCCGTCCTTGGCCTCGGCGACCGTGCGGTCGACGATGGAGGAGGCGGCGGTGGACAGCAGGGTGAGGATGGCGGCGTTGGTCTGGGAGAGCGTGATGACGACGGTCCGGTCGTCTTTGGCCTCCACCGAGGAGATGGACTCGTAGCTGCGTGCCCTGGGTGCCCGCGTCTTGGGGTCCTTGATGCGTTCCAGGGAGTACTTCACGTCCTTGGCGGTCACCTTGCGGCCGCTGTGGAAGTAGGCGTTGTCGCGCAGCTTGAAGGTCAGCGTGGTGCCGTCGGCGCTCTGCTCCCAGGATTCGGCGAGCCCCGGTTTGATCTCGCCCCGGTAGGACTGGACCAGGGAGTCGTAGAGCTGCTCGTTGATGACGAAGGCCGAGGTCTCCGACATGCGGTGCGGGTCGAGTTCGACGGCGTCGAGCCTGATCATGAGGCTGAGGCGGCCGCCGGATTTGGGGGTGCCGGCCGGCTGGGTCTCGTCCTGGAGGCGGACGTTGCCGGTGAGGCCGTCGTTGGCGGGGGTGCCGGCGGCGGGGGCGGCCGAGGGCGGTGCGCCGCCCGTGCCGCAGGCGGCGAGGAGGGTCAGGGCGGCTGCGGCCGCCAGCGTGTGGCAGAGAACGCGTGCTCTCATGGGATGCCTCCGTGGGGGGTGGGGTAAGGCGTCACGGCGCGGGTTTCCATGTCTCCCCGAAGACCCGCATCCAGTTGCCCCCGAGGATCTTGAGGACCTCCTTCTGTGTGAAACCTCCGTCGAGGAGGGCGGTGGTGAAGTTGGGGAATTGCGAGGAGTCGTCCATTCCCACCGCTCGGCGCTGCTCCCAGGGCCAGTCGCCGAGGAGGTTTTTGAGCTCCTTGGTCTTCATCTGCTCGGCGCGCATCGCCTCGGTGAGGGTCTCGTCGTAGTCGGTCGCGATGGCGACGTGGTCGACTCCGGCGATGTCCACGATGCGGGAGACGTGTTCGACGAAGCGGGCGAGGTCGGGGCGGCGCCGCGGTTCGCCGGGGTGGTAGAGGAACGCCGACAGGGTGGTGACGCCGATGACGCCGCGCTGTTCGCCGAGGCGGCGCAGGAAGTCGTCTGATTTGGCGCGGATGTGCGGGGAGAGCGCGTCGCAGAAGGAGTGGGTGACCACGACGGGTTTGTCGGAGGCGTCCATCGCGTCGAGCCCGGTTTGCTGGCCGCAGTGGGAGACGTCGACGAGGATGCCCAGGTCGTTCATGGCGCGGACGAATCTGCGGCCCTGGTGGGTGAGCCCGGAGTCGGTCTTCTCGCCGCAGCCGGCGCCCAGCAGGTTCTGCCGCTGGTAGGTGAGTTGCAGGATGCGCACGCCGAGGTCGTGGAACGTGCCAAGGAGGTCGAGGTCGACGCCGATCATCTCGGTGTCCTGGGGGCCGAGGATGACGGCCTCCTTGCCTTCGGCCTTGGCTTTGCGGATGTCGGCGACGCTCAGGGCGAGCGTGGCGGCGCCGGCGTGCTCGTCGAGGAAGCGGCGGCACTCGTTGATCTCGCGCAGGGCGGTGACCGTGTCGGCGTAGGGCCTGGTCACGGTGTGGTTGACGGCGGTGACGCCGCCGCGGCGGATCCGGTCGAGGTGGTCTTCGCCGAGTTCGATGACGGTGCTGCCGTCGATCACTGTGGCGGCGGCGTGCAGTTCGTTCGGCGTGAGGGGGGCGCCTTCTGCCGGGGTATCGGTCAACGTCGCCTCCAGGTGCGTGCGTTGGGGTCAGGCAGGTTGGGGCGACTCTACGAGAACTGTGCAATCGTGTCTATATATCCCCATGAACTCGTCGATTAACCGGACTGGAATGACGAATTTCGTAAGAAATGCTGCCTGTGGGGGTCCGGCTCCCTGCTGCTGCCCGGGTCGATCCGGCGGCTCGCGCCGTGTCGTGGCGCCGCGGTCGCGCACTGCCGGCGCTCAGGGAGCCCGGGGCGCCCGAGGGGGTGCCCGGGGTGTCGGCGCCGGGCCTGCCGCCGGGGGGATTGGGGGCGGCTCCGCTTCGCCATGTTTCCGGGGGTGCCGATTGTGTGCACGCCGCCCGGGATCCGGACGGTACGGCGGCGCCGGGCGGATCGCCGTGGTGACCGTGTCGGCGGCGGGTGGGGAACGCGCCCGCCGGCCGGCGCTCCCCCTCTCGGCAGACCGCCCGATAATGACCATTATGTCAAGTAGCGTTGAATCGGCTTGCCTCTGAACCTTCACCGCGGATGCGTGCGGCAGCACGGGCTCCCGGTGGACGTGTGCGCCTTGACGAAGGCGTCCGGGTTCGCTCCCGGGCCCGGCGGAGTTCGGACAAGCATGCGTACGGCCGGGTCCGGCGGTGCCGTACCCGGCCTGTGTGAGCCGACCTCGCCGTCATGTCACATGTGAGGGCATCGCCGTACGCCGAGCCGCCGGTCGGTGGTGGCCGGGCGGGCGGCCGTCGCCGGTGCCGCCGATTGGGGCGTGTGTCCTGACGCCTCTCCCCCGCTGTCCGTTCTCCGGCATTTGGGTGGGCTGTGTGCTTGGGGGTGGATCCGCGTCCGGCGGCGTATGCTTTGCCGTACTTCATCGGCGCGTCCAGCCGCCGGCGGTGCGGGAGCGGGGGCGGCACCTTTATATATGCGTATATATGCGCGGGAGGAAAGGCGTCAGGGTTTGCGGCCCACTCCCCCGGCCTGGCCGATGACGGGGAGGTCGGCGGTGGGGTCGTCGGGGTGCCAGTGGGGAACGGAGACGATCCCGGGGGCGAGGAGGTCGAGTCCGTCGAAGTAGGCGGTGATCTGGGCGAGGCTGCGCAGGATGTAGGGGACGGCGCCGGACGCGTTGTAGATCTTCTGGGCTCGCCGGTAGGCCTCGGGCGGGGCCTGGCCGCCGGTGGTCGCGAGGTCGTGGACGCCGTCGTTGAGTGACAGGTGGCTTCCCGGGGGCAGGCCGTCCATGAGGTGGGCGACGACGGCGCGGGCCCGGTCGTGGTCGGCGATGTGGCCGGTGACGCCGCTGAGGATGAGGGCGACCGGGCGGGTGAGGTCGAGTGCCGCGGCGGCGTGGCGCAGGATGGTGCCGGGGTCGTGCAGGTCGGCGCCGATGTAGTGGGTGGCGCCGCGGGGGTCGCTGGTGAGCAGGACGCGGGCGTGCAGGAGCACGACGGGGTCGTTGTCGACGTAGGCGATGTGCGACTCGGGGGCGATGCTCTGGGCGATCTCGTGGGTGTTGCGGGCGGCGGGCAGGCCGGTGCCGACGTCGAGGAACTGCCGGATGCCGGCGTCGCGGGCGAGGTGGCGGACGGTGCGGGTGAGGAATGCGCGGGAGTGGCGGGCGATGCCGACGATGCCGGGGTATTCGGCGGCGTAGGCGTCGCCGGCCTGGCGGTCGACGCGGTAGTTGTCCTTGCCGCCGAGCCAGTAGTTCCAGATGCGCGCCGAGTGGGGCACGGTGGTGTCGATGGGGGGTCCGCTGTGGGGGCGGGTGGTCGAGGTGCGTGCCACGTGGGGATCTCTCCTGTGGTGGGAGTGCGTTCTTGGACAACCTAGTCTTTTTTGTGGGGTTCATGCCGGGGTGGGTGTGTGGCCCGGCGTTTTTGCGTGGCAGGGGTGGTCGGCGGGTGCGCAGGATATGTGTTGTGGGGTGTTTTGCGCTCGGGATCGCGTGGTGGCCTCGGCCAAGGGTGCCTGTGTGACCTGGGGCGGTCGCACCGAGAAGGTCTGGCGCAACCGGTTCGACAGCAACTGCGACTGATCCCGGGCGTTATTCCCCTTTCTCCTCCTGGCCGTGCCTGTGGGTGCGGCCGGGCGGTGTTTTTTTTCCGGGTGTGTGCAGGAGGTTGTCGCCGATGTCGGAGCGTTTTCATGTGGTCACCGGAGGGCCGGGGGCCGGGAAGTCCACGTTGCTCGAACGGCTGGCCGGTGCCGGGTTCGCGGTGCAGCCGGAGGCGGGTCGGGCGGTGATCCGCGATCAGGTGGCGATCGGGGGGCGCGGTGTGCCGTGGCGGGACCGTGAGCTGTTCGCGGAGTTGATGCTGGGGTTCGATCTGCGCAATCACCGGGAGGCGGCGGCCTGCGGCGGGCCGGTGCTGTTCGACCGGGGTGTGCTGGACGTGGTGGGTTATCTGCGGCTTGAGGGGTGTGCGGTGCCGGCGCATGTGGACGCCGCGGCGCGCGGGTTCCGGTACAACCGGCGGGTGTTCGCGGCGCCGCCGTGGCGGGAGATCTACGAGCGGGACCGGGAGCGGCGGCAGGATTTCGCTGAGGCGGAGCGCACGTACGACGCGTGCGTTGGGGCTTATCGCGACTACGGCTACGAGGTGGTGGAGCTGCCGCGGGCCGCGGTGGGTGAGCGGGCGCGGCTGGTGGCGGCCGCGGTGGGGGCCGGGTAGGGGGTGGCGGGCCCGCCGGGCTGTGCCGTACGGCGCGGCCCGGCGGGCCGCTTGTTTTGCGGGTGGCGCCGGCGGGGCCGGCCTCGTGAACCGCGACGCCGAACGCGAACACCCCGCGACACACATCCTCCGCACCCGCCGGCCACCCCTGCCACGTGGGCGGGGGTTACGTTGGAGTTGAGGGTTTTATAGTGGTGCGCGCAGTTGGGAGGTGGTATGCGGGGAAAAGTTTAGATGGATGGTTCAATGAGATACTTGAAGGCCGTGGCCGGTGGGTGTCTCCCCGGCTCTGAGGGTTGGCGGGCGCCCTGCTGGTGGGCGGCCCCCTTTTTTTGTCGGTGGCCTCGGGCACGATGGGTGGCTCGGGGAAAGCAATGGCGAAGGGGTCAGTGGTTCCTGTGGTCTCAGGCGGTCGACTTGTTCACGAGGGCGGCAAGCGGGGCGGTTCGGATCACGCCGCCGCCGACGGCCATGACCTCATCCAGGTGCGGGGCGCGCGGGAGAACAACCTGACGGGTGTGTCCCTCGACATCCGCAAGAGGCGGCTCACCATCTTCACGGGGGTGTCGGGGTCGGGGAAGTCGTCGCTGGTGTTCGACACGATCGCGGCCGAGTCGCGGCGGCTGATCAACGAGACCTACACGGCGTTCGTCCAGGGGTTCATGCCGGCGCAGTCGCGCCCGGAGGTCGACTCGCTGCGCAATCTCAGCACGGCCATCATCGTCGACCAGGAGCGGATGGGGGCCAACGCCCGCTCCACGGTGGGCACGGCGACCGACGCGCACACGATGCTGCGGGTGCTGTTCAGCCGGCTGGGCAGTCCGCATGTGGGGTCGGCGGGGGCGTTCAGCTTCAACCTGGCCGAGGGCATGTGCCCCGAGTGCGAGGGGCTGGGGAAGACGTCGCAGATCGACGTCGACGAGCTCGTCGACCGGGAGTTGTCGCTCAACGAGGGCGCGGTGACGGTGCCGGGGTTCGCCGTCGGCACGTGGTATTGGCAGATCATGGTGGCGTCGGGGTTCTTCGACCCGGATGTGAAGCTGAAGGACTTCACCGCCGAGCAGTGGGAGGACTTCCTGCACAAGCCCTCGGTGAAGGTCAAGGTCGGGACCGGCAACATGACCTATGAGGGGCTGGTCGTCAAGGTCCGGCGGCAATACCTCAGCAAGGATCGCGAGTCGATGCAGCCGGGGGCGCGGGCGTTCGCCGACCGCGCGGTCAAGCTCGCCCCGTGCGCGGCGTGCGGGGGCACGCGGCTCAACGAGGCGGCGCGCTCGTCGCTGATCGACGGGCGCAGCATCGCCGACTGCTCGGCGATGCAGATCAGTGATCTGGCGAAGTTCGTCCGCGGGGTGCAGAGCGAAGCGGTCGGGCCGATGCTGGAGTCGCTGCGCGAGACGCTGGACGCGATGGTGGACATCGGGCTGGGTTATCTGAGCCTGGACCGCGAGTCGTCGACGCTGTCGGGCGGGGAGTCGCAGCGGGTCAAGATGGTGCGGCATCTGACGTCGGGGCTGACCGACGTCACCTATGTGTTCGACGAGCCGACGGCGGGCCTGCACCCGCACGACATCCAGCGGATGAACTCGTTGCTGCTGCAGTTGCGCGACAAGGGCAACACGGTGCTGGTGGTGGAGCACAAGCCGGAGACGATCGAGATCGCCGACCACGTGGTCGACCTCGGCCCCGGGGCGGGGGCGGCGGGCGGCCGGATCTGCTTCGAGGGCGATCTGGCGGGGCTGCGGGCGTCGGAGACGCTGACGGGCCGCTATCTGGACCACCGGGTGGGGCTGCGCGAGTCGGTGCGCCGCCCGGCGGGTCATCTGCGGGTGCGGGGGGCGTCGCTGCACAACCTGCGCGGTGTCGACGTCGACATCCCGCTGGGGGTGCTGACGGTGGTGACGGGCGTGGCGGGTTCCGGGAAGAGTTCGCTCATCCACGGTTACGTCGCGGGCCTCGACGGGGTGGTGGTGGCCGACCAGTCGCCGATCCGCGGGTCGCGGCGCAGCAACCCGGCGACCTACACCGGGGTGCTCGACCCGATCCGCACGGCCTTCGCCAAGGCCAACGGGGTGAAGCCGGGGTTGTTCAGCGCCAACTCGGAGGGTGCGTGCCCCAAGTGCAAGGGCATCGGGCTGATCTACACCGATCTGGTGATGATGGCCGGGGTGGCGTCGGTGTGCGAGGAGTGCGAGGGCAAGCGGTTCACGGCCGAGGTGCTGTCGTACAAGCTGCGCGGCAAGGACATCAGCGAGGTGCTGGCGATGCCGGTGGCCGAGGCGCTCGGCTTCATCACCTCGGGGCAGGCGCGGGTGATCCTGGACCGGCTGGCGGCGGTGGGCCTGGGTTATGTGAGCCTGGGGCAGCCGCTGACGACGCTGTCGGGCGGTGAGCGCCAGCGGTTGAAGCTGGCGATCAACATGGCCAAGACCGGCACGACCTATGTGCTGGACGAGCCGACGACGGGGTTGCACCTGGCGGATGTGGACAAGTTGCTGGAGCTGCTGGACCGCCTGGTCGACGGCGGCAACACGGTGATCGTGATCGAGCACCATCAGGCGGTGATGGCGCATGCGGACTGGATCGTGGACATGGGTCCGGGTGCCGGTCACGACGGCGGGCGGGTGGTGTTCTCGGGCACGCCGGCGGAGCTGGTGGAGGACGGGTCCTCGCTGACGGCTCAGCATCTGCGCAGATACATCGGCCGGGACTAGCCTGCTGCCGCGCCGTCCCGGGTGGTGTTCGGGGGCCTCCCCGCCGTTTGACGGCCCGGGGGGGGTGTCCTCCGCCGTTGGCCGGTGTCGCGGGCGGCACCTTCCGAGTGCCGCAGGCGGCACCTGGGACGGCCGTGTGCCGGTCGTCCGGCGGCCCTCGGGCGCACCCGGTGTGGTCTGGGGGCCTGCGGCGGGTTCGTCGCTGCCGCTGCCCGTGTGCGGAACGGAAAGTCGGGGGCCGGTGGGTCAGCGCCAGCCTGTGGGGACGGCGGGGGCGGCTTTGCCGTACACGTCGGGGTGTTCGGTGACGATGGCCCAGTCGTAGAGGGGGTCGGGCTGGCTGCGGCGCTGGAGGGCGGACCACAGGGTGTGGCCGACCGAGAGGTCTTCGATGCCGGAGAGCTGGCACAGGGTGCCGATGTCGCGGGCGGTGGTGAGGCTGACCTCGTCGGCGGGTTCGGGTGTGGTGACGACGGCGGTGAGGCCGATGAGGCGGTTGCGGGCACGGCCGGGGAGGGCTTCGCGGTAGGCCTGGGTGACGACGAGGGAGGGGATGACGATGGGGCGTTCGTGTTCGAGGGCGGTGCCCAGCATGACCGCGGTGTAGACGTCGCCGGCGAGGTGGAGGCGCACGGTGCTGGCGTCGAGGACGAGTCCGCGGCCGAGCACGCTCACGCGGACTCGGGGAGCTGCAGGAAGGCGCGGATGCGGGCGACGGCGGCTTCGTCCTCCGCGGTGCCGCCGATCTCGGGGGCGCCGCCGAGGCTGGCGTGGTAGGCGCGGACTTTCAGGTCGCGTTCGACGCGGGCGCGGACGGCTTCCAGGATGTAGGCGGACATGTTGCCGCCGGCGAGTTCGCGGACTTGGGTTTCGAGGTCGGCGGGCATCGCCACGCTGATCCGGTTCATACGATCATCATACTCATTGCATACCGTTGTGGTCAGGGGGTTGTGAGGGCCGGGACGGGCTTTGCGGGCGGAGCCGGGGTCCGGAGGGCGGCGCACGCTGCGACGACGCCGGGGTGTCGCGGGCGCGAGTGCGGCGGGCATGAGTGCGGCGGGCATGTCCGTGGACCACGAGACGCTGAAGCGTTTCGACGAGAACTACGGCACGCGCACGTTCCTCGGGCACGACGGGGAGTCGCGGTATGCGTGGGACGGTGACGAGGGGTGGAACGCGTTTTTTATTCAGGCGGTGCGGCCGGTGGTGTACAACGCGTTGCGGAGTCAGATCGGGTCGTTGCGGTGTTCGGAGCTGGTGTCGTCGTGTTCGCTGGTGCAGCCGGACGGCAAGGGGGGCAAGCCGGGGCAGGTGGACAGCAACGCGGTGATCGTGCGGGCGCAGAACGGCAGGGCGGCGGTGCGCCCCGCGGTGGCCGGCAGGTCGGTGCCGTGGATCTCTTCGGGCCGCTCCCCCGCCGCCCAGTCGGCTTCCGTCAGGTGCCGGGGGTTTCGGTTTCGCGGAGGCGGCGGCGGAGGTGGGCACGTTCGGGTTCGGTGCCGGCGACTTCGAGGGCCTCGCGGTAGGCCGCGGCGGCCTCGGGGAGGCGGCCGAGGCGCTGGAGCAATTCGGCGCGGGCGGCCTGGTAGGGGTGGTGGCCGCGCAGGCGGGGTTCGCCGGCGAGGGCGTCCAGCAGGGCCAGGCCGGCTTCGGGGCCGTCGCGCATGGCGACGGCGGCGGCGCGGTTGAGTGCGGCGATCGGTGAGGGGGCCAGGGAGAGCAGGACGTCGTAGAGGGCGATGATCTGCGGCCAGTCGGTGCTCGCGAAGTCGGCGGCCTCGTCGTGGAGGGCGGCGATGGCGGCCTGCACTCCGTAGGGGCCGGGCGGGCCGCCGGTGAGGGCGGTGACGACCAGGGCGGCGCCCTCCTCGATCATGTCGCGGTCCCACAGGCCGCGGTCCTGGTCCTCCAGCAGGACGAGGTCGCCGCCTGGGCCGGTGCGGGCGTGGCGGCGGGCGTGGACCAGCAGCATGAGGGCGAGCAGCCCGGCGACCTCGCGTTCTGCGGGCAGCAGGCGGCGCAGGATCCGCGCCAGCCGCAGGGCCTCCTCGGCGAGGTCGAGCCGTTGCAGCTGGGGGCCGGAGCTGGCGGCGTAGCCCTCGGTGAACACGGAGTAGACGACCTGGAGCACGCCGGACAGGCGTGCGGGCAGTTCGTCGGGGCCGGGGACGCGGAAGGGGATGCGGGCTTCGCGGATCTTCTTTTTGGCGCGGACGATGCGCTGGGCCATGGTCGCGGGCGGCACGAGGAAGGCGCGGGCGACCTCGGGGGTGGTGAGGCCGGCCAGGCAGCGCAGGGTGAGCGCGATGCGGTCCTCGGCGGGCAGGGCCGGGTGGGCGCAGGTGAAGAACATCTGCAGCCGGTCGTCGGGCAGCCCCCCGCCGGTGTCGGCGGGCGCGGCGGGTCCCGCGCGGTCGGCGTCCACCTGGAGGATGGCAAGGCGGGCGGCGTAGGCGCTGTCGCGCCGCAGCCGATCCACGGCTTTTCGCCGCGCGGTCGTGAGCAGCCACGCCCCCGGCCGCGCCGGCACCCCGTCGACGGGCCATCGGGTGAGCGCGGCCTCCAGGGCTTCGGAGGTGACCTCCTCGGCGAGGTCGAGGTCGCCGAACCGGCGCACGAGCGAGGCGAGCAGCAGCCCGCGCTCCTCCCGGAACACGGCTTCCACCGATGCGGCGGTGTGCGGGTGCATCGCTGTCCTCCTTGCGGGTCGGTGTTCGTGTAGGGCGTCGCCCGGTGTACCTGTGGGGGCGGGGCCGCCTGGCTCAGTGTGCCGTGCCGTTCCGGGGTGCTCGCCCGGCACCGGAGGTGCTGTACGGCGTCGCCGGGCGAGGCCGGCCACGTCGGCGCAGTGCCGGAGGCGACCCCGGCTGCCGTCGTACACCTCTGGGCCGTCTGCGGGGAGGAGACTGGCCGGTCGCCCGCGCGTCGTACTCGGAACCAAGCCCGCCGCCCGCCTGCGGGGAGGAGACAGACCGGCCCAGTGGCCGACTCCCCTCCGCGGGCCGGGTGAGGAGGTGTACGGCCTGGTGGCCGACTCCCCTTCCGCGGGCCGGGTGCGGCCGGGACTCCCCCGTCCCCTCGATCGCATCCCCGGCCGAGGCGGCGCCCTTCCCGTCCGGGGAAGGGCGGCGCCGCCGGTCGGCCGTGCGGCCGTGGTTCGCCTCAGTTCTCGAAGTCGGCGAGTGGGCGGACCACGACGCGGCCGCCGCCGCGGGCGCCGGGGCAGCGGGCGGCCCAGTCGATGGCCGCGTCCAGGTCTGGGACGTCGAGGATGTAGTAGCCGCCGAGGACTTCGCGGGTCTCGGCGTAGGGGCCGTCGGTGGCGACGACGCGTTCCCCGTTGCCGGCGAGGTGGACGCTGGTGGCGGTGGTCAGGTCGGCCAGGGCGTGGCCGGTGACGTAGATTCCGGCGTCGTTGACCTCCTTGTCGTAGGCGATCCACTCCTCCATGGAGGGCTCGTCGCAGCCGTTGTCGGTGGTGGCGTTGATCAGAAGCATGTACTTCACGGTTTTTCTCCTATATATGCAGGTAGAGAGCGTTCATTCTTGTATATGCGGTGCGCCCTACATGATGACGACGAACGGCCTCCCGCCCCATCGACACGCCTTCCAAGATTTTTCCGGGAATTTTCGCGGCAGGGGATTCGCCGTGCGCGCCGCACCCGGAGTTCCCCCTACCCGTGGGGGCCCGGCGAGCACGACCTCGGCGCCGCCCGCGAGGAGCGCCGAGTTCCCCCTACCCGCGGAAGCGCTGCCCGGCGAGGCCGCAGCCCCCGGCCAGGGGGACGGCCTAGCCGGGATAGACCGCCTGCAGGAGGTCGAGGGTGAAGCGGTCGAGGTCGTCCAGGCCGGCGGCGGCCAGGGTGGCGGGGGTGGCGGCCAGCAGGTGCGGGATCGCGGCGTGCAGGGCCAGGGTGACGACGGCGGCGCGCTCGGGCGTGACGGGGAGGCCGGCGGCGCGCTGGGCCTGTTCGAACGCGGTGAAGTCGCCCGCGGCGATCGGGTCGAGGATGGCCGACAACCAGGGCCTGCGTGCCGCCTCGGCCTGGAGCTCCTGGTAGGCGAGCAGGCGGGGCCGCCCGGGGCCGGTGACGTCGCGCAGCAGTGCGGCCAGGGCGGCGGCGAGCGCCGCGCGGTCTTCGGGGATGCGGGTGGCGCCGTGGGCGGCGGTGGCGCGGTAGAGCTCCTGGCAGCGCTCTGCGGCGGCGCGCAGGAGGGCGTCGCGGGTGGGGAAGTAGTTCTTGGCTGTGCCGTACGGCACGGCGGCGGCGTCGTCGACGGCCCGGTGGGTGAGGCCGCGCCCGCCCGCCTCGGCGAGGATCTCGATGGCCGCGTCGCGCAGCCGGTCCCGTCGCTCCGGGTTCATCGTGTGCCGCTCCTCCCCTGTGTTCGCCGCCGGATTGCCTACACTACCCCAACCGTGGTACCACAGATGTGGTGGTCGATTTCGGGGAGGAAACCATGAAAGGGAAGGCGGTCGTCGTCGGAGCGGGTGTGGGCGGGCTGGCCGCGGCGGCCGGGCTGCGGCGGGCCGGGTGGAGCGTGACGGTGCTGGAGCGCCGCGCCGAGCTGGAGAGATACGGCACGGCGTTCGGTCTGCACCCCACCGCCCAGAGCGCGCTGGAGCGGCTCGGGGTGTCGGTCGCGGCCAGGGCGGTGCCCTACCGCCGTGCTCAGGTCCGCACCCCGCGGGGGCGGGTGCTGGCCGGGCTGCCGCTGGAGCGGATCGAGCGGAGGGCTGGGCGGCCCGAGCTGCTGATCGCCCGGCCCTATCTGATCGACGCCCTGGTGGAGAGGCTCGACGGGGTGCCGATCGTCTTCGGGGAGAACGCGGGCGATGTGCGAGGGCTGCTGGAGGGCCACGATCTGGTGGTGGGGGCCGACGGCATCGGCAGCGCCGTGCGGGAGGCGTGCTTCGGCGGGCGCAGCCGGCCCCGGCGGGTGGGGACGGCGGCGTGGATCGGCGTCGCCGAGTTCGAGACCGGGGTGTACGGCGAGACCTGGGGTGACGGCCGCTTCTTCGGGATGACGCCGATGGAGCCCGGCAGGACCAACTGGTATGCGGCTGTGCCGTACGGCACGGAGGCCGGCGAGCTGCGCGGGTGCTTCGAGGGGTGGCACGATCCCGTGCCGCGGGTGCTGGCCGAGACCGACCCGGCGACGTGGATCCGCTACGACATCCGGCACCTGTTCCCGGCGCTCGGCTCGTTTGTGAGCGGCGGGCGGGTCGCGCTGGTCGGGGATGCGGCGCACGCCATGACGCCGAACCTGGGGCAGGGGGCGTGCACGGCGATCCTGGACGCCGAGGCCCTGGCCAGGGCGGTGTCCGGTGCGGGGGCGGGCGGGCTGCGGGCGGCGCTGCGCGCCTACGACGCCGAGCGGCGGCGCAGCGCCCAGCGGGTCGCGTTCGGCTCGCGCACCCTGCACCGGCTGGTGACCACACGGCATCCCCGGGTGCGCGACGGGCTGGTCCGCGCGGTGGGCGCGTTGCCGGGTGCGCGGGGTTAGGTGTGCCGGCCCCGGACGTCGGTGGCGGAGGACGGGGGGCTCGAAGCGGAGCGTGCGTCCGGTCATAAGGGGGGCGGCCGGCCTCGCGGTCGCGGGCCGTCTGCCGTACGGCGCGAGCCCTGTGGGCGTGGCCCGTGTCTCGGGTGGCCGGTCCAGGGGGCCGGTGTCCTGGTCTCGCCTGGCCGGGGCGGGGCGGGCCCGGCGTCTTCACCTGGGTGGGATCTCACCCGCCGCCGGATGGCGGGGTGAGGCTCGGTGCGGTCCGGCCAGGTCAGGTGGGGCGGACCGCAGCCGAGCCCGTCAGGGAGGAGGCGGGGGCGCCTGGTGGAACGGGTTGCCGTAGACGGCGACCGTCATGCTGCCGGACCGGCGCAGATACTCGGGGCGGTCGGTCCGCAACTGGACCTGGACCTTGAGCCTGCCGCCGCCGGCCACCACGTCGGGACGCAAGATGGCGAAGGGGTAACCCCCATCCTTTGGAGGAGGGTTGCAGTCGAAGCTGTCGGGCAGCTTGCGTCCGTTCACCCAGACATCCGTGCGTGAGCGGTGGGCGATGCCGCCGGAGCAGGCGATGACCAGGCCGGCCACCTTCTTGGTGTAGGGCACGTCGAGGGTGATTTCGCGTGCCTGCGGCCAGGTGATGCTCTGTTTGGCGAGGATCTTCCCCTCCGGCCCACTGAGGAGGCTGCGCGGCACCTTGGGGGGTGGGGGCGCGGGTGCGGCGACCGCCGGCGGTGTCCACTCGTAGACGTCGACGGTCACCAGCAGCGAGGGCTTCTTCTTCGAGACCGGGCGGTGGGCGGTGTACGCCTCGACGTTGATCGTCGCCGTGCGGGCCGTGGCCGGAAGCGGCTGGACGTCCACAGGCGTGCTGTGCTCACAGCCGCTGTATCCCGCCCGCTCGCCGGCCACCGTGAACGGGGTCGCGACGCCGGGCACGCTCACGGTGACTGTCGGCTGCAACGCGCTGCCGTAGTTGACGCACGGCATCCGGACCGCCAGAGGCTTGCCGCTGAGCGGCACCTCGATGGACGCCGACAGCTGGGTCGGGGGGTTGACCCTGATGCGGCCCAGCCAGTGGTAGACGGTGCCGTCGGGTTCGGTGAAGCGCTCCTTTCCGGGGGCGGGGGATCTGGTCGCCGCGGCGTGGACGTCCCGCGGCGGCTCCTCCGGTAGGGCGAGGCCCGGCAGGACCAGCGCCGCCGCAACCGCGGCGGCCCCCGCGGCGGTGAGGGCGCTCCAGACGGCGGCGCGCCGCCGGCGGCGGGCGCCGCGCGCGCGGCGGCGGATC
>NZ_BOOW01000028.1 GCF_016863435.1 Sinosporangium siamense
ACCTCACACTCTAGCAGCGAGATCAGCACAGGTGTTCGAAACTGCGTTTCGCCTGGCGGCGAAACGCCTGCCCCTGCCCTGCTCCGCAGGGGTCCGATTCCTCCCCCGCCTGAAGGCGGGGGTCTCCTCGGAGGTATCTGATGAAACAGACCGCCCCCGGTCGGCTAACCCAGGTTGACCGGGAGGGCCGTCAGCCTGCTGCCGAGGATGCCGCCGTAGTCCGTCTGGCGGAGAGCGGAGTACGGCACAGCCAGGCGGGCGTGTGGATAGTCGGCTTTGAGCACCTCGACGACCACGCGGAGCTCCAGCTGGGCCAGGTGCGCCCCGGTGCAGTAGTGAGGGCCCGCGCCGAAGACGAGGTCGGGGCCGATTGAGCGGCCGGGGTCGGTGTTGATGCCCTGGATGTCGATGAGGATCGGGGATCGGGCGGGCAACCGTACTCCCGCGAACTCGATGTCGGTGCTGGTGAAGCGCCACAGGGAGAAGGGCGCGGGGGAGTGGCGGCGCAGGGTGTCGCGCACGAGCTCGTCGGCCGGGACACCGGGCTCGGGGCCGAGGACGCGGGCGAGGAGGAAGCCCAGGGCGGGGTCGGTCGTCAGCTGTGCGGCGTAGATGAGGGTGAAGAGCAGGTAGTGCATCTGCTCCTCGGTGACCTCGGGCAGGCGGTCACGGAGTTCGGCGGCCAGGCCGTGCCGTCCCTCGCCGAGTGCGGCGGCGGACAGGTCGGCGAAGGCCGCCATGGCCTGGCCGACCTGTTCGGGCTCGTTGGCGTACATCCCCCGGCAGGCTTCCATGGCCTCGTCGACCCGGTCGAGCGGGACTCCGAGCAGGTCGCAGACCACGGTGAGGGGGAAGCGGGTGGTGAAGTCGGCCATCAGGTCGATCGTCTCGCCGGTGGCGGTGCACCGGTGGAGCAGGTCGCGGGCGATGGCCCCGATGCGCTCGGTGTAGCCGCCCATCCGCCGGGAGGAGAAGAGCGGGCTGTGCGCCTGGCGCAGGCGAGTGTGGTCCGGGCCGTCGGAGGTGGTGAGGGAGAGCTGCGCGTCGGCGGTGGGCTCGAGGCCGACGATCCTCGGGTCCCAGGAGGTCGGGGCGTAAGCGGTGTCTTTGACGATCTGGGGGTGAACGAGGGCCTGCCGGGCGAGGGTGTCGTCGGTGACGATCCACACCGGACCGCCGCTCGGGGCCTCGGCGCGGACGAGGGGACCGGCGGCCCGCAGGCCGGCGCGAGCGGGGTGGGGCTCGTCGACTCCGCGCGTGTGAGCGGCGAACGGGTCGACGGTGACCTGGGGAGCTGGGGACATGGGCCCTCCATGGGGTAAAATAACTGTGTCACGCATTTTCTGCGCAACACAGCAAAGCTACCTCATAATTCACTGCGTGGCGCAGCTACTTTGGATAAGGCGGGTGTCATCGTGACGAAGGCGGACCAAGGGCGGGAGGAGCTCCTCAGGGAGGTCGTCGGCGTCGCCGTGCCGAACTGGGCGATCCGCGTGGTGCAGCTCAACAACGTCGTCGCGACCCGGCTCGGCGTCACCGACACCGACGTGCAGTGCCTCCACGCGCTGGACCGGCACGGCCCCGCGACCCCGGGCGAGCTGGCCAAACTCGTCAACCTCACCACGGGGTCGGCCTCCCGCATGATCGACCGCCTGGTGGCCGCCGACTGCGTGCGGCGCGTCCCCGACCCGACGGACCGCCGCCGCGTCCTCATCGAGCCGACCCAGCACGGGATCGACCGCGTCGGCCAGGCCTATGCCGGACTGATCACACGCACCAGGGACGACCTCGACGACTTCACCGATGACGAACTCCGCGTCGTGCTGCGCTTCGTGACCGCGGCCGAGGAGAGCACGGCAAACGAGGTCCACCGCCTCCAGACCGGCCCCTGAGACCCCGGCCCCCGGCTATCCGGCCGCCGCCGAGAATGCCTGCCGTACATCGTCGGGGGAGTAGCTGAGTGCGGCGCCTGCGGGGGCGGCTTCCGTGACGTGCGGGAGGTGGACGACGATGTCATACGCGTCCAGCGGGCTCTGCTCGGAGTAGAAGGCGCCGACTCCCGCACGCTGCCGGGTGGCGGCTCGCACGGCGTCGGCGTCGGCCGGGGACAGGCGCCGCAGATCAGTCGCGAAGGGGCCGTCGTGGCTGGTGTGCATGAGGGCGTCGATGCTGCCTGGCTCGGGTGCTTCCATGTCCGTGAAGAGGGTGCCGGTGTAGAAATCGGTGCCGGTGTTGAGGGTCCGGCCGGTCCCCGCGGTCGTGCCGATGACGAGATAGTCATCCCCGAGCCGGTCGGCGAGGTGCATCCCCATCGGGGTCATCGGCTCCATACCGGGGAGGGTGCCCGGCCGGCGCTGGATGTGTCCGTTGTGGGCGGCCAGGACGATTCTGTGCTCTCTCCGCAGAATCCATTCGACCGTGTCGGCGATCGCCACGTCGCGGTTGTTCATCGCCGTCCACTGGTCGCCTCGGGTCACCGTACGGACGACGGTGTCGAGCGTGGCCGTGAGCCGCGCCGCGTGGAGCGCACGCTCGTAGTCCTCGACGGTGGTGTGCCGGAGGCAGTCCAGCCGGCGGCCCGCCATGCGCGCGGTGAGTTCGGCGAGACCCGCCGTCAGCGCGTCCTTGGCCTCGGTGGGCAGCTGAGTGTAGGCGGCCACGGCCGCGGGCGCGGAGAGCGCCGACGGCACCGCGAACGCCGAGACGGTCTCCCGGATGCGCGGATCGACCTCGAACCCAGGGTCGGCCCGCGCGAGGTAGGCGAGTACGGCGTCCAGGCCGGGCAGTGGCGACACATTCGAACCGCCCAGGTCGATGCCGTAGAAGCCGAGGGAACGCGCGGCGGTTTGGTTGTGCCGGCGCATCCACTCCAGGTGGGCGGCCATCTGCTCCCACAACCCCATCAGCGACGTGATGCCGTGAGCCATCACCTGTCCGAGCGGGGCGTCGCCGCCTCGGACCCAGGCGTCGGCCTGCCATCCTTCGGCGAATCCGGTCTCCATCGCATAAGCGCTGAACCCATGACGCTCGGCCAGATAACGCAGCAGGCGGTGGCGGAGTTGGTAGAACTCACGGTTGTAGTGCGCGCTCTCTCCAATGGCCACCACACGGGCGTTTCCGATCGCCTCGTCCAGCCATCCGAGGTCGTCCAGCGGCGCAGCCGGGTCAAGCGTGCGCAGCGGGATGACCGCCTCGTCGCTGAGCCGTGCGATCTCGGTCGGCATATTCATGACCGCGTTCCTCCATTTGTCTCAGTTTTGGGAACAGTATCAGATGTGAGAACATTGGTTCGTGGACAAGCTTGACCTCCTTCTGCACCCGGTCCGATTGCGCATTGTGTGGGCGATGTACGGCGGGCGCACCCGCACCACGTCCGACCTTTGCGAGAGCCTGCCTGACGTCCCCAAGGCGACCTTGTACCGCCATGTCGCCCTGCTGGCCGAGGGCGGACTGCTGGAGATCGCCGACGAGCAGCGGGTGCGCGGCGTCGTCGAGCGCCACTACCGGCTAAGTCGTGACGGCATGGCCGTCGACGCCGACGCGGCCAAGTCGATGTCCCTGGAGGACCATCGTCACGGCTTCGCCGCCGCGATGGCCGCCCTGCTCGCCGAGTTCAACGCCTACCTGGACCGCGACGGCGCCGACCCCTTCGCCGACGGAGTCGGTTACCGGCAAGGCCTGATCTGGCTCAATCCCAACGAGCACGCCGAGATGATCGGGGAACTGCGCCAGATCCTCGCCCCCCGCGCCGCCAACGGCCCCGCCCCGGGCCGCCGCCCCCACCTGGTGAGCGCCATCTTCTTCCCAACCGAGGAACCATCCGGCCTTGACCTGGGAAACCGCCCGGCGGGGGAGTCGGCGGAAGGCGGTTAGCCGTTCCGGACCGGGTGGACCCGTCTCCAAGTACCCCGGCTCGTGAGCGGTGTTGCGGGAGGGTGTCCGTGATGCCGCAGACGACGAGCGCCCTGCGGCGGATTCGCGTCCCACTGCACGCCATGCCCATCGGCAGCGTGGTGATCTCGACGCAGCCGGGGAAGTCAGCGGCTCACGCCCGCGACAGAGTGCATCGTGGCACGAGCGGATGGCGTCAGAGGCCGAACATCGGGCGGTGATGCCGTCGGCGGCGAGTGCGGGGGTCAGCGGCGGCGCGGTTGACTGTCGCGACCGCTCTAGCGGGAAGCGGGCGACCCGCCGCCCGGGCGTGGGCCGCCTCCCAGATCGCCTGGCGCAGGGTGACGCTACGCGTTACGCGTCTGGAACACCGATGGTGGGCTATGCAAGCGCATAGTATGCTTCGCAAGTGAGCAACTACCTATGCGATTGAATAGGAGCCCTCGACAGTGACCACACCAGGACCCGACCCCGAGGACCTGACCACTCGGGCGCGGATCAGAGACGCGGCCTTGCGGCATTTCGGGGAGCACGGCTACGAAGGGGCCACGACCCGGGCGATCGCCGAGACCGCGGGGGTGTCCCCGGGGCTGCTGCGCCATCACTTCGGGTCCAAGCAGGCGCTGCGTGAGGCGTGCGACGCCCACCTGGTCAAGCTGATCACCAGGATCAACGAGCAGGTCGGCGCCGAATCGGAGGCCACCGGGGTGAACCACCTCGCGATGTCCATGGCCGCCATCGGGCCCTATCAGCGATATATGGCGCGTGCCCTGACCGAGGGGTGGGCCGAGCCGGTGTTCGACGCGATGGTCCAGATGGGTGAGCAGTGGCTCATAAGGCTCGACGAGCGCCGTTCCGATCCGCCCCTCGCGGACCGCAGGTCCAGGGCGGCGGTGGGCACGGCGATGGCGTTGGCGGTTGGGCTGCTGCCGAAGCACCTCTCCCGGGTGCTCGGTGTCGACGTGGCCGACGAGAAGGGCGCCCACCTGCTGGCTCTTGCCGTACTCGATGTCTATTCCCACCCGTGGCTCAGCCTGGAGGAGGCCGCCGCGCATCGGGAGGCACTTGACAAGACCCGGACAGTGCGTTCAAGCAAGGAGAAGTCTGATGAGTGACGCGATCTCGGTGAGCGGGTTAGTCAAGACGTACGGCACGACCCGCGCGCTGGACGGCCTCGAACTCGCCGTCGGCACCGGAGAGGTGCACGGATTCCTGGGGCCCAACGGCGCGGGCAAGAGCACCACGATCCGCATCCTGCTCGGCATGCTCCGGGCGGACGCGGGCACCGCCCGGCTGCTCGGCGGCGATCCGTGGGCCGATGCGACCGCGCTGCACCGCAGGCTGGCCTATGTTCCCGGCGATGTGACGCTGTGGCCGCACCTGTCCGGCGGTGAGGTGATCGACCTGCTCGGACAGCTCCGCGGCGGGCTCAACAAGCAGCGCCGCGCCGAGTTGCTGGAGCTCTTCGACCTGGACCCCCGGAAGAAATGCCGCACCTATTCCAAGGGCAACCGGCAGAAGGTGGCACTCATCGCCGCGCTGGCCGCCGACGTCGAGCTGCTCATCCTCGACGAGCCCACCACCGGCCTGGACCCCCTGATGGAGGAGGTCTTCCAGGAGGCGGTGCGCGAGGAGCGCCGCCGCGGAAACCGCACCGTGCTGCTGTCCAGCCACATCCTGGCCGAGGTCGAGGAGCTGTGCGACCGGGTCACCATCATCAAGGACGGGCGCACGGTCGAGAGCGGCACCCTGGCGGACTTGCGCCATCTCACCCGCACCTCCATCCAGGCCGACCTGGCGGCGCCGCCGCGCGGTCTGGCCGATCTGCCCGGCGTGCACGGTCTGCGCACCGAGGGCAGCCGGGTGTGGTTCGACGTCGACGTCGCCGCCCTGGACACCGTGCTGCGGCATCTCGCCGAAGCCGGAGTGCGCGGTCTCGTCAGCCGGCCCCCCACGCTGGAGGAGTTGTTCCTGCGCCACTACGACCGCGGCGCCACGGGCAACGGGCGGCACGCGGGAGCGGCACGATGAGCCCCCTCACCGGCACCGGCCGCCTGATCCGCCTGGCGCTGCGCCGCGAAAGGGCGATCGCCCCGTGGTGGATCCTGTTGATCGTGGCCTTGGCCCTGACGATGGTCAACTACATCAACACGAATATGGCCACCTATGAGCTGAAGTTGGCGTACACCGTCGACATCATCCCCGGCAGCCCCTTCCTCCAAGGGCTCGGCGGCAGATCCGTCGAACCCCGGCTGGAGGTGCTCGCCACGTGGCGCAGCGGCGGGTTCCTCTACGTCGCGAGCGCGTTCGCAGCCGTCATGTCCGTCGTCCGGCACACCCGCAGAGAGGAGGACGCCGGACGCAGCGAGCTGGTCCGCTCCTCCGTGGTGGGCCGCCACGCTCAGCTGACCGCCGCCCTCCTGACGGCGGCGGCGACCAGCCTGGTCGGCGGCTTGGTGACGGCTCTCGTGCTGATCGGGATCGGGTTCGAAGCGCCCGGATCCTTCGCGTACGGCGCAGCCATCACGATGGCGGGCTGGGTGTTCGGCGGCATCGCCGCCGTCGCCGCCCAGCTGGCGCGCAACGCCCGCACGGCCACCGCGATCGGTCTGACCGTGCTCGCCGTCTCCTACGTGCTGCGCTACGCCGGCGACGCGACCGGGCGGGAGTGGCTGAGATATCTGTCCCCGATCGGCTGGAGCCATCTGGTGCGGCCCTACCAGGACGAGCGGTGGTGGATGCTCGGGTTCTCGCTCCTGGCCGGCGCCGCCCTGGTCGCCGTCGCCTATCGCCTGCTTGGGCGCCGCGACCTCGGTGCCGGCCTGCTGCCGGAACGCCTCGGGCCCGCCACCGCCCCGCACCTGCGCGGCCCGATCAGCCTGGCCTGGCGGCTGCACCGCGGCCTGCTGGTGAAATGGTCGGTCGCGATCGCGTCCTTCGCGGCGGCGGCCGCCGCGTTGAGCCCGCTGGTGCGGGACCTGCTCTCACGGCCGAGCGCGCTGGTCGACAACATCAGAAACACCCTCGGGATGACCGCCGACGACACACTCGGCGGCTACTCCTGGTACATGATCTTGATTCTCGCCTACGCCATCGCCCTGTACCCGGTGCTCATGACGCTGCGGCTACGCTCGGAGGAGAGCTCTGGCCGCGCCGAAGCCGTCCAGGCGACCGCGGCGACCCGGCTCCGGTGGGTGACCGGGCACCTGATCGTGACCGGGCTCGGCACGGCGGCGCTGCTGGTTGTGGCCGGGCTCGTGTTCGGCACACTGTTCTCGGTTCTCGTGGGCGACCTCGCCACCGACCTGCCCCGCTTCCTGGCCGGCACGCTGAGTGCCGTGCCGGCCGCATGGTGCGTAGGGGCGGTGTGCGTCCTCGGCTACGGCTTGCTGCCTCGGGCGAGTGTCGCGATCTCCTGGGTCGTGTGGATCGCGACCGCCGGGCTCGGGCAGGTCGCCGGGCCCCTCTACGGGAACTGGGGCGGCAGTGCGCTGGAGCCGTTCCATTACGTTCCCAATCCCTTCACCCCGGGCTCTCTGGCGGCCGGACCGATCCTGGCCCTGCTCGCCACCACGGCCCTCCTGCTGGGCGGCGGCCTGCTCGCCCTTCGCCGCCGCGACTTCGGGTAGGGCTCTGCCCGTGGGCTTCGCGGCCGACGATATCCCCTGTGCGCGGGACGAAATCATGTCGTAGCCGCCGGGCACACTCGGTGTCATGACGACCTCTGCCGCCATCGCCGCCTACTGGGACGCCGCAGCCTCCGCATTCGACGACGAGCCCGACCACGGGCTCCGATCGGCGCGCATCCGGGAGGCGTGGTCGCGCTCGCTGGCCTCCTGGATGCCGCCCGCTCCGGCGACGGTGCTGGATGTGGGCTGCGGCACCGGCTCGCTCTCCCAGCTGCTCGCCGGGGCCGGGCATCGTGTGACCGGGGTGGACCTTTCCCCGCTGATGGTCGAGCGGGCGAGTGCCAAACTCTCCGCCGCGGGTCTTTCCGGGCGTTTCCTTGTCGGGGACGCGTCCATGCCGCCCACTGGGGACGAGCGATTCGATGTGGTGCTTTGTCGGCATGTGGTGTGGACGTTGCCCGACCCGGTCGCCGCGCTGGCCCGGTGGGTCGGGTGTTTGTCCTCCGGCGGCACGCTTCTGCTGGTCGAAGGGCGGTGGGGCGTTGCTGTGCCGTACGTCCCCGGGGCGTAGACCCTGCCCTGGCAAGGGGGTGTCATCGCCGGCGAGCTGGCGGCGGCGGTGCGCCCGCTCGTGACCGAAGTGCGTGTCGAGGACCTCACGGGCATGCCGGACCTGTGGGGTGGGGTGGTGAACGACGAGCGTTACGCCCTCATCGCCCGTCGTTGAATGCGCAGGGGGTGTTTGCCTTGGCGCGGAAGAGTCTAACAAGAACTCTTATCGTGCTTACGGATCGATGAAATGGGCCTTGACTGCTCTTTCGGCGCAGTATCTACTGATCAAGGAAGCTTCCCCGATGGATCGCTCCCGGAATTTGCTTGGGAAATAGGGCCTGCCGGCGGCTCGCCTTCCTCAGGCGGCGGGGGTGTTGAAACCGAACCACAGCGTGTTCCCCTGACCTGACCACAGTAAGGAACCTCGCGTGAAAACGAAGAAATTGGCTGGATTCATCTCCGCCACCACACTCGCCGTGACGGCCGCCCTCCTGGGTTCGGCGGCACCGGCGCAGGCAATCCCCTTCGGCTGCTCCTCTACCCAGACGAGCATCGGCTCGGCCTACAGCTCGTGCACAGGTGGCACCGGATATCACCAGGTCGTGGTTACATACCGGCCCACGGGCGGGACGGGCTTCCTCAATGCCTACGGTCCCACCGCGAGCCCGTTCGGCACGTCCTCTGTCACCGTCAGCGGCACCATCATCTCGCACAGCGTGAGCAAGTGGGACTGACGCTCCGCGACTGACCGCACCCCTGGCCGAGCACACGCACCGCGGTGAGCTTAGGCATCATTCTCATTCATTCAGGCTGGCCACCCCGTTTTCCCGGGAAGACGGGGTGGACAGTCGATGTAATGTTGTACATTGACTGAATTGCAATGTCGGCGCCACCCGCAGGTGCGGTGGAATTTCGGCGAACGGATATGGCGGCGCCTATGGGGTGCGCGGCTTTCACATCACCGCCAGGGGCAAAATCGAGCGTCCTGTCCCTTCAAGAGGCAGGATCTGGATCCGCCTTGTACTGGTTTCATCTAACGCAAGCGGTCACCTGCGGGGGGCGTGGCTCCGCCGTACTCGGCCCCGGTCGCCGACACCTGAGCGAGGGCACGGCCAGGAGTGGTTTCGGTTGGCCGGACCCGCCTCTGGGCCATCCCGATATCGTTCGTTGTAAAACGAAAGAGGAGGGACCGTGACCCCGACCGGCAAGACAGAACCCTGCCGAGCCGCGCACCGGATCCCCCTCCCGGGCCCTCACGTTCTCTTGTACACCGGCGGCGTGTTCGAGAACTTCGTCGAAGAACATTCCACCACCGCGGACGGATCAGAGCGGCGGTGAGCCCACGACCTCGTGTCCGCTCTGCCGCGCCCCCAGGTGCGACGTCATGATCGGGTGGGGGAGTCCACGGGTATGCGCACGGTCGCCACTGTCACGACGAGCAGCGCCAGGAGCAGGACGATCGCCATGAAGACCTGCCCGTGCAGGCCGAGGACGAAGACGGTCCGGTCGGCGAACTCCGGGTCGTAGGTGGCGGTGCCCGGGAACAGGAGCGCACCGATCATGCCGAGCCACGGGGTGGCCAGGATGGCGGCGGCGTGCAGCAGTGCCGTCCGGCTTGGCCGTGTCGCGAGGACCAGGCCGGTGAGGCCGAGGAGCACGGTCATCACCATGTACTGAGCGTCGTGGAATTTGGCGTGGGGCGGCCAGGCCGGGTTGAAGGCGTGTTGTGCAGCCAGGTCGGGGATGACCAGGTCGGCGAGTACGGCACCGGCCGTCGTGATCGCCGCGACAACGATGATCACGATTCGTGGGAGAGACATCGGATCGACTTTCATGTGCGCGTCTCCTTGACGTTCAGTGCAGGCCGCGCTTGCCTGGGGCCCAGAACGGCTTGGTCTTGATCGACGTCCGTGGCCAGTTGCGCTCGCGCATGAGGTAGTCGCGGACCAGCCGGCAGGTTCCGGCCTCGCCGGCCACGTAGGCGGCGCCGGCGTTGCCGGGCAGGTCGAGTTCGGCCACGGCGGCGAGCAGGACCTGGGAGGCGACGGCGGGTGCGCCGTGGCGGTGGACGCGGCGCAGCGACGGTGCCCCGGGCATGGGCAGGTCGTGCTCGGGGGACTCGCCCTCCAGGACGCCGTACACCTGGGCCGACGCTCCCAGTGCTCTGATCATCGGCCCGAAGGCGGCGCCGGCGGTCTCCTCGCCGACGAACACGTGATAGGCCGCCTCGCGGGGGAAGAAGTCGCCTTGCGGCCACCAGAAGGTCACCCGGTCCCCGGGCCGGGCCGTACGCGCCCACTTCAGGCCGATGCCGTCGCCCGCATAGAGGTGGACGCGCAGTTCGATCGCCGTTCTGCCGGGGTCGAGGTCCCAGATCGTGTAGGTGCGCAGCGTCTCGGACGGGCGCAGGATGCCCTGCACCGACAGTGGGTCCATCAGTTGGATCCTGATGTGCTGTCCGGGGCTGTAGGGGAAGGCGATGGGCTGGTCGGTTTCCAGCCGGATCCGGCGCATGGCGGGGGTGACCTGATCGGCGACGGTGATCGTCGCCTCCATGGCGTACTTCCCGAACAGGCGGTCGCGCATCGTGCGGGCCATGTCAGGAGTCCTCGTGTTGTCGGATGTGGGCGGATCGCGACCTCCGCCACCACGCGGCAGCGAGAGGGGTTGACGACGGGAGTTCCACAACTCTCCTTAGAGCCTATAGATTCCTTAGAGGCATTAAGGAAACATAGATGCTCTAAGATGTCAACGACGACAAAGGAAACCGCACGAAAGGGTGGGGATGTCCGCACACACCAGCAGGCGGCAGAGGCTGCGCCAGGCCACTCTGGAGGAGATCCACGCCGCCGCGCGCAAACTGCTGGTCGAACAGGGGTCGGCCGCGGTGACCGTCAACGCCGTCGCCCGGCAGGTCGGCATGAGCGGCCCGGCCCTCTACCACTACTACACGGGCCACGACGAGCTGGTCGGCGCGGTGACCGCCGGCTTCATCCGCGAACTGGCCGCCGCGATGGAGCGGGCCCGCGACGCCCAGGCCGGCGCACCGGTCGGCGACCGCATGTTGGCGGCCTGTCGCGCCATGCGCACCTGGGCCGTCGCCCACCCGGACGAGTTCGGGTGGATCTTCGCCAGCCCCGTCGCCGCGCCGAACCGGCGTCCTGGCTCGGTGCGCCACGAGGCCGCCCTGCGCTTCGAGCACGTCCTCCTGGATCTGACGGCGGAGTTGTGGCGGACACGCCCGTTCCCGGTGCCCGACCCGGCGAGCCTGCCCGCATCCCTCCGGGATCAGCTGACCGCCTACTCCGCCGCCATCGAGGGACAACTGCCGCCCGAGGCCGCGCACGTCTTCCTGTCGTGCTGGATCAGGTTGTACGGGCTCCTGTGCATGGAAATCCTGCACCAGCTGGACTTCGCCTACACCGACCTGGAACCCGTCTTCGAAGAGTGCCTCCGCGACCTGTCCACCACCCTCGGCCTCGATGTCACCGCGAAGGAGGCGCACTAGCAAAAGGGGATCCCGTCCCCGATCCGCCGGCGCTTGCGGCTACTTCAGCACCCGATAGAGAAGATGTGTGGCTTCACGCCGCGCCGCCGGGCTGTGCCGTACGGCATGAGCCGGGTGAGCGATCGGGGGCTTATGGGCCGGGTGCCAGCATGGTGAACGCGCGGTCGACCAGTTCGCCTCGGTCGTCCGTGCCGTCGTGGCGTAGCCATTCGCGGGTGGCGGCGTCTATCGCGGCGGCGGCGCAGGCGGTGAGCAGGTCGGCGGTGAAGGTGTCGAGGCCGGTGCCGGGGCGTTCGCGGAGCGCGGTGCTGATCCGGTCGCGCATCCCGTCGCGCCGCTGGTGGAGGCGGGCGCGCAGTGCGGGGGTCGACTCGATCAGCCGCAGTGCCGCCATGTCCCACTGCGCGGCGTGGATCCTCGCCTCCCACTCGCGGAGGACGGCGTGGAGCACCGCCCACGGCTCCTCCCCGGCCGGGCGGGCCCGGACGGCGTCGGCGACGCGGTCGGCCAGGTCTTCGACGTCGCCGAACAGCACGTCCTCCTTGGACGGGAAATAGCGGAAGAAGCTGCGCTTGGACAGCCCCGCCGCCGCCGCGATGTCCTCGACCGTCGTGTCCTCGTAGCCGCGTTCGACGAACAGTGCCAGCGCCAGCTCCGCCAGCTCGGTCCGCACCGCGCGCCTCGTCCGTTGCCGTAGTCCCTGCCGTTCCGCGCTCTCCACGCATCGAGGATAGGTTATGGCACCAAATGACGTACATGTCACTCGATGACATATGCTTTGCCGTACCGGCCACAGAAGGAGGCAACGGATGCGTGGCAAAACCGTTCCGGTGACGGGCAGCACCGGGGGACACCCTGAAAGTCGGCTGTGCCGTACGGCGTGAGCCTGCTCTGCCGAGGTGCTATGGTTGCAGTCGTCAACGTCGGACACGTGATTGAGAAAGGGAGGTGAGGTTGAATGATCGCGGTGAAGACCGCTGCTCTGCGCAGCGCCCGGACTTTCCTCACGTCCCGGGCTCCGGTCTGACCACTTCCGCCATCCTGTCGCGAGCCGTTCGCTCACGCCTGCCGTGAGCTGTTCGCCGATGTCGGCCGCCAGCCGCTTGTTCACGCTTGGCGAGCCGCCTGCTCGCAGGACGGGTGACGCCTGAGTTCCGCCGGGGTCCCTTCCCGCAAGGTGTCTCACGTTGAATCATCCGTTTACGGATCAATCCGACGTCCCGCTGTCCCGTTACGGCTGGACTCCCACACTCGATCACCTCTTCACCGACCACCGCGCCGCCGGACTGGTGCCCGCCCGCATCGTGCGGGTGCACCGGGGCTCGTGTGACGTCATCACCGGGCACGGCCCCGTCCGGGCGACCGTGCCGGCGCCGCGGCACGCCGACCCCGAGGCCGCGCCGTGCACCGGCGACTGGGCGGCGCTCCGCCTCGGGCAAACCCCCGAGGTGGCGGCGCTCCTCCCGCGAAGCACCGCGATCGTCCGCTCGACGGCGTCACGCACCTCCCACGGGCAGGTGCTGGCCGCCAACGTCGACACGGTCGTCATCGCGGTGTCCCTGTCCGTGCCGTTGAACGCCGCGCGGCTGGAACGTTTTCTCGCCCTCGCCTGGGGGAGCGGCACGCGGCCGTTGATCGTCCTCACCAAGGGCGACCTCGCGGCCGACGCCGACGCCGTGCAGGCCGAGATCACCACACTCGCGCCCGGTGTCGACATCCTCGTCACCAGCGCCGCGACCGGCGACAACGTCGACATCCTGACCGCGCTGCTGGGCGGCGGCACCACCGTGCTGCTCGGGCCGTCAGGCACCGGCAAGTCCACGCTCGCCAATGCCCTGCTGGGTGAGGACGCGCTGGCCATCGGCGATGTGCGGGCGCAGGACGGCAAAGGCAGGCACACCACCGTCCGCCGCGAGCTGCTGCCGCTGCCCGGCGGCGGCGTGCTCATCGACACCCCTGGCCTGCGCGGCATCAGCCTGCACGACGCCGCCGACGGCCTGGAGCAGGTCTTCGCCGAGATCGAAGAGCTCGCCAGGGACTGCCGCTTCGACGACTGCGGGCACGACGGCGAGCCCGGCTGCGCCGTACGGGCCGCCATCGAGGCGGGCGAGGTGGCCGAGCGCCGCCTGGCCGGCTATCGCAAACTCCAGCGTGAGGCGGCCTTCGAGGCTTCCCGCACCGACGCCCGGCTGCGTGACGAGCGGGTCAACCGGCAGAAGTCCATCAGCAGCCACCTTCGTGCGACCTACAAGTTCCGGGATCGGCAACGGTGAACGAAACCCGCCGCCACCACTCGACGACCACTGAAACGGACTCTCCCGCCATCATGGACTGGATCACCCGCTCCGAGACCGACGCCGACCACGCCCGGATCCGCGAGATCAACCTCGCCGCCTTCCCCACCTCGCACGAGGCGGACCTGGTCGAGGCTCTGCGCGCCGACCCCGCGGCCTGGCTGCCCGGTCTGTCGTGGCTGGCCCAGAGCGCTGACGGCACCCTCACCGGTTTCGCCCTGTTCACCCGGTGCCACGTCGACGACGCCCCGGCCCTCGCGCTCGGCCCGTGCGCCGTCCTGCCCGAGGCACAGCGCCTCGGCGCCGGCGGGGCGGCCATCCGCGCCGGGCTTGAGGCGGCCCGGGAAATGGGGGAGAACCTGGTGCTGGTGCTCGGCCACGCCGAGTATTACCCGCGGTTCGGGTTCACGCCCGCCTCGGGCTTCGGCATCCGGCCGCCGTTTGAGGTCGAGGACCGCTACATGATGGCCCTCGCCCTCGACCCCACCCGTCCCGTTCCGAAGGGCGTCATCCGCTATCCGGCGGCCTTCGGAGTCTGACCGTCGCGGGCGCCCGGCTCCGGGCGGTCCGTTAGTTTTCCCGCCGGGCGGCCCAGGCCGACCTGGGCTGCCCGGCGGGACATTCCTCTACGCGCGGCCGCGGAAGACCTCGATCAGACTTGTGTAGCTCGTGCCGGTGTGGCCGGCGTTGCGGGCGCGTTCGGTCAGGGACTGGATGCGGGCGGGCCAGTCGGTGTCGATGCCGGCGGCGGCGCTTTCGCGAACGAGGTATTTCATGGTGGCCAGGTGGGTCTCCAAGGCGGTGTCCTCGGCGGGGTAGGCGCCGCGGTCGGTCTGCTCGGCGTAGGCGGTCATGAAGCCGGTCACGCTGCCCACCCACTGGGTGGCGAACGGGGCGAAGGCGCGCCATGATGGCGCCGTCCAGGTAGTCGCCGGCCCACGCCGCCGTCTCGCCGGCCTCGTCGGACGTGCCGGAGGTCAGGTTGACGAGGGTAGGGCCGGCGAGGGCGGCCCGGTGCGGGCTGCGCTGGATATGGATCGGCACGTGGCCCGACGTGTTCGCTGCGGGCCCGCCTTCCTTTATCGTGATTCAGCACCTATCCACTGAAAGGTGGGCCTGAGGAGATCATGGGCTACGCTTCCGGAGGCAAGCGCCTGGACGAGGCCGGAGACGACCTTAGCAATGTCTTCTCCTGCTCGGGTGGTCGCCGCCCATGACGGCTGAGGAGTTCATCCGCCGCCTGACCGCATTGGCGTCCGCGGTGGAGCGGGAAAAGATTCAGCGCTACTTCAAGGGCGGCGTGAGCGGCGCCATAGGTGTGCGCATGCGGGAGGTGACCGACCTCGCCAAGGAGTTCGTCGGCCTGCCGCGCGCCGAGCTGAACACCCTGCTCGACTCCCCGATCCGCGAGGCCAAGGTCGGCGCTCTCAGCGTTATGAACACAGAGGCCCGTCTGAAGCGCACCAGCGAAGAGCGGCGCAAAGAGCTGTATGACCTGTACCTGTCGCGAATGGACGTCATCGACAACTGGGACCTGGTCGACCTCGCCGCCCCCTGGGTCGTCGGCCGCTATCTCGAAGACAAACCCCGCGACGTCCTGGACGTTCTGGCCCGCTCGGCCAACCCCTGGGAGCGCCGTACAGCCGTCTATGCTTCCCTTTATTTCACTCGCATCGGTGACACCGACGATATCTACCGCCTAGCCGAGCTGCTCATCGCCGACCCGCATGATCTCGTCCAGAAGGCCGTCGGTGCAGTCCTGCGTGAAGCCGGCCGGAAGGACCGGCCCCGCCTGCTGGCATTCCTCGACCGACATGCTGCCGCTATGCCGCGGACCATGCTCTCCTATGCCATTGAGCACCTGACCGCTGACGAGAAGGCCACCTACCGAGCGAAAAGGCGGTAGCACTGCCCTGATCGCCGGGGCTCCGGCCGCCTGTCGTCTGCCGGCTGCGCGCCACCGCCCCGCTTGGGCCGAGGAGCAGTGCACCGCTCTGCTTATTGGCCCTGGAGACGCGGGCCGACACGACGACACCGATTTGTCGGAAACCCGATACAGCACTCCACCGGAACAGCCCGGTCAAGGGTCAGTCCTTCGGAGGCAGCGTTCTCGTGAGCGAGTCGATGCGCCGGCCCCGCCCGGGTGCCAGATGCGCGAACACGTGGACCTCGATCTCCAGCGACTTCTCCCTCCGCATGAGAACCCGCATCGTGTAGCGCGCGGCAGCCCGGTCTCCGTCGATCACAACGTCGTGAAGCTCGATGTCCAGCTCACGGGCGTTCTTACGGGCGGGACGCGTGTGGTCGATCAGCAGCCCCTGGGCCCCGGCGCCCGCGGAGGCCGACCGGCTCACCCGGCGTGAGCGCGAGGTGACCGCGCTGGCCGCGCACGGGTTGTCCAACGACGAGATCGCCGCCCACCTGGTGATCAGCCCGGCCACGGCCAAGACCCACATCAGCCGGGCGATGTCCAAGGTGCACGCCCGCGACCGCGCCCAGCCGGTCGTGTTCGTCTACCAGTGCGGCCTGGTCGACCCGGACGGCAAACCGCGTCTATAAGCTTCAATGCGGAGCCCGTCAAGACGGCACTGAGCCTCCTGCTTGAGCGGCCGCCTCGACGGTCGGGTAGGCGTCCAGGATCCGGTCCAGCCCGGTCAGCCGGAAGGTTCGGCTCACGACGTGGGGCACGGCCACCAGCGCGAGCGTGGTGGTGGCGGCTATGGCGTGGTTGCGGGCGGCGATCAGGGCCGCGATGCCGCTGGAGTCGCAGAAGGTCAGCTGATCCAGGTCGAGGATGAAGGGCCGGTCCCGGACGAGCGTGATGGTCTTCAGCTTCTCCAGGACGAGCGGGGCGGTGTGGTGGTCCAGTTCGCCGGACAGCCGCAGCACCACGGCGTGCTCGACGGTGTGGAGGGTGAGGGCCAAGGGTGTCATGGTGCACCGCGCTCGGCCGGGCGCTCGGTGACCGGCACGTGAAGGGCCAGGAGGGCGGTGTCGTCGTCCAAGCCGGCGCCGAAGCCCCGCAGAAGGTCGGCCAGCGCGGCCACGGCCTGCTGCGCGGTGGTGGGGGCCAGGGCGCGGGCGAAGGCGTGCAACGCCTCGTCCCCGTAGCGGTCGTCGTCGACTTCCGCGTTCAAGGCGCCGGTGGTGCGTGCTTCGATAAGCCCGTCGGTGTAGAGAAGCAGGGTGTCTCCCGGCGCCAGGCGGATCGTGGTCGCGGTGAAAACGGCGGGACTGAGCATGCCGATCAGCATGCCGTTGGGGGTGTGCTGGAAGTCGGCGGTGCCGTCGGCGCGCAGCAGCAGGCACGGCGGGTGGCCGCCGCCGGCCAAATCGATGGTGAAGCCGTCGCCGTCCCGGGTCAGAATGCCGAAGATCGCGGTGCAGTAACGCGGATCGTCACCGCGGTACTCGTGCTGCATGACGGTGTTGAGGGTCTCAAGGACGGTCACCGGGTCGGGGTCGTAGACCGCCGCCGCGCGCAGCGTGTAGCGGATCAGCGAGGTCACCGCCGCGGCGGCGGCGCCCTTGCCGCACACATCGCCCAGGAAGAAGCCCCACCGCTCGCGACTGAGCGGGAACAGGTCGTAGAAGTCGCCGCCGACCTCGTCGCGGGAGGCGATGTGGTAGTACGCGGCGGACTGCAGGCCGTCCACCTCAGGCAGGGAGGAGGGCAGCAGGCTGTGCTGCAAGGTGGCGACCAGCCGCTGCAGCCGATCACGCTCGCGGTCGGCTTCCTGCCGGGCGCGCAGTAGTTCTTGTTCGTAGGCGCGCCGGTCGGACGCGTCGAAGATCGTGGTGCGGATCAGCTGCGGTTGCCGGTCGGCGCCGTACTTGATCGTGGACGTGACCAGGACCGGCAGCCGCTCCCCGGCGGCGGTCCGCAGCTCCAGCGCCACCCCGCCGACCTCACCCTGCATCATCAGCAGCGGTGCGAAATGGGTCTCGTGATAGAGACGGCCGCCCACGGTGAGCAGATCGGAGAACGTCCGCAGGCCCACCAGTTCGTCACGCGTGTAGCCCAGCCAGCCCAGCAGCGTATTGTTGATCTTGGCGATCTGACCGTCCAGCAACGTGGACAGATAGCCGCACGGCGCGTTCTCGTAGAGGTCCTCGGCGCTGTCTTCCAGCAGCGCCGAAAACAGCGCCCGTTCGCCGCCGCCCTCACCCGGCGTCGGGGAGCCCGCTTCCTGGCCTCTCGCGCTCATCATCTCGGTTCGGCGGAGTGATCGCCGGGTTCGGCGGCGAAGGCGGCGATCGCCCGGACGGTGGCCTCCGGGGCGCTCAGCTGCGGGCAGTGGCCGGTGGCCGCCAGCGTGATCAGCCGGCTGCCCGCGATCTGAGCGTGCACGAACGCGCCCACCTCAGGCGGCGCGATCACATCCTGAGCGCAGTCGAGCACCAGCGTCGGAACCCCGACCTTGGCGAGTTCGGCACGGTGATCGGACAAGAACGTCGCCCGCGCGAACGACCGCGCGATGAGCGGATCGGTCCGGCAGAAACTGTTGGTCAGCTCCTCACCCAGCTCCGGACGGTCCGCGTTACCCATGATCACCGGAGCCATGGCAGCCGACCAGCCCAGATAGTTGCTGTCCAGCGACTCCAGCAACTCCTCGATGTCGGCCCGGCTGAACCCGCCGCGATATCCCTCATCGTCGATGTAGCAGGGCGAGGGCACCAGCAGCACCAGCTTGGCGAATCGTTCCGGCTCCTGGACGGCGGCCAGCACCCCCATCATCGCGGCCACCGAATGCCCGACGAACACCACCTGGCTCAGGTCCAGCTCGCGGCAGATCTCCAGCACATCGTCGGCGTAAGCCTGCAGGTCCGCATAACGATCAGGAGAGTAGGCCGCCAGATCCGAGCGGCCCGCTCCCACATGATCGAAGCACACCACCCGGAAGTCGCGGGCCAGCTTCGGAGCGACCAGGCGCCACATGTTCTGATCACAGCCGAATCCGTGGGCCAGCATTACCGTCGGACCGTCGGGCCGACCACTGACCACCACGTTGTTCCTGACAACTACCTCGACATCACCCATGGTCGTTCATGTTTACACTATCTACCGCAAACGACGACAGCCGCTCCCCGGCGGTGGTCACCCGGGTTGCCACCGCGACAGGCGGGCAGTGAACGAGGGTCCCGCCGTCACCGCCGGGCCTGACTGCCTTCCGGCTCAGCTCCGGCCGGGCGTCGTCCGCGCACGACCGCGAGCACGAGCAGCCCCGCGAGCACTCCCGAGACGGCGCTCGCCCAGTAGACCTCGTTCAGCCCCGACGTCGGAGAGCCCGCCGCCGACCCGGACTGAAACAGGATGCCGACTACGGCGATGCCGAGGGCGTAGCCGAGTTGCCTGGCGGTGTTGACGGCCCCCGCCGTCATGCCCGCCCGCCGCGGCGGCGCGTAAGCCATGGCGGCGGAGGTCAGTGCCGGAACGGCGGTCCCGACACCGAGCCCCGTCGGGATCAGGCCGGGTGCCAGTGAGAGCCCGGTGGAGCCCGCGTCGAGTGTGCCCTGCGTCAGCGCCCCCGCCCCGATCAGCAGCAGCCCGGCGCCGACGGTGAGGCGGGCGGGCACCCGGGCGAGCAGGCTTCGTGGGCGGGCGCACCGGCTGGGCGGGCCTGGCCGTACTCTCACTCGCGCAGGTGGCGGAGCTGATCTCCGAGCAGGAACACGGCACGGGCCCGCGGAGCGGGCGTCTCACGTTGAGCCCGGCCGACGAGGCGCTGCTGGCGGAGCTCTCGCGCGACGGCCGCGCGGGCTACGCGGAGCTGGCGGCGGCCACGGGCTGGTCGGAGTCGACGGTGAAGCGCCGGGTGGAATATCTCTGCGCGACCGGTGTGCTCTACTTCGACCTGGATGTGGTGCCCGATCTGCTCGGCTATCAGGTCGAGGCGCAGTTGTGGATGTCGGTGCCGCCCGCCGATCTCGACGCCACCGGCCGGGCGCTGGCCGGGCACCCCGAGGTCGCCTTCGCCGGGGCGACCACCGGCACGACCAACCTGATGGCCACGGTGGTGTGCCGCGACGACGCCGAGTTCTACCGCTATCTGACCGAGAGCCTGGGCGCCCTGCCGGCCGTCCGGCACATCGAGACGGCCCCGATCCTCCGCACGGTCAAGCGGGCCGGGGCCGTACTCGGCATTTAAGCGGTCGTCACAGATCGCGGCGCCGGAAGGCCAGTGCCGCGAGCCCCAGTACGAGGGCGATCCAGAAGCCGGTCCAGGTCAGGTAGGCGGCGGTGAGCGGGGCGCGGCTCAGGAACGGGAAGCCGCCCTGCATCGCGGGGCCGCCGAACTCCGCCAGCGCGGACGAGTCCTGGAAGGCGTGCATGGCGCCGCGCCAGAGACCGTCCGTCGGCAGCAGCACCTGGGACACGGTGCCGACCTGGGCCAGGCTCTCGTTGCCGAGCCCGTGGCCGACGCCGCCGACCACACCCGCGATCCAGGTGGCGCCGAAGAGACCGACCGCCACCACGCCCGACGCCATCGGCGAGACGGCGGTGGACAGCAGCAGGCCCAGGGTGAGCAGCACCGCCGTCTGCGCCGCGAGCAGCGCCAGCCCGATCACCGGCCGCGGCGGCCAGTAGTCCACGGTGCTCCACACGATGACGAACTGCGCCAGCCCGGCCACGGTCACGAAACCGCCGCCGAAGACCACGAGCCCCAGCCACTTGCCCAGCAGCACCGTCGATCGGCGAATCGGGCGCGCCATGACCGACAGGGCGATCCCCGACTCGATCTCGCCCGCCAGGGTGGGCCCGGCCAGAAAGGCCGTGCCGAGCGCGGCGATCAGGCTGAGGCCGAACATCACCAGATTGAGCACCTGGGAGGCCACCAGCCGGAGCTCCCCGGTGGTGAACGTGCCGCCCTCGAACTCGATCGAGATCAGGTTGGCGAACCCCCAGGCGCTGAGCGCGAGCAGCGCGAGGGTCAGTACGGCGAGCGCACGCAGCACCTTGCGGCGGGCGGCCTCCTGAAGGGTGAGGGCGGCGACGACGAGCACGATCCTGGCGGTCACCGGCGGTCACCGCCTTCGGCGCGAAGGATGTCCAGCAGCCGTTCCTCCAGGCTGATCCGCCCGGGCTCGACCGCGTGGACCCGCACGCCGAGGCCGACCAGGCCGGCCACGAGGTCCGGCACGGTGGTGGAGTCCGGGGCGGCGGGCAGCGCGACGGTGAACAGGTCACCGCTGCGGGTGAGCGGACCGGCGGCGGCCAGGCGCGCCTCGGCCTCGGCGTTCACCTCGCCGAGCCGCAACCGCAGCTCGCGTCCGCCGAGCAGCTCCGCCAGGGTGCCCGACGCGGCGACCCGGCCCTTGTCGAGGATGACGACCCGGTCGCAGACCCGTTCGACCTCGCCGATGAGATGCGAGTTGAGCAGGACCGCGACCTCGCGCTCCCTGAGCGCCAGGAGCAGGTCCCGGACGTCGGCCCGGCCGATCGGGTCCAGAGCGCTCGTCGGCTCGTCGAGGACCACGAACTCGGGGCGGGCCACCAGCGCGACGGCCAGGCCGAGGCGCTGCTGCATGCCCTTGGAGAAGCCGCCCACCCGGTCACCGGCGCGATCGGCCAGGCCGACCGCGGCCAGGCACTCGCGCCGCTCGCCGACCGGCACCTCGACGCCCGCGAGCCGCACATGCAGGGCCAGGACCTCGGCGGGGGTGAGCCACGGCTGGTACCGGAAGAGCTCCGGCAGATAGCCGACGCGGACCCGGGAGCGCGGGTCGCGCGCCGGCCGCCCGAGCAGCAGCACATCCCCGGCGTCGGGCCGGACCAGACCCAGCAGGATCTTGATGACGGTGGTCTTGCCGGCACCGTTAGGTCCGAGCAGGCCCACGATCTCGCCGCGGCCGACGGTGAAGGACACGCCGTCCACCGCGGTCCGCCTGCGATACTGCTTGCGCAGGCCGGAGCACCACACCGCCGGTGCGGGCGACGCGAGCGCTTGCACGTCGGCGTCGAGGAGGGGCGCGCCCGGCCGGGCGGCGGTGTCCCGGGTCATCGCGTCCTCCTCAGCCCGCGTGCCGTCGCCAGCGCCTCACCGGTGCTCAGCGAGCCGGCCACCGCGGTGACGACTCCGCCGTCCATCCAGATCACGGCTGCCATCGTGCCGTCCCGTCTGGCGAGCACCGTGGCCGGCAGTCCGCCGACGTCGGAGGTGGAGGTCGACATCCTGTCGGTCGATGTGAACAGCGGCAGTGTCATCCCGCCGACGCCGGCGAGGCCGCTGAGCTGGGCGGCGACGTTCTCCGGCAGGATCCGGAGGGACAGCAGGTAGCCGCGGACCGTCTCGAAGGGCACGGTCGAGGCATATGCGGTGAGCGCATTCGCCCGTGCCACGATCAGGGCAGGCATGGGGCGGCCCGCCGACCAGACCGCGGCGACCCCCGGGCCGGCGACCAACCGGAAGCGGCTGCCGTCGAGTCCCGGCGGCGCCGGCGGCAGCGTCACGCCCGCCGCCGCGGCGGTCTTGGCGGTCTTCTCGATCGAGAAGGTGAAGTCCCCGCTCACCCGGCCGACGACGTGATAGGCGGGATCTCCCGTCACACCGCGGGGCAGCGTGCCCACCTGCGGGACGGTGAGACCGGTGGCCTTCTCCGCGGCGGAGGCGCCGGCGACTTTGCGCATGTCGATTTTCTCGGTCACCTGGAGCTCCCCGAAGTCCGACAGGTCGGGCAGCTTGATCAAATCGGCCTTGGGGGCGGTGACCGGGATGATCTGCTCGGCCCGGAAGATCTGCAGCCAGTCCACCGCGGCGGCGGCACCGGCCCCGGCCAGCAGCACGACGGCGCCGAACACGGCCACGACCGGGCTGCGCAGTACCGCACGCCTGCGTCGCGGGGGCGTGATCCCCGGCCCTTCGGCATCGGCCGCACGAGACAGGCGCCGCCACCCCGCATCCACGTCCACGGCGCAGTCGGCACTCAAAGCCGCGGCGGCGAACGCGGCGTCCTCCCGGGCCGCCGCCACTCCGGACAGGCACGCCGGGCAGCCGGCGACGTGCTCACGGTCGGCGTCGGCGACACCGGCCGGCTCGTCGAGGAGCCGGCGCAGTGTGCCGTCAGTCGGATGACGCATGACGGTTCAACTCCTTGCGCAGGGCGGACTCGGCGCGGCGTACGGTGGTGCCCACGCTGCCGGGCGAAAGATCGAGAGCGGCGGCGACCTCGGCGTAGCTGAGGCCGCTGTGCCGGAGGACGAGGGCGACGGCCTGCCTGCGCGGCAGCCGCGCCAGTGCCGCCCGCACGAGGCGGCGCTCGTCGCGGGTCACGACCGCGTCGGCGACATCCGGGCTGACGGCCCGGCCGCCGTCGGCGGCCTCCTCGCGTGAGGCGCGGCGGCGGCCGGAGCGCAGGAGGTTCAGCGCGGTATGCGCAGCGGCGACGCACAACCACCCCACCGCCTCCCCGGCGGGCACCGACGAACGCCCGAACGTCAGGAACACCTCCTGTGCCACGTCCTCGGCCTCGTCCCTGGCGCCGAGCACCCGCGCGGCCACCGCGACGACCCGCGGATAGGCCGTGCGGAAAACCTGCTCCAGGTCGCCTCGGACGGCCCCGCGCCCCGGCGGACTCGACACCACCACGCCGCCCTTCCGCCCGGCCACCTCACCACGCCCGTCACTGGGTCCGTCACCGGACAGGGCGGCAGGCGGCGCGCCGCCCGGTGGGTTCACACCATGCACTACAACGTCCACATTTGTAGAGCACCGCCGACGCCTCGCATGTGACACCCGGGGACGTCGGCGTGCGCGGTCACCTGGCCGGGCTGGCAGGATCACGAGCGTGAGCTATGACGACCTTGTGGGAGAAGCGCTGACCGTTCCCTTTGAGGGGTGGGACTTCGGCGTGTTCCGCGGTCGCATGATCGAGGAGTCCGGCGCGTTGCCGTGGAGCTATGAGGAGATGGTCAAGGAGCGCCTGCCGTACGCCGGCTCGCTCCTTGACCTCGGGACGGGTGGCGGCGAGTTGCTGGCGTCGTTTGCCCCGCTTCCGGAGGGGACGGTCGCCACCGAGGGGTGGGCGCCGAACGTGCCCGTGGCCAGGAAGCGTCTTGAGCCGATGGGTGTGCGTGTGGTGGAGGTGGGGGACGACGACCGGTTGCCGCTGCCGGACCGGTCGTTCGAGCTGGTCGTCAGCCGGCACGAGTCCTACGACCTGGATGAGTTGCGGCGTGTGCTCAAGCCCGGCGGGACGTTCGTCACCCAGCAGGTGGGCGGGGCGGACCTGGCCGAGATCAACACCGCATTGGGGGCGGAGCCGCACGAGTACGCCGGCTGGGATCTCGCCAGTGCCGCCGCGCAGCTGACCGAGGCCGGATTCGAGGTGTCCTGGCGGGGGGAGGCAAAGGTCGCGACCGTGTTTCACGATGTCGGGGCGTTGGTGCTGTTCCTGCGCATCACGCCGTGGCACGTTCCCGGCTTCGACGTCGAGCGGTACGGTGACCGGCTGCGGGCGTTGCATGAGGAGATGCGGGCAGGGCGGCCGTTGACGGCACACGCCCACCGGTTCGCCCTGATCGCCCGTCCCGTTTCATAGGGCTCAGCAGGCGGTCGTTTTCGTGGTGGTGCACACCAGCGTGGTGTATTGCATGGTGAAGCTGCCGCCCACCGCGTCCAGGGCATCGCCGGCGCCAGCCAGCACCTCGTCCAGCGTGGCCTGGGGGAGCCGGGTGAGGAGGCCGGAGGTGGGAAGCTGGTCCAGCCACTCGTCCCTGGTATAGGAGTGTTCCCACTCATATCGCCATAGCTCCGGCTCGCCGAACACCCCCGTCTGCCGCATTCCGTCCGCGGCTTTGGCATGCAGCGGCTCATATCCATCGGCGTCGGGGGCGGGGGAGCCGGGCATGACCCGGCGGTAGACCGCGGCGAAGGCTTCCGCCAGGCCGGGCGGGGGACGGAAGGTGTTCCAGAACACCGCGAGCCGCCCGCCGGGCCGGAGCACCTCGGCCGCCTTGGCCGCTCCCGCGACCGGGTCGATCCAGTGCCAGGTCTGCGCGGAGACGACGGTGTCGAACGTGCGGCCGGCCGGGTCCCAGGTCTCGAACGCCGCCACCTCGACCTCGATGCCGCCGCGCCGCGCCAGGTCTGCCATCCGGGCGTCGACGTCGACGCCGAGCACCCGGCAGCCCGCCGCACGGAACTGCCGGGCCGCGATGCCGGTGCCGACGCCGACGTCGAGCACGTCGAGGCCGGGGGCCTCCGCGACGGCCCGCACCATCGCGTCCGGATAGCGGGGGCGGCTGCGGTCGTAGCGTTCGGGGTCGACGCCGAACGACTCCGCCATCTGCCGATGCCGATGGGGCTCGGGTATAGTGGGCATGCGCCCACTATGAGTGGGCGTGTGCCCACTCGTCAAGCGGGCACGGGAAGGAGAGATGCACGGTGCCGACGGGAGTGGCCCTCCGCGACCCGCGTGAGCAGTTGTTCGAGGCCGCCGAGCGCATCCTGCTGCGGGACGGGCCGAGCGCGCTGACCAGTCGTGCGGTCACCGCCGAGGCGGGCTGCGCCAAGGGTGTCCTGCATCGGCACTTCGCCGACTTCGACGCCTTTCTCGCGGAGTTCGTGATGGAGCGCGTCGGCCGGATCGCCCCCCAGGCCGCCGCCCTGCGCGACGCCGCCGGGACCGGCACCGTCGCGGGCAACGTCACCGATGCGCTGACCGCCCTGTTCGAGTCGGTCGCCGTGGCGGTCGTCGCCCTCATCACCTTCCGCGATGAGTTGCGCGCCCGGCTGCGCGACACCTGGCCGGCCGGTGTCCCGGTCCTGACCGAGGCGGTGACCATGATCGCCGGCTACCTCGCCGCGGAACGCGACCTCGGCCGCATCGCGGCCGGCGCCGACGTGGACGTGCTCGCGCCCACGCTGATCGGGACCGCCCACCTGCTCTTCGCCGACCGCACGGGCCCCCCGCCCCAGACCGCCGCCGTCCACCGCATGGTCAGCTCGGTCCTCGCGGGCACCCTGCAAGCCGCGAAGCGGTGAGCGGTACGGCGGAGCCACGCGGTTCACCCGGCTTTCGCCAGCCCGTGACCTCGACACCTTCCGGCTTCCAGCTGGTGCTTCCGTACCGGGTCATCCGGACGGGTGCCTCCGCGGAGCGGCTGGAGTGCCGACGGGCCCGGCTTCCGCCGTACCGGGTCATCCGGACGGGTGTCTCCGCGGAGCGGCTGGAGTGCCGGCGGGCCCGGCTTCCGCCGTACCGGGTGTGCTCAGGTCAGCGACTCCGCGGCGCGGACCGCCTGGGCGGCGATGCCGGCGATGCTGGAGGTGTTGAACGAGCCTCCTCCCGCGAGGTCTCCCACCACGGTCAGGCGGGGGTCGGCGGCCACCAGCCCTCCCGACGGGTGCGGCGTTGCCGGCCCGCCGGACACCAGGGACGCCACCAGCGGCCCCGCGGCGGACGGCACCGCCCGAGGGGGAGGGTTCACGGCGTTGATCACGGTGTCCGCGCGCAATTCGGTGTCACCGCAAAGCACCCGGAACCCGCCGTCTGACATCTCGATCCCGCGCACGCCCGAGGCCACGGTGAGCTGCCCGCCGTCCAGCAGGCGCATCAGGATCGACGCGTTGACCGGCACCATCGGTGAGGCCAGGCTCGCGGCGAGGCGTGTGTGGCGGCGCAGCCGCTCCCGGTCGGCTTCGCCGAGCAGCCGCCAGGCATAGGGGCCGATCGTGTGTGCGGTCTCCTGCAGGACACGCCGTCCGATCGCGGGGTCGCCGACGGCGGACAGCTGCCGCCGCAACCGCCGCACGGGGTCCTCGGCGTGGGCGGCCGGCAGGTCGGCCGTGAAGGCGCCGAAGTCCTCCCCGGCCGCCGAGAGTTCGGCCCGCAGCAGACCGGTGAGGTGGTCGAGGGTGAGCGTGCCGTCCGCGCGGTGGAGCGTGGCGATGGTCGCCCAGGCATACGGGTTGACGGCACGTGAGCTGGAGGTCGCCCACCTGGTGGCCCGGGGGCTGCCGACCGGTGAGATCGCCGCCGAGCTGTTCGTCTCCCCTCACACCGTGCGCGACCACCTCAAGGCCGCCTTCCGCAAGACCGACGTATCCGTCCGGGGCGAACTCGTCGCCCGCCTGTTCGCCTGACCGTTGAGCCGGCTTTCCGTGGACGCCGAGCGGCTACCTGCCGCAGAACCTCGCCCTCGACACCGCGCTCCGCGCCGGCCAGGCGCTGGGCAGGCACGGGAAGTGGTGTCGCGCACCGGGACCACCCCGCTTCGTCCGCGACTGTCGTGAAATTTTCCATGTGCGGATAGGAAATTGATTCGGCTAGCCTCGGCCGCGAGCCTGGCATCACCTACGGGCCGGGGTACGGCAAAGCCCTGGCCGAGCACATCGTGCACGGCACGAGTGACCTGACATCGTTGGACGACTGGCGCCCGGACCGCTTCGGCGACCGGTTCACCACCCAGCGCCAGGTGGCCGAGGCCCTGGACACCGCCTGACCTTGACTGAGGTCTTGGGTGGCGAGCCCAACGGGGAGGGGATCGCTTCGGTTGCCGCGACGATGTGCCGCGGCGCGCGAGGCACGAGAATCCCGGGTGGCGCAGCGAAGAAAGGAAGGCTCGTATGCCCAGCACGCTGATCATCCGAGGGGGAACGGTCTATGACGGGACCGGCACCCCTGGGCGTTTGGCCGATGTCGCGGTTGAGGGGGACCGGATCCTCGGAGTCGGTCACATCCCCGACTCGGAAGGGGCCGTGGTGCTTGACGCGACGGGGTGCGCTGTCGCCCCCGGGTTCATCAACGTGCTGAGCCATGCCTACTTCACGCTTCAGCAGGACCCGCGCGGACTGTCCGACCTCTACCAGGGCGTGACGACTGAGATCTTCGGCGAGGGACTCTCCATGGGGCCGGTCGCCGGGCGCATGCTGGAGTCGGTCCCGGTCGGCAAGGTCGAGGCCGACGGCACGCAGCTCGGCTGGCCGAGGCTTGCGGACTTCCTCAACCACATGTCGTCTGCGGGGGTCGCTCCGAACATCGCCAGCTTCGTCGGGTCGCACAACCTGCGCATGCTCGGCGCCGGGAACGACCACCGGCCGCTCACGCGGGCCGAACTGGACGCGGCGGCGGCCCTCCTCGACGAGGAGCTCTCCGACGGGGCGCTGGGTGTGGGCTCGGCGCTCATCTACCCGCCGGACAGCTACTCGTCCACCGAGGAACTCATCAGTCTCATGCGCGTGCTTGGCCGGCACGACGCCCTCTACATCTCGCACATCAGGAGCGAGGCCGATCGCCTGGTCGAGGGCATCGAGGAGATCCTGCGCATCGGCCGCGAGGCCGAGACACGCGTGGAGGTCTATCACCTCAAGGCCGCAGGCCGCGACAACTGGCACAAGATGAAGCTCGCGATCGACCTCATCGACGCGGCCCGTGCGACCGGTCAGCCGGTGACCGCCGACCTCTACCCCTACGAGGCGGGCAGCACCGCGCTGGCGTCGGTCATCCCGCCGCCGTTCCACGCGGGCGGCCAGGACCGGCTGCTGGAGCGGCTGCGCGACCGCGGGGCCCGGGAGGAGATGAAGGCCGCCATCCGCCGCCCCTCGGCCGAGTGGGAGAACCTCTACCTCGTCACGGGCGGGCCCGACCAGGTGCTGCTGCTGTCCAACGCCGCCGACGGCTCACCCACCGCGGGGAAGACCCTGGCCGAGGCCGCGGCCCGCGCCGGGGTGGACGACCCGGTCGAGCACCTGCTGGACCTGGTGCTGGGCAACCCGGAGATGATGGCGGCCTACTTCATGGGCCACCAGGACAACATCCGGCTGGCGCTGAGCCGCCCCTGGGTGTCGATCTGCTCGGACTCCGAGTCGGTGCCGGCCGAGCCGCCGTTCTCCGACCTGCCGGTGCATCCCCGGGCATATGGCAGCTTCGCCAAGATCCTTGGGCAGTATGTCCGTGACGAGGGCCTGCTCACCTTGGAGGAGGCTGTGCGCCGGATGACCTCGCTTCCGGCAGACACCCTCCGGCTGGCGGGGCGCGGACGCATCGCCTCCGGCGCCTACGCCGACCTCGTCGTCTTCGACCCGGCGACGATCCGCGACCACGCGACCTACGAGGATCCCCATCAGTACGCGACCGGTGTGCGCCACGTGGTGATCAACGGAACCGCCGCCCTGCGGGACGGCACACCCACCGGCGCCCTGCCAGGCCGCGCGCTGCGTCGTGGTCAGGGCTGAGAGCCGGGACCGGTTGTGAGGAAGGCTCGGGGGCTAATAATCGCCGGCTAGGCCCTTTCAGGCCCGCCTGGAGTCGAACCAGGAGAAGGAAGCCCTCGAATGGCCTCACAACCGGAACGCGAGGAAAGCGGAGAGACTAAAACAGTCTGTGCAGAGATGAGAAGGAAGCCGTCTCCATGGCCTCGCGCGGCTTCACCGTATCAGGCGGGGATCAGTTCGTGCAGCGTCCCCGGCGTGTAGATCCGTGACCCCGGGGGCAGGTCGGCCGGGGCCTCCAACCCGATGTAGGTGGTGTGCCCGGCCGACGGGCTCTTCGCGCGCAGCAGGCCGGCCAGGTAGCGGACGCCCAGGTAGTCGCGCTCCACGATCGAGCGCACCAGCAGGGAGGTGGTGACACGGTGGCCTTCCACCTGGTTGAAGCCGGGATGTCCCTTGAGGTAGAGGTGCAGCCACTTGACTCGCCACCCGCCGGCACGTTCTCCTTCATCGTCACCCTCGCCGTCACTGTCACTGTCGCGGAGGAAGACAAGCGGCAGGGCCACCCTGCCCGACCCGCGCAGGTCGGACTTCATCCGCACGGTGCGCGGCTCGAACGGCCTGCCCTTCTGCTCGGTCTCCCTGCTCATGTACCCGAAGAACGCCTCGGCCGCCTCGTCGAACCGCTCCCCGGCATAGATGTCGACCTGGGGAATGATGATCGTCCGGGTCGCGTCGGCCAGGCGGATGTCGATGAACTCCGACGCGCCGCGGGCCGCCTGCGTGAGGTCGCCTGAGTAGGTGGCGAAGCCGTTGCCGTGGTTCGTCCACGAGACATGCTCGGCGTCGCCGTACGAGTCGTTGAGCATGAGCGCCGACAGGTCGTAGTCCGTGCGCCGCTCGGCCTGGCGCCAGTGCACGAAGAACCTGAGCAGTTCGCCCTCCACTGCGGAGATGGATCCGCGGGGCAGCACACCGAGCCCGGGTGCGACGGCCTTGCCGGAGAGCGGCAGGGCGACGCCGAGCACATCGGGGTCGACGATCAGCTCGCCGGGGTCGGGAAGGCGCCGGGTGATCTCCTCGTCCAGCATGGTGAGCGCCTGCTCAAGGACCTCCTTCTCCAGAGGCGACCGGGTGTCGGCAGCCGCCCACGCCCTGCCCTGCCGGTTGGCGAAGACGCGGCCGGCGGCGGGGGAGAGGCGGTTCTGGAGATGTTCGCGGAGGGACAGCAGCACACGGCAGGAGGCACCCCCGGCGGCTCGTTCCGCGGCGTCGAGTACGGCGGAAGCCGAGTGGCCGATGCGCAGCAGATGGTCGAGGCGGCGCAGGAGGGCACCGGGCGCCTTTTCCAGCAGCGCGACGGCGTCGCCCGCCCGGCCCTCGCCCAGCGCGGCCTCCACGCGGCTGTCGAGACCGGCGGCCCGGCGTGTGCCCCTGGCCACCTCGAAGACGTGGGCCGCACGCGGGAACCGCGGATATTCGTGCGGGTGCAGCCGCTCGCCGAGCCTCTTCCACTGCTCCCGGTGGCGTGGCACGTCCCCGAGCCTGGCCGCCCCGGCGACGCCGTCCAGCGCCGCCAGCAGGGCGCGGCGCTCGGCGCGGCGGAACGAGCGGAACCTGGTGCTCTCGGCCAGCGTGACGTCCCCGCCGGAGGCGCCGCAGGCGAGCCGCAGCACGTCGGTCACCGTGTCGACGAGCAGCGGACGACCGGCGGCCAGCCGCGCCTCGTTGACGACCGCGCGGTTCTCACGCACGGGGATGCGCTCCGGCTCGCCGGCGCAATACAGCGCCAGCCCGCGCAGCACCACCAGGTCCTCGGCGGCGAGCGGCGTCTCCGAGCCCGCCAGCGAGAAGTAGAGCTCACGGGCCTCCGACTCCAGGCTTCCACCGAGGCCGAGTACGGTGACCCGATCGCCGGCCAGCGGGATCAGCTCGGCGTGGGCGGCCAGCAAATCGGTGTAGGAGTGCTGGTAGCTGCCGTAACCCGGCAGGGTCAGCAGGTCGAGCGTCGGCGTCGGCACCTGGTCCGCGGAGGTGTCGCCGACCATGGTCTTCCGCATCAGTCCCGCCCAGAACTCCACGGTGTCTGGCACGTTGGCGGGGAAGTCGATGAAGTAGGCGTTGTGCTGGACGTGGTCGCCCACCAGGGTGCGGACGGCGGCCAGCACCCGCACCCCCAGATCCACCACGTCCTCGCCCGGCAGCTTCGCCAGGCGGTCGAGCAACTCCGCCGAGCAGGTGAAGCCGACGCTCAGCAGCGCGGCGTCGAGCTGGCGTGCTGCGACCTCCCCCCACCCCGGCGTCGAGCCCTCAAGGGCCTCGACGGGAACGCGAAGCCGTCGGGAAATGACGAGGCTTTCCAGATTCTTCACGAGCGCACCTTATAAGCGAATCATGCCGGGATTCTGCGGGTTTTCCGAACGTTTCGATCATGGAGTGCCCGGGGCCGGTTCAGAGGGGGGAGCCGACGGCGCTCAGGTAACGGGCGCCGAGTGTTCGCAGGTGGGTGACGAGGCCCGGGGGAGAGGTGACGCGGAAGTCGAGGCCGAGCATGCCGATGTAGACGGCTATGGTCTCCAGGCTGTCGCCGCCGGTCACAAGCACGCAGGTCTCGTCGTCGAGGGGTTCGACGACCCCTACGGCGGCGTGGATGCGGGCGAGGACCTCGCCGGCGGGGGCGAGGACGGTGATGCGGGCGTGGACCTTCCAGCCGGTCGCGGCGACGTTTCGCAGGACGAAGGCCGTGTAGTCCTCGTCGGGCAGGGGACAGGGGGTGAAGACGCGACCGGTCGGGCCGAGCGGGGTCGTCCAGTCGACGCGGTAGGCGGCCCATGTCGCGTCTTCCGGGTCGCGTCCGACGAGATACCAGCGGCGGCGCCAGTTCACCAGGCGGTAGGGCTCGACCAGCTTGCGGCCCGAGGGTGCCGAGGGTGTCCCGTCGAACGCGTCCTCCGCCTCGGTGGGGACGAGGTAGTCGAACCGCAGCCAATGGCGGTCGCGGATCGCCGAGGCGATCGCGGTGAGGCTCGTGGTGTCGACCTCGGGATCGTCGACGTTCGTGTCGAGGTTCTCCGGCGCCTTCGAGGTGGAATCGTACAAAGCGGCGATCTGGCGGCGCAGCCGGTGCGGCAGCATCTGGTCCAGCTTGGTCAGGGCACGCGCGCTGCTCTCGGCGATGCCGCTGACGCCCGTCCCCGCCCGCAGGCCGATCGCGACGGCGACGGCCTCCTCGTCGTCCAGCAGCAGCGGCGGCAGCTTCGCGCCGGGGCCGAGCCGGTAGGCGCCGGTGGGGCCACGTCCAGCTTCGACCGGATAGCCGAGTTCGCGCAGCCGGTCGATGTCGTTGCGGATCGTGCGGGTGCTCACTCCGAGGCGTTCGGCGAGTTCCCGGCCCGGCCAGTCGGGCCGGGACTGGAGCAACGACAGGAGAGCGAGCAGCCGGGAGGACGTTTCCAACATTGCTTGAGTATGGCGTGAATAGCGGAATCAAGTCTTCCTATATGCCTCCTACCTTGGGTTTCATGACGAAGACGCAGAACCCCGCTGAGATCCGCCCCTTCCACATCGAGATCTCCGAGGCCGAGATCGACGACCTCCGGCACCGCCTCGCCCGCACCCGGCTGCCCCGCCCGTCGGCGGCGGACGACTGGGCGCTCGGCACCCCGAACGGGTATCTGCGCGAGACCGTCGAGTACTGGCGTGAGTCCTTCGACTGGCGCGCGCAGGAGGAGCGCATGAACTCGGTCCCGAACCACCTCACCGAGATCGACGGCCAGACGATCCACTTCGTCCACGTGCCGTCCGCGGAGAAGGACGCGACGCCGCTGCTGCTCCTGCACACCTACCCGGGCTCGTTCGCCGACTACCTCGACATGATCGCCCCGCTCACCGACCCGGTCGCCCACGGGGGCCGCGCCGAGGACGCCTTCTCCGTCGTCGTCCCCTCGATCCCCGGCTTCGGCTTCAGCACCCCGCTGGAAGGGGCAGGCTGGACGCAGGAGAAGGTCGCCCGCACGCTCGACGTCTTGATGCGGCGCCTCGGCTACGACTCCTACGGCGTACACGGCAGCGACATGGGCGCGATGATCGCGCGGGAGTTCGGGTTGTGGAACCCGCCGGGGTTCCTCGGGCTGCACGTGCTGCAGTTGTTCTCGTTCCCGTCGGGCGACCCGGCGGAGTTCGAGGGGTTCGGGCCGAAGGAATATGCGGCGCTGGAGCACATGCAGTGGTTCCAGTCCGTCGGCGGCTACAACACGATGAACGCCTCCCGACCGCAGACCGTCGCCGCCGCGATCGCCGACTCTCCTGTAGGCCAGCTGGCCTACAGCGAGTTGTTCAACTCCTTCGGCAACGGCACCAGCCTGGTCACCCGCGACCAGATCCTCACTCAGGTCTCGCTCTATTGGTTCACCAACACTCAGGCGACGGCGAGCCGGTATTACTACGAGCAGGCCCGCGCCGAGGTCAAGCACGAGGTGAACTCCGCCCCGACCGGCGTCGCGGTCTTCGCTTCGGACTTCCAGACCGTCCGGGCCTTCGCCGAGCGCGACAACAGCGACATCGTGCACTGGAACGAGTTTCCCGAGGCCGGTCACTTCGCTGCGATGGAGGCGCCCGAGACCGTCGCGGGGGACATCCGCGCCTTCTTCGCCGGCCTGCGCTCCGCCTAGGAAGTCTTAACCTTCGGGGTCGGGACCGGCGCCAGGGCCATCGCCTCGACCTCGACGTCGATACGTGCCTGATCGGCGTCCACCTTCAGGAACACGTCGCGGGCGCGCAGGGTCGCGCGCTCGGAATGGGCGACGACCATTTTGACCTCATTCATGGGCGAGTAATGCCGTCTTCTGCTGCGTGATTACGCAGATTCAGCCTACGCCTTCGGACCGGACTGGTATCGCGACCCGCTACCACCGCCACTGGCGGGCTGACTGTCATCGCGAGGTGTCAATCCTTCCTCCAGCGTGGTGACTCCTCACGGCGGGCGGTTGTCTGGAAAGTGCCCGCCGCAGATCGCCGCGGTGGTGGCTGCGATGGAAAGGGTCGTGCGAATGACAGATCAGGTACAGGTCGATCCCGTCTGGGCGGGTGGGCTCAGTCAGCGGGCTGGGGTCTCAGGCAGTTCGGGTGACTGGATACTCCGGGATTGCTCGCTAGCGCTTCCGCGGGCCGCGCTCACCGCGATCGTGGGACCGAGCGGTGCCGGGAAGACCTCGCTGATGTACTGCCTGAGTGGTCTGGATCGTCCGGATGAGGGCCGCGTGCTGCTCGACGGGACGGACATCTACGGGCTGGGCCGAGAGCGGCGAGCGAAGTATCTGCGCAACACCGTCGGGTTCGTCTTCCAGCAGTACAACCTGATTTCGTACCTCAACGTCGAGGAGAACGTGCTGCTGCCAGAACAGCTCGCAGGTCGCCGGGTGCCCCGTGAGCAGGTGACGGCGATGCTGACCCAGTTCGGGCTGCAGGACAAGCGCAAGACCGTGGCGGGTGCGTTGTCCGGCGGTGAGCAGCAGCGGGTCGCTCTCTGCCGGGCGATGCTGTTGCGTCCGTCCATCGTCTTCGCGGATGAGCCGACTGGAGCGCTCGACAGCGCGAACTCGCAGTTGGTGCTGCGGATCCTGCGCGATCTGACCGTCCAGGGAACGACCGTGGTGATGGTCACGCACGATATCGACGCGGCAGCGTTGGCGGATCGGGTGGTGTTCATGCGTGATGGGTCGATCACGGGTGTTGCCGGACGTCTCGACGGCGATGCGATCCTTGCCCGGATGCGTCAGCTTCCGGTTGCCGGCGCTGCGTCGAGAGGGAACTGATCGTGCTGAAACACGTTCTTCGGATCTTCCGCAGCGACTTCTGGAGCTGGGTGCCGGCCATGGTCGTGATCGGGCTGGTGACCATGTTGATCGGCGCGTGCATGAATCAGTTCGTCTGGACGAACAGCGACGGGTTCGTCACCGCGGCGACGGATGCCGGGCTCGATCCGGCGGCGTTCGGAATTGTGTCGGTCACGATCTACGTCCTGGTAGCAGTCTTGTCGTTCTTCGCGCTGACGGTGGTCGGCTCGGCGACGGTCGAACGCACCCGCAACACCTTCGCGCAATGGCGGTTGGCCGGTGCGAGCCCACGCCAGATCCGCGTGAGCCTCTGGTCACTGGTCGGCCTGGCGAGCGTGGCCGGGGCGCTGCCCGGATCGCTGCTGTCCATCGGCCTCAGCGTCGCCGCTATTCCACTGTTCAACCAGATGGCAGCAGTGAGCTTTCCGGGCGGGACCGGCGGTTTCGAGCCGCCGGCGTTCCACCCATCGGCCCTTGCCTGGGCGGCCTCGTTCTCGCTCGGAGTCGTCACCTGCATGCTCGGAGCATTGCTGCCGTCGAGGCGTGCTGCCGGCGTCGAGCCTGTCGAAGCGGTGCGCGGCCTGGTGACGCGCAGACGCCGTGGAGTGTGGGCGCGCTGGGTGCTCGGCGGTCTGCTGCTCGCGGTCGCGTTCACGCTGGCGTTTGCGGGCGCGCTCGCCCCTGCTCACCCCGAGGTCGGTGTCGAAGCCACCGGAATGGTGAACGCAGCGATCCAGGCCGGCCTGTTCGCCGCCGGTGGCGTTTATGTGCTCGGAGCCGAACTCGCCCCCGCCGTGCTCGCGCTCGCCCGAACACTCCTGCGCCCGTTCCGAAGCGCCGCCGTCGGAGTGCTGGCCACCCGCTCTGCTCGGGCGAACGTCGACACGAACGCGAACATGATCGCACCCCTCGCAGCCGCGATCGGACTCGCCGGCGTGATCTTCAGCGTCGTCCAGTCTTACCAGGTGACAATGCGCGAAGCAGGGTTCCCGCAGTCATCTTCCAACTATTCCGACACCGTCGTCATGACCGCGTTGTTTGGCTTCGTCTGCTTGCTGACGAGCGTCGCCGTCATCACCCTCTCGGGCCGGGATGCCGTCCGGGAACAGGCGCTCCTGCGCACCGCAGGCATGACACCGCGACAAGTCTTCGCGCTGACGGGCTGGCAAAGCTTCCTGCTTGCGCTCTGCGCGGCCGTGTTCGCGCTCGTTCCCCTCGGCATCGCGGGCATCCTGCTCATGTCACGCTCGAACCTGCTCGTAGGGCATCCGGTCCTCAATGTCCCCTGGATCGGGCTGACCCTCGCCGTGCTCGCCTGCTGGGGCACCGTGTTCATCGTCCAGTGGGTGCAGATCGCCTCCTGGGTGCGCCGAGAAAACGCCCTCAGTCTCAGGAGGGCCTAGCATGTCCAGCTACGAAATCGGACCCCGGCCGAATGACACTAATCGCAGGAAGGAATGGTTGCATGGGAGGGGGGAAATGAGCGAACAGACCAGACGCACACCGCGCAGCAGCGTGCAGACCCTCTGGCCGTCGCTCGGTGACTGGGTGCAGCAATCCACCCTCGCTCCGGCACGCCCGACCATCGGCGCGATCGTCTCCGTCCTGCTCTGCACCAGCTATCAAACGCTCCTAGCCACCCGTCTCCTGTTCGCCGGAACCACGCTCGACGGAAACGCCTACACCTACACCCGCGTCTGGTACGGGGCCCTGATCGTCGCGTCCATCACCATCGGCGCGGCAGTGCTGCTGATCTGGCGATCCCGGCAGCCTCTGGCGGTGCTCCTGATCGAGTGCGTGCTCTATGCCACGGCCTCGGCTGTCGGGATGAGCAACTACCTGCTGTTCCCGCTCCTGTTCGCTCTGTTCAGTTGCGTCGCCCGTCCAACTGCGTGGCAGGTAGCCGCCGGGCTCGGATCGGTGTGGGCGGTCATGACGTTCAGCGCATTCGCCTCCCCGACGTCTGCAGGCTTCGCCCTGGAATACCTGGGCCAGCTCCTCACCGCGCTCGCGACCACTGCGATGGCCGTCGCGGCCCGGAGCGTGCACAGTTGGCAGCGCTCCCGGAAACACGTCCTGGAAGGAGAACGCCGCTCTCAACGGCTCGCGCGGCAACGGGATCGAGCTGTGTCCCGCACCCGGATCGCCGCCGAGCTGCACGACAGCGTTGGTCACGGCCTGACGACGATCATTGCCCTGGCCGAGGGGCTAGCCGGCACGACAGGCGACCCGGATGTCGACGAAGCTTTGGCCGGGATCAACACGGTGGCCAGGGAGAGCTTGGAAGACACCCGGCACGCGGTCCGGGCACTCGCGGACACCGAGGACGAGGGTGAAGAAAATGCCGGCAGTGAACTCGCAACTGACCGGAGTCCATCCGGCGATGCCCCCCGCGGTTCCGTGACGTCGCTGCACAAGTGGGCCGAGATCCTTCCCATGCTCGGGCGTGTTCGTGCTCTCGGTGTGACCGTCGTCTTCACTGAGACCGGCCGACGTTCACCGAACATGTGCCACGCTGATCTGTGCTTCGCCGTCACGCGAGAGGCCGTCACCAACGCGATCCGCCACAGCGACGGACTACGGCAGCTCGCCGTGTCCTGGGACCACGAGGCCGACCGCGCGACAACCGTGACAGTGCGCAGCATCGCCGACCCACCGGCCAAGACGACCGGCTGTTCGGCTCCGTCTCCACCAGGCACCGGGCTGCGCCGATTGCAGCTCGCGGTCGAGGAAACCGGCGGCACCATGTCCTACGGGCAGGCGACAGACGATGAGTGGGTCGTGAGAGCGGTCGTGCGAGCCGCAAGCGACACCGCTCTCGCGGCACCGCCGAACCGCTCCGACCTTCGGGAGGAGAACCCGTGACCAGTCCCATCGAGACAGGCACTTCCCGGATCAGCGTCATGCTGGTCGACGACCAGCGCCTGGCGCGCACAGGGTTCGCCCTCATGCTGCGAAAATCACCCGACATCGACGTCATCGCGGAAGCAGGAGACGGGCAGGAAGCACTCGACATTCTCGCGCAGCGAGCAGACGAACGTCACAACCTCCCCGACGTCGTGCTCATGGACGTGCGGATGCCCCGGATGGACGGCATCGAGGCAACCCGCCGGATCGCCGCCACGCACCCGTCGGTCAAGGTTCTCGTGCTCACCACCTACGACGAAGACGACTATGCGTTCGGCGCTCTCGCCGCGGGAGCCTCGGGCTTCCTCCTCAAAGACGTGCGTGCGCCGCAACTCATCGCTGCCGCCCACTCCGTGGCGCAGGGCGACGCGATCCTCACGCCCAGAGTCACCAGGCAGGTCATCGAACGCGGTGTGCCACGCGCACTCCCCGCGGCTCAACGCGAACGCATACAGAAGCTCTTTCGCACTCTGAGTCCGCGTGAAACCGACATTGCGCGGCTGATCGCAGACGGCTTCTCCAACGCAGAGATCGCCGACCGCCTCGTCATCCAGCAAGCATCAGTCCGCCGCAATGTCAGCAGAATCCTCGCCAAGCTCCACCTCCGAGACCGCGTGCAAATCGCCGTCGCGTGGTACAAGAGCGGCATGTAACAGGAAATCGTGGACGCTCCATCCGAGCGCCCTTCTACAAGAAGCCGAGCACCCCCGTGGAGGAGCGAAAGTAACTGCGTCCAGATCCGTTGTCTCCTCGCGGTTCTAGCGTACCGAGGGGGTCCACACAGGCGATTCAGTCGCTCCTATCAGTCTTCGGTATCCAGCGCAGTGCGAGCACGTGACCGTGGTGGCGAGCAGCAGCGCGAGCCCTGCGGCCATCGCGACCACGACGCGGGCCTCAAGGACACCGTCTCCCTGCTTCCTGGCGAGTCGGCGGAGATCATCACCCGGTTCGACGGCTATCGGGGCCGCTATCTCTTCCACTGCCATAACGCCGAACACGAGGACATGGGCATGATGGCCAACCTCGAAATCGTCTGAGGACGTCTATCTCACGGGCATCTACCTGCGATCCGACCTCGGCCTCTCCCGTGCTGAACGCCGCGCTGCTCGCTCTGCCCGGTGCCGCGGTGCTACGGGGCGCCGCCGCCGCCGAAGTGGCACGTCACCAGTGCCGCCGTCGTCCCGATCCGCTCGATGATCGCGGGTGTGATGACGCCGCGCGAGAGCACCCGGAAGCCGGCCAGATGCAGGTGGACGGGGTGATGGACCTCGGCGATCAGCCGCCACACCTCGACGTCGCCGAGACCGGTGGTGACGTCGGAACGGGCCGGGTCGAACGGCAGGCCGCCGATCAGCAAGCCGTGACCACCGTGCATGCGACCGGTGCGGAAGGCGAAGTCGCGCACCCTGACAGCCTCCGACCGGCGCCAGGACGGCACATCGTCCGAGAGAGTGCGGGGGATGCGGCTGTCGTCGGTGGCCTTGCGCGCCACCCGGAAGGCCATCACGTCGCGGGTGCGCCCCGAGCCCAGCGCCATCAACGCCCTGATCAGCGCGGGCCTCGGCGTCGGCCTCAGCCCCGACATCGCCCGGCACGCCGCCGGCCAGATCCCCACCGCCTGGATCGCCGTCGAGCACCCCGACTGCCGCCGCATCCTAACCCTGCTCTGGGGCGCCGGCAACCACCTCTCAACCGCCGCTCGCCTGATGCGCACCACGATCATCGACTGGAACTGGAACAACGGCTTCGCACAAGCGAAACGATGACGTCCCTGGCCCGCTATGCCCGCGTCTCTCCTGAGGCGCCGGCCCGCCGACAGGAAGGCCGCGACCCTGCCGGTCGCAGGCGGTGAGCGTCGGGCGGGGCACCTCCGCGGGCCCGCCTACACGAGGCCGGCTCCGCCGATGGGCGGGCAGGTGGTCAGTGCCAGGTCTTGATGCTCTGGGCGAGTGGTTCGGTCGGGTGGCCGAGGAGCCATCGCACCCTGAACACCGAGCCGGCACCCGATCCCACCATGTCCTGACACACCCTCACCCGACAAGTCGACGACGCCACTCAGAGTCTTCGCGTCCGAGGTCAGCCCCGGGCTCGCCGCCCGTTCGCCGCCTCGGCGACGACGGTCGCGATTCGGCCGGCCCGCGTTGCCGGCCGCGCCGCGCTGACGATCCACCACAGCATCTGCTTGCGGGCGCCCGGGGGGAAGCGGTCCCAGTTGGCTCGTGCCTGAAGGTGTTGGTCGAGCGAGGTGGCGAGGTCGGCGGGTTCTTGAAGGTCTTCGACTTGGTCGGAGATGATCCACCATCCGTTCGCCTTCGCCGCGTCGATCGCAGCTCGCCCGGCATCCGTCATGAGGCCGCGCCGTTCCATTTCGGCGGCACGTTGGCGGTTGAGCCGGGACCAAGGGCTCTTGGCTTTTCTGGGGGTGATCAGCTGGAGGCCGCGGTCGTCGTCGAGGAGGGTGTCGGTCGAATCGATCCACCCGAAGCAGATCGCTTCTTCGACTACTTCGGGGTAGGGGCATCGTGGTCGGCCGGTGTCGGTGCGCCACGAGCACAGCCACACGCCGCGGGTCGACGTGTGGTTTTGCTCGAGCCACGATCGCCATTGCGGCCGAGTCTCGACGTGGTAGATCGGGTAGTCGAACTTCCACGTGGCGGGGTGCTCGGACACCGGCGGTCGGGGTTGCGCAGAGGTCACGTTTGTCGTGTGTCGAGCGGAACAGCCACTTCCCGAATGGGAGTCTGTCATATCGCGGTTCATATCACGGCCAGGTGGCATCCTGCTGTTCCAGCCACTTCGAAATCGCTTGGTTTGTTTCTTCCGGCTTCTGTTATGGCCAGTTCGCTGTCGCTCATGATGGGCTCACCGAGTGGTGTTTCCGCTGACCGGAATAAGAGTGGGCGTGGGGAAGTCATATCGCTTTTCCAGTCTATCTTTTCTGAGTGATCGAGCGACAAGGGTTCCCGAAGACAGCGTCGGCGCACCCCTGATAGGCCGAGGGGTGTTCGCCTGCGGTCGACCTCGTCGGTGAGGTCATGCCACCATCTTGCCGACCGAAACTGGTCATTTCATGACCGGTTTTATTTTGCGCACTTACTTCAGAAACCCCTTGGGCAGTTCGCCCGGGGTCGCCTGGTGACCGTGTCGAGTGTCGGCCAAGGAGGACCCTCGCGCAGCGAGCGCAGGAGTTCCTCTGCGAATCGCCTCCCGTTCGGAAGCTGGTCGCCACGTTTCCAGCGCCAGGCTGCGACCATCGCGAGAACGAGCTGCCGGCACTCGTCCAGCAGTTCCTGGTCGACGTTCGGATAGTGCTCGCAGACCGCCTCGGCGACATGGGCGAGATCGAACTCGACGGGTCCACGGCAGCACGTCTCAAGGTCGATGAACAACGGGCCGTTCCTCGTGCCGAGCACATTGCCGGGATGCGGCTCGCCGTGGAGCAGCTGCTCCACGGCGCCGCGGTCCTCGATCGCCCGTCGCAGGCTTCCCAGCCTGCCGCTGAGGAACGCGCGGTCCGCGTCGGCGAGCTCCGGCGAGAGGTTCGGGTTGGCGACGACGGCTTCCGCCTCCGCGATGCGATCGGTGAACCGCGGGCTGGGCACGTCAACCTCGCGCATGCCGGCGTGCAGCCGCTCCAGCGCCTTGGCGTAGTCGACCGGTGAGGTGTGAGGTGTCACGGGTTCGTAGTAGGTCCACAGCGTCACCGCGAAGCCATCGCGCGTGCGCACAAGTGGGTCCACCCGGGGTTCCAAGAGGCCCGTCGGGCATCCGACCTGGGCGAGCCGTTCAGCGAGCTCGACCTCGAACTGTGCAGCTCCATGCCCCACAGGGGAGACCCGGGCCAGGACGTCGCACGGCGTCAGCCGCAGCGCCAGCCTGTTCGAGTTGTGGAGAACGATCGCGTCGTCGGCCGGCAGGCCGAGCGATGCGGTGACCGAGGTCGCAGCCGCGATCGCGCGAGTGATGTCGGTCGTCTCCACCCTCGAATCCTGGCATAGACGCACGAGGGCCGTGCCGGCCGGCGTGGCCAGGTGCGAACTATTGCGGCTCGGCACAGCAAGGGGACACGTGACCGCCGCACCGTCGATCTCCGGTTGCTACCGTACGGCGGGGCAGTGGGTGCCGCGCGGCGGAACCGCGAGCTCGGTGAGGTAACGGTCAACGGTGTTCTCCATGCAGGGTCCACTGGTGACGCTGCCGTGGCCCCAGCCGTTGTACGTCAGCAGCACGCCCTTCCGCCCGAACTGGCGGGCGACGGACGCGGCCCATCGGTGCGGCGTCGCCGGGTCGTGCAGCGCGTTCGACAGCAGCACGGGCGGGGCCTGGCGCGCCGTCGGCTTGAGGTGGTGCTGGGGGTTGGCGGTCGGCGCGCCGATGCAGGCGACCACCATCCGGAGTGGGCAGCAGGTATGGCATGTCAGGGGCGGCGGCGTTCATCCGCCGCACCAGGGATGTGTACTCCCGATGGTCCCGTAGGGGGAGGCGCCAGTCCGAGCAGAAGATCGGAGCGGCGGGCGGCAACGGGGACAACCTCGGCGCCGGGCCGTTCACCGGTGCACTCTTGTCCATCGTATCGATCTCCTTGGCCAGCCCCGTGAAGTCACCCTCATAGAACCGCCGGAAGGCGATCGCGTTGACCAGGTCGATCGACGACACGGTGGGGCCAAGCCTGCGCACCAGGTCCGGCGGGGTGGCCAGTCTGCCGCTCTCGGCGCGGGCCAGCAGTCCCTTCCAGACGGCTCGTACGTCGCGGCCATGCAGCGCACACCCGGCGTTGCTGCCGCACCACTCCACGAACTCGTCGAAGAGGTCCTGAGCGGCGGCCGCCCCGGTCTCCAGGAAGGTCCCCGTGCGGGCGACGCTGTGGTCCATCACGCTTTCCAGAACCATGGCCCGGACGTGACGCGGATATGTCTCGGCGTACTGGGAGCCGAGCATCGTGCCGTACGAGCTGCTGTGGAAGGTGAGCTTTTCCTCCCCGAGAGCCACACGAAGGGCCTCCAGGTCCTGGATCGACTGTGCCGAGTCGAGGTGGTCGAAGATTCCGTTCGGGTCTGCTGACGGCACTCGTCGCGCAGCTCCCGGTTGTACTTCACGGTGGCCTCGAAGTCGGCCTGGCTGGTCAGCTTCGGCGACGGACGGGCCGCGAGTTTCTCCGGTGGGCAGGTCACGGGGTTGCTGCCGCCGACGCCGCGGGGATCGAAGCTGACGATGTCGAACCTGCGGCGGACCTCGGCGCTGAAGCGCGTGATGCCGGTGCCCACCCGTTCGACGCCCGAGTCGCCGGGTCCGCCCGGGCCGAAGACCAAGGTGCCGACGCGCGTTTCCGGGACGGTCGCTGTGCGGCGGGCAACCTTGAGATCGAAGGCGGGCCCGTCGGGACGGGACCAGTCGACGGGCAGCCGGAGGGTCCCGCACTCCGCCCCCTTCCACGCCGCCCACTCTGATCGAGGACGCGCCGGGGAAGGCTCATTGGTTAAAGCGTGGAAGACAGGCAGGGCGGGGTACGGTCACCCGGTGGCGAGCAGGTCCCGGCAGGCCTCGCCGAGGACCTCGGAGGCGTGGTGACCCGCCGACTCGGGGGAGCGCCAGGTGATGAACCCGTCCGGGCGGATCAGAACCGCTCCGGTGCCGGTGATGCCGAACGCCGACATGCAACGTTTCTCGCGATCGACCAGGAACGACGACCCGCCCGCCGTGTCGTCCTCGGCGAGCCGGTATGCCGTGAGCGGCAATCCGTTGCGCTCGGCAACGCGGGTGGCGGCCTCGGTCCAGTCCGCGCCGTCGGGGCCGGCGATGAGCACCGGCCCGCCGGCCCACAGGTCCACCGTGGACACCCGCTCGCCGTCCCGTTCCAGCCACACATGCGCGGCCCGGCTGCCGGGGGTGCCGCTCGGGTGAAGCGGGTCCTCGACGGGCTCGCCCGGGCCGTAGCGGTAACCGAACTTCACCGTCACCTCGGGCAGCGGTTCGATCCTCCCCACCTCGGGAGGCAGCTCGGCGCCGAACCAGTCCCGGCCCGCGGCCAACGCCTGATCCACGGTCAGCCGGGCGACCGGCCGCCGCTCGGCGTCGTAGGTGTCCAGCAGCGCCGGGCCCGCCCAGCCGCGCAGGACATAGGCGAGTTTCCAGGCGAGGTTGGCGGCGTCCTGGATGCCGGTGTTGGCGCCATAGGCCCCGGACGGCGGCATGACGTGAGCGGCGTCCCCCGCGAGGAAGACCCGCCCCACGGCGAACCTGTCCGCCACGGCCGCCCTGACCTGCCACGGCATGACGTCCAGCGGCTCGACCGCCAGATCGGGCACACCCGCCGCCGCCCTGGCCAGCTCCACGCATCGGTCCGGGCCGAACTGCCCGGCGCTCTCCCCGCGGTCGGGGTGGTAGGACACGTGCAGCGCCATCTTGTCGCCGACCACACGCACCATTCCCGAAAAATCAGGGTTGTTGACCTGACAGATCGCGAAGCTCTTGCCGCTGAGCGCATCCCCGAGGTCGGCGCGGACCATGATGCCCACAACATGCTCCAGCACACCGGCACCGCTCATGGCGAGCCCCAAACGGGTGCGAATGGCACTGCCCGCGCCGTCGGCGGCGATCAGATAGTCGGCACCGACCGCCGTGCGGGTGCCGGTGGCCCGGTCCAGCAGGGTCGTCCGTACGCCGTCGGGCTCCTGCTCGAACGACTCAAGCTCGGTCCCGAAACGCAGGTCCGCGCCGAGCGCCTCCGTGTGCTCGCGGAGCACCGGCTCAAGCACGTCCTGCGACAGGACCGCGTCGTCGCAGGGGCTGACATCGGAGAACCCGTCCTCCGTGCCACGCGTGCCCGGCGGGGACAACCAGCGGAAATTCTCACTGGTCAGGCTTTCCGCCCACAGCAGCCCGGTGCCGGTGAGCCGCCAAGGGCCGGCCGCGCGCACGGACTCCTCCACCCCGGCGGCCCGGAACAGCTCCATGGAACGGGCGTTGTAGCCGGGGGTGCGCGGATGGATCGACGTGCCGGTATGGCGTTCGACCAGTGTCACGTCCACGCCGTGGCGGCGCAGGAACAAGGCGGCGGACAGTCCGACCAGGCTTCCGCCGACGATCAGTACTTGCGTGCGCTCTTCGGTCATGTCGTCAATCCTTTGGCTCGAAGGCGGCCAGCAGCCGGTGGAGCTCCTCGCTGAGACGGTCCTCGGCGCCGGCGGGCAGAGGCGGCCGGGTCACCATGCCGAGCACGAGATAGATGATCATCGTGGCCACGGCACCGGTGTCGAGATCGCTCCGCACACGCCCGTCGCGTTGAGCGGCCCGCAGCCAGTCGCCGATGGCGCCGTGCCAGCCCTCGTGCCAGACGGCGAGCATGGCCCGGAGCGTCGCGTCCTCGCGAGCGGCCCAGGTCATCTCGTTGAGCAGCCGGTAGTGCCCCGGCTCCGCGTCGGCGTGGCGGGCCAGCCCGGTGATCATCGTCTCCAGCGCGGCCAGCCCGTCGTCCCAGTCGGCGTCGAGCCGCAGCGGTGCCAGCATCTGCTCCTGAATCGTGTGCTCCAGCACGGCCCTGACCAGGTCGTCCTTGGTGGGGAAGTAGTAGTGCAGGGTGGCGACGGTGATGCCGGCCTCACCTGCGATGTCGCGGGTGCGCGCTCCCTCCAGACCGGAGCGGACCATCGCGCGATAGCCCGCTGCGATCAACCGCTCACGTTGCCTTGCCGATCGCGGCCCAGGTCTGGCGCGTTTGGCCGTCATGCGTCCGCCTCCACGTTTTCTATCACTTGATAGAAAAGTAGGGCGAGTAGGCCCACATGTCAATCAGTTGCTAGAAAACAACCTCTGACCTCGCGGAACGCCGCTCGCAGGGAGGTACGGCACAAGCCGGATCAAGCAGGCAACCGGGCGTCCTGACCGCGCCCGGTCACGCGAACCGGGAGTCGGTTCCGAGTCCTCGCAGCAGGGTGTCGACGATCAAGGTGGTCAGGGCGTCGACGTCACTCTCGGGGGAATGGCCCTGCGTCACCTCGTGAATGAGGGCGTAGTAGCAGCGCCGGGCCCACTCGATGTCGACGTCGGGCCGCAGCAGCCCGGTGGCCTGCGCGCGGCGGAAAAGCCGGTCGCACTTCTCCAGCACGTCGGCGTGCACCCGGGCGATCTCCGGATCCGCCGAGCCGGCGGCCCTGGTCATGGCGAAGCCCCAGCCGATCTTGACGCGGAGGACGTCGGCGGTCACCCGGTAGAGGACGACCGCGGGCGGCGCGGCGTCGGAGATCGCACCGTCGACGGCGGCGGCGAACTGCCCGGTGGCCCACCGGGTCAGGGCGTCGAGGAGTGCCTCACGCGTGGTGAAGCGCCGGTGGACGGTGGTGCGGGCGACACCGGCCGCCTCGGCGATCTGCTCCATGGTGGCCGTGGGATCGGCGGAGAGCACACGCTCGGCGGCTTCCAGGATCGTGCGCACCGTCCGCTCGGCGTCGGCGCGGAGCGGCTTGCCGCCTATGAGCAAGCGTTCATGCTGCGTCGTCACAGCCAAACACTACATCAAAGTGGCCATATCGGCCCGACTTGCGTCATCGTTGTCGCAAGTTATAGCTTTGCTGCATCACGAACGACGCAACGAGGAGATGGATATGGACTTGCGGCTGAACGGGCGGACCGCCGTGGTGACCGGAGCCGGCCGGGGGATCGGGCTCGCCACCGTCACCGCGCTGAGAGGCGAGGGCATGCGTGTCGTCGCGGCGGCGCGGACGATCACGCCGGAGCTCAAGGAACTGGGCGCGATCGGGATCCCGGTGGACCTGGGGGTGGCCGGCGGGCCGGAGCGGCTGATCGAGACGGCGCTGGCCGAGCTGGGCGAGCTGGACCTGCTCGTCAACAACGTGGGTGGGGGTGACGGCGGCGCGGTGGGCGGATTCCTGTCCTTCGACGACGACCAGTGGGCCGGGATGTATGGCCTGAACCTCTTCGCGGCGGTCCGCACGACCCGCGCCGCGCTGCCCAGCCTGGTGCGGCGGGGCGGCGCCATCGTCAACGTCTCGTCCAACACCGCTAGGCTCCCGCATGCCGGGCCCGCGCCGTACACCACGGCGAAGGCGGCGCTCACGGCACTCGGGAAGGCCCTCGCGGAGGAGTTCGGCCCTCAGGGGGTGCGCGTCAACACGGTGTCGCCCGGGCCGGTGCGCACCGCCATGTGGGAGTCGCCCGACGGTTACGGCGCCGAGCTCGCCGCCTCGCTCGGGCTGGAGCGTGAGCAGCTCGTGGCCGGGCTGCCCGGGGCGATGGGCATGACGACGGGACGGCTGGTGGAGCCGGAGGAGGTCGCCGCGTTGATCGCCTACCTGGCCTCACCGCTCGCGGGGAGCACCGCGGGCGCCGATCACGTCATCGACGGCGGGGCCATCAAGACGGCGTGACGGATCGTGGGCTCTGCCGTACAGGCGCGGGGGCGAAACTTGCGGGTCGCGCATCTTTTCGTGACACGCAAGTTTTGCTACCATCATCCTATGGGGTTGCGTGAGCGGAAGAAGGCCGAGACACGTGCGGCGCTGAGCTGGGCGGCGCTCCGGCTGACCGTCGAGCGCGGGTTCGGCGAGGTCAAGGTGGAGGACATCGCCGAGGCCGCCGGTGTCTCACCGCGCACGTTCAACAACTACTTCTCCAGCAAGGGCGAGGCGATATTCGCCCGCCACCTCGACAGGTGCCTGCGTGTCGCGGAGGCGCTGCGCGAGCACCCGGAGGAACCGCTGTGGGATGCGATCGCCCGCGCGGTCCCCCTGCAGTTCGAGCCGAACGCCCCGGGGCAGACCCACCCTGTCCTGGACGCGGCGCGCTGGGGCGCGGGCGTGCGCATGATGGTCGCCGAACCGGCGCTCCAGGGGGAACTGCTGCGGGCCGGGGCCGCCGCCGAGGCCGGGATCGCCGCCGCCGTGGCCGAGCGCACCGGCACCGACCTGGAGCGGGACCTTTATCCCCACCTCGTCGCGTCCGCGATCACCTCCGCGGTGAACGCCGCCATGGCACACAGCCTCCGGGCCGACCCGCCGGAGCCGCTGGCGCCCCTGCTCGCCGACGCCCTCGCCCAGCTCAAGGCGGGGCTGCCCACTCCATAGAACCCGTGGGCGGGCCGCCTGCCCCGAGAAGGGAACGCATCGCGATCGACGTCGTCGTCGCGGGCGTCGGCCCCAACGGCCTGATGCCGGCCTGCGAACTCGCCCTGGGGTGTCGGCAAGACTCGTCCAGTCAGGATGTGGGCGGATATGGCGAGGGCGCCCGCGTCGTCGAGGATGTCGGCGTCGGTGGCGACTTCGTCCATGAGTTGGTCGACCGCCCGGGCCGGACAGGCGCCCCCCGCGGCGGTTGAGAAACAGCGCCGGGATGTCGGCGCCGGGCCAGGAGGCGTGGCCGGTGCGCCACTCGGTAGCGGATTGAACTTGCCGCAGGTGAGGTGCTGTTGGATCGGCTCGGCTGTCCGGCCAGGGACAGCGATGCGCAAACGCAGCCGGAGGCCCGATCTTGTATCACCGTTCGCAGTGGACTTCTTCGCGTATCCGCTCAGAACCGCGCTTCTGCTCCGCCCCGGCTGCGGCGTCGCCTGGCAGCGCACCACGGCAGACGGCCTCCACGCTGCGCTCGGCGCCTGGTTCGGGAGCGGTCTGAGCGCCACCGCGGTCTTCTCCGTACGCCGCGGGCCCCGTGGCCGGGGCCGCCCCGCTGATCGCGCCACATCTGCTCGACCCGCCCCTGACCTGCGGCGGCGCGGCGAGGTGCGATGAAAGACTGCGTTGTCATGCGCGCAGCCTTCATCAAGACCCTCGGCCCGCCGGAGAACATCCGCTACGGCGAGTTGCCCACCCCCGAGCCGGGCCCGACCGACGTCCTGGTCGACGTCACCGCCGTCGCGGTCAACTCGGTGGACACCTTCGTGCGTTCCGGACTTTTCCGTACGCCGATCGTGTTTCCGTTCGTGGTCGGCCGCGACCTGGCCGGCACGGTCGCCGCGACGGGGCCGGGCGCGGTGGGGTTCGCGGTCGGCGACCCCGTGTGGTGCAACAGCCTTGGACACGGCGGACGCCAAGGTGCCGCCGCCGAGCGTGCCGTGGTCTCGGCCGACCGCCTCTACCACCTTCCCCAAGGGGTGGACCCGGTCCGCGCGGTCGCCGTGGCGCATCCGGCGGCCACGGCCTACCTCGCGCTGTTCACCCACGGCGGGCTTCGGGCGGGGGAGACGGTGCTGGTGGCCGGCGCCGCGGGAAACGTCGGCGGCGCGCTCGTCACGATGGCCCGGGAGGCGGGCGCCCGCGTGATCGCCGTAGCCGCCGGGCACGACTTCGACCACTGCCGCGCGCTGGGGGCGGACGTGGTCGTCGACTACCGGGATCCCTCCCTCAACGAGCACATCAAGGACAGCGTCCCCCACGGCGTCGACCTGCACATCGACACTTCGGGGCGGAACGACCTCACCGCCGCCGTCGACCTGTGCGCGCCGCGCGGCCGGATCGTCGTGCTGTCCGGCGCCCGCTCACGGCCGGTGTTCCCGGTGGGGGCGTTCTACATGAAGGACTGCACGATCAGCGGCTTCGTGATCTCCCACGCGACGGTCGCCGAACTCGCCGAGGCCGCCGCGACCGTCAACCGGCACCTGGCGGCCGACCGGCTGCACCCCCGCCACGTCGAGACCCATCCGCTGAGCGCCACCGCCGACCTCCACAGCCGGATGGAACACGGCGAACTCCACGGCAGGCGGGCGGTCCTGCGCCCGGACCTCGACACGTGACACGATGGTTGGTGTACGTCCCCGGCTCGGCAGCGGCATCATGCCGAGATCCGGGACTTCTTCCGGCGCTCTGTCGGTTCGGCGTTCAGGCGGTCGCGTTCCCCGCGCAGCAGGTCCCGCCAATCGGCCGGCCAGTTGATCAGGGCGAAGACGAACATGATCACCAGGTTGACGGGGGCGGCGACGCGTTCGTAGAGCTCGCTGCCGACCACGATGTGCGTCGTGGTCGCGGCGGTGAGGAGCAGGATCAGGGCCGTCGCGCCGATGAACTTGAATCGCCGGCGGGGAACGACCAGCAACACGGCGCACACCCCCTCAATGGTCCCGACCACGAACCTGAACCAGGACGGATAGCCCCACTCGACGAACTTCACCGAATACGCCGGCCCGAAGAACGTGGGGCCAGGCCAGTACTTCGTGACGAAGCCCATGAAGAACGTGAACGCCACGAACCAGTAGAAGGCCGTGAGCAGTCGTCGTGGCCACACGCGGGTGGACATGATGGTTTCCTCCGAAGTAACTCGACTGCGAAAACGGATGCCGCAAGTTCAGGCCGGCTGGATGGGGAGCTGCTCCTCATGTGTGCCGGTCACATCGGCGAAGGCCGACGGGTCATAGACATGACACGACCCGACGAAGGAATGTGACCGATGGGTGACCACGAGTTTCCGGCCGACCGATTCGAGGGGCATCGCCGTCACCTGCGAGCGGTGGCCTACCAACTGCTCGGGTCACAGAGTGAGGCCGACGACGCCGTCCAGGAGGCGTGGCTGCGGTTCAGCCGCTCAGACACCGGCGAGGTGGAGAACCTGAGGGGGTGGCTGACCACGGTCGTCGCCCGGATATCGCTGAACATGCTGCGCTCGCGCACCACTCTGCGCGAGGACCCCTTGGAGGCCGTGGCTCAGGACTCAGCCGGCGACGGCGGGAGCGATCCGGAGCAGGCCGCGCTGGTGTCCGACTCGGTCGGCCTGGCGATGCTGGTGGTGCTGGACATGCTCACTCCCGCCGAGCGGCTGGCCTTCGTCCTTCATGACGTCTTCGCCGTGCCGTTCGAGGAGATCGCACCGATCGTGGATCGCTCCCCGGCCGCGGCCAGGAAGCTCGCCAGCAGGGCCCGGCGGCGGGTCCAGGGGGCGGACCCTCCGTCCGATGCCGACCTGCTGCGGCAGAAGGAGATCGTCAGCGCCTTCCTCGCGGCCTCGCGGGGCGGCGACTTCAGCGCCTTGCTCACGCTGCTCGACCCGGGCGTGGTGCTGCACGCCGATCGTGCGGCCGTGCTCACGGGGGCGTCCGGGCGGCTCCGCGGCGCTTCGGCGGTGGCCGAAACCTTCTGCGGCCGTGCCCAAGGCGCGCGACTGGCGCTGGTCGACGGGGCAGCCGGAGCCGTTTGGTCAGCGGGCGGGCAGCCGCGCATGGCGTTCGACTTCACGATCACGGCGGGGCGGATCACCGAGATCAACCTGATCGCAGACCTCGACCACCTGCGCGAACTCCACCTGCAGGTCATCGAGAACTGACAAGAGCGCCGCGCGACGTCAGCCCTGCAGGGGGGCGCCGCCGAACCCGATCTCGTTTCCTTCGGGGTCACGGTAGACGGCCTTGCGCACACCGTTGGCGTAGGTCTCCCGCTCCGCGGGGGCGAGCCCCCGTTCGGCGATCTGGGCCACGAGTGTGTCGAAGTCGTCGACGAAGACCGTGTGCAAGGCGTTGCCGGCCTTCTCGGGCAGGTGCTCGATGAACAAGGAGCGATGTTCCGCGAGCTCCCACACCGCTTCGGTGTCGCTCGCGACGAAAGTGGGCGGGGATCCGAGCAGCTGTTCATACCATTTCAGCGCCGCGGGGTAATCGGCGACCGGGATTCCCGCATATAGGTCAAGAGCCATGCCACGATCCTAGGAGTTCACATGACATGCGGCTTCCGCCGTACTCACCAGCCGGCGGTTTCCTGCCCGCCCACGTGAGTGCAAGGCGGGCAGGAAACCGCCGGCGAGCCTCGTACGGCGAAGCCCGCCTCTCAGACGGCGAAAATCTGAGCGTCGTCCGCAAACGCCTTGAACTCCAACGCGTTACCCGCCGGAATCCACCCAGCTCTTCGCACTCCGGCCTTGCTCCAGTCCGAGCACCTCACCGTAGAAGTGGCGGGCGGCGTCCAGGTCGTCAACGGGCATGGCCAGGTGAAATCGCGAGATCCGGGGGTCAATCGTGGTCATGATCGCCTTCCTGAAAGCCCCCATTAAGCGGTGGAGGTGAGTCGACTTTAGGCGAGCCACCCCGAGGCGCATCCGTCCTGGTCAGGTTGTAGGTGCGGGTGACCGCGGTGAGGTCGCCGTCTTCCCTGGTGGCGGCGACCAGGTTGGGCGGTCTGGGGACGAAGCCGGAAACCGCGGTTAGCCCGTCGGTCTCGGCGATTGCGGTGAGGTGAATCCGATCCGTTTCCGGGATACGCACGGTGATCTGGGCGCCTTGGGCGGGGATGCCGCGAAAGCGGATCTCCGAGGGCCAGGTGCCCCTTCGGGTGCCGGTGACGGGCACGCTCGCCGACCCGAACCGGCCGGTAGATGCGGTGGCCTGGGTGATCGGTTTGTCGAACCGTAGTGTCACCGAGCGTGTGCCCTTCTCGACGGTTAGGTGCAGCTTCAGTGTGTTCCCGCTGTGGGCCAGGACGGTGGCTCGCGGGCCGTCGGCGGCGATCGCCGGTGCGGGGCCGGTCCGGAGCGTGCCCCGGGCGTATCCGGCGGGCAACGCGGAGGTGTCGTGGCCCGACACGTATCGCCTGGTCCACTGCGGCGGGGCCGTGTCGGCGCTGACCCAGTGGGCGGTGCGGGTGTCGGCGTCCATGACGTATGCCAGATGCGTGCGCCGGGGGCGATCGGCGTCGAAGTCGTCCACCACGAACCCGGTGGCGACCAGCCCCGCCGTGAGGAGAAGGGCCGTCAACGGCACCGCGAGGACGACTGCACGCTTCGGCCGGGTGACGGGATCGGGCAGGAACAGTTCCGCGACCGGCACCACGATCAGCCCGAACAGTGCCAGCACCAGCGCGCTCACCCCGCCCAGCGCCAGCCCCATGCCGTCGAAGACGTCGCGGGCCAGCGACGGCAGCAGCATCGCGGCCGTGATCGGGCCCAGCATGGCCACGGCCGTCCGCGCCCAGGCCGGGACGGGGAGCAGGAGTGCGCCCAGCCAGCCGAGCGCTCCCGCCAGTGCCGGCAGCGTGAACAGGAAGGACGCCCCGGGAGCGACCTGGGCGCACAGCAGACCCAGCCCGGCGAGCCAGCTCAGCGCCCCGACCGCCAGGGCCGCCGGGCCGAGCCTGCGCCGCAGGAGCAGATACCAGCCGAGGACGGCCAGCGCGCACAGGAGCGCGATCGCGGCCTGGTAGGCGCGCGGGCGGTGCAGCAGACCGCCCATCAGGTCGTAGGCGGGCCTCCAGGCGACCAGCAGTTCCCACAGTCCCTGCGCCGCGGCGGCCGACACCAGCAACGGCACCACGGTGGAGAGCGTCGCCGCGATCAGCCGGGGCAGGCTCAGCAGCCGCCTGACGCGCGCCATCAGCGCCAGGCCCGCCACCGCGAGGACGCCCAGCACCGCCAGCGGCCAGACCAGCTGACCCGGATATGTGATCGTGGTGCCGAGTGCGCGGAAGTAGGTGGCGTCCTGATCGGAGGTCATCGTCCGCAGGTCCGCGTCGCCGAGGGCACGCGCCAGGGCCAGCATGTTGGAGCCATGGTGTTGCAGGCTGCCCGGGGTGAGGTTGGCGATCGAGTCGCCCGCGGTGTGATACAGCGAGGAACGCTGGATGTAGGCGAAGTTCATGCCGGCGAAGCCGGCCTTGGTCAGCGGGGTGAAGTCGGTGTTGTTGGGCAGTTGCCGATACAGCTCCGCCATGGCCGAGTGACCGCGCGGCGCGGGAACGGCGTTGACGAAGGTCTCGACCAGGCGGGCGTTGTTCACGGAGGTCTCGAACATCAGCGAGGGACCACTGACCCCGCGGGCCTCCCAGTTCAGCAGCACGCCGCCGGCTTTACCCAGCGGGTGCTCGCGGACGAACGCCTCGGCGCCGAGCACGCCGTCCTCTTCACCGTCCGACATGAGCAGCACGATGTCGTTGCGCAGGCCGGGACCGGTGCGCAGCGCCCGAACGGTCTCGATCATCGCGGCCACCGCGGCGCCGTCGTCGGAGGCGCCCGGCCCCATGGCCGCGGAGTCGTAGTGCGCCGCGATGAGCACGGTGCCGGTCGAGCCCGTTCCCCGCAACCGGCCCACAATGTTGTCGACCTGGCCGAACGTCGCCAGCCCGGCCGAGGACCAGGCGCCGACCGCGCGCTGGACCTCGACCTCCAGTCCTGCCGCGCGCAACTGCCCGGCGAGGTAGGTCTCGGCGCGGTTGTTCGCCGGGCTGCCGATGGGCCGCGGTTCAGCGGCGAAACGCTTCAGGTGAACCATCGCGCGCTCGGCGCTGAACTGCTCACCCGAGGCGGTGGCCGGCAGAGATTGCATGGTGCTGTCGGCCATGACTGACAGCATGATCACCACGACCAAGGTGAGCATGGCGGTCAGCCCGGCCGGCAGGCGTCGGCGGACGTCGAACAACTTCCCAATCATGACGAGGAACGTAGGCCGAGCCCGTCACCTCTCGGAATGAGGCGCTTACCCGTCTGCACCTGAGGTTTTCCGCAGGCCCCAAAACCGCGGACCCGGCTCTGCGCAACAGGCCATGAATGCGCTCGGCCTCGCGGTCGCGGAGCGCGATGGCGACGCCAAGGCCGTATAGGGTCGCACGAGTGAGATTCCTCCGAAGTGGATCTGGGGCTCTGGTCGCCCTATCTGCGGTCTTGCTCGCTTCAGGGTGCGGCATTCAGGAGGCCGGCCGAATTCTCGACAGAACAGAGGCGTGTGCCGAGGCAACCGAGATCGTCGAAGGCGTCTTATCGCGAATGCCCCAGCTGACGGGCGAGCCGGCCAAGAAACAGTTGGACGAGGCGGCGGCCCGGCTTCAAGAAATCGGCCTCAAGTCCGGTGACAGCACGCTCAACGAGATCCTGAGTGGCTTGGCCTCCACCTACAAAAGCCCCGAGGCCACCGACAAGGCAGCCGCTGAGAAGTTACGAGCCAGCACCATTTCCTCCTTCCAGGTGCTCAGCCGCGCCTGCGGCAACACATAACGCGAAGGCGGGCGCCCGGCAACGGAACAGCCGCTGGCAGAGCGTGCACTGCAGGCACCGGCAAACGCACAACATCTGGTTGTGCGTCGCCTGCGTGTCGGTTGTTTGATTCAGCCATCCACTGGCCGCTTGGATGCCGATGGTCAACCAGTTGTGGTTCGGATCGGCGCGAGGTGGGGCATGTCGGGCAGGCGGGCGCTCGGGCGGCGGTTCGGGTGGTTGTGGGCGGCTTATGCGGTCAGTTCGTACGGCACGAGCCTCGGATTCGGGGCGTTACCCCTTATCGCCGTCATCGTGCTGCACTCGGGTCCCGCTCAGGTGTCGGCGCTGGCCGCCGCGGGCCTGGCAGTGGGCGCCGCGGTCGCGATTCCGCTCGGACCGTGGGTGGAGTTCCGCCGCAAGCGCCCGGTGATGATCGCGATGGACCTGACCCGGTTCGCGGCGTTGATGAGCATCCCCATCGCGTTCGCATTCGGCTGGCTGAGTTTCGCCCAACTCCTCGTCGTCTCCATCGTCCTCGCCGCCGCCAAGATCGCCTTCAACGCGGCCAGTGGCGCATATCTGAAGACGCTCCTGCCACCCGAGGACCTGCTCGTGGCAAACAGCCGGTTCGAGTCCACGATGTGGTCGGCGACCGTGGTCGGACCGCCACTCGGCGGCGCCGCGATCGGGATCTTCGGCCCCGTGACCACGGTGATGGCCAACGCGGCCGGGTACCTGCTGTCGGCGCTCGGCCTCCGCGCGATCGGCGGAAGCGAGCCACGCCCCGCAGGCACCGGCGCACCGCGATTGCGCGCCGGCGACCTGCTCGAAGGGTGGCGATGCATCCTGACCCACCCGCCACTGCGCCGGCTGTTCTTCAACACGATTCTGGTCAACGGCCTGCTCCTGGCGACCGAGCCGCTGCTCGCCGTACTCCTGCTGGGGCATCTCAAGTTCGCTCCCTGGGAATACGGCCTCGCGTTCGCGCTCCCTTGCATCGGCGGCCTTGCCGGAGCGCGGTTGTCGCGCAGGCTCGTGGCGCGGTTCGGGCAGCGCAAGGTGATGCTCACCGCCGGGGCACTGCGTGCGTGCTGGCCCCTCGGACTGGCGTTCGTCCAGCCCGGCGTTCCCGGGATCGTGCTCGTCATCGCCCTGCAGTTCGGCCTGGTGACCTGTATAGGTGTGTACAACCCGGTACTGGCCACCTACCGGCTCAACCACACCGCTCCCGACCGGGTCGCCCGCACCTTGTCCGCGTGGTCGATCAGCGGCAGCGCCACCGTCGCGGCCCTCACCGCCGTCTGGGGCCTGCTGGCCGCCGCCACCGGCCCCCGCGCCGCGATCGCGATCGCCGGGATCCTTCTCCTGGCCACGCCGTTCCTCCTTCCGCGCCAAGAAGCGGTTGGGGTGTCTGGCTAAGGGGCGTATCTGTTGACCGGTCAGTGCTGGGGCGGGCCGAATCCTGCGACCAACCGGAGAAGGCGTTGAGCCGCCGGGCGCGGATCCCGGCGGTGGCGGCCGAGCTTTTAGGGCGTGGCCGTCGAGGCTCATGCCGTACGGAGCCGACCGAGGGGGAGCGGTGCCACAGCGTGTGACCCGCCGTCCGACAACGCAATGCCCGCCGCGTCGAGCGGCGGGCATTGGGCGTTATTGTGCCGCTTTAAAAGGACGGTGAAGTACGGCGGGAGCCTGTCAGGGAACGTCCACCACGCGGTAGGTGACGGTGTAGGACCCGCCGCTGCCGGAAATGCGCTTGGTCTGCGTGGTCCCCACCTCGTCACCACGCACAGCGAACGAGCCGAGCGCGTCGTCACCGCTGGTCGAGTCGTAGTCCCAGAGGGAGAAGCCCCTTTCCTCGTAGACCGGGATCCGGAACGCGTCGATGCCGTTGGCGTCGGTCATCGAGCGGGTGTAGCCGGCCCCCATCGTCTGGTAGCGCACGCTGCGCGGCCAGACTTTGCCGCCGTCCATGTTCAGGTAGGCCTCGTCGTGGCCGCCTTCGCTGTTCTTGTTGCAGTAGATGCTGAGCAATTCGATGGCCACATAGTCGATACCCGGGTCGAACTGCGGGCTGGGGTCGGCACTGGCCGGTGCCGCGACCACAACGGCGGCGGCGAGAGCTGCGGCAGCGGTCGTGACCAGGTGCTTTATCCGCATTGTTGACTTCCTTTCGTTGTTTTTCGGGCTCGGAAGTCAACTTAGGAACGCCTACTTGTGCCTCAGTTGGAAGCCACTTGGATCACTCGCCGACAGGCCCTTTTTTGCATCGATCACAGCCTGAAATGCCGAGTTGTCGATGGGCATCGACACTTCACCGGTTTTGGGGTGACGCGTTTCTTAACGACGCCCCTTTATGTCTTACGCCATCAGGACCGCTGCCCCGAGTGCGTATCCGACGGCCGCCTCGTTGAACGCCCGGATCGCCGCCGTCTCCGCCTCCTTCACCCAAGCCAGACCGAGGACCGAGGGAGGCAACCCCGTGACGGGGACGAAGCTGACGTCCGGACGCCCATGGTGAGCCGCCGTGGGGGTGCAGAACAACATGCCGCCCCGGTTGAGCGCCACCTGGGTCAGGCCCTCCTGGCTGGTGGCCACCGTACCGGCCAGGGGGATGGAACGGCCGGAAGGGGTTGCGGACGGTGCCACATGCTCGCGCCATGTGCGCGGAGCCGGGCCGTCCAGGCCGATCAGGCCCACGCCGGCCAGGCCCTCCGTGCCGATGCTCGCACGGGCGGCCAGCGGATGGCGTGAGGGCCACGACCCTGCCGTCGCTACCGGGCGAACCCCGGACCCGGGCGTCCGAGCCGTTGCCCCCGCAAGGCCCCGGCCCGCGCGTCGCAGGGGCGGCTCGCGTGGCTCTCCAGCCCGCTCAAGGTCGTCCTCGTCCTGACCGTCCTGATCGTGTCCGGCCACTTCGCGGCCTACACCTACGTCCAGCCGTTCCTGGAGCAGGTCTCGCACGCCGGTCCCGCCCTCGTCGGCACCGCACTCCTCATGTACGGCGCCGCGGGCGTGGCCGGCAACTTCGCGGCAGGCGCATGGGCGGTCAGGAATCCCAGGCCGGTCCTGGTCACACTGGCCGTGCTCATGGCACTCTCCCACGGCGGCGCTGCCCCTGATCGGCCCGCCTCTGATCGTGCTCGTGGTGTGGGGCCTGGGCTACGGCGGCGTGGGGGTGACCCTGCAGCTCTGGATCATGCGGTCGGGCGGTGGCGAATGGGCACGGCGCTCTTCGTCGGCACCTTCAACGTCTCCATCGCGCTCGGCTCGTTCGCCGGTGGCCGGGTCGTGGACGGCGTATCGATCTCCGCGGTGATGTGGGTGGGAGCGGCGCTTGCCGTGGTCAGTGCGGCCGTGGCCGGCATCTCGGGCAGGAGCGCTGCGGGACCGGAGCGTCCGTAGCGGGCCGGCATTAGCCGCATCCAAAGCCACGGGCCCGCAGCCGGACAGTTCACAAGAGAAACGAGGTCCCGGAGCGGGCAGATCGCGGCGAACGATGAAAATCGATTACACGATCAGCGATATCAGCGCCGCGCTAGTTCGAGTGATCGACAGTGATCACGACATTTCCTGTCTTCTGGCCTGTATCGACGTATCGGTGAGCTTCGACGATGTCGTCCAAGGGGTAGTGCCGGTCGATGACCGGTTTGAACTCTCCCGACTCGATTAGTTCCTTGAAATAGAGCGCCGTCGCCTGATCCTGCTTCGGTATGGGAAACATCACCTTCTTGCCGCCGAGCAGCGGAGTGGTGAGCGCCAGGATCGGGTTTTGCCACATGGCGCCCACGTCCGAGGCGATATATATTCCGCGCGGTTTCAGCAGCCGCTTGCACCTGCCGTACGAACTCTTGCCGACCGCATCGACGACGACGTCGTATTCGTGCCCGTCCTTCGTGAAGTCCTCGGCCGTGTAGTCGATGACCCTGTCTGCGCCCAGGCCCCTGACCAGTTCCACGTTATTGGTATCGCAGACAGCGGTCACGCCGGCGCCCAGGCTCTTCAAAAGTTGGACCGCCGCCGAGCCGATGGCCCCGCTCGCGCCGTAGACGAGGACGTCCTGACCGTTCTGGATCTTCGCGGCCCGGATCATCGAGAGGGCGTAGTGCGAACCCTCGGTGCTGGGAGCGGCCTCCTCATAGGTCAGGCCCTCCGGCATGATCGCGAGCATGCTTCCCTCGGGAATCGACATGTATTCAGCATGCGCCCCGAATCGGTCGCCGTTGTAGCCGAACACCCTGTCGCCGGCCTTGAAGGAGGTGACGCCCCCGCCCACCGCCTCGACCTCTCCCGCGAACTCGTTCCCGAGGATAGTCAACCGCGGTCTGACCAGCCCTACGAATAACCTCCAGATGAAGGGCGTGCCCACCCGCAACGCACAGTCCGTGCGATTAACCGTCGTCGCATGGATCTTGACGAGTAGTTCATTGTCCTTGACCGCCGGCTTCTCCACCTCTGAAACGCGAATCACTTCCGGGGGACCATATTTGGCGCGAACTGCGGCCTTCATGGCTGCATTCTAGCCGTCATACGGAGATCCGCTTCGATTCCCGCACACACAGTCCGGCGGCCGACCGGAAACCGAACAACGAAGAACAGCCTCCTCGGCGAGGCAACTCACGACACGAGCATTCAGTGCGAAGTGAGCAGTCACGTGACGGTCCACGGAAAGTACGGTCACGCCGGCACCCGACCTGGTGCCCATGATGAGGCCGCGGGTGTCGGCGTAGCCGGTCACGCTCAACTGGTCATGCGTTGGTTCGGGAGAAGTGAGGAACACGCGATCGAAAGGGGGCGTGTGGTTGTTCAGGAATACCCCGCCCGTGCCGTCGGGCGTAGCGCACCGCGGGTAGCCGGGCGCATCGATCTCACGCGATGTTCAGCTCACCACTGCGGTGCCGGGGGCGTGGGCAGGGTCCCGAAGTCGGTGACGAACTTCCACAGCGCTCCGGACAGGCCGCCGGCGGCACCGTTGATGACGTAGTACAGCGCGTTGCCGTTGGTCACGGCCAGCGGGGGCGATCCCGTCCACGCGTAGGCGTTCTCCTCGTAGTACTCCGAGGAGTCGCCGTTGCGCAGTATCCGGGTGCTGCCGATGCCGTTGTCGACATCCACGAAGGTGACCGCGCCATAGCCGGTCCCGGAGAGTGCGACGGACGGCGCGTACCTCGACCAGCCGACGTTGCGCGGGGTCGTCCAGCCGGCGAAGCCGTACCGCTGCCGCGCCAGGTAGACGGTGTTGTCGGTGCCGGTGAATGCGAGAACGACCTGGTTCCAGGGGGCGGGATCGTTGCCGTCGTTCACCTGGGCGGCGATGAGGGTGCCTTGTGGCTCTGCGCGCCGGAGGCCACCGCGGGGGTGGTGAAGCCCGAGCCGGAGCCGTCGTAGAACATCGTCCAGATGTCGTTGTTGGTCTGGCTGTTCCAGGCCAGCATGTAGGAGTTGTTCGGCAGCGCGGCGGCGGCCACGGACAGTTCGTCGGAGGTTCGCGCGTCGTTGGGGATCTTCGTCGCGAAGGGCAGCGTCCCGGGTAACTGGTAGCTCGTGTTCAACTGGATGCGGTGCTGGTAGAGGTGGCCGTCCGTACCGGTGTGGAAGATCCGGAAGTTCCCGCGGAATCCGTCGTCGGTCCAGATCACCACAGGGGCCGCGTGCGTCTGGGCGTAGCCGGGAGACCCGGACGTGGCGGGCAGGGGATAGGCGGGCCCGTTGTTCAGCGAGATCCAGATGCTGTTGTTGTCCGCGCCCCGCCACGCGTGCAGAAGATCGCCGTGGTTGTCGCGCGCCTCTCCCGGGGTGGACCTGCTGGAGATCGGCCCGCCCGCATAGGTCACTGCGTGCCATTGCGTTTCCTCACCGGGAAAACCGTAGTGATAGTCGGCCGCCGCCGGCACCGCCACTCCTGCGACGGTTGCGAGAGCGGCCGCCACCACCACGGCCGTCTGCCTGAGCCTGCTGATTTGCTGGAACACTTCTCCTCCGCGTCGTCTCTCGGCGAGGACCCCGTGCGGGCCTCGTCCGCCAGGCCGGTCTCGCGGTTCCGAGACCGATTTTCGGTTCAGCATGATCCGGCGCGGCGCCCTTTGCACCAGGGGGAAACCCTGGCCTGGGCCGGCGGCGCAGCCTGGGGACGCTCGAACGGCGTGTCGCGTCGCTCTGCCAGGCTCCGGGGCACATGCTCGCTACCCGGTCTCAAGCCGATCACTACGACGTCGCATTCGCCGGGCTCGCTCATGTCCGCGCACCTCCCGGTCGCGCGGCCTTGCCTTCCGGCCGCGCCGTACATCCCGTGTCCTCGCACCTGTGACTTGCGCGTGCCAGACGCCCGGCCCTCGGGGTGCCGCTCTGCCGGTGGTTTCCGCACCAGAGGCCGGGGGCGGGGCCAGGGGGTCTCCCTGGTGCAACGACACCGCCGCCGGACGAGGCTGACAGCACAAGAGAAGGGGCGTCATGGCCGGGCTCGCAGGAGGGAGCGGGAACTCAGCCGAGGTCGCGGCACTTCGGCGAGGTCAAAAGGCGCCGCCGACATTGCTCGCCGGCAGACCCGGCCCCTCCCCCGAACCTCCGAAAGAGAACGAGCATGAACAACTCACCGATCAAGCCCAAGACCATCACCGTGGACGGGCTCACCGTACGCTACGCCGAGAGCGAGCAGCGCGACACTCACGCGCTCCTGCTCAGCCCCTGGCCCGAGAGCGTGTACGCCTTCGAGCCCACCTGGGCCGAACTCGCCGCCGGCGTCCACGTGGTCGCCGTCGACCTGCCCGGTTTCGGAAGGTCGCAAAGCCGTCCGGACCTGCTCGCCCCACGAGCAGCCGGCGCGTTCGTCCTTCAGATCCTGGACGCGCTCGGGCTCGGCAAGGTGCACATCGTCGGCCCGGACATCGGCACCAGCGCCTCCCTGTTCGCGGCGGCGCAACGGCCGGACCGGTTCCACAGCGTCGTCATCGGCAGCGGCGGCGCGTCGGCGCGGCTCGAACTCGGTGAGCCGCTCGCGAGCTGGGTGTCGGAGCCCGACATCAGCTGGTACGAGCAGAACGCACCCACCGTCATGCAGACGACCTTGGACAACATCTTCCCGGCGACACCCCTCGGCGACCATGTGCGAGAGGACTACCTCGCCTCGTACGCCGGTCGCCGGTTCGCCGAGTCGATGCGATACGTCCGCACCTACCCGACCGAGCTCAAGGCGTTGGAGCAGCTGCTCCCGGCCATCCGGACACCCGTCCGGATCATCGCCCCCGAGCGGGACCAGGTCGTCCCTCCCGCGCACGGCGAGTTCCTCGCCGCCCGGCTGCCCAACAGCACACTCGACGTCGTCGACGCGGGGCACTTCATCTGGGAAGAGGCACCGAAGACCTATGCGTCCCTGGTTCTCGACTGGTGGGAACGCCACCAGCCCGACAACCACGCCATCGAACCCGAAAGGTGAGAACAGTGATGGGCACCATGCCCGCAACCGGCACCGAGACGACCGCCGCCACGAAGGAGGCGGACCTGAAGCTTGAAGCCGTTGTGATCCCCGTGTCCGACGTCGACCGCTCGAAGAAGTTTTACCAAGACCTCGGCTGGCGCCTCGACGCCGACTTCTCCTTTGAGAACGGCTTTCGCGTCGTCCAGGTGACGCCTCCGGGATCGCCCGCGTCCATCCAGTTCGGAACCCGGATCACCCATCAGCGGCCCGGAGCCGCCGAAGGCGTCTACCTGGTCGTCTCCGACATCGTCGCAGCCCGCGACCGGCTCGCGGCCCTCGGCGCCGAGGTCGGCGACGTCTTCCACCCGGAAGCCCCTGGCGCCCAGTTCGGTCAGGTCCCCGACGGTCGGGCCGGCGGGCTCGCCACCGATCGTGCCAGCTATGGGTCTTTTGCGACCTTCCACGACCCGGACGGCAACGCCTACCTGATCCAGGAGGTCACGACCCGGCTTCCCGGGCGCGTCGACACCGGCGCCACGAACTACGCGTCGCTGAACGACCTGGTCGGCGCGCTCAAAAGGGCGGCGGCCGCGCACGGCGAGCACGAGGCCCGCAACGGCGGCGCGTACGACGAGAACTGGCCGCAATGGTACGCGGCCTACATGATCGCCGAGCACCACGGCGACGAACTCCCCCAGTAAGGACGGCGAATCATGACCACCCTCAGCCACGGCCACGAGCTCACGCAGCTCACCGCACCCGTCCTCGACGTCACCGCCGACAACGGGGTGACCTACGCCTACCGCCGCTTCGGCGCCGCCGACACGGGCGAGCCGCCCCTGCTGTTCCTCCAGCACTTCCGCGGCAACCTCGACAACTGGGACCCGATCCTGGTCGACGCTCTCGCCGCGGGGCGCGAGGTGATCCTGCTCGACAACGCTGGAGTCGGGCTGTCCTCGGGCCAGGTACCCGTCACGGTCACGCAGATGGCCCGGGACGCCATCTCCTTCCTCGACGCGTCGGATCTCGGGCAGGTCGACCTGCTCGGCTTCTCGCTCGGCGGCATGGTCGCCCAGGAGGTCGCACTCCTCAGGCCGCGCGCGGTCCGGCGGATCGTCCTGGCGGGAACCGGACCTAGAGGCGGCCGGCAGATGCACGGCTGGACACTCGACATCGAGCGCGCCGCGAACCGGGCGGACGGCGGCCTGGAGGAACTCCTTCACATCTTCTTCGGCATCACCGAGACCAGCCGGGCGCTCGGCATGGAATACGTCCAGCGCATCTTCAGCCGGACCGAGAACCCCGACAAGCCCAACGGCCCTGAAGTCGCTCGCGCCCAGTACGACGCGATCGTCGAGTGGGGCATCCCCGACCTCGGCCGGCTCGCCCGCCTCGCCGGGATCACCCAGCCCACGCTGGTGGCCGCCGGTGACAACGACCCGATGATCCCGACGGTCAACTCCCAGCTTCTCGCCGACCACCTGCCGAACGCGCGCCTGCGGATCTTCTCCGACGCCGGCCATGGGTTCCTGTTCCAGTACCCGCGCCAGTTCGCGGCGCTCGTCCAGGAGTTCTTGTCCGGCCCGGCGCACCAGGGGAGTGTCTGACATCTCCCCCTGATGGAGCCAGAGCATCGGTGAAGCGATGGCGACACCCGCGAGACAGCGGCCGGCGAGCTCGCCGGACCGGGCCAGGGTCGCCCGCCACCGCTTGAGGGCTTATCAGCCTGAGACCTCGGCATAAGCGCAGGTGAATGGCAAATCCATTGGATCCTGTGCCATTACTACCGGCCCGTCTCGGTCGACGGGTCCTCTGTAACGCGGAAGTAGGTCGTGTGAAACGTTTCCAACGATTGGCCGCAGCCTTAGCAGGCAGCCTGCTCGTCGTATTCGCCGCCGGAATTCAGCTGCCCGCCCTCTCATCGGCCTCGGTCAATCCGCCCAACCAGCCTGATCTCAGCTTTGCCAATCGTGTACAGCCGCCCGCGGGGCTGCCGGACTGGTCGCGGGTGGGGTATCTCGGTGGTCAGCGGCTTCCGGGAGACGGTGAGGTCAACGGAGAGGCGGCCTGCCGGATCACGGCACAGCAGCTGGCCTCGGGCTTCGGGGTGGTCGCGGACGACGGGGTCGACGACACCACGGGATTGCAGAACGCCATTGACCAGATCAAGAACCAGTGCTCGTCGCGGGCCAACTATCACCGGCTGTCGCTGATCTCATTACCTGCCGGGCGGATCGACGTGTCCCGGCAGATTTACGTCGACGCGAGCTTTTTGATCCTGCGCGGGCAGGGCTCCGGCGCCGGCGGCACACGGCTGGTGTTCCGGCCCGACGTCGACACCCGCTACGACACGCTGAGTGGGGACGGCAGCCGCTGGAATCAGGACGGCATGGAGTTCGGCAGCGGCAGCGACCTCGGCAAGGGCGGCTGGATCTGGCCGGGACGCGCCATGTTCCGGGTGCAGACCCGGGACGTGGCCGACAGGTACCAGAACGAGTGGCAGGCGGCGCCGGCCAACCGCAAGGACCTGTTTGAGGGAAGTGTCAACCAGCACTGGGCCTCCGGCATCAGATTGGCCGCCCGGGCCGACGACGCCGGATACTCCGCCCGCGAGGGGCAGAGCGTCGTCAAGCTGGTGTCCACCGCCGACATGAACAGGTTCAGCCTCGGCGGCTATGTCTGGGTAGGGGCCGCCAACAGCATCAATTTCTACGCGCAGCAGGACGTCACCAGCCAGAGCTTGATGGAAAACCTGCACATGCGCCAGCAGATGTTCAGGGTCGTCCGCAAGGACACGACGGCCAAGACGATCACGCTGGACCGGCCCTTGGAGTACGACCTGCCGGTCGACTCCACCTCCGACGGTTCGCCGCCGATGTTCGGAACGGTCTATCCCAGCAAGGTCACCCCGCTGAAAGCCGTCGAGGGCGTGGGGTTCGAGAACTTCGCGATGACCCAGGACATGACCGGGCTGCCGAAGCTAGGCGGGGGCACGTATGCGCTGTCGCCGTCCGACGCCGTCAACAACTACGGCAACATGGCGCCGGAGTATGCCATGCACGGCATTCTCTTCAAGTGGGCGGCCAACAGCTGGGCGCGCGGGCTCAACGCCACGATGGTCGGCTCGCATCCGATCGTCACGGAGGTGGCGCGCAATCTGCAGATCGAGCGCAACACCTTCGACGGGGCGTGGAACAAGGGCAAGGGCGGCAACGGCTACCTGCGGGGAAGCCGGGTGTGGGACTCGCTGTACGCCTACAACACCAGCAGGAACCTGCGCCACTTCACCTTCCAGTGGTCGGCGAGCGGCAACGTGGTCTTCCGCAACGACCTCGACTCCGACCTGAACCTGCACGGCGGCTGGGAACGTTTCAACCTGTTCGAGGGGAACACGGTGCGCATCCCCTACGCGCACCGGTCGGGCAACTGCGCGGCCAACTGCGGCGGGGAAGGAGGCGAGACCGACGACGGAACCTGGTATCCCATCTGGTGGGCCGCCGGGCCTAAAGCGGCCAAGTGGTCCGGCTCCTCGGGACCGCAGAACGTCTTCTTCAACAACACCCTGATCAAGCAGACAACGCCGGGCGGCCAGTTCACCACCTACACGCCGTATTCGATGGGCAGCCCCGGCGTGCAGGCCGACACCTTCTTCCAGTTCGGCTCCGACAACGCCGACCCGCGCCGGTTCCGGCCGCTGAGCCAGGGCGGTCAGGGGATTCCCGACTGGACGGGCCGGGAGACCCTGGACTACAACGGGCACGGAGTCGTGGCCCGCGTCGACGGGCGCAGGCCGTCGTTGTTCCTCCGCGACGTCGGGCAGCTCGACCCCCGGCAGAACGGCAGCCGCAGGATGGCCACCTGGAACATGCAGGGCTCAGGCACCCGCGGCGGATGGGCCGAAATCGGCAACGAGTACGAATCGAAGTACAGCTACGGGGTGCTCCCCCTGGCGGTGGAGCACGGGGCGGAAATCGTCCTGCTGCAGGAAGCAGGCTCCCCACCCGGTGGCGGCACGCACGTCACCGACCACCCGCAGAACAACTTCGCCCGGGAGGACGGCTCGTATCCCCCGGTGCGGGAGTATCGCTACGGTGGTACGGCCAGCCGGCCACAGGGATATCTGTACTGGCTGCACACCGACACCTCAACCAGGAACCCGCCCAACCGGGTGAACCTGGCGGTCGCCACCCGAACCCAGGTTCCCGCCGCGGACATCTTCGTCGTCGAGTCGCCCATGAACGGCGGACGGCCCGCGCTGGGTGTGAACATCGGCGGCGTCGTCTACTTCACCGTGCACGGCTGGTCCGGCACCGGAAACGACATGGCCGGGCTGGTGAACCGCATCGCGACCTGGATGCAGGCCGCCGGCCCCAACGGGGCGGCACTGGAGTGGGCCGTCCTGGGCGACTTCAACCGCGATCCGCAAAACCTTCAGACCACTCTGAACAACAACTACGGCGCAGGCCGGTTCACCGTACACAGCCCGCCGTCGCCGACCCACCCGACCATAGATCCGCAGAGGAGATTGGACTACGCCGTCCTGCCGGCCGCCGGCACCTTGCATGTCACCCAATCGACTGTGTTGAACAGCGTGCTGTACTCGGACCACCTTCCTGTTCGCTACGAGCTCGGCGGACTGCCGAACACCAACAACCCCCCGCAGCTGGCGGTGACCGTTCCCGCCCCGCCGGGCACGGCCGTCCTGCGCAACGCCGGCACCACCAACGTCGCCACTGCCCTGCAGGGCATCTCCAACGCGGTCACCGACCTGTCGTACTCCCAGAGCCAGTCGCAGTCGCAGTCGTGGAACCTCTATCCCGAGCCGGAGTTCCCCGGCCGCTACCGCCTGGTGAGCCGGCTCACCGGGGACTACATGGGCCAGGAGGGCGGTGCGTCCAACGCCCGGGTGGTGCAGTGGCCCCACGAGGCGAACGACCAGCTCTGGCGGCCCGTTTACCAGGGCGACGGCACATGGACCCTGGAGAACATGGTCACCGATCAGATGCTGACGGCGGACGGCGGCGGTGCCGTACTGCGAGGCCGCGACGCCGACGGATCGGCCCGGCAGCGGTGGTTCCTGCAAGACCCCGGGGAGATGCAGGATCTCGCCGAACTGGGCCTGGCCGAACCCACGCCGGAGCGCTTTGTGATCGACGTCTCAGGCGGCCACACCGCGGAGAACACTCCGGTGATTCTCTATCCCGACCACGACGCGCCACATGAGCGATTCACCAGAATCCCTGCAGGGCAGACCGGCGGTGAGGACTGCAACTATCTCGTCTACGGCGGGAGATATCTAAACACGACGGCCACGAGTTCGGATCCGTTGAGCGGAAACGGAGTCACCCTGAATTCCTTCCGCCCCAACAACGACGGTTACCTCTGGTGCGAGCGCAACGTGACCGGCGGCATCGCGTTGAGCAACTACTCGTTCCAGACGCGCCTGGTCGAGGAGCGCATGTACCTCACCGAGCACGGGCTGAACAATCAGCTGACCATCACCGCCGGCCACGCCGCGGACACCTGGAGCTGGCTCCCGGTCACCCAGTAATCCGATAAGGAGGGGCCCGGCCTGAGATGCAGGCCGGGTCCTTGCTTTCACGCCGGTGAGGGCATCGAGCCGACTACGCCCGTCGGGAATGGCCGGGCGGTCGGCTGGATGTCGGTCATCCGACCGGGATAGGGCAAGCAGTCATCTTGACACGCCTCTGCGTCAGCACGTCCGGTTGGACGGGTGAATCAGCGTGTGTCGGAGCTCCTTGCGTGAGCTGATGCCGAGTTTGCCGAACACCCTGCTCAGATGCCATTCGACGGTGCGAGCGCTGATGTACAGCTCGGCGCCGATCTCCGCGTTGGTGCGGCCGCACTTCGCCATGCGGGCGATGTGCTCCTCCTGCGGAGTGAGCTCGCCGACGGTGTCGGCGGTGCGCTTGCGCACTTTCTCGCCGGTCGCCAGCAGCTCGTGCCTGGCCCGTTCGGCGAAACCGTCGGCACCCATCCTGGTGAATTCCTCGAACGCCTGCTTCAAGTGGCGGCGTGCGTCCGACCTGCGGCGTCCGCGGCGCAGCCACTCGCCGTACACCAGCCGGGTCCGGGCCAGTTCGAACGTCAGCCGGGTCCGGCCAAGACGGTCGACGGCCTCAGCGTAGGAGCGGTCGGCCTCCTCTCCGGAGCTGAGGAGGGCTCGTGAGCGGGCTCGCAGGCCGGTCGCCCAGTCCTGATCCGAGCCGGCGGTGTACGCCCCAAGACGTACGAGGGCGGCTTCGGCTACCGGAATCGCGCCGCTGCGCACCGCGGCCTCGATCAGGTCGGGCAGCGCCTGCGCGGTGAACGGGCCGAGGTCGCCCGTCGCGGCCCGTCCGGCCGCGGCCGCCGCCTCGGCGTAGTGCCCGAGGCCCAGATGGAGCAACGCGGTGGCCCGGTCGGTGAAGTACAGGCCGAGCCCTTCCCCGCGCGCCGCGGCCTCTTCAGCTGCCTTGGCGAGCAGCGGTAGCGCTTCCTCCGCGTGCCCCTGGTAGGCGAGCAGGAACAGGTCTCCGTAGGACGCCCTGCGCGTGCCGGTGACCTGTTTGACTGTGGCCTCCTCCGTGCCCAGCTCCCGGGCGTGCGCCACGTCCCCGCGCCAAAGCGCGATGACCCGGCGGACGTTCAGCGCGTTGGCGAGCGGGGCGAGTGCGCCGCCGGCGCGGGCCAGTTCGACGTGCCGGGCGTTCGCCGCCTCCCAGCGGTCGTAGTCCCAAAGCGACAACGCCGCGTTGGCGACCAGCACGCCGCAGTGCAGCCACTGGGCGCGTGGCACATCGTCGTCAACGAAGCCCGTGACGGCCTCGCGCAGTATCGGATGTGCCGCCGCCGCCCCTTCGGTGATGAGAGCCGCCAGGCCGTCGAGCAGGTGATCGGCGGCGGTCGTCTCACCGGGTGCCGGGGGTGCTTCCCGGGCGGCCACGGAGACGGCGGCCAGATCACTTTCGAGAAACGCGAGCCCACCGGCGACGAGGGCCGCTCCCCAAGCGTCGAGAAAGGTGTGCCGCGCGAGCCGGCCGTCCAGGGACTGGAGCCGCCGAGCGGCGCGCAGCAGCGCCGCCGGCGCCTCCCGCCCGGAGTGGGCGGCGCGGTCGGTGAGTCCGCGGAGCAAGTCGATGCGGGCCACTTGCAGCTCGTCGACCGCGCAGGCTTCGGCTCTGGCGAGCAGGCCGAGCGTCGAGGCGAAGTCACCGGCGTCGAGATGCGCCCGGGCCGCCGACAGGGTGCGCTCGGCCCCGAGCCGAGGGTCCGTCGTCAGCTCGGCCGAACGCCGCAGGAGCGCCGCCGCGGCCGCGATCCCGCCGCGGGACTCCACACCTCGCGCGACGTCGGCGAGCTCGGCGGCGAGACCGTCGTCTGGCCCCGCCGCGGCCGCGGCCAGATGCCACACCCGCCGTTGCCGGTCGTTCCCGCCGTCCAAGGCGGCGGCGAGCGCATGATGCACGGCACGCCGCTCCTCGACACTGCCCGCGGTGTAGGCGGCCGTGCGCACCAGCGGATGACGGAACCGGACGCTCCGGCCGATCTCCACGAGCTGCGCCTCCTGCGCCGGGGCCGCCATCTGCGGTCCGAGGCCGATGCCCTGCGCGGCACGCCAGAGCAGGGTGGCGTCGCCGGTGGGGTCGGCGGCGGCCAGCAGGAGCAGCCGCCGGGTGGGGCCGGGCAGGGCGCGAACGCGTTGCTCGTACCGGTCCTGCAGGGCGTCGGCGCCGACCGCGGGGAGGGCGAACCCGCCGAGGAGCTCTGCCCGGCCACTGCGGGACAGCTCCAGCAACGCCAGGGGGTTGCCGCGGGTCTCGGCGACGATGCGGTCGAGGACACGGGCGTCGAGAAGGCCCGGCGTCGCCGCGGTCAGGAGCGCCCGGGCATCCGCGTCGTCGAGACCGCCCACGGCCAAGGCCGGCAGGCCGGCCAGCAGGGTGTCCGGATTCGGCTCCCGGATGGCGAAGACCAGCAGCACTGATTCGCCGAGGAGCCGCCGGGCGACGAATCCGAGCACCTGCCTGGAGGCCGTGTCGAGCCACTGCGCGTCGTCGATCAGGCAGACGAGTGGTTGCTCCGCGGCTGCTTCGGCGAACAGGCCCAGCACCGCCAGGCCGAGAACGAGCCTGTCGGGCGCCGCTCCGCCGGCGTGCCCGAACGTCACATCCAGCGCGTGCTGCTGGGGCGGCGGGAGCGTGCCGGCTGACGCGAGCATGGGAGCGCAGAGCTGGTGGAGGGCGGCGAACGGCAGATCGAGTTCGGACTCGACCCCGGTGATCCGGGCGACCCGGCATCGGGCGGCCTGGCTCTCGACGTGATCCAGCAGGGTGGTCTTGCCCACGCCGGCCTCGCCCCGCAGGACGAGCACGGCGCTCTCGCCGCTCCTGACCCGCCGCAGCGCCTGATCCAACCGGTCACGCTCATGCTTGCGTCCTTGGAGGACCGGCGCCGCTTCCACGCCCCGATTTTAACGATCAATCGCCTGGGTGACGCCAGGGCATGTCTGACCAAACGATCACGCGAACCTTGCCGGGACCGGGGCGGTGACGGCTGATACGCGGATAGCCGGCTGCGCCGTACGGTTCGAGGCAGTGGTCGTCGATGCGACGGGGGAGCAACTTCAGCCGGCAGAACTTGCGTGACCACAGGTTGCGCGTTTCCGGCCGGATCTTAAGGTGCCGTCGTCAGGGTTTGAAAGCCGCCGCGTGCTCCTGCGCCCAGGCGGCGAATGTACGGCCTGGCCGTCCGATCAGCCGATCGAGGTCGGTGGTGATCTCGGTTGGAACGCCGTCGTTCGTGCGCTGCCAGTCCAGCAGCGCGTCGGCGACGAGCCCGGGCATGTAGTCCGCCACCTCCGCTTTCCACTCCTCGGGAGTGACGTTCCGGATGGCGATGTCTTGGCCGGTCGCACGGCTGATGATATCGAGCTGCCCGGCACAGGTGATCGACTCGGGGCCGGTCAGTGTGTAAGCCCGGCCGCCCAGCGCGGCGGGGTCGGTCAGTACGGCGGCAGCCGCTTCGGCGAGGTCGGCCTCGTGGACGGGGTCGTTGTAGGCCCCCGGGTACGGCAGGCTCACCGGGGCATCGGCCTTAACCGACCAGGACCAGGCCAGGGCGTTCCCGGCGAAAGCCCCCGGACGCAGCAGCGTGCTCCGGACGGGCGCGGCGGTCAGGGCCTGCTCGACGTCGAGGTGGGGCTTGGCCAGTGGGTGGGTCTCGGCGTCCTTGGCGAGCACGGCGGACGACGAGAGCAGAACGATGTGCTCAACTCCGGTGGTGAGGCGTGGGACTGTCCGGTGTCAAATCAAGCTGAAACGCTGAAGCGGATCATGGACGAGAGTCAGCGGCACTATGCGGCGTACGTCCTGTTCAACCAGGCAATGGCCGACCATCTGCAGATTCACTCCACCGACCTGCAGTGCGTGGCCTTGCTGGATCTGGAGTCTGGGCCGGTCAGCACCGGTGAGATCGCACGGCTGACCGGCCTGACGCCCGGTTCGGCCACACGCCTGGTGGATCGCCTGGAGAAGGCGGGCCTGGTGGCACGCCACCCGGACCCGGCCGACCGCAGGCGGGCCCTGGTCGCTTTGGCGCCCAAGGCTCGGGAAAGGATCGGCGCGGCCTGGGACCTGCCGGGCAAGGCGTTCGCCGAGGTGCTGGAGCGCTACAGCGAGGCCGAACTGACCGTCATCGCCGACTACCTGCACCGAGCCGCCGACGTGGGCCGCGCCCAGGCCGAACGCCTCGCCGGGAGGAGCTGAGGGAACGGCTGTTCACAGCGGTGGCAGGGTCACCTCAAGCGGTCTTCGGCCCTGTCCTTGGAAGCATCGGCTGCCGGTTCGTTCCACTGGGCGAGCAGGTGGAGCGAGGTTTCGGATGGGCTGCCGGGTTCGGCGTCGTAGATGAACAACGTCTGGTCTGAGTCGTCGGCGGGGGTGAAGGCCTGGTAGGTGATGGTGAGGTCGCCGACGAGGGGATGATGGTAGTCCTTGCTGCCGGTAGTGCGCCGGTGGACCTTGTTGTCTGACCAATAGCGGCGGAACTCCTCGCTCTGGATGGACAGGTCTCCGACGAGGGCGCTGAGGGCGGGATCGTCGGTCCGGCCACCGGCGTCGAGGCGGAGCAGGGCGGCGGTGTCGGCGGCGACGGCGGGCCAGTTCTTGTACAGCTCGTGGGCGTGGGGATCGAGGAAGACGAAACGTGCCAGGTTGCGCTCGGCTGCGGGCAGGGCGCGGAAATCGGTGATCAGGCGACCGGCGAGCCGGTTGTGGGCGAGGACGTCAAGGCGGCGGCCGACGACGAACGCGGGCCGGCGCACCGTTTCCAGGGTGTCCAGCAGCCGCCAGGTGGCGGGGTGGACGCGTTGCGGGCGCGGGCGTCGTCTGCGCTGGGCGGGCTTGGGGCGGGCCAGGGTGTGCAGGTGCTCGCGCCCGGCGTCGTCGAGGTGGAGAGCGGTGGCGAGCGCGTCGAGGACCTCGGGTGAGGCGCTGCGGCTGCGGCCCTGTTCGAGGCGTGTGTAATAGTCCACGCTCACCCCGGCGAGCCGGGCCAGTTCCTCGCGCCTCAGCCCGGACACGCGGCGCCGGCTCAGGATGGACTCGTCGAGTCCGGCCTGTCGCGGGCTGAGCCGGGCGCGGGCCGAGCGCAGGAACTCCGCCAGCGGGATGCTGGTGTGGTCACGGTCCATACCACCCAGTGTCGCGCCTTCTCCCGGCATGGTTCCTCGTAAAGGTGGCCCTGTTTGTCCCCCGATCACCTGGGCCTTTTGCCACCTGTTCTCGCTGCTCAGCACTGCTTCAGCCGAAGCAGGGCCGATGCGGGGCACGCGCCCATGCAGGCGTCCGCCGTCCACCGCCGGCTGGCCCCCGGCCTGCTCCGCGAGGCGGCGGCGAAGATCCGCGCATCCCGATAAGGGGATCGCATCGCCGTCGCGGAGTCCACCGGGTGCCCCCACCCGGCGCCATCCGGCAGATCGAGGTTCAGCTCCGGGGGAAGATCTCGGTCTCGGGGCGCTGCATGTACTCCATCGCCGCGATGAACTCCGGGTCGCCGAAGCGTCGCTCCATCTCCTCAGCCGTCACGTCCTCGATGCGGGTCTGGATCCACCACACGTTGCCGAACGGGTCACGCACCCGCCCGACCAGGTCGCCGAAGGCCAGATGGGTGACCTCCGAGACGGAGACGCCTCCCGCCTCGACCGCCTGGCGGTGTACGGCATGGGCATCCGCGCTGTCGAACTCGATCACGCCGAGGCCGTAGCGGGCGTGGGGCAGCCAGACGACGCGGTCGCCGCCGACCGTGGTCCACATCATGTGATGCTGCTCCGGGGGCAGCAGGCCGGCGGTCGCGATCGCCTGGAGAAAGCGGGTCAGGTCTTCGGTGGTGGAGACGACGCCACCGGCCGCCCACCCCCATGAGGTGTTGAGTGCGGTGACGTCGACGGGGGGCTTGTCGTAGTCGATCATTGACGCCCAGTTCTCCGCGGTGAGCGTGGCCGGGTCGACACCGTCCTTGAGGGCGCCGGCGACGTAGCCCGTGGGATGCGGGTGGGGATAGCCGGTGGCGTCGGCGGGCCGTACGTGGGTGTGGGCCAGGCCGAGCGGCCGGATGACCGTGCGTTCGACTTCGGCGGCGTAGGTGCTGCCTGTGACCTTCTCGATGATCGCGCCGGCCAGGTAGTAGCCGCCGTTGGCGTAGAGGAACTGCTCGCCCGGCTCGGCGACCGGTGGCTGGGACAGCGCGAGCTCGATCAGCTCGGAGGTGGTCCAGATGCGGGTCGGCCGGGTGGCGAGGCTGTTTTGCAGCTCTGGTGCGAGGCCGGTGAGGAACAGGCCGCTGGTGTGGTTGAGCAGATGCCGGATGGTGATCCTGTCGCCGTCGTAGCCGCCCGTCTCCATGACGCCGGGCAGCCACGTGTTGACCGGGTCCTCAAGGCTCAGCCTGCCCTCGGCCGCCAGGGCCAGCGCGGTGACGGCGGTGAAGGCCTTACCGGAGCTGCCGATGTGTAGGTATTCCCCAGGCTGACGCCGATGCCCGGTAGTGAGGTCGGCCACTCCTGCGGTGCCGAACCAGGTTCCGTCGGCGTCGTGAACTTCGGCGACGATGCCGGGAATGCCGTCCGCGGCCACAGCCCAGTCCAGGATCTGCTGCACCCTTTCGTAGGTGTTATGTGCCATTTTGGCGCCTTTCGGAGGAGAACGATTTAGAAGAGAACAGGCGGTGTGCGGGTACCCGGGTGTTCACCGCCCCCTGCGCGTGTAGGCGCGGAGCGACAGCGGGACGAACAGGACCAGCAGTGCGGCCGACCAGAGCAGGACGGTGGCGACCGGGTGCGCGAGCGGCCACGACACGTCTCCGGACGGGGCGCCCGGGTTGCCGAACAGTTCTCGGGTGGCGGCGGTGAGTGCGCTGACCGGGTTCCAGTCGGCGACGAACCGCAGCCAGGCGGGCATGCCGTCGGTCGGGACGAACGCGTTGGACAGCATCGTGATCGGCAGGAACAACGGCACCAACTGGGTGGCGGCCTGCTCGTCCTTCACCAGCAGGCCCAGATAGACACCCACCCAGCCCAGCGCGTAGCGCATCAGCAGTATCAGCCCGAACGCCTCGGCGGTGGGGATCAGGCCGAGGTGCGGCTGCCAGCCCACCAGCAGGCCCGTGGCCACCATGGCGGCCAGCAGCGGCACACCGATCAGGGAGTCGGCGCCGGTCTGCCCGAACGGCACAGCCAGCCGCGCCATCGGCATGGAACGGAACCGATCCATCACGCCAAGCGAGGCGTCGGCCGCCATCCGCCCCATGACCCCCTGCATTGCCGTGAAGGTCACCATCGCGAACAGACCGGGCATGAGGTATTCGCGGTAGTCGCCCCCGCCCGGCACCTGGATCGCGCTGCCGAAGACGTAGCCGAACAGCACCACCATGATGACGGGGAAGACCAGCGCGGCGATGATCTGCCCGGGTTCCTGCCGCAGTCGTCCCAGCTCGCGGCCGATCAGGGTCAGGCCGTCGAGGAAGGTCCAGCGCAGGCGGTCGAATGGCGAGGAGATGAGGGTGGTCATCGGGCGCTCTCCTTGCGGCCGGTGAGGCGCAGGAACACCTCGTCGAGGGTGGGGCGGCGCAGGCTCACGTCGGCGGCGGCGACTCCGGCGCGGTCGAGTTCGCGCACGATGCCGGCGAGCCGGAGGCCGCCGCGCGGCAGGGCGACACTGAGCCGGTCGGCGCCCGTCACTGTGGGATCGGTGCCGGTGAGGGTGTTCAGGACGGTCGCCGCCGCGGGCAGTGCGGCGGGGTCTTCGAGGGTGACGTCGAGGCGGTCGCCGATCGTGGCCTTCAGGTCGTCGGGTGTGCCGGTGGCGATCACGCGTCCGTGGTCGACGACGGCGATGTCGTCGGCGAGGTGGTCGGCCTCGTCCAGGTATTGCGTGGTGAGCAGCACCGTGGTGCCGCCGGCCACCAGGTCGCGGACGCTGTCCCAGATCTCGCCGCGGCTGCGGGGGTCCAGGCCGGTGGTGGGCTCGTCGAGGAAGAGCACGTCGGGGCGCTGGATGAGGCAGGTGATCAGGTCGAGCCGGCGGCGCATGCCGCCGGAGTAGCCGGCGACGGGGCGGTCTGCGGCCTCGGTCAGGCCGAAGCGGTCGAGCAGTTCGTCGGCGCGGTGGTGTGCCTGGCGGCGGGGGAGGTGGTGGAGGCGTGCGAACATGCGCAGGTTGCCGCGACCGGTGAGCTTCTCGTCCACGGCGGCGTATTGGCCGGCCAGCCCGATCCGCTCGCGGACTTTGCCGGCTTCACAGGCGACGTCGTGTCCGGCGATGCGGGCGTGCCCGGCGTCGGGGTCGGACAGGGTCGCCAGGATGCGCACCGCGGTTGTCTTCCCTGCGCCGTTCGGTCCGAGCACGCCGCAGACCGTCCCTTTCGGGACGCTCAGGTCTAGGCCTTGTAGCGCATGGGTGCCGCCGAAGGACTTGTGCAGCCCCTCGGCGACCACGATCGGATCAGACATAACCCCTCCACTGGGTACCTTGTACGCGATCATGACGGCCAGGCTAAGGGACTGGGTACTATGTACGCAACCAGGAGGATGGAACGGTGACCGACGCCGAGTACGTGAACATCTGGATGCGTCCCGAGCGCCCGGCCTACGGGCCGAAGCCGGCCTACAGCCGCGCGCAGATCACCGAGGCCGCGGTCCGGATCGCCGACGCCGAGGGGCTGGAGGCCGCCACCATGCGGCGGATCGCCGCCGAGATCGGCGCGGGCGTGATGTCGCTCTACCGCTACGTCCCGAGCCGCGACAACCTCGTCGAGCTCGTGGCCGACCGGCTGCAGGGCGAGATCGACCTCGAAGGCCTGCCATCCGGCGACTGGCGCGCGGACCTGACGCGCTACGCCTGCGAACACCGGGCCATGTGGCTGCGCCACCCGTGGGTCGTCACCGTGCACCGGGCACTCCCCAGCTACGGCCCCAACCAGCTGCTGTTGATCGAACGGGTGATGGGGGTGCTGGACGCCCACGTCTCCATCGACGAGAACCTCGGCCTCATGGCCATGTTGAACAGCTACATCGAGGGCGCGGTCCGCGAGGAGATCAGCTGGGCCGGAGAGGTCCGCCGCAGCGGGCTCAGCGAGTCGGAGTGGACGGCGCGGAGCTACCCGCGCATTCAGCAGCTCACGAACAGCGGCAAATACCCGATCTTCACCAAGATCGTGATGCAGGCGCGCCAGCCGCACCTGAGCTACGACGACCGGTTCCGGCACGGGCTGGAGCGTGTCCTCGACTTCATCGCCACGACCCTCCCGCGGACGGCCCGCTCTCCGGCGGAGGCCATCCGGCGCGACCACCCCCCGATCGCACAGCCCGCCGCCCCTTGTGACGAAACCCCCGCCGTGGCGGCCGGCCGTGACGAAACGACAGGCGATCCCGCCCCCGCCTCCGGCTGCCCCGTGTGCGGCAACGCCATCCCCGGAACCGTCACCGGACGGCCCCGCCGTTACTGCTCACAGGCATGCCGGCAAAGCGCTTACCGCACTCGAAGAAGGGCTTGATCCGTAGCCGACGAGCGGTGCACGTGATGGCGCTGATCATGTCGGCCGCCTTGGCGTCAGCCGTACTGACACTCCCGGCGCCCCCTGCCTGAAGGAAGCTTCACTTGAACGGCAAGAGCCTGATCACGGTTTCCAGTATCGGCCCTGCGCACAAACCGGGAAGATCATGATTGTCTCCATGAAGAAGACCTGGGTCACCCTCCTGTGCGTGACAGTTCTCGCCGGATGCAGCACGGCAGCGAAGCCGACCGACCAAGAGGCCGGCCCGATCAAGTGGGGTCCCTGTGTCGACCTCGCCGGGTTCGACGGTCAGCCCACGAAACCGGACCCGGCCATGCAGTGCGGCACGATCCCGGTGCCGCTCGACTACGCCGAGCCCGATGGTGAGCAGATCGACATGGCGCTGATCCGGACCAGGGCCGTTGGGAGTCGGCTCGGGTCGCTCGTCTTCAACTTCGGCGGGCCCGGTGTTTCGGGCGTCGACAACCTGTCACCCGACGCCTTCTCCGTCCTCGGCAGCCGCTACGACCTGGTCGGTTTCGATCCCCGGGGTGTCGAGCGCAGCGCCGGGGTCAGGTGCGGCGGGCAGGTCGGCAACCTCCTGGCCTCAAAAGACGGCCCGCAGGCCGAAAGGCTGCTCAAGGAGTTCGCCGACGCCTGCCGGCGGGACTCCGGCAAGGTGCTGCCGCACGTCGGCACCGTCAACGCGGCCAGGGACCTCGACCGGATCCGCGCCGCGCTCGGGGACGAACGGCTCAACTACTTCGGCTTCTCCTACGGCACCCACCTCGGTGCCGTCTATGCCACCCGGTTTCCCAAGAAGGTCGGCCGTTTCGTGCTCGACGCCCCCTTCGACCCCACCGTGAGCTTTGGGGAGCGGGCCGTGACCCAGGCGGCCGGCTTCGGGCGCGCCTTCGCGGCGTTCGCCGAGGACTGCGTGGCCCGGGGTTGTGAACTCGGCGATGATCCGGGCGCCGTCAAACGGGCGGTCGAGAACCTGGTCGACGGGTTGAAGAGCGAGCCGCTCAAGGTCGGTGACCGTATGCTCACCTACGGCCTGGCCCAGCTCGCCGTGCTCGCTGCGCTCTATTCCGAGGACAGCTGGTCGATGCTGGAGGAGGGTGCTGCCACCGCGCTCAAGGGCGACGGCAGCACGCTGCTCGAGCTGGCCGATCTCTATACCGGCCGCAAACCCGACGGCGGCTACTCGACCGCGATGTCCAGCCTCCAAGCCGTCAACTGCGCCGACACCACGGAACGCCCCACCGCCGCGCAGGTCGCCGAGATCAACAGGAAGATCGAGAAGATCTTCCCCTTCATGGCCGGCGACGCGGCCAGACCCTGCGCCTACTGGCCCGTCCCCGGCAGCGACGAGGCGAAGAAGATAGACGCCACCGGGTCCGCGCCCATCGTGGTGATCGGCGGCAAGGGCGACCCGGCCACGCCGTACAAGTGGGCGACCGCTCTCGACGCGCAGCTCAAGACCGGCGTGCTGGTCACCTATGAGGGCGGGGGGCACGGCGCCTACAACAACGCCTGCGTCACTCGCGTCGTCGACAAGTATCTGCTCGACGGTCAGGTGCCGGCCGAGGGGACCACCTGCCCGGCCGCATGACGGGCAGGCCCGGGACCGGCTGGCGAAACTACATCTCGTGGCTGCGGGTTTGGGCTGACCACAGTGTCCTCCGCGCCGGCCTCCGCCGCACTTCCCGGCGTGCGCATCCTGCCGGTGCGCGGCGGCCCGCAGGAGCCGGCCCGGCTTCTCCAGTCGCCGAGCGAACCCGCACTCCGCCTCGCGGCCGCTTCGCGAACCGCGGCGCTGGGGGCCGACGGCGGCCCCGAAATTTCTAGGTCAGGTCGGTCTCGCGCAAGGGGGTGCCGCCGTCGATGAGGAGTCGTCCGCCGGGGGCGAGTGCCTGGCTGATGTGCTCGCGGGCGCGGATGCCGGCCTCTGGGTGGCGGCCGTCGAGTGCGCCGACCCGGATGGCGAAGGCCAGGTCGAACGGCGGCTCTTCGGGCTGCAGGGTGAAGTCCTCGGCGGCCACGTGGCGGACGCCAAGCAGTCCGCGGGCGATCTCCGAGGCGGCGTTGCGTTCGATGAGGGCGACGCCCTTGGCCGAGCGGTCGATCACCAGGATGTGGCCGCCGGGTTTGATCCGCTCACACACCGCTTTCGCCGCGGCTCCCGGGGCTCCGCCTATCTCCAGGACACGCATGCCCGGCTCAAGGGGCAGGGCTTCGACGATCGCGGCGAGGCGTGGTGAGAGAGGTGTCATTCTCGGCGTCCTTCCCTGGAACACCACATTCTAGGCGTTGCGGTCCACTGGCTTCCGTACCTGGCGATGCCGTGAAAATCCAGGGCCCCACTCCTGAAATCTGCCATCAGGGAAGCGATTCATCTGGAAGCCGGGACAACGTTGTCGTGCGTGGCGAAGAATGGCCTGCATGGAAGAGATGACGATCGGCGTCGCCACGGCACAGGAGATGCGCAGTCTGCGGGAGTGGGCGGATCGGGAGGGATGGAACCCCGGCGAAACCGATGGTCAGGCCTTCTTCGCGGCCGATCCGCATGGATTCTTCATGGGGCGGCTGAACGGCGAGGCGATCGCATCCATCTCCGCTGTCCGATATGAGGCGGATTTTGGTTTCATTGGATTTTACATCGTGAGTCCAGAATTGCGGGGCCAAGGTTACGGCATTCAGGTGTGGAAGGCGGGCATGGCACACCTGGAAGGTCGCAATATCGCGCTTGACGGAGTGGTGGACCAGCAGGCCAATTATCGCAGGTCGGGATTCCGGCGGGTGTGGAACCACGTCCGCTACGAAGGGGTGCCCTACGCTGCTGAGCAGGTCGGCGACGTCACGGTGGTCGACGCCCGGACGATTCCCTTCGACCACCTCGCGGCCTATGATCGCAGGTTCTTTCCGGCGGCACGCGACGCGTTCCTGGCGTCGTGGGTGAGCCTGCCCGACCGCACAGCCCTGGCGGTTCTGCGCGATGGGGAGTTGCAGGGTTTCGGAGTCGTACGGCCTGCCGCCGGGGCCTGGCGGATCGGGCCGTTGTACGCGGCCTCCGAGAACGTCGCGCTCTCCTTGGTGAGCGCACTGGCGGCCGGCAAGCCCGGGCTGCCGATCGCGATCGACGTGCCGGACATCAACAAGCCCTCGGTGGCTATGGCCGAGCGTCTCGGTTTGCGACCTTCCTTCGAGGCGGCCCGCATGTACACCGGCCCGGTCCCAGATGTGGACCTGAAGGGGATCTACGCGACCACGAGCCTTGAACTGGGCTGAGGATCAGGCCGGCCCGGACAGCAGGAGCAGGGCCGGCATCGCGCAGCCGAGGACGACGGCCGACATCACGGGGCCGCCGGAGAGGACGGTGCCCTCCACCGCCCGTAGGCCCGGTGGTGAAGATGTCGTCGTGGTCATGCCGCACAGCCTCGGGCCACGCTCCCGCCATGACAAAGCGCACCAGCATGGCGCGGGACACGGCACCCTCCTGCGCCACCCGGTTGACCAGGGGATTCGCCGGGAATGGCGAGTGTTGCGCAGGCGTCCCCGGACGGGACGGAACACGCCACCGGCGCCTGATGTCCCCGCCGGGGGTCAGGCCCGCTCCGCCGCGACGAGCCGGCGTACGGCGGGCGCCACCTCCTCGCCGAACCTCCTGATCTGCCCCGGGTCCATCGTCATCAGCGTGAACGCGCTGACCCCATGCGCCAGCGCCAGCTCGGCCAGCCGTTCGGCGGGGAGTTCCTCACCCAGGTTGAGCAGCCGCCTGATGTCGGAGGGCTTGCGCCCGGCGCGTTCCGCCGCCTCGTCGATGACGGTGTTGCCGCGATCGAGCGCGCCGGGCGAGCCCAGGGAAGGCAGCGAGGGCAACCAGCCGTCCGCCGTGCGGCCGATAAGGTCGAGCATCCGCGGCTTGTACCCGCCCACCCAGACGGCGATGTCGTGGGCGGGGCGCGGTCCCCGTTTCATCCCGGTGACCCGGTAGTGCTCACCTTCGAAGGACACCCCGCCCGGCGGGTCCCACACCGCCCGGATGATCGCGATGGACTCCTCCACCGCGGTGACCGCCTCGCCCGGGGTGCGGCGCGGGCCGCCCATGGCCGCGATCGCGTCCCAGAACCCGCCGGCGCCCAGCGCGAGCTCGAACCGCCCGCCGCTGAGCAGGTCGAGACTGGCAGCGCTCTGGGCCAGCATGGCCGGCGGCCGTAGCGGCAGCGGATGCACGTTGCCCGCCACCCGGATCGTGCTGGTCCGCGCGGCCACGTAGCTGAGCAGCGTCCAGGTGTCGAGGAACGCCGGCTGGTAGGGGTGGTCCTGGAAGGTCACCAGGTCCAGCCCTGCCTCCTCGGCCAGCCGGGCCAGGGCCACCACCGTGTCCGGGTGCTCGCTCGACGGGATGAGGTTGGCGCTGAACAGCAGGTCGTGTCCGTAGTCAGTCAAGGATGTCCATTCCCCAGCTCACCACCCGGGCCGGGTGGATGACGATTGTGTCGCCCACGGTTGTCGCGCGGCCGCGGATCTCGACGCCGCGGGGCCGCCAAGGTGGCAGCACGTCGTCGATCACCAGCGCCGCCACCCCGGTCGCGATCACGTCGCGGAACTTCTTCGACGCGGCGTTGTTGCGCCCGTTGACGTGGACGGTCGCGGCGTCCGGGCCGAGCGACCAGCCCACCGGCACCACATGCGGCAGGCCGTCCGCGCCGATCGTGGCCAACCGGCCCAGTTTGCAGGCCAGGGGCCGCTCGCCGGTGAGGTATTCAAGCTCGCGCTTGCTGAACACGCTCATGCTCCCTCCCGCCCGCGTGCCGCACCGCGAAGGGGGCGACCGCGAGGCCGAGCACGCCGGTTCCGGCGGCCAGCCAGAACAGGGTGGTGAAGGCCGCGTCGGTGTAGCCGCCGCTCAGGACGGCGGCGGCCAGGCCGCTGCCGACGACACCGCCGACCGTGCGCGCGAGGTTGTTGAGCCCGTTGGCCACGCCGGTCCTGGTGAGCGGCACCAGGTCGCCGATCAGCTTCGGCAGCGTGGCCATCACCAGGCCGGACCCAGCGCCCACCACGGTGTAGAAGACCAGGTGCTCCCACACCGAGGCGTGGGCCAGGGAGAGCAGCACGGAACCGAGGGCGGCGATCGCGAACCCGAGAACCGCGGGCCAGCGCGGACCGAACCGCTCGGCCAGCTTTCCCACGGCCGTGCCCGCGGGCAGCAGGATCAGTGTGCCCGGCAGCATCAGCAGGCCGGACACGGTGACCGTGGCACCGAAGCCGACTCCGCTCGTCCCCGGCTCAAGCTGGGCGTAGGCGGGCAGCCCCAGGTAGAGGAAATACGAGGAGGCGCCGAAGAGGAACGCCAGCGCGTGCGTGGCCAGCATCGGCCGGTCCGTCAGCTCGGCGAGGTCGATCAACGCGTCGTCCTTGCGCCGCTCGACCAGCACCAGGACGACGAAGAAGAGCACCGCGGCCATCCCGAGCCAGGCTTGGCGCTGCGTGAGCGCCAGCAGCAGGCTGACCAGGCCGGCGCCGAGCAGGACGGCGCCGGGAAGGTCGAGCCTGCCTTTCGCCGTGTGCGTGCTCTCCGGCACGAAGCGGACCACCAGCACCAGGCTGACCAGGGTGAGCAGCGCGCCGAGCCCGAACAGCCAGCGCCACGACAGGTGGTCGGCGAGCAGCCCGCCGACCACCAGGCCGACGCCGGCACCCACCCCGACGATCCCGGAGATCAGCCCGAACGCGAACGCCATCCGCTCGCGCGGCATGGTCTCACGCAGGATGGCCATCGACAGCGGCACCGCCGCGAGCGCCACGCCCTGCACGATCCTGGCCGCGATCAGCTGCCCGATGTCCTGCGCCGCCACGGCCCCGGCCATGCCGGCGAAATACGTGATCAGTACGGCGAGCAGCACCCGGCGCTTGCCGTACAGGTCGCCCATCCGGCCGAACAGCGGAGTGAGCACGGCGCTGGACAGCAGGAACCCGCTGATGATCCACGAGGCCCAGCCTGGCGTGGTGTCGAGCTCGCGCTGCAGCAGGCCGACTGCGGGGACGACCGTCGTCTGCATGAGCGCGTAGCTGAAGACCGAGGCGGCAAGGGCTAACAACGTCTTCAAAATCGACCTTAGTTCGTTGTACGGAAAGTATGTAGTGCGAAGTACATTAGTTCGCGGTGCGAACTACCGTCAAATAGACTGACGGCATGGAAAACACCCAGCTGGCCACCGCGCTGGTACGGCTCGCGCACCTGGTGAGCCGGGTCTACGGCGAGGTCAGCAAGGAGTTCGAGGCGACTCCGCAGCAGATCCAGCTCCTCTGCATGACGCTGGGCGGGCCGACGGGCATGTCGGAGATGAGCCGGGCACTGGGGCTGGAGCGGTCCAGCATGACCGGGCTCGTCGACCGGGCCGAACGGCGCGGCCTGGTGGTCCGGGTCCGCGATCCGCACGACCGGCGCGCTTGCGGCATCGAGCTGACCGACCAGGGCAGAAAGATCGCCCTTGGCGCGCACAGCAAGGTCACCGCTCAGGTCGAGGCGCTGGTCGGGGAGATCTCCGCGGATGATCGCGAGCGCCTGGAGTCCCTGGTGATGGGCATCATCCACACGCCGCGGCCCACGACCGATGCACCTCTCCAAACATGACCGAGCGGGCCGGTGGTTCGGCCTGACCTCTCACGCGCCGGATGGTCCGCCCGTCAGCCGGCTCACCGGCCGGGCATCGGAGCAACCCCGAGCTCGCCCAGCTCCGCGCGGCCGCGCTCGCCGTGGTCGCCGCCGGTGAGCACCAGAGTTCGCGCCGACTGGTAGCGGCAGCCTGCGGTGCCGAACGCGTCCGCCGCGGCGAGCAGCGCCTCCCGATCGCCGTCGAGCAGGGCTTCGGCCCGCTTCACGATGGCGCCGGCGACCGGGTTGCCGACCACGACGGCACGGGCCTCGGCCAGGCGGGTGGGAGCGCCGGGGCTCCCGGCCAGCACGGCGGCCTCGGCGCGCAGCGCGACATACCAGTGGTGCCAGACCCAGGCGACCCACTTCCACACCTGCCTGGGCTCGGGGGCCAGCCGCGCCAGCGCCTCCGCCGCCTTCCCGTGGTGCAGCAGGAAAATCGCATCGTAAACCGCGCCGTAGCCGTAGGTGTGCTCCGGCGGCGCGCCGAGCTGATCCATGATCTCCTGCCATTCGCGGCGGGCGTCGTGGTCGTCGCGCAGGCCGTGGATCATCGCCACGGCGGCCACCGCCGGGCCGAGATACGACCGGGCGGGGCTGCCCGCCCGCCGCCAGGCGCCCGCATCCCCGCAGTGCGCGAAGCCATGGACAGTGTGGAGCGCGACATCGACGACATCCTCGGCCCGGACGGCGCCCAGGAACTTCGCACCCTTCTCACGAAGCTATTGCAGTCCGGTAGCACCGAGGCCGTGCACCAGACATGATTGAAGACCCCTGAACGCCGGTTATCCCGCGTCACGCATTCCGAGAATGTATGACGCGGTAAGCGCGACGGCACGGTCTTCGTCATGTGACAGCTCTGTGAGGGCTTGTGTCGTCGTGGCACCCGGGATTCCCGCGAGCGCCTGTGCCAGCCGTCGGCGCGCAGACGATTCAAGGGTGCCGTGGGCGAGGCGGTCGACGAGGCCGGTGGCGATCCGATCCACCAACGCGGGGCGACTCGCCAGCGCGCTCAGCGCATCGGCCGCATCGACGTCGTTCGTCCCCTCGACGACCATGTCGATGAGCGTCGGGACCGCGTCGGCCACTCCACGTGCGCCGAGCGCCAGAGCCGCATACCTGCGGACCACGACGTCGGGGTTCGTGAGGGCGTCCTGCAGCAGCGCGGTCGCCTCGCCGTTCGGAATCTCGGCGATGGACTCGACGGCACGTTTGCGCACCGCGGCCACCGGTGAGCCGAGGCCCTCCGCCAGCAGCGCCAATCCGCCGTCGCCCGAACGCGCCAAAGCCCATCGAAGCGCTCCGGCGACGTTCGGGTCCCTCTCGCTCAGCGCCGCCTCGACCAATGCTTCCACCGGCACCGGCACCTCTTCGCCCGAGGACAACGCCGCACGCTGGCGCCTGCCGGCGCTCTTTGACCCCAACGCCTGCAGCAGAGCGATGCTCTGGAGGACGTCCTCCCAGCCTGTGGGTTCCGCGGCGGCGATCCGGCGCAGCCGTGTGAGCAGCTCCGTCTCGGCTGCGATGCGCTCTCGCGTCTGGCGGATGAGGTCGCCGACGAGCTCTGAGGGCGTGAAGTCGGGATCGTCGAACGCGCGCCCGACCTCACGCAGCGACAGCCCCAGAGCCCGCAGGCTCTCGATGTGGAAGATCCGCTGGATGTCCTCGCTGGAGTATTCTCGATAGCCGGCATTGCTACGACCCGTCGGCCGCACCAGGCCGAGGGAGTCGTAGTGCCGCAGCATGCGGGCGCTGACCCCGGATCGCCGTGCCACGTCACCGATCAACACTGCCCATCACTCCTCCGTGCGGGTGTCGCCGAGGGCCACGACGCGCTTCGCCTCCTCGATCGCGAACTCGTATCCGGCCTCCGGGTCGCGCAACAGCCGCTCCGTGGCGATCGCGTGCGCGCGCACCCGGGGGTCGGCATCTTTCATCGCGGCCTGCAGCGTCGGCACGATCACCTCACCGAGCGCGATCAGCGCCCGGCTGAGGCTCAGCTGCATCTCACGCTCGCCGCGCCCGAGCTGTGTCGACAACACTGCGGCCAACTCGGCCTCCTCACCCTTGGGCACGAGCACGACCGCCGCCCGCCAGGCGGCCCGGGCCACCTCGCCATCGGCATCGGACAGAAGCTCCCGTGTGATCGCCGGCCACGCCTGCGGGTCCCCGATCTTGGACAGTGTGTGCAACGCCTGGCTTCGTGCCTGCGCACGCTCCGAGCGGAGTTGCTGGAGAAGCTCTGGGACCGTCTTGGACGCTGGGTGGCGGGTGAGCGCCCAGGTAAGCATATCGCGCACATAGAACTCGGGCTCGATCGCGCATCTTTCGATGAGCTTGTCGACGAACCGCGGGTCAGGGGTCGTGCCAACCGCCAGCGCCGCCCGCAGCCGCACTGACGAACTGCCGTCCTCCAGCGCCTGGAGAGCTCGAATAACATCCGTGTCCTGTTTCGACATGGCCATCGGGACCACCTCCTTGGCAGCAGTGAAAACCTTGTCACTGTGTCAAGGTCAAGCCGTCCATGGAGGCTTTACGGAACAGGTTCCCGTGCGGTGAGCGGGTGGGTCAGTCCTCTGTGAGACGGCCGCCGAGCGAAGACATCTCACGCCTTCCTCGCATGCCCTTTCGAGCGGCGAGTGATCTTGCAGTGCGCGTCATCCGCCCGCGGTGTCCTCGGCCTCCCAGCGCAGCAGGTCGCCCGGCTGGCACTCGAGCACCTCGCAGAGCGCGGCGAGCGTCGCGAAGCGCACCGCCTTGGCACGGCCGTTCTTGAGCACCGCCAGGTTGGCGGGCGTGATCCCCACACGGTCCGCGAGGTCGCCCACGGACATCTTCCGCCTGGCCAGCATCACGTCGATGTCGACGACGATCGGCATCAGATCACCTCGTCCAACTCGGCCTGCATCCGCGCCGCTTCGCCGTCGCGCGCGACGGCCTGGGCGAGCAGCATCCGCAGCACGAGCACGATGAGCGCGACCCCCAGGATGCCCAGGCCGACCCCGCCCATGATGACGGTGACGCCCGGGTCGGCCCGCTGGCCCGGCGCATTGAGCGCCGTGACCGCGAACCACAGGAGAGCGGCCGCCACGATCGCGCCGATCACGGCGTCTACATACCGGAAGGCGGCGCGGGAGAACACGGTTCCGCGCCGCACCATCGTCACCAGCCGCCATACGCCGACCAGGGCGACTTGACCCGACACCATGCCCAGAATCGTGATCACGCGCAGCGGGATCAGCGGGACCGCCCCCTCCTCCGGATCGGTGGCCAAGGCCCACATCGTCAACGCCTGTACGAGCACCGTGCCGGCGAACAGCACCACGAGCACGGCGCGAAGCGCACGCACTGTCAGCTTGCCCACAGTCCATCCTTTCTATCGACTCTCGATGAGAATCTATCGAAATTCGATAGCTGTAGCAAGGGTCAAGGCGGAGGGCCGGCGGCGGTTTCGCACCCTGGCCGGACGCCGTCGCCGCCTCCCGTGGCGCGCGCCGACCGGTCGATCCGGCAGGCCGCGGCCACCTCGACATGTCCCGGACGACGGCATGGCGCCGCGCGGGCGACCTCGCAGCGCTTTGCCTGGACCTCGCCGGCCCGGCGCCCCCTCCAGAGAGCCGAATTCCGGGTCCAGAACCTTGGCAATCTCCACTTTCAAGGTGCCGTCAATCTCGGAACCGCGGACCGCCGGCGCGGATCAGAATGCTTGCCGGCTGGGAGTCGGCGGTAGCGAGAGACCGCACCACGGTCCCGCACCAATCGGCCAGGTTCTTGATCGCGGGGTTTCCCGTGTCCTGAGCTGGCACCCGGCGAATGAGGTCAGCGAGGGCCGCCGGTGCCGGCCTGCAGGAGTTTGGTGAGGATCGCGCTCAGTTGGCTGCGCTCCTCGGAGGTGAGGGCGTGGAAGGTGTCCTGGAGGAAGGCCGGGATCGAGGCTTGGGCCTCGGCGAGCCGGCGGCGGCCCGGGTCGGTGATGGTGACGGCGTAGGAGCGCCGGTCGCGGGGGTTGCGCTCCCTGCGGACGTGGCCCGCCTGCTCCAGGTCGTCGCAGATGCCGACCATGACGCTGCGGTCGATCCGGAGCTCCTCACTGAGCGTCTGCTGAGAGCAGGGGCCCACGGCGTCGAGCATCTGGAGCACGAGGTGTTGCCCGACTCCGAGTCCTTCCTCGGCGGCGTGCACCTCGGCGGCGCGGGCGACTGCGGCCGAGGCCCGGCACAGCGCGATGTCCAGCCGCTCGGCGGCGAGTCGCGGAAAGTAGGCCGTCCCGCGGTCCGTCGTTCTGGTCGTTGTCGACATCGCTCTCCCTCTTGCGTTCGAGCGTCAGTCTAGCGCATCCATCTCCAGGCAGATTGTTTGACAGGAGATGATTTACAGGAATACGGTCCAAACCGTCTGTTCGTCAATTGTTTGCATACAGATGGAGAGTGATCGTGCCCTCAACCAACGGCCGCCAAAAGGTGGCCCTGGTGCTGCTGTGCGCCGCGGTGTTCCTGGACTCGATGGACCTGTCGTTGATGGGTGTGGCCCTGCCCTCCATCGGGCGTGATCTGTCGCTGCAGGAGAGCACCCTGCAGTGGCTCATGTCCGGCTACGCGATCGCCTACGGTGGCTTCCTGCTGCTCGGCGGCCGCATCGCCGACCTGTTCGGCCGCCGCCGGGTGTTCCTGCTATCGCTGGCGGTGTTCGCGGCGGCGAGCTTGGCCGGCGGGCTCCTGTCGGCCGGATGGCCGCTGGTGGCCACCCGCGTGATCAAGGGGGTGGCCGCCGCGCTCACCGCGCCGGCGGCGCTGTCGCTCATCACCACCACCTTCGCCGAGGGGCCGCAGCGCAACCGGGCGCTGGGGGTGTACTCGCTGGCCGGGGCCACCGGCTACACCGCCGGGCTGATCGCCTCCGGCCTGCTGACCGAGATCAGCTGGCGGCTGGTGTTCTTCCTGCCTGTCCCGATCGCCCTGCTCGTGCTGGCCGCATCGCCGCTCGTGTTGCCGCGCGGCGTTCGGCCGCCCGGTGCGCGCCAGGGGTTCGACGCCGCCGGCGCGGTCGCGGTCACCGGCGGCGTGCTGCTGGCGGTGTTCGCGCTGACGGAGCGAAACTGGCCGGCCGGTGTCGTGGCCGTACTGCTGCTGGGCGCCTTCGTCGTCATTGAGCGCCGGCGGTCCGCGCCGCTCATACCGCTTGCGGTGTTCAGGTCCGGCGCCGTGGGCGCCGCCAACCTCGCGGCGCTGGCCTGGGCGTGCGCGACAATCGGCTGGCAGTTCGTCGCCGTCCTGTATCTGCAGCAGGTGCTCGGCTACACCGCGCTGGCCACCGGGCTTGGGATCGTCCCGATGGGCCTGGCCATCGTCATCACCGCCAACCTGGCCGGTCGGCTGATCAGCCGGTACGGTCTGAGGCGGGTGGCCGCCGCCGGGATGCTGGTCCAGGGTGCGGGCATCCTGCTGTTCCTGCGGGCCGGAGCCACCGGCGACTACCTCACGGTGCTGCTGCCCGCGCTGGTCGTGCACGGCATCGGCAACGGGCTGTCCTTCCCCAGCCTCAACATCGCCGCCGTCGCCGGCCTGCCCGATGAGCGGCAGGGGCTGGCCGCGGGACTGGTCACCTCCGCCGTCCAGATCGGCGCCGGCACCGGCGTGGCGGTGCTGGCGGCGATGATGACGCTCGGCGGCTCCATGCTGGCCGGATACCGGATCGCCTTCTTGGCGGCGGGCGGCTTCTCCCTGCTCGGTGCCCTCGTCGCCGCCTTCGGCCTGCGCCGCCGCCGCTCCGCACCCGTACCCGCCCCCACCGCCTGAAGGAGACACATCGTGACGCTGGATCTCACCCCAGACCAACTGCTGAGCACGACCCGCGCCGTGCGTAAACGCCTGGACCTCACCCGTCCGGTGCCGCGCGAGCTGATCGAGGAGTGCGTGGACCTGGCCGTGCAGGCACCGACAGGGCGCAACCGGCAGCGCTGGCACTTCATGGTCGTGACCGAGGCCGAGCAGCGGCGGGCCGTGGCCGACATCTTCCTGCGTGCCCTGCCTCTGGCCACCGGGCAGCCGCTGACCAAACGCGACTTGTGGCGGATGAACTACCACTCCGGCTCCACCGAGCGGGTCTTCGACGGCCTGCAGCACCTGGCCGACAACATCCACCGGGTGCCCGCGTTCGTCATCCCGGGCGTGGAGGGACGCACCGACCGCTCCCCGGTGGCCGTGCAGTCGGGGGCGTGGGGATCGATCCTGCCGGCGGTGTGGAGTTTCATGCTGGCCGCCAGGGCGCGCGGCCTGGGCACGGTGTGGACCACCGCGCAGGGACCGCTCGAACGCGAGCTGGCCAAGGTGCTCGGTGTGCCGTACGACGAAGTCATGCTGGCGGCGTTCATCCCGCTGGCCTTCACCCTCGGCACCGACTTCAAGCCCGCTCCCCGTATCCCGCGCGAGGAGGTCCTGCACTGGGAACGGTGGTGAGCGCACCTGCCGGGCCGCCCCGAACCTCAGGGGCGGCCCGGCAAGCGGGCCGGCCGCAGACGGAGGTGCCCTCACCCCACCGATCCCGGGTCGAATCCGCAGGCCTGGCTCGGGCCGGCCGCAGCGACAAGGGCCGGATGCACTGGGGCCGGGCAAAGGAAATCGGGCGGCAGATGACGGGTCAGGCCTCGGCCCGCCGCACGGTGATCTCGTATTGGTCCACGGCACCCTGCCATTTGGCCACCAGTGTGCCGCCCTCTTCTCTGGACTTGCGCATGTCGTGAAGACACAGGGCGAGGTCGTCTGAGTGAGGGTCGCAGAACGCGCTCAGGTGCGCTCGGATGCCGGCGTGTTCCACAGCCGCGATGGCTGCTTCCGCGTCTCTCCCTTCACACGGCACCAGCGGCGATCCCGGCCAAGATCCGCCTTCGGCGTACGGCTGCGGTCGGCCTGAAGGGCGACGGACCGCTTCGACGGGCGACGACACCGGGACAGCGATCCTTATGATCCCCTAACATGGAGGAGTCTAAAGTACTAGCATCCTAGATATATGGAGCAGTCGTGATCGAGTTCCATCTGGACGGCAGGTCGGGTGTCTCGCCATACCTGCAGCTGGTCCAGCAAGTACGGCACGCGCTGCGGCTCGGCCTGCTGCGCGAGGGTGACCAGCTGCCGACCGTCAAGGAGGTCGTGTCGCACCTGGCGATCAATGCCAACACCGTGCTGAAGGCCTACCGGGAACTTGAGCACGTGGGCCTGGTCGCCGCGCGGCCGGGGATCGGGACGTTCGTGACCGCGACACTCACCGACACCTCGCTGGCCGCGCACGGCCCACTACGGCTGGAACTGCAGCGCTGGCTGTCCAAGGCCCGCCGGGCCGGCCTCGACGACGAAAGCATCGAGGCCCTGTTCATGACCACCTTTCGGACCACCGCTCAGGAGAACATAGCGTGACTTCTTCCGTCCTAGAGGCCCAGGGACTGGGCAGGAAATATGGCAAACGCTGGGCGCTGCGCGAGTGCACCATCGACATCCCGGCGGGCCACGTCGTCGGGTTGGTAGGCCCCAACGGAGCCGGCAAGACCACGCTGCTCAAGCTGGCCAGCGGCCAACTCGAACCGACGGCCGGAAACATCACCGTGCTCGGGGGCCGGCCCGCCGGCGGCACGGCGCAACTGGCCAAGGTCAGCTTCGTCGCCCAGGACACCCCCGTCTACGCCGGCCTCAGCATCGCCGAGCACCTGAAGCTCGGCGCGCGGCTCAACCCCCGCTGGGACGACGCCAGGGCGCGGGACCGGATCGAGCGGCTGGGTCTCGCCCTCGGCCACCGGGCGGGCAAGCTGTCCGGCGGCCAGCGCGCCCAGGTCGCCCTCACCCTGGGCTTGGCCAAGCGGCCCGAACTGCTGATCCTGGACGAGCCGGTCGCCTCGCTCGACCCGCTGGCCCGCCGGGAGTTCATGCAGGGGCTGATGGAAGCCACCGTCGAGCACGAGTTCAGCGTGCTGCTCTCCTCCCACCTGGTCTCCGACCTGGAACGGGTCTGCGACTTCCTGATCGTGCTCGTCGACTCGCGCGTCCAGGTGGCGGAGGAGACCGAAAAGCTGCTGGCCACCCATTACCGGCTCACCGGCCCGCGCCGCGACAGCGACCGGCTCCCATCCGGCCAGCACGTGATCTCCGCCAGCCACACCGACCGGCAAAGCACGTTCGTGATCCGCACCGACGCCCCGATCCACGACCCCGCCTGGGCGGTCAGCCGGCTCAACCTGGAGGACCTCGTCCTGGCCTACATGGACAAGCACGCCGCCGACAAGAGGCGCGCCACCCTGGAGGTGCAGCGATGATCTGGCTGACCTGGCGCCAGTTCCGCGGCTCGGCCGCGATGATGGCCGCAGTACTCGGCCTCTTCGCCGTCGCCCTGGCCGTGACCGGCCCGGGACTGGCCTCCTCCTATGCCGCGGGGATCGCCGCCTGCACCGCGGACGACACCTGCGACAGCTTCTATAACCGCTTCTTCGGCGAGTACGACCTCCCGTTCCTGGCCCTGACCCTCGTCGTGCTGATCCTGCCCGCTCTGGTCGGGCTCTTCTGGGGAGCACCGCTGATCACCCGCGAGCTGGAGGGGGGCACGCACCTGCTGGTGTGGAACCAGAGCATCACCCGCAGCCGCTGGCTGGCGGTCAAGCTCGGGCTCACCGGCCTGGTCGCCGTGGCCGCCGCCGGACTGTGCGGCCTCATGGTGACCTGGTGGTCCGATCCCCTGGACGAGTCGGCCGCCGAGGGCATGGCCCTGATGGCTCCCCTGGTGTTCAGCGCCCGCGGCATCGCCCCGATGGGCTACGCGGCCTTTGCCTTCGTTCTCGGCGTGATCGTGGGCATGCTGGCGCGTCGCACACTGCCCGCCATGGCCCTCACCTTGGCAGTCTTCGCCGCGATCCAGCTCGCCATGCCGGCGATGGTCCGCCCCCATCTGATGACCCCGGTGACCGCGACCTTCGAGCTTGGCAAGGGGAACACGGACGGCATCAGCATCCCCCGGGAGGGAGGCTCGGCCCCGCGACTGCTTTTGAGGGAAGCCGTTCCCGGCCGGCCGGGTTCCTGGGTCCTGTCCAACGAGCTGCTCGACCCATCCGGACGCGTGATCGCCGGCGGCACCGACGGCACCGGAGCCGACATCAACGTCTCCTCGACCTCGGGACCCTGCGCACCGGGGAATTCGGCGGGCGCCGCGGACGGCTGCCTGGGCGAGGTCAATCGCCTCGGCTACCGGCAGCAGGTGACCTACCAGCCCCTTGAGCGCTTCTGGCTGTTCCAGTGGATCGAGGTCGGAATCTACGCCCTGTTCACGGCCGGCCTGACGTGGTTGTCGTTCTGGTGGATCCGGAGGCGGCTGTCATGACCGCCGTCAGGGCCGCGATCGCCGGGCTCGCCCTCCTGCTGGCCGCGGCCTGCACCGCGCCGGCGGCGCCGCGCAGCGAGTCGAGTGCGGCAGGCAGCTCGGTCTGCGCCAAGCCCCAGGGTCGCCTCCCGGCACAGACCCCCACCACGGTCGACGTCATCGAGCAGGCATATCACTGCATCCTCGGCAACTATTACAGCGGTGCCACGATGGACGCCCGCTCGCTGCTGACCGCCGGATTCATCGCGTTGACCCGGGAACTCAACCTCAACGGGCGTGATGTGCCCGAGGCGACCATGCCGGCGCTGACCGGTGACAGGAAATCCGACTGGACCGCTTTCGAGGCCGTCTATCGGAAGGTCACCGCTCAGGTCCCCGACCTGAGCGACAAGCTGGCCGTCGTCACTCTGGAGGCCATCGTGACCGCCCTCGACGACAATCACGCCCAGTGGGTGCACGGCGCCGGAGGGAGCCCTCCCGGCTACTACGACGGTGACGGCTACGGCCTGGGCCTGCAGACGAACTTCAACGGACTTCTGGCGGAGGGAAACCCAGGCGCCGCCGTTCCCCCGCTGTTCGTCACCACCGTGGAGGGCGGCGCGGCGCAGGCCGCCGGACTGCGTCCGGGCGACGTCATCGAATCGATCAACGGATCGGCGCCTTTTATCGATGAGAAGTCCACTTCCGCCATCGCCGCCCTGTATCCGCGATATCCGGAGGCCGGCCCGATCGAGTTGCGGCTGCTACGGCAGAGCACCGGCCGCCGCTGGAGCGTGACACTCAAACCCGGCGTCTACCAGCGGGACCTGGCCGCCCTGCAAGGGGTGACGTCGAAGGTGCTGGAAGACGGCATCGCCTATGTGCGGTTGCGCGGGTTCGCTCCCGACGCCGCCGACCGGGTGTTCAAGGCGATCTCCCGGCTGCGCACCGGCCGGACGCTCACCGGTGTCGTGCTGGACCTGCGGGGCAACGGCGGCGGCAGCGCCACCGAAGCGATCCGGCTGGTGAGCGCCTTCGCCCACGGCAAGGTCACCGCCTACCTGTGCACTGTGGACGCCAAGTGCGAAGCCTTGCGGACCGACGACACCGTCGAGCTGCTCAACCTGCCGCTCGCGGTGCTCACCGACCGCAATTGCGCCTCGGCGTGCGAGCACTTCAGCTCCGCGGTCAAGGACCTGGGCATCGGCAAGTTGGTCGGCACCAGGACCGCCGGTATCGTCTCCGGCCCCTCGGAGCCGTTCCAGCTACGCAACAACACCATTCTGGCCTTCCCCACCAGGCACCACCTGGGGCCCAACCGCCAGACGATCGACCGGATCGGCGTGCCGCCCGACCACCACCTGCCCCTGACCCCGAAAGACGCGGTCGCCGGGCGCGACCCCGCCCTGGCCAAGGCGCTGACCCTGCTGGAGAAGTGAATGGACCTCTCGATGAGACACCTCCTGGCAGTCGCCGCAGGCCTGGTCGTCCTCGCCGCGTCCGCCTGCTCCGCGCCCACGCCGCCCCGATCGGCCGCCAACCCGTCGGCCACCCCCACCGGTCCGACCGCCCTGCTCGCGCCCACCGGCGAGCATCCGGTCGGCACCACCATCCTGCATGTGAACGACACCTCCCGCCCCGATCCCTGGAATCTCGACGTCGAAAGCAGGGAGCTCAAGGTCACCCTGTGGTATCCGACCGAGCAGAAGGACGGCGAGCGCGCGCAGTATATGACGCCGAAGGAGTCGGAGCTCTTCCTGAGAGGCTCGAAGATCGGGGGCGTCCCGGATGACACGCTGAGCAAGACGCGGACGAACGCCATCAAAGACGCCGAACCCGCGGGGGAGAAGCTTCCGCTTGTGGTGCTCTCTCCCGGCTTCACCAAGCCGTTGAGCTCGCTCACGTCCCTGGCGGAGGAGCTGGCCAGCCGGGGATACGTGGTGGCCGGGATCGACCACGCCTACGAGAGCCACGTCACGACCTTGTCCGACGGCCGGGTCGCCGAATGCATCGCGTGTGACAGCGACACCGATCCGGGCTTCGGCCCGCGGGTGGTCCAGGGCCGGGCGGCCGACGTCTCCTTCGTGCTCGACCAGCTGCCGTCGAAGTGGGATGGCTCCGGCCTGATCGACAGGTCCAGGATCGCGATGGTCGGCCAGTCGATGGGCGGGGCCGGCACCGTGGCGGCCATGTTGAAGGACTCCCGGGTACGCGCCGGGATCGACCTGGACGGCAGCACCTATGCCCGGATTCCCAAGAGCGGATTCTCCCGGCCGTTCATGTTCATCGGTTCGAAGCTGCATGTCCCCGGCGGCAGCGATGCTTCGTGGGACCGCGACTGGAAGCTGCTGACCGGGTGGAAGCGCTGGATCGCGGTGAAGGATACGGACCACCAGGCTTTTACCGACATTCCGCTGCTGGGGCCTTCCCTCGGCATGAAGCCCGCCTACGGCGCCCTGCCCGCGGAGCGCGGCGCCGAAATCGCCCGCGCGTACGTGGCGGCCTTCCTCGACCAGCACCTGAAGGGGCAACGGCAGCCACTCCTGGACAAGCCGTCATCCCGCTACCCCGAGGCCCAGCTCTGCCCGGAGCAGTGCCGTCAATCCTGATGCCCGGCACGACCCCTGACGCCATCAGGGGATGCTGACCACAGCTCATCCAGCTTCAGAAGACGCGAGAAGAGAGCGACACAGCGCGCCTTGAAGGAACTGCTCCGGCAGGAAGCTCCAAGGCCCACCGGCCGGGTTCAACGCGACCGCGGGTCAGACGGTCTTCTCTAGCGCTCGGCCCTGCGCATGACCCACCTCAACCAGCAGCCACCTCATGGGGCGGCCGACGGCTTTTCCGCCCTGTGCGCCAACTGGCTGCCGCCGGTGTAAAGACCAATGCGATCGGCGGCACGGTCTTCGCCACCGCTACGTGCGCGGATCCGTCCTGCGCGTGCCCAACTACGCCACCGAACCCGTGGCGTACTGCATGGGCCTCATCGGCAGAAGCTACGACGGCACACCCGCCCCCGAGAAGCGAACAACCCCACCCGGGTAGCCCGGCGTCCGGGTGACCCCAACGCAAACACGATGGAGATCGACATGAAAAACACCCCAAGTCAGCAGCGCTCACGCAGGAGCATCGCGCCGGTCCTCGCGCTGGCCGCCATCGCATTGGCCGGCGTGGCCTGCGGGAGCGGCCAGGGACCCGGCCCGGAATCCGGCAACGTTCAGATCGTCAAGCAGGCCGACTCGGCGGCCTTCGCCAAGTGTGTCCGCGAGAACGGCGTGCCGGACTTCAAGGACCCGGCGCCGGGCGCGAGCATGGGGGAGGGGATCGACCTCAATTCCCCGGCGTTCAAGAAGGCCGCCGAAGCCTGCAAGAACGTCATGCCCAATCCATTTCCGCAGAACGTCCCCAGCAAGACCGGCGGCAGTTGAGCGTGATCCGCCGGACGGGCACACCGGTGGCCGAAGGCGTCCGGGAAGCGAAGTCTCGCGATTGACCGACCGGTCCCGTTCTCCACGGCCGGATGAGCCGACGAACAGCACCCGCGACTGAAACGGACCGTCGGTTTCCTCGCGCCGGCCTTGGCCTGTGGCCCAAGCGCTCCGAATAGGGACCCTTCACCGGAACATTTCGCGCGAACACCCTGACCTGGGGCGCTGTCCCGGTCAGGCGGCATTCCGGTGGGGGATCCCCTCACGCAACGGGCTACCCCGGCAGGATTTGCCCCGCCGACCTGCGGCATGTCGGCCCACGGCTCGACGACCCGGCCTGGGCCCGAGAGCTGGAGTTGCCTGAAGGTGACGCGCCGCTGGTTCTGGCCGGCCTGAGCTCGTCGTTCATGAACCAGCGCACGCAACTCGACCGCATCGCCGAAGCCCTCGGCACGCTGCCGGTGCGCGGGCTGATGACCACCGGCCCGGCCGTCGACCCGGCGACGATCCGCGCGTCCGGCAACGTCCTGATCGCCGCGGTCGACGTCGCGGCTCTGCGGGGGCTACGTCCTAAGGGTCGGTGCCCGCCGGCGGAACCAAGAAGATTGATCTGAAGGCCGATCAGCCAAACGCCTTGACCAGGCGTCTGATCGTCCCTGACGTACGCGTTGAGGCGGGCACCTTGAGCCTCGACTCCAACTCCGCCGTGGGATTGCCGACCCGAGTCCCGGCCCTTCTGATGAGGCCCAATGCCACGCCGTCCGCAAACTCGATGATCTCGACGTCGCCCCTGCCGTTCGTCCAGGGAATGGGGGCCCCGAATTCCTGGGCGTCGTCGAAAAAGGTGAACGTCTCGCGGTAGGTCTGCTCGTCGCCGGTGCCCGCGAAGGGGTCGCGGTCGAGGATCGCCGTGAGCTGGCCGAGGGGACGCACGAACGCGGCGTCGTTGTAGCCGCAGAGGCTCAGCAGCCGTGGCGCCGCCCGGAGCACCACCTCGTGGGGTTCGGCGTCGGCCTCGATGAGGACCGTTCCGTTCGTTTGGAACGACCGTGCCGACGACGCTCCCGCCTCACGCAATGTGTCCTCTAACATCGCCCGGTCGGGGCTGTTCCGATGGCCCAAATTCATGTTCCGGTAGAAGACGATGATCGGTGTCGACATACGCCCAGTGTTCCAGACGGCCGGCACCCATCCCGGCACGTGCTGAGAGGGAGCAGCGGCAGGAGCGAGCCGTTGACGATCAGGACCCGTCACGCCCGTAGGGGGCAGCACACAGAACTCGTTCTTGCACATGAGCCGTGGGCCGAGATCGCCGGGTCGGTCAGGAATCGAGAAGCCCGGCACTTGTCGCTGCGCATAGCGTGAGAAGCACCTTAACTCTGACAAGGAGCAACTCATGAGCAGCACATCGAAGGCCGGCGAGACGAGCACCCCGATGGAGGGCTTCTCCGAGCAGGAGCGCGCCGCGATCAAAGCGCGCGCCAAAGAACTGAAGGCAGGTGGCCGCGGCTCGAAGAAGGCCGCCGCCGATGAGGCGGCGGTGCTGTCGGCGATCGCCGGGATGGCGCCGTCGGACCGCGTCCTGGCCGAGCGCGTGCACGCGATCGTCACCGCCGCCGCACCGGAGCTGGCGCCGAAGTTGTGGTACGGCCAGCCCGCTTATGCCAGGGCAGGGAAGGTGGTGTGCTTCTTGCGCAGCGGGCAGCTGGACAAGGAGCGCTACTCGTCGTTCGGGTTCAGCGTGGCGGCCAACCTCGATGAGGACGGCGGCATGTGGCCGACCTCTTACGCCTTGACAGAGTTGAGCGAAGCCGCCGAAGCCACGATCAGAAAGCTCGTGCAAAAGGCCGTGAGCTGATGCCGATCTTGGTTATTTCTCCACGATCAGCGTGACTTTTCCGCGGATAAGGCCACGCTCGGCATCGCGGTGCAGGTCCGCCAGGGACTCCAGCGGGCGGGTGTCCGCCTCGACGTCCACCACGCCCTTGTCGATCAGCGCCACGAGCCCGATCACCCGGTCGCCGGGAGCGAAGTCACCCGCCCCGGTGACCACGGTGCCCGCGACGTCCCAGCCGGGCGTGTGCAGCAGCGTGACGCCGAGCACGTCATGCAGCAGGCCCATCCGCAGGCCGGCCTCCGACGGGTTGGTCGACGTCGCGGCCACTTTGATGAGCACCTCGTCCGGCCCGGGCTTCGGCACCGGCACCTCGTCCAGTGAGATCACCAAGGCTTCGCCGTACTCGTGGATGCGGGCCGCCCGCATGGTGCCGAGGAAGTCCGCGGCGTGTCGCTCGCCCACGTCTCGAACATGCTCGCGGGCGTGCCGGTGACCTCCTCCACGGTCCCGGTGACCGGGCCGGCGCCTTCGCCAATGCCTTCAAGCGCGAGTACGGCATGGCCCCCGGCAAATACCGCCGCCTGGGCTGCCCGCCCACAGGCCGAAGGTCGGCAGGCACATGACTTCCGGCGCATGCACCTGTGTCTCCGGGGTGACGACCGGCACCTGTCCGGACGGCTCCGCCGCTCCTACTGTCGGTTCATCCCTCGAATCCGGCATTCAATAGGAGTAAATCCATGCCCGTAACCGGAGTCCTGCGCTTCGGCGCGATCTGCGGTGTGATCCTGGCACTGTCGATCGGCATCCCCGGCGTCATCGAGATCTTCATCGGCGAGACCACTCTGACGAGCTTCGTCATCGGATTGGGGGCGGTGTGCGGTGCTCCGGTGGTGACCGCGTTCCACCTCCACCAGGGCGCGGCGGCGGGCCGTCTCGGCGGCGTCGCGTACATCGTTAACACGATCGGTCTCAGCCTGTTCGGCGGTCTCGCCTTCGCCCTGAATCTGGTGGTCTTCTTCCTCCCGGCACCGGTCACGAAGTCGCTGCTCGCCGGCCCCACCGGGATCGCCCAGCTGGTGAGCGTCGCGACCTTCGTGATCGGCACCGGCTTGTATTCGGCCTCGATGCTGCGAGCCAAGGTCTTCCCCAGGCTCCCGTCTGCGGGGTACGGCATCAGCCTGATCCTGCTGGCCGTATTCGCGGCGCTGCCGGACACACCCCTGACCGGGCTCGTCCACGTGCTCGCCGCCGGGTCGCTAATCTGGTTGTCCATGTCACTGCTGCGCGCCCCCGCCCCCCGATCGGCGCCGGTTCTGGGCGGGCGGTAGCCCGTGGCCGCCGCACGGCCCGTGGCGTGGGTGGCGCCCGTGATCTATGCGGCCGTGCTGGTGGCCGGGCTGCACGCCTGGCTGTCCGGGCTCGGAGCGACGCTGCCGGTGCTCTTCGTCGGCGGGCTGGCGGCACTCGCGGGGCTGGAGCTCTTCGAGCTCCGCCGGTTCTCCTCCGGCACGCCGCGGGGCCCCGCGATCGCGTTGCTGTGCGCGCGGATCGCACTGTTCACCGCCGTCGCGACGGCCGACGGTTCCGGACTGTCGCGTGCCCTGTTCGTGCTGGTGCCGTTCACGGCCTACTTCGCCTTCGGGCGTACGGTGGCCGTCGCCTTGGCCGTGGCCTGCGCCATACTCGCGGGGGCAGCGAATATGATCGCCGACCCGCACTGGTATGCCGACGTCGAACGGCTGTCCGACCTGCTGATGTTCACGATGAGCCTGGTCCTGACGGTGACCATGGCAGCGGTCGCCGTTGAGGAGGGCCGGGCCCGGGCCCGGCTGGCGGCGTCGTCGGAGCGCATCGCCGAGCTGTCGGCCGACGCGGAACGCACGCGCCTGGCCCGTGACATCCACGACGACCTGGGACACCACCTGACCGCGATCATCGTTCTTCTGGAGAAGGCGAGCGCCTACCGGGACCTGGATCCCGGCGCCGCGGACCGCGCGGTCGCGGACGCGCACGGTTCGGCGCGGCGGGCGCTGAACGACGTGCGCCGGTCGGTTCGCTCGCTGCGGGAGGACGCGGGGCCGTTCAGGTTCTCGGATGCGCTGCGCGCCCTGGCCTCGGAGACGACCTCCGTCACGGTCACCGGCCAGGAGCGCGAGCACGACAGAACCACCCTCATGACGCTCTATCGGGCGGCGCAGGAGGGGGTCACCAACGCCAGCCGGCACGCGCGGGCCCGCCGGGTCTCCGTGACGGCCGCCTTCGAGCCGGACGTGGCGCGGCTCGTCGTCACCGACGACGGGCGCGGATACGCCGGAGGTGAGGGGTACGGGCTACTCGGCATGCGTGAACGAGTGGAACTCGCCGGGGGCCGGCTGTCGATCAAGGCCGCCCCGAGCGGCGGGACACGTCTGACGGTCACCATTCCGAGGATGCCGCCGTCATGATTAACCGGGTGAGCTCTGTCGAGGCTAATGAAGCCGGCGATGCGGTGCGGGTGCTGGTCGTGGACGACCAGTTGCTTGTGCGGGAGGGGATCGCGTCGCTGCTGGCGATCCAGGCCGGGATCGTTGTCGTGGGCACGGCGGCCAACGGGCGGGAGGCCGTGGAGCGGGCGCTCGCGCTGACGCCGGACGTGGTCCTGATGGATGTACGGATGCCCGAGATGGACGGGGTCGAGGGCGTCGCGGTCCTGCGCGAGCGGCTGCCGGGATGCTCGGTGGTGATGCTGACCACATTCGACGACGAGGAGTACGTGGTCCGGGCGCTACGGGCCGGGGCCGTGGGATATCTGCTGAAGGATCTGCCCGCCCGGGAGCTGGCCGCCGCCGTACGGCTCGCCCACGCGGGAGTTGCACAGTTCGATCCGGCCGCCACCGCCCGGCTGGCGGCGGCGCTGGCCGGGCGCGAGGAGGAGCGGACCGACGAGGTCCTGACGGCCCGGGAGGTCGAGGTCCTGCGGTTCGTCGCCCACGGGGCCACCAACCGGGAGATCGCCACGCGGCTGTTCCTGAGCGAGGGGACCGTCAAGAACCACATCTCCCGGATCCTCACGCGGCTGGGGCTCCGGGACCGCACCCAGGCCGCGATCTACGCCAGGGATCACGGCCTGCTTTAGGGGGCCACGACGCGTTCTTACGGCCACCCGCATAGGACAGGCGTGTCGCATTGTGGGTGCCCCCATCCACCCACGGATGCCTATCACGTGATTCCGGCCGGGCTGTCCCAAGACCCCGAGAAAACATTCGCCAAGCGATGCAACATCTTCGTCCCTTCGGCCGTCTGCAACGTGACTACCGAAGGGACTACAGGTGGATGAAGATGACGAAGCCGGCTTCGACGACTTCGTGACAACGCAGACGGACGCGCTTCTCCGCTACGGATATGTCCTAACCGGAAACCCTCATGACGCGGCCGACCTGCTCCAGGAAGCTCTGGTACGGCTGTGCGGTGCCTGGCCGAGGGTGAGACGCAAGGACAGCCCGCACAGCTACGTCCGGACCACGATGGCGCGGTTACACATCAGCGTCTGGCGGCGGCGCAGGCGTGAACACCTCATCGGAGAGCCGCCGGAGCGGGTTCACCACGAAGTCTTCCCTCCCGACGAGGACCAGGGTCTCTGGGAAGAGCTGGCCGCGCTGCCCCGCAGACAGCGTGCCGTGCTGGTGCTGCGCTACTACGAGCAGCTCAGCGACGCCGAGATCGCCAAGGTGCTCGGCATCTCCTCCGGAACCGTGCGCAGCCAGGCCTTCCGCGGCCTGAACAAGCTGCGTTCCTCCCTGTCTTCCTCACCGGCGACTCACAGGAGCATGCGATGACCGATCTGGAAGACAAGCTGAGCCGCGTCCTCTCCGGGGCGGCGCAACATGCGCCGCAGGCGCCGGCGGGGCTGGTCGCGACGGTCAAGGCGCGCCATCGCCGGCGGCGGACGCGGACCACCGCCGTGCACGCGGCCGCGGCCGTGGTCCTGACTGCAGGCGGGGTGGGCGCGGCGGTGAGCACCCTGGGCAGGGCGGCCGAGCCGCACCCCGTGGTAAGCGCGACCGACAAGGCCGAGCCGCCGACGGACAGGATTCCACCACTCGTCGAGAAGGTGTGGCCGGAGGCCGTACACAAGATCCCGGCCAGGTTGCCCGACGGCCGTAGGTACGACCCGCAGCTACTCCTCGACGATCGCACGCTGCTGGTCATGACGGGCGCCGATGATGGAGAGCGTCTGTCCCTGTGGAGCTACGACCTGGGCACCGGCCGGCCCAGGCAGATCGCCGAGATCCCCCCGACGAGGGGATCGGCGATCTCCGCCGACGGTGTCGCCGCCGGTGGCGGCCATATTGTCTGGTGGGCGTCCTACAAGGTGGCGGGCAGCCCGCGGGTCGCCCGGATCTGGACGGTGCCGGCCGCCGGCGGCCGGCCTCGGCCGGTGGCCGACGTCCCTCTGGGAAACGTCATGAAGGAGGGGCACATCACCGGGCTGACGGTGACGGGCCCGGACGTGGTGTTCGCCTACGAGAAGGGCGGGGTTTACCGGGTGCCCCTGAGAGGGGGTTCGCCGCAGCCGGTGAAGGGCGCCGAGCGGCACCACATCCTGCAATGGCCTTGGGTGGGCGTCCACCACGGAAAAGCGTTCTTCCGCGAACTGCTCAACGCCGAGACCGGTGAACGGCGCGACGCCGTGGTCAAGGCCGACGAGGAGGTCAGATGCGGCGTCCTCAGGTGCGCGGGCGTGGCCATGCGATACAAGACCGTCAAGGTCGAACGCCCCCGCGACCGATCCGGCAAGGAGATCAAGTGCGGCACTCGCCGGTGCCCGGACACGGTGCAGACCCAGACCGTCCTGCGTAGGTTCGTCCGCGACCGCGACGGCTCCCACGAGCGCGACCTGCCGACTACCTTCTACCAAGGCGACGTCGCCCGCCTGGAGCGCTTCTTCGATGTCACGTTGAGGGGACCGGGCAACCGGTCCATCCAGACGCTTTACGACGCCGAGACCGGCAGATCCGCCGATCTCGGCATACGGCCGGATGCGAAGGGAAGGTCGACGGTGCCCAACGGTCGCCTCGACCGGCTGATGACCTACTCGCTCAAGAACGAGATGTACGTCCTGGACCTGGCCGCGATCAAGTAGGGCTGCCTTGAGCCGCGGCCGTGTCGGGCCATAGGGGATCGTCGATCTGCAGGCCGCCCTTTGCTCTGCTTCTCCACCGCAGCACGAAGCACCACACCGCACTGATCTGGTGTTTCCGGCCATGGCCCCACCTCAAGACCGGCCGCTGTACGGCGACGGCCAAACGTTGAGCAGCGGCTCTGCAGTACTCCGGTGGCGCCCGGTGCCGAGGTCTTGATCAACCGTTCGGGTGGAGAGCGGGGCGGAGTTTACTGATCGCCCTGATCTTCACCGGCTACGGCCTCGGCCTGGGCGGGCAAAGGAGCGTTGCGCATGACGAGAAGACTCCATCTGTCGCCGACGAGGTCGAGCGTGCGTGCGACGGGGCAGTCGGGGCCTGGGGCGCGCATGGTGTTGTGCGGCCTGACTCCCGTCCGATCGGTTGCGAATTGAAACCAATATGCCGTACGGTCACATCGGTTGCAATTTGCTACTGATCGGGGTTGGAGTGCGATGGACGTATGGCGGCGGTTGCTGCTCGCGGTGGTGTGTGGTGTCGCTGTGGCGAGCATCTATGCCGCGCAGCCGGTTCTGGAGCCGATGGGGCGCGATCTCGGTGTGCCGGCGGAACTCACCGGGTGGATCGTCGCGACCGGCCAGGTCGGCTATCTGGCGGGGCTGGTGCTGCTGGTGCCGCTCGGCGATGTGGTCGACAGGCGCCGGCTCATCGCCGCGCACCTGGCGATCATCGCGGTGGGCTTGATCCTGACGGCCTCGGCGTCAGCCGCGTGGGTGGCGTTCGCGGGGCTCGCGGCGGCCGGGGTGTTCGCGGTCGTGGTGCAGACCACGGTGGCCTACGCCGCGTCGGTCTCGCCGCCCGCCGAACGCGGACGGACCATCGGTGTCGTGACCTCGGGCGTCGTGGTCGGCATCCTGGGCGCGCGGGTCGTCACCGGCGCGCTCGCCGAGGTGTGGGGCTGGCGGGGCGTCTATGCCGTGCTCACCGTGCTGTCGCTCGGGCTCGCGGCCCTCGTCCCGCTCGTGCTGCCGTCGGAGGAGCGCCCCAACCGGCCGGCGGGGTACGGGCGGGCCGTCGTCTCGCTCGGCGGACTGTTCGGGCGGCGTATCTTCCTGACGCGCGGGCTCATCGCGTTCTTCTTGTTCGCATCTTTTGGAACTCTGTGGAGCGGACTGTCCCTGCCGCTGGCGGACACGCCGTGGCAGTTGAGCGAGAGCCAGATCGGGATGTTCGGCATCGCCGGACTCGTCGGCGCACTCGCCGCGGCACGTGCGGGACGGTGGGCGGATGCAGGACGGGCGGGACAGGTCACCGGTCTCGCGCTCACCCTGCTCATCCTCTCGTGGGCGGCGATCGCGCAGCTGCCGTGGTCACTGTGGCTCCTCATCGCCGGAATCGTGGTTCTCGACCTCGCGGTCCAGGCAGTGCATGTGAGCAACCAGCACATGCTCGTCGCCGCGCATCCGGATCGCACCAGCGGCGTCATCGGCGGCTACATGGTCTTCTACTCGCTCGGCTCCGCCCTCGGCGCAGTCGCGACCACCGCCGTCTTCACCGTCCACGGCTGGACGGGAGCCGGTCTCCTCGGGGCCGGATTCGCGGCCTGCGGGCTGGCCGTCTGGGCGATCGACAGGCGGCTACCCCTCGGCAGCGCGAAGTCCGGTGCTCACGTGGTCGTCGACGGCGGGGGAGAGCCTGTCATCGGAGTGCCAGGTGGAAGCGGTCGCCGAGGTCGGTGAGGCGTTCGACGGGTTCGTTGGCGAACACGATGCGCAGGTAGTGGCTTCCGCTCGGGCCCCAGCCGTCCATGGGGGTGGCTGCGATCTTCGCGTGGTCGAACAGGCGGCGGGACAGTTCGGCGGCGGTCAGCTCCAGGGGTCTGGTGTCGACCAAAAGGGACCACCCGCCGTGCGGCCGGACGACCGGGTAGGCGGCGAGCTGATGCAGGACCGTCTCGCAGCGCCGCTGCCATTCGGCGGTGGCGGCGGCGACGTCGGCATCGGCGTCCGGCGCGTCCAGGGCGGCGGCCACAGCGTCCTGTGCCAGGCCGACCTGGCATACGACGTTGGTCAGGCCGACCAGGCGGATGTCGGCGACGATGTCGGCGGGGCCGACCACCCAGCCGACGCGCCAGCCGATGAGACGCAGCTCCTTGGAGGCCGAACCCACGGTGATCGTGCGCCGGGCCAGACTCTCGTGGGCCGCCGGATGGCTGGGCGGGCGGCGGTCGAAGCGGATGCGTTCCATGGCCGCGTCGTAGATCAGCCAGGCGTCGTGGCGTTCGCAGGCGCCGGCGAGGGCGGACCAGTGGCTGTCGTCCAGAACGAGGCCGGTCGGCATCGCCGGCCCCATCATCAGGACCGCCGCCGTGCCGGGTCCGACGGCGCCGGCGAGTCGTTCGGGATCGACGGTCCAGCCTTCCGCGGTGGGCTGTGCGGGGACGAAGCGGGGGACACCGCCGGCGAGCCGGACCCGGTTGACCAGGCCGGCGTAGATGGGGTCGCACAGCACGACCTCTTGCCCGGGCTCCACTGTCGCGAGCAGCGTGTTGAGGATGCCGTTGAGCCCGCCGGCCACGCCGACGCACTCGGTGTCGGCGTCATAGTGACGCCCTGAGATGCGCCCGGCATGTGCCGCGGCGGCCGCGCGGAGGGAGCGATGCCCCTGGAACGGCAGATAGCTGTTGGCCGCGTCGTCGTCGACGGCGGCGCGCGTGGCGGCGACGGCGACGAGGGGCGGCCTCAGGTCGGTGTCGAGATTCTCCAGACGCAAGAAGTCCGGGTCGTTTACGGCGTCGGCCGCGTCACCTAGGGTGTCCACACCGATGCCCGGGATCTCGCGCAGCCGCGTGACCGTCATACCGCCCCCTAAACCATTATCCTGATACAGGAATACCACTATGCTGATACGCATGGAACTTGCGCAAGTGGTAGGGAAGAACGTGCACCGGCTGCGCAAGGCGGCCGGGATATCGCTGGCCGACCTGGCGTCCGCCGGCGGCATCAGCAAGACCACGCTGCACGGCATCGAACAAGGTCAGGGCAATCCGACCCTGAGCACCCTGTGGACTCTGGCCACCGCGCTGCAGGTGCCCCTCGGCGAGCTGCTGGAGAGGCCCGTCTCGGCGGTCGAGGTGGTGCGCGCCGGTGACAGGCGGCCGCAGGTCGAGGGCGACGCGATCAGCGCGCGTCTTCTCCACCGCATCAGGCTGCGCGGCACCGTGGAGGTCTACGACATCGCCATCGCGCAGAACACCCAGCACTCCGACGCCCACCTGCCCGGCGTGGAGGAATGCCTCGTGCTCACCCACGGACGCGTCACCGCCGGACCTTCCGATTCCCCCACCGACCTCGCCGGAGGCGATTCCATCCGGTTCGACGCTGCTCATCCGCACCTATACCGAGGTCACGCGGCGCACAACCGCGCCGTCCTCCTCATGGTGCACCCGGAGAGTTGACCTAGGGATACCGGACTGGGCAAAGCGATTGCGGGCTGCAGCGTACCGGCCTGCGGCTTCCGCCCTCGTTCAGTTCACTGCCGGCTGCCGCCGTGAGACGGCCGATGCGGGTCGGCGTGTATGTGCGCACGCATCCCTTGCGGGTCGAACAGGATGAGAAGCTCGACCGCGCCGCCGTCGGCGCTGCCCAGCCAGTGCGGCAGGGACGTGTCGAACTCGGCCGCCTCACCGGATGGCAACGTCAGGTCGCGCTCGCCGATCACGAGCCGCAAGCGGCCGCTGAGCACGTAGAGCCATTCGAAGCCTTCGTGCTTCTGAGGGGTCGGTTCGAGCGGTTCCGGCCTGGCGGGAATGATCATTTTGAACGCGTGTACGCCGCCCGGCCGCCGGGACAGGGGCACGAAGGTCATCCCGAACCTCCGGATCGGCGTGAAGTGGATCCGGGGGTCGCCGGTGCGCGGGGCGCCGACGAGGTCGTCCAGCGGGACGTCGTAGGTGCGAGCCAGCGGTAGCAGCAACTCCAGGGTGGCCCGGCGCTGCCCGCTTTCCAGCCGGGACAGGGTGCTCTCCGACACACCGGTCGTCGCGGCGAGGGCGGCGAGCGTGATGCCACGGGCGCGGCGCAGCGCACGAAGTCGCGGCCCGACCGCGTTGAGCACCTCGTCCATGTTGTGGTCCACACGGCCATCTTGCCAGAACCGCAAGATTTCCTGCCTATCGCAACGTCCCTGGTGAGACTAGGCGCATACCGACAGAAGGAGTCTTGATGAGCACCACCGACGCGGTCACGTTCTGGGATGACCTCTACGCAACCCGGCCCGCGGCCGTCAACCCGCAGCCGAATCCCCGCCTCACCGAGACGGTCGCGAGCCTGCCGCCCGGAGACGCGCTGGATCTCGGATGCGGCGAGGGCGGCGACGCGCTGTGGCTCGCCGGGCAGGGGTGGCACGTCACCGCCACCGACATCTCGGCCGTGGCGGTCGAGCGGCTCGCCGCCCTCGCCCGCTCACAGGGTCTGGGCGACCGCGTCGTCGCAGTACGGCACGACCTGCACAGCGCGTTCCCGCAGGGCGGATTCGACCTGATCTGCGCGCACTACCTGCACACCCCGTTTGACCTGGACAGATCAACCGTCCTGCGCTCCGCAGCGCGTGCGCTGCGCCCTGATGGGCGGCTGCTAATCGTCGACCACGGCTCGACCGCGCCGTGGTCGTGGGACCAGGATCCCGACATCCGATACCCGAGCCCGCGCGAGGTCGCCGCGGGCATCGACCTGGACGCGGCGAACTGGACGGTCGAGCGGGCCGACGCACCCCGCAGGATCGCGACCGGACCGGACGGGCGCACCGCCGAGGTGACCGACCACGTCCTGCTCATCCGCCGCACCGCGTGACACCGCGGCTTGTGCCGTACCCGACGAAGGAGGAACCCACCGTGACCAGCACGACCCGCCGCAACCGCCGCGGCGACACCCCGCCGCCGCGGACCGCCGACAACGAGACCGAGGTCCTGCGCGGATTCCTCGACTATCTCCGGACCTCGATCGCCGCGAAGGTCGACGGTGCTCCCGAACCACAGGTGCGAACAGCCGCGGTGCCGTCGGGCACGAACCTGCTCGGCCTGCTCAACCACCTGACCTTCGTCGAGCGCTCGATGTTCCTGGGGGAGAACGTCGCCGACTGGCAGGCGACGTTCCATGCCGCGCCGGAGGACGGCGTGGCCGACGTCGTCGCCCGCTACCGGGAGACGGTCGAACGCGCGAACGACGTGCTCGACGGGTGCACCGATCTTGGCGCACCGGTCCCTCGGTCGCGGCCGGGCCGCCCCTCGCCGAGCATCCGATGGGCACTCACCCACATGATCGAGGAGACCGGCCGCCACGCGGGCCACGCGGACATCCTCCGTGAACTGATCGACGGCGCGACCGGGCGCTGATCCAGCCGGTCAGTCGCTACTGGCCGTCGCGATCCTTCTCACGGGCCTTTCCCCCTGCTCCTGCCGTAAGGGCGTGGGGGTTGTCCACGTGATCACGGCCCCAAACAGGGCGGGGACAGGTCACCGGGGTGGTGTCTGCCACCTTGTGTTGAGCCTGCCGAACCGCATCCGGCCCGTCAGGCGGACGCGCATGGTCTCCGGTGTGTTGTCGCCCGCGTCCCTGCTGACGGCTAACTGGCTGTGGCGTACCGACAGGTCGTTGGCGTTCACCACCATGCCCGGTGCGAGGACCAGATCCACGTTGCAGCCGCGCACCCGCAATTCGATGACCAGCTCGGGCCCGCTGCGCACCGCGCTGGTCAAGTCCAGCATCACCTCGCACCACGCGGTGCGCAGCGCCAGGCGGTGCGGCAGCGTCCACCGGCCGTCACGGCGCACCGTGCCGTGACGCTCCTTGATGGTGAGCAGTTCGGCGGCCGGCGCGCCGCTGAAGGGCAGTGTGCTGCCGCCGCCCGGCATCGCGATCAGATCGCTGGTGAGCGGGGTCAGCGCGTCGATGGTACGGGCGGCCAGCGCCGCGTCCAGCCGTTCGTTGAACTCGACCTGGTCGAGCCGGCCGTCGGCGACGGCGGCGTTCAGCCGTTCGATGACCCGGTCGCGGTCCGCGTCGGACGCGCGCAGCGCGGGTGTGCTGGGCGGGTCTTCTGGCATGAGGCCTCCTCGGTGGTGAGGTGGTGGTGGCACCGTGCCACCACCCTGACTGCTGACTGATCGGTCCAAGGAGACAGCCACTTAGGCGATCTTACGGCGGTAAGTGACCATGGCGAAGAGGTACGCGACGATGGTGATGCCGACACACCAGGCCAGGGCGATCCAGACGTCGGTGCCGACCGGCTGCTCGGCGAACAGCGCGCGGATGGCGTTGACGATGGAGGTCACCGGCTGGTGCTCGGCGAAGGCTCGCACCGGGCCGGGCATGGTGGTGGTGGGCACGAAGGCCGAACTGAGGAAGGGCAGGAATATGAGCGGATAGGAGAACGCGCTCGCGCCTTCCATGGTCTTGGCGGACAGGCCGGGGATGACGGCGATCCACGTCAACGCCAGGGTGAAAAGGATCAGGATGCCGGCCACCGCGAGCCACTCCAGCAGTCCCGCCCCCGAGCGGAAGCCCATGAGCAGGGCGACGAGCACGACGACCACGAGCGAGATCAGATTGGCGAGCACCGAGGTCAGCACGTGCGCCCACAGGACGGACGACCGTGCGATCGGCATGGACTGGAATCGCTCGAAGATGCCGCTCTTCATATCCATGAAGAGCCGATATGCGGTGTAGGCGATGCCCGAGGCGATCGTGATGAGCAGGATGCCGGGCAGCATGTAGTTCACATAGGAGGAACCCGACCCCGTGTTGATCGCGCCGCCGAACACGTAGACGAACATCAGCATCATGGCGATCGGCATGATCGTGGTCGTGATGATGGTGTCCACGCTGCGCGTGATGTGGCGCAGGGACCGGCCCAGCAGGGCCGCTGTGTCACCGAGGAAATGCTTGGTCATCGTCGTTCCTTACGCGTTCGTGCCGACGTTGCGGCCATTGCCGTTCTTGCCGTTGTCACCGACGAGCGTGAGGAAGACGTCCTCCAGGGTCGGCTGCTTTTCGACGTATTCGACTTTGGCGGGCGGGAGTAGCTGCTTGAGCTCGGTGAGGGTGCCGTTCACGATGATCCGACCCTCGTGGAGGATCGCGATCCGGTCGGCGAGTTGTTCGGCCTCGTCCAGATACTGCGTGGTGAGCAGCACCGTTGTGCCCTGGGCGGCGAGTTCCCTGACGGCCTGCCACACCTCGATGCGCGCCTGGGGGTCGAGCCCGGTCGTCGGCTCGTCGAGGAAGATGACCGGTGGATTCCCGATGAGGCTCATCGCGATGTCGAGGCGGCGGCGCATGCCACCCGAGTAGGTCGCCACCTTCCGCGCGCCGGCGTCGGTCAGGGAGAAACGGCCGAGCAAATCATCTGCGACCTTGCCCGGATCCTTGAGGTGCCGCAACCGGGCGACCAGCACGAGGTTCTCCCGCCCGCTGAGGATCTCGTCGACGGCGGCGAACTGGCCGGTGAGGCTGATGGACTTTCGTACGTCAGCGGCCTGCGTGGCGACGTCGAAGCCGTTGACCCGGGCCGTGCCCGCGTCGGCTTTGAGCAGCGTGGACAGAATTCTCACTGCCGTGGTCTTGCCAGCCCCGTTTGAGCCGAGCAGGGCGAAGATGCTGCCCCGCGCCACGTCGAAGTCGACGCCGCGGAGCACCTGCAACTCCTTGTACGACTTTGTCAGGCCCTGCACGTGGATCACAGGCCCGCGAACCTTGTTGGCTGTCATTTCAGAGATATCCGTTCTGTGTTTCGTCAGGGGTTGTCGCTCGTGATGCGATCGACGGCGTCGGTCAGCCGTTTCCGCTCATGGCTGAGACCGTCCGAAGACGTGCAGGTACTGCAGCGCATCGATTACCGGGGAGCACACCTCGCCGCGCATGACCTCTTCGCCCCCGATAGAGCCCGAGGCCGTCTCGGCGGTGAGCACGCCGTGCGCGTGGTCGAGGGCGACGCCGCCGCAGGTTGCCGGCGACCGCGCTGACTCGGGGGTATCGGCTGGAGTTCTTGATGAGCCGATCGGGCGGACGCACACCTCGCCGCCGCCGGTGTGGAGGTCGATCGGGCCGCCTCGATGAGCGGCTAAGCTTCAGATCGGCAGTTCAACCGTGCTCTGCTGTAGCGGGCGCGGCCTCGGGAGGGTGTTGCAGCACCCTCTCGGGGGCCCGTCCAACCGGACGGCGCCTACTTGCAGAAGACACCTAACTTTGCATCGGGCTGATCGACCTCCGCTCCTTGCGCTGTTCGTTCATTCCAGCCTCTCCTGTCGGATTGCCACGGGCACGCCCGTGCGGCCGCACTCCATGTCGAACCGGGCGCCCGGCAGCCGCACCCGCCCGACGAGGAACGGCCGGCCCCGGATCAGGTTGGCGAGTTCCTGGCAGTCCATCGCCTGCCCATGTCTAAAGTTATATCGGTCGCTTCATTAACTTTCAAGAAGTTGATCTTAACTTTCTTAATTCGATGTCCTGATCTTCGCTGCGACGCCGGCAAACGCCGCCGTCCCGACGATCGGGAACCCGCCGATCATGTCCTCAGTCATCCGTGCGATCGAGGGCGGCGACCTCGCGGACGGCGTCGGCGACGGCACGGAAGTCCTTACGCAAGATCGCCCCTTGGCTGCTTGAGACCTTCGCGCTGACGCGGATGTTCGCGTTGCGGGCCGTCACCGCGGAGACGCCGGCGCGATTGTGTTCCTGTTCACCGCCCTTGCTCCCGAGGGACGCCCCCGAGGCGAGCACATACCGGGTCGGGATGGTGATCTTGTCCAGCACGGGGCGCAGCTCGCGCAAGCGTGCGATCTTGCCGGCCTCGATGGTGCTGTTCGCCATCTGCTCGGCGGTCATCCGCGGGGTCAGGCCCGTCGGGCGGAGCAGCAGCATCAACCAGCGCATCCGCTGAAACATCTTCAGGGCGCCTTCTTCCATGCCGTCCTTCACCCAGTCGTGCGGCTGTGCGCCGTCGACCAGGACCGCGCCCATGGCGCGGTCGGGATTGCGGCTTGCCCAGTGCGCCGCGACGAACGCCCCGTAGGACCAGCCCACCGCCAGCGCCCGGTCCACACCCCGGGCCGCGAGAACGGCGTCGACGTCCCGGACGGCCGCCTCGAAGGAATAGTCCGCCGAACGCTTCGACTTCCTGCCGCGAGCCCGCTCGTCGTAGGTGATGTGCCGCCAACTCGTCCCCAGTTCGGCGATGACCCGCCGCCAATATCCCTGAGTGGCGAAATGGCCGTTGAGGTAGACCACGGGGATGCCGGGACCGCCGGTGTCGGTGACGGCTAAGGCCGTGTCGTCAACCGGCACCATGCCGGACCACTTTGAATTGGTGGAGGGAGTGCTGTCCTTCGTCATGGGTGGCACCTGCTCGCGTTAGGCGTCTTGAATGACCTCGCCAAGTCAAGCGCACGGATCACCGGTCCGGAGGGCATGCGCGGTCATCGGGGACTCACTTCTCCGGCGCGCGTGATGGCGTCGGTCAACCGCCTCCTTGGTGGAGCTGTTCGAGCCGTTCGGTGAGCGGGCCCGGCATCACTGCCCGAGCTTCCGGCGAGCCGTCAGGCCAGGAGGTCGGCTCAACCTCGGACACCGCTTGAGCGCTGGGACGTCCGTACACGCCCCTTGGCCTCCACCTTGCCCAGCCACCGCGTCAGGGACTTGCGCACCGCTGCCGGGCTGGGGTCCTGGGCCACCCAGGCGGCGTAGCCGTCGGGCCGGACCAGCACGGTGAACTCCAGGTCGGTCGCCGGGGAGGCCGTCATCACCCGCCCCGCCCACGGTGCGGCGAGTTCGGCGACGTCGCGGCCCACCAGGACAAACATGCCTTCACGCAGTGCTTCGTACAATCGGGCCGATTCCCCCGCCAGGCGGAGGTCCGGCACCCGGTGACCGGTGAGCGGGTGAGCGCGCCGGGGAGCGTAGTAGGCGATCCCGATGCCGGAGATGCCACGTGCCGCGGCCGCCTCCACCACGCCCAGCCGATGCGCGGCGGCCCCCACCCAGTTGCGCAGTGTGCGCACCAGACGAGACCGGGTGATGGCGGCGGTGAGGAGTGCGTGGCTGACGCGCACCACCATCCGCCCCACCGGATAACGCTCGGCGTGGTAGCTGTCCAGCAACTTGTCGTCGGCCCAGCCGCGCAGCACGGCGGCCAGTTTCCAGCCGAGGTTGGCGGCGTCCTGGATCCCGGTGTTCATGCCCATGCCGCCGGCGGGGGAGTGGACGTGGGCGGCGTCCCCCGCGAGGAACACCCGTCCATCCCGGTAGCGGGGAACCTGCCGTTCGTCGCTGTGAAAGCGGGAAAGCCAGCGCGGATCGTGCATCCCGAGGTCGTCGCCGATGGTTCGCCGAACGATGTCCTGGACGTCCTCCAAGGTGACCGGCGCCTCGTCGTGCTCCTGCCGTACCCGATCCCAGGCGATGATCCGGTACCAACCATCGCCGAAGGGGGCGATGAAGGTAAAGCCATGCGCGTTTGTCGCGAAATTAAGGAGTGGCTCTGGTTCGCGGTCGAGCAGCACGTCCGCCAGCATCACGGAGCTGACGACCGGCTTGCCGGGGAACGGCATGCCCAGGCTGCGCCGTACGGTGCTGTTCGCCCCGTCGGCGCCGACCACGTAGCGGGCCCGGAGTGTGACCGTGGTGCCGTCCGGACGGCTCACGTCCACGTCCACGCCTTCCGGGTCCTGCCGGAGCCCCGTGACCCGAACGCCGTTCAGCATTGTGGCGCCCGCTCCCTCGGCCCGGCGCTGCAGGACCCGCTCAACCTCCCATTGAGGGATGATCAGCATGAAAGGGAAGCGTGTTTGGAGCCCGGAGAAGTCGATGACGATACGGCCGAACGGTTGAAACGACCTGACTCGTGTGCCGGTGCGAAGTAGTTCGTTGGCCAGGCCTCGCGCGTCGAGCTGCTCCAGGGTTCGCGCGTGGAGGCCGAAGGCGCGGCTCAAGTTGGATTCGTGATCGCGTCGCTCCACCAGCGTGACATCGACTCCGGACTTGGCGAGATCGCCTGCGAGCAGGAGCCCGGTCGGACCGGCTCCGACCACTAGAACGTCCACGACCGTTGTCCCGTGCTCATCTGAAGAGCCACCAGACGCTATGTCCCTTTTGTCCATATTCTCAGTATCAGTCCCGCCGGAAAATCACCACCCGGGGGACCTGTGAACCCCCAGGCTCCGGCGGGCGTGCGCCGCGACGGCCGGGCGAGCGCGAAGGGTCGAATATCCCCTTGTCCGCCGGTGCTAAAAAGTGATATCACTTTGATAGTGCTTAGATAGCGTGAAAAGGAGCTAGGGATGGGTGTAGCAACAAGCGGGGCCACTCTGGAGGAGGCCGTCGTCGATATGCCGGCGCCGCGCACGAGTGAGCGCCCGGCGCGATCCGCCAACGGGTTCGTCTTGCTGGCAGTGGCGACGGCGCTGGTCCTAGGCGGGATCGCACTGCTGGTCACGGCGATCGTCATGCTCGCCACGGGGGCCTGGCAAGGCGGTGGGTTGATGTCCATCGGGTCGGCCGTGCTGGCGATCATCATCGGGACGGTGCTTTTCTGCGGCCTCTCAGCGGTGGCGCCCGGCGAGGCGAGGGTCGTGCAGCTGCTCGGCCGCTACGTCGGCACGCTCCGCACACCGGGCCTGCAGTGGGTGAACCCGTTCACCGTTCGGCGACGCGTGTCGACCAGGATCCGCAACCACGAGACCGACGTGACGAAGGTCAACGACGCCGACGGCAACCCCATCCAGATCGCCACCGTGGTGGTCTGGCAGGTGCGGGACACGGCGCAGGCCACGTTCGAGGTGGATGACTTCGTGGAGTTCGTCGCCATCCAGGCTGAAACGGCCGTCCGGCACATCGCGGGCAGCTACCCCTACGACTCCCACGGAGAGCCGAGACTGTCTCTGCGGGACAACGCCGACGAGATCAACGAAAAGCTGGCCGAGGAGATCGCCGTCAGGGTGGCCTCCGCCGGGGTGAAGGTCATCGAGGCCCGTATCGTCCACCTGGCCTACGCGCCGGAGATCGCCCACGCGATGCTGCGGCGCCAGCAGGCCGGTGCGGTGGTGGCGGCCCGGCAACGGATCGTCGAAGGAGCGGTCGGCATGGTCGAGATGGCCCTGGCCAAGCTCGCGGAGCTCGACGTGGTCGAGCTGGACGAGGAGCGAAAGGCCGCCATGGTCAGCAACCTGCTGGTGGTGCTTGTCGGCGATCGTGACACCCAGCCGATCGTCAACACCGGCACGCTCTACCAGTAACCGCAGTGGAGCGGAAGAAGATCCTCCTACGCCTTGACCCCGTGGTCCACGACGCGCTGGCCAAGTGGGCGGCCGACGACCTGCGCAGCACGAACGCGCAGATCGAGTTCCTCCTGCGCAGGGCGCTCTCCGAAGCCGGGCGAATGCCCGGCGGCGTGGGACAGACCCGGCCGCGTGGACGGCCGAGGAAGAACCCAGAGGAGCCTGTGAATGAACCCGCAGAAGACGGGGAGACGGCGGACAAGGCAGCGGACGATACACGGGACGAAGGTGGCGCGGGGTGAGTCTCTGGCGGAATCGGCGTTCCTGCTGGCCTTCGACCTCCGCAAGGAGAGGCTTGCCGGCCGGCGCAGCCTAGGACACCTCCTGCGTGCGGCGACGCTCGCCGAGCTCCTGCTCGGCGGCCACCTCAGCGACGAGTCGGGCAAGGCGCGCGCCGTCACCCCTCCGGTCGATCCGAGCCCTCTGCAAGCGGCGGTCTGGAAGCAGATCGCGACCTCCCCGCCCCACTCGTGGCAGCGATGGATCGGCAAGGACGCCTCACTCGCGTTCCGTCTGGTGCGCGACGGACTGGAGGCGGCCCGGCTGATCCGCGTGGAGCGGCACCGAGTTCTGCTGATCCCCGTCAAGCGGTATACGCCGCGCCGGCCCTACCTCTCACGCAGGCTTGCCGAGCGAGTCGTCGCGGCGGTGCGCGGCGGCCGGCCGGTGAGTCATCTGGCGCGGGAGGTCCGCCTCCTGGCCGCGCTGGCCGGCGCGGCCAGGATGACGGTGGTGCTGCCCGCGCGGGAGTGGAGCCGGCACGGCAAGCGGATCGAGGAGCTGTCGGCGCCGGTCGAGCCGGTCACCACGGCGTTGCGCAAGGCCCTGCAATACGAAGCGGCGGCCGATGCGGCTTGACACACCGGCCTTGGCTGCCGCCAGGAACCAGGCCAGAGGGTTGCGGAGTGCCGGGGGCCTTCGCAACCCGACGGTGATCGCGGCAACGCCGAAGACGGTGACGTTCACCGGGGCGGCCGACCGCCGGAAGGCTTCGCCGTACTTGGTGGTGTGTGACATCACGCCGGGCGGCGCGGAGCGCCGTGGTCCGCTGCGAGCCGGGTGGGGCAAGTCAGGCCAGGCCGCCGTTGGCGAAGACGGTCTGGCCGTTGATCCAGCGGGCCGGGCCGGCGAGGAACGCGACGACCTCGGCGATGTCCTGCGGGGCGCCCAGACGCTCCATCGGGGCCGCCTTGGCCAGGTTGTCGATCGTGGTATGGTCCTTGCCCTCGCCGGCGACCGCGATGGCCCGGCCTCCGGCCGAGGTGACGGCGGCTGCCGTCTCCTCGGCCCTGGCCTTGTTGGCCGAGTAGTGCACGCCGACCGCGAAGCCGTCGTGGGCCAGGCGTTCCGCGACCGCCCGGCCGATGCCGCCGGAGCCGCCGGTGACCAGGGCCACGCGCAGGGAGTCGTTGCTCATCAGATACCTCCGAGGAGACCCCCGCCTTCAGGCGGGGGAGGAATCGGCCCTTGCCGAGCAGGACAGGGGTGAGTAGCGCGGGTGAGAGGTGGACCGTGCCAGGTGTCCGGCTCCGGGCACGCTTCACGCCGGACCCGAAGCTTGTGGCCGCCGGGCCCTGCTCCTGCGGGTGTCTTCAGTCGGCCGGGCCGGATTGCGCGATCTGTGTCAGCCACTGCCCGAGCAAAGCCGACTCGGCGGCGGTGAAGGGCTCCGGCGTGAGTTCGTCCAGGGAGGACAGCAGCGTGGTCGCCGCGGCCTTCCGCACGTCGTTTTCCCGTATGTCCTCAGGCTCTGGGATGTCGAGCAGGATGGCCCGGTATACCGCGTCGCGGACCAGAACCGACAGATGCACGTCCGGATAGAGCGAGGGACGGGAGATCAGGGCGAGTGCGACCCCCGTGTTCGCCGCCATGACCATGCGGGCGGCCTCCGCGAGCGGCACGCGAAGGCGCCCTTGAACGGCCAGCCGCTCAAGGACCTCGCGTAAAAGACGCATGGCCTCCGCCGCCGCCTCGGGCTCGGAGCGCAGAGCCGGGGAGAACATCAGCTTGTAGGCATTGGGGTTGGCCAGCGCGAAGGCGGTGTGGCTGTCCCAGCCCGCCCGCAGGTCGGACAGCGGGTCCTTGGACTTCTGGGCGGCCCGTTTGCCTGCGAGGTATTGGTCCCAGACGTGGTCGATCGTCGCCGCGAGCAGGCCGTCTTTGTCGCCGAACAACCGATACAGCACGGGCTGCTGCACACCGGCCGCCTCACAGATGGCGCGGGTGGACACCTCTCCGCTCGGTGACCGGGCCAGCAGGGTCGCCGTCGCCTGGATTATCGCTGATGCCGCATCCATGTAATCAACGATAACAGAGGCTGTTATCGACGACAACGCCGATCTGTTTTCATCGATACGGTCCCCGGTCTCGCCGATCACGCCCAGTGGTAGGCGAGGTTCACGGCCAGCGCGGCGACGGCGGTGGCGAAGAATCCCGCCCAGTTCGCGAGATTGCGGGAACCCACGCGCAGGTGTGCGAGAAGCGCGCCGATGAAGTAGAGCACGAGGCCGCTCGCGGCGAGCGTCCCCAGCATCGGCACGCGCAACCCGCCCAGCAACCCCAAAGAGCCCGCCGCCAGCATCATGCCCAGCACCGGCACCCACGACCGCGGCAAACGCTTCATGTCCGCCTGCGCCTTGGGAAACTCATGTCCGATCAGGTAGACCAACGCCGCGCTGCCGAACAGCAGCGAGGCGAAGATGGTGACCGTGACGTAGGCAGCGAACATGAGCACTCCTCTGTGGTTGATGCCCCCGTGTCTCATTAGTCCGACGAAACAACCCCCGGTAATGTCAGGCGACGCCTTCTCATCGAGTCGAGCGTCAGATCTCGCGCCCCGTAGGCGCCGGCTGTTCGCGGCGCGGGCCGCCCTTCAACCACATGGCCGAACCCGGCTTCCTGGCCTCGCGGCGGATCCTCGTCACCGCGAACTTGCAGGTGAACTCCTTGATCGCCGCACCGATGCGGCCGCCCACATAGGCGTTCAACGCGGTGTCGTCCTTACGGGCTATCTGCCGTACGGCGCTGCGCCGGCCGAGACTGACACACGCCCCCGAGAAGGCCAGGTCGATCATCGCTGGTTCGGTCCCGGCGATGCGGCTCAGCACGGTGCCGGCGGCCTGCGCTCCGAGCGGCCCGGCGGCGTAGCTGCTCATCCGGAGCGGCCGGCCCGACGGCGCGGCGGCGTCGCCGGCCGCGACGATGCGGTCGTCGTCGATGCTGGTCAGCGTCTCATCGGTGAGCAGCCGGCCGAGCTCGTCGGTCTGCAGCCCGCTCGCGGCCGCCAGCTCCGGCACACCGAAACCGCCCGCCCAGACGGTCAGCGCGCTCGCACGCACCGTGCCGTCGGCGAAGACGAGCGCGTACGGCCGGACCTCGCTGACCATGGCATCCTCGACCACCGCGACACCGTGCCGGGACAGCCACCTCGCCACGGCCCGGCGGCCCGACGGGCCGAACGAAGGAGCCAGGCTCCGGCCGCACACCAGCGTGACCGCGCGTCCTTGCTCGGCCAGCTCGGCTGCCGTCTCGATGCCGGTCAAGCCGCCGCCGACCACGGTGACGGGAGCGTCCACCGGCAGCTCCTCCAGCCTGGTGCGCAGCCGCTGCGCGGACTCGAACTCGGCTATGCCGTACGCGAACTCGGCGGCGCCGGGCACCGACGGCGGTGTCGGCGCGGTGCTGCCGACCGCGTAGATCAGGTAGTCGTAGTCCAGCGTGCGGCCGGAAGCCAGGAGCACCGTGCGGGCGAAGGTGTCGATGACCGCGGCACTGTCGACGGCCAGCCGCACACCCTCGCCCAATAGCGTGCCGTAGTCCACGGTGGCCTGACCGGTGCCGGCCGCGAACTGGTGCAGCCGGACCCGTTCGACGAACTCCGGGCGGGGGTTGACCAGGGTGATGTCGACGTCGGCCCGCATCCGCAGATGGTTGGCCGCGAGTGCTCCGGCGTAACCTCCCCCGATGACGACGACCTTATTGCTGGACATGGCGAGGTTCCCTTCTCGACGACAATGGTGGTGTGAGGCCTTGGCCTGCGCCGGCGCGGAGTGTCTCACCACTACGACGACGCACCCCGGCCGAATGTGAGGCGGCCTGACATTCCGCACCGTTGCCTCGTCGTACTAATGAAGGCGGAGACGAGGGAGAAAAGGCGGCACCCCATGACCACCCCGGACCCAGGCGAGAGCGCGATCACGAGCGAACGGGCTCTGCTGATCAACGTCGCCTACCGGCTCCTCGGCTCCATGGCCGAGGCCGAGGACGTCGTCCAAGAGACCTACGCCCGCTGGTACTCCATGACCCCGGCGCAGCAAGAGGCCATCGGATCCCCGGGCGGCTGGCTGACGAAGGTCGCCACCCGGATCTGCTTCGACCTGCTCGGCTCGGCACGGGTCCGGCGCGAGAGCTACGTGGGGGAGTGGATCCCCGAGCCGCTGCCGGGCCTCGCGGAGTGGAGCGGTGAGCGGCCGGGCGGCATCACCGCCGACCCTGCCGACCGGGTCACGCTCGACGAATCGGTCAGCATGGCCTTCCTCATCGTGCTCGAATCGATGACCCCGGCCGAACGTGTCGCGTTCATCCTGCACGACGTCTTCGGCTATCCCTTCGCGGACGTGGCCGAGATCGTCGGCCGTACGCCCGCGGCATGCCGCCAGCTGGCCTTCTCGGCCCGCCGCCGCATCGGCGCGGCGCGGGTTCCCGCGACTCCGGCGGTACGGCAGGCCCGTGTCGTCGGGGAGTTCAAGCGGGCCTGGAACGCCAAGGACATCGAGGCCCTCGTCGCGCTCCTCGACCCCGGCGCAACGATGATCGCCGACGGTGGCGGCCGGGCCGGCGCCGTGCTCCGCCCGATCGAGGGCGCCGCGCAGATTGTGCGCTTGCTGGTCAACCTCGCCGGCAGGCAAGGCGACCTGACGGTCCTGATCGGACGGTCAACGGCAGGCCCGGCCTGGTGGCCGAGCAGGGCGGCGCCATCGTGACGGTGGTGGCGTTCGATGTCGAGGACGACCGGATCAAGCGCATCTGGGCGGTGCGTAACCCCGACAAGCTCCGGACGTGGACGGCGCGTTCCTCTGCTGCGGCGCAGTAGGCCGATCCGGACCGCCGCGGCAAAACCAGTCGATCGCCGCGCCGAATCCGGTGATGATGGCGGCCATGAGCAACCGCAACCCGCGGCCGCGATCCCCGCGCGAGATCATGACCGAGCTACACGGCTCGCTGGACCGCCGCTACCGCCCGGAAGACGTCGCCGACCTGGTGCTTCAGGCGCTGGAGGAACGGCTGACCCGGCGCGAGCGTGTAGTGCTGAAGCGCGCGGCCATGCACTCCTCGCGAGGCGCGGCCGGGTTTTCGTCCATGTCGGGCGACTACGCCCGCCCAGTGGGCGGGGCACGGCAGGTCGCCGCGGCCGCCCGGTTGTTCGGGCGGTCGGCCGAGGTGGATGCGGACGATCCGGAGTCGCTGCTTGAGTTCGCCGCGAGCATGGGTGGCCCGATCCGATGGACGCCCGGCCACAGTGACTTCCTAGCCGATCGGCTCAACCGGCAGGCTCGCGACGCGGCCGGGATGGATCTTTCCAAGCGGCAGTACAACCGGCGCTTCCGGATGCTGACCAGGCTCTCGGCCAAGGCCGGGACACTGGCCGCCGAGCAGGACAAGCGGCACCTGCTCATGGTCGGCGTGACCGGATTCGCGGCAGAGGTGCCGCTGGAGCGCTTCGCCGCGGACGTCGACGCCGCCTGCTTCGTGGCTTACTACACCGCGCGCCGCAAGCTGCGCAGGGAGTTCAGCCTGGCCGGGCGGGACAACCCGTTCGACGAGATCGCCGCGCTGCTGCTGGATCGGTGCACGAGCCGGTCCGACTGGTGGATGATCGCCCAGGTGCGCACCAGCCCGGACGTGCTGGAGCACCTGAGCGACCAGGAGCGCGGCCTTCTGCTCGGCCGATGGTCGGCGGTCCTGCGGCACAGTGCGGCGATGCTGCGCGAGCGCTGGCAGCCGGGCACCGATCGCGAGACGATGATCGTACGGCGTGGCCACGACTCCACCACCTGGAACAACTTGGCCGTCGCCTACAACGCCGCCCGCACGGGCTGGCTGGCCTGCTTGAGCGCGCTGAACGCCTTGGAACTGCTGGACGCGGCATGTCCCGGCAAGATGATGCGGCTGATGGCCGCCGACCTGGCCGCCTGGCACAGTGCCACCGGCGGCGATGTCGATCCCAATACAAAGGTGTGGGCAGCGCTGCCGCCCCCGTGGGCGGTGCTCGACGGCACCGCGACCTGCACCCGCGCCGACGTCGAGTCCGCCTGCTGCCGCGCCGGCCTCGATCCGGCCTCCTCCGGCTGGACGGCGCCCGCGCCGCAGCGAGCCACGGCGGTGTTCCGGCCCACGCCGGAGCTGGTCCACGGCGTGAGCGTCGCCGACCCGGTTTGGGCGGCGCTGCTGCGCCGAGCCGGAGTCTTCAGCGGCAAGGGCGTCAAGCAGGAACTCGCCGCCGAGGCCCGACACGGGCTGCGGTCGGGTGTCGTGCTCAGTGATCTGCCGGTGAAGGACCCTCCCGTATAAAGGGGTGGCGCGAACCGGCCGGCGCCGAGCAGACTGAACACGGCCACGCCGTAGTTCAGTGGTAGAACGCCTGGCTCTTCACCAGGTGGACGCCGGTTCGAGCCCGGTCGGCGATGGGTGAGGCCTCGTTGTAGCTCAGTGGTAGAGCGCCCGGCTCGGGTCCGGGTGGACGCCGGTTCGAGCCCGGTCAACGAGGCCGCCGCGCCCGCCGCCGCCTATCGCGCCAGGCCCGCTTCCGGCGGGGCGCGCTGCCCTTTACCTCGCCAGGCCCGCGCCTCATGACGACGGAAGCCGGATCGCGTTCTTCACCTGCTCCAGCGGGCTCTCCTCCGAGGGGACCTCTTCCAGGCGCCGGTGGTTGCTCTCCACGAGTGCCTGGTTGAGCTCCGCCCAGGGCCGCATGCGCTCCTCGTAGGCCGCGAACGCGGTCTCGTGGCCCGACCGGGCCAGCTCGGCGGCCAGGACATATGCGCCGACAAGTGCCTGGCTAGTGCCCTGGCCCGACAGCGGTGAGTCGCAGTAGCCGGCGTCGCCGAGCAGTGTCACCCGGCCCTCCGACCAGCGCTCCATGCGGACCTGGGCCATGGAGTCGAAGTAGAAGTCGGGCGCGTCCCACATCGCCTTGAGCAGCCGGGGCACCTCCCAGCGCCCATGCGCGAAGCGCTCGGCGACCAGCCGCTTCTGCGCCTCGACATCCCGATGGTCGTACGCCACGGGCTCCCCGGCCTTGAAACCGAGGTTGACGCGAAGCTCGGTGTTGCCGCGCACGGGATAGATCACGCCGCCGATGTCTCCGTCGTTGAACCAGGTCTGCCAGTTCTCCAGACTCAGATAGTTGTCCACGGAGAAGATCGACACATACGTCCCCAGGTGATGGACGAACTCCCGCTCGGGACCGAACACCAGCCGGCGGACATTGGAGTGCAGGCCGTCCGCGCCGACCACGAGATCGAAATCGCGCGGCGCCGCCCGCTCGAAGGTGGCCCTCACCCCGTGCTCGTCCTGAACCCGCGAGGTGATCGAGTCGCCGAACAGATACTCGACGCCGGCCTCCGTTCTGTCGTGAATCAGCCGGCTCAGGTCCTCGCGGAGCAGCTCGACGTCGTCGCTGTCGAGGCGCCCGCTGGACAACGCCACCTCTTCCGACCGCCACAGCTCCTTGCCGTCGCCGTCGAGCATCGACATGCCGTTCATGTGAGTATGGCACTGCCGTACGCCGGCCAGGATCCCCATGCGTTCGGCGACGGTGAGCGCGACGCCGCGCACGTTGACCGCCTGGCCACCGGGACGGAGGGCGGGGGCGCGCTCGACCACGGTCACGGTGAAGCCGCGGCGGCGCAGGAAGCAGGCCAGCGCGGGACCGGCGATGCTCGCGCCGGAGATCAGTACAGAAGTCATGGTCCCTTGATAGCCCCAGTGGGCGTGGATCCCCCAACTGTGCTAGAACAGATCGACCCTGACCGGCCAGATCTGTACTAGGACAGTGTTCCGTGGAAGCTCCGTACCGGCGCATCGCCGCCGACCTCCGGCGGCGCATCCGGGCGGGTGAGCTCGCACCGGGCGACAAGACGCCGTCCACCCGCGCGATCGCCCGCGATTTCGGGGTCGCCCTGGCCACCGCGGTGCGGGCTCTCGCCGTGCTCAAGGAGGAGGGCCTGGTGGAGGCCAGGCCCCGGTCGGGGACGGTGGTGGCGGCCACACTGAGCAGGCCGCGGCGACATCACGGTACGGCAGAGCTGACGCGGGAGCGGATCGTGCGCGAAGCGATCGCGATCGCCGACGCGGAAGGGCTCAGCACCGTGACCGTTCGCTCGGTGGCCGTGCGTCTCGGCGTGTCGGCCCCGGCGATCTACCGGCACGTGCGCGGCAGGGACGACCTGGTGCGGACCATGGCGGACCTCGCATACGGCGAGGAACGCTACCCGGATGCCAAGCTCGGCCGGCGGGACCGGCTGGAGATGGTCGCCCGCGTGTTGTGGCGGATCTACCGGCGACATCCCTGGCTGCCTCACCTGACCCCGCTTGGGCGCCCGCTGCCGCTGCCCGGCGTGGTCGGGCACGGCGAGCAGTTGCTGCTCGCCCTTGACGGGCTCGGCCTTGACCCGGCGACCATGATGACCACCGAGGTCATGCTCTACGCATATGTGCAAGGCCTTGCCGTACACCTCGAGCGGGAGGCCCAGGCGACTTCGGCCACGGGCCTGTCCGAAGAGCAGTGGGTCGACACCCAGGCCGGGGCGATCAACGCCATGTTCTTCACCGGGCGAGCGCCGTTGTCCGCCAAGCTGATCAGTGACCTCGGTCCGGACGGCTTCGACTTCGACCTGGACAGGATCTTCGAGTTCGGGCTTCAGACACTTCTCAACGGCCTAGGCATCGGGAAGGCCGGCTGGTAAGGCGCCGACATGCCTCGACCGGCCTTCCGCGGCGGGGAGCCACGTCACCCCAGCTTTCCCGGACGGTCCACCGCACGTCCGCGTCCACCCGCTCGGCGAGCCGGTCGGCCAGCTCGGCGGTGAGCCGCGCAACCACCTGGGCCGGATAGTCAGGCGGGGTCGCCACGAGTCCGACGACGATCTCCGGCCGATGCCGATCACTGGTGGCCATTGACGCTCCTCCCGGTAGCCGGGAGAATCCCAGGACTGACTACCCGCTGTCACGCGACACATGCGTAACGTATCGACTCATGCGCCAAATGGGGGTTCTGTTCTGCTTGGTGATGGGTCGGCGTAGCGTAGATGATCGCTCCGATGCCTCAGGGCCACGATCTTCATCGTCCGAGCAGCATCGCTCCAGATCCTTCGCCTGCATCGAACTCTCCTTCACCTTCAGGCACGCGAATACGGCAGAAGGGATCACACGCGGGGATAGTCGCTGGTCAGCGTTGGAGGGGTGCTGCAAAGCGCCTTTGATAGCTTTGGGATGTGGAGAAGGCTGAGCAGCGGCTCGTCACCGAGCGGCCGCCGAGACCGGCGAACTGGTCGTCGGCGACGCCCTCGACGGGGCGGTCATCCATGTCGCACTGACCGGCGGCACACTCTTGGTACGCAAGGGAATCCGGAGGTCTGGCCATGCGGTCACAGACCAAGGACGCAAGCGTCGTTCAATGCTCGAAATGCGGTCGGAGGAACCGGCCGCCCAGGGCCGCCTCGGGGATCCCGCAGTGCGGCGACTGCCACCAGCCGCTTCCCTGGGTCACCAAGGTGGGGGACGGCGACTTTAGCGAGGTCGTCGAGGCGGCCCGGATCCCGGCGGCCGTCAACCTCTGGGCACCTTGGGGCGGCCGCCCGTGCCGCATGGTCAGCCCGGCGCTGGAGCAGGTCGCGGCTGATCTTGCCGGTCGCCTGAAGCTGGTGAAGGTGAACGAAGCGCCCCGGCTCTCGGAACGCTTCCCCGTACAGGCCATCTCGACCCTTGCCGTGATCGATCAGGGCCGGGTCGTCACCCGGCGATCGGGCGCGGCGCCGGCTCCCGCCCTACGCGAATGGGTGAACGATGCGCTGGCCGCCTGAGCTTGGCGAGACGCCGGACCCGCAGGGGGCCTACCCCCGACTGAGCGACGCGCAGCTCCAGGCGCTGGCCCCGCACGGCGAGCGGCGCCGCATCCGCCAGGACGAGATCCTGTACGCGGAGGGTCTTCCGTGCACCGAATTCTTCGCGATCCTGGCCGGCGAGGTGGCGACGGTCGAGGGATTCGGAACGGATGACCAGGTGATCGGCGTCCACGGGGCAGGCCGGTTCCTGGGAGAGCTCAACGTGCTCACCGGCCAGGTGAGCTTCGTCACCGGAGTGGTGGCCAAAGACGGCGAGGTTCTCGCCGTGCCGGCGGGCGCGCTCCGCCGCTTGGTAGCCGGGGATCTGGCACTCGGCGACCTCATCCTGCGGGCCTACCTCATCCGCCGCACGATGCTCATCGGACTGGGGGCGGGCTTTCGCATCATCGGCTCCCGCTTCTCGGCCGACTCCCGGCGGCTCCGGGAGTTCGCGGCACGCAACCGGCTGCCGCACCGGTGGATCGACCTGGAGCAGGACGAGGAGGCGGAGCGGTTCCTGCGGAGCATGAGCGTCACCCCGCAGGAGACTCCGGTCGTGATCTGGCGTGGCGAGACGGTGCTCCGTAACCCGAGCAACGCGGAGCTGGCCCGGGCGATCGGGCTCTCCGCACCACAGGTACAGGAGACCCGATGCGACCTGCTCGTCATCGGGGCCGGGCCGGCGGGGCTGGCGGCGGCGGTTTACGGGGCATCGGAGGGCCTCACGACGATGGTTCTGGACGATGTCGCGACAGGTGGCCAGGCGGGCACCTCCTCGCGGATCGAGAACTACCTCGGCTTCCCGTCCGGGATCTCCGGCGGCGAACTGGCGGAGCGGGCGGCGATCCAGGCCGGCAAGTTCGGCGCGCGTTTCCACGTTCCCACACAGGCATGCGGACTGCACCTGAACGCGGGCGATCACATCGTCACCGTAGGGGAGGGCGGCACGATCCGCACGCGCACCCTGATCATCGCGACCGGCGTCCGCTACCGGAGGCTCGACGTCGGGAACCTGGAAAGGTTCGAGCCCACGAGTATCTACTACGCGGCGACCATGTTCGAAGCCCAGATGTGCGAGCGGGATCCGATCGTCGTTGTGGGCGGAGGCAACTCGGCCGGCCAGGCCGCCCTCTTCCTGGCCCGGTACGCCGCCCGCGTCCGGCTGCTCGTGCGGGAGGACGCGCTGTCCAGGAACATGTCCCGCTACCTGGCCGTCGAGATCGAACGGCACCCCCGGATCCAGATCATGCTGAACACCGAGGTCCGGGAGCTGATGGGGGAAGAGAAGCTCGCCGCGGTCGTCGCCGAGAACAACGTCACCGGCGAGCGTTCCACGATCGAGGCCCGCGCGATGTTCATCTTCATCGGCGCGGAGCCGTACACCGCCTGGCTGGCCGACGAGATCGCGCTCGACCCGCGGGGCTACATACTGACGGGCGCGGACGCCACCCGGTCCGGTAAGGAAGGCACGCCCGACTTCGTCGGCCGGCCGTTTCCGCTGGAGACGAGCAGGGCGGGCGTGTTCGCGGCCGGGGACGTGCGGAGCGGGTCGGTCAAGCGGGTGGCAGCGGCGGTCGGTGAAGGCGCCATGGCCGTACGGCTGGTCCACGACTACCTCCAGGCCGGAGAGTGACTCCGGGCCAGAAGGAAGGAGACCTCCATGGCTGTCATGGCGGTGTCGAGATTCGAACGGTTCTTCCGCAGCGCCGCAGGTGTCGATGTCGACAAGGGCGACCTTCGTCGCTACGGCGACTTCGTGAACGACAAGGTCTACGACCTTCTGATGATCGGCCAGGCCCACGCCAAGGCGAACGGTCGCGACATCATCGAACCCTGGGATCTACCCGTCACCAAGGGCCTCCAGGAGAGCATCCACCGGTTCCGCCTCCTCGATGAGGACGTCGAGCTGAAACCCATCCTGGAGCAGCTCGCCAAACTGCCTCCGCTCGACCTGTCGATCGGCGAGGAGACCGTCGGCCGCCTGCCCGAGATCGTCGGGGGCCTGTCAGTGGCACTGGCTCAGACTTTCAAGATCGTGGATCCGGAGGTGAAGAACCCCGCGACTGAGCAGTGGGAGCGCACGATAGGTGTCTTCGACCTGCTGCTCTGAGGCGGTCGGGACGGCCTCGGCGATCAGCTCTGAACAGTCCGTCCCCGGACGCCCGGTGAATCCGGTGCCGAGCCCTCCTAGGGGCACGGCCGCGATGAGCAAAGAAGGAGGAATGAACCGTTGACCTGCTGGATGGCGTAGAACCTCTCGCCCCGTCGCCGACGGGGAAGGCGATCCTGCGCAATCAACCGCATGCGAGGAAATTATGAGAGCAGTCGTGTACAAGGGACCTCGACAGGTCAACGTCGAGGAAGTCCCGGAGGCGCGCATAGAGCGGCCGACCGACGTCCTGGTGCGGATCACGTCGGCGAATATCTGCGGGTCGGACCTGCACATGTACGAGGGACGGACCGACTTCGAGCCCGGCCGCTGGTTCGGACACGAAAACCTGGGTCAGGTGATCGAGGTCGGCACCGGGGTAGACAAGGTCCGGGTGGGCGACTGGGTCGTCCTGCCGTTCAACATCTCGTGCGGGCATTGCAAGAACTGCGAGCGTCAGCTGACGAACTACTGCCTGACCGCCCAACCTGAGCCGAAAATGGCCGGCGCCGCGTACGGCTTCGCCGACATGGGCCCGTACGGCGGCGGACAGGCCGACCTGTTGCGCGTGCCCTGGGGTGACTTCAACTGCCTGCGGCTGGGCGAGGACGCCGAGCAGCGCCAGACCGACTACGTGATGCTCGCCGACATCTTCCCGACCGGCTACCACGCCACCGAGATGGCCGGCGTGCAGCCCGGCGACCAGACGGTCATCTACGGCGCGGGTCCGGTCGGGCTGATGGCCGCCCTCTCGGCGACCATCCGAGGAGCGAGCAAGGTGATGGTCGTCGACCGGCACCCCGACCGGCTGCGACTGGCCGAATCGATCGGCGCGATCGCCATCGACGACTCGAAGGTCGACCCGGTGCAGGCCGTTCTGGAGGAGACGATGGGGCTGGGCGCGGACAACGGCTGCGAATGCGTCGGCTATCAGGCGCACGAGCCCGACGGCCAGGAGCAGCCCAACCTGACGATGAACCGGTTGGTCGCCTCGGTACGCTTCACCGGGAAGATCGGCAATGTCGGCGTCTTCGTGCCCCAGGACCCCGGGGCCGGCGACGAGCTGGCCAAGCAAGGCAAGCTCGCCTTCGACTACGGCATGTTCTGGTTCAAGGGCCAGCACATCGGCAGCGGCCAGGCCCCGGTCAAGAGGTACAATCGGCAGCTGCGCGACCTGATCGCCGCAGGCAAGGCCGAACCGTCCTTCATCGTCAGCCACGAGCTGCCCCTCGACCGTGCGCCGGAGGCCTACGAGCACTTCGACAAGCGAGACGAGGGCTGGACGAAGGTCGTCCTGCACCCGGCGATGGCGGGGGCGGGTGTCTGACATGGCTGGAGAGCTAAACGGACGCCGGATCGCCATCCTCGCGGCCGACGGGGTGGAGCGAGTCGAGCTGGAGCGACCGCGGCAAGCGCTGGACGACGCCGGTGCCCGCACCGTCGTGGTCTCCATCACCAGCGGCGAAATCCAGGCGCGCGACCACGACCTCGAAGACGCCGGCACCTTCACGGTAAACCAGCTGGTCGGCGAGGTGTCGGTCGACGACTACGAGGCGCTGCTCCTGCCAGGCGGGACGGTGAACCCGGACAAGTTGCGGATGGAACCCGCTGCGGTGCAGTTCGTCCGGGACTTCGTCCAGTCCGGCAAGCCGGTCGCTTCGATCTGCCACGGCCCGTGGAACTTCGTCGAGGCCGACGTCGCGCGGGGGCGCCGGCTGACCTCGTGGCCGAGTGTGCGCACCGACCTGCGCAACGCCGGGGCCGACGTGGTCGACGAGCCGGTCGTCACCGACGGCAACATCACCACGAGCCGGTCGCCCGACGACCTGCCGGCCTTTTGCGAGCGCATCGTTCAGGAGTTCGCCAAAGGCCCGGAGGTCACCACCGCTGCACGTCGGGCGTGACCTCGTCGATCACGAACGTGCGTCCGTCGCTATCGCGCGGGCAAAACCCCCACCGGTGCCTGCTCGAGCGCCCTCGCACACCACCTGGCGATGTTCGGCCGTCAGTAGGTCTGGCGCGGGATGCGAAACCCGTCGTGGACGGCCATCCAGGCGACGTGCATCTTTCGTGCCTAAGTCCGCTGGTGTCATCCGTTTTGTCAGGGGGTAGGGGACGGTAGACGCGGGGGGCGTCAGCAGACCGGGGCAGCCTGCGGCGTACGCACATGCCACCGCAACCTGTGTTAGGAGGCATGATGACCGACAAATTCGTCCGTGCGCTCGGGTGGGCCAGCCTCGCGCTGGGGGCGGTGCAACTGGCGGCACCACGGGCCGTGACCCGCCTGTGCGGCGTCGACGACACGCCCGGGGCCACGACCGTCGCCAGGCTCGTCGGCGGGCGCGAGCTCCTGCACGCCGCGCTGCTGCTCGGTGCCAGGAACCCCGCCCGGTGGGCGTGGACCAGGGTCGCCGGCGACACGATGGATCTCGGCGTTCTCGGCAAGGCCGCCGCCAACCGCACGGGCGCCCGCCGCATCCGCGCACTGGCCGCGCTCGGCGCGGTCGCCGGGATCACCGCCCTCGACGTCGCCTGCGCCCGGGGCGGCACCGCCAAGGCCAGGGGCCCGCTGCAGGTGCGCGCCTCCATCGTCATCAACAAGCCGCGCGAGGAGGTCTACCGCTTCTGGCGGGACCTGGAGAACCTGCCCTCCTTCATGGTGCACCTGGACTCGGTGCGCGCCATCAACCAGCGCCGCTCCCGCTGGAAGGCCAAGGGCCCGATTGTCGACCTGGAGTGGGAGGCCGAAATCATCGAGGATCGGGCCGGCGACCTGATCGCCTGGCGGTCGGTGCCCGGCGTCGGCGTCTCCACCGACGGCCTGGTCGGCTTCACCGACGGCCCCGGCGGGCGCGGCACCGTCGTGGACGTCTCGCTGGAGTACGGCGCGCCCGGCCGCAAGCTCGCCGCCGCCGTCGCCCGGATGTTCGGGGAGCACCCCGAGCAGCAGGTCCGCGACGACCTGCGCCGCCTCAAGCAGGTCATGGAGACCGGCGAGGTAGTCCGCTCCGAAGGCAGCCCCGAGGGCCACCGCGCCCTGCGCCAGCTCCGCCAGCGTCCCGCACAACCGATCGGAGGACGGGCATGAAAGCCAACGTGTGGATGGGCCGCAACCGCCTGGAGATCCAAGACGTTCCCGACCCGCAGATCCTCAACGCGCGCGACGCGATCGTCCGCGTCACCTCCACCGCGATCTGCGGCTCCGACCTGCACCTTGTGGACGGCTACATCCCGACCGTCAAGAAGGGCGACGTGCTCGGCCACGAGTTCATGGGCGAGGTTGTCGAGGTCGGTTCGGGCGTGCGCGACCTGCACGTCGGCGACCGCGTCGTGGTGCCGTTTCCGATCGCCTGCGGCGCCTGCTTCGCCTGCGAAGAGGGCCTCTACTCCGTGTGCGAGAACTCCAACCCCAACGCCGGGATCGCCGAGAAGCTGATGGGCCACGCGCCCGCCGGCATCTTCGGCTACTCCCACATGCTGGGCGGCTTCCCCGGCGGGCAGGCCGAGTACGTGCGCGTCCCGTTCGCCGACGTCGGTCCCATCAAGGTCGAGGACGACCTGCCGGACGAGAAGGTGCTGTTCCTGTCGGACATCTTCCCCACCGGCTTCATGGGCGCGGAGATGTGCGACATCAAGCCGGGCCAGACGATCGCGATCTGGGGCGCAGGGCCGGTCGGGCAGTTCGCCGCGGCCAGCGCGTTCCTGCTCGGCGCCGACCGGGTCATCGTCATCGACCGCTTCCCGTACCGGCTCAGGCGGGTCCAGCGGACCGGCGCCGAGGTCCTCAACTACGAGGAGGTGAACGTGCTGGACGCGCTGCGCGACATGACCGGCGGGCGCGGCCCGGACGCCTGCATCGACGCCGTCGGCATGGAGGCCCACCATCCGACTCCGGCCATATACGCCTACGACCGCACCAAGCAGGCCGCCCGGCTGGAGACCGAGCGCCCGTACGTGCTGCGCGAGGCCATCATGGCCTGCCGCAACGGCGGCGTGGTATCCGTCATCGGCGTCTACGGCGGATTCGTGGACAAGTTCCCGATGGGCACCGTCATGAACCGGTCGCTGACCATCCGCACCGGCCAGTGCCACGTGCAGCGCTACACGGAGCCGCTGCTGCAGCGGATCCGCGGAGGCGAGATCGATCCGAGCTTCGTCATCTCGCACCGGATGCCGCTCAGCGAGGCGCCGCACGCGTTTGAGCTGTTCAAGAACAAGCAGGACGAGTGCAACAAGGTGGTCCTCACTCCGTAACGCCGGCCTTCGCGGCCCAGAGCCAGTTCCCTGGGGCCGACCGTCAGCACGCTGCGCCGTTTGGGCGGTGAGTCTTTCATCGCCTTGCCGAAGCGGACGTAGCAGACTCCGAAGTCGCCGAACAGGCGGGCGTGGGGGTTGGGGCCGAAGTCGGCCAGGTCGAGCATCCCGGAGAACCAGCTCGTCGGCATCCTGCTCACCCAGGTCGGGATGTCCACCCCGGATTCGGCACGGGTGATCCACGACTTCTGGACCACGCTCTACCAGGCGATCGACGACTGACGCCTGTGAGGCCGGACGCAGCGATCGGGACGCCGCGGGCACCTGGCCGGACCGCCGGGTGCCCGGTCGCCGGGGCGGGAGCCGTACCGGTCGTCAGGCGGAGCCGCGGCCCGGGCCGGGCAGGACGCCTTCGACGAGGCCGGTCACCAGGTCGTGGATCTGCTCTTCGGGGAACACGTCGGGCAGGGTGAGCCGCTCCAGGATCAGCCAGTTGAGCGCCAGGTAGAGCGACACGACGGTATCGGCGTCGCCGGGCAGGCCCGAGACCTCGTGGTTGGCGATGTTGCGTTCGACGTCGGCGCGGATGCGCTTGGTCAGCAGCTCGCGCAGGGCGGGGCGGCGGGTGGCCTCCAGGCGCAGCTCGACCAGCGCCAGGAAGCCCGAGCGGAAGGAAGTGACCCGTTCGACGAGTTCGTGCATGAGCTGGGTGAGGCGGTCGCGGTCGCGGGGGCCGGACAGGGCGGCGGCCATCACCTCGGGGGCGGGCTCCAGCCGCTCGTAGAAGCGGTTGCCGACCTGGGTGAGCAGGTCGTCGCGATTGGCGAAGTAGTTGGAGGCGGTGCCGACGGGCACCGCGGCCTCGGTGTCGACGGCGCGGAAGGTGAGCCCGCGGGCGCCCTCCCTGGCCAGGACCTCGATGGCCGCGTCGAGGAGGGCCGCCCGCCGTGCCGGGTTCTGCCGCATCGTTGTTCGCTCCTGGAATCTGGATTGACAGCACTCTGAGTGTAGTACTACGGTCTAACCACTCCGAGCAGAGTACTTACGGCAGAGTGAAAGAGGCAACTGTATGCGAATCAACATCAACTTCCCCGGCGTCCCCGCCCCGACGCACCCCCGCCCGCTTCCCAAACCGGACCGTCGCAACACCCCTCGTCCTCGCTCCCTCCCTCGCCCCCGACCACTCCCCAAACCCGGCCGCACCCGCTGAACCACCCCCGCTCACCCCACAGGAGAACCATGCGGAAACTCGTCTACTACATCGGCATGACCCTCGACGGCTTCATCGCCGGCCCCGACGGCGAGACCGACTTCTTCCCCGTCACCCAGGACGTCCTCGACCACATCACCGAGCACTACCCCGAAACCCTCCCCACTCACATCCGCGGCCCCCTCGGCGCCGACGTCCCCAACCGCACCTTCGACACCGGCGTCATGGGCCTCGCCACCTACGAGCCCGCGCTCCGCGCCGGCATCACCAACCCCTACGCCCATCTGCGCCAATACCTGGTCTCCACCACCACCCCGCACAGCCCCGACCCCGACGTCACCCTCATCTCCGCCGACGTCGCCGAGGCCGTCCGCCGGCTCAAAGCCGAAGACGGCGGAGACATCTACCTCATAGGCGGCGCCCGCCTCGCCGGCAGCCTCCTCCCCGAGATCGACACTCTGATCGTCAAGCTCTACCCCGTCGTCGCCGGCCAGGGCATCCCCCTGTTCACCACCGGCTTCACGCCCACCCATCTCACCCTGCGTGACACGACCACCCTGTCCGGCGGCACCCTCGTCCTCACCTACGACAGAAAAACGGAATGACGGGACATCCGTTGGCGGCACGGGCTGATCGAGCAGGTCAGGGGCCTTTTGTGCCCACGGAAACCGGTGGAGGGGGCGCCGGTGGTCCTGGTCCGGCCGGTGAGGATGCGGTCGACGGCCGGGCAGGATCATCTCTGCCGGGCCACGGCGCCGGCCTCATGAGTCCGCGACGCGACTGGGGAGGCAGGAGTTGGGACATTCCCCCTGTGCGATGGCCGACTACGTCGGCAAGCCCGCCGAGACCGGGATCGACCGGCCACCGGCCGCCCGGGGTTCCCGGCCCAGCCGCCTGATCGGCTTGATCAACAGCAGCGCCGCCACCACGCCGATCGTCACCAGGGCCGACACCAGCAGGAAGGCCCGCGGTTCCACCACCGCCGCGACCGGACCGGCCAGCGCCTGCCCGACCGCCATGCCCGCGACAGACCCGGCCACCTGATAGGCGTTGACCCGGTTCACCACCTCCGGCGCGACCTGCGTCTGCACGGTGGTCGACCACATCACCGACCAGAACGCCAACGCGCACCCCCCGAGCAGGTGCCCGGCCATGAGCAGCGGCAGCGGCAGCCCGAGCGCGACCGTCAGCGGCACCGCGACATATCCGCTCAACGCCACCGCCCCGGCCGCCAGCGGCCTGCCCGGCCTGAGCCTGATCGCCACCAGCCCGCCCAGTACGGTGCCGAGGCCGAGCGCCGCCATCACCCAGCCGTAGTCGCCCCCGATTACCTGCGAGGACAGCGGGATGTACGGCCCGACCACCAAAACTCCCCAGAACACCCAGACCAGGATTGCCGACCACATCCAGTTCATGGCCTTGAACTCCTCCCAGCCCCTGCGCAGGTCGCTCAGCACGTCGGAGGGCCCCGGCCTGGGTACGGTGACCCGCACCAGCAGCAGGCACACCCCGCTGACCAGGAACGTCGCGGCGTCCACCATGTAGACGAAGACCGGCCCGGCGACGACCATGAGAACTCCGGCCAGCGCGGGACCCGCCAGATGGGTGACCGCCTCGGCGATCTTCAGCGTCGCGTTGGCCCGCTGCGGATCCCTGGCGACCAGGGGGACCATGCCGTTGACGCACGGCTCGAACACCCCGGCGGCCATACCCGACAAAGACGCCGTCACCAGCAACAGAGCGTACGGCGGAGCACCGTCCAGGAACGCGACGGCCACGCCTCCCTGAGTGACGACCCTGACCACGTCCGCGCCGATCATCAAGCGCCGGGCGCCGATCCGGTCGGCGACAACCCCGCCGAACAACATGACCAGCACAGCCGACGCGGTCCAGAGCGCGAGCACGTAGCCGACGCCCGCGATCCCATAGACTTTCCCGATCGCCAGGGCCGAGGCGACGGGCATCATCGCGTCACCGAGCAGCGAGATCGTGCGGGCGCCGAAGTAGAGGGTGAAGTTCCTTGTCCACATGAGCCCCAATTCTGGATTTCTCCAGATCAGAGCACCGGTGTCCCACCTGACATCATTAGGTACATTTGCGCCATGCCCCTGGATTTCCCGGTAACGCCCCCGACGCCCCCCAGCCCACACCGCGTGGTCGCCTTGGTCGCCCCGAACCAGGAGCTCTACCCGGTCACCTCCGCCTCCGCCGTCTTCGGCTACCACGGCCCCGACATCCCCCAGCACTACAGCTTCAGCCTGTGCGCCGAGCACCCCGGCTCCCTCCCCTCCACCCTCGGCGTCTCCTTCCGGGTGGACAGCGGTCTTGAAGCCCTCAACGACGCCGGCACCGTGGTCATCGCGAGCTGGACCCTCACTCCCTCGCCCGCCGTACTCCACGCGGTGTCCCAAGCCCACGCCCGAGGCGCCCGCATCGTCGCCGTCAGCGCAGGAGTCTTCATCCCCGCCGCCCTGGGCCTCCTGGACGGCCGCCGCGCCTCCGTCCACTGGGAACTCTCCGGCGAACTCGCCGCCCGCCACCCCCGCGTCATCCTCGACGACACCGTCATCTACGTCGACCACGGCGACGTCGCCACCGCCGGAGCCTCGGCCGCCACCCTCGACCTGTGCCTTCACCAGGTCTTCCGGGAATACGGCGCGGCCCACGCCATGCGCATCGGCCGCCAGCTCGCCGCCGGTCCGCACCGCGAGGGCTGCCAGCGCCAGTACCCTCCCCTCCCCACCACCGGGCCCATGCCGGACTCCCTGGCCCCCCTGCTCGAATGGCTCCTCTCACGCCTGCCCAACCAGATCACCGTCGAGGACATGGCCGCCTACTCGGGCGTCTCCGCCCGCACCCTCACCCGCCAGTTCGCCGACCAGCTCGGCGTCCCGCCCGCCCGCTGGCTGCTGGAACGCCGCCTGGCCGCCACGCGCGCCCTGCTGGAGGAGACCGACCTGCCCGTCGAGACCATCGCCACCCGCGTCGGCCTCTCCTCGGCGGTCAACCTCCGCCGCCGCTTCCACACCGCCCTGCACACCACCCCGGCCGCCTACCGCCGCGCCTTCCGCTGAAGGCCCCGATCACTAATCCGGCACATGCCGTACGGCACAGCCCGGCAACCGGCCCGGCGTCCGTCTACCCGCAATCACTCCTGCGGCCCCGACCCCATGCCGGCCACCCGGGGATGGCCCGCCTCCGCGGAGCTGTCGGCCAAGATTCCGAGTTGGCTACGCTTGACGCCGCAAGCCGGAGGGGGCCAGCGATCACTATGGGCGATGGGCACGGGCCCGGGCGGTCTGAGCAGGAGGACGCGCTTGGAGCCGCAAGGATCACCGGCGGGCTTCTCCGCGCCTGACGGAATACGCCTCAGCCGCCACCAGAGGCGGATCACCGTGTGCACGTGGCCGGTGGCGCCGCGGTCGGCCCGGGGGTCGAGCAGGGCGCCGCGCTGCTCTGAATCCACACGCCCGGCCCGTACCGCTCGCGCATCTCCAAGAGTTCGCCCGGTACTGGCGGCACTACTACGACTGGCGTGCCGCCGAGGCCCGGCTCAACGAATGACCGCTCCTCGGCACGCATCTACTATGAGCGAGCGCACGCGGACTACTGGGGCACACCGCCTGAACTTTCCACAGCACCGACTGCCGTCGCCCGCTTCCCGCACGACAATTTCGTGCTGCTGAAGCACATCGCGCAGGAGACGAACAACATCGTCCAGTGGAGGGACCACGACCGCGGCGGCCATTTCCCCGCGCTGGAGGAGCCCGACCTGCTCGTCGACGATATCCGGAGGTTCTTCTGTACCCTCCGCCTCGGAGCGGATCACAACTGAGCGTCGGTGCGCCTCGCCGCGCACGAACAGGGAGTGCCGGACATATCGGTCCATCGACAGGTGAGCGCCGGCCTGCCGCATCGGCTGGACCGCTGCCAGGAGTCGCGTGCGGCGTACGGCAAAGCCATCGAGCCGGTGGGCAACACTACCGAGTCCGGCTCGGGTAGTGCACGAGGGCAGTCCCGAAAGCGGCGTGCTCAGCGGGCTCCTGGTTTGTCTGGCAATCGCACGACGGCGGTGCCGGCCTGGGACTCGCCGAATCCCCAGCCTGCAACAAGGGAACAGCCGACCGCTTCGAGGACATCGGTCCACGGCCAGTGGTCGGCGCCGCAGTAGAAGCCGCCCTTGCTGCGCGCGTCGTCCTCGGTGAGGCAGAGCATGCGGAGATGGTCGCGGAGCGCGGGATGCGTGACCGCGCTTAGCCTTTCTTCCCAGGGCTCGGCGGCATCCATGGCGTGAATCGACACCAGGTGTTCGGGGCCACGCTCGGTGAACGTGGCGCCCCGCATCGCATCGGTAAGAGTGCCATCGGTGGCGACGCGCAGCAGCACGGTCAGCCAGCCGTTCAGCTTCTCGGATTTCTTGTCGGTCAGGTCGAGGCCATGGCGGCCCAGAAGCGGTCCCAACTCCGCGCCGCGCACGATCACTTCACCGGCTTCACCGACAGAGGAGACGGTCCACAGGTCAGCGATGAAGGTGTCGTCGAACGGCCGGGGGCCCTTGTGCCCGCCGTCGCCCCACGGTCCCGTTCCCGCCAGGAGTTCGGCGTCGAAGCGGAACAGCGACTCGCTCAGGTTGAACTGCCATGTCCAGGGGGAGAAGGGGTACTCACCGTCCGGATCCGGAAGGTGCCTCGGCTCCCGGCCTGACAGCGCGTCAGGGGTGGCCCAGGGATTCGGGAACAGGAACTCGTCCAGGGGGTCCGAAGCGTAATACACCCCGTATCTGGCGGCGGGGCCGCCGGTCGGCTTTCCGCCGAGCAGTATCTCGAAGGCACTGGCCAGCGCGGCATTCCACTCGCTGAGGTCGGTCGCCGGGTCCGTCTCGGGGGTCACGATGAGCACTCCTTCATGTCGTGTCGCGTGGGTTGACGCGAGGCGTCGGCCGCCAATGGCGAAGCCCGCCGCAAAGTCGGACGTGATACTTCCAGACTCGTTGCTTTTCGGCATCGGGCTGCGTTCATCGTCTTTCGTGGTGGGGGGTCTCCCTGCGGGGTCAGGTGGGGTTGAGTGAGGTCAGATAAGCGCCAGCGGGGACATGAGGGGATGGAGCGATTTCTGGCCGTTTTCAGGGAGATCTGGGAGTCGATGGAGTTCCTGGAACAAGAACACTGGGGCGACGCGAACACCGTCGTCGTGCGGAATCGGGTGTGTTTTCGGGCCCGCGCCTCCGGCAAGCAAGTCGATACCTTGATCATGCAGCTGATCACTGTGCGGGACGGACGCATGCCGGAATGTCGTCCGTTCTATTGGGATCCCCAAGCCGTCGCCGAGGCTTGTGGGCCCGGTACGGATGACGCGTGATTACGGACAGGCCGCGCTGACGCGCGGGGTGTAGGCCTGGCCGTGTCGTACGGTCACACCGTGGCGAATGTGATTGGATTGGCGACGCACCTTCGCACCGGGATGTCCTGGTTCGCTGGGCGCTCGCCGTACCTGTCGTCATTCGATTGTCTGCCGGCGGGCCGGGCGGCCGGAGAATCCTGGCGGAACGCCATCACGGCTCGCCGTCCAACAGGCCGACGGCACACCCCAGTAAGGAATCACGCGTTGAGCACCCCGCGCCCCTTCCCCTTGAAGCCCGTTCCGATCCACGTGTCCGACGAGGTCCTCGATGACCTGCGCACGCGGCTCGCGCTAACCCGGCCGCCGCTGGACGAGGGGAACGAGGACTGGTCCTACGGCGTCCCGGACAGCTATCTCCGTGATTTGGTCGCCTACTGGCGGGACGGCTATGACTGGCGCGAGGCCGAGGCCGCCATCAACGTCTACGAGCACTACGAGGTGAGCGTCGCCGGGGTTCCGGTGCACTTCATGCGCAAGCCCGGCCGCGGACCCCGTCCGATCCCGTTGATTCTCACCCACGGCTGGCCGTGGACGTTCTGGCACTGGTCGAAGGTGATCGACCCGCTCGCCGACCCGGCCGCGTTCGGCGGTGACCCCGCCGACGCCTTCGACGTCATCGTGCCGTCTCTGCCCGGCTTCGGTTTCCCCGGCCCGCTCACCGGCTTTCCTGACGTCAACTTCTGGAAGGTCGCCGACCTCTGGCACACCCTGATGACCGAGACCCTGGGGTATGAGAAGTACGCGGCCGGGGGCTGCGACATCGGCGGGATCGTCTCCAGCCAGCTCGGCCACAAGTACGCAGGCGAGCTGTACGGCATCCACATCGGCTCCGGGCTGCCGCTCGACTTCTTCACCGGCCCCCGGGCCTGGGACTTCGCCCGGAATCGGCCCCTCACCGATGACCAGCCCGCCGATATCCGCGCCCGGATCATCGAGTTGGACCAGCGTTGGGCGTCCCACCTCACCGTGCACATGCTCGACGGCGCCACTCTGGCCCACGGGCTGAGCGACTCACCCGCCGGACTGCTCGCCTGGCTGCTGGAGCGCTGGAAGGCGTGGAGCGACAACGGTGGCGACGTCGAATCCGTCTTCACCAAGGACGACCTGCTCACCCACGCCACGATCTACTGGGTGAACAACTCCATCGCCACGTCGATGCGCTACTACGCCAACGCCAACCGCTATCCCTGGGCCCCCGCCCACGACCGCACCCCGGTTGTGGAGGCCCCGGTGGGCCTCACCTTCGTCACATACGAGAACCCGCCCGGCATCCACACCGCCGACGAGCGCGTCCAGGCGTTCAAGGCCGGCCCGCTGGGCGACTTGTTCAACCACGTCAACGTCAACGCCCACGAACACGGCGGCCACTTCATCCCCTGGGAGAACCCCGGCGCCTGGGTGAACGACCTGCGCCGCACTTTCCACGGCCGCAGGCCCTAAGCGACCTCCGCGGGCGCCTGCGGGCGTCGGTGGCTCCCGCCGTACGTTCTCGTTTAGCGGTGCGGGGCACGGCGAGGCCCGTGGTCGGAGAACCAGGGGCGCGCCGGTGGCCGTTTCGGGTGTTGTCTGGTTAAGACCAGACAACACCGTCCGAAGGTGTTCGGCTTCGACGACACGCCCTTGGGCGTGAACACCACCCAGTACAACGCGATCTTCGGCAACGAGGGAACCGGCGGGCGCGACTTCGAGCGGGTGTAGCGCAGGCCGCGCCCGTGGACCGGGCCGGCAGCGTGCGGCAGGCAGGCCGCCGCGCCGAAGCCAGGGCCGACTAGCTGTCCGCGAAGGCCTTGCCGGCGCTGATGATTCCCGTCAGCGCCGATCGTCCGTCGTGCAGTTCGGCGATTTGAGTGTCGATGCGGCGCCGTTTCCGCTCGAACTCGGCGATGAGATCCTCGCATCCGGGCGCGAGGAACTCTCCGTCGTCGACCATGCAGGACATGATCTCGCTGACCATGTCGCTGTTGAGGCCCGCCGCGAGCAGGATCCGGATGCGGCGCACCGTTTCAACGTGCTCTTCGGTGTAGACGCGGTATCCGCCGGCCGTCCGCCCGGGGACCAACAGCCCCTTCTCCTCGTAATAGCGCAACGCGCGAGGGCTCACCCCTGCGCGCCGTGCCAGAGCACCGATCTGCACCCGTCGCTGCCTCTCAGCCTTGACCTTCACGTCAACGTGAACCTTTCGCGTATCGGACACGCGCCGGGAACACCGGCGACCTCGAACGACGGGAGAACGCGACAGTGACTCAGCGGCTCTCGCCCGCACAGGTGACCGCGCTGGGGATGGGGCCAATGGGGCGGGCCATCGCCGCGGCGTTCCTCGCCGCCGGTCACCCGACCACGGTGTGGAACCGGACCGCAGGCAAAGCCGACGAGCTCCTCGCCCGGGGCGCCGTATGGGCCGACAGCCCGTTGGCCGCGCTCGACGCCGCCGAGGTGGTCAACGTCTGCGTCATCGACGCGAACGCGGTGGACGCCGTCCTCGACCGGGCGCTGGCGGAGTCGGGCCGGTCACGGCTGCCCGCCACCACACTGGTGAATCTCACATCCGAAGGGCCGGGGCGCACGCGCGAGCTGGCCGCCAGGGCGGATGGCTTGGGCGTGCACTACCTCGACGGCTCGATCATGACCCCGGCGGCGGTCATCGGTACGGAGGCGACCCGCATTCTCTACAGCGGGCCCGCCGCCCTCTTCGACCGCCACCGCCACACGCTGGCGGCGCTGGGCGGTGCGGCGGTCCATCTCGGGGACGACCCCGGCAGAGCGGCGAGCTTCGACGTCGCCCTGCTGAACTTGTTCTGGACCTCGATCGCCGGTCTGATGCACTCCTTCGCGCTCGCGGCGCGGCAGAACGTGCCTGCGACCGCGCTCGCGCCGCATGCTCAGCAAATGGCGGGATTGGTCGCCGACCTGCTGCCCGGACTCGCGGCCGACATCGACGCCGGGCGTTTCTCAGGGGCGGAGTCGGCCTCGCTGACCTCGGTCACCGCGAGCCTGGACCACATCGTTCACGCGTTGGAGGAGACCGGGGTCTCTTCGGCTGTCACCCGTGCCGCCAAGAATGCCGTCGACACCGCGGTGTCGGCCGGCCACGGAGGCGACTCCGCCGCCCGCCTCGCCGAGTTCCTCAGCCGCGGCCACACGAACAGAGGTCCGCAGGCGGCGGGCTGACCGCCTGGGGCGCGGCGATCGCAAACCAGCCCGTCATATTCGCGGTTCCGGCCGCTTTGACCGCTCGCCCTGCACCATGCCCCGGTAGGTGAACCCCGGTGTCGGCACGGCCTTCCTCAAGAGCGATCTGGCCTCGCGTGATCGCGGTTCTTGTCGGCCGAGGTGTCGGCGGCTCCGGGCAGGGTGAGGTGGTCTGGGATGACGACGCGTTCGTACTTGGCCTCTACACCCGGCCGGGTTGAAAGGTTCAAAGTCCCGTCTCTTCCCGCGTATCGAAGGCGCCGCGCGCGCGTTCGATGGCGGGCATGTGTTCCGAGGCCCACGCCAGCAATACGTCAATGGGCTGCCGCAGCGTCTTGCCGAGCGGCGTGATCCGGTATCTGACCGCTACAGGACGTGTGGAGACCACCTCGCGTTCGATCACCCCGTTGCGCTCAAGCCGGCGTAGAGTCGCGGTCAGCGACTTCTGCGTGACCGCGGGTATGGCCCGGCGCAGCTCGTTGAAGCGAGCCGGACGTGCTCGTCGAGGTCGAAGCGACCGCACTCCTCGACTGATTCGGCACACCTGGTGGGCCCCACTCACCGGCGGACCGTATGACGCGATCCGGTTCGTCTAGTGCTACCAATCCGAGCGCCGGACCGCCCGTGCCGCAGGGCATGGGCGGCGGTGACGGCGAGGTAGCCGTGGGCGATCACGGCCACAGTGATGTGGCGGTGTCGAGCGCCGAGGCGCGCTACTCGTCGATCCAGCCGTTCTCGACTGCCACCGTGCATCACGGCTTCGGCCGCGGGCAATGTGACGAATGAAACGGCGTACAGAACAACGAGGAGCCCGATCGTGGCGGCCCATGCGCGAGGACGCCATTCCGTCCGGCCGGCCCCATCCTGTCCAGCGCCGGCAGGACGGTCCCGGCGGAGCCGCGTCTCCGAGCGCCGGCGGTCGGCGGGCCGCAGCGACCACGACGTGATGGCGCACATCCCGAACACCAGCGGTACCGACCACGAGTTGGGACCGTCACCGAGCATCAGATGCGACGCCACGGCCCCCGACCATAGGAAGATGCACCCCACATGTGCCCATTCCTTGATCAGCGGGAACCCGGGCACGATGATCGCGACGGCCGCAGCGGCCTGCCACACCCCCAGAACATACGCGAGGTAGTCCGGGTATCCCAGGTGGCGCAACTGGACTTCGATCCATCAGCTCATCGGGGGCGCCGTCAGCAAACAACCCCCGTCCCCGGACATATCACTTACCGGGGTCGGCTGTCTGGGCTGGAGCGGCTACTTCATAGACGACGTCCGCATAAAGCCGGAACAGGCGTGGTGCGGAGGCAAGGGCGGCCTGTTGGAGAAGGCGCAGCCAGCATTGCGCGACCAGTTCCCGTGCCTGAGCGCCCGGCCAGGGGTGGGGCAGCAGTTCGGGAGGCAAGAGCGGGTCGGCCTCCATGGCGCGGGTGAATTCGGAGGCCAGCTCGACCGCGATGGTCAGCAGCTGCGGTTGATCAAGCGAGGTCGAGTGCTGCAGCCGGTCCAAGCGGTCGCGGGCGATGCGGGCGAGCCGTCGATGAGCGTCCGCGAGGTCGCCCAGCGGCCACAACCGGTTGGCCAGCTCTCGAGGGTCGCGGACGTTGCCTACACGCAGGTCGGTGCTGGTGAGGTGGGTGACGTAGTCCTCGGCGCCGAGCCGGGAGACCTCGGCGCCGACAAGGTCCTCCCAGGGATTGGCCGACACGTATAGGCCGCCCTGGAGGGGCGCTCCGCCCATGTGGACGATGTGCTCGCGCAACGCGTCGCGGGTGGCCCGTGCCGACTCGGGTACGGCGAAGGCCACCAGATGCCAGCTGCCGTCCCAGGGCGCCTCACCGCGATCTTGGGCATACATGAAGCGGACGAACTCCACGTCGGGGTAGAGGGCGCGGCGGGCGTCGGCCGTGGCGTGCAGCACCGCGCGCTGACCGCGGCCGGACTGAACGAACTGGCCCTCGGCGACCAGCCGTTTGATGCACAGCCGCACCTGCAGGTCAGTCATGCCCAGAGTCCGGGCGACCGCGTACAGCTCACGGGCGTCCACGGTCTGATCCTCGCGGACCAGGCTCTCCACCAGCACCCGGGTGGAGATCTCCACGTGATCGTCCTGCGTAGGCGACATGCCCTCACCTCCTGTAGCACAACTATAGTACGGTCGATTCAAATACGATCGTTCTCAAAACGAACGAAAGGAAGGGTCGATGGTTGCGATCAAACGGCGCTGGGTGCGCTGGATTCTGCGCTCGCTGCTGGCCATGGCCGTGCTGGTCGCCGCAGGTGGCGGCTGGGTGCTCTATCAGCACGACTACGAGTTACGCCAGGAGCAAGTGACGATCATCGGCGGCAAGCAGCCGCTGAAGGGGGTGCTGGCCTGGCCCACCACGGGCAAGGGCCCGTACGGACTGGTGGTGTTCGTGCACGGGGATGGGCCGATCGACGCCACCAACAAAGAGGGCTACCTGCCGCTATGGGAGGCATTCGCCCAGGCCGGCTACGCCTCCTTGTCTTGGAACAAGCCCGGGGTGGACGGCGCCCCCGGCAACTGGCTGGATCAGAGCATGGCCGACCGGGCCGCGGAGACCGTCGCGGCGATCACCTGGGCGAAAGGCAGGCCGGGGATCGATCCGAGCCGGATCGGGCTCTGGGGAGCCAGCCAGGCGGGCTGGGTTATGCCCAAGGTGGCCGTCCGTCTACCCGAGCTGCGTTTCGTCATTGCGGCCGCAACCGCTATCAACTGGCAACAGCAAGGCCGCTACTGGCTGACGGCCAAACTCCGAGACGAGCACGCCTCGGCGGACCGGATGCGGGCCGAACTGGCCCGGCAGGAGAAGATGCTGGCGCTGCTGCGTGCGGGAGCCCCCTACGAGCAGTACAAGGCCGCGGTCGGGAACACCACCATGACCGCGGAACGCTGGACCTTTGCCTCCAAGAACTACACCAGCGACGCCTCGCAGGATCTGGCGGCCATGCGGGTGCCGGTGCTGCTGCTCCTGCCCGGGCATGACCGCAACGTCGACGTCGCCGACTCCGAAGCCGGCTACCGCCGCCACCTGCGTGCGCCCGGCCTGCTGCAGGTCCGGCACCTTCCCGACGCCACCCACTCCCTGATCCGTAAGGAGATTGAGGACTCGAAGCTGAAGACGTATTTTCTCTCCTTTGCGGCGCCACGCTCGCTGTTCCCCGACGGCTTTCTGGACGATCAGCGCAGATACCTGGAGCAGATCTCCTGAGCCGTCCGCGCGTGACCTGCGCGACCGGCGTTGTGACCGAGCGGCGCAGCGGCGCCCGGCTCCTCCGCCGGGCGCTCTCTTTCCAGGGCCTGGCGGATTGCGCCGCTCGTCCAGCGAGGCTCAAGAATCGGCAATCCGTTCATAAGTGATACGGTCGTTTGTATGGCGACCGTTTCTAATGCGAACGAGAGTGGCCGTGGCTCACCGAGACACGTCGACGTGCTGATCATCGGGGCGGGTCTCTCCGGCATCGGGGCCGCCTGGCACCTCCAGCGCGAACGCGAATGGACGTACGCGGTGCTCGAAGCCCGCGACCGCCCCGGTGGCACGTGGGACCTGTTTCGATACCCCGGCGTCCGCTCGGACTCGGACATGTTCACCCTCAGCTACGCCTTCCAGCCGTGGAAGGGGAAGAAATCGATGGCCGACGGCGACAGCATCCGCCGCTACATCGAGGACACCGCCCGCGAGCACGGCATCGACCGGCACGTCCGCTACGGCTGCAAGGTGACGGCCGCCGAGTGGTCCCGGGAGCACAACCGCTGGCTGGTCCAGACCGAGCAGGGCGGACGCTCCGGCACGTGGACGTGCTCGTTCCTCTACATCTGCGCCGGCTACTACGACTACGAACAGGGTCATCAGCCGGACTTCGAGGGCGTGGAGGCCTTCAGCGGTCGCTTCGCTCACCCCCAGTTCTGGCCGGACGACCTCGACGTGACCGGCAAACGGGTCGTGGTGATCGGCAGCGGAGCCACCGCGGTCACGCTCGTCCCGGCGCTGGCCAGGACGGCGGCGCACGTCACGATGCTCCAGCGCTCGCCGACCTACCTCAGCTCGCAGCCCGACGTCGACAAGACGGCCGACGCGCTGCGCCGGATGCTTCCCGCCCGGCTCGCGCACGGCCTGGTGCGCGCCAGGAACGTGCTGAGCAGCCAGATGACCTACTGGCTCAGCAGGCGTTATCCGGAGCAGACCAAGCGGCATCTCCGCGGGGCCATCCTCCGCTACCTGCCGGACGCGGCCTACGTGGACCGGCACTTCGCACCCCGCTACCAGCCCTGGGACCAGCGGCTGTGCGTCGTGACCAACGGCGACTTCTTCCGCGACGTGGCCGCCGGGCGGGCATCGGTGGTCACCGACCGCATCGCCCGGTTCGTGAAGCACGGGATCGTGCTGGAGTCCGGCGACGAGTTACACGCCGACGTGGTCGTCTCCGCGACAGGGCTGTCGCTGGTCCCCCTCGGCGCGATCAGGCTGTCGATGGACGGGGAGGCGATCGACCTGGCCGATACCACCGCCTACCGCGGGCTGATGCTCAGCGGCGTGCCCAACCTGGCCTTCTGTGTCGGCTACACCAACGCCTCCTGGACGCTGCGGGCCGACCTGTCCTCCCGCTACGTCGTCCGGCTGCTTCGGCACCTGAGGCGCCACGGCCTGAAGACCGCGATGCCGGCCCGCCCGCGGGAGAGCGCCCGCCGCCCACTGCTCGGCTTGACCTCCACCTATATCCAGCGCGACGCACATCTGTTCCCTCAGCAGGGCGAACGCGACCCGTGGGCGATCACTGAGAACTATGTGATCGACCGGATGCGCTTCGCGTTCCTCGACATCGGCAAGGAGATGATCTTCGATGGGTAGCGGCAACCGCGTGATCTCCTTGAGCGGCGCCGCGGTGGGCCCGCCGGTGGTCGCGACGCTCACCGGACGCGCGGTCCCGGGCCGGCCGGCGATCAACGGCCTCGACCAGGCCGCCTGCTTCGGCCCGCCTCGGATCGGTCTCGCCGAGGGCGCCGGGGTGGATCACGCTCCCATCGACACGAGGGTGACCCCGTGATCCGCGGCGAGGTCGCCCCCGGCTGGCAACCGGTTTACGACGCCTTCGCCAAGGTCATGAGCCGACCGGGGGAGATCGGCGCGGGGCTGCACATCATCCACCGGGGCTCGACCGTCGTCGACCTCTACGGCGGCAGTCACGGCCCGGACATCCGGCAGGTGCTCTTCTCCGCCTCCAAAGGCGTCGCCTCCGTCTGCTTGGCGGTGCTCGCCGACCGCGGAGAGCTAGACGTCGAGGCGCCCGTGGCTAGGTACTGGCCCGAGTTCGGCCGCCGCGGCAAGTCCGGGATCACGGTCGCGCAGATGCTGAGCCATCAGGCCGGGCTCATCGCGCCCAAGCGGGGTGCCACCCTCACCGAGGTGCTCGAAGGGCGACCGCTCGCCGATGCCCTGGCGGCCGAGTCCCCACGATGGCCCTCGCGGCCTGCGGGCCGGCCCGGGTATCACGCGGTCACCTGGGGCACGCTCGCCGACGAGCTGGTCCGCCGCGTCACCGGCGGGCGGCTCGGCGACGTGCTCCACGAGCTGGTGTGCCGGCCGCAGGACCTGGCGATCAGCATTGGTGGCGGGCAGGCGGGCCGACCCCCCGTGCCTGTGCGCGCCGCGGCCCGGATCCCGCTCACGGTCAGGATGACCACCGCCGTGTTCGCGCGGGCCGGAACGCCGCTGTGGCAGGCGATGACCGTGGGAGGAGCGCTCACCGAACCTCCCCACGTGTGGATGAGCCTGCCGGAGACCCTTGCCGCGCATCTTCCCGCCGCCAACGGCCTGGCCACCGCCCCGGCGCTGGCCAGGATGTACGCGCTGCTCCTTGCGGGCGCACTGGTGCGCGAGGGAACCTGGCGCACCGCCGTACGCCCGCAAACCGCCGGCTGGGATCGGGTCCTTGGCCTGCCCGCGGCTTACGGGTGCGGCTTCGCCCTGCCCAGCCCCGCCTGGCGGCTGGGTTCGCCCACGGCTTTCGGGCATCCGGGAATCGGCGGCGCGCTCGGCCTCGGCGATCCACGTCGTGAGCTGGCGCTGGCCTTCCTCCCGCGGACCATGCCCGCCGATGCCCTGCGCGACGCGCGTCACCGAGTCCTGCTGGACGCGGTGACCAGCGTCATCGGCGCATGATCCGACAGCCCCAAGTACGGCAGGCGCGCTGCTCAAGGCGGTGCCGTACCGGCCTGATCGAAGCAGTATCTTGTAAATGGATTCGCGCGTCTATTAAGCTATTGGACTATGAGATCTAGTAAGCATGGAACACCTCAGGATCGGGTTACCCGAGTGCTGAGTGCCGGTGCGACCTGCTTCGGCAAGAAGGGTTTCTTCGAGACGACGTTCGACGATGTCGTGCGTGAATCCGGCCTTAGCCGAGGCAGCCTGTACTGGTATTTCGACTCCAAGGACTCCCTCTACAACGCAGTGCTCGAGCATTGCGTGGCACGGTTGCAGGCGACGTTCGACGCGGGCGTAGCCGGTCTCGACAGCCAGGACCCCCTCGTGCCCGGATTCCTCAATGCCGTGGCCGCCGATACGGCACAGCAGCAAGACGTCTACCGCGTGCTCTACCTGGCACCGCGCTCGGAGTCCGCAGCGGCGACGCTGGAGCGGATGACGCTCTCCTTCGTCGGCTACGTCGGCCTCGTCGTGGACGCGGCAGGTCAACGCGGAGAGATCGACATCCGGCGCCACTCTCGCGACGCGCTGGCCGACATCCTCCACGCGCTGGCTGAAGGCCTCATCATCCGGCAACTGTGTGATCCCGGCTTTGACGTAGATCGATATGTCGCCACTGCGGCCGATCTGCTCCAGTGCGGCGGCAGCCGGCCGAGCACGACCGACAACAGGCAGGAGAACCGGTCCGATGACCTCTGAGCAGGTTGATGTCGTCATCGTGGGGGGCGGGGCCGCAGGGTTGGCCGCGGCCTACCGGCTACGTGGCCGCCGGGTAGTGGTGCTGGAGGCCGACGAGCGTATCGGCGGGCGTGTGCGCACGGGCGAACACAACGGCGCGCCGTACCACCTCGGGGCTCAATTCCTCGCCGGGGCGACGAGCGCCGAGCTTTTCGATCAGCTCGGCGTGAAGCAGATAGGCCTGCCCAAGGAGAACGACCTGTTTCTTCGCGGCCGGCTGCGGCAGGGAACGGCCACCTCACTCATGCGCGCTCTCCGTGTCGGCCCGGGTGGGCTGGCCGACATCGCGGCGATCGAGCGGGAATCTGCGAGGGTGTCGCGCCTTGTCGCGGCTTTGGCAGACCCGTCAGCCTCCATCACGGATCTGCCCGCCCAAGCGGCGCTGTTGGATGAACGGTCCTTCGCAGAAGCGATCGCGCAACGTCGTCCAGAAGTACAGTCGTTCTACTCGACCTTGATCCGTTCGCTGGCGTGTAAGAAGCCTGCGGATCTTTCGGCCCTGTACGCCTACGTGATGCTCGGCTCGGAGAAGGAGGAGGGGTTCGGCGGCGCCTACCGGGCGCGCGGCGGGATGCGGGACGTGCTGGAGGCTTTCACCCGTGCACTGGACGGGCGTATCCGGCTCGGCTCCCGGGTAACCGCTATCGAAGAGGGCCCCTCGGGGGTCGAGATCGACTACCGGCAGGGGAGCGAACGACACCGGTTGACGGCACGGGCGTGCGTGGTGGCGGTGCCGGCACCAGTGGTCTCACAGATCGTGGCGGCTCTTCCCGATCTCCGCCGTGAGGCACTGCAGCGCATTCGCTATGGCAGATTCCTGGCCGTCGCCCTCTTCCTGCGTGAGCCGATCTGGGAAGGGGGATGGGCCGTCTCCTGCGATCTTCCCGTGGTCTCCACACTGCTCAACCCCGCAGTGCTGACAGGATCCGGGGATGGACGGGTGCTGTCCTCCTATGCCAGCGAGGACGGCTGCCGTGAGGTCTGGCACCTGGACGACGCCCAGGTGGTCCAGCGTTTCACGGCCGAGATCTCCCAGGTATTCCCGCGGCTACCCGACGTGCTCAGCGGCTCCCACGTCCAGCGATGGGATCCAGGCTATCCGGCATGGGAGCCCGGCCATCTGGCGCTCATGCCCCTGCTCTCGACCCCGCTCGACAAGATCGCGTTCTGCGGCGACTATCTGTCCATCCCCTCGATCGAAGGCGCGATCGTGAGCGGGCTGCGCGCAGCCTCCCAAGTACAAGCCATGGAAGCGACCTGAGGTCGGGGGAAGGGCGGCTGCGGCAGGACAGCTGCCGCCCCGCCGCGGAAGCGGCCTGCACCCGAGACGCATCCCGCATGACCTCGCCTGTCCATCCGGCGCACCTGCCTGACACCTGCCGAGCGTTGGCACCCAAGCGGTCTGTTCTGCATAAATAAAGGGAGCTACATCCATGAATGTTGTCATCCTAGGCGCCGGTCACATGGGTCGATATGCGGCCATCCAGCTCGCCGCATTGCCCTTCGTCCAGGACTTGGTGATCGGCGATCTCGACGAGGAGGCAGCCAGGAACGCGGCCGAGCCCCTCGGGCAGAAGGCCAGGCTGGCCCACGTCGACGTAACGAATCGTGACCAGCTGAAGGCCGTTCTGGAGGAAGCCGACGTCGTGGTCTCGACCGTGGGGCCCTTCTTCCGGCTCGGGGCCGCCGTTCTCGATGCCGCAGTGGAGATGGGATGCCACTACGTGGACATCTGCGATGACCCGGCCCCGACCCTGGAGCTTCTCTCCCGCGACGCTGCCGCACGCGAGGCCAAGATCACGGCCATTGTGGGTGCCGGAGCAAGCCCCGGCATCAGTAACCTTCTCGCGCTCAAGGCGATCGAGGGACTGGAGGAGATCGACACGCTTATCACCGGCTGGGGCACAGGCGGCCAGGAGGAGGACCCGGAAGAAGCCGAATCCTCTCACCATGGAGCATCGGCCGCGGTCGAGCACTGGGTCTCCCAACTTGTCGGCCCCATCCCGATCCAGGACGACGGCCGGCAGGTCGAGGGAAAGCCCATGGCACCCACCTCGATACGCCTGCCCGGCTCGGCGCCCATCACCGCCTACACCGTGGGGCACCCCGAACCGGTGACCTTGCCGCTCTACTTCCCGGCGATCCGCCACTCGGTCAACGTCTTCGACATGCCCGGCGCGGTCATGGTGCTGCTGGAGGAGACCGTCAGTTCCGTCAATTCAGGTCGCCTCTCGGTGCCTGAGGCCTCGCGACTGCTGGCCGGGTCGTTGTATGAGGACCGGATCGGCCCCGGAGGCCTGTGGGGTGCCGTTCGTGCCGGTGCCGCCGCAGCACGTGAACGGGTCACGGGGAAGGACTACCTCCCGCAGATCTTCGCCCTGGCGACCGGGAGGCGTGCAGGCCGCCGTGAAACCAGAGCCACCGCCCTCAATGGGTATATCCCCGGAGGAATGGCTGGGGCCACCTGCATCCCGACCACGATCATGCTGACGATGCTGGCCGAGGGTGAGATCGATCGACTGGGAGTGTTCGCACCTGAGGCGGGTGTCGACCCCGACAGCTTCTTCGCACGCCTGGCACCCCACGTGGTGCGTGATGCGACCTCCGATGGCGAAGGCCCCGTTCGCTTCCTCATCGAGTGACAGAGCCCGGTCTTGCAACGCCGTACCTAAGGTCCGTGGATTTCGCGAGGCTCGCTGCCGCGCGCCCGGCGTACGCACAAGCCGGTCAACGGCAAGACCGCCGATCGCTCGGCGCCTACATCAAACCGCCTTTCAGAACACGATCGAGTGCTGCCCGGCCTGCGGGTCCCCATGCCGGCTTGCCGCCGGGAAGGCCCCGGTCGCCGTTCTGGCCCATGAGCATGAGGAACAGGCTCTTCAGGGCGGCCAGCCCGCGGGCGCGCCGGATCGTCCCCTCATCTGCCTGCGCGTATGCGTCGAAGAAGGGTGAGGCGGCGTCGGCGGGAAGGACGACCCATGCGGCCGCCAGGTCCCAGGCCGGATCGCCGGCGAACATGTCGCCGAAGTCGATCACGCCTGTGAGCGTCCCGTCCGAGACGACGACGTTCGCGGGATGAAGGTCGCCGTGCACCCAGAGCGGCGGGCCATCCCACCCGGGTGCCGCGACGGCGTCGTCCCAGACGGCCCGGACCTCGTCCGCGAGGTCGTCGGGGACGACGGCGTGAACGAAGTGGTCGAATCCGTCCGTGTACGTCTTGGGGTGGTCGCCGCGGTCCTCACTGATCGGCGCGTCTTCTGGCGCCTCCACGTGGAGTGCCTTGAGGAAGCCTGCCAGAGTGTCGGCCGCGTGGTCGCCGCGGCTGATGGAGGTGTAGTCCAGTGGCTCGCCGGGGACCCACGTCATGATGGTCCAGGGCTTCGGGAAACGCGCGGACGGTTCACCGATCCGTACGGGGTTGGGGACCGGAAGCGGCAGGCGCGGGGCCAGGACGGGCAGCCATCGGCACTCCTTGCGCAGGAGGTCCGGGGCACCTTCTGTACGCGGCATGCGCACAGAAAGGTCGTCCCCAAGGCGCCACATTTGGTTGCCCCACCCACCCGCCACTTCGCGGATGGCCAGCCCCGCGAGGTCCGGATGCTGCTCCTGCAGCAGATCATGGACCAGGTCTGCGGTGATCTCAATCTCGGAGTCGGTCATGCGAAGCCACACTACTGGGGCCAGGATTCTGGGCCGAGCACCCGCCGAAACAGAGCCTCCCGGACATCGTCCGGGGACAGGACCCGCAACGGGATACCCAGACCGAGGAGATACCGGGCCAGCTCGTCGGCGTCGTTGGCGCCGATCTCCACGACGGTGGCATCGGTGGCGGCTGCTCCTCTGGCCCCGATCGAACAGAGATTCACACACCGCCCAACGACTCGAAGAGCTTCAGGCGACACGAACCGGATCACGAGACGCTACATGGCATCCTGCCGCTCCAGCCATTTCAAAATGGCTTGGTTTGTTTCTTCCGGCATTTCTTCCTGGATCCAATGACCGCAATCCAGACTGACCACTTCCACATTGGGCACGAACTCTGCCAGCTTTTCAGACCTCGCGACCACATCCCGGTCGCCATAGATCATGAGTGCCGGCTGCTGGATGATCGGGTCCACGTCCGCCAGCAGGTGCCAGTTGCGGTCGAGGTTCCTGTACCAGTTGATGCTGCCCGTGAATCCCGACGATTCGAATGCGGAGACGAGGACGGCCAGTTCGCTGTCGCTCATGACGGGCTCACCGAGTGGTGTTTCCGCTCTGGCGAGATCGATCAGCGCCATGCCTGGCTGAGGCTCTCTGGGGGGCTCGTTCTTCCGGTACAGGTTGCGAAGGAACTGGAATGTGTTTTCCGCGAATACGGCGTCCGCGACGCCTGGCTGCCGATTGAAGTGGACAAAATAGAAGTCGCCGCCAAGCACCGCTTCCATGAACTCGATCCAGGGCACTTCTCCGCGCTCCTGGTAAGGCAGGCTCAGGTTGATCACCTTGTTCACACGGCTAGGGTGCAGCAGGGTCAGTCCCCAGACGACGAACGCACCCCAGTCATGGCCAACGAAGGTGGCGTCTTCGTATCCATAGTGGTCGAGGAGTGCGACGAGGTCACCCGACAGGTGTTCAATATCGTAGTCCGTCACTTCGGTCGGACGGGATGAGTTGCCGTAACCCCGCTGGTTCGGGACGATGGCGTGGTAGCCCGCTGCGACAAGGGCGGGCACCTGATAGCGCCAGGAAAAGGCGTGCTCCGGCCAGCCGTGACAGAGCACAATGGGTTTTCCCGCATTTTCCCGGCCCGCTTCGAAGACCTCGAGCTCCACACCGTTGACCGGAATAAGGGCGGGCTTGGGAAAATCGGCTGGATTAAACATTTCATTTCCTCTCTATCTTTTCGGGCGATCAGGCGACCAAGGTTCCCGAAGACAGCGTCGGCGCACCCCTGACAGGCCGAGGGGCGCTCGCTTGCGATCGACCTCGTCGGTGAGGTCATGTCGCCATCTTGCCTGGCGAAACCGGTCACCTCATGACCGGTTTTCTGTGAAAGTGTGGTCGGCATGCGAACCGACCGGCTGGTGGCCATCCTCCTCCTGCTGCAACGGCGCGAGCAGGTGACTGCACCAGAGGTCGCCCGAGAGCTGGAGGTCTCCGAGCGCACCGCCCGCCGCGACCTCGACGCACTGGCCATGGCCGGGGTGCCCGTGTACTCCGTGCAGGGCCGAGGCGGCGGCTGGCGCCTCGTGGGCGGCGCCCGCACCGACCTGTCCGGGTTGACCGCGAGTGAGGCCCGCGCCCTGTTCCTGGTCGCCGGCCAGGCCTCGGCTGCGACGCCGGCCGTGAAAGCAGCTCTGCGAAAGCTCGTCCATGCCCTGCCGGAGCCCTTCCGGATGCAGGCCGAGGCGGCGGCGTCATCGTTGGTCATGGACCCGCAACGATGGGGGGCGAGTCGGATCGAGCACCGACCACCTCGCTTCCTCGACGAACTCCAAGACGCGGTGATCCGCGGCGTCCAGGTGCGGCTCGGCTACGTCGACAGCAAAGGCGCCGAAACCGAGAGAACCGTCCACCCGCTGGGCATCGTCGCCAAAGGTCCGTCGTGGTAGCTCGTCTCCAACACCGAGGCCGGCCGGCGGACCTTCCGGATCGACCGCGTGTCATGCGTCGAGCCGACCGGCGATCCCGTGCACCGGCCCGAGGGGTTCGACCTTGCCGAGAGCTGGAGGGAGATCGCCGACGAGGTCGACCGCAGGCGAACGCCCCTCGAGATCCAGGCGATATGCGTGCCCCACGGGATAGGCCTGCTCCGGATGGGGCTCGGCGATCGGCTCGAGGTGGGAGGTTCCACGGCCGACGGCCGCATCGAGGTCGTGATCCGCGGTTACAACGAGCACACGCTCGCCGGCGAGCTTGCCGGGCTGATCGAATGGCTCGAGGTGACCGGCCCTCCGGGTGTGCGAGACCATCTGGCCTCGATCGGCAACGCGCTCGTCGAGCGATACGGCTGAGACCGTCCCATAGTGTCGAAGTGCGGATCAGCAGCACTGTCACGAAGGGGTGACGCTTCCCGCGCCGGCACGGCGGGCGAGACGCCGTTTGCGGCTGGCGACACGGTTCCAGCACTCCAGCAGAAGCGGGGCCAAGAACGCCGCCCCAGCCACCCCTACTACTGAGTACGGAAACTCATGCGCTGCGCCGGACCACGCCGGCAGCCTTTGGGCGTATGAGCGTGAGCGCAAGCTTGGGGGGCTGGGCAAAGGAGTACGACGGGCCGGTGGCGTTTCTGGTCGCAGTCGGGGACCTGGTCGCTGTCCGATGTCCTGTTGTGGTCGGCGATCGCGTCCGGGATCATGTTCGGCGCACCGAACGACGGAGAGCAGGCGGCCATGCAGCAGGCTCAGGACGCTCTCCCCAATGGCCAGCAGGCGCTGAACCAGGAGGCAGCATCAGCTCGGGCCGGCGGTCGTGGTCGGCGTACCTCCACCACGCCAGGGTGCCCATCACGCCGGCCGCGCCGGTGGTCAGGACGAGCAGGATGCTGAGGGGGCCCGGAGAGGCAGTGGCCGGGACCGGCGATGCCCGCGCACAGGCCCGGGACCGAGTCTTCTTCGCCACCCGGGAGGGCAGAGTGCGCGCCCCGATGGACCTGCAACTCTGGCTAACGGAGGACTCGGTAGCGAAGATGAGCCTCACTCGCGAAGGCTGATGTATCGAGGCGCTCAAGCTCGATGTGCCGCCCAAGGCCTGCGAACAGCGAGATGCCGTCGCCGAGCAGGACCGGCGCAACGTCCAGGTGGAGCTCGTCGACGAGACCGAGCCGCAGGCACTGTCGTGAGATGGTTCCTCCAAGCAGGCTGACCCAGCCGTCCCCGGCCGCTTGCGTGGCCAGCCTGACGGCCTCGTTGATGTCGTCGACGACGAAGTTGTACGTGGTGCCGTCGCGCTCGATCGGCTCATGGGCGCTGTGGGTCATCAGGTAGACCGGGACCTTCAGCATGCCGCCATACGGGATCTCGCCGTCCTCGATGGTCTGGGTCTTGTTCGCGCCGCCGACCACCGCGCCGATCCGGCTCATCACTGTCCCGACGACGGCGTCATCCTCGGGAGCGGAGGGTCGGCCGAACATCCAGTCGACCCCGCCGTCCTCCTTTGCCATGAACCCGTCAAGAGTGATGGTCGCGTGGACGATCACGGTAGCCATAAGCCGCTCCTATCTCCAAGAGGTGAGTCGATCGACTCACCTCTATTAACCTACATCGTGTTCGTAATGGTGAGTCAATGAACTCGCCTCGATGAGATAGTGAACGGATGACACGTGGACGCTCCTCGTACCACCGTGCGGTGGCCGCGACCAATCGCGAGGCGATCCTCGGTGCCGCCGCGCAGCTCTTCCTGGAGTTCGGGTACGACCGCACGCCACTGGCACGTGTCGCCGAGCGCGCAGGGGTGTCCAAGGCGACGCTCTTCAAGCAGTTCCCGACCAAGGCCGAGCTCTTCGAGGCAACGGTGCTCGCGGCAGGCGGATCGCCGGCTCCGGAACGGGTCGAGATCCCGACCGGCGACCTCTACGCGGGCTTGGTGGTGCTAGGTCGCGCGTATTCGGAACTGTTGACTCGTCCTCGCATGGTCGCCCTGATGCGAACGGTGATCGCCGAATCGCACCACTTCCCCGAACTGCGCGAGCGGACCTTCGACTTCGGCACGCTGCCTGTGCTGCAGGCGCTGGGGCGCTATCTGCGGGAGGCGCACTCCGCAGGAAGCGCCGACATCGATGATCCGGATCTGGCATCCGCACAGTTCCTCGGCATGATCGCGTCCGCGATCTTCTGGCCGCGCCTCACGCACGGTACGTGGTCGATCACCAAGGAAGAGCAGTCGCGAGCGGTCGACGAAGCAGCCCGAACGATCGCCGCGCGCTTCGCAACTCCCTGACGTGATCATCCGCGTTCGGGGTAGTGCCCAACCTTAGGCGTACAGCCCCTCCTCGCCCGGCACCGCGCCATGCTGGAGCAAAGTGCTGCCGCCGCCGACAGCGCCGGCCCGGCTGAGCGCAAGGCGCACCGGGTGTACGCCGCTCGCGTCGCAGCCGCCGAGGCCATCCGGCCGCATAGGCCGTGACCTGCGAAAACCCTTCGGCGAGACACATGCGAACGGAAAGTCACGGCAAGCCGCTCCACTCCGCGCTGCTAGCCGGAATTTTCGTTCGGATGCTCGTCATGCCCCGTGTCCGGCCTGGCTGCGCGATCCTGTCCCCTTGGCCGATCTTTCTTGATGCGCGGATGGCTGAGGAGATGCACCCGGCGTGGGAGGAGGTCGTCGACGACCTGGACGAGGAGGGGGCGGGATCCTCATCGTCGAAGAACGCGACGGCCCGCCTCGGCGCCGGTGGATGCGCTACCGCATGCCGGTGACGGTGGAGGTCGATCCCGACACCGACCGGACCACCCGGGTGGTGGGGGAGCCACCGGAATACGGCCGGCATGGGCCTCCGAGTGGCAGGACCTTTCAGACACAGGTTTCCGGACGGCATTCGTGCAGGCGGGCTCGCCGTCCGAGAACGTCTACCTTTCCGGACAGCGAGCGGCAACCCGGCAACGCCGCAGCTCAGAGGCTCGGCGGCCCGAATCTGCCAGTGTGGCACCCGTGGTGCACGGGATGCGGTGTGGCCTGGTCAGCGCAGTCGGAGACCAGGCCGCAGGGTGCGGCGCCGGCCGCTAGGTTCCGGCGGTGCGCTCGCGTTCGTATTCGGCGTTGATCCGCAGCGCCTCGGCGAGCTGGTCTTCCAGGATGATGATCCGGCAGGCTGCTTCCACGGGAGTGCCCTGATCGACGAGCTCTCGGGCACGCGTGGCCAGGCGCAGTTGGTAACGGGAGTAGCGGCGGTGGCCGCCGCCGGAGCGTTTCGGCTCGATCAGGTGGGCGGCGCCCAGGGCCCGCAGGAATGTGGGGGTGACGCCGAGCATTTCGGCGGCCGCGCCCATGCTGTAGGCGGGGTAGTCCTCATCGTCGAACCGGTCTTCGGCCGTGCGTTCGGCCGTCGTTTCCGGAATCCTGCCGCGAGCCAGTGTGTCACCCTCGGCAGCCGAGCGACGTTGATCCATACATTCCCTTCTCGTCACGTGCAGGGGCCCCGGCGCCTGTTGCGCCGGGGCCCCGAAAGAGTTCAACACCATCTACCGGCCATCCGGCCGGCCTACTGTTGTGCGCATCCGCCGCGGAGAGCGGCAGTGATGCGCGGATCGCGGATGCGTGACCGTAGACCACCTTCCAATCCCGTGGAACTGCGGTACCCGAGCGGCGGAACTTCAGCCGGCAACGGGCGATCCCGATGGCGTCAACACTCCCTTCTTCTTACTCTTTCGGACCACTTATCAACTTCACCTTCGGCAGCGCGTCCACGATCAGGGCCCTTATCCACTGCACTGGCCCGTCACGTCCGACCTTCTGCCGTCAACCTTTGACTTCATCTTGCTGCGGGCAGTTCGTCGTGATGCCAAAAAACTACTTCGCTGCCCGGTGGATCCGTTTCTTGCGATGTCAGAAATCATAATGCCCACACTCACGAATGTCTACCATCGCCACTATAGATTTTCAGCTCCGGGCATGGCAGCCTTCCGCCCGGCAGCTGCGCGGCTGGCGTCTGGCGTCTGGCGTCTGGCGTCTGGCGTCTGGCGGCGAGGGCATACCAGTGCAGGTGTCGCCATACCCGGGTGAGTTCCAGCGGGCGAGCGGGCGTGGCGCGCACGGCGGCCCGGTACGGGCCGGTGCCGTGCTGTTTGGCGAAGGCGTGCGCGTGGACAAGGGCCGCCGCCCCGAGCATGTCCCGGGCCCCAAGGTAATCCGGCGTAACCGGGGGCTCCCGGACGGCTTGACATAAAGGGACTCAGCTCGACCTGCGGAAACGTCCGATACGCCGATCCCCAGTGACGGTCCGCCCTTGGCCCGGGGGCTCACCGGCGGCCCTGACCTGGCCCCTGTCCGAACGGCCCGTTTCCCAGGCGTACGGCGGGGGTGGCGGACGGCGACCCGCCGCTCACCGACCCCATCGCCGCCACCGGCGCGGTCCGCGACTTCCGCCGCCACCTCAAAACGACGCCGCTCCTCGGTCCGTACGGCCGGCCACGCTGTCTGTGAAACGGCGGCGCCCCGGAGTTCCTCGCCCACACCGAATGGGGGTTCCCATCACCGACGACAACCGCCTGTTCGAGAAGCTCAGTTTGGAGGGTTTCCAATCCGGGCTCGGCCGGCGCGCCATGTGCTCCAGCGTCCCGTAGGTGGCGCTGGTGTTGGCGCGCCACAGCCGGGTGTCGGCCAGGTCGGCCGAGGCGATGCGCCCGCTGCCCAAGTGCCGGACGATGTCGATGCCGGGTCCGCCGGAGCGGGGTTCGGACGGTTGACCACGGCCATCACATGCCTCCTCAAGGCGAGGCTCTCCCTGTGCAGCGCGGGGATCACCGTGGTCATGCGGTTCGGGTGAGCCTTGTCCGGCTCCTGCAAGTCGTGGCCATGGGGAGCCCGTCGTGCCGGGGCACGAGCTTCTAGCGGATCACCCGGTATCTCAGGTGGGTGACGAGTCCGGAGCCCGAGGGGTCGCCGATGGGGTCAAGGGTGATGTCCCCGACGTTGTCGAACAGCCGCTCGCCTCTGCCGAGGATCACGGGCGCGACGTGCACGCGCAGTTCGTCGATGAGCCCTGCCGCCCGGTACTGGTTCACCGTCTCCGCGCCGCCGGCGATGGCGACGTCGCGGTCGCCGGCGGCTTCGCGCGCCTGGGCCAGTGCCGCCTCGATCCCCTCGGTGACGAACGTGAAGGTCGTGCCGCCTTTCATCGTCAACTGCCCACGCGCGTGGTGAGTGAGGACGAAGACCGGCGCGTGGTACGGCGGTTCGTCGCCCCACCAGCCCTTCCAGTCCAGGTCCCAGGCGCCGCGGCCGGGGGTGAACATGTTGCGGCCCATGATGAAGGCTCCGGCTGCGGTGATGCCCTCGATCGCCGCGGTGTGCTTCTCGGATTCGTCGAACATCCACCGGTGCAGGCGGTCCTCCGCGCCTTCGCCGATCGGGTTCTCCAGGCTCTGGTTCGGTCCTGCCGCGAAGCCGTCGAGGGACGCCGACATATCACAAGTGACCTTGCTCATCTCACTGGCTTCCGTGTAGTCCGACGCTCGTCTGGCGCCGCGTTCAAACAGGGGTCGGAGCCGTCCATCTGTTCTCTACATGCCGGTGGGAAATCTTCGCAGGGTGCGCCGAACGGTGTGCGGGGACGGTGCGTGGCCTCACATTCCGGGGGGCTGTGTCGTCAGACAGGTCAGGACGCCCCTACTTCACCGGCGCCGAGGCACCCAAAGGAGAAACCATATGTCAACGGCTCAGGCAGCGATCAACAAAGCGACGTATAGCCGCTTTCACGATGCCGTGAACACTCGCGATCTGGAGATCATCTCGAAGGCGATCGACGAGGTCGTCGCGCCGGACGTGCGGTTCCACACGCCGGCGCCGATCGATGCGACGGGGATCCAGGCGTTCAAGCGGGTGTGGGCGGTGCTCCTGCCCGCGTTCCCCGACATTCACGTCGCGGTGGAGGATCTGATCGCGGAAGGGGACAAGGTCGTCTCCAGGAACACCGTGACCGGGACCCACCAGGGCGAGTACAGGGGCCTTGCGCCAACCGGCAAGTCCGTCGTGTACCAGGAGATCTTCGTCTTCCGTTTCTCCGACGGCCGGATCGCTGAGGTCTGGGGCGTCGTCGACCTCTACTCACAGCTGCGGCAACTCGGCGCCATTCCAGGCCCGTAGGCGGCCGTCACGGTGATGCCGGCATCGACGACTTGGTATGGATCGCACCACTTGGAGAGTCACAGCGGCGCTCAAGCGGGAGGGGCCAGACGACGCTGCAGGCGGCAGAGACGTTCACGGATCGAGTCGAGCAAGCTCAGCAACCCGTGGTGGACCGCGACCGCACTCCGGCGCTCGCCGACGCGGACCGGGAGCTGCTAGGCGAGACGTTGAGCGGCCTGAGACGAGTGATCGGCGAGCGCGGCGGCGCCGAGCAGCTGCTGCACGGCGAGCCGCACTCGGGCAACGCTCACCGACGATCAAAGTCCCTGGATCGGACTGCAGAGATCAGCCGAGCGTGAACGTCCTGGCGCGGATACGGCGCCGGCTGGGAGGGTGGACCTCATGATGGAAGACTTGCGAGACGCCGAGCGCCGACTCCAGGCCGCGCAGCTCGCTGGAGATGTCGAGGCGCTGGATCGACTGCTGGATGACCGGCTGATCTTTACCTTCGGTGCGAACGTTGCGACCAAGGCGGACGACCTGGAGCTGCACCGCACTCGGACGCAGGTGGTGACGAAGGTGGCCGAGGAGGAGTTGACCGTGCTCGCCGATGGGCGCACTGGGGTGACATGGTTTCTCGGCACCCTCGAAGGGACCGTCTCCGGTGCGCCGTTCGCGGCCAGGATGCGCTACACCCGCACTTGGCTATACGACGAGACGCACGGCTGGCGAATCATCGCCGTGCACGCCGGCACAGCCGATTGACATAGCCGACACGTTGTCCGACGACCGGCCGGATGGTCGCCGGCGAGGTTCGACCGCCCCCGGGGGGGGCCGACGCTGGAAGCCGGGCTATCCCGGCAAGATCAAGGACTGGATCTTGGTATCCCGGCTCCGGCCCATGCACGTTAGCAGAGCTGAGTCGAGCGGCTTACCGTGACTTTCCGTTCGGATGCGTCCGGTGAGAGCGTTTTCGCAGGTCACGAATTTGCGTGTGGGCTGGCGGGATTGTGATGTGAGGTCCACCGGGCTGCAGTCTGAGTCGGCCGCTAGCGATTGCTGTTGTCGTGAACGCGCCGCGCGACCGATCAGGGGCGCCGGTAAGAACGCTGTCATAGGCCCCAAACGGCGTTGATCTGGGCCCGGCGCTCGGGTCGGTGTCACCAGACGCAAAGTAGAGCGTCCGAGCTGGTCGGAGGGCCCGGACTGCGGGTGGCCGCAGGAGTGGCTACGGCTGTGGACAACCGGGGCGGGGCAGTGGCCGAATCATGGCGAGGGGATGATCTCGGTCACGCCGTCCACGATCTCACGCCGATCTCACATAATTAGCATTATGTGAGATGAAAATTCGGCTGGAGGAGTCCGAAGCTCGCGATGGAGAGCGACCGAGAGCACCACGAGCCCGACTCCGGCGAGCTCGGCGAGTGAGGGGACCTGCCGGAGCACCACGATGCCGATCACCGTTGCCGTGGCGGGGAGTAGCGCCACCAGCAGCGCGTACGTGGAGCGGGCCATGCACGACCAGGCCGACGCGTCGGCGCGAGGAAGCCGCAGCGGACGCGCCGGCCTGCTCGGTATGAGGAAGTGCCGTCACGCCGAGCGCGGGGCGATCATCGCGAGGAACTCGGCAAGCTCTACCTGGCCACCGTCGGGGATTGTTCTCCCACCGGCTGCTCGGCTACGCCATGTCCGAACACCACGATGCCGCGCTGCCCTGCGCCTCACTGCAGATGGCGGCGGCCACCTGCGGTGCCGAGGTGTATGGGGTGATCTTCCACTCGGAAAGCGGATTCAACTGATCGTCGCAACACCCGCGCCTGCCTGAGCTTCGGCGTCGATGCTGCCGACGGTCAGGTCGGTCAGCGCCGCGATGGCCTCGGCGACGGTGGCCCGCCCCCGGTTCAGCTCCGCGGCGATCGCCTCTGCCGCACCCAGCGCGCCGACGCAGCGCAGCCGGAGGGCTTCCTGCGTGAGCCCGGAGTACGGCCGCAGGGCGGTGGCCATCAGGTCCGTGTAGCCGTCGAGCAGTTTGCGCTCGATCGCCTCCATCTCCTGGTTCCCCTTGAGCGCGGCCGAGATAGCGGTCCACTCGGGCATATCGGTGGCGCACGCGAAGTAGGCGGCGCTCAGGACGCGGGCGATCTCACGGGGGACGGCCGGGGCATCACGCAGGGCCTCCTCCGAGGCGGCCCGGTGCCGCTCGTCGAGCCTCCGGTAGAGCGCGATCAGCAGTCCGGGGCGGGTGCCGAAGTGGTCGTAGACGATCGGCCTGCTCACTCCTGCGGCCTCCGCCAGGCTGAGCAGCGTGAGGCTGTCGGTGCCGTGGGCGCGCACGATCGCCATGGCGGTGTCGAGCAGTTGCTCCCGCCTGGCCGACTTGGACAGGCGAGTCGATCCCGTGGTCATCGTCCTCCCTTGCGTTGCCTCCCAGCATAAGCTACAAAATGTAAGTTACAGAATGTAAGTTAACGAAAGGGCATCACCGTGGAGCACTCCGTACTGATCATGGGCGGATCCGGCCAGGCGGGCGCGGGGACCGCAGCCCTCCTGCGCCGGTGGTACCCGGAGCTGCCGCTGACGATCGCGGGCCGCGATCTCGACCGCGCCCGGCGGGTCGCCGACGAGCTCGGCGGCGCGACAGCCGTGACCATCGATCTGCGGCGAGGCGACCTCGGCCTCCAGGAGACCGACGGCTACTCGGCGGTCGTGGCAACGGTGTGGGACAGCCACCTGAACGGACTGCGTTACGCACAGGACCGCGGCCTGCCGTACGTCAGCATCTCCAGCGGCCTGGTCGACATCGGCCCCGAGGTTGTCGCCGCCGGCTTGCGAGCCGGCGCGGCGCCGATCCTGCTGGCCAGCCACTGGTACGCCGGGCTCGTCGTCCTCGCGGTGCTCGGCCTCGCCAGGGAGTTCGACCGGATCGACACCATCGAGGTCAGCGGCGTGCTGGACGAACAGGACAGCGGCGGGCCCGCGGCCACGGTGGACATGGCACGTCTGCTGGCCGCCACCTCGGCGGGGCACGTCCGCCGCGACGGCGTCTTCAGCTGGGTCAGCGGCCCCGACGCACAGGTGGAGGTCACCAGCGTGGACGGCGCCGTGCTGCCCGGCCAGATCGTCCCCATCCTCGACGTGCCGAGCCTGGCCATCGCGACGGGCGCCCCCAACGTCCGCTTCGCGTTCGCGATCGGTGAATCGGCGGGCAGGCGGCGCGGAGGGCCCGCGTCCACGGAGGTCAAGATCGACCTTGAGGGCGTGGACCGCGCGGGCGCACCACTCAGGACGAGCCGCTACCTCCTCCACCCGGAGGGGCAGCGCCCCCTGACGGCGCTCGGGCTCGCCCTCGGCGTCGAACGGCTGCTCGGCCTGCGCGGCGACCCCGTGCCGCCCGGCCTCCACACCCCCGAGGCGTTGATCGACCCCGCCTACGCGGCCGAGCGGATGGCGGAAATCGGCGCCACCTTCACCGACTCCGCCGATCGAGAATCGCGGGCGGCGCGCCCGTGAGACGACCTGATTCATGATGGCGCTGTCAGGCACGGGTCGCCCCGCCGAGCTCGCGGGTGCGGACGTCACTTGAACCGGCCTCGGGGAACATCGGTACAGCGGTTATCGGTGAGAACGATCATGGTCAGGGCGTCAGGGTGCTGACCCGGGTCTCGTACTCGCGTCGGGCCTTGCGCTGGGAAGGAACCGCAGGGCCCCGGCCGCCGTCGAGCGACTGGCAGCGGGCGAGGAGCCGGCGGTGTACGGCGGAGGCGGCGGTGTACGGCGGAGGCGGCGGTAACGCGCAGGGTGTAACCCTGGCCGCGTCGTACGGTGACGCCCTGGTCGAGTGCGGCCCGTTCGGCGGGCTCCAGTTCGGTGGTGCGGAGGAAGTCTGCGATCTTGCCCGGCATGTCGAGGGTGACCGGTAGCTCCAGGGCTTGGGTGCCCTCCTCGGCGGCGGTACGGTCGGGCAGGAGGTCGGCGACGGCGCTGGCCCACCGTCCGGCCATGCGTGACGGTGTTTCTACAGGCAGTCACCCTGCTGCCTGGGCGCGGGCGACCGCGCCACCCCCGTCACTTGGAGGATGAGATGGATCACCCCACGCCGTCCGGGTATGAGGCCCCGCAGCTGAGCCGCGTCGGCTCGTTCGCGAGCAGCTACAGCAAGGACACCAGCGACGACTCCGACGCCGGCCACTACTACACCAGCTGAACCATGGACACCGCCGAGCAGAGCGCCTGGTTCGTGTCCCTGCCCGATGCGGCCACCACGCGGGCGGCTGGTGACCTGCCGGCCCCGCCTAATGTCCGAACTGATCATGACCGTCTAGCCCGGCGATCACATTAACCCGGGCCTTCTGAGCGTGATCGAGCACGGCGGAACTCCCACACCCGAAAACCGCCTCTCCACTTGCCAAGTGGTTCCTCGCGGAGCAACTGGACCAGAAAACGGTCACCAGGAATCGCGCCGTGGATTCAGGGCTAAGGGTGCGATCTAGAAGGTTCCGCCTCAGTTGCCTCCGCACTTGAGTAACTTGTGACCACACTCGTGATCTTCAGCCAGCGGGCGGTCTCGGTTCAATGCCGGGGCTGCCAGTTGGAGTCCTACTCGCAATCATCCTGTCGGTGAAGCCGGAAGTCCTCGGCGAGATCAGGAAGGGAGTGAGTTCGACTATGAAGATCGCCAAGAAGGTGCACGCTCTCATTTCGATCCGCGCCATCCTGGCGGCTGGAGCGATCGGTAGCTCGCCCGCCTCTAATGATCACGGGCGCTCCTCATAGGTTCCCGGAATCTTCACCCAGTGAGCCGATGTGCCCACGCGGGCACACCAACCTGGTGGGACTCGAGCCACTGTAGAAAGCTTCACGCTAGACCACACGGTTCCTGCTGTCGGCAGGAGCTCAACCAAGCCCGTCAGGCGCGAATCGGTCAGCGGCAGGTCACCATGAGCGCGCCCAGGTGGGCGAACTCGGCGGCGACCGGGCGGCCGGGTTCCAGCGGGACAGCGTCGGTCATCCCGCCGGTGAGGACGATCCAGCCCTCCTCCAGGGCCAGCCCTCGCTCGGCGAGGGAGTTCGCGGCGAGCGCGAGCGCCCGCGCCGGATGGCCCTGCATGGCCGCGCCCGTCGCGGTGTCCACCACCGTCCCCGCCACACTCAGCACGCACGCCTCGAGCGCGAGGTCGAGGCCGGCCGGGTCCACTTCCACGTCACCCACCACGAACTGGGCCGACGACGCGTTGTCGGCGACCACGTCGAGGAGGGTGAACCGGAAGTCGCGGTAGCGGCTGTCGATCACTCCGAGGCCCGCGGACACGCTCCGCACCGCCGCCATCGCCGAGGCAGGGGTGACCCCGGGACCCTCCAACCGCCGACCGAGCGTGAAGACGATCTCGGGCTCCACCCGCGGGTGGATGAGGCGCTCGGTCCGCACGTGCGCGCCGGCGTCGAGCACCATGCCGTCGGTGAGCCAGCCGGTCAGCGGGGCGTCCACGCCCATCCGCCGCTGCTTGGCACGCGAAGTGAGTCCCAGCTTTACGCCGACGATCCTCTCGCCTCCGGCGATTCTGGCCGCCACCAGCTCCGACTGCACCTGGTAGGCGGTGCCGAGGTCCAGGCCGGGCCAGTCCTCGGTGATGGGGTGGCGCGCCGTACGGGTCGACTCCGCCGCGCGCAACTCTTCGACGGCCCGAACGACCGTCCATGTGTTCGTCGTCATGGTGACCAAGGTGGACCGGGACGGCCACGGCTTCGACCTGACGTTCCCGCATACCGGAAATCCGGATAGTTGCGTCCGTCACTATCGGTCCTACGGTCACTCCAACCCGCCGTCGTGCCTTGAGGCGGGAGAAACATCCCAGGCTGGAGGAATCCGTCGATGAACAGACAGGAACTCAAGGTCGTCGGCGCGTCGGCCGTCGGCACGGTGTTCGAGTGGTACGACTTCTTCCTCTACGGCGCGCTCGTCCCCGTGATCGGCAGCAGGTTCTTCAGCGACTACGGCACGGCGGCGCAGACCGTGTTCGCGCTGTTGACCTTCGCCGCCGGGTTCATCGTCCGCCCGATCGGCGCGCTGGTGTTCGCCCGGATCACCGACCTGGTCGGCCGCAAGATCGTGTTCCTGATGACGCTCGTGCTGATGGGCGCCTCGACGGTCGCGGTCGGCTTGCTGCCCACCGCGGACGAGATCGGCATCCTGGCCCCCATCCTGCTGGTGACCTGCCGCATCCTGCAGGGACTCGCGGTCAGCGGCGAGTTCGGCGCGGCGATCACCCACGTCTCGGAGTACGCCCCCGCGCGGCAGCGCGCGTACTTCGTCGGCTGGCTCACCGGCACCACGCAGGCCGGCGAGCGCGTGCGCGAGCGTGGACTTGCCCGAACCCGACTCGCCGACCACCGCCACGATGCGCCCGGCCTCCACCGTCAGGTCGGCGCCGTCCACGGCGGGCCGGCCGCGCCCGTACGGCCCGTAGCGGACGCTTAGGCCACGTACGGCCAGCAGGGGTGTCATCGTGTCTCCGATCGCGTACGCAGTACGTGGCCGAGGTGGTTGACCGCGAGCGCCACCGCGGTGACGACGAGACCGGGCACGGTCGTCAGCCACCAGGCCGAGGCGAGGAAGGGGCGTCCCGCGGCGACCAGCGAGCCCATTCGGGCGCCGGGGACGGGGGCTCCTAGACGGCACCGCCAGGGTCACGGTCGGCAGCACCAGACCGGCGAGCCCGTCCTCGGCCCTGGCGGGGAACAGCGGCAACCTGAACGAGAACGCCGGCAACAGCACCAGCTTGAGCCAGAAGGTCGTGACGGACAGCGACAGGCCGGGCAATGCGCCGAGCGAACGGCGCAGCCACATCCACCGGGTGTGCGCGGCCCACCAGGCGATCAAGAAGCCGAGCGGGAGCGCTGGCGGCAGCGCGCCCGCTCGGGCGGCGTTGAAGCGCAGCATCGCGATGTCGCCGAGCGGGCTGGCCCCGAGCGGGTGGGTCGCACCAGTTGCGCAGGCTCTGCCGAGCCTGCTCGGGATGGGCAGCCAGCAGGGCCTGCAGCCGGGTCAGGTCGCGTTGGTTGAGGATGTCGCGCCGCTCGACTTCGGCCTTCAGCTTCGCCCAGTTGGTGAAACCGTAGTCGCGGGCGATCGCCGGCTGGGCGGCGTTCAGCGTCGGATGCTCGGTGATGGCGGCGAGGCGGGAGGTCGCGGCGTCCTCGCCGGCCTGGGCTGCGCGCAGGAGCTCTGTGGCCTGGCGGCGCAGCTGGGCGAGGTCGGGGCGGTCGGGAAGCTGGGGCATGACATCTCCCTGGCGAGCCGGTGGTCCGCATACCAGGCCGAAAGGAGATCGCCTGTGTGCTGATGGCTGTGCTGCGGTGAGGTGGACTCTGTCCTGCCCGCGGACCCGGAGGCGCCCTCCTGCGCCGTGGGCTCCACCCTAGCCGGGAGCGGCCTGCGGCGCAGGGCGTCAGGCGTGAGGTCGTAGTCGGTGCCGGGCAGGCGGGCGAACTCCGCGGCGACCTCCTGCTCGCTCCACCCGCGTGCGACCTCCGCCGCGATGTACCGGATAACGTGCCGGAGTCGCGCAGCGTTCCGGCGGGACTTTGTCCTGGTCGGCGTGCCGCCATGATCGCTTATACGTGAAAATAGACGATTATCACGTACATGCCTTGCCATCGTGGAGCCCTTCGAGCTCATATCACCGGCTCGTGCCGGTGCGGATGATTTCGCGTGGAATGAGACGTAGGGCGGTCGCGGCTGCCATCAGGCACATGCCGATGGCGATGGCGATGGCTGCGAGGGTGCCCCTGTCGGGGTCTGTCGCGACGACCGCTCCGAGTAGTGCGACCCCGATGACGCCGCCTGTCTGCCGGGCCGTGTTCAGGGCACTCGATCCCATGTTCTGGTGCCGGTCGGGGGCGAACGTCATGACGGCGAGCGTCTGGGAGGGTGCGGAGAGCCCCATGCCGATGGAGAAGACGCAGAAGCCGGCTGCGATGAGTGGATACGGTGCGGAGGCGACGGTGAGAGGCGCGAGTCCGATGGCCGAGAGGGTCATTCCGGTGGCCAAGCCGGTACGCGGGCCGAACGCGGTGATGAAACGGGCACCGAGAAAGGTCGAGGCGAGGGTGGCGGCCACGGTCAAGGGGAGGAAGGCCAACCCGGTCTGCAAGGCCGAGTAGCCACGTAGCTGCTGGAAGTTGAACGTGTAGACGATCAGCATCCCGTAGAGCGTGAAGTTGTACGTCGCACCACCGAGCAGGCCGGCGAGCACGGGACGCGCGGCGATGATGGCGGGGGGCAGGAGGACCTGTCGCCCGTCTCGCGCCCAGGAATACTGCGCGGCGACGAACACGACGAGGGCCGCGGTGCCGCCCACGAGAGCCGTGAGCACGGCGGGGTTGAGCCAGCCTGCGACGCTCGACTCCACCAGCGCCCACACCACGGCGGCGAGGCCGACGATCACGAGGGCCTGCCCGCGGATGTCGAACGACACGCGTTGCAGCGGAACCTCAGCCACGTGTCGGGCGACAAGCCAGCCGGTGACGGCGGCGACCGGGATGTTGAGCAGGAAGATGCTCCGCCAGCCGAGAGTGTCGACCAGCAGTCCACCGACGAACGGGCCGATCACGAAGCCGATACCGCCTACGCTCACCCAGACCGAGACCGCTCTGGTGCGTTCGGCCGGCACGGTGAAGATGCGGGTGATCAGGGTCAGCGGTGCCGGGGCAAGGAGCGCTGCTCCCAGACCTTGGCAGGCGCGGCCGAGGACGAGCAGGCCCGTGTTGGGAGCGACAGCGCAGGCGATCGAGGCAACGGCGAACAACCCCAGTCCGGTCAGGTAGGCGCGTCGGGCACCGATCCGATCTCCGAGCCGGCCTGCGGACAGCAGCAGGGCGGCGAATATGAGCGTGTAGGCGTCGATGGCCCACAGTCCGCCGGCCAGGCTTGCGTGCAGGTCAGTACGTATCACTGGGATCGCGACGTTGATGACGTTCGCTTCCATGATGATCAGAGCGGTGCCGAGACAGAGTCCGGTGAGGCCCAGTGTCCGGCTGGTGGCATAAGCAGGTGGTGGTAGCCGATTTTGGGCAGCGTCAGGTGACACGGTCACTCCGATGGAGGTATGGGAAAGCACGCCTTCGTCGGGAGACGACGGCTGTGGCAGGTGCCGGGGTGCTCGGCCGCGCGCCGAAGCCGCCGAAGGTTAATGGGCAGAGAAGGTTCCCGGTGCCTGTGGTGTCGCTAGCCGATGGGGCTATGGCCGAGCCAGTAGCGGCTGGGGCCCCGAGTGCCTACGCCAGCCGGCGTCTTGCGGGCATGGGAAGAGAAGGGCCTTCGAGCTCGTCGAGGGCCCTGGTCGATGGGTGGTGGTGCTTGGGTTCAGTTCGCGCGCGGAGCGCTCGCCCGCAGAAGTGAGAGCACTCCTCTGATGGCGCGGTCGAAGGGCTCCACCGCCTGCGCCGCGCGGGCCAGGGCGTAACCGCCCTGGATGACGGCGGCGATGGCGGAAGCGATCTCGTCGATGTCCAGATCGCCGGCGAATTCACCGGCCGCCACACCTTCGGCGATCGTGCGCCGGAGGTGTTCGTGCAGCACCTCGAAGGCCTCCCGGATCGGTGCGCGCAAGGTGTCGTCGGCCATGACCTCCGGGTCGGCGGTGAGCCGTCCCACGCTGCACCCACGCAACACATCGCGTTCGCGCCCTAGATATCCCGTGATGCGTTCGAGCGCAGTGCCTTCCACGGCGAACGCTTCGGCGATCTGTTGTTGCATCAGTTCCGCACTGCGCTGCTCGGCCGCCAACACCAGGTCCGGCTTGCCATCGAAGTGGTGGTACATGCTGCCCTGACCGACGCCGGAGCGTGCCAGGATCGCGGTCGGACTGGTGCCGACGTATCCACGCTCCCACAGCAGTTGCCGCGTGCCCTCGATCAAGCGCTCCCGAGCGTTCGGTTTCATGGTGCCTCCCAGCAATGCAGTGCGGTGCCTGTCGCGGCCCGTATTACAGGGCCGGATGCCGCAGGTGCCAGTCCGTCTCACGCTGGTAGGCGTGGCCGAGCTGAATCAGTAGTTGTTCCTCGAACGGCCGGCCGACGAACTGGAACCCCAGCGGCATGTCATCCTCGCCGAAACCGCCCGGCAGGGTGATGGTCGGGGCGCCGGCCATGTTGAACGGGGTGACGAAGCGGAGGAAGTCCGTCAGGGCTTCGGGGTCGGCATAGAGCGCCTCCTTCTGCGCAAGCGTGAGGCTCGTGGTCGGCTGCACCGGAGCCAGCAGGACATCCACGTCGCACAGGGTACGCGCCAGTCCGCCGGTGAACGCGAGCCGCTCATGGTGCGCGTGCATCAGCTCGATCGCGGAGACGGTGTGGCCGTGCGTGATGAGCCCGGCGATCGAGCCGGGTGTGTCGGCCGAGCCGTATTCCGAGGCGCGCGAGGGATAGGTCGCCTGGTGGGCGATCGCGGTCTCCACACCGGCGTACCGGGGCCACATGGCATTGATGGTGCTGGTATCAGGAAGGGTGACCTCGACGATCGTCGCGCCGAGGCGGCGCAGTACGGCGATGACATCATCGAGCATGTCGATGGTCGCCTGGTCGACACGGGTCTCGTTGTAGGCGCGGTCCACTCCGATGCGTACCGGCCCGATCGGGGCGCCGAGGCCGGCCAGGTAGTCGGGCACCGGTATGGCGGCCGCGGTCGGGTCATGCGGGTCTGCTCCGGCGATCGCTCCCAGGATTGCGGCCGCGTCCTGCGCTGAGCGTGCCATCGGGCCGACGTGGTCGAGGCTCGCGGCGAGCGCGAAGACGCCGTGCCTGCTTACCCGTCCCCATGTGGGTTTGATGCCGGTGATGCCGTTGGCCGCGGAGGGGTACCGGATCGACCCGCCGGTGTCGGTGCCGAGGGAACCGAAGGCGAGGCCGGCCCCCACCGCGACGCCGGAACCGCTCGAGGAGGCGCCGGACCAGTACTCCGGGTTCCACGGGTTGAGGGGTGGTGTGACGGACGGGTGGTGCTCGGCGAATGCACCTTCGGTGAGCTGCAGCTTGCCGAGCAGAATGGCCCCGGCTTGCGAAAGACGCTGGACCACTGTCGCATCGTAGGTGGGCACATGGCCGGAGTGGATCGTGGTGCCGGCCGCGGTCACGATGCCGGCGGTGAAGCAGAGGTCTTTCACAGCGATCGGCACGCCGTGCAGGGGGCCTCGGTACCGGCCTGCTGCCAGCTCGGCTTCGGCCCTCCTGGCTTGAGCGAGGGCGACGTCCGCCGTCACCGTGGCGTAGCTGCGCAGCACCGGATCGACCTGGTCGATCCGTGCCAGCAGTGCCTCGGTCAACTCCACTGGCGTGAGTTCGCGTGCGCGTAGCTTCGTGGCGACTTCCAGCAGGCTCGCATAGTGCACACGGGGCTCGTGTGCGGTGGAGGTGAGGGTCATGAAGACACCATACATACTAGTATGTACGGTGTCGAGTGCCGATAGCGCTGGACAAGGGGCATGACGAGCATCGGATCGGAAAGTCCCGTTAACGACCTCGCCAGCTAACTATTTGATCTTCTGCTCGCCCATACCACCGCGGCTGCCCTACTTTCGGCGGCTATGCCAGTTGAGTTCCTCAGTGATGGCGAGGCGGCCGTGTACGGCCGGTTCTCGGGTGCTCCCTCCCAGGCGGAGTTGGAGCGGTTCTTCTTCCTTGATGACGTGGACAGGGCGCTGGTCGCCGAACGGCGCGGATCACACCACCGGCTCGGCTTCGCTCTTCAGGTAACGACGGCTCGGTTCGTCGGCCGGTTCCTCCCCGACCCGCTGGACGTGCCCAGCGAGGTGCTGCATTACCTCGCCGACCAGCTCGGGATCGAGGACGTCACGCAGATCGCCCGCTACACCGAGCGGCGCAGCACGCCGTTTGAGCACCAGGAGGTCATCCGCGACGCCTACGCGTTGAAGGACTTCGCCGAGGCGGAAACGGACTTCGTCGCCTGGGCAGATGCCCGCGCCTGGAACACCGGCGACGGCAAGAAGACGATCTTCTATGACGGGGTGACGTGGCTGCGCACCAAGAAGGTCCTGCTCCCAGGCGTGACCACCCTGACCCGGCTGGTAGCCAGGGTGCGCGATGCGGCTACCGACCGGCTCTATGAGACCCTGCATGACGTGCTGTCCCCACGTCAGCGGACGATCCTGCAGATGCTGCTGGAAGTGCCGGACGGCAGGCGTGCCTCCGACCTGGAACGCTGGCGCAAAGGCCCGGCCGTCACCTCGGGCAAGAACCTGGAGAAGGTGCTGGAGCGCGCGGCTGAGATCCTCGGCGTGGGCCTGGGTGCGATGCCGCTGCCGCTGGAGGTGCCGCACCGGCGGATGGTGGATCTGGCCCGCTACGGGATGCAGGCCACGGCCACGACGTTGCGCCGCCACGGTCCGTCCCGCCAGCTCGCCACGCTGCTGGCCACGGGGATCTTCTTGGAGGGCAAGGCGGTCGACGACTGCCTGGAGATGCTGGATCTGCTGGTCACCACCGAGCTGCTGGGCAAGGCCGATACCGCCGCGGGCAAGGAGCGGGCGCGCCAGCATCCCAAGCTGGCCAAGCACTCGGCCACCCTCGCCGCGGCGGTGGAGATGCTGTTGGAGGTCACCGAATACGGCGAGGAGTTGCGGCTGGATCAGGTGTGGGAGGCGATCGACGCCATCGTGCCGCGGCGGGAGCTGCGCGAGGCGGTCGCCGCGGTGACCGAGATGGTGCCGCCGCCCGACGGTGACGCCGACGGCGAGATGCGGGCGCTGCTGGCCTCGCGGATCGCCACCGTGTCCGGGTTTCTCAAGACGCTGACCACGGTGATCGACTTCGGCGCCAACGCCGAGGGCGCGCGGGCGCTGGCGGCGATGAAGCAGTTGCCCCGACTGCTGGACGGCCGCAAGAAGAAGGTCACAGAGGCCGACATCGATCCCGCGCTGGTGAGCGGTTCCTGGAAGCGGCTGGTGTTCAAGAACCTGCCGAACGGCAGCACCGTGGACAAGAACGCCTACAGCATGTGCGTGCTCACGCAGTTCCACCGCCACCTCAAGCGCCGCGACGTCTACGCCGAGACCTCGGCCCGCTGGCGAGACCCGCGCGGCCAGCTCCTGGACGGCGCGCGCTGGCAAGCGGCCAAGGGGCCTGCCCTGGTCGACCTGCAGCTTCCGGAGGATCCCGGCCAGATGCTCGCCGAGCACGCGCTGGTGCTGCACCTGGCGCTCAACGACGTCGCCGGCCGGGCCGGGCGCGACGGGGTGGACGTCAGCGTGGACGCCGAAGGACGGCTGCATGTGGCCAAGCTGACGGCCCTGCCGGAGCCGCCGTCGCTGATCGATTTGCGCAAGCGGGTGCTGGCGATGCTTCCGCGGGTCGACCTGCCGGAGGTGCTGCTGGAGGTGATGGGCCGGGTTCCGGCGTTCGAGGCCGCGTTCACCTCGGCCGCCGGCGGGGTGAGCAAGCTGGCCGACTTCCGCGTTTCGGTCGCGGCCTGTTTGACGGCCCAGGCGCTGAACATCGGCTACGCGCCGGTGGTCAAGGCCGGGACGCCCGTGCTGGAGCGCGGCCGGCTCTCGCATGTGGCGCAGAACTACCTCTCAGCCGAGACCTACACCCTGGCCAACGCCCCGCTCATCGACGAGCAGGGACAGCTCGGCTTCGCCCAGGCGCTCGGCGGCGGGCTGGTCGCGGCGATCGATGGGATGCGGTTCGTGGTCCCGGTGCCCTCCATCTACACCCGGCCGAACAAGAAGTACTTCGGCCGCTCGCGCGGGGTCACCTGGCTCAACATGATCAACGACCGTGGTGTGGGGCTCGGCGCGAAGGTGGTCACCGGCACCGTGCGCGACTCCCTGCACATGATCGACGTGGCGTTCCGGCGTGATGGCGGGCCGCGCCCGGAGGTCCTGGTGACCGACACCGGCTCCTACAGCGACGTCGTCTTCGGGCTGGTCCACCTGCTGGGCATGCAGTACCGGCCGGCGCTGGCCGACATTCCCGACCAGAAGGGCTGGCGCATCCAGGACGCCGACTATGGCAGCCTGTCCCGCTTCGCGCGCGGGAAGATCGACCTGGACAAGATCAGGCGGCATTGGGGCGACATCCTGCGCGTCGTGGTGTCGATCTACACCGGCGAGATCCGCGCCTACGACCTGATGCGCATGATCCAGCGCGACGGCAACCCCACCCCGCTGGGCGAGGCGATCGCGCACTACGGCCGCATCTTCAAGACGCTGCACATCCTCACCTACGCGGTGGAGGAGCCCTACCGGCGCGACATCAAGGGTGTGCGCAATCTGCAGGAGTCCCGGCACGCCCTGGCCGGGAAGATCTTCCACGGCAAGAAGGGTGAGTTGTATCAGCGCTACCACAAGGGCATGGAAGACCAGCTTGGGGCGCTTGGCCTGGTGCTCAACTGCGTCACGCTGTGGAACACCTTCTACATCGACCGGGCCCTCGACCAGCTCAAAGCCGACGACTACCCCCTGGCTGAGGAGAATGTGGCGCGGTTGTCGCCGTTCGTGCGCCAGCATCTCAACGTGATCGGCACGTACTCCTTCGCCCAGCCCGACCTCGGACCCGCCGGTGTCCGCCGGCTCCGTAACCCCGATGAACCGGACTGGGAGGACGAGGGCCTGTAGGCATCGGCTCTCTCGCCCGACCGCAGCCCCGACCATGAGCCCCTCCGCCACGAGCGCCGGAGGCAGGGCCGATGGTCACTCGGTGGCGTGCCGAACTTGGGCGCTGCTCGTAGCCCGGGCGGCGAGAAAGTGCAGGCGGTCGCCGGACGGGGTGACCGGTGCAGCGGAGTAGGCCAGCAAGGTGAGCGGCGTCTCGGCGGGCAATTTGAAGACCTCGTAGTCGAGCTCGAGGACGCCGACAGCGGGGCGGTGAAAACGTCTGGTGCCGTGACCCGCATGAGCCGATTCGTCACCTGGCGAAGATCGCATCTCACGATTCCTTCCGCCCCGGCGTCTTCTCGATGCCGGGGCTCGAACGCCCGGCTCAGCGTGCCCGCGGCCGCCCGCGCCCGGCGGTCGCGGGCATCCTTATCCCGACGACGGGCGCGTGGAAATTGTGCGAATGAGCAGCCGACGAGACCGGCGTTATAGCCTGATCGACTTCGGCCCTGACTCGTACGGGGTTCTCCGGCAGCGAGCGGCCGCCGCCGGTTACCGCTTCCCGAATCTCGCGATCCGTGACACGAGGCTCGCCATGGCGGTCGGAGACCTCCTCCAATCCGCCATGGTCTGCGGCGGAATCGACGTAATGCCGTTCACCATCCGCGACGAGAGCCTCGTCGTGGTGGCCTGCGAAGGCGACGAGCCCGCCGGCATTTCGGCTATTGACCCCACCGGAGACATCCCACGCGACGTCGTGACCTGGGTAGACCCCACCCACGAGCCGTGGGTGGAGCAGGTTCTCAAGATCGAACTGCTGCGCGAGGCCCGGACGGCGGGCATCGACCGGGTGAGTGTCGTGCGTGGCACGGCGACCGAGGCCGTCTATGAGTCCCTCGGCCTGCATGGCGTCCGGGAGATCTCTTCCGATGCGCCGCAGTAGATCACACGTGAGGTTCCCGGGTTGGGTCATGCCGGAGCGCCCTGCTGCGACTGCTCACGGCTGGTTCACGGCACGCCCGCCGCACCCGACCGGCGTGCGCGGTGCCGCGCAGCGGGCGCTCCACGTACCGGGACGGACGGGCACGACAGCTGGGCGCCGTGAATCGCGGTTCGCCGAGCGCGGCGTGCGGGCCGTCCCCATCTCTACCCCGAGGACATGTCGTGCACGCTCTTGTGTGAACATCCGCGCGGGCTTGCTGCGTCTGGCGTGAGCGTCGCGTGCCACGTCGAGTTCTGCCGGATCTCACGTGTCGTCTCGACCGAGCGTCTTCGCACCACCATGAGGGAGGGACTCAGATGAACAGTCGACATGTCATGGCCGACACCGGCTTCGGGTCGATCACCGTGCCCGCCAAGGACGAGGCGATCAAGCGGCTGTCCGTCTGGGACCACATCCGCCGGCCCGAGCAGGACACGTTCGGTCCGGAAACGGTCGCCTCTACCGACATGCCCCGAACGACGCGGCCGAGCAGTTGCGGGACCACCTCGCTGGCAAGCACGCGCGAGAGCCGGTGTGTCCGGGCACCCGCCTCGCCAGGCGGTGACGTCCGATCTCACGATCATGGGATCGCGAGCGTCTGCCTGAGCGCAGACAAAGAGCAGACCTGCATGCAGATGGGGCAAATGCGATGAACCAGGAACGAGACCAGCAAGATCCAGAATCGGCGTCGTGGCTTGATGAACACTATTCGTTGTCGGCGGACCGGATGTTTGCCCTCGACGAAGTGGCGGCCGCAGCACTGATTCCTACGGCTCCCGGCGTCGTGTGGAGGGCGGCTGTCGTCGCTACGTTCGGGACCGACGCCACTGGGAAGGCCGTCACGTACCTGCAGTATCTCCAGGATGTCGAGGGGCGAGTAGCGGAACGCGACATCATGCGGACCTTGATCCGCATGATGCGTAGCCGCATCGGAATCTAGGTGTGATGCCCGTTCAAAGATCGCCTGCCTTATGGATCTTCGGCGGCCGTGGATCACGCGGTCGGAATGCTGTCCAGCTGCTGGATACCGCGAGGCCGTCGTCGAGGTGGAATTTCTCGACGATCTGGCCGTCCATGACCTGGAGAATGGGTCATGTCCGTGAAGCGCATGGTCTTGCCGGACGCTGCCGGGGCGGAGGCGATGGGCAGGGTCGGTGAAGTCGGAATGGCCGGTGTGCGTATCGCCGCTCTCCCACCGGCCCTCGACGAAATCGACCTCGGCGGTCAGGCCGGTGGTGTGAGAGAGGTAAGGCGACAAGAGGTATTGCCCCGTGGGGTTGGGGACGCGGCTGGCCCTTCAGCGCGGTGTGCCCGCGATGGTGGCTGCAGGGTGTTAGCCCCATACCGAAGGCGTCGCGTCGTTCGTGCTCGGTGCGATTGGGCCGGGCGTATGCCCGTTCGTCGAACAGGGTTTGGTTGAAGCGTCCGTTTTCCCGTTGGTTGGGGGCTCGGCGGGTGGTGAAGCGGAGGTTGACCAGCTCCAGCTCGTCGATGATCGGCCTCAACGTGGCCAGGGCAGCGTGGTCCCGCCCGCCTCGGCCCGGTCCCGATGCCGCCGGGACCGGTGATCCCCAGCCGGGCCGAGGCGGGCGGGGTTCTGTCCGACGATCAGTCCGCCGAGGTCGGGGAGGACCTGCTCCATGGTGCTCCCGCGTCCTGGCCGGCGACCGACTGCGCGTCTTGGACGCCGGACACGCCACACTGGCCCGGGCATCGCCGGGCGGTCAGAAGACGCGCCATGCCCGCGGTCTATGCCGGGTGCCTGCATGAGACGTGGGAAGGGGCTGCGGATGTCGATGAGAATGGTGTGGCTCATGCGGCCAGAGGCCGGAAGCGGCCGAGGCGGCGTCGACGCGCTTACGGGCCATCTTCGGTGCCTCAGGCCTCGCGGGGAGGTGGATGATCTGTCTTGGCCGCAGTCGCGTCGTCGCCCGGGTCCGCGCCGCGATAGGGGATGTCGGTGCCGTAGTAGGTGATGCCTTCGGCCGGCATGAGGAACCAGTGGCGCTCGACGCAGCGCAGCTTGAGAAGCAGAACCTCATCGACAGGGCTCTCCCACTCGATGGAAGCCATATTGCCGCATTCCGGGCAGGTGAGAAGTGTGAGCCCGCTGTCGGACGGCCACGTCATGATGTGCACCCCTCAGACGAGCTCGGGCGGCTGGTCGATGAGCAAACGCATCCCGGCGGCCCGATGTGAGATCCGTGCCCGGCTGGGTCAGATCGTGCGGGTCAGGTGCGGGAGCCGCAGCGGGAACGGCCGCACCGACCACGGCCCGGTGGCGGAGCGGATCTCACGTTCTGCGGACGACGTCCGTTTACCGGGTGAGAGATGTCAGGAGAGGGGAGACGCAGATGAATACCCGACATGCCGTGATCGAGACATACCTGGGCCCGATCACGGTCGTCGCCAAGGCCGCGGCGATCAGCGGGCTGTACTACGAGCATCATGTCCGCCGCCCCTCGCAGGAGATGTTCGGCCCCGAGGTCGGTGACGGGACGGATCCGCTGCTGAACGAGGCTGTGGGCCAGCTGTGCGACTACCTGGCGGGGCGGCGCAGGGACTTCGATCTCCCGTTGGAGGCCGAGGGTGACGCGTTCCAGCGGGCCGTGTGGGACCTCGTGAAGAGCATCCAGTGCGGGGACACCACCACCTACGGCCGAATCGCGGAGCAGGTCGGAGACCGTGCTCTCGCGCAGAAGGTCGGGCAGGCCGTGGGTGCGAACCCGCTGTGCATCTTCGTCCCGTGCCACCGCGTCGTCGGCTCCACCGGCGCTCTGACCGGGTACGCCGGCGGGCTCAACCGCAAGCAGGTGCTGCTGGCACTCGAGGAGCCGTCCGCGGGCGAGACCGGGAGGTTGTTTTGACCGGGAATCTCACGTTTGCCGCCGCATATACGTCTTCCATGGGATGGGCATGAAACAACCGTTCGAGAGCGTGGTGGCACAGCATGGCGCCACCGTGCTGCGCGTCTGCCGGGTCATTCTCGGCCCGCATGACGCCGAAGACGCGTGGTCGGAGACCTTCCTGGCCGCCATGCGCGCCTATCCCGATCTGCCGGAGATGGCGAATGTGGAGGCGTGGCTGGTGACGATCGCGCATCGCAAGGCGATCGACGTGCTGCGGGCCGCGAAGCGGAACCCCCTGCCCGTCGACGAGGTACCGCAAGCGCCGGGGCAGGACGACGCGGTGGATGTCGAGGCCGTCGGCCTGTGGTCGGTGGTGAAGGAACTGCCCAGCAAGCAGCGCCAGGCCATCGCCTACCGATACGTGGCGGGGCTGGCCTACGCCGAGATCGCGGAGATCCTCGGCGGCACCGCCGACGCGGCCAGGAGAGCCGCCGCCGACGGGCTGAAGAATCTCAGGAGACACTATCCGGGCGCCATCTCGAAAGGAGCATCGTCGTGAGCGACGTGCGCAACGATGACGACCTGGCCGTCCTGCTGTCGACTGCCGTGGACGCCGATACCCTCAGCCGTCTCCACCGCCGTCTGGAGCAGGCCGCGGAGCGGGCGGACCTGATCGATGTCGCGTACACGACCATCGACTCACCCGTCGGCAGGCTGCTGCTCGCCGCCACCCCGAAGGGATTGGTCCGGGTCGCCTTCGACGGCGAGGACCACGACCGGGTTCTGGAAACCCTCAGCCAGAAGATCAGCCCGCGGATCCTGCGTGCGCCTCAGCGGCTGGAGGAGACGGCTCGCGAGATCGACGAATACTTCGCCCGCCGCCGTCAGGTCTTCGACGTGCCACTGGATTTGTCCCTGTCGCACGGGTTCCGGCGGCTGGTGCAGACACACCTGCCCGAGATCGCCTACGGGCAGACCCGCAGCTACCGGGACATGGCCGAGCTCGTCGGCAACCCCAGGGCCGTCCGCGCCGTGGGCACCGCCTGCGCGACCAACCCGCTGCCGATCGTCGTCCCCTGCCACCGCGTGCTGCGCACCGACGGCACCCTCGGCGGCTACATCGGCGGACTCGACGCCAAGACCACGCTGCTGGACCTGGAGGCCGCCGCATGAGCACGACAGCAACGGGGAAGGCGACGGACCGCTGGCACCGGCGGGTCGCCTCCGGCGACTGGGAGGCGATCACCGTGGAGGTCAACGAGTACGGCGGCGCGCTGCTGCCGCAGCTGCTGACCCCCCAGGAGAGCGCGGAGATCAGGGAACTGTACGAGCAGGACCACCTTTTCCGCAGCACCGTCGACATGGGCCGCCACCGCTTCGGCGCGGGCCAGTACCGCTACTTCAACACGCCCTACCCCGAGCCTGTCGAGCAGCTCAAGCAGGCGCTCTACCCCCGGCTGCTGCCCATCGCCCGCGACTGGTGGGCCAAGCTCGGCCGGCCCGCGCCGTGGCCCGACTCCCTGCAGGAGTGGCTGCAGATGTGCCACGACGCCGGCCAGACGAAGTCCACCGCGATCCTGCTGCGCTACGCCGAGAAGGACTGGAACGCCCTGCACCGTGACCTGTACGGCGACCTGGTGTTCCCGCTCCAGGTCGTGATCAACCTCAACGAGCCCGGCGTGGATCACACGGGCGGCGAGTTCCTGCTCCTGGAGCAGCGCCCGCGCGCCCAGTCCAGGGGCACCTCCACCCTGCTGCCGCACGGTCACGGCTACCTGTTCACCACCCGCGACCGGCCCGTTCGCTCGGCCCGCGGATGGTCGGCCGCACCGGTACGGCACGGCGTGTCCGCCATCCGGTCCGGCGAACGCCACACCCTGGCCCTCGTCTTCCACGACGCCGCATGAGTGACGCGACCAGGACGTACACCCTGCTGGGAGCGGACGGCCTCCCCTACCAGTCAGCGGTCAAGGGACTGTGGGGCGGCCACCGCTGCTCGAAGATCTACGGCCGGCTCGACTGCCCCGCCGCCCTGCGCGCCATCGCCGACGGCGGCTACGTGCGGCACCGGGTCTTCTTCGCCGACGAGGCCACCGCGATCGCGGCCGGGTTCCGTCCCTGCGGGGCCTGCTGCCGCGACCGCTTCCAGCAATGGAAGAGCTCCCAGCAGGAGGACCGGCCATCGACTTCCTGACCAGCCCCCTGTTGAAGAGGCCTGCCGGCCACGACGCCGACGTCATGATCACGGACGCCGAGACCGAGGCCCTTATCCGGCTGGCCCGCGACCGCCGCGCCCAAACCATCGCGATCGGCTCCGGCCGTACCCCGCGCGCGCTGGAGAGCGCCCGGCTGATCGAAGCGGTCTGGGAGCGTACGGGAGGCACCATCCTCACCATGATCACCTGGCCCGAGATCGGCGCTTCCTGGCTGCGCCACGCCTCCCGGTTCGCCGACGCCGACCCTGACCTGTGGGTGATGACGGGCGCCGCGACCGGCTGGGCGCAGATGACCCGCCGCCTGCTGTGGTCGACACCGTGGCGCCCCGAGCGCACCCTGGCGACCGCCGCGATAGGCGATCCGCGCACCCTCGCGCTCGTCGGCCTGATCAACCTGAACGGCTTGGCCGGCACGACCGCCCACGGCACGACCTGGCGCGTCGAGGACGACACCTTCCACTATCCCGCCCGCACGCAGGAGGGACCGTGACAGCACTGTTCACCGCGCAGTTCCCCGGCCGCGACGCCAGGGAGATCATGCCCGGCGCCGTCCATGTCCCGGACTGGCTGACCCTGCGGCAGCAGCGATGGATCACCGGCCAGTTCCACACGTGGGCGCAGGGCCCGGTGCCCCTGCGTGCCGCGATGGTCCGAGGCCACCGGATGTCCGTGCGCACCGTGTGTCTGGGCTGGCACTGGCAGCCCTACCGGTACACACGAGCGGCCACCGACGTCAACGGGGCCCGCGTGCTGCCGTTCCCCGATTGGATGATCCGTCTGGGACGCGATGCCCTCCAGGCCACCGGCCACGCCCCGGACGTCGTTCGCGCCTACGATCCGGACACCGCTCTGGTGAACTTCTACGACACCGACGCCCGCCTGGGGATGCACCAGGACAAGGACGAGAACTCCCGAGCCCCGGTCGTCTCGCTGTCCATCGGCGACACCTGCACCTTCCGCTTCGGCAACACCGAAAGCCGCGGCCGGCCGTACACCGACCTGATGCTGGCCTCCGGCGACCTGTTCGTCTTCGGCGGGCCCGCCCGCCTGGCCTACCACGGTGTCACCAAGGTGCATCCAGATACCGCCCCCGCGGGGTGCGGTATCAGCAACGGCCGGATCAACATCACGATGCGCATGACAGGGCTGGACGGGTGACCACATGACGCAACAAGCCGGCCCCACGCTCTCCGACCCTGGGGTGGTCGTCGGAGAGGACGGACTCGCCCGGCCCGCCTGGGCCGCCGTCGACCCCCTGCTGCGCGACTACTACGACTGCGAGTGGGGCATGCCGGTCACCGACGAGCGCGGCGTCTACGAACGCGTCAGCCTCGAAGGGTTCCAGGCGGGCTTGTCCTGGGCGACGATCCTGCGCAAACGGCCCGCGTTCCGGGTGGCGTTCGACGACTTCGACCCGAACGTGATCGCCACCTACACCGACGCGGATGTCGAACGGCTGATGGCCGACGCCGGTATCGTGCGCAACCGGCGCAAGATCCTGGCCACCATCGCCAACGCCCGCGCCACCATCAGGCTGCGCGAGAACGAGGGGCTGCCCGGCCTGGTGTGGTCCTTCCAGCCCGAGAGCACCCCCCGCCCCCGGACCTTCGCGGAGATCCCCACGAAGTCCGCGGAGTCCATCGCGCTGTCGAAGGAACTGCGCCGGCGCGGCTTCGCCTTCGTCGGCCCGACCACCATGTACGCCCTCATGGAGGCGATCGGTATCGTCGACACCCACCTGCTGGACTCGCACCGGCGCGGCAGCTCGGGCATCTGGCCCTCGTGACCCTCCTCCTCCGCCGGGCCCCAAAGGGAACATCTGCTGCGAGGCCGCGTTGCGGATGCTGGCCGCCCAAGCAATCCCGCGAGCCGAACACGTCGACGTCCCGGGCCGCAGCCACACCCGGCTGCTGCACCACGCCGGCGCACCCGTACGGGAGAGGTGACCTTCGCCGAGGACGTGGTCGCCGCCGAATCCCGTGACCAGACGCCTCACCCCGACGGCATGGCGGCCGCGATCCGCCGGTGGCCGGACCTCGACTCCGACATCGCCCGGATCGAGGGCGAACTCGCCGCCGACCCGCTGATCCGCCCGCTGGTCGAACGCCGGCCGGCGTCCGGCTCCTCGGCTACCCCCGACGAATGCGAAGCGGTCATCGCGACGGTCGCCGGCCAGCAAGCCTCCCTCGCCGCGGCCCGCACCTGTAAGGCCAGACGTGTCGCCGCCGACGGAAGGACGGCAGCCGGGCTGAGGGCCCTGCCCGCACCGTGAGAACTCGCGGCGGTCCCCGACACCGAACTCCAGGCGACCGTCGGGCTCACCGGTGCACGCACCCGCACCCTCCGCGCCGTCGCCGAGCGGTGGGCGGACGGGTTCACCCTCGCGCACCTCACCACCGACCAGGCCCGCGGAGCCCCACTCTCGCGCTCCCCGGCATCGACATTCCTGCGTAATGCCCCGCGCGCAGGGCACCGACCCATGATCGTCCAAGCGGCACCACGACACAGACCAACGAGGAACCGCTCGGCCTGAACCCCGTCGAGACAGCCGCCCGGCCGAAGCCCGGCCCCGCGTGCGGGCTTCTCCCCTCCCTTCTCTGCCGGACGGCCCGGCGGTCCTGCTGCGGGCGCCTCCCGACCGCGACAGGAACCAGTCCCGGCATGCCCCCAGCAGTAGTGCGCCTTGAACCCGAAGAACAAGCGCACGCCCGCACGGCCGGCCTTCGGTTCGATCCCGGAAGGCTCTATCTCCCATCTCACATTTCGAACCCGGCGAACGTCTTCGGAACGTCATCACGCCGCAGGCGAACCGCTGACAACAACAGAAAGAGACAGACCCATGTCGCTTGAAGAGAACAAGGCCATCGTCGGCCGCTGGTTCACCGAGTTCTGGGGCAAGGACTTCAACCCCGGCATCATCGACGAGCTCGCCGCACCGGACATCCGCTTCGAGTACTCACTGCACAAGCCGATGAGCGGGCGCGAGGAGGTTCGCGCCTTTGCGACCAACTTCCGCACCGCGTTCCCGGACCTCAACTTCTGGGGCACCGCCGACCTCATCGCCGAGGGCGACTACGTCGTCGGACAGTGGGAGGGCGGCGGCACGCACACCGGACCGATCGTCTTCGACGACCTGCCCATCGGCTCCGTCCCGGCAGCGTCGGGCAAGACGCTCCGTTTCACCGGTAAGACGGTCCTCAAGGTCCAGAACGGCCTCATCGTCGAAGAACTCGGACTCGACGACGGCGTGACGGTCCTCCAGCAGCTCGGCATCATTCCCACCGCCTGAGCTGAACAGCCACGGTGAGCCACCTCGGCGTCGAGGCCACCGGCGACGTAGTAGCCGACCCCCTTGATCGCCCTGCTGGTCGCTGAAATAGGGTCGGCGGCTCATTGAGCCGCCGACCTTACCGAGACCAGGACGTGGCTACCGCCCGAAGGCCTCCGGCTGAAGTACGTGATAACAGCCTATTATCACGTACATGAGCGACCACGGCACCGCGGCGACCAGGCGAACGCCTTGCCGGGACGCTGCGCGACTCCGGCACGTTATCCAGTACATCGCCGACGGCGCAACGCGGCGGCCGGCATGAGCGCCGCGCCGAAGGTGACCGCCCTGCGCGGCGGGAACGTCTCGCTCGCCGCGGCCGCCGACGCCTTCCTGGCCACCCCGCGCGCCGCCAACGCCAACACCCACCGCGCCTACGCCTCGGCCATCGACCGCGTCATCGTCCTGCTCGTCCGAGATCGGACCCTCGCCGACGTCGCCGACGCCGAGATCGGCGCCGCGCTCGCCGAGCTGTGGGGCCGATGCGCGCCGGCGACCTGGAACCGCAACCGCGCCGCCATCGCCTCCTGGCTGACCTGGTGCCAGACCAGGAAACACTGGGCCGCCCCGTCGGTCCCGGCCGAGGCCGAACGCCGCAAGGAGAACGCCGACGAGACCCGCGCGGTCGCCAAGACCACCGTCCACCGGCTACTGTCACGCCGCGACATCCCCCTGCGCGAGAAGACGCTGTGGCGGATGCTCTACGAAACGGCGGCCAGAGCGGCTGAGATCCTGGCGCTGAACGTCGAGGACCTCGACCTTGAGCATCGCCGCGCCCCGGTTCGGTCCAAGGGCGGCTCGATCGAGTGGGTGTACTGGGACAGCGGCACCGCCCACCTGCTGCCCCGTCTGCTCCGGCTCCCGGACGGCAGCGCGCGCACGCGCGGCCCGCTGTTCCTGTCCGAACGCCGCCCCGTCCCCGCCCGCCGCCCGGCGGCTGCCGACATCTGCCCGCACACGGGCCGCGCCCGCCTGGGCTACGACCGCGCCCGCGTCCTTCTGGAGAAGTACGCCGGGCTCGATCTGCACCAGCTGCGCCACAGCGCCGCCACCCACCTCGGCGAGGCCGAGGTCCCGCTGCAGCTCATTATGGGCAAGACCCGGCACAAGAACCCCCGCACCGCCATGCGCTACGTCAAACCCGGCGCCGAGGCCATCGCCAAGGTCACCGAAGTTCTGGCGCCCCGCCGTCGTACGCACTGATCAACTCTTGCACTCAGCCTTCCCGAAGGCATGGTCGCTCTTCGTGGTGCCCGACACTCCTACATGCGAAAACACGATCGCGAGGGACATCCGAACGGAAAGTCACGCTAAGTCGTCCGCTGGCGCTCCACTAACGGGATTTTCCGTTCGGATGCTCGTCATGCCCCGACAAGGAAAGGCCGGCACGTCGTCCCGCCGGTCCAAGACGGCGACCGCACCGCCCCCGGGCTTCAGGCCAAGTCCCGCCATCAAGACCTTGGCCGCCTCGGCCATGTTGCGGGCGAACCGGTCGAACTTCGGCCACGGTAAAACACACTGTCGGGCCACACCGCCGCCCACGCCTGATCGGCCCGGCACGGTTGCGGTGCGTGGTGCCGGAAAGAAACCCCGGTCGATGTAGATCCGGCCCTCGGACGCGCCGAGCGCCACCGACTGCCCGGTCTGGATGGTCGGTGGAGCAGCGCCGGCAGGCATGGTCTCCTCGTCGGCCGGGGCTGTACGGGGTCAGCCGGTCTTGGCGGCGAAGGGGCCGTTGTTCTCGAACACGAGCCTGGCGAAGTTCTCGCCGATGCGGCGGTGTCCTTCGGGGCTGGGATGGATCGCGTCCGGCAGCGGGAACTCGGCGTGGTCGCTCTCGCCGTAGAGGTCGAGTCCGTCGAGGTAGTGGAGGTTCGGGTCCTCGACGGCCCTCTGCTTGCCGATGCCGGCGAGTACGTCGCGGATGATCGTGAGCGTCAGCCGTCCGGCGGCGGTTTCAGCCTGATCACCGGTGGCCTTGAACCGGAGGGTTCCGCTTTCGAGGTCCGGCATAAGAGGGCCGGGGGTGTTTTCGTGGGTCGGGCACAGGAGCGGCGACACGAGGAGCAGGGGTGTCGTCGGGTGGTCCTCGCGGATGGTGTCGAGGAAGCCGTGGATGGCGGGGGAGAAGGCTCGCAGGCGCATGGCGTCGCTGTTGACGACGTTGATGCCGAGCTTGACGCTGATCAGGTCGGCTGGGGTGTCCCGCATCGCACGCGCGGTGAACGGGTCCACCAGTGCGCTGCCGCCGAATCCGAGGTTGATCAGTTCCACGCCGCCCGTGGACGCGGCCAGGGCGGGCCAGATGGTGCTCGGGAAGACGGCGTTCGAGCCGTGGCTGATGGAACTGCCGTGGTGCAGCCACACCCGGCGTCCGTTGTCCGGGGCCGGCTCGACGGGGGCGTCGGTGCGCAGGGCGATCACCTCGGTGATCTCCGAGTGCGGAAGCCAGATCTCGATGTCCTTCTCGCCCGCGGGGAGGTCGGTGAAGTGGGCGGTGCCCGCCGGTCCCTCGGTGAACTCCGCGGTCTGCGTTTGCATGTCGGTGATCGTGCGGAGGTTTCCGCCGTTCACGGTGGCCTGGGCGGTGAGCCGGCCGTCGACCAGCAGGTCGTACACGCCGTCCGGCGGGGGCGGGAAGCCCAGGTAGACACGCTTGGTGGGCAGCGTGTCCAGTTCGACGACGGTGGCGCGGGTGCGGAAGGCCAGCCGGACACCGGAGGGCTGGGCCTCGGCCACGGCCAGCCGGTCGTCCGGGATCTGGCGGCGCGCCCAGGCGGGCAGCCGGTGCGGCAGCAGACCGTGCGCGGTCTCTTCCACTTCAAGATGTCCGCGCAGGAAGCCCGCGGTGACGGGGGTGGTGATCCACTTCTGTTCGGTGCTCATTGCCTCAAGCCGTTGGTTCTGGGTGGAGGTTGGGGGAGTCGGGGCGCTACGCGGGAACCGTTCGAAGAGTGGCGCACCCCTGGTCAGGGGGTGGCCCGCCTCCGCAGCGCGGCGTCGAGGGAGTCCAGGGTCCAGGCCCAGGAATCCTGCGAGGCGACGTCCGTGTGACTGAAGCCGCCGGCCGCTTCCAGGCTGACGTAACCGTGGAAGACGCTGCCCAGCATGCGGACCGCGTGTGTCTGGTCCGGTTCTGCCAGGTCGTAGCCGCGCAGAATCGCGCGTGCCATCTGCGCGTGCCGGACGCCGGCGCTGGCTGCGGCCGTCTGCGGGTCGAGCCGGAACCGGGCTGCGTCGTACCGGCCTGGGTGCGCTCGGGCATAGTCCCGGTAGGCGTTCGCGAAGGCCGTCAGGGCGTCTTTGCCCGCACGTCCGGCCACGGCGTGGGCGACCCGGTCGGCGAGTTCCTCCAACGCGAACAGCGCGATCCGGGTCTTGAGCTCGTGGGAGTTCTTCAGGTGCGAGTACAGGCTCGCGACCTTCACGTCGAAGTGCCGGGCGAGCGCCGACAGAGTCACCTGGTCGAAACCGGCTTCATCGGCGAGTTCCGCACCGGCGCGCGTGAGCCGCTCCGGGCTCAGTCCTGCCCGAACCACAACCATCACCTACTCTCATTTTTCCTATATCAAGCGTGTATCTGCCTATAGCCTATAGGCAACACGGAAGGGTGCACGTCGTGCGCCGCGACGGCAGGGCGGGCCGGGGCGGACGGAGCCGCACGGTCCCGCATCACGGTTCGCATAGGCGGGGCCTTTGCGCTGACGAACCCCCAGGTCGACTAGGCGACCATTCGCGCAACCAGCCCACCCAGAGGGTGTAGCAAGATCCACACTCTGTGTAACTTGCGGGAATCTGCAATCTCGTGAGTTACTTTGACCTTCCGGCACGCAACAGATCAGCTTTATTGAATTTGAATTTCTAGAAATTCAATAATGCTAAGATCGCCTCTGTGGCTGAGGAGACGGAGATGACGACGCGACCCTGCGTGCACTGCGGGGCGCCGATCGAGCGGAGGCCCGGGCGGGGCAGGCCGAAGGCCTACTGTCCGGAGGGGGACTGCCAGGCCGCCGCCAAGCGGGATCGCGAGATGCGGCGGGCGACGCCGGGGCTGACCGGCACCCTGGCGCGGGCGGAGGATTTCTACGAGCGCATGGAAAAGGGGCTTGCCGCCGCGATCGAGCCGCTCGCGCTGGTGCTGGCCGAGGAGCTCAGCCCGGCCGGGGTCGAGGCGAAGCTGAGTGCGATGCAGGCCGACGCGCACACCCGGGTCGCCATCGCGCGGGCCGAGCGTGAGCAGGCCTTCGAGCAGGTGCGGCTGTCGCGTGAGGCGGCCGAGGCCGCACGCGAGGAGGCCGAGCGCATGCGGGGGCAGGTCGAGGAGGCGGGGGTCGAGCGGGACACGGCGCTCGCCGACGCGGAGCGGGCACGTGAGCAGGCGCTCGCGGCGTTGCGTGAGGCGGCCTCGACGCAGCGGCAGTCCAGGCAGACGGCGGAGGAGGCGCTGCGCCGGGCCGACGCCGCCGAGCGGTCGAGGGTGCAGGCGGTGGGGGAGATGACCGTACGGCTGGAGGCCGCCTTGGCCGAAAGCGAGGAGTCGGCCGGGCGAGCGGCCGAGGCTCAGGCGACCGCTGAGCAGGCGGCGGCCGAGCGTGACAAGGCGATCGCCGAGGCCACGCTGGCGGGGCGCATGCGGGTGGAGGCCGAGCAGGCGGCGGCCGGGTCCATCGCCCGTGCCCAGGCGGCGGAGGCGGAACGTGACCGCGCCTTGAGCAGGGCCGTCGCGGCCGAGCAGGCGCGTGAGCAGGCCGTCGCCGAGCGGGCCGAGGCGCGGGCTCGCGAGGCGGAAGCCGTACGGCAGGCCGAGAGAAGTGAGAACGCGGCGGCTGAGCGGATCGCGGCTGCCGAGCAGGAGGCGGCGCGGCGCATCGAAGGTGAGCGCGGGCTCCGCGCGGAGGCGGAGCGGGGGACCGCCGCGGCCGTCGCCGAGCGCGATCGGCTCACCATGGAACTGGCCTTGGAGCAGGCACGCGGCGCCGACCTGCGCGCACAGATCGAGTCACTGCGAGCCGAGGCGTCGGGGCTGCGGGAGCGGGCGGTCGCGGCGGAGCTGCGAGTTGCCCAAGGGGATTAGGCCGGCGCGGTCCGGCCGGCCCCCTGGACCGCCGCCCCGCGTCTCCCGGTCGCCGGCGAACCTGCCGACGATCGCCCGTCGCCGGTGGACCATGCGGCACCCGTTCACCACGGCAGTCCGCAGGTAGGGCAGCACCCGATCATGGTCGACCAATCGGCTCCACCGGCGATGGAGCGCCGCGAATGCGTCCTGGACGACGTCCTCGGCGGTCTCCTGGCTCCCTACCAGCAAGAACGCCAAACGGACCAGGCCAAGCCGGTGGGCGAACTCGGCCACTGCGGCGTCAGCCGATCTGGGTGCGGGTGCCGGCCCGGTCGAGGGCGACGACGATGAAGCCGTCCCCCGGGGGGTGTTCGGGTGGGGCGTGCCGGGTCAAGGGTCCGGCGGCGGCGGCCGGCATCCACGTTACGGTGAGGCGATCTCCGCTGTGCGGTGGCGCCGTGTCCCTATGAGCGGTCCTCCGTCGCCACCCGTCCCGGTGACACCACCCCCCGGATCATCGGAGCGACAGGGGCGAGCAGTCATGCCGGGTCGGGTGACCTGGCTCCCCGACTCTCATCGGGGACGATCAAAAAGGTAACGGGAGTCGCGCCGCCGTCCGGACCGCGCTGGCCGATCTGCTGCCCGACCAACCGATCCCGCTCCCGTGATCGCCCTGATTCGTAGTTGAGGAATCCAGGAGCAGCGGTTGGCGCTGATAATGATCATGAATCTTCCCCCGGGTGCAGAGATTGATCATTTCCGGTGAGGTTCCGGCCATCGTGGCGACAGCCGGCAAAGCGGCTGTTCTCATGCGCGCCGAGTTACAGAATCGCGATCACACGCGCACACTCTCTTCGGAGAACTCAGTGATCGTCCGTTACCGCTTCACAGGCTTTGCGCCAGAACCGCACCGCACCTACGGAGACAGGCAGCCAGGGAACAGCCAAGCCGAGGCCGGGCCGGATGGATACCTGCCCATCAAGGACTTGTGAAGAATGTCACTTTGGCCTTGCCGAGCAACCTGGACGGTGGGTTGTGCATGGAAGAGGTATGCCATCTGAGATTCAAATAGTGGTCGCGAAACCACCGCCACCGGGACGGCCGCCGGCTGAAAGCGCGGGTGATGCCGTCGTGGCCGAAATGTTCTCGGCTCACCGGCTCAGCCTGGTCCGTTTGGCGTTCTTGCTGGTAGGGAGCCAGGAGACCGCCGAGGACGTCGTCCAGGACGCATTCGCCGCGCTCCACAGTCGGTGGAGCCGATTGGTCGACCATGATCGGGTGCTGCCCTACCTGCGGATGGCCGTGGTGAACGGGTGCCGCATGGTCCATCGGCGGCGGGCGATCGTCGGCAGGTTCGCCCGTGACCGGGAGACACCGTTTTGGTCGGCGGAGGCCGCCATCCTGCTAGGCGAGACGCGCCGGGAGGTGTTCCTGGCCGTGCATGCGCTGCCACGCCGCCAGCGCGAGGCCGTGGTACTGCGCTATTACCTCGACCTGTCGGAGGCGGAGATCTCCGAGGCCATGGGAGTCAGCCGCGGAACGGTGAAGTCGACCATTTCCCGAGCCCTTAAGGCACTCACCGCGAAACTGGAGGGGAACCGATGAGCCCACGGATCGAAGATCGACTCCGCGATGCCTTCGCCGTCGGCGCCGAACTGGTCCGCGCCGAGACTTTGCGCCCGGCCGAAGAGAGCGTGCGGGCGAAAGTCATCGCGCCGCGGCGCGGATTCGTCCTGGCCATCCCGCTGGCGGCCGCCCTTGGCGTCGCCGTCATAGGCGCGGTCGTCGTTACGGTGGCCGGGATACACGCTCCGGCTCCGGCCGGGCCCGCGGCCAAGACCCTCTCGGGCCCGCGTTTTCTGCTGGCCGCCCACAACGACGGGGTGACGGTCCGCGACGCGCAAACCGGGAAGATCACAGGCCGGGTCGAATTGCCCCGAACCCCCGAGGGGATCCGTCGAGAACCCGGTGGATACCTGCTGGCCGGGACCGGCGAAGGCACGACGTTCTACGTCGCCCAGAGCGTGACATCCCGCCAGACACAGGTGAGCATCACCTGGTTTCATCGGGTGCGGGTCGATGAGCGGGGAAGAGTGGCCGAACTGGCCCGCGATGTGATCCCCGCGGTGACCGGCACGACCGCGAGTTCCCTCGCCGTCACCGGTGACGGCACTCAGCTGGCCTACAGCCTCGACGGCAAGGTGTGCGGCAAGGACAAGACGTTGCGTTTTTGTCCCGGAGCACAGCTGACGGTCGTCGACTTGCCCGCGGGGACGAGACGCACCTGGACAACGAACGCCGCGGAACAGATCAGGAACCTCTCATGGGCGGCTGATCGCCGCGTGCTCGGTTTCGTGGTGAAATCCGAGGCCCGGGTCCTGGACACCGCCGCCGCCGGCACCACGCTCGCAGGGAGCCGCGTCGTGGCTCCAGGGCAGGAGGCCAAGACTTCGGCGATCAGTCCGGATGGCCGAAGCATGCTGATCGGCCGCACCCATCTGTCGGACGGCCGGCAACCGCATCGCTACACCATTGATGAGTACTCCGTCACAGATGGCCGCAAGATTCGCACGCTGCTCAGTGCGGACCGCCACGGCAAGACCATCGCCTGGTGGAACCTGATCCGCTATGACGCTACCGGACGCCACCTGCTGGTCGTGGGAAACTTCTACCCGCTGAGCAGGCTGGACGACGGACGGGTCACCCCCTTGCTCTACCACGGGCCTTCAGATCCGCATCTCTCGAACTCCCCGCCGCCGGCGATAGAAGCGGCCTGGTGAATGACTGCCAGGTGGCCCTCCACTCGGGTCCGCACGATGAGGCCCAAAGTAGCTCTGGGTAATTGCGAGTTAATGTCCACGAAGCTTCGGCAATGAAAGTAAGTCTTACGATCAGCCGGTGAGCTGGCCAGCTCGAACGGGTTGGCCAGCTGCCGCACATCATGATTTGTGTAATAGGAAGGCGCCGTGGGTGACTGACGATCAGCGACATGGCCGTCGACAGCGGGACCGCTCGTATGTGACCCGGCTTACAGGGATCGTGGTGAGTGTCCTGGCGGTTGGAGGGGGATTCGGTGCGGCGACCTCCCTCGTCAACGCCATCTCCCACAGCTTCGCCGATCTTGAAAGCCGCGCCTACACCACCAGCGGGTGGTCAGGTGCGGAAATCGTGAGCGTGCTGCTCGACTCCGGCTGGGCCTGGGCGGGTTTGGCGGTGGCAGCGGGGTGGCCGGTCACGCGCACCGAAGAGAGTCGGCCCGTGGCACTGGCGCAAGGCGCCGCCGCCGGTGTGCTGGCCCTGCTTGTGGCCACGGCCGCCTACAGCATCGTGGACACCATCCGTAGCGGCGGGCAGCCCCTTTGGTATGAATCCAAATTCGTGTGGTGGTTCGCCAGCGTCATCTTCGGAGGGCCTTTGGCGGGGGCGGCCGGAATACGCCAGAAACACCCCGCGCTCCCATTCCCTTACCGCTGTGCGATCGTTCACGTCCACGGATGATCTCGCGCGTCTGCACGGTGGTGCGGTCGTCCGTGGACGCTTCCCGCGGACGAGGACGAGGGCTGTCCAGCCCTTCGCGGGGGAGCTGCGCCGACGCAGCAAGATAGGCAATCGGGGCCCCTGATCGCGTCCGCGGCCGCCAGGAGATCCGGCCGGATCGCGGCGTTCAGGGGGCCGCGCTGCGGAACAAGATGGAACACAAGTCGGACTTACCGATCCGGGGACGGATCGGCCACGCCGGGCGCGGGCGTCGACCAAGCCGCGACGCATCAGGTTTCTAACGCCAATTTCTGCACTCAGCCTCCTGGAAGGCCGACCAGCCCCTCAATATCCCAGGTCAACCAGTGTCGGGCTCATTGCAGCTCGCCGGGCAGCAAGCTGAACATCACCGAGTCACGGCGCCCGCCCTTGAAGCGCACATGCGAGCGCAGCACTCCCTCACGCACGAACCCGCACCGTGTGGCTACGCGTTGGGAAGCGACGTTGTCGGGCGCGCATGTCAGCTCCAGGCGGGCAAGGTGGATGTGGTCGAACGCCCAACGCGCCAGCAGACGCAGTGTGCGAGTGGCGACCCCTCGCCCGCGTGCGTGCGGTGCCAGCCAATAGCCGATCGCCGCACGCGCCTGGCCAAGGTCTACGTCATATATCGAAGCCCCGCCCAAGATCAGGCCCGAGTCGACCGTATCGGCTACGGCGAGGTTGAGTTCCTCCCCGCAAAGCCGTGCCTCCTCCTCCTCGTCGAAGCGCCTCTGCACATGCCTTTCGGCGAAGGGCTCGACGAGCGGCCAGGAGAAACGCAGACACAGTGGGTCGCAGAAGCCGGCAAACCGCTGCGGCACATCGGACCTTCGCCAAGGACGCAACGCGACGACCGCATCGGTGAGTGGAGGATCCGGAAACAGCAACGCTGACACACCCCAGAAGTTACAACGAAGTCCGCCTCTTTGATCAAGCGGTCTCGGGGGTCAGAGAACAGCGGAACGAAAAGTCCCGTCATGGCTGTCTGCCGAAGTGAGAGGGCAAGCGCGCCGGACCAGTTGAGGTGACGGTGCTTGGAATCACCGACGATGGTGAGTCGCTGGTTGCCGGGTGATCGCCAGTGGCGGGTTCGGATGAGTTCGGGAGGCCATCTTCCCCGCGGCGTCCCAGCCGGTGTGGTTCAGGCTGTGCCCTCGCTCCTGGCCGCGTTGTGCAGGTGGGTGCGCAGCGTGCCGCGCAGTTGCGCGAGCGGTATGCGTGCACCGAGCCGGTGCAGGAACTCCTGGACGTCCCAGGTGATCAGGGCGCCTTGGCGGGACAAATACAGGCCGACGCGGTTGATGCGGTAGAGGTCGTCGTAGTCGAGCAGCAGGTAGCCGGCGAGTTGGTAGATCTCCTCGCGGCCCAGCTGCCGCGGGTTGCGGGTGGCTTTCCCACTCCCGACGCACCCGAACCGCCCTCCACCCGACCGCCTCCGACACCAACACGATCAAGCAGAAACCCAGGCCAATCAGCTCCATTCACCCACCCGTGACGACCACGAACCGCAATCGTGATGTTTCACATAGCTACTTTGGGGCTGGGGCCACGTTCGGGAGCGGAGGGCCCACTAGGAGGATCTTTTGTGGAAGTACCCTCTTCCATGTACAACCCACCGTCCAGGTTGCTCCGTACGGCCAAAGTGGCATTCTGCATACGTAACTCAACGGGCAGCTATCCATCCGACCCGGCCTCGACCTGGCTGTTCCCTGGCCACCATGCTCTGTAGGTGAATCTCATGACCTGTCGCGAAACGCCCTGCGGTAGGCGCCCGGTGTTGTGCCCACGATGGTGAGGAACCGTCTGCGGAGGTTGGTGGCCGAGGAGAGGCCGACGCGGCGGGCAACGGCGTCCAGCGGGAGGTCGGAGGATGCCAGCAGGTCCCGGGCCGTGGCGATCCGCTGGGCTAGTAGCCACTGCCCGGGGCTGGTGCCGAGTTGATCGGCGAAGCGCCGGGCCAGGGTGCGTGGCGAGATGCCCGCGTGCGCGGCCAGGCTCTCGACGGTCACCGGTTCGCCGAGTCGCTCGTTGATCCACTCCAGCAGCGGCGCGAGCGTTGCGGGTTCCTTCATCCACGCCCCCGCAGGCAGCTCACACGTCCCGCAGACGACGACGGGCTGCACGTTGTTCCTCTTCTACCCCGAGGGTTAGCGCCGGTTTTCGGTCAGAGCCGGGTGCGTTCGTCTACCACCATGTCGGCCTAAGCGCCACCGGCTCCCTGAACGAGTTCGGGGAAAAGAATCGTATGACGATGACCAGGACCTGTCAGGGTTTGCCGTTAGCGTGCTCCCCATGAGTGACGACGCCAAGGGGGGTGCGGTCTTCACCCAGAACGAGAAGACCGCGGCTCGCCGTGCTGGCCGAGGTGCTCGGGCGTTACCTGCGCTTTCACGCGCAGTCCGACGAGGAGGCCAGGGCCGACATGGCGCGATGTGTGTCGGAGAGGTACATCGAGGCGTTCTTCAGCTTCTACAGCGCCGGAACCCTCGACGAGTCCCTGATCTATCCCACCGTGGAGGAGGCGACGGGCGCACCGCCACGGACCTTCCGCCAGTGGGCCGCCGCCCACCGCGCCGCCTTCTCCCAGGTGTAGCGTCAGCGGCTCTCGGTCACCATGCGCACTCCCAAGGCGACGAGGACCGTGCCGCTGACCGCTTCCAGCCGGCGCCGGATCGCCGGGCGGCGGAACCACGCCCCGGCCCGGCCCACCACGGCCGCGAGCGCCAGATACAGGACGATCTCGATCGCCACCTGGATCACGGCGAGCAATGCGGTCGTGGCGAACAGCGGCCGGTCGGCGGGCACGAACTGGGGATAGAAGGCGATCATGAAAGCGGCGGCCTTCGGGTTGGCCAGCATCACTACCGCCCCTTCGCCGAACGCCTTCCACCAGGACAACGACGGGCCGGGCTCTGGCTCCTCGGCCGGCGCCTCCGGGCTCCGGTCGCGCCACGCCGTGCGCCAGGCCTTGAACCCGAGGTACAGCAGAAAGCCTCCTCCCAGCACACGCAGGATCAGGTAGGCGATCTCCGAGGCGGCCACCAGTGCGGCGAGCCCGGTGGCGGCGAGTAACGCCCATAAGTACAGGCCTGCCTCCAGACCCAGCACCGTGGGCACCGCGCCGGAGAAACCGTGCAGGGCGGCGCGGCGCAGGATCAGCGCCATCGCCGGGCCCGGTGAGGCGGAGATCAGCACCACGGCGAGGGCGAAGGCAGGCAGCGAGAAAATGAGATCCATGCGGCTCATCATGATTGTCTGCATATCGCCTGTTCAACGCATTTCCCGTGGCAAATCGCAAAAAAATTAGTAGTTACTGTTCATGGCGGACCGTACCTGGGTGAGCGTGGCGTCGGCGACGGCGTTGGCCCGCTCATTGCCGTCTCGCAAGATCTGCCGGAGATAGGTGCGGTCTCGTCCATATTCCGCGCGGCGCGCACGTATCGGTGCGAGATGGTCGTTGACCGCCTCGGTGACGGTCCTCTTCAGCGCGGCGGCCCCGCCGGAGCCGATGCCGGCGGCGACCTCCTGCGCGGTGCGGCCCTGACAGAGGGCGGCCAGCAGGACGAGGGAGGAGACCTCGGGGCGGTTCGCCGGGTCATAGGTGATGTGCCGCTCGGAGTCGGTCTTCGCTCCCCGGATCAACCGTGCGGTCTCGTCGGCGTCGGCGGCCAGGGTGACGGCGTTGCCCCGGCTCTTGCTCATCTTGACGCCGTCGGTCCCAAGCAACAGCGGCGCGTTCGACAGCAGGACCTCCGGTTCGGGGAACACCGGCGTGGCGCCGCCGTACCGATCGTTGAAGCGGCGGGCGACGGTACGGGTCAGTTCGAGGTGGGGGAGCTGGTCCTGGCCGGCCGGTACGAGGTTGGCCTTGCAGAACAGGATGTCGGCGGCCTGGTGGGCGGGGTAGGTGAACATCAGGCCGCTGACCGAGGACTGCCGTGAATGGGCGATCTCGTCCTTGACCGTGGGGTTGCGGCTCAGCTCGGCGACGGAGACCAGGCTGAGAAACGGCAGGAGCAACTGATTGAGGGCGGGCACCGCGCTATGCGCGAAGATCGTGCTGCGGGCCGGGTCCACGCCGATGGCAAGGTAATCCAGGACGAGATCCTCGACGTACTCCGGCAAATTTTCGGCTGCGTCACGATCGGTCAGGACCTGGTAGTCCGCGATGATGACGAACGTCTCCACCCCGAGGTTCTGGAGACGAACCCGGTTGTGCAGGGTGCCGAAATAGTGGCCCAGGTGGAGCCGCCCGGTCGGGCGATCCCCGGTCAGAATGCGAAACCGTCCGGGATCCCGCTGAATAAGGGTTTCGAGTACGGCACTGCGTGCTCGCGCGGTGGCTGTGCCTGAAGTCTCGGCTGCGGCTTCACCGGCGAGGGTGGCGATATCCGGGATTGTGGTCACGATTGTCTCCTGGTCGGTCGGGGCCGACGTCAGGACGGCTCCCCCCGGTCCGGGAAACACAAAAAGGGCCGTCCATTTGAACGGCCCGGTCATGCTGATAAATGGCCGCTTCTACGAGAAGCGCCACCAGTTCCGGCACGACGAACAATGCATGCCACAAGTATAAGGGCCCCTCAGCGGGTCCGTGCAACCGGGGACCGGGGCGTCATTCCTCGCGGGAAAGGATGACGCCCCGCTCTGTTCACCAGGTCTTGCCGGCCTGCTCCCTGTTCGTACGGTTGATCCGGTTGAAGAAGTTGGTCAGCGCGATGTTCAAGGTGATCGAGGACAGCTGCTTCTCGTCCAAGTGGGCGGCGGCGGCATCCCAGATCTCGTCGGTCACACCGGCTCCGCCGTCCTGGATCCGGGCGGCGGCCCGCCTCGGGGACTTCGAGGGGTTGCTGCGAGTGCTCGACCCCGAGGTGAGGTTGACCATCGAATCGGCCGGCGGTGTGGCCGTCACGCTCGGCGCCACCGAGGTGGCCACCGGAGCGCGCCTGGGCGCCAATGCGGCGGTGGGCGGGCGCGCGGTGCTCGTCAACGGCCTGCCGGGGATCATGTCGTGGCTCGAGGACGGCACGCCGGTCTCGGTGGCCGCGTTCATTGTCGCCGGCGGCCGGATCATCGGCATCACCATCGTGATCGACCCGGCCAGGCTGGCGTCGCTGGACCTGCCCGGCTGATCCTCAAGCCGCCGCAGCCCCCTCCGGGTCCGCGGCCGGGTCCGGTGTGCCCGCCCCGTGCAGGAAGAGGTCGACGACGTCGCATGCCCGCCGGCCGGCGGGGGGCAGGGAGGCGCGCTCGACCGGCGGCATCGCGACATCCTCGGGCATGGGCTGAAGCGTGCCGGCGAGCTCCATGAACGCCGTCGCCAGGAAACCGGGATCGGCAGCCTGCAGCTCGCCACTCTCCACCGCCCGGGCCATCAGCTCGGTGACCGGCGCGATCAGGCGCTGCACGTAGGCATGCGAGACCTCGGCCCGCTGCGCCTCGTCAAGGTGGCGGGTGGCGTAGTAGATCTGATCGCCGAGCGGAGAGTTGCAGGTGCCCAGCGCATATGTGCCGGCGAGGGCGAGCAGCCGGTCACGCAGGCCGCCCTCGGTCTCCAGAGCGCCGCGTAGCGTGGCGGAGGTCTCCTCGATGTAGTGGTGGGCCACCTCCAGGAACAGCCCCAGCTTCCCGCCGGGGAAGTGGTAATAGAGGCTGGCCTGCTTCACGTTCACGTTCTTGGCTATCTCGTCGAGAGAGACACCGAGATAGCCGTGCACGGTGAGGAGCCGGGCGAACTCGTCACGAGCGCGGGCACGGGTGCCGACTTGTCGGGGCATGACGGTTCAGACTCCAGTGTGGGTGCGGCGGAGGAGGGCCGGGCGGACCGCGATGGCGCCAAGAGCGAGGATAGCGGCGGTGATGACGGCGCCGGGAAGCACGTCCTGCACTCTCCAGGGCGAAATCAGCAGTCCGCGCCTCGCCTCCAGCGGCGGGCTCTACGGATCAGGCGGTCTGCAGCAGTTCGGCGAGGTCGGCGGGCATCGGCATGGGCTCGGTAAGGCCCACGCCGGCGCGGCCGGTGTTGCCCTCGGGGTAACGCCCCAGGGCGCTGCCGGGTGCGGCCACGATGATCCGTACGACCTGCCCGAACGCTTCGCGCCGATCGCGTTGCCGTACGGCGAGAGCGAACATGGCGATGTGATTGCGGGTGTGCGGCCAGGGCCAGGGCTGGGAGATGATGTGCGCGCGCTCCAGATGCCGCCAGCGCGCCTCGGGGTCGGCCGCGGTGCGGGCGGCGCGCATCTCGGCGCAATAGGCGGCGCGGACACGGATGGGCATGGGGCGGCCGGTCATCGGGGGTTCTCCTCAGTGGTCGAGCAGCAGGTTGTGCCGGCTGTGCCGTACGGCGCGGATGGTTCGGCGGCGTCGGGGAGCGTGCAGCAGGTGTCGCCGCGCCAGGCGTCGCGGCCTTCCTTGACCGCGACGGCGGCGATGATCAGCGCGGCGATCGGGTCGGCCCACGACCAGCCGAACATGCCGTTGAGCGCCAGCCCCGCGAGCAGCACGCCCGACAGATAGGTGCACAGCAGCGTCTGCTTGGAGTCGGCCACCGCGGAGGCGGAGCCGAGTTCGCGGCCGGTGCGGCGCTGTGCATAGGACAGGAACGGCATGACGACCAGGGACAGGGCCGCCAGGATGAGGCCGGGCGTGGAGGGGGCGGCCTCACCGGAGCCGAGCAGGGCGCGCACGGCGTCGACGGTGACGTAGGCGGCCAGCCCGAAGAAGGACAGCGCGATGACGTGGAGCGCGGCCTTCTCGCGGCGTTCGTGGTCGGCGGCGGAGAACTGCCAGGCCACGGCGGCGGCGGAGGCGACCTCGACCACCGAGTCCAGGCCGAAGCCGATGAGTGCCGCCGAGGACGCGGCGGCCCCGGCGGTGATGGCGACCGCCGCCTCGACGACGTTGTAGGCGATGGTGCCGGCGACCAGCAGCCGGATCCTGCGCCGCAGCACCACCCTGCGGGCCGGGGCGGCCGGGTGCAGTGTGATCACGACACCATGCCCTCTTGCGGGCCGAGGGCCTCCGGGCCGTGGATGGGGCACAGGGCCACGGCGTGGCCGGTGGCGGCCAGCAGTTGCTCGGCCGAGGCCATCAGGTCGATCAGCTCGGGCCGGGTCAGTGAGTAGAAGGACTGGCGTCCCTCGGGGCGGTAGTCGATCAGGCCGCAGTCGCGCAGGCAGGCCAGGTGCTTGGAGACCGTGGACTGGGCGAGCCCGAGCTCGCCGGTCAGATCCACCACGCGCGCCTCACCCCGGGCCAGGCGCTGCACGATGCGCAATCGGGTCTCGTCGGCCAGGGAGTGGAACAGCGCCGCCGCGGGGGAGACCCCGGCGGTGATGTCCGCACTGACGCAGCGTCCGCCTCCTGAATCAATCGCCATATGGCGATGATAGCGCGATTTGCTTATGCAATGACAGCCCTCCGTACGGCGGAAGCCATACCGGTGGCCGTTCGAAGGGGTCCGCGTCAGGTGGCCGCCAGGTGACCAATCACGGGAGCATGCGGGCGGAGCGGCGACCAACCCTCGCCGTTGACGCGGGAGGAATCGCACGGCGGCGAATCCCCGAGTGCCGCCTGGTGAACGGCATCGCCGCGGATTTCCGTACGTTTTGAAGGTTCGTCTCCATCGAACAGCAGAGAGCATCGCCAAACTTTAAAGTCCGATCTTCAACGATAAAGTTGAAGTGTCTGTGCCCCTAATCGAAGGACGGCGCCATGGCGGATGACTCCTTGACGATCGAACTCAGCCTGGCCGAACTTCGCGAGGTAACCGGCTACGCGGTGGCGTGCGCCAGGCCCGCGCTGGCGCTCTACGAGCGTGAACGCCCTGACGACCCGCGCCCACGGGCCGCCATCGATGCCGCACAGGTGTTCGCGGACGGAGCCGCGCGGACCAAGGTGCTGCGCGACAACGCGTGGGCCGCACACCGCGCGGCCCAGGAAACCCGCGACGCGGGACAGGCCGTGGCGAGCGCCGCCGCCCGCGCCGCCGCCCACACCTGCGGCGCGGCCTTCCTCCATCCCCTGGCGAAGGCCACCCAGGTCAGACACATCCTCGGATCGGCCGCCTATGCAGCACTGGCATTCGAGCTCTCCGCCGGAGACGACCCCACCGTCGGAGCCGGCCACATCACGCAGTTGCATCCCCTCGCGCACCCCGTCGTGGTGAACGTCCTGCGGCGCTACCCGGCCGCCCCAGCCGGCGGCGGGCGACTCGGAGAACTAATCCGCCGGCTGGACACGGCACTCCGCTGACCTGCGGCAATCTCCCGTCGGCGTGCTTTCCGCAGCATGACTGCCACGTCGAGCGGCTCGTTGACGGCGGGTTACGTAGAATTCAGGTGAGGGCCGTGGGTGCTGCGCGGCACCGCCCACGGTTTCCTCCGTCGGCACGCGGACGCATTCGCCGCCGACATCGACGAGTCCCCGGGACATCTGAGACATCAGACGAACGGAGGAGGATCCGATGCCCGATGCGCCCCTCCACCTGGTGACCGCCGCCGCCGGAGGCGGAGTCGGCGGTGTGGCCCGTCTCGTCGTCGAGCGGCTGCTGGCCCGCGGCCAGGCCGTGCTCGCGACCGTGCATCATGAGGACGAGCGGGCCGAGCAGCTACGAGCCCTTGGCGCCGACGTGATCGCCGGTGACCTGACCGACCCTCGCCACGTCGCCGCCGCCCTCGATCAAGTGGGCAGGGTGTTCTTCAGCATGGGGGTGTCGGAGCGATACCTCGAGGCCACCACCGTGCTGGTGCTCGCGGCCCGCGGCCTGCCCGGCATCGAGGTGCTGGTGAACATGTCGCAGATGACGGTCTCGCAGATGACGCCGGCCGGCAGCGGGGAGTCCCGGCAGCAGCGGCTGCACTTCCTGGCCGAGCACGTCATCGACTGGTCGGGCGTGCCGGCCGTGCACATCCGGCCCACCGTCTTCCTGGAGAACCCGCTGTTCAACCAGCTCGCCGCGGCCACCGTACGGCAGCGCGACGCGCTGGCTTTGCCGTTCGGCGACGGCCGCACCTCGCCGGTGGCCGCGCGCGACGTGGCGGACGCCGTCACCGCCGTTCTGCTCTCACCCGGCGCGCACCTCGGTGGTGTGTATGAGCTGACGGGGCCCGAGGCGCTGGACCTGCGGCAGCTCGCGGAAGCGTACGGCAGAGGCCTTGGACGGCATATCGCCGCCGAGCGCATAGCACTGGCCCAGTGGGCCGACCGGCTCGCGCAATCGGGGCTGAACCCCCACGTCCAGCAGCATTTGTCCACCATGGCCCGGCTGCACCAGGAGAACCGCTACGACCGCTCCACCGGCGACGTCGAGCGGCTGACCGGGCACCGGGCCATGAGCGTCGAGGAATATGTGCGCGGACATCTGAACCGGTTCACCGCGCAGGCGAGTGCCGACCCGGCTTAGGCGTCCGTGACTGGTCGGCACCACCACGCAATGCCGCCTGGCACATATCCAGTTCGCCGCGTGGCGGTGTCATTCCTTGCCAGGCAGGGGACGGCGGACAATGGCCTGGGCCCCCATCTGGGCGCCGCGGGCGTCGCGGTAGGCGCGAAACGCGCCCGTGCCCCGCCGCCGGTCACGCCTGCGGGGGCGTGACCGGCGGCGGGTCAACGTGTCACAGGATCTGGATGGCGACGACCTTCGGAGGGCGGTTGGGGAAGCTGATGTCGCGCCAGCGATCGATCCTCACCGAGTCGCCGTTGGCGTCGTAGTAGATCACGTCGTTGTTGCCTGTGGAGATCCGGTCGACCCACCAGCCGCCGAAGTTGGTCTTCCCGCGGTTGGCGTAGCAGTCGACGCTGTGGCGGCCGTTGAGGTGCGACCAGATCTTCAGGAAGTTCTCGCCGCCAACGCATTGGATGTGGTCGATGGCGAAGGCCGTGCCGCCCGGCATGGCGATGGTGAAGGCGGCGGCTGCCGCGAGCGCCACGGCCGCGGAACGGGCGTTCTTCTTGCTCTTCGAGATCACGGACTCTCCTCCTGCGGAGACCGGCGCACACGGCCCCGGCCCTGTTGGTGACGTCACGTCCTGACGGAACGGTGCATCGCCGGGCCAACGACCGGCTGACTACGTTCCGGAGTTGCTCGATAACCCAAAGTAACATCACTCCTGCGGTGGTGCCTCTCCCCAATCAGAGGAGGAACGGATCCGCCCACCGCCAGGTGTAGTGCTCGGGTAGGTGGCAGCGGCACTCCTCAAGCACGGCGGAGACCTGTTCACCTCCACCGCTCACCAGCTTCTGATGCCCGGTTCATACGGTGGTGGCGCAGGCCTGTGGGCCGCGGCACCGGCCTTCCGGCAGCGGACGATATGACGGCGTGGTGGGCTGGAACAGTACTTTCGGCTGGTACAGCTCAGCGGGGTGCACTCCCTAGCCTGATGGCCGTGCATGTTCCCGATCGGCTCAAGGCGGCGGCTGACGTCGGGCTGGGTGGCGTGTTCGCGGGGGCCGTCGCCTTCCAGGCGTGGGAGGTCGCCGGGAGCTGGGGGCACGGCTACTGGTTGTCCGGCGCGCTCGTCGGCGCGGTGGTGTGCGTGCTCGCGCTGGTACGGCACCGCAACCCGCTGTGGACCGCGGCGGCCGGCCTGACCGTCGCCGGGCTCGCCGTCCCCATAGCCCACCTTCTCGGCCTGCCCGCCGAACCCGGCCCCGCCGCCTCCCTCGGCCTCGCGGTGCTCACCGGCTCCGCGGTCCGGACACTGCCCGTCCGCGCGGCAGGCGCCGTGGCCGCCGCGGGGCCGGCCGTGGTGGCGGGGAGTTTCGTGGCGGGCAACGGCTCCGGTGTGCCGGTGCTGGCCGGGGTCGCCTGGCTCGGCGGGATGGCGTCAGGGCTCGGCCGTCGCCTGCTGACCGCCCGTCGCCGGGCGGCGGCCGAGCGGCTGCGCCGCGCCGAACGCCTCGAACTCGCCAGGGAACTGCACGACGTCGTCGCCCACCACGTCACCAGCATTGTGCTCCAGGCCCAGGCGGGCCGGCTCGTCACCCGCAAGCACCCGGATAGAGCACCCGCATCCTTCGCCGACATCGAGACCGCGGGCTCGGAGGCCCTGGCCGCGACCCGCCGCCTGGTCGGCCTCCTGCGCGACACCACCCCGGTCCCGGACGGTCGTGTACGGCTCAGCGAGCTAATCGAGGGCTTCGAAAGCCACGGCAGGCGGGCGCGGCTGCGGCTGGACGCCGATCCGTCGAGCTGGCCGCCCGAGGTGAGCGGCACCGTCTACCGGGTCGTACGCGAGTCGCTGACCAACGTTCTGCGGCACGCCGGAAACTCCCGCCTTGTCACCATCGGCGTCACCCAGGAGAGGGACACCGTCACGGTGGTCGTCGAGGACGACGCCCCGCAGACCGCCGCCCACCAGGCCGGATACGGGCTCAACGGCATGCGCGAACGCCTCGACGCCCTCGGCGGCTCCCTGTCCGCGGGCCCCCGTCCCGAATACGGCTGGTCCATACGCGCCACCATCCCCATGGGCAGGAGGGGACGGCGGTGAGCATCCGGGTGCTGCTGGCCGACGACCAGGCGATGATCCGGGCCAGCCTGCGGATCATCCTTGAGGATCAACCCGACATCGCGGTGGTGGCCGAGGCGGGCGACGGTGTCGAGGCGATCGAGCAGGCCCGCCGTACCCGCCCCGACGTGTGCCTTGTGGACGTGCAAATGCCGCGCCTCGACGGGATCGAGGTGGCCCGCGCATTGGCCGAGACCCGGCAGAAGGTGGTCATGGTCACCACCTTCGACCTTGACGAATACGTCTACGGGGCGTTGCGCTGCGGCGCCGCCGGGTTCGTGCTGAAGGACGCGGGCCCGAGCCTGCTGGTCGAGGCGGTGCGAGCCGCGTACGCGGGTGACGCGCTCATCTCGCCGTCGATCACGTTGCGGCTGCTGCGCCGCCTCGCCGCCGCCGAGGCTCGGGGCGGGATCCATCCGTCCGCGCGGCTTCTCACTGCGCGGGAGGTGGAGGTCGCCCGGGCGATCGCCCGGGGACACACCAACCAGCAGATCGCCGACGAGTTGTTCCTCGCACTGAGCACGGTGAAGGGACACGCGTCGGGCATCCAGGCCAAACTCGGGCTGCGCAACCGGATCGAGATCGCGGCGTGGGCGTGGGAGAGCCGCCTGATGGGCCCGGCTGAATAGCCACAACAAGCTTCCCCCGGCGATCTGCAGCCTGGACAGAGCCTGATCGATGCGAACTGCCGGTAGTTGTCGCTGGTGTCCACGTGGGTGACCCCCGCGTCCAGCGCCGCGTTGATCGCCGCCTCTCCTTGCCGGTCGTCGACGGATCCGTAGACGCCAGGGGAGACCACCATCGCGCCGAAGCCGATCGGCGACACCGACAATTTGGCGAGTTCACGATTTCTCATGGCATGGATCATCGGGCCCGTGCCGTACGGCGGTCCAAGACCTGTCGCCATAACCGTTGGCTATGGCCTCGCATGGCTCCGCCGTACGGCACAGCCACGTGAGCGCGTGATCGACAAGCGGGAGTTAGGCTCTGGGCGATGGGCGACATGACGGCACTTGAGAGACGCGGATAGCGGTTTGTCGTGGATGTGAACCTGCGGGAGCTCCGCTACTTCGTGGCCGTGGCCGAGGAGCTCAACGTCACCCGGGCCGCTCAGCGGCTGTTCGTGTCGCAGCCGGCGTTGTCCAAGCAACTGCGGACGCTGGAACGCCGACTGGGATTCGCGTTGTTCGACCGGGTTCATGCGGGAATGGCGCTGACAGAGCAGGGCGAGACGCTGCTGCCGTTCGCCCGCGAAACGCTGACGCGGTGGGACTCCGGGGTCGAGGCGGCGCGGGCGTCGGCACTGAGCGGCACGCTCGTCGTCGGCCTGCAGACGGCTGTCGGCCGGGGCATCCAGCAGGCGGCGCTACGCGGTTTCAGAGCCGCGATGCCCGGCTGGAAGGTATCGCTGCACCTCAACTGGACGGACCCGAGCGGCGGGCTCACCGACGGCGGGTCCGACGTCGCCTTCCTCTGGCTGCCCACACTCCCGGGCCTGGCCACCCGGGTGCTGGCGGTGGAGCGCCGGTTCGTCGCGATGGCCGAGTGGCATCCGCTGGCGTCCGAGGCCGAGATCCCGTTCACGGCGCTACGTGACGAGCCGTTCGTAGCGCTGCCGCGCACCGCCGGGGCGCTGCGCGACTTCTGGCTCGGCATGGACGCCAGGGACGATCCCCCGGTCGTCGTGGCGACGGCGAGCACGCCGGACGAGACATTCGAGGCGATCAGCGGCGGCTGCGGCGTGGCGCTGCTCGCGGAGGGCAACACCGCGCTCTACAGCCGGCCCGGCCTGGCCTACCGGCCGGTGACCGGGCTGCCCCCGGCGGAGCTGGCGATCGCCTGGCGCGAGGGCGACAGCCGCCCCCAGGTGCGGGCTTTTCTCGACGCCTTGCCTTAGTTGCCGCGACGCGGGCGCGCCGCCACATGGAGGCGGGCAGGCCCCGGTTCGAAACCGACCGTTAAGAGCGCGACAAACTCGCCGGACGATTCCTCGACGCCTTCCGGGACGGGGACGTCGACAGTCTGGCCGAGCTACTGGCCGCCGACGTCCAGCTGGTCGGCGACAGTGGCGGCAAGGCCCCGCAGTGGGCCGACCGCTTCCTTGGTGCCGAAGAGGTGGCCCGGGTGCTCGCCGCGTTCATCCCGTTGTTCATGCGGATCGGCGGCACGGTGGAGCCGCACCAGGTGAACGGCCAGCCAGGCGCGATCTTCCGCGACCGTGACGGCAAGGTCCTCAACACCTGGGCGCTCGACATCCTCGACGGACAGATCCAGACGATCCGTACGGTGAACAACCCCGACAAGCTCGGACACCTGGGACCTGTGGCGGACGCCTGGCGCGCCGTAAGACCTGAACCCATCCGGGGGCAACGACTCCGACCAACCGGCGACGTCGGCGGTGGCGGTCCGACCGTGACCCGGTTGCCGAGCTCGGCCCTCCTCAATGGGTCGGGCGGGAATGCGGTCGGCCACAATCTGGTCAACGGGATGGTCATGAAGAACGCCGTGCCCAGTAACACCAGCACCCGCTACAGCGGCGTCTACAGGGGAGCCGCCATCGGGCTAGCGCGGCACCGGATGTACGAGCCGACCGGGTTGGACATCCGAGCCATCAGCATTGACGAGCTCATCGCCGAGGGTCCCACTCGCGTGGTAGTGGCCACGAACAGTGGCACCGATATCCACGGCAAGCCGTGGAGGATGACCGTTCTCGAGCTGGTCGACGTGACGAACGGAAAGATCACCAGAAAGCGTTCGTTCTACCAGAACACCGCTCCTGCGGGATATCTCACTCGAACGCGAGGCGGCACTGGCGCAGAAGGCCGGCGGAGGGCCGGGTTGACGACCTGCCGGCCGAGCTCAACCCCGACGACCCCGCCTTTTGCATCCTGTGACGGCACACTCGACACCAGGAAAGTAGTTTGTAATACAAAATATGGCGAGTAGCGTAGGCACATGACTTCCGACGCCCTCGTGGATGCCCTCGTGCGCAGCACCTTCGAGGTGGCGGGCGTGCTCACCCGCATCGGAGCCGAGCGCGACCTCTCACTCACCCAGCTGCGGGTCCTCGGCATCCTCCGCGACCGCCGCCCGCGCATGACCGAGCTCGCGGCGTTCCTCGGCCTGGACAAATCAACCCTGTCCGGCCTCATCGACCGTGCCGAACGCCGAGGGCTGGTGGCCAGGGGCAAAAACCCCCAAGACCTCCGTGTCGTCGATGTGTTCCTCACCCCCGCCGGCCTGGAACTGGCGGAGCAGGTGTACGGCGAAGTCCGACGCGCACTGGCACCCGCGATCAACCGGCTCGACCCGCAAGACCGCGATCGGCTCGTCCAGCTGCTGCACACTGCCCTGCACTCTCCCGGCTGAGGCGGTCTCCCAAAGGTTCACCCCGGGATCGGTGTTCGATCCCGGGGTGATGCCGTATCGCGTCAGCCGAGGACGGCTTTCGCCGCGGTGATCAGGGGTTTTACTCCCCGGTCATCTCATTTCCACTCGCCGGTCATCTCGACGTAGTTCTCACCGCGGACCTTCTTGCCCTTGTACTTGCCGGTGAAAGCCACCGTGGCCTCCAGGTAGCCGCTCCCGTCGGGAGTTTCGATCTCCTGGTCCGGATTCCCGGTGACCTGCACGTCGAGCTCGGAGTGCAGGGAGGGGATGCGGATGCGCCAACGCGTGGGATAGGTCTGGCCGGTGGCCGGGCTGGTCCACCGCCGGGAGACGCCCGGCGCGAGCGGCTCCACGTCGACCACTTCGTAGGAGCCGTCGGGGCGGAGGACCGTCGCCCAGCTGTCCTTGGATTTGGTGCCGACGGTGTCCCAGAGGGCGACCTTGTCGCCGTTGGGCATGCTGAAGTTCATCCACGTCCACCGTGTCAGCGACGGCGGCATCTCACCCCATTGCCTGTCCAGCCAGGAGGTGCCTGCGATCTTGTGTTTCTTGCCGTCGAGGACGAGTGTTCCGGACGTGCGCATCTCCGGGAGGGCGAACTGGTAGTTCGGCACGCCGTCGACCAGGTGGAAAACGCCGGTCGAGGCGTAGTTCATGGCGGGGCCGGTGGGCGCCAGCTGGACATCGAGAGAACCCCAGGGCGTCTCGACCTGCACCGACTGGCGGGCGGAGTCACCCGTCCAGCTGAACCCCGGCGCCTTGATGTCGAGCTTGCCCTGGCTCCACCGGTAGTCCTTCGGTTCGACCATCGCGGCGTAGTCCTTGTACCACCCGGTGGTCTTGTTGATCACCGAGAACGTCCAGCGGTAGGCGGCCTGGTCCCTGTTCGGGATGATGCGCGTGTGGACCTGAAGACCGAAATCCTGACCGTTGGCCTTCACCGAACTGGTGAAGTAAATCGAGTCGAACCAGGTCGACTGGGGCCCGGGCACGTGCCGTCCCAGGTCGGCCGCAGGATCGACCACGCCAGGGATCCCCGAGGTGGCAGAGCGGGCGGCCGGTGTCCCGGACTGCGAAGCCGCCTGGGCCGAAGAGGCGGCGAACGTGCAGAGCGCCAAAGCCATGACCAGGACTACGGTTCGGCCCTTGGCCGGGATTGCGGGCATGCGGATTTCTCCTTGCGTCAGGGGTGAACGAGACCGTCGCTCAGTTACCGGAGCCGACCGGCAAAGCCGCAGATGATCACCATTGCTGCGGAGTCGCTCCTGGCAGGCGCATTGGTTTGCAGTACCAACAACTGGATAATGGTTGGTAATGCAAACAATGTCAAGTGCGGCGCCGCGTGTCGAGCTCGCTGCAATCACGTGGTGATCAAGCGGCCAGGAGGGCGATGCCGCATAGGCAGCCACGGTCAGGGCGTTCGGGGCGGCTTCCGACTTGTACGGCACGACACGTGCAGCCGCTGAACGGCTCGCCGGGGGGCTTGGGGTTCGCCGGCCGCCGAGGGCGCTGAGTCAGCGGACCCGATCGTCGCACGTCTCATCCGTTGGATTTTCGGCGATTGCCATTGGACCGCGATGGCCAGACCTTAGGCGAAGAGGTACACGCCGACCGTCGCGCCGTTCATGCCCGTGACGTCCTGTCAGAACGGCACGATGTAGGTCAGTGCCGCGTGCAGCGACGTGAACACCACCAGATCCAGGCCCAGTACGGCGAGCACTCGCGGGGCGAAGGCGTACTTGGCCTGGCCGGCGGAGCCGCCGCCAGGCCAAGCCGGCTCGGTGATCGGACGACGCCCGCCGTCCGCTGCTATGGGAGCGTCGTGGTCACTGTGGGTCGTGTGCCCCACCGATGACGGCGGGATCGTATTCGTCGTGGCGGCGCAGCCAGCTCATGGAAGGGCCGTCGCCGCGACCGGGCGGTTGTTCCCAGTCCTCCTGACGGCCACGGGCGGTGAGGTCGAGCCAGTTGTAGGTGCCGTTGAGCAGATCGATGCCGCGTCCATAGCAGGAATAGGTGTGGAGACGCGATCGCCGCGGCGCAGGGAAGGCACTCACGCCCATCTCCTCGCCGGTGTACCCCTCCCAGCCCGGGTTTTCTCGCACCAGCTGGGCGTAGTTCTTGTAGTTCCATTCGACCGGCGTGATCGACGCGTCGAAGCTGACGTGAAAGTCGTAGTTGAAGTTGCTGCCGAGCGATGAGTACCACGGCACCGCCCAGCCCATTCGCCGCTTGTAGCGCTCGAGCTTGTCCAGCGGCGCTCGCGAGACGGCGGCCAATGAAGTGTCGCGGGCGTGCAGGTGGTTGAGGTGGCCCACGTTGTCGATCCAGAACGAGCAGGCCGGGCAGGCTTCGTCGGCATCGGTCCCGAGCGGATCTCATCCAACATCCTCGCCGACCGGCTCGCCGTGCTTGTCGAGCACGGGCTGCTCACCAAGGCCGAGGATCCCTCGCACAAGCAGAAGGTCATCTACAGCCTGACCGAGCCGGCGATCCAGCTGGTGCCCGTCTTCGCCCAGCTCGGCGCCTGGGGAACCCGACACCTCCCGGTGGCCGAGGAATACGCCGCCCGCGGCGAGGTGATCGCCGGCGGCGGTCCGCCGGCCTTGGCGGCGTTCATGGACGAACTCCGTGAAATCCACCTCGGACCTGAGGCCCGCCGGCAACCAGCACCGGGCGGCCCCACCATCGCGGCGCAAATGGATGCCGCCTACGCAGCCGCACTCGACCACGCAGCCGGCACCTAACCGAGTCGACCAGCACATCGGGGCATACCGAAGCCTGAGCCCGTCGATCGAGCGGCTGCTCCTCAACGCCGTTGCCGGCGCGCCGAGTCCGGTCTGACACAACCCGCCCGCACCTTCCCGTGACGGCGCTTCCAGCGCCACACGATCCAGGCGGAAGAAGGGAGCGGATGGCCCCGTCAGGGGTGTCGGGCTGTGCCGTACATTCGGGTGGGTGTGGCGGGAGTGGCCGATGGTGGGCCCGTGACCTGTCGGTTCGCGGGTGTACGACTCGACGACGTTGACCATCTTTGGTAAATTGGCTTTGCCGCTTGCATGGTAAGCCGGAAAATCGGCAGCCGCGCTTCCCCGTCTGTCGGCGGCGCCATACAAGTTCGTCACGGACCGGAAGTCCGCTCGGAACGAGGGGGGCTCGTGGACGTGGAGTTCTCGCCGGGCCACACTGCGTGCGGAGTGCCGTCGGCGGCGGCGGCCGGGGGAGGGCGCGCGGCGTCCGCGGGCGGGAGGGCCTCCAGATGAAGAGCGGCACCACGGGACGTGGCCGCCCCGGTCCCGTCGACCTCGGTCCGGTCCGCCCGGTGACGGTGAGCAGGTTGTCGGAGCTGGTGGCCGAGCAGATCCGCGACTTCATCGTGAGCGAGGACCTCGCCGAGAACATCAGGCTTCCCTCCGAGCGCGATCTCGCCGCCCGTTTTGGTGCAAGCCGTCCCACTGTGAGCCAGGCGTTGCGCACCCTGTCGCTCATGGGGCTGGTCGAGATCCGTCCGGGTTCGGGGGCCTATGTCGTGCACCGTCCCGACCGCATCATCACCGCCTCGGTCAGCCTCATGCTGGACCTCGACCGGGAGTCGGTCGCGGATCTGGCCGAGCTGCGGCTGTGGCTGGAGTCGATCGGTGTCCAGGAGGCCATACGGCGTGAGCCCGCCGGCGGCCTCGACGAGGTCCGGGTGGCGTTCAACCGGCTGAAGGAGAGTGTGGGGAGCAGCACGTCGGCGTGGATAGCGGCCGACACCGTCTTCCACGCCGCGGTGGTGAGACGCTCGGGCAATCCCTTCCTCACCTCGATCTACGAGAGCGTGCATCTGGCGGTGATCCGCTACGAGCACGACCCGTGGATTCAGACCGAGCGTGTCCCCGCCTGGCTCAAGCCCAACGTGGCGGGCAAGCTGATCGCCATTCACGAGCCGATCATGAACGCGCTTGAGGAGGGGGACGAGGAGGCGGCGCTGGCCGCGGTGCGCCACCACCACGAGGTGATGATGGAGCACGTGAAGCGGCGCCACAGCCCGCGCTGACCCCCCTCGGGACCACGAGGGCGGCAGATGCCCGTCGCGGTGAACATGTAGCGGTGGAACAGGCTCGACTTCACGGGCAGGCCGCAGCCCCATCCCATCGACGAAGCGCTTGAGGATCTGTACGGCATGGCGATGTACGGCTGAGCGTGCCGGAGAAAGTCGCCTTCACCAAGCCCACAGGCATGCCGAGACGAGGTGGCAGTAGGTCGGCCGGGGGCACATGACTGAGCAGGTAAGTTCTGCGCGGACTCGGTTGGTCCAGGGGCCGGGTGGCGGGGATCCGGGGCTCCGCCACCCGGCCCTGCGGCCTTTCGGCAGATTGTTTATGTGTCGGCCGACGACCTGGCGGTAGTGTTCACTCCCGTGACACTTGCCAGCATTCCGAGCCCCGAAACCGCGGTCTGGTATTTGAACCTCGGGTTCGTCGAGATTCCGCTCCGGGCTTATACGCTGTGCATGATTGCCGGCATCGTTGTCGCCGGCATTGTCACGGACAGGCGGATGCGCAGCCGCGGCGCGCCTGCGCAGGCCGCTCTCGATATCGCCGTGTGGGCGGTGCCATTCGGCATCGCGGGCGCCCGCCTTTATCACGTCGTCTCCACTCCGGATAAATACTGGGGCGCCGGCGGTGAGGGCATTGTGGGCGCCCTCAAGGTCTGGGAAGGCGGCTTGAGCATCTGGGGTGCCGTTCTCGGCGGTGCGCTGGGCGCCTGGATCGCCTGCAGGAAAATGCAGTTGAGCTACTCGCTCCTCGCCGCCTCCATCGCCGTGGGTCTTCCGCTCGGCCAGGTGGTCGCCCGCCTGGGCAACTGGTTCAACAACGAGCTCTACGGTGGCAGGACCGACCTGCCGTGGGGCCTTGAAGTGCACGTGATGTCCGGCGGCAGTGCGGCGGTCGGCCCCGGCGGCAGGCCCGTTCTGCTGGAGGGGCTTTATCACCCCACATTCCTCTACGAGATGGTGTGGAACCTCGGTGTGGCCGGTTTGGTCTACTGGCTCGACCGCAAATACAAGTTCGGCAAAGGCCGCGCCTTCGCGCTTTATGTGATGGCTTACACCGCGGGCCGCGCCTGGATCGAGACCATACGCACGGACGAGGCCTTGGTCTTCTTCGGCCAGCGGCTCAACGTCTGGGTCGCGATTCTGATTTTCCTGTGCGCCCTGGCCTATTTTGTGCTGCGCAAGGGAGTGCAGGAGTTCCTCATCCCGAACCCCGACGGCAAGGGATTCCTGACCGTCACCGAGAAAGAGTTCCTCGCGTACAAAGCGGATGAGCACCCGGCCAAGGCCGACGACGCCGCCCCTGCGGACGGACTAGGTCAGAGCCGCTGAATGCCGGCAGGCCACACGCGGAGGCCGTCGTGTCCGCGTAGCGGGACAGTGAGCACAGCCGGCAGATAACGCCTGGTTGTGCGCACCTCGGACCAAGCGCGCGATAGGCATGTGCCGGACCACGATCGACTGCCCGGCTCATGCCGTACGGCACGAGCCCCGCAGGCCACCCCCAGGAACGTCAGGTAGATCACGTTCAGTACTGCGTCGAGCGCGGCCGGCGGTTCGGCCGGTGCCGGCATGCGGAACGGGATCCCGGCCGCCGCGATCCGCTTCTTGGCCCGCGTGATCCGGGCCGCCATGGCCGGCTCCGAGACCAGGAACGTGCTCGCGATGTCGGGCGTCGCTACGCCGCTGACCAGCCGCAACGTGAGCGCGACCCGCCCCTCGGGGGTCAGCGCGGGATGGCAGCACAGGAACACCAGCCGCAGCCGGTCGTCGTATGCCACCGGCCCCGCTTCCTCGGGCTCCACTAGCAGGTGCAGCTTCGAGCGCAGGGTGTCGGCGCGCCGCAAGGCCCGCAGCGCGTTGCGGCGGGCCGCGACGGTCAGCCAGGCACCCGGCCGTTCCGGCACGCCGCCGCGCTCCCAGTCGTCCAGCGCCGCGATGTAGGCGTCCTGGACACACTCCTCGGCCAGGTCGAGATCACGGGTGATCCGTACGGTCGCGGCGATGAGCGCGGCCCACTCGCGGCGATGCGCCCAGGCCACCGCCTCCTCGGCCGGGGTCACTGCAGCGGCCGCACCTCGACGGCGCCGTCCATGATCGGCAGCAGCCTGCCGACGGCCACCGCCTGGTCGAGGTCCTTGGCCTCCACCACGAAGAAGCCGGCGATGACCTCCTTGGTCTCCAGGAACGGGCCGTCGGTCACCAGGCCGCCCTTGCGGATCGTGCGCGCGGTCGGGCTGGGCTGCGTGGCGTGCTCGTGGAGCACCTTCACCCCCATCACGGCGATCTCGTCACCGGCGGCGATGTTGGCCTCCATGACCTCGGGCGGGATGTCGGCCACGCCACCTGGGGTTTCCTTCTCGTAGATCAGGATCGCGTATTAGGGCATGGTCACCCTCCTAATCAGGTGTGTGCGCACCTCCCGAGCTGCCTTCGAGAAAGGTTACCGATCCCCGCACGACGCCGCCCGCCGCCCGCCGTACCCGTGTCCGGGTCAGGGGCGGCGGCCGACGCGATCAGCGGGGTTCGAGGCCGCGGAGGACCTCGTCGATGCGGCGCAGGACCGTGGAGCGCCAGCCGCTGCCCATGAAGTCGCGGGCGCGCTGCTGGAGCGGGTTGTCGGGGTCGAAGCCCGCGTGGGTGAGGAAGATCCGGGTGCCGCGGCCCTCGGGCGCCAGAGTCCAGGTGATGGTCCAGTCGGCGTTGCCGGGGCTGCCGGGATCGGCGTCGCGCCAGCCGACGCGCAGCATGCGCTCGGGCTCGAAGGCCAGCACCTCGGCCTGGATGGTGCCGGAGAAGCCCGTGGCGGGGATGGCTTTGGCCTGCATGGTGTAGCGGTGGCCGACCTGCAGGCGGAAGTCGCCGGGCATCAGCCACCGGGCGATCAGGTCTGGCTCGGTCAGCGCCCGCCACACCTTCGCCGGTGGATGGGCCAGGAACTGGTCGACCCGGACGGTCGTCAGATCGTCTTCACTCACGGCTCATCGTCGTCCATCGAGTCGAGGACGTCGCGCAGGCCGCCGAGCCGCTCACGCCAGAACCGCTCGAACGGGTTCAACCATTCCTGCACCTCGTACAAGGGGGCACCCTCTAGGCGATAAAGCCGCTGCCGGCCCGCCCGGGTCTCGCTGACCAGCCCGGCTTCCCGCAGCACCCGCAGGTGTTCGGAGAAGCTCGGGCGTGCCATGGCGAAGTGGGAGGCGAGTTCGGCGACCGGCTGCGGGCCCTCGTCGCGCAGCATTCGCAGCACCTCCCGGCGCACCGGGCTGGCCAGGGCGGCGAACACCCGCTCCTCGGTGCTCCGCTCGATGGTGGACATCGGGGTCAAAAGCCCGAGGGGGCGGGCTCGGAGAGCACGAAGCTGTTGCCGTCGGGGTCGGTGAGGGTGGCCTGGCGTCCCCAGGGCAGGTCCGTCGGCCCCTGTACGGCGGCGCCCGCCTCCAGCAGCGCGGCGCAGTCGGCGTCCAGGTCGGACGTCTCCAGGACGATGCCGGTCGCACTGCCGGGGGTGAAGCCCTGCTCGGCGGTGGCCAGCGTGAACCCGGTCTGGGCGCCCTTCGGGGCGACCTGGAGCCACCTCACCGGCCCCATCTGCCGGTCGACGATCACGTCGAAGCCGAGTGCGGCGACGTAGAAGTCCTTTGCCCGATCCTGGTCGGAAACGGGCAGTGTGACGATCTTGGCGTGCGTGATGTTCATGCTCAGCACTATATATAGGTTTTTTCCTACCTGTCATCTCGATCCTTGCCGCCGGAGTGCGAGGGCTCTGCCGTACATGCGACTGTTACTATGCGTTATGGGATAAATGCATTGCGTAACATCGGGGGCTCTTGTGAAGATCGCATGTGTCGGCGGTGGACCCGCCAACCTCTACTTCTCCATCCTCATGAAACGGGTGAATCCCTCCCATGACATCACCGTCTATGAGCGGAATCCGGAGGGATCGACCTACGGCTGGGGGGTGACCTACTGGCGGGAGCTGCTCGACAACCTGCACAGTGCCGACCCCGACTCCGCCACCGCCATCGAGAACAACTCGGTTCACTGGGATCGCTGGGTCGCCCGCGTGCGTGACGGCGCCCCGGTGGAGGCGAGGCACTGGGACGGGGGCTACGGCATCGGGCGGCGCGAGCTGCTCGGCGTTCTCACCGAGCGGGCGCGGGGGCTCGGTGTACGGGTGGAGTTCGAGCGCGAGGTCACGCGCGAGGAGCAGGTGGGCGAGGTCGATCTCGTGCTCGTCGGCGACGGCGCGGGCAGCGCGCTGCGGGATCGCCATGCCGACCACTTCGGGACCGAGGTCGAGGCCGGGCGGAACACCTATATCTGGCTGGGCACGACCAAGGGCTTCGACGCGTTCACCTTCGCCTTCACCGAGACGCCGCACGGGTGGGTCTGGTGCTACGGCTACGCATACGGCAACGATCACAGCACCTGTGTGGTCGAGTGCGCGCCCGAGACCTGGCAGGGGCTCGGCCTCCAGCAGGCCAACGAGGCCGATTCGCTGACCATGCTGGAGAAGCTGTTCGCCGAGATGCTGGACGGCCACCCGCTGATCGCCCAGGGCCCCGTGCACTGGCGGAATTTCCGCACTCTGACCAACCGCACATGGCACCGGGACAATCTCGTGCTACTCGGCGACGCCGCGCACACCACGCACTATTCCGTCGGCGCCGGCACCGCCCTCGCCTTCGGCGACGCCGCCGTGCTGGTCAAGGCGCTGCACGGCGACACCTCACTCCAGCAGGCGCTCGCCCGCTATGAGCAGAGACGCAAGGCCGCGATCACGCCCGCGCAGCGTGCGGCCCGCTATAGCGCGCAGTGGTATGAGAACCTCTCGCGCTACGTCAAGCTGCCGCCCGCCCAGATGATCGCCCTCCTCGGCGACCGTCACTCCCGAGTGCTGCCACACGTCCCGCCGCGGCTCTATTACCACCTCAGCCGGCTGCGCGGCACCAGGCGCACCTCATAGAGGTCCCCGTGAGAACTGCGCGGCGCGAGCTCCTCACGCCGTGAAGGCGGGCCGGTCGAACGGCGGTAGCCACTGACAACGGGGGTCGAAGGGCTGGAACCGGTTCGCGATGTGCCGGGCGAACCGGGGCAGCACCGGGTGAGGGTTCTGGCGGTGGTAGAGCATCGACCACGGAAACGCGGGGATGGGGTCGACAATCGGCATCTGGACGGTGCGGGGATGCCAGGGCACCTTGATCTTCTCCCCGACGAAGCCGATGCGTTCGCCGCGGCCGATCTCCTCGACGTAGTGGTCCAGCCCCCAGTTGGGCCCGGAGGTGTCGATCCGGAGGCCGAATTCGGCGCTGAGGTGGTCGTAGAAGTCGGTCCACTCGCTGCCCTCGACGTTGCCGGGCATCCAGACCGCCTCCCCGGACAGGCGGGCGATCTCCACGTGCGGCCGGTTCGCGAGGGGGTGGTCGCGGCCGACCAGCAGATGCAGCGGTTCCAGGTAGGCGGGCACGTAGGCGAGGTCCTCCTCCAAGACCCTGTCGACCCGGCCGAAGGCGGCGTCGAGGATTCCGCGGAGGATTCTTCCGCGCGCCGATCTGAACCCGTTCGACGAGATGATGTCGATCTCGATGTCCCCGGCCGTCTCGTGGAACCCACGGACCATGTCGATGGACGCCACCCGGCTGCTGATCACGTCGACGCGGAGCGAGCGGCGGCGTTCGCGGAGTACGGCGAGGGCCTGGTCGGCGAGGCCGACGAGGGCGCGGGCGTGGGGGAGGAACAACCGCCCGTCCTCGGTGAGGCCGGCCCCGGTCCGGGAACGCAGGAACAGCCGCACGCCAAGGTCGGATTCGAGTCTGGCGATGCGTTTGGAGATGGCCTGCTGGCTGATGCCGAGGCCCGCCGCGGCCTCGCTGAAGTAGCGGTCCTCGGTGATGGCGACGAAGGCGCGCACCGCCGCGAGGTCGAGGTCCATCCCATCTGGGGGCACAACCGTGGGTTGTGGTGGATCGGTGTGTCGATTGTTGGACAATCCCGCCTGCTCTCAGGTCGAATGCTCGGGTTCCAAGCTCGGGTCGCGAGCGAGCCTACAACTGAGAGGCGTGGATTAGGGTGGGATCCTTCGTGCATCTCCACGTGCACACCGAATACAGCATGCTCGACGGCGCCGCGAAGGTCGGCCCGCTGATGGACGAGGTGGCCCGGCTCGGGATGCCCGCCGTGGCGATGAGCGACCACGGCAACGTGCACGGGGCGTACGAGTTCTACCAGAAGGCCGGCAAGGCGGGCGTCAAACCGATCATCGGCATCGAGAGCTACGTCGCCCCGGCCTCGCGGCACCACCGGCAACCGGTCTTCTACAGCGACAACCTGGCGCTTCGCCGTTCCAACGACGAGACCGGCGAGGGCGGCGACGTCTCCGGTCGCGGCCTCTACACGCACATGACGATGTGGGCGGCCGACACCGGGGGACTGCGCAACCTGTTCCGCCTCCAGTCCCGGGCCTGGCTCGAAGGCCATGTCCAGAAATATCCGCGCATGGATGATGAGCTGCTCGCCGAGCACGGCCAAGGCCTCATCGCCACGACCGGCTGCCCCTCCGGCGAGGTGCAGACCCGCCTCCGCCTCGGACAGTACGGCGAAGCCGTCGAGGCCGCCGCCCGCTACCGCGACATCTTCGGCCCCGGCAACTACTTCCTGGAACTCATGGACCACGGCCTCGCCATCGAGCGCCGTGTCCGCGACGATCTGCTCAAACTGGGCAGAGAGCTCGGCCTGCCGCCCCTGGCCACCAACGACTCGCACTACGTCACGGAAAGCCAGGTTCAGGCGCACGACGCGCTGCTGTGCGTCGGCACCGGCAAGCGGCTCGCCGACACCGACCGCTTCCGCTTCGGCGGCAGCGGCTACTACATCAAGTCCGCCGAGGAGATGCGCGCCCTGTGGGACGCCGAGGTGCCGGGCGCCTGCGACAACACGCTGCTGATCGCCGAACGCGTCGGCGACTACGGGGAGGTCTTCGCCCACCGCGACCTGACGCCGCGTTTCCCGGTGCCCGAGGGCGAGACCGAGTCGAGCTGGCTGCGTGAGGAGACCCTGCGCGGCGCACGCCGCCGCTACGGCGCCGAACCACCGCAGGAGGTGCTGGACCGCATCGACTACGAGTTGTCGGTCATCGACGCCATGGGCTTCCCCGGCTACTTCCTGGTGGTCGCCGACATCTGCGCTTATGCCCGGGAAAACGGCATCGGCCTGGGCCCCGGCCGAGGCTCGGCCACCGGCTCGATCGTCGCCTACTGCACAGGCATCACTCAGCTCGACCCCATCGAGCACAAACTCATCTTCGAGCGTTTCCTCAACCCCGAGCGCATCTCCATGCCCGACGTCGACCTCGACTTCGACGACCGCCGGCGCAACGAGATGATCGACTACGTCACCCGCAAGTACGGCGAGGACCGGGTCTGCCAGATCGTCACCTTCGGCACCATCAAGGCCAAGGCCGCCGTCAAGGACTCATGCCGCGTGCTCGGTTTGCCGTACGCACTGGGCGACCGCATCACCAAAGCCTTCCCGGCGGCCGACGGCGGCAAGGAGATCCCCCTGGCCGCCATCCACGACAACCGCCACCCCCGGCACGGCGAGGCGGCCGAACTCCGCACGATGTATGAGCAGGAACCCGACGTCAAACGGGTGATCGACACCGCGGCCGGCCTGGAGGGACTGACCCGGGGGACCGGCGTGCACGCGGCGGGCGTGATCCTGTCCAGCGTGCCCCTGATCGACGTCATCCCGCTCGTCAAACCCAAGGCCGACGGCCCGGTCATCACGGGCTTTCCCTTCACCCAGGCCGAGGACATGGGCCTGCTGAAAATGGATTTTCTCGGCCTGCGCAATCTCACCGTCACCGGCGACGCCATCGCGAACGTGCGCGCCAACAAAGGCGTCGACATCGACATCCTCGACATCCCGCTCGACGACGCCACGACCTACGAGATGCTGGCGCGCGGCGACACCCTCGGTGTCTTCCAGCTCGACAGCGGCGGCATGCGGGTGCTGCTGCGGCTGATGCAGCCCACGACGTTCACCGACATCGCCGCGGTGAACGCGCTGTACCGGCCCGGCCCGATGGAGATGAACGCCCACACCAACTACGCGCTCCGCAAAACCGGTAAACAGCCGGTCGAGCCGATCCACCCCGAGCTCAAGGACGCCCTCGAACCCATCCTGGGCGACACCTACCACCTGGTCGTCTTCCAGGAGCAGGTCATGGCCATCGCCCAGCAGCTCGCCGGCTACTCCCTCGGCGGGGCCGACATGCTGCGGCGGGCCATGGGCAAAAAGAAGAAAGAGGTCCTGGACGCCGAATGGGCCAGATTCTCGGCGGGCATGCACGAGCACGGCTATTCCGTGGAGGCGATCACGGCGGTCTGGGAGGTGCTCGTCCCCTTTAGCGGCTACGGGTTTAACAAGTCGCACACCGCCGGATACGGCCTCGTCTCCTACTGGACCGCCTATCTCAAGGCCAACTATCCCAGCGAGTACCTCGCCGCCCTGCTCACATCCGTCGGCGATGACAAGGACAAGATGGCCGTCTACCTGTCGGACTGCCGCCGCCTCGGCATCAAGGTGCTGCCGCCCGACGTCAACGCCAGCAGGCTCGACTTCGCCGCCGTCGGCTCCGACATCCGCTTCGGCCTCGGCGCTGTCCGCAACGTCGGCGCCGGCGTCGTCGACGCGATCGTCGCCACCCGGGAGGCCAAGGGCCCCTACACCGGCTTTCACGACTTCCTCACCAAGGTCCCGTCCGTCGTCTGCAACAAGCGGGTCATCGAGTCCCTGGCCAAGTCCGGGGCGTTCGACAGCCTCGGCCACCGCCGTAAGGCACTGGTCGCCGTGCACGAACAGGCCGTCGACACCGTCATCGACGTCAAACGCGCCGAAGCCCACGGCCAGGACTCGCTGTTCGGCGAGCCGGCACAGAGCGCCGCGTTCGCGATCGCGATCCCGGAGGGGGAGTGGGACACCGCCACCCTGCTGACCTTCGAACGCGAGATGCTCGGCCTCTACGTCTCCAGCCACCCGCTCGACGGCGCCGAACATGTGCTCTCCGCCCACCGCGACACCCCCATCGCCGACCTGCTGTCCTCCGGGCGGCAGGACGGGCCGGTCCGGGTCAGCGGCATCGTCTCCGGCCTGCAACGCAAGGTCACCAAACAGGGCAGCCCGTGGGCGATCGTCACCCTTGAGGACCACGACGCGTCCGTGGAGTGCCTGATCTTCCCCAAGACCTACATCCTGTACGGCGAAGCCCTCGCGGAAGACCGCGTGATCTCGATGCGGGGCCGGATCAACGAGCGCGACGAGACGACGAGCGTCTACGTCGAGGAGGTCGTGCCCCTCGACGTCACCCGGGCCGACACTGAACCCCCCGTGGTGATCTCCCTCCACGAGACGCAGCTGACCCCGCGGCTCGTGCGGGAGTTCAAGGACATCCTCACCACCCATCCCGGCAGGGCACCTGTGCATGTGCGCCTGCACCGCCCCGGCGCCCCGGGCACGCTCCTGAACCTCGAATCCTTCCGCGTCACCCCGGAACCGGCGTTCTACGGCGACGTCAAAGCCCTGCTCGGCGCCGGCGCGATCGGGGGAGCATGATCGCGGCGTGCCCCCGCTGCCGCACGGGCGAGGTGGTGGCCGTCCTGCGTGTGCCGTACTCCTGGACGAACACGTCGGGAAAACCCGTCAGGGGCCGCAGCGACATTCTCCTGTGCACCCGCTGCGACGCGGCCGACCCGGTGACGGGCCCGCTGATCACCCATTTCACCGTCCACGGCACGGTCCCCGACGGCGATGACCTCCTGCTCCGCTGGATCGATCAGGCGAAGCCTCGGAAGCCGGATGAACACGCCCTGAGGGCCGAATTCGACGCCTGGCGTCAAGGTGATCTGTGACCGCCGTCACGGGAAACCGCGTCGCACGCGCCACCGCTTGCATGGACATGCGTTGGTATGCATATACTTCTGATCGTGTCCAAGGTCCTCACCTCCCTGCCTGTCGGTGAACGTGTCGGCATCGCCTTCTCCGGCGGCCTCGACACGTCTGTAGCGGTCGCGTGGATGCGCGAAAAGGGCGCCGTGCCCTGCACATACACCGCCGACGTCGGTCAAGCCGACGAGCCTGACATCGCCTCGGTGCCCGGCCGCGCCACGGCCTACGGCGCCGAGGTCGCCCGCCTGGTCGACTGCCGGGCGACCCTCGTGGAGGAGGGCCTCGCCGCCCTAGCCTGCGGGGCCTTCCACATCCGCTCCGGCGGACGCACCTACTTCAACACCACGCCGCTCGGCCGCGCCGTCACCGGCACCCTGCTGGTGCGCGCCATGCTCGACGACGGCGTGCAGATCTGGGGCGACGGCTCCACCTTCAAGGGCAACGACATCGAGCGGTTCTACCGCTACGGCCTGCTGGCCAACCCCTCCCTGCGCATCTACAAGCCGTGGCTCGACGCCGACTTCGTCAGCGAGCTCGGCGGGCGCAAGGAGATGTCGGAGTGGCTGCTCACCCACGACCTGCCCTACCGGGACAGCACGGAGAAGGCCTACTCCACCGACGCCAACATCTGGGGCGCCACCCACGAGGCCAAGTCACTCGAACACCTCGACACGGGCATCGAGATCGTCGACCCCATCATGGGTGTGCGGTTCTGGGACCCCGCCGTCGAGATCGCCCTCGAGGACATCACGATCGGCTTCGAGCAGGGCCGCCCCGTGACGATCAACGGCAAGGAGTTCGCCTCTCCCGTCGACCTGGTGCTGGAGGCCAACGCCATCGGCGGACGCCACGGCCTGGGCATGTCCGACCAGATCGAAAACCGCGTCATCGAGGCCAAGAGCCGCGGCATCTACGAGGCGCCCGGCATGGCGCTGCTACACGCCGCCTACGAGCGGCTGGTCAACGCGATCCACAACGAGGACACCCTCGCGAGCTACCACGTCGAAGGCCGCAAACTCGGCCGGCTGCTCTACGAGGGCCGCTGGCTCGACCCGCAGGCCCTGATGCTGCGCGAGTCCCTCCAGCGCTGGATCGGCACGGCCATCACCGGCGAGGTCACCCTGCGCCTGCGGCGCGGCGAGGACTATTCCATCCTCGACACCTCGGGCCCGGCGTTCAGCTACCACCCGGACAAGCTGTCCATGGAGCGCGTCGAGGACGCGGCCTTCGGCCCCGTGGACCGCATCGGGCAGCTCACCATGCGCAACCTCGACATCGCCGACTCCCGCGCCAAGCTTGAGCAATATTCCCGGCTCGGCATGGTCGGCACCGCCCACCCGATGCTGATCGCGGTGCAGGCCCCCTCACCCGAGCTCATCGGCACCATGCCGGAGGGCGGCGCCGAGGCCATCGCCTCCAGCGGCGAGGTCCCCGACGACCAGCTCCTCGACAACGCCGCGATGGAATTCGGCACCGACTAA